>CAVPOC010000008.1:0-1108292 GCA_963706955.1 uncultured Verrucomicrobiae bacterium | reverse complement strand
AGTAAATTATTGCAATAAGTACCCTCGTAACAGCCAGTATTTGCAAGCTGCTTGCAGTATGCGACGGATCACGTCATCTTTACACTCATGGCTTCCCTCAAGAATGTCCGGCATGAAAAGTTTGCCCAATGCGTTGCAAGCGGGTTGTCGGGGGCCGACGCATATCGTCAGGCGGCTGAATATTCGGGCAAGCAGGCAGATGGCAATGCGGCCAACTGGATGAAGCGGCCTGGAGTGCGCGAGCGCATTGAGGAGTTGAAAGCGGAGTCTTCGGCGCGGTGTGCGCTTTCACGCGAGGCTTACATCCGGTCGCTGGTGGAGATGTATGAGGCCAAGCCGGGCGACGCCTCGATGGACAACCCGAGGTGCGACGCGCTGATCACGCGGGGCCAGAAGCACGCGGTGTTCCCGCAGAAGCTGGCGGTCGGGGCGCAGCTCTCCAAGCTGGTTGGCTGGGACCGTCCCACCGAGGTGAGGCTGGAGGCGGGAACCGAGCTGGCCGCCTTCCTTGGCGGACTCTTCGCGGGCGGGGGGACGCTGGGCGGCGGCATTAATGGAGGCAGCAGCAATGGTGAGCGAAGCCAGGAAACAAGCAGTCCCGCAAGCGGCGGCAGGCATTGACACGCGGCGGGCGCTGGAGGCGTTCCGCGACCCCATCTGGCGGCTGGAGCGGCTCTACTCGATCCGCACCCGCGACGGGTCGGTAATCAAGTTTGCGCCGCGCCCGCAGCAGGCTCAGATCATCGATCTGATCTACCGGCAAGGGTGCAGGCGGATCATCATCCTGAAGGCCAAGCAGCTTGGCATCAGCACGTGTTTGGGCGTCATTTGCGCGGACCGGCTTTGCTTCGGGTTGGGGCAGCAAATTTCGCTGATAGATCAGACAATCGAGGACGCCCGGCAGAAGCTTCGCGATATCGTAATGGTGGCCTATGACTCGCTCGACCCGGCGCTCAAGCGTGAGCTGCCCATCACGCGCTCGAACACGGGGGAACTGGCGGTGAAATTCGTCCGCCACGAGGAAGCGAAGACCAACGCGATGTTCGCGGGAACGCACGCCCGCGGCGGGGCGAACAGCTTTTTGTGGATCAGCGAGTGGGGCGTCATCCAGTCGAGCGACCTTGCCCGCAGCGAGGAGATTCTCACGGGCGCTCTGCCATCGGTCGGCGACGGCGTGTGCGTCGTGGAGACGACATGGAAAGGCGGGCGCAACGGGCATTTGTGGAGTTTGGTCAAGTCCGCGCTGGAAACGCCGGAGGAGCAGAAGGGACCGCTCGACTGGCGGGTTGTTTTCTTCCCTTGGCAACATGACCCGAGCTACAAGGACGCGGTTCCGCGCCAGGTTGGCGAGGAGACCGCTCGGTATTTCGCCGGGTTGCCCACCTCGGTGGGTGATTTTTCATCTGGCCAAATGAGTTGGTATCAGCGCAAACGCGCCGAGTTGGGGATGTTCGTCTTAAGGGAATTCCCGACCGTGATGGAGGAGTGCTTCCAGGCTCCGGTCGAGGGCGCGATCTACGCTGCGGCGATCGACAAGTTGCGCGTGGAAGGGGCGATCAAGCCTTGGATCGTCGACCACTCCGCGCTGGTGCACACGACGTGGGATCTGGGCAGCCCCGTCAATACGGCGGTGTGGTATTTTCAACTTGGCCCGATCGGAGAGATCCGTGTGATTGATTGCGATCTGGACCTGGACATCCCGCCGGTTGAACGCGTGGCCCGGATGCTGGGCAAAGGCTATCTCTATGGCAGCCACTTCTTGCCGCATGACGCGATGCAAACGCAGAAGAGCGGGCGCACGTTCCTTAACGAGCTTAAGGAAGCGGGGCTGACCAGCCTGAGGGCCGTGCCGCGCACACACGACATCTGGGTGGGCGTCAACCGACTGCGCCAGATGTTGCCAAGGTTCAGCTTCCGCATTCCTCAATGCGAGCGGGGGCTGGAGGCCTTGAGCAACTACCGCACGGTCCGCGAGATATCGACGGGCATCGCACGCGACGAACCCTGCCACGATTGGAGTTCCCATGCAGCTGACGGTCTTAGGTTGATCGCGGAATGCGAGGCGGCGAACATGCTTCGGGGAGCCGCCGGGAGCGGCGGGAGTCGGAGACCTTACCGCGGAGTGACGGTCAAAACCGGGTTCCGGGGCGAATCTGTCCACCGGGGCGAGGAGGAGTCCATCCTGGACCGCTTCTTCGGGCCGCCGAGGCGCAACGTAAGGATCATCCGCTAAAGTTCGATGCGGTTGGAGCCGATGCCGCGGACGGTATCAGGCATCCGAACGAGATCGATCGAGTTGGGCTGTAACGACCGAGCGAGAACACCGACCTGGATTTAGGGGATGATTTGGCAGGAATTGGGTCAAGACGGCGCGATTAGTCGCAGGGTGCAAGGTGGGGAACCCGGCGACGTGCAACCTGCGAGCGGTGGCTCGCGGTGACCGAGCGACACAGCGTCGGCTAGTGGATCGTGTGGATCAGACATCCGGACGGTCAGTATGGTCACGCAGCCGGCCGGCGGCAACGATGTGTTGGGGTCGTCGTGGTTCATGTTTTTAGTTTCGCGGTGCAAACTCGTCGAACTGCGCGGCAACGTCCTCAAGCTTCTCGATGTAAAACTCGACATCCTCGTCACGCACGCCATCGCCCGGGTTGGCGAGCTTCGCTCGTTTGTAAAGCGGATCCCGTTTCTTCTCGCCGTCGATGCGCCGGCGGATGTAGAACGACACGCGGTCGCCACGTTGGAACGCTCTCCCGCTGGCGATTACAGCTTCGTATGATGGCGACCTTGATCGCTCGCCGGCTTCGACTCTGCGCCGATATTCATCGACCGATTCGCTCACCTCTTCGCTCCTCGTCAGCTTGGCCAGCGGTATTGATCGGCTGCGCACAGCCTTAACCGCGGAATCGAACAAAGCCGGTATCTCGGCCGCCCCGTCGCGTAGCATCATAGACAGAACCGCTCCCTGGTAAATCGAGAGGTACGGCTCTCGCGAGCGAGAGCGCAGGGCCGATCCCTTGATGATGACACGACCGTCGCCATCTTGGAGAGCGTGATTCTTCATCTCGTAGGAAAACATCGAGTTGTAACGAGCGAACTCAACTTCGATGGCACGCGGGAGCGCGTCGGTCAACCCCCGCTTGAGCTCAGCGATGGTGACATCAGGCGGCTTGGAGAAATAAAGACCGTCCGTGTCCAGCTCAATCACGTTTGCGCCATGAGAAGCAATCCAATCCCGCATCCGTGTGATGATGTTGCGCCCGATAGCTGTTACCATCTCGGCGGCTCTCGGGTCGGCAAAGTTCATTCCTTCACATGATAGATAGCCATACATCGAGGTGATGATAATCTTGAATGCCGCTTGAAGGGCCTTGAGCGGGATCACGGTTTGAGCGTCATCGGCGTGATCGACGGCCCGCTTGCACGCGAGCCTGTAATTGCGAAGATCGGTCAACGCGCGCCCTACGACTCCCAGGCTGTCAGACGACGGGAGGCAATCGAACGCAAGCATCGTAGATGGGTAGAGAGAGCTAACGTCCGCGTGCCACACGTCCTTAACGATACCTCGAACATGAAGCTCACAAAGCGCCCCGCGCAAGTCGCGCCGCGGCGGCGGCTTCGGAATCGGAACCTCATTGTGCAGGTATTCGCGCAATATCAGGCTGTTGATCTTCGATGCCGGCCCAGCGGTGATGACGTCCTGATATGCCATCGGGAATATCATCGCCTGAATAAAGGTGCTCTGGCTTAGGATAGCCGCAACCGCCCGGGTCTCGCGGACCTCGCCTAGCGCGTATGCGATGAAGCTTTCGCGGTCCTCCCGGTATGCCCGTTGAATGTCACCGGCGTGAAGAAGCACCCGGTCGGGAGCCCTTACGCCCAGCGCAGCCGCGATCGACTTAAGATCGTAATCGGTGAGCCGTCGCTCAGCGACGTCGTATAGCCTCGCCATCAAAAGCGTGTCGGCAATGTGACGGCCGTGGATTTCGGAAGCCAGGAACGTCAACCGGTTTGCCGCCGATGTTCATTTTAACGGTGCGAGGATTTCCGGAACAATCCGTTCCACGACGGAGGCGAGATCCGTCACGGCCCCACGGAAGGGAAAGTCCAAGCAGGCCGGCACGCTTGAGTATGTAGTCCAGGGCGAAATCAAGGAC
The DNA here is from genome assembly GCA_963706955.1 of uncultured Verrucomicrobiae bacterium. Lineage (GTDB taxonomy): Bacteria > Verrucomicrobiota > Verrucomicrobiia > Chthoniobacterales > Terrimicrobiaceae > DASTFP01. The sequence goes on along the minus strand of CAVPOC010000008.1, from coordinate 1,104,135 downwards.
GTTGTGACCCTCGATGACGTCAGGATCAAACTCGAGAATTGTCATGGTCAGACGCTCCAACAACGACGCTTCGGAGCTGTCTGCGTCTTCTTCCAAGACAAGCACCGCTTCCCGGCCTGAAGAATCGCTTGTCGCAACAGCTAGGATCCGGTCTCGAGACGGGTTGGGAAACTCATATTCGGCCCGACAGTCGGTCTTGATGTCGAGCTGCAACCGCCGGAGATCTCCGAATTTCATATTCTTAAAGAGGGTCCGTCCGCTGGCCATCAGGTATTGCTGCACGGGATTCCAGACGCATTGATGCCGCGAGCGATTGTATACCGACCTCATGGCGTTCCAGCTATCGAAGGTCCGCGGCTCGAGAGAGTCGCCGTTGCGTTCCCACATGAATGGTTGAAACCGAAGATTGCAGGTATTGGTTATGCCGTTCGAGCCTCGGACGTATTCAACAACATCATGGCCGGCCGCCTCAACAGCGACAATTCCGGGAGCAGGATCGCGCCCAAAAAGAACGGCGTTGGAGTATAAGGAGGAGATGTCCACAGGTTGATGCCCATCAAGCGGACTACTACTACTACTACTACTACTACTACTACTCCGCCAGTCTGGCGCTCATGCTCAAGGACGGCCGCAACCCGACGGTCCGCCTCGCCGTCTACCTTCCAGGATGTCGAATGTTGGGAGCTCTCTACGTTTTGTCTGGTTTTGGGGCGGATCGGCGGATAGTTTTCCTCTCTGACACCGGATTCGCCGTTTGGCGTTTCTGCGCTACCAGCGCCCGAGCTTGGCCTACACACGTCGTTGTGGCGGTTGCGTGGTCTCGGAATCTCCCCGACCGGCACTGGCGCCTAACGGCTGAGCGGCGCTTGGACGATTTAGAGGATGATTGGTTGGTTCTTGCGTCGTACCACGGTTTACCACGCTTGGGGCGGGGTCTATGACTGGCCCCGCGGAATCACGCCCGATCAATACCGATTCGCGATCGCGCTGGTCTTCGTTCGGCGGGGCCGACGGGATAGTGTCGTGCAAATTAGGATCAACTGACCCGCCTCGCAATGGCTCGTGTGTATCCACCCGCACGAACTTCGATGCGCCGTAGTGATGTTTTGGCGCTTGTTCATGATGTGGGAAAGTTGCGCCAAGAAGATAGCCACGAGGGAGGGGCTGCCTGCCCTCCTTGGCGGCATCTTTGAGTTTGTGACGAAGCTCCTTCTCGCTCCATGGTGGCCTGCATCGCCTGTTGTATTCGAGCAAGACCGGCCAGGCTTCCTCTTCGGTCAGGGCGAAGCCGTACCGTAGCACCAGGGCAACGGCAAAAGTGGTGCCATGTCCGCCGGCTCCGGAGATGGCTGCCGACATCTTTGCGACGTATGCGGGTCGGGCTGAATTGAAACCAGCACTTTGAGTCCCCACCCCGATGGGGAAACAAATACTACCTGGACATGGGGGTCCTCCTTGAGGCGTTCGATCAGGCCGGGTTGTTCTTCAGGAGACACCAAGTCCATGTCGACGCAAAATATCCCCGAATGAACGATCAAATCCGAGGCGGCCCGTTTTTTGAACTGACCACTTACCGTGAATCCGGGGAGTTTCTTCTTGAACCCGGCAATGGCGTCCTTGGCCACCCTGTGCGGCTGAAGGCTGCCGTTCCTTTCTGCTCTCTCAAGGCTGTCAGCATACACTTTTCGAATTTTAGTCACAGGGGCGTTCCAGCGCCCGTCGCGAATATAATCAGAGGACGCGGCCGATGGGGATGTCTATCGTGTTGACGTCTTTCGCGTTCTCCACGATGGATATGATTGTATCGCGCCAATCGCCGGCAGCAGGGAAGTCACTCATCAGGCGTTGCCTCCGATCGGGTTGTCCGTATCGTATTCGAGCCCGGTGACCGCATTGGCCAAAAGCCGGTCAGCCAATTGAGCAACGCGGTGGAGGTGGGGCTTCGCGGCGCGGGTCACTTAAGATTCCTCCTTCACGAGAAAGGACACTGAAGTCTCGCCGGGAGGAGGTTCGCGGTCGTTTGTTTGCCGCGGCTCTCGGCCAGGACGAAAAAGCCAAAGGAAACCGGTCGAGCCATCCGGCCCTGGCACCCCTGCGGTGAACGAAATTCCAATCTCCGCAGACAGCGCCGAAAGCGCTCTAAGGATTAGCCACTGGTATTCCTCGAGGTCTTCTTGGGTAAGCTTGGCGCGGCAGACGTGGTCGTAGGTAATATCCCAAAGGGCGACTTCTTACTCAGCCGATGGCGCTTGGCTATAATGCGGAGGACGCCCTGTTTGCTGGAGCGGTAGCGATGTCGATGGGTTCGACGAAAGGCTCTCACTGCGTCCTCTTTTCTCGACGCCGCTTCCGGTTATGCCGGTGAGCTGCTATCGACATCGCGTGAAGAATGCGAACAAGGGTCCGGTTTTTCGGGGATCATTGTTCCTCTCTCCTCACTCTGCATGCTTGTTGAGCAATGCCCGGATCGATTCGCAGCAAAAAAGACGCCGACCTCGAAGTGCTCCTCTGCGTCTAACACAGGTCGAACGAATCTTTCCCTCCGCTAGGAGCTGGTACAGATGCGACCTAGAGAAGCCAAAGAGGTACACGGGCTCCTTTGTGGTCCGTCCACTCGAGGAACAAAAGCGCCGCTGGCTATTTTGATTGGTGAGGTAGTACGCTGGGCCAAGTCCAATGGAGCGGCGATTTGGTCTTTACTGAGCGGCGTGTAGTTGGCTGCTGGGATTGGTGCGGTAGTGTGCGTCGGCGTAGTCACGTGCTCGCACCTCCTCCCGCCATGCTTTCGATGAATTCGTTGAGGCTCTCCGCATCGATGACACGGATTCCCCTGGTTTTATCGGGTTCACGAATGTGTGCCGAACGGATTCGCCCGTCCTTGATCCACTGGTATAGCTTCGCCTGGCAAATGCCGGTTTGCTTCACGGCCACCGGCAGGCGAAGCCACATAGGCTTAATTTCGCGCGCTAATCTGTGCGCAACAGAGTCCTTCGGGACATAAGAATCCTCCTTTTCTTTCGGGTTATCGGTTCTTCAGCCGTCCATGAGCGCCTCGCACTCGGAAGCACGAGGTCAGTCAGGTCTTGAGGTTTCTCAACCGGCGGATGGGTGTCTCGCGCTCGCGGCGCTGAGATCAGTCAGGTTGAGTTTTGGCTAAGAAGGTTTCAGTCTTGAAAAGGATGTCTCGCGTTTGTTTGGGTTCTACTTGGTAGAGGTGCCCAATCATTTCTCGAGGACCCTACTGAAGGTGTCTTCCTATGTCGGTAGTGAGATTAGTTTAAGCCCACGTGCCTGTCAATAGAATGATTATTGGACACGCTTGGGAAAAGCCAAAATCTGGCCAGCACCACCCTGTCGGCCTTTGCTAGACGTACTAAGATGTGCTAAGCAATGATGAGAGTCAAAGGATACACTGAGGAGCAAATCCGCGAGCGGCTGGACGGATTCCGCAAGCGGCAAAGAACAGCAGAAGGTGCCTAAGCGCGTGAAGGGTCTTGCGGTTTTAGCGCGCCCCTTTTCCGAGTGCCCTACGATCAGCGCCCGCATTGCCAGAGAACCCCACGATGATTGCGCAGAATTGGCCAGAAGGCCACAGTCTCCGCCGATTCAATTTCGGGCCGAGTTCTGGAAACGCAGCGGCCCCTCCTCCTCCGGAGAGCCGGTTAACGAGCCAGAAGGTCATGAAATGCTCTTGCCGCACCTTCCAGGGCCATACGGCCTACGCGAGTATAATGCTGGCTCATTTCCTGGTTGTTGTGGCCAACAAGCTCCATGACGACCGCCTGGGGGATTCCGGCTTCCTTCAGTAAGGTGACGGCGGTATGCCGCAAACTGTGGAACGAGATGTCGGCCTGCGCGCGGCATCGCCCGTGTTCCCTGCGAAGCGTTTTGCGGTGTGGCTGCTTCTCCTTTAGTCCGGCCTGCGCGAGCAAATCCGCAAACTGATTTGAAAGATGGCCCGTTTTTCGCTGCCTTTCCACAATGCCAAAGGCACGGGGATGCAGCGGGGCGTTAACGGAATCGGCGGCAGGCAGCGCTTCGACGTGCGCGGCCAGCGGCCCGTCCAGGGGAACGATGATCGTCTTGCCCGTTTTTCTGGCGATGAAGCGCAATTCCTTGGCGGGAAGGTCCACATTTTGCCACGTCAGCGTTGCCACATCAAAAAGGCGCGCCCCGCTGTAGAGGCCGAAAAGAATCATGCTCTTCCATTCCTCATCTGCTACGGAGAGAACGGCGCGAAGCTCATCCATGGAGAAAGGACGCCAGTCCGCTTCTCTCCCCGTTGGCTGACAGTTTTGACATCCTCGGCCGGATTATCAGCAATCAATCCGTCCCGCTTTGCGGATCGGAAGAGCATTTTCACCGCTTTCAGATCGTGGTTTACCGTTTTCGGTGCGAACGTCTCCGCCTCGCGATTGCGAAAGTCCAAAATGTGTTCACGGGTAATTTCGCTCAAGTCCGCATCGGCTAGCGTGCCAAGGTGAGCGAGGAATTTATCCACTGCCTTCGAGTAGAACTTTAATGTCGCCTCCGCTACTTCATTCCGCTTTGCCGCAAGCCATGACTTCGAAAAAGAGCGAAACGATTTGTTGACCAGTTGCTCACCGGTAATTTCTTTGTGGGCGCTGGAGATCACTTCTCGGATCTGCCGGGCGGTGCGCTTTCTCGCGTATGCCTCTTCGTAATGCTCGGCTAGCTTCTCTGCCTTCCGACGGTCGGTTGTCTTCGTGCTCCGATTGCGTCGTGTACCAGTGTGATCGGTAAACTGCGCGATCCAGAATCGGCTCTTCGGCGGTTTCCAAACGCAGGACATTTGCAAATGTGTGGTTAGAGTCTCAGTTAGAGTGTCCGAGAATGTCCGTCAATGTCCAATGTGGACAAACCCTTGTAAAATGGACGTCTGCGAACATTAGTGGATCTCTGTTGCCGACACAGGGGTTCAACTCCCCTCGCCTCCACCATATTGATTATCAGGTTCTTACGTCTAGACTCTATCATTGGTAAGACCATTTCCGAGTAAGTCCGTGACCGTTTCCAGGAGCTTGCTGACATGTCGTTGGGCTTGCGGTCCCTTGCACTAATTTGTAATCACTAGGTCCCTGGTTCGAATCCTTGTGCCGTATGTCCCTGATAGCAAATCACGTACGAAGGTTCTTGGGTTCTGACGTTTTCGCGCTGCTGCCCTATAACTGTCCAAAAGTCTACGGAGCTGTTCATTCGCCCAGTCGGGATTAAAAAAAACTCGTTCGTCACTAAACGTTCGCAAAGAGGCTATAGGAGGCGGGAGGCTCACCAACGTTATCAGCAATCCCATGTTTCCTGTGAATAACTTTGTCGATTACAAGCTGGTCGCATATGCCCATCCAAGCGAACTCGAAAAGTTCGTCAAGGCCCACATGATGAATGGATGGAGCTTATTCGGGACGCCGTTTCAGGTGTCTGGAGGAGTATGTCAGGCTCTCGTGAAGCACTCAGAATCGGAAGAGGCTCTTGACGCGGACTAGGGCCCTGGCACCCGCAGCAAGTGCTCCCAGGCTCGGAAGTCGCCCCTAAGTCCTAGGCTCTGAGCAATTTGGAAGCTGGGCGAGTCCGAAGCCCACGGTTAATCGTCGCCTGAATTATCGGGCAGCCCCCTGATCGTTGCCTCCCAAGCCGGGATTTTCACTTCGTGATTTGGAAGCCGATCCGGGCGACTGTATGTTCCTCAGATGTTGAGAGAGGTCCAGATTGTCAACAAGCTCGGGTTGCACGCGAGGCCGGCGGCGCTCTTTGTGCGGTGGGTGATTAGGTTCAAGAGCACCATCACGATCTGGAAGGGCGGTGAGAGGTTTTCGGCGGCGAGCCTACTGGAAGTGCTTACTGCCAATTTGAATTGTGGCGACCGGGTCGCCCTCGAAGCGACCGGGCCCGATGAGCATGAGGCCCTCAACAAACTCGAACTGCTGTTGCTATCTTTCCGTGGCGAAGAGCTTGCGTTGAGCTGATCGCGATCAATCTGCTTTTGGAACCAGGGCGCATCGCTCAACTGTCGCCGGTGCCCCTTCGCCACTCGGGTCGATGACGTAGGTTCCACCGCGAATGGTCATCGCAATCTTCATGCCGGTTAGTTCCGCGGAGTTTCTTGGGCAAGCCGCGGTCTGGCCTCTTTTGCGAAAGCCAGTTCCAAGTATTCCAAAGGGGTGAGAGGGGAGGGAACACCACACGGTTTGTCGCACGCGGGTCGCCGCCGGTCAACGATGAGCAGGTGACGCGCCATGACGCGCAAGCGAGGGCGGCACCGAACAGTCGCTAGGACAGGTTTAGGTCAGGTGCACCCGGCCCGATACTTAACGCGTCGCTCGGTTCTGCGCCTCGAAAATTTTTCGATAGCGAACTGCGATAGGTTGCGCCTGTGAAAGAGCGATCTGTGAGCGAGCTTGAATCTCGCCTTTCGCTCTGAGGGCTTGGTTCTCGCGAAGGCTCGTTTCGTATTGCCTCTGAACGAGGGCGATCGCTTGGTTTTGCCGTTCAAATAGCGTGGAATACGTGTGCTGCTGATAAGCCAGAAGTCCGAGGCAGATCGCCACGAGTAAGGACAAAATAGTGATCGCGGCTTTCATAGGCCGAATAGTTAGTTTACTGAATACGGTCTTCATCTTCTTGCGGTAGGGCAAGCCGAAAAAGTACGAATTGCCTGAAGGACGACGGACGGTCACGAAGCAAGCCGGATGAGGATCAAGCTCAGTCCTTGCCTTTTCCCTCTTTTTTGTCGCCCTTGCCCCCTTTGCCCTTGTGTTCTCGAGCGCCCTTGTGTTGTCCGCCGCCCTTGAGCTCTCGAGCGCCCTTGTGTTGTCCGCCGTCCCCAAAAATTTCTCCTCCGCCGCCTAAGTCTAGCCGCGATGGCCTTGCGACGGCTGGGAATCGTCGACCCGCGCCATGGGCGTTCGGATCGAAGTTATCATTACGCTGGCGCTGCCAGTGTTGGCGGTGGATCCTCGGGTTGGGCTCCCAAAATCGCGCGCTGTATCTGTCGATACTAACAACATTGACCGCGTAATCGCCGCCCCCTTTCCGATTCCAGTCCCCTCTCCATCCTCGGTTCCAGGTCCATCCTGGATTCCAGTCGTGCTTCCATCCTGGATGCCAGTCGCCCACGCACACCCTGCGCCGTGGCCAATCACAATCGTAATTGAGCCAAGGGCCGACGGCAAACCCGACTCCAAAGGTCAACGCGGGCCTGAGATACGGTGCATAGGGCTGCACATACACAACTTCCGGATCGTATTGCGGCACATAGATCACCTCGGGCTCTGCCGGCACGATGCGAACGCAAACGCAGCTTTCTTCCTTCACGATCCTTTGCTGTGGAGTATCGATGAGGTTGCCCGCAGCTATAGCCCGCGCTCGGAGTTGCTGAATGGCATTCATCACTTCAGCCGGTTGGTCAAGAAAGGCTTCGCCGACCTGTGTCGTCCACTCAAGGTTTTGGTCCATCCATTTCACAACATCCGGATACCGGACGAGCGACTTGACACTGTCATCCCATGGTTGGTTCGCCACCTGCGCCGGATCGCCGTTTGAGGAAAGATAACGCGTGGCAAGGACTAGGTCCGACGGCACGGTGGATGCGGGCAGTATCAACGCAACAAGAGGATCGGGATAGAGTGCGACGGGAGCGAGCAGTTGATTGAGCTCTTCAGCTGACAACCTAGGCGGAGCGCTCTCCGATGCTACGGGTGGCGGCGCTGCTGGTGGAGCTTGCGCTCGCAGGGAACCCAAGAGAAAAAAGCAACTCAGCAGAACGATCGCGGAAAGTTTCCAAATCGCTCCCTCTCCTGAAGCATCACACATCGTGATAGAATTTAAATACCCAAACACGTGAATGGCACGCGTATTAACCCTGAATTTGGAACAGGGCGATGACCTAACGAGGCTGCGCCTCAGATCAAGCGAGATATAAAGCGGTGGAAAGGGCGTCCGGCTAGGTAGCGCGGTTTTCGCCGGAGCGAGAACCGGAATATAGCCGTCAAGCGGCGGTTGGCCCAAAATGGGCGGACAAGAACCCAACCGGACGGCAACTCTGAGCATCGCTCCCTCGGTCGCCGAACTCCAACGCGAAAATGTCGTTTTGGAACTGGAATGTATCGACCGCATATATCTGAACGCCTTCGTGCCCAACCTCACCAGCGAGAAGGGAATCGCGGGCTACTTTCGCGAATTTATGGGCCATCGCTTTGCGTCGACAAAATCGGCGGGCAAGAGCGAAGCTACGGGGCAAGCCCCCGGATCATCTCAACACGGAAGATGTCAAAGGATTTCTGACAGATCTTGCCGTGCGCCAGAACGTCGCAGGCGCAACGCACAATCAGGCATTCAACGCCCTGCTCTTCTTTTACCGCCATGTTTTGCGCCGCGAGTTTGGCCAAGGAGGGCCTTCGGGTCCGTCGCGGAGTCATGCCCAGTCTTAGCCATGAGTCAGCTCCTCGGTGAGATCTGTTCCTGTTTCGCTGTAGAGATCACACGGCCTTGGCCGCCGGTTCAGTTCGTGTCCCCGGGCGGAGATCGCGGATTGCCACCGCTCGATTACAATAGATCGAATTCGTACGTCGCGCGAGCCCTCGGATGGACGGGGGCTTCACGGTCATTAGTTCAAGATCACCCGGAACTGATATCCGGTCTGCGCTCCCCCGTTGTCCCAGTAGGCGAGTATATCGTGCGTAGTCACCTCTGCGATGTCGGCATCCGCTCGCTCGCCCATGAAGGCGAGAAACTTCGCCGCCAGGTTCTCGTAATGTCCCACGGTGGAAGGACTGTTTCCGCCCTCTTACTTTCGTTCCATTGATGAAAAAATTGCCGCAAGGTCTGAACTGGCAAGCCCTCGCCCGTGATCTCCGCATGGAGGGCCGCAATCACGCGCCTGGTTTGTGCCGCTGTGCTCTTGGGGTTTGCCGCTTCCTAGAAAACGTCAGCCAGCTTCTGAGCCTGCTTCCTGTTTTTGCAACGAGTACTGCGGTTGCGCCTCCTGCCGTTGCAGAACTTGGAAAGCTTTCGCGAGCACGCCTTGGGTTGGCAGATTGTTAGTGCACGTGTTTGGATAGGTGCCAGGCGAAACGCGAGATGCTCAGGTTCACCAGCAGGTAGGCGACGAGGGCGACAAAGAACACGGAAAAGAAATAACGGTCACCGTAGAAGTTCGAGAGATGGGTAATCTTCTTAAGAAGATCCTCATATCCGATGATGTAAGCGAGGGACGTGTCTTTTAGCAAAACCACCAACTGAGCGACAATTGTTGGCATCATCTGGCGCAAGGCCTGCGGCAACTCGATGATTAATCGGACCTGGATACTGCTAAGCCCCAAAGCGAGACCTGCCTCGCGCTGTCCTCGCGGCAGAGATTGGATTCCCGAGCGAATCGCTTCACCGATAACGGCACCATTGTATAGAGCCAATGATGCCACAACCACCCAAAAAACGGAGATCCCAGAGACGAGTAGGATGAACAGCATCATTAGCAGAATCGGCATCCCGCGAAGGAACTCCAGCATCACCGCCGTGGGCACTCGCACGCCTGCGTTCTTCGTCAGGCGCAAAAGGCAGACCACAAGGGCGAGCGACATGGCGAGCAACGCCGCGACAACTGCAGCACTAAAGGTAGCCGCCAGTCCGGTGAAGATTCCGTACCAAACCTGAAAGGGGCTGTAGCCTTGGAAAGGCTCGTAGAAGATATTCCAGCGCGAGGAGTCAAACAGGCCGGGTTGGACCAAACCCGGTCGAATCTCGCGGGGCGCGGCGAGCGTCGCTAGCAGCCACGCGAGGGCACTGCCAATCGCGAGCAAACCAACAATCGAGACAATGTTTGATACCCGGCGCGTCTTTGGACCTGGGGCATCGTAAAGAACTGAGGAACTCATCGGACGAGCGCAATTCTGGCTTCCAGCCGCTGAGACAACTGACCGAGGGGAACGGTAATAAGAAGGTAGAAGCACGCAATACCGACCAGAATCGGAACGACAGCCGAACCATGTAAGTTGGCCAGGCGTTTTCCAACGCTGAAGAGCTCAAAGACAAAGAAGCCTCCGGCGACCGAGGTGTTCTTGGTTAGCGCGATGAACACATTGATCAAAGGAGGAATAACCATGCGCACAGCTTGTGGAAGAACGACTAGCGTTAGTACTCTGGTCGAATCTTAGACCAAGACTGCGAGCCGCCTCGGCCTGACCGATCGGCACACCGTTAATCCCCGACCGGAGTGCTTCTGCGACGAAGGGAGCTGTGTAGGCGGTCAAGGCAACTATCGCGGATATTTGAAAGTCGAGGACGATGCCGAGTTTCGGCAGAACGAACACGCAGAAAAAAAACACCAGGGTCAAAGGAGTGTTGCGAAGAAGCTCGGTATAGATGGCGGAGAGGGCTCGAAAAGAACCGAAGGGGGATACACGCAACGAAGCCATCAACGTGCCCAGGAGGAGCGCACCGATCCCAGAGACACCGAGTAACTTCAGGGTGGAGATGAAACCGAGCCAAAACAGACCAAAGTTCTCAAGGATGACTTTCAACGACTCGTCCTTGGCAATCTTGTATCCGCGATGAAGAACGTTCGGCGGAGATCTTAGTATCGCGCGAGCACCGGTGGACTGGGAGTCGGCAGAACCTTGCCGGCCGTTTCCTGCCAAAGCCGTTTCCAGGTTCCGTCCTTCTCGGCATCTTCGAGAACATCATTGATAAACGCGCGCAATTTGTCGTCGTTCTTCTTCACACCTATGCCATATGGCTCTTTCGTGAAAGGTTCGCCGACGAGTTTGAACTCGGGATTCTGGTCAACAAAACCAGCCAGGATGACATTGTCAGTGGTAACTGCAATGACCTGACCATTGCGTAGTGGCTCGAGGCATTTCGAGTAGGCGTCGGTCGCGACGAGATTGGCGCCGTAATCTTTCACGATGCGTGCCGCGGGAGTGGAACCCTCGACCGAGCAGACCGGCTTGCCGCGAAGGTCTTCGGGGCCTTTCACGTCGGTGTTCGATTTAAGAACCATGATCGATTGACCCGCCTCGTAATAAGGCCCGGCAAAGTCGACGACCTTCTTGCGTTCATCGTTGATGGTGTAAGTTGCCACGACGATATCTACCCGCCCCTGTTGCAAGAAGGGTTCGCGGTTGAGCGAGACCGTCTCCACCCACTCAATATTTTCGTAAGGAATTCCCAGGCGTGAGGCGACCAGCGAGCCGATTGCGACGTCAAAGCCTCGGGGCTTGCCGTCCGGCCCTTTCAGACCAAACAAGGGTTGATCGAACTTGGTGCCAATGGTGATCTTTTTTGCCTTGGAGAGTTTCTCCATGGTGCTGCCGGCTTCGAATTTTGGATCAATCTTCACGGCAAGCTGATAAGGACCATTCGCTTCGGCATTGCCGGTGCTCGACGTTTTGCTGGAGTCGCCACATGAATTCAGAGTCAGCGCGCCGGCGACCGCCACCACGAAGACTGCTAGTGTGAACCTTGCCTGTCTCATGCGGAGACTACTCTTCCTTTCAACCTTTTAGTGCGCGAGTATTTTCGACAGGAAATCGGCCGCTCGCGCAGTTTGAGGATTCCTAAAAAACTCCGCCGGCGGAGCTTCTTCAAGGATTTCTCCGTCTGCCATGAAAACCACCCGGCTGCCCACGTTACTGGCAAAACCCATTTCATGAGTTACGACCAGCATTGTCATGCCACCGCTTGCAAGGTTCACGATGACATCGAGCACTTCGGAAATCATTTCAGGGTCGAGGGCGCTAGTCGGTTCATCCAACAAAATCAGCTTTGGGTCCATGGCCAAGGAGCGCGCGATGGCCACGCGCTGCTGCTGTCCGCCGGAAAGCTGGTGAGGATACTTTTGTGCCTGGTTGGCAACGCCGACGCGCTCGAGCAGGAGCATGGCCCTTGCGCGAGCGTCGTTTGGTTTTACGCTTCGGACTTTGATCGGTCCGAGCGTCACATTTTCGAGGACGGTTTTGTGCGCAAAGAGATTAAATGATTGAAAGACCATCCCAACATCGGCGCGCAGTCTGGCGAGTTCTTTGCCTTCCTCAGGGAGCGGCTTGCCGTCGATGAGGATGGTTCCGGAGTCGATTGTCTCGAGCCGATTGATCGCCCGACAGAGCGTCGATTTTCCAGAGCCGGATGGGCCGATGACGATGACGACTTCGCCGCGGGTGATGGTTGTCGTGATGTCGTTAAGCACATGGAGGTCGCCATAGAACTTGTTGACCTTTTCAATCACGACTAACTGATTCTGTTTTGGCGTCCTTTCTGCGGTGGCTAGGTCCACCGGGACCAAATCGTTTACACCAGGGCGGCTCGTCAATGCCAAAGCGCACTCGACTCGAGAATGAGCGGAGCTCCGTGCGGTTTCCCGCGGCTTGACTCCCGCATTCGGATGTGGCAAAAAAATATTTCACGATTTCGGGATCTCACGGGCGAGCAGGCCGCGGCCCGGAGTGCTTTTATTAGAGAGCATTAGGTCTAGTTTCTTACTGACACTTCATGCCGAACTATACTGCAACCAAAAGGCGCGCGAATATTTTCATAGCTTCTTCCAAAGAAGCTCTGCCGTTGGCTCGGGCCGTAAAAAGCCACTTCGACAGCGAAGCCGATGTGGATATTTGGAGCGAAAACATTTTCAAAGCTAACAGGAACTACCTCGATACGCTGCTTAACCGCGCCAGTTTCTATGATTTTGTAATTGCTGTCTTCACGGGTGATGACGAGGCGATTATCAGAGAGAAGCAGGTCAAAGTTACTCGCGACAATGTCATCTTTGAGTTTGGACTATTTCTCGGCCGGCTCGGACCGAACCGCACCTTTCTGGTATTGGAGGAAGGTGTCGAGCTCTTCTCTGATTGGAGTGGCATCGAGGTTGCGAAGTTCAGAAAAAGAGACAACCTGGTTGCGGCTGTCGGGAACGCCTGCAGTCGAATACGAGAAGAAATGGAGGTAGCCGAAAGACTCCAGCATTTCACTCTCCTTCCTTCCACCTCGCTCGCGATAGGCTACTACAATAACTTCTTGCGGCGGGTATTTGAAGCCTTCGAACACTCCGACAAGATAAAGATCATAGAGAAGGACGCGGCTGGCAAAAAGATCTCAGAAACCGAGTGCGATATCATCAACAGGTACCGAACCATCGAGGTGCAAATTCCGCAGAACCTCGTGGAACTTGACCAGGACAGCTTCAAGAGGCGGGCGGCCGGCCTGAAGCAGATTGTCGTCGAAACCAAGATCAGACCGTTTCCGTTTTACATCGAGGGAGACTTTGTGAACGGGAAGGAGTTCAAGTTATTCGATATTCCAACGACGATGTTCGCGTCGTATCTGGCAATTAAGAGGATTTTCACGGATGAGTTCCTGGAAAGGGAAAACAATTTCAAGCTGATCGAAAGCAGGGAGATCGCGAATTTCGAAAGGACGCTTCGCATCCTCGTTCCCGATAAGATAGAGAAGAATTACTTCAGGTTCTCTGTGTTAAGGTGATGCTGTCGCATCGCTAGCCACCTTGCCGCATACTCGGTAGGATGGCGCATGAAGAGTCTCCTTCCAGTTTTGATCGGCTTGGCGTCTTTGGCCCTCTGGCCCGCAAAGGCGTTTTCCTGGGCACCCGAAGGTCACGCAGTCATCGCGTTGATCGCCGAGCGTCTCATCTCTCCTGACACTCGCGCGAACGTGAAACACTTGTTGGCGGAAGGCGGCGACGAGAGCCTCGTCTCGGTCGCTTCTTGGGCCGACGATCTCGTCTCAGCTGCACGTGGTAAGGGACCGCTGAATGAAGACTCCGAAGCCCAGGAGTTTAATCGAAAGTTCCCCAACAATCGGACATGGCATTTTGTCAATCTTCCGCTCGGCACTTTATCTGCCGAGGAGGCCCGCGCGTTCACACCACAAGACAGCATCGCCAAGGCGATTTCCCGTTGTATTCAGGTTCTTGAAGCGCCGGTTTCAAATTCGCAGGAGCTTACCAAGGTGCAGGCACTCCGGCTTCTCGTCCATTTGGTCGGTGACGTGCACCAGCCCCTGCACTGTGGGACCGGTTATTACACTCTCGATAGACCGGGCAGGGCCGAGCTCATTACCTTTCCGGCACAGGCATTCGGGAAACCGAACGACCGCGGCGGAAATCTTCTCTTTTATGGAACCACTCCTTCCGAACAACTGCACGCTTTCTGGGACGTCCTGCTTGTTAAAGCGATTCACGATACTGCCGAGGCGACAGCGCTGGCAGATCTCCTATCAAAGAACATCAGCACCGAAGAGACCACGAAAACGCCGGGAGACCTGTACGGCTGGCCAGAAGTGTGGGTGATCGAATCGGTGCGCATTGCCGCTCTGGCCTATCTAGGGATCGTCTTTCAGAAAACAGAGGTCGATGCAGACAAGAATCTCCTGCGGATCGACATTGAATTGCCCGTCAATTATTTGGACGCTAACCGCGTTTATGCTGCGCGACAGTTGACTAAAGCCGGTGTGCGGCTGGCCCAGCTGCTGGATAACATCAATTGGCCCGAGCATCCCTGAACCCCAGGATCGATGGTCATGGTCTCGGCGTGACTTTCTGGAGGCGTCCTTTTTCGATCGGTTCGTTCGTCGAAGTATTGAAATTCACAAACTTCTATGAAGGCTTGCGATTTTTTCATGACCATATCATGACAGCTTCCGAACTCGTCATTCATGGCGATGGTAGACCCGGCGAAACTGCACATGTTGGAAAGGAGCAGCTTGAGCCATGTGTCCGTTTTGCCTTGCTACCATCGCGCTGCAACTGCTGCTGCTGCCACCACCACCGGATGGACAGCCCTTGCCGCCTCGAAGTATCTAAGAAGAAAAACAAAGACAACCGTGAAGGATCCCATGTCGTCGAAAGAGAACTCTAAAACGAATCACTGATGAGCCATCCGCCGATCATCTCGCGGGAGGAGTGGCAGCGAGCTCGAGACCAATTGTTGGTCAAGGAGAAGGCGGCTACGCGGGCGCGCGATGTCTCACGGCCGAACGTCGCCGCCTGCCGATGTTCCCGATCGAGAAGAACTACATCTTTGAGGGACCCGAGGGTCAAAGCAAGTCTGCTTGATCTCTTTGCCGGACGTCGCCAGCTCATTATTTACCATTTCATGTTTGCGCCAGATGTTGACGGCTGGCCTTCGGCGGGTTGTCCAGGCTGCTCCATGGTGGTCGACCACCTTGGTCCGGTTGCGCACCTGCACACTCGCAACACTTCCCTTGTGCTGGTCTCGCGCGCGCCGCTCGCAAATCTCGAGGCGTACAGACGGCGGATGGGATGGAGCGATCCCATGGTTTTCCTCCGCCGGCACGGATTTCAATGACGATTTCGGACTCACAACTCCAGAAGGCGAAACCTTTGGACTCAGCGTGTTCCTGCGAAACGGCGATGCTATTTTCCAGACCTACTTCACGACTGCTCGCGGTGTTGAGCACTTGGTCAGTAGCTTCGCTCTGCTCGACCTGACACCGCTCGGCCGACAAGAGCAGTGGGAGGATTCACCAGCCGGATGGCCGCAGACACCACCCTACGAGTGGTGGCGTCGTCATGATGAGTATTAAGAACTACAGCCTCTTCCGACGTGTCCGAGATCCGTAAAAACCTGAAATCGCTTATGAACGAAGCAACGAACGAATCCGAAATCCGCCGGGTAATTGAGGCTTGGGCAGGCGCGATTTGCGCCAAGGATGCCGACGCAGTTTTATCGCATACGTCGCCGGAAAGTGTGGGATTTTTTCTAGCGCCTCCATTGCAAGCACAGAGTGATCTGAAGCAGAATCTGGAAGAGTGGTTTAAGACCTTTCGAGGACCGATCAGCCTCGAGATCCGCGATCTGACGATAAGGGTTGGCGACGATGTGGCCTTCTGTCACAGCCTTAACCGAATAAGCGGCCAAAAGGTTAGCGGCGAGAGAACAGATATCTGGCTGCGGGAAACAGTTGGCCTATGCAAGATCGAAGGAAGATGGCTAATCATTCACGAGCATGAATCAGTGCCCTTTTATATGGACGGCAGCAACAGAGCCGCGGTTGACTTGAAGCCGTAGAACGCAGCCGCGTGCTGCTCTGTTTTTTCTTAGGCAGGACGCTCGTGGATTCAGGTCAACCGTCTTTTCGCCACGGCGACTGCATTTTCTGCCGGGACGACACGCGAGCCGAATTTATTTGCATAAGCCTTCGTGAACTCGGCTCCGAAAAAGACAATCTGCGCCGAGTAGTAGACCCATAAGAGCAGGACGATCAGGGATCCGGCCGCACCGTAGGACGAAGCCACGCCACTCTTTCCCAGATAGAGCCCGAGAATTTCTTTGCCTGCGGTAAAGAGCCCGGCCGTGATCAGGGCACCGATCCAGACATCGCGCCAGGCGATCTTCACATCGGGCAGAAACTTGAAAATCATGGCGAAGAGCAAGGTGATGATCGCCAAGGAGAGGATGGCGTTCAGGATCTGGATGAGCGTCTCGACGCCAGGCAGGAAGCCGCCAAACCATGTTCCGATAAACGCGATGATCGCGGTCAGAATCAGGGAGATCAGAAGGAGAAATCCGACGACGAGTATAAAGCCAAAAGAGAGGATTCGATCTTGAAGAAGCCCCCAGATACCGCGTCCGGGCTTGGGTTCCACGCGCCAGATGGCATTGAGTGAAGCCTGCATCTGCGCAAAAACTCCCGAGGCGCCGACAATCAAAACAACAAATCCGACAATCGTGGCAAACACGCCGGTCTTCGGCTGTGAATTGGCGCTTTCCACCACGTCTTCCATGGCGGCGGCACTGGTCTCGCCGATCAACGCACGCAATTGAACAAAGATCTGACCCTGCGCCGCCTCCTGGCCGAAGACCAGGCCGGCGATGAATACGGCGATGACAAAGAGGGGGGCAAGTGAGAAGACGGTGTAGTACGCGACGGCGGCGCCCAGGGTCGGAGCGCTATCGTCGAACCAATCCCAAGCAGCCTGTTTCAAAAGATCGAGAGCGTCTTTCATAGTAGGTACATAGATAACGCCTCCGTCAGCGCGTCAATGCGCGCGAACGGCAACCGCTTAACTTCGCTCTCGAGGCTGGGAACGCCGGGGAGGTTTTACAGCCCTTCTAGCTCGCGACGGATGTCCTCCTTGGTCTTGCCGAGCCGTTGTTGCAAACGGCCGAGTAATTCATCGTCTTTACCCTCGGCAAAGGTCAGGTCATCGTCGGTGAGTTGTCCGTACTTCTGTTTTAGTTTGCCTTTGATCTCGTTCCAACTGCCTTTGAGTTCTAGTTTTGTCATACCCATGTTTCGCAGGTCAATGCCGGCATGGATGCCGAAACAGAATCTCTGATTGCCTTGTTCAAAGGTCGGGAAAGTCCGCCGAGTCCAGTAAACGATCGACGACATCTCATATCGGGGTTGTAAATGTCGGCTCTGCGGGGACTCAACTTTGTCGTCTGCGTCGGCTTTGGTGCCAATCCATGAGCGGCGTCACCGTGATTCCATGCACCACGATGGAAACGGCAATCGTGGTCAGCGTTATAGAGATCAGCTGTGATGTCAGATCCTCTGGTATCCCTCGATTCAGCACAAACATCAGATAGTAGAGCGATCCAATTCCCCGGATGCCAAACCAGGAGATGAGGCGACGCTCGGATGGGGGGACCTTCTGTCCGAGCAACCCGAACCATACTGCCAGCGGTCGGATGAGTAGAAAAAAGATCGCGATGAACCATGTCGCCTCGAAATGGAGATATTGGGGCGACAGTGCAGCGGCGACAACGAGCACGATGGCGATTTCAACGATGCGTTCCATTTGCTCGTTGATCGTAAGGATAGCGCCGGCCATATGCGCCGGGCCTTTGTCCGGATGGGTTGCGATTTCATCGGGCTTCAAAGCAGCCTCCACGGCAAGTTCTTCCGGCGGCGGCTCTTTCCCGGTATGTTTCCGTTCGACTGTCCGCAAAGTCAGGCCTGCGGCAAAGACGGCGAGAAATCCGTATCCATGGAGCTGCAGAGCCGCGCCGTAAGAGAGTGCAATGAGTCCCAGTGCGAGCAATTCATCCCTTCCGATGCCTTCGTGATGTTCCCGCCGAAGGTAAATTACTCCTTGGCCGATCATGGTTCCACAGAGCGCACCGACGCCGAGACCGGCAAAAATCGCCCAGATCACATCGATCGTCCACCACTTCCAACCCCAGGCGCCAAGATCATGAAGGCCGCACAGCCCGAGAGCGAGCATTATCAGGGGAAAGGCGGTCCCGTCGTTCAAGCCCGCTTCACCGGTCAGGCTGAAGCGTAGTCGGTTGCGATCGCGAATGTTCTCGAGTTGAACGCCGGAAGCGAGGACCGGATCGGTTGGGGCAAGAATCGCACCGAGAAGAACCGCTGCTCCCAGTGGCAAACCGAGTCCAAAGATCGCCACGAGGGTTATCATTCCAACCGTCAAGACCATGGAACCGGAAGCCAGGCAAAGAGGAACCCACCATTGTGGATCACGGAGCGGAACACGTAACTTCAGTCCTGTCGTGAAGAGCGAGATAATGACCGCAATTTCCGCGGCGCGTTCGAGCAGTTCGGAGTGCGCTTCCGGATCAACAAACAGAAAGCGAAGTCCCAGCGGCCCCAAAGCTGTTCCGGCGGCCAGATAGATCATCGCCTCAGAAAGCGGCAAGCGCTTTACTGATGACGCGAGTATGGCCACCGACACGAGCAGCACGCCAATCAGCAGATACAAAAGCTCGAAGCTCACGTTGATCCTAGGGGTCTCCGAACAGGGAATTACCAGTGAGCCTGTCACGCGGATAGTGGGTTCTTGAGTGGAACGAGAAAACCGCGAGCATCCTCCGCCCGGCTATTAGCCAAAGACCTCCTTTAATGCCCATCGCGCCGCGTGATACCCGCACATACCGTGGACTCCGCCACCCGGTGGGGTTGAGGCTGAACAGAGATAGACACCGCGTAGCGGCGTCCGGTAGGGGTTCGGACGCAAGACAGGCCGGACGAGCAGGTGCTTCAGGTCGAGAGAGCCACCGTTGACGGCTCCGCCGATGAGGTTGGGGTTGTGTTGTTCGAGTGCGACGCTGTTCATCGTATGCCGCGCCAGAATGCAATCTCGGAACCCCGGAGCGAACCGCTCGATTTGAGTTTCGATGCGGTCAGTCAGATCACTGAGAGAACCGCTGGGAGTGTGGCAGTAAGCCCAGGCCACATGCTTGCCACTCGGCGCGCGAGATGGATCACTTAGCGTTGGCTGCGCCAGCAGAATAAATGGCTTAGGTGCGAGGGAGCGCTTCCGTGCAACCGTGTCCTCGGCGGCGGCGATCTCAGCGGATGTTCCGCCAACGTGCACGGTGCCGGCCCGGCGGCATTCTTCGGCGCTCCAGGGAATTGGGGCGCTTAAGGCATAATCAACCTTAAAAATTCCCGAACCGTACGGGAAACGCTCCAGCGCGTGGCGATATCGTAGCGGCAGCGTGTTCCCAGCTAATTTGAGCAGAGCTCGGGGCGTCAGGTCGAGAAGCAGCGCGCGCGAAGCAGGCAGGTCGGAAAGTCTAGCCACCGGTCTCGCGATTTCGATCTGGCCTCCCAGCGACTGGAGATAACTGGCGAGCGCATCGGCGATCTTCTGTGCGCCGCCGCGCGGGAACGGCCAGCCGACAGCATGTCCGGCGGCGCCGAGCACCAGTCCAAAGGCGGCGGAAGCTGGCGCGCTCAAAGGCAGAAAAGAATGCCCGGCCAAGCCCGCGAATAGCGCCCGAGCGGGGTCACCGGAAAAACGCCTGGCCAGCCATTGCGCCGGCTGAATCGCCCGCAGGCCAAAACGAATGAAGGCGAGGGGATCGCGAGGCAAGTGAATCATCGGTTGCAGGAATTCACGGGCCAATCCCCACCAGTTGTCGACCAAGGGTTGCATGAGAGCCGAGTAAGCGGGGCCGTCGTTTTCGAGCAGTCTGGCAGTTTCGGCCAATGATCGCCGCAGCGAAACGCTGCCGCCTCCCCCAAGGGGATGTGCCAGCGGTATTTCTGGGTGGATCCATTCGAGTCCATGGTCGTGAAGCGGCAAATTGCGAAAGAATGGCGAGCCGACCGCGAGCGGATGTACCGCGGAGCAGACGTCATGGATAAAGCCGGGCAATGTCAGTTCCATGGACCGGGTGCCGCCACCAATCGATTCACTCGCTTCGAGCACGAGGACGGAAAGCTTTGCGCGCGCAAGGGTCACGGCAGCTGCGAGGCCGTTCGGACCAGATCCGACGACGACCGCATCAAAATGAGTTTGTTTTCCGCGAAGAGGATCCATTATCGGTCAGCTGATCGTGGGTCCATAGAAGACGATCTCTCTCATTTTGACCATGATTCCGAGCTTTGGCGCGCAGCTAGTTTTCCTTGCATCTAACGAAGCCTTTGTTAACCGTCGAGACGCTGCTGAAGCAATCTATGGGAATTCATTCCGTCCTGATGGGACAGATCGAGGTGCTGAGGTATTGAGCAAATCAGCTTCCGCTTAGCTAAGCCTGCGGCATGTCACGTTTTTACGCTTATACCCGCTTTAGAAATCCTGGCTTGCACATCTGGCGTGAGGGAACCCCCACGAAGCTTTACTTACGCCCTTCTTCGATACCAGGAGGGCCCGGCTGGGTGGAATTCGATTACGGTCTCGAGCCTGGGATCCTCAATGATGTCTGCTTCATGTTGTTCGATTTCAATGAAGCCGGCCGGCCTGGTGACTGGGAAAAAGATGCTCATCAGCGCAAGGTTCCGCGCACCGCAACGGGAGCACTTGCAGAGGAAGTTTGGTTCGCGCAAGATGCCCAGCGCGTCTTGATCTCGGATCCACTGGAGCGCTCGGCGCTTGCTCTCAGGGTGCGTTTGATCTCGGAGAGGCGCTATCGTCCAAGCCAGCTTTTTCTCTGGGATCCCGTCAGGGCCGTGGAACGTCGTGTCATGCAGGCAGGCGAAGACAGTCTCGGCCCGTTCTTCGATCTGAATCTTGCGGCCGACGAACAGTCCTTCCTTCACTTTAAGTTCATTCGGCGCCTGGATGGTGAATTTACTGGCTTCGAGCCCGACTTTGCCAACCGCCTCTGGTCTGCGGAAGACGGACCGGAAATCTGGACCCATGGCGATGCCGCCGAAATCGCCAGCGCTGTCCCGGAGAAGAAGAAGCTTTTGGTGCACTTTCGGCAGGAGCTTTCGCAACGAGCACAGCTTCGCTACTGGCAAGACAACTCCGACTTCAGCGCGGATGTCGAAGGCAATCTCGATGCATCTGGCTGGGCCACCTACGAGGCAGCCCTCTACACGGGCTTGGGTTATGGTCTGCAGTTCCGCAATCCAGCAGCGAATCCGGAATGGGAGAGTCGCGAGGCCATTCGCAGGGTAAACATTCGGCAAGGCTCCGAGATCTGGACGCTGGAAGGTGACTCCGCCATTTTCGATGCCGAACCTCAGCGAAACCAACAACTTGATTTGTCCATCGTCGCGCGCCCTCCCCGCCGTGCTCTGCGCGGGAAGCTGTTTGTTCACGTTTGGGTCAATCGGGCACGGGCCGCGATCGTCCAGTCCCAAGAGGTCGGAGAAGATGGTCGGATCACGGTTTTCACCTATCCGCGTGTTGTCACTTCGCTCAAGTTCCGAGATGAGCAGGGAAGATGGGAGGCGATTGAGCGTCACTCGGTCAAAGGGCCCGAAAATCCTGGAACCATAGAGCGTTACATCGTCATGGAACGTTCCCCCGTGCTTGAGTTCAAGCCGCCGCCCGAGATTTTCCAAAATCCGCCATTCAACATCCGGCGTCCGGGAGCGTATTCTGAAGATGGTCACATTCACTTCGCCGTGCACGCGCCCGGAGCTGCTCGTCTGCGCGTGATTGGCCCATGGAGCAACTGGGAGCAGAACGCCTTAGAGATGCGCTCGACGCTCGACGGCGCCTATTGGTGGGCACGTGTTCCCATCAATGATATCCAAGGGAAACTCGGGCGCACCGATTATCACGGTGTCGAATACCAACTCCTGCTCAATGACTCCGAAAAGCTGCAAGATCCGGCGGCCGGTTGGGTAAAGACTTCGTGGAACCAGGACGTGTCCAAACTGGTTCAGTCAGATAAATTCGCCTGGCAAGATGCAAGTTGGCGCCGTCCAGGTTGGGAGCACTTGAATGTTTACCAGATTCATGTCAGAAGGTTTTCGAATCGCTTCTCCGAAGAGCTTCCCTTAAGACGCGTTGCGCGCGAAATTGATCGCGAGGGCGGTTACCTTCGCGAACTCGGCGTCACCGCCATCCTGGTGATGCCACTCAACGAAGTGGGCACTGAGAACTCCTGGGGATACGATCCAGCCTACTTCTACGCCATCGAAAACAGCTATGGTGGTCCCGAAGCTCTCAAAGAATTGGTGGACACATGTCATCGCAATGGACTGGCCGTGCTCGTGGATGTTGTTTTCAATCACGCGGGCTCAACGGACAACATTC
This sequence comes from uncultured Verrucomicrobiae bacterium, assembly GCA_963706955.1. GTDB lineage: Bacteria > Verrucomicrobiota > Verrucomicrobiia > Chthoniobacterales > Terrimicrobiaceae > DASTFP01. The sequence continues at coordinate 1,081,685 of CAVPOC010000008.1, read as the reverse complement.
TTTGGTCGATCGCCAAGGACAGCTTTTTCGATGGCGACACTCAATGGGGCGCGATGATCAATTTCGATCAACCGCAATGCCGGCATTTTTTTGCGCAAAACCTTGTTTATCTTGCCCGCGAATACCATCTCGATGGTTTCCGTCTCGACCATACCGCCACGATCGTCCACTCGGGCGCTTGGGATCCATGGAGCGGTTTCGTGCGCGAGTTAGGCTCGGGTGGCGGCTGGGACTTTCTTCATGCTATCCGTTGGGCTCTGCGTGAAGAGGTCGATTCACGTTGCATTCTCATGGCCGAACACCTTCCTAACGAATGGTCACTAACAAATTTCGGCGGCCCGATGGATACGCAATGGTGCGACGATTTTCATGACCGGATGGTTGACGCTTGTCGAAGACAGCTTGGCATGTCGCGACTGGCTGAGGCCTTCAAGCTGAGCCAGACCGAGTGCCAGGAATGGTACAACGTCACGAACTACGCGGAAAGCCACGATGAGGTGGGAAACGTCCGCGATCGAATCGCCTACGTTGCTGGTTTGGGGCAGGGCTTTCGGATGGCGAAAGTGGCGGCTGCTGGCACACTGCTTTCGCGAGGCATTCCGATGGCCTTCATGGGTGCTGAAGCGGGTGAAGACAAGCAATTCGAATTCGGCTCGTCCGCGACACTTGACCTCGACGGCTATTTGGCGGATGCGGACCGCGGCCGGATTCGCGCCTGGTGGAACGTCCTTTGCGACCTGCGACGGACTCGCCCAGCGATCAAGGGTCCTGCGCCGATTGATGTTCGATTTGCGGACGGTCAACTTTTGGCCATTTCACGAGGTCAACGCGGCGACTACTTCGCCGTGTTCAACTTTGGCGGCTGGGCAGGATTTCACAACCTTAGCTACCTCAACCTGTACGAGGGGATTTACCGCGAGCTCTGGAACTCGACATGGCCGGCGTTTGCGATCTCCGCCGAAAATGAGGGCGAGCACTCCAATGGCGGCCGTGACGCCAGGTTGGGACGCTCTAACGCCTTGTACATTCCGGACTATGGCGCTGTGATCCTCGAGCGGGTTGATTAGACCTTCGGCGTGCTTCGAGCAACGGCCTCTCCTTCTGACAGTTCTCCCATGGTGAGGTCTCGTTATCGCGGCCGGATTGCACCGACGCCGACCGGCTACCTTCATCTCGGACACGCTGCCACCTTTTGGAAGGCTCACGAGCGTGCGAACCAATTCAAAGGCGTCACGATCTTGCGAATTGACGATCTCGATCCGCAGCGCTGCAGGCCCAACTATGCCGAGGCCGCCATGGCGGACCTCAAGTGGCTTGGAATCGAATGGCACGAGGGGCCAGCTTATCAAAGCCGAAGACGCGAGCTGTATCTGAACGCCTGGCGCAAGCTGCGCGACGCTGGTCACATCTATCCGTGCATCCGCTCACGAAGCGATGTGGCGCGAGCAGCTCTCGCTCCGCACGAGGAAGATCCTATCTTTCCGATTGAATGGCGAATCCCCGCCGAAGAGGGCTTAGATTGCCTGGAACCAAAGGGCACCAACTGGCGATTTCGTGTGCCGGATGGAGCATTGATCACGTTTCAGGACGGTCACTGCGGGGCAATCACCCGGACAGCCTCGCGCGACTTCGGCGATTTTCTTGTCTGGAATCGAGATGACATACCCGCCTACGAGCTTGCCGTGGTCGTCGATGATCTGGCGATGGGTGTCACCGAAGTTGTCCGCGGAGCGGACCTTCTCACCTCGACAGCGCGGCAGATCCTGGTCTATCGAGCGCTCAACGCTCAACCGCCCGCCTTCTTTCATTGTCCCCTTCTGCTCGACAAGGATGGACGCCGGCTAGCCAAACGTAACGCCGCCCTAAGCTTGCGATCCTTGCGAGCGCAAGGCTACTCGCCGGAGGAGGTCATTGCTCAAACCAAAGCTTCTGTATCCAGATAGGGAGGCGCTACCCGACTTTGATGGTTTCGTTAGGTAGATGACGCGTGCAATATTCTTTGCCATCGCTGGCCACACGAAAGTCGGCATGCGGATCGGTTGCCTCGGTGATTCCGCACGCTTCGCAGCGATGCAAAGTTGGCGAGGAGTCCTTGGCCGCGTCGAATCGGGCGCGGCGCTGCACGGTCTGACGATTTTCCCGCGACCGTTTGATCAACGATGGCGCGAAAAAGATCAGGTAATTGCCAAGGCACATGATAACTATCATCTTCACGGGCAGCGAACCCGTCACGAGGATGTAGGCGGGCCAAAGCAAGCTGATCAGCGCAACCCACTTAAGTTTAAGTGGGATGACGAGCAGAAAAAGAATCTCCATGTTTGGCGCAAGCGTCGCCACCGCGAGAAATAAGGAGAGATTGAGAAACATGTTGCCGCCGGAAGCGCCAAATATCAGCGCCGAAGCGACGCAGAAGAACATGCCCAGGAAATAGTAGGCGTTCAGCCGGAATGTTCCCCAGGTGCTTTCAAGCAGCTCGCCTGTCCACCAGACAACCATAAGGTAAAAGATTACCCAAAGGGGGCTAAGCGTATCGGGAATGAAGATCCAGCTGACGAGTCTCCAAACCTGACCTTGAAGAATCGCGTCGCGGTCGAGGACCAACGCTGAGACATACTTTGGATCGAGGGTTAGTAGGATAAAGACAAGCGCGTTGAGCGCGACGACATAACGGATGAGCCGCGGAATAGCGAAGCGAGAGAGATGGCGTTCGAGCCAGTCGAGTAAGGTCACAGAGCCCAATTCTCAGCTCTTAGGGCGTAACCTTCAACGTTCAAGTTGCGTCCAGTGGCTTGATCGGCGCTCTCGCCAGCTTTTGAGTTGAATGTTGAGAGCCGAGCGCCGAGCGTGGGCTGCCAATGGCGCGGCGTCCGACCCTGATTTATGATGGCGACTGCAAGTTCTGCGCACGTTGGGTCGAGCGCTGGCGTGCCACTACTGGAGACCGCGTTCGTTATCTCACTTCCCAAAAGGCGGCTGAGGAATTCCTCGACATCGCGAAGCAAGAATCAAATGAAGCTGTCCAGTGGGTAGGCGCTGCGGGCGAACGATTGTCCGGCGCACCGGCGGTTTTTGCAGCTCTGGCGACGGCTTCCGCCAGTGGGCGAACACTTCTCTCGCTCTATAACGAGAAGTCTTGGTTCGCCCGGCCCGCGGACGCGGCTTACCGCGCGGTTGCTCGGAATCGGATGTTCTTTTCCCGCGTGACGCAACTCCTTTGGGGTGCAGACGTGCGCGTGCCAACATTCGCAATATCCACCTGGCTATTCTTGCGGTTGCTTGGAGTGGTCTATCTCCTGGCGTTTATTTCCTATTGGGTTCAGCTTTCCGGACTGAATGGAGCAAAGGGAATTCTTCCCGCAGCTGAGTTTTTTGACAGAGTGCGCGAAATTCTCGGGGATGCTGGGTTCCTGCAGTTTCCTAGTGTCTGCTGGTTAGGCGCCGGTGATACAGCGCTCTACGCCTGGTGTGGTGCCGGAATTTTTGCGGCCCTCGTCTTGATTATTGGATTCGTGCCGTTGCCGTGTCTGGTGTTCCTTTGGTCCGACTACCTTTCGCTCACTGTCGCCGGACAGCTCTTCTATCAGTATCAGTGGGATATTCTGCTGCTCGAAGCCGGATTCATGAGCATTTTTCTCGCGCCGGTGGGTCTGCGTTTGGCAAGGCCTGCGAATCCTCCACCTCCCGCACGTTTCCTGATCATCTGGTTGCTGTTTCGACTTATTTTCGCTTCCGGCGTGGTCAAGCTAACGAGTGGCGATCCCGCTTGGGCTGATGGGACTGCCCTCGAGATACCACTATTTCACCCAGCCCCTTCCGACTTCGCTTGCCTGGTTTGCGCAACAGTCGCCCGCGACTTGGCAGACGATCAGCGTCTGGGCGATGTTCGCCATCGAACTCGTGCTTCCCTTTTTCCTGTTTGCGCCGAGACGCATCCGATTGTTCGGGGTGGGAGGCATCGCAACGCTTCAGCTCTTGATCGCGCTCACCGGCAACTATGGGTTCTTCAATCTGCTGACGCTGCTTCTCTGTTTGATGTGCGTGGACGACGCGGTTTGGAGGCGGTTGGCGCCGTCAAGGTCGCGGGTCAATCGACCACGCGTCCGGCCGGCACGTTTTCTGCCGAGAAAGGTTGTTCTTGCGGCAGCGGTTGCGATCGTTCTGCTCAGCCTGGTGCCGCTCTCAGCTGCCTTTCGTCGACCCATGCCTTTACTCGCGCCGCTGATGATGGCCTATGAAGGGGTGGCTCCGTTTCGGACCATCAACGGCTATGGGCTTTTTGCGGTCATGACGAAGGAACGCAGAGAAATTTTGGTTCAGGGATCGGATGATGGAGTCACGTGGAAAGCATATTCTTTCCGTTTCAAGCCGGGCGACCCACGGCGTGCTCCTCCCTGGGTAGCTCCCTACATGCCGCGGCTCGACTGGCAAATGTGGTTCGCCGCTTTGGGAACGGCTGAGCAAAACCCTTGGTTCTTGCGCTTTCTCGAGCGCTTGCTCGAGGGTTCGCCTACCGTCTCCGATCTGCTCGAGGAAAATCCCTTTGTCAACAATCCGCCGCGCTTCATCAGAGCGCTAAGTGACCGTTATACCTTTACCACTATAGCCGAGGGGAGACGGACCGGGCTTTGGTGGAGCGTGGCACCGGCGGCTATTTATTTTCCTGGAGTCTCGCTGCAAGCGCGGTAGCGCCTGGTAATTCGTCCAAGGTAGAAGAACCCGCCGACCAATCCCCAAAGTAAATAAACGGTCATTCCGGTTATAGAGATCAAGAGCCCCGTGCCGCGCGAAACGCCGCACAGTTGTGCCAGCAATTCTTCGAAGAGTGCCTCACGCACGCCGATCCCGTTGAGGCTGATCGGCAGGGAAGAGATTGCTGTCACCAGAGGCATGATCGAGGTCATATCCCAAAAGCTCACCTTGTTGGTGAAGGCTTTCGCAACAAAGCAGAACGCTGCGAAATACGCCAACAACATCGGGACGGTATAGATCGCGCCGAGCAGGGCTTCGCGGCGATTCTCCAGACACAGCTGCCAAATCCTGGAAAGCTTAATAATCTGCCTCCGAAAGGGAAAACGCCGCGGGAGCAGAGTGACCAAGTGACGGCTCGTAAGGACAAACGAGGCTACGAGTGCGAGCGCCATGACGAAGAGGGTAATCGCGAACCATTTCATCAGGTGGCCAACCGCAAAACTGCTCGCAAACCAATCGCTGCGGATCCAGGCAAAGAGCAGCCCCATGATCACCAGCACCAGCACTGCCAGCAGACGGTCCACCGCGACGCTCAACAATCCTTCGGTCTTGTTCTCCGGGTGGTCTTGCATAAGAAAAATCACGCGGACGACGTCGCCGCCGGTCGTGCCGGGAAGAAATTGGTTAAAAAATGCGCCGATAAAAAACAAATTTGAGGTTTTGCGAAGCGGCACCTCGATGTGCAGCATGCGCAGGAAAAGTTGCCAGCGAAGGATTCCAAAGAACTCGCAAACTCCCGCTGCGACAATGGCCACTATGACCCAACGCCAATCGGCCGCTTTCAATGCCGCTGCCATCACGGCGCGGCGCTCAGGGTTATGAAACAGCCACCAAAGCAGCCCGACGGTGACGGCAACCTGCAAGAGGGTCAACGAATGATGCAACAGCGAGGAACCGGCCGCCGGTGGGCCGTTCGTCTGCTTCGCTTGCGTGTCCGAAACCGGAATCATCCGGGCAATCAGGTAAAGCAATTACCCCGCAGGAGCAACGAAGGATTGATGGAAGCTAATATGTCGCGCCGACCGATTCTCTCGCCGACGCCACAGTGTACTCACGATTTAGCCGCGCGATAAACGCCGCCGGAATGCCGGCCGGACAGACAGCTTCACATGCATAATAGTTCGAGCAATTGCCAAAGCCTTCCTGGTCCATGGTGCGAACCATCTTAAGAATTCGGCGGTGCTTTTCGGCTTTGCCTTGGGGCAACAAACCAAGGTGACCAGTCTTAGCGCTCACGAAGAGCATCGCGGAGCTGTTTGGGCAGGCAGCGGCGCATGCGCCGCAACCGATGCAGGCAGCGGCGTCCATGGAAAGGTCGGCGATCGGTTTAGGAATCGGAAGCGCATTCGCGTCCGGGGCAGCACCGCAGCGCTCGGTGATAAATCCGCCCGCCTGGATGATACGGTCGAATGCGCTTCGGTCGACGGTGAGATCACGCAACACCGGAAACGGCGCCGCTCGAAATGGCTCTACCGTGATCACATCGCGATCATGGAACTTGCGCATGTAGAGCTGACACGTCGTGCCCCGGCCTGGACCATGGGGAGATCCGTTTATGGTGATACTGCAGGTTCCGCAAATTCCTTCACGGCAATCGTGATCAAAGGCGATCGGCTCGACGTTCTTCTCGATCAACCCTTCGTTGACAATGTCTAACATCTCCAAGAAGGAAGCATCCGCGGGAATGTCATGCGCCGGGTACTCTTCGAAACGCCCGCTTTCCTTCGGCCCGCTCTGCCGCCAAACACGCAAAGTAAAGTTCATGGTTGAGAGTTGAGAGTTGAGAGATTGGTCACGCGGGGCCTTTTATGAGGTAGGACCTTAATCCGCTTAGCATTCGGCTCAGTTCTTCGGCGCTTGCGTGTAGTAGCTGAAAAGCCTCTTCCTTCAGGTATCCTTGCCTGGTGCCGATGTGTGCTTGAGATACAACTTCGAAGAGCGAGCCGGCCGCTAATTCGATGAACCGGGAGTAATCTGTCTTCGAAGAGCGTGCTTCCCTCGGCGATGTTCGACGAAACCGCAACTGAAGCACGTCGCATTTGGTTTGTAAGTCCAAAACGCTCATCCACCGGGAAGGGACGCGTTAGCTTATAGACAAGGTCAGCGAATTCGATCGACTTTCGCCAGACTTCCAGTTTTTCGAAATTGAACATCGTTGCTGTTCCTCTCAACTCTCAACCATCACCTCTCAACCTACTTATAGCTTCTCGTCGCCAGCTTTACGGTTTCATAGACGAGCGGTTCTTTGATTCGGGTCGGTTCCTTGTCTGGGCCTTCGTACTTCCAGGCGGAAACGTGGGCGTAATTCTCGTCATCGCGCAGTGCCTCGCCGTCCGGAGTTTGATATTCGACACGGAAGTGCCCGCCACACGATTCATTGCGATCTAAGGCATCGCGGCACATCAGTTCGCCGAACTCGAGGAAATCGGCGACCCGTCCGGCCTTTTCAAGGGATTGGTTGATGTTTTCCCCGGCGCCAAGGACTTTGACATCATGACCAGAATTCCTCCCGGAGCTTCGGCATCCTCGCGATGGCTTCCTCCAGCCCTGCCTTCTCGCGCGCCATCCCGCATTTGTCCCACATGAGGAGGCCAAGCTCGCGGTGGAAGCTGTCGACAGTTCGGGTTCCATTGATACTGAGCAGGCGCTGGACGCGTTCGCGGACCTCCTTTTCCGTTTGCTGGAATGCGGGATCGCTGGTTTGGGGACGCTTTTTGTTGAATTCGCCGGCGAGATAGTTGCCGATGGTATAGGGGATGACGAAATAGCCGTCGGCGAGACCTTGCATGAGTGCCGAGGCGCCGAGGCGATTGGCGCCATGGTCGGAGAAGTTTGCTTCGCCCAGGACGTGCAGACCGGGAACGTTGCTCATCAAATTGTAGTCCACCCACGATCCGCCCATGGTGTAATGGACGGCCGGGTAAATGCGCATCGGCCGCTCATAAGCATTTTCGCCGGTGATGTTCTCATACATCTCGAAGAGATTGCTGTAGCGCTCCTCGACAACGTTCCGCCCGAGGCGCTTGATGGCATCGGAGAAATCCAGGTAAACGCCGAGTCCGCCCGGACCGATTCCTCTGCCTTCGTCACAGGCTTCCTTGGCGCTGCGGGAAGAAATATCGCGCGGCGCCAGATTGCCATAGCTCGGATATTTGCGCTCGAGGTAGTAATCGCGCGCCTCCTCCGGAATCTCGTGGGGAGGCTTGTTGCAATCCTCCTTGCGCTTGGGAACCCAGACGCGGCCGTCGTTGCGAAGCGACTCGCACATCAGGGTGAGTTTCGATTGATACTCCCCGCTGACCGGGATGCAAGTCGGATGAATCTGGGTGTAACACGGATTGGCGAACAAGGCGCCGCGCTTGTAGGCGCGGAAGGTGGCGGTCACGTTGCAGCCTTTGGCGTTGGTCGAGAGATAAAAGACATTGCCGTAGCCACCTGTGCAGAGCAGGACTGCGTCGCCGGCATGGCTGCGAATCTCGCCGGTCACCATGTCGCGAACGACGATGCCCTTGGCGTGTCCGTCGACGAGGACGAGATCGAGCATCTCGGTGCGCGGAAACATCTTGACCTGCCCGGCGGTGATCTGTGCGCAAAGCGCCTGATAGGCCCCCAGGAGAAGCTGCTGGCCAGTTTGGCCGCGCGCATAAAACGTGCGGGAGACCTGCGCGCCGCCGAAGGAGCGGTTGGCCAGAAGACCACCGTATTCGCGCGCAAACGGCACCCCTTGTGCGACGCACTGGTCGATGATCGCGGCGCTGACCTCGGCCAACCGGTAAACGTTCGCCTCTCGGGCTCGGAAGTCTCCCCCTTTGATGGTGTCGTAGAAGAGCCGATAGACGCTGTCGCCATCGTTCTGATAGTTCTTGGCGGCGTTGATTCCGCCTTGGGCGGCGATCGAGTGCGCCCGGCGCGCGCTGTCCTGGTAACAGAAACACTCGATATTGAATCCCTGCTCGCCAAGCGTCGCCGCAGCTGACGCTCCGGCCAATCCGCTTCCCACGATGATTAGCTTGAACTTACGCTTGTTCGCTGGGCTAATGATCTTGGCGTTGTTCTTGTAGGTCGTCCATTTTCTTTCCAGCGGACCGGGAGGGATGTGCGCGTCGAGTGTCATTTTACAACTCCACTGCCAAGGCCGAAGAAAAGGACCGAAACTGGTATCGCGATATAGCCAACAAACAGGACCCAAGCCAGGATTTGCCCCCCAGTCTCGTAGTAGAAGCGCATCTTCTGGTCCGTAACGCCCAAGGTCTGAAACAAACTCGCCACGCCGTGACTCAGGTGGAATGCCAGAAGCGCCATGGCCACGATGTAGAATAGGCTGACGAGTGGATTGCGAAAACCGACGATGACCATTCGATAGACATCGTGCACTTCTCTCCCGTGCAGATCGGCGTGATAGTTGGCGTAGCCGGGATCGACCAGCAGCAGCGTGAAATGCGCCAGATGAAAGACAATGAAAGCCAGAAGGATTAGACCGGTCAGACGCATCGTCCGCGCGAAAATCGTCGTCGTCATCGGTGCGAAGACCGCATACTTTTGAGGGTGAGCGGCCATGTTTTCCTTCCACACCAGCATCGTGAACCAGATGTGAAGGATCACGGAGGTCAGCATAAAGAGCCGGATCAGCCAAAGCAGCGGACCAAGATCGCGAAGATGCATCGTGTACGCGTTAATTACATCGCGGCCAAAGAAGACGGTCAGGTTGCCGATCATGTGTCCGATGACAAAGAGCACCAGCACGATTCCAGTGACGGCAACAATGGTCTTCTTGCCGATGGACGAAAAAATCCACCGATTTAACGCATGAGAGATTCCTGGGGAGGTCGTCGTGGAAGCGGAGGAGGCAGACATTTGGATATTAGTTTAGCTAATATAAGGTAGCAATCCAACGTTCAACTACCGGCTTCCTTCTGTATCAGGACCGCTTTGGTGTTGAAAGAGGAAATCTCCGACGGCCAAGGATCCGCCCGCTGGAACTCCGCTAATCGAGGGGTATGGCCGGGAACTCCTTTTCCACCCAGGTGATGGCCTCTTCACGGGTGCGCAGGATGCCTTCGAGCTGCCGCACTTGGACGGCATCGAGGACGGCCTTGAACTTCGGCCCAGGCTTCCACCCCAAGGCGATGAGGTCATGGCCGGTGACGAGTGGTGGGGGGATAAGAGGTTCATTGGCAAGATCTTCGCTTCGACGCCTCAGGAATTCGTAATTGTCGAGATTGCCGTGGCTTGCCAAGCAGTCAACGCGGTGCAACTCGAGCTCGTCGTCGAAGGTTGGACGTGCAAGGAAACGCTTGAGACGCGACACGCGCATATTTTGGACATCCTTGAAGACCATGTGGTTTTGGACCATGGCTGTGGTGGCCTCGATCTCCTCATTGGAAAACCGCAGCCGCCGCATGATTTTCTCGGTCATCTGCGCGCTCACCGACTCATGTCCGCTAAAGCGGATGCGTCCCGTCTGGTCGCGCTCCATTGTCGGTGGCTTGCCGAGATCGTGGAAGAGTGTCGCCAAGACCAGAAGCACAGAAGCGTCTTTTGGCAGAAGCGCCAGCATGAGCCGCGTATGGACGAATACGTCGCCTTCTGGGTGGAAATCCGGCGGCTGTTCGCAGCCTCTCAATGGCTCGATTTCCGGGAGGATCTCCTCCATTAATCCACTAGCATCGAGGAGATCAAATCCACGCAGCCGTTGAGGTGAGGCAAAAATCTTGACCAGTTCGTCTCGGATGCGTTCGGCGCTGACGTCGTGAATTGTTTCGACCGCGGCGCAGAGCGCATTCCAAGTGTCGGGTTCGATGGTGAAGTCCAGCACGGTGGCGAATCGCACTGCGCGCAGAAGGCGCAACCTATCTTCAGCGAAACGCTCCGCAGGATTTCCGATCGCGCGGAGAGTGCGGGTTTCGAGGTCCTCGCGGCCGCCCACGAAGTCGAGCACCTTCCCTTCGATCGGATCGTAGAAAAGGCCATTGATGGTGAAATCCCGGCGTCTCGCATCTCCTTCCGGAGTGGTGAAGCTGACGCTTCGCGGGTGGCGGCCGTCGAGGTAGGTCCCATCGGAGCGAAACGTTGCCACCTGGTAATCGCGGCCCTCTTCGACCACCAGAATGACGCCAAATTGGGCGCCTACAGCAATTGTTCGCGGAAAGAGCGCTTGCACCTGCTCCGGCCGGGCCGAGGTAGCAATGTCGAAGTCGTGCGGCGTTTTGCCCATTAGGGAATCGCGGACACACCCTCCCGCAAAGAGGGCCTGATGACCTGCCTCTCTCAGGCGGCGAACGATCTTGCGCGCGACAGACTCCATTACGAGTTAACCGTAACGGAAATACCGTGCTTTTCTACTGCGGCGCGGGCGCCGCCCCTAAAGCAGCGCCCTGAGTCGCGAGAAGACGGGCGAACAGGCTCTCGCGGGGGACGAGTGTCAAATCGACGTCGCCATCGAGCATTTTCTCCGTCTCAAGAATTTGAAAGACAGCCTCGAGGATTTCCTTATCCATGGCGATCTCCTGGATGGCTTTGCCGACCAGATACGGGCGAACGGCGGCGGCGTGCGCAAATTCAGCCGCGGCGGTGCGCTCGGCGCCGCTCTTGATGATCGCCACCTGGTTGGCGCCTTGTTGGCGGATGGCGGAGGTGACCTGTCGGAGGCGGTTGACCACTTTTTGCTCGATTTGGTGGATCATCTGATCATCTCGAAAGTGAACCTTGCGGATGTAAACAGATCCCAAATGGAACCCCCACGCCTCTGATTTCGGAGAGACTTCCTCGCGAACCCGCCGGCTCATCTTGTGGCGGTCCTCGAGAAGGTTTTGCAGCGGCATGTTGCTCAGGCAGCGCACAGTGGCATTGCGAACATTGGCGCGTAAGGAGCCACGCGGATCAGTGTTGCGGAAAAGATAATCGGCCGGATTGCCTACGCGCATTTCGTACCACACGCCGATGCCCATCGGCGTCCCTTCTTCCGAGTTGACCGGCTCGCTGCGCAAATATTCTTGATCGAGTCGCAGATCGACGCGCCGCACTGCGCCGAAAAATCGGATGAGGAGCGCGTGCGGGCCGATCTTAAAGGCGAGCAGATGCAGGCCGGGGTCGTCGATGACGCCAATCACGCGTCCAAAGAGCAAAAAAACGTGGGCTTCGCACTCCTGCACGATCGCGAACAGACAGAAGAACTTTCCCAAGCCAGTCACCAGCGGCACCAGAATGATGCACACGATCAGGGTGATGAAAAAGGCGAGCAGAAAAGTCATCGTCCCATGTCGAGAATGATGCGCTTCGCGCGCTTGTAGAGGTCGAGCCGAACATTGCGCAGGTACCCCGGAATGGCCTCCGGTCCGCTTTGCTTCAGCAATTGGAGCTGTTCGGCGAGCCACCTGAGCGGCTCCACTTCTGCTTCCGCTTTCATAGTTTGGATTTCCACGGCACGCTTGGACTCTTCGATCCGCTGGTCGGCAAGCGCCTGCGCCACGCTGACGTCCGAAGAAACTTCGTTGTGGGCGGTGTTGATGGCGGCGAGGGCACTTTCGATTTGGTGGGGCGGGTCGATCCCAGTGATCAATGAGGCGTCGAGCGTGATCCCGTAACGTGCCGCCGAGCTGCGGCACTCGAGGTCCATTTGCTCGTTAAGAAGATTCACATTCTTTCGAAGATCGTTAATGGAAATGCCCTCAAAGCGGAGGTCTTCCGGCGCAAGCGCTCCATCCTCGCGCGGTGCCTTGAAATTCGCGATGCGCTCCCGCAGAACGGAGATGAAATATCCCATCACATGCGCAATCGGGTTTTTTACCCCGAAGAGGAACGCATAAAGATTGCCTTCGCTCACACTGAAGCGAATTTGTCCGCTCAAGCCAATGTTAAGCTGATCCTGGGTGACTGCCTCAAGCACCAGACCTCCTTGATTTGCTTCCGGGGTTTCGGGATCAAAGGCGATGCTGGCTGTGGAAATCGCGACGTTAACTTTATGCACTCGTTGCCAGGGCCACCGAAAATAGGGACCGCCCGGGCCAATGACGTGTAGTTGCGGATAGCTGTAGCGTTCTCGATCTGCTTCGGGGAGGTCGTCGGCTAGCGGAGTATCGAGCGTGGTGGCTCGTCCGATGCGTTGAGCCCGGCCAAAGCTCGTCAGCACGGCGCGTTCGTTCGGCGCCACTGTAAAGAAGCCCATCATCAACGCGCGCAGCAAGAGATACGCGGTGACGCCCAGGACAATGCCAACGATTATCTCAATGCCTGTCATCTCTCCAAAGGTGAGCGGACGTTATTTTTCCGGCGGCCGTGAAGGCAAGAATGGAGTACGCGAAATCTGCGCGCCTCGTACGTTTTCCAGAGCACATGTTCTGGGGAGCGAACTCGTCCCGGCTGTGACCCTTCGGAGTCGTATCGAAGGATCTGTAGCCAAAGCCGCTACACGGCCGAACCCTATTTTCGCATGAGCGCTGCGCCTCAACTAGTGCGTTCACCGGAGACGCTCCGGCAGCCGCCGGCCCGCACGCGCCAAGCGTGCGTTCTCTTGATCCAACGGTGGCTCGACAAATTTAGGCCCCGACGTGACTATTCGAGCCTTTCTAAAAACCATGGTTACAAAGGCGAGGAGCCTTTGGCTTGGCGCAACGCCAAGCGCGATAACTTGTTAGAGTAAACCACTCCGCGCCTCATCCTTGAAGGTGTAACCATACTTATAACGATGGCCTCAACGTGGGTGGCGCAAAACTTTTTTTTTGGTGGCTTCCCCGTTTTGGGCGCATGGCTATGAGCCATGGAAATCAAGCCCTTATTGGTGCCAATATCTTAACACGTGTTATATTGTAACCCCTTCACGCGCAACATTTTTTGCAAACCGGCGGTATTTGCGCATACTTAAGTATTAAAGAATGAAACCCAATGCACCCCTCCCTGAATGGACTGACGTGAAAGACTTGCGCCACCTATATGGTATTCGCGAGGCGTTCGCCTATAAATGGATTCGCTCTAAAAAGATCAAGACCGTGCTCGTTAAGATGAAGCCCACCGCCAAGCACGGAAAGCGCTTGGTCGAGTTGGATTCCGTTAGGAAACTTCTCGCCTCGTCGATCCACAACTCGCCCGCTCAAGCTGGCCCCGGCTGCAAAGGCCGCAAACAGCAAGTCGCAGCATGAAGATTGATACGATTTCGTAAAGATGCCAGCGCGTCTTCGTCCCAGCCTGAAACTCCCGATGTCAATCCTCACCGTCATAAGGCGAACCAACGTGGACGGCCAAGAAAGGCTTCGCGCACCCGTTCCCGTGAGCAGCCAGAACGGTCGATTACTGGCGGACGCCAATGTGGTTCCCCTTCGACGAAAGTGTGCGGCAACATTCGCTTCGCCACGATTGGCGCGTGAATTGGCTTTCGCCCGGGCGCTTCAAATGAAACTCTCCGACAAAGGAATGAGCCTTCTCCAGCGAGGAGCAGCCCTTCTTTTAATACTCAACCCGAGCGCCGACCAGAGCATGAACCTTCGTTGTCATAAAATAATCAATCGGGGAAGAGGATGAAAGCCGAAAGCATCCACCCGTGCCCTGCGCCGGGCGCGGAGTTCACTTTCTGGATGTATCGGGCTACCGACAAGCCTGTAGACGCGCTGGCGTTCCTGCCCGCGAAATTGAGTCAATCGCCTACGCCCGTTGATGACCCGCCAGGAGCAACCGCGTGAGATTGCGAACACGATCGCGACGGTTTACGCGATGCCGCATTTCGAGTCATGGTTTCGAGAGGCGCCTCGCTCTCCCGGTCAACTCGGTGAAGATGGGTGAAATCCAGCTTCTCTACCGAGACGTGACCCTCCGCACGTGGGAAGAATTAAGCGACCCATGCGAGAGCCAGGAGGAGATTCTCCGGTGGGCGTTCAAGCCGAAGCGAGTTTGTCTGCTTCGGCGAGCGCGGTGTGGAAATTCGGCACCGCGCTTCGCGACGTCTGATCAAGCACGCGAGCACCTCGACAATTTGTCGTCCCAACCCCTTCAAGTCCAAGTGGGGCTCACGAAGGCTGGGGGGACGCTCTCTCAAGAGCGAGATCAAGTCCTCGAGCGCCGCTTCATTATGGTCGAGTTTGACTTGCGGGCCTTTGACTGGCTCGACGGCTTCACGCGAGCAGCGAAGCTCGACTATCAGGCGAGGCTCCACTTTCATCTCTCTCGCGAGTTCCCCTTGGCCTTGATCGTGTTCAGCGGGAACGAGTCCGCGCACGGGTGGTATGCAACGCAAGCGCCCTCATGACCTCATGAGTGAGGCGGCCTCCATCGGGGCCGACACCGCGCTTTGGTGCGCTTCGCAATTCACGAGGATGCCCTGGGGCGTTCATGACAACGGGGTGGTGCAGCGTGTCATCTATTTCGCCCGCGACCGATTCAATCTTTATGCCCAATAGTAATTCAGCAAGGGGCGCGACGCCCGAAAGTGATCAAGCCAACGGAGCGCCTACCAAAGAGGAGGTCTTTGAAGCGTTGAAGAAAGGCGCTCTCAAAGGTGCGGCATTCCGCAAGATGAAGATCAAGCCGCGCAAAAGGTTGCTCGGCGATTGGTTTCGCGAAGGTGATACCGGCTTCGTCTTCTCACGGCGTGGTGTCGGCAAGACGTGGATCGCATGGGCGATTGCCCACGCCCTTGCCCGTGGCGAAAGCTTGGGTCCATGGGAGGCCGGGGAGGAAGCCGCCACCGTTTGCTATCTCGATGGCGAGATGCCCGCCGAGCTGATGCAGCAACGCGAGATATCGTTTGGTGACAAGTGCGAGAATTTGACTCTACCAAACCACGAGATCCTTTTCGCGCTTACGGGGCACGTGCTCAACCTGCGCTTGCCAGAAGTGCAGGAGGCAATCAAGCAATTCTGCATCGACACCGGTCAAAAGGTTTTGGTCGTCGATAACCTCTCAACGCTCGTCAGCGGCGTGAAGGAAAACGAAAGCGACGCTCTGGAGCTTTTGCTTTCATGGCTGCTCGACCTTCACCGGAGAAAAATCGCTGTCATTCTCGTCCACCACGCGGGGCGCACGGCGAGATGCGCGGCACGTCGCGACGCGAAGACAGCGTCTTCTGGATCCTCAAGCTCAAGGAAAACACTGACTACACCGACAAGGGCTGCAGCTTTTTCCAGAGCTTCGATAAGAATCGCAACTCGCCTCAGAGTCACAACGAACATTACATCTGGACATTTAAGCCTTAGGGCGATGCTACGACAATATCATCGGCAATATCGAAATCACCTACAAGGCCGAAATCGCTCAAGACGAAAGTCCATAGATTGATTGTCGATCTGGGGGGTGCGGCGAGTTGCGGTGAGCTGGCCATCGAACTCGATACATCAAGGTCGAGCGTTTCGAGAGCAGCGAAAGAACTCGAAGCCGAGGGGAAAATCACCATCGCTGGCCGGCGGTATAGGGTCGTCTAAAGAAGCCATGGGCATTTTCTCGTTTCACGTTCGTTGCAAATCTCATTTCACGAAAAACCCCTTCGTTTCACGTTTCACGTGTATACGCGTGAAACGTGAAATGAGAAGGGGTGCGATGCCCGCGAAGCCTCATAAACACAAGAAGCTTCCTCGAAAAGCCGTGAAATGAGAACGTCCAAAAAGGGGGCTCTCATTTCACGGGCTTTCCGACCTCATTTCAGACCTCATTTCATGACCACGAAAGACAAAACCAACGGGCGTCCCCTCGATGAGGCGGACGCGGAACCACGACGCAAGCGCAATAAGCCAGACAGCGCGAACCCGGCAATCCTCAAGGGAAAGTTCTTCCATAGCTTTGAAGAGGGCCGCGTCTCGGGCGGGCCGACTAATCGCTAGCGAATAACTCCGATTTGGCATGATCATAGCAAAAGACAGAATACTTGTTAGGGCCACATTGGAACCCCGTGTGGACTACGCGCAGCTTGCTCTAGTTTCAGTTGCCATCGGTTTGGTCGCCTTCCTCTATTCGTCGGTGGGTCAGGCAGGCGCATCAGGTTATATCGCCACCATGACGCTTTGTGGCTTTGCCGCCGCGCTCATCAAGCCGAACCGCTCTCGTTCTCAACATTCTGGTGGCATCCATTGGAACGTTTCAGTTCTGGCGGGCAGGGCATTTCTCGTGGAGTCTGTTTTGGCCCTTTGCGCTGCTTTCCCGTCCCGGCCGCCTATCTCGGCGGCTATCTCCATCTGCCTGCTTCCGTCTTCAATCCGTTGGTGGGTCTCGTGCTTTTGGTTTCCGCTTTTCGGCTATTCTTTCATCGGAGCGACGCGGCAGAGGTTTCGCCCCCGACCTTGCCTACCGCGATGGGAGTGGGCGCGGGCATCGGGCTGCTTGCGGGTCTCACGGGCACTGGCGGCGGGATTTTTCTTACGCCGCTCTTGGTATTTCGTCGGTGGGCACACACGCGACCGGCCGCGGCGGTTTCAGCTTCTGTTCATTCTCGTTAATTCGATCGCCGCGCTGCTTGGTTACTTCAGCAGCGGTCGGCCGATTCCGTCGTTTGCCTGGTTGCTGGCGGCCCCCGCCGTGGCTGGTGGCACGCTGGGTTCGTATTTAGGCAGCCAACGGTTTTCGGTTCGCACGGTCTGCTTGCTTTTGGCAGCCCTGCTCATCATCGCGGGCACGAAGTTGATTTTCACCAAATGACCATGTGGAAGAAGCTCCCACTCAAAGCGCAAGCGGCGAAGGAGGCGAAATGAAAATTAAACTCCCGAAACAACCTCCCGTCAGGTTCATGCACAACGTGGAAAGCAACACGGCCTTTCCGGTGTTCAAGTGCATCGACTTGCCACAATGGAAACAATGGGGATTCCGCTGTCCTATTTGCGGAAAAGAAAAACTTGCTATGGTCAAGAGGAAGGCCATCGCGTCGCGGGGGTGCAATTGCTGGGTAACTGGCTACTACATTGAGCTGTGATGCGCCAAAAAAAGGGGTGAGGTAGCGGAGAAAGGTGCAACCGGGCTGACTAGATCCGATTGCGAAAGGACGCCACCTCACCCCCGGCTATGTATCAGCGCCTCAATCCTAAAACGCCTACGGGATAGGTTCAATACCCTCAACGGGAGGGTTTGAAAAAAATGGTGCTGCGGTCGTAATCTCTGCAAATTGTGCCACGCGCCGCTCCTCACTCCAGTTTTCCGCTCCCAAAGAACCTACCGTCCCCATTGGGAACCGTTGCAGACCACCCTTCCACGCCCTCTTTACCGCTCGCCACGGGTCGTTCACCACCAAGGCGGCACATTGGGGCGCTCCCCACGATCAAGCCCGCTTCTACGCGCCCTTTGGCGGGCCCCTACGCCGAGAAGAGATGCGCGGATGAGGCGTGGCTTGTGGGACAAGCTCGCTGTTCCGTTGGGGAACAGTGGAAATGTTCTCGTTGGGAACATTACCACCGCCATCGGAAATCATGTATCGCATCGCCCCTCCCGGCACGGCCACGCCCTCGGGAATCTCATCCCCGGCCGGGTAGAACTTGCCGGAGGCGACGAGGTGGCATAAGAAAGCGCATACCCCTTCCTTGCGTGAGAGCATCATAGTGACTGGTCGATTGAGCTTCGACAACAACGGACACCTTCTAGGTCCGTTCGGCTCACAGGCACCATTGCGCAGACAGGCACGGCCGCTCGACCTCACTGGACATGCCGTGTTAACCCGCATCGAGATTGATGAGACGTTGATTCCGTCGCCCCCGCTCTAAAAGAATCTCTGATACTTTTTAGCGCGTATCGAGGAGATGTGTACATGTATCCAAATAGATGCCTTCGGTGTTGTCAGTTCATATTCTTCCGATTTCGCCGAATCCGCTACCTACGCAGCCACTAGCCTCTTTCGGTGCTTAAAAAGGCCACCACGGCCATTGTGGCGCAACCGTGAAGGCACCGCTCAGATATAGGCCGCTCTTCGCGAGCCCGCCTTCCTGTTCTGCGGTTCCTACTTCGCTCGCTTGAAAATCAGGTGTGGTGCGATAGGCCCCCCCAGCGATGGATCTGGAAAAGGTTTCGTAACGGTGAAGTGATATTCATCATCCGTAGGAAATGCAATACTTACCGTTCCTCCCCCTCCATCCCACTGAGGAAATGTGCAACGCTCAAATTTGTCTGTGATTGTCTTTGCCTCCTCATTGATCGTGTAGGTGCCCCAGTAGGCGATTGCTTGTCCAACTGGGATGCGCGGACTGGTGTCCGCTTTCGGACGGTTGGCTGACATTATCATCCAAGAAAAATGTCCATCGCTCGTATAGATGGCCTGCCCTTTTACGCCATCACCCCATGGGGTGTGCTTTACGCCGTCTTCAGTTTGGTCGTACACGGACTCCAATATCCAAGTGCCTACGATTAGTTCTTTGAGGGTCTTTTGCTGGCCGAGTGCGTCGCTGGGACCAAGGGCAATTCCGAGGCAGAGGACTGCCATAGTCGTTATAGTGAATGTGGTATGCCGGTTCATTGTGTTCATTGTTTTTGGTCCGTATTACCCCCGTTATTTCGAGAAGTCCATCCGTTCCCCGGTCATCATCCTCGCCAGTCAAGGCTTGACCGTTTCTCACCCGAGGCAAGCCGACCCAGCCGCTCCACCCGCGACTTGTGCCGCGTGCCATGTAGATCGTGTTGCCCGAGGTCTCCAGCCCGGTCGGGACGATGTTGCCGAACTGGATGAGCTCGCTGACCTCGCCGGAGCGGGTGACCCGGTTGTGGTGCCCATCGCTGCCAGGCCCGCGCAGGAGGCTGTTTGCCGTATCGACCACGGGGCAGCTAGGCGCACCGGCTGGGCCGCCGCGCACTTCCTGGGCTCAGCGGCAACAGGATTCATCGCAGCGAAAGATGCTGTGGCACTACGCGCCTGGGGGATAGGCCCCTCCAAGGACCGTAGAGCCGCGGGGCGGAACGCGTGGCTCGGGCTAGGCTACCAACGGGAGTTCTGCACTGCCACAACAGGTTTCATGGGCGGGTCCATCCCGAAACACGTTGAGACACAATGGTATTCACTTAAGACCGGGCTCGACGACGATCGTGGTCGTGATGGTGGTGAGCTTACCGGTGACGACGATTTCGATCGTATGCGTCCCGGGCGTCAGCGGGTGTAAGAGCGTGACCCAGCCGTGCCCCACGGATAGACCTGTCGTCCCCGACGGCAGGCCGAAAATGTTGTTCGCGGGCAGGGTGATGTTCAGCAGGGGTGTCTCCGCCTCGGTCACCGGCACGGACTTATCGTCGACGGTGACGCTGGGCGCCTGCTTGCACGTCCGATTGCGCGGGCACACGCCCGTAATTCGGCGTCATGTCGTCGCCATTCCCCTCGAACGTGCTGCACTCGAATGAGGACGCCGTGACGAATATCTTGGTGCCGGGCTTTACCGTGCACGACTCGACGCCGGCGGGGAGGGCCCAAACGGCGCAACCGTGCCGCCGAGGTCGAAGCACGCAAATTCGGCACCGCCGGTGCCGAAGGGGTTCTCGGCGCTCGGTGTCTCAAGGATCTTCGTCCACAGCGCCGCGAGATTGTTATCCAGCTTCTTCGCCGCGTCGGCGCCGGCGGTGGGTGCGCCCAGGCAGAGCGCCACCGCAACGAGTAACAGGATCCGAGTGAGACGAGACAGGGCAACCTCGGTGGCTGACGCGAGCGGCATGGTGACCTGCCGGGCACCCCCAACGCCGGGCGATCCTGCCAGGGCTGGCGGGAGAACGGTCGCCTCTGCGGGGATCACGTGGACGAGTGTTGGAGCGGGCTTGCGGATTGCAGTCAGGGATAGGAATTTGGTTCTCGGGTCCAGGAGCAGAACGTCTCCTTCCAAGCTTGGTTTCGGAGCGGAAACGGACTTTCGACCAGCTCTTTCGGAGTTTGCAGAATCCCCGACGGGGTGTCAACGCCGTTTTGCCGGCGGCGGCTCCTGGTCCTGACCCTGATCGTTATCGTCATTCATCTCCATGGATTGCCTTCTCCTTCTCCTTTGCTTTGGCCCAACGAGCTTTAGCCGCTACGCGGGCCCCTTCTCTTCTTGTTGGAGTTGCTGTCTCGACGCCGGTTACTGAAGGGGCCGCTGGACCCGAGGGGCCTCTGGTACCGCAGTATCTCGATCATTACCGCGATCGGTCAGCTCGTGTCCTTTGCCTCGCCACCAGCGCGGTGGGAACGAGTAGGGCTTCTTCGGCTGCTACTGGATTGCTGGCTTCTTGCCATTCCGAACCCCGTTCTGCTTCATCTAACCCTTACCGGCACGCGCCTTCTCGCGCTTCGCCTTTGCTCGCTCCTCTGCCGCCTCGCGCTTGGCCTTCTCCCGACGCTCAGCCACTATCGCCCTCCACTCCAGGATCTCGCGGTACAGCTTGGCACCTTCCTTCTCGGAGATCCGGTACTGCAAGGCGTGGTCGGGGACGAGGTGATCGGGGATTGATTGCCCCGGCGTTGTACCACACGCTTGGCGTTCCCGGGCCGTGGTTGGTGATTAGATTGCAGCTTAGTCGCATTGTTTTCCTTTCTTCTTAGCGATCTTGACAAATTTGGGTGTGAACTCCTCCTCGGCTTCCCGATAATTCATCGCAGGTTTCGCGAGCCGAGCCTCCGTCCGCATGTCCCTCTGATGTCCCTCAACTCCAGAAGAAAAAACGGAGATCGGCCCGCGAGACCTGTGACGGTTCGTCGATGACAAAAGCTTCCAAATGCAGCGGCAGCACGAAGTCCGCTGGCAATAGGTCTCCCGCCCGCACGTATTTCCCACCGTGGACCACATTGACAGAGAGCTTCATTGGTTTCAAAACAGCAGCCAACCCGCCGCCCCTACGGACAGAAGGAGCGACGAGCCTGGCCAATTCGTCCCTAAAGGTTCACGTTGATTTTTGGCCCTTGTAACCCCACTTCTCGAGGTCGGCCTTTTTCTTGGCCGCATCGGCCTTTTTCTTGGCCTCGGCTTCATCTTCGTCGGCTTCGGCCGAGGCCAGAGCCACCGGAGCGATGGCTCCTTCGATAAAGATGCCGAGCAACCGGAGCTGCTTGGCTAAAGCGGCTTCGTCGGTTCCAGCTCCCACGATCAGCGCCGCACCTCTAAACGATCCAGCGCGAGCCACGCTTGCCGTGACGGTGCCGTTGCCATAGGCCGTGGTGGTGTCAACGCTCGCATCGAGAAGGACGCCGTAGGCGCTCGCCTCCTGCCACGCCAACGGTCAAGGTAAGCTTGCCACCATCGGCCGCTACGGCCTAGAGCACGCTTCCCCGAAGCACGACCCCGGTGGCGGGCTTGAGTTGAGGCCGTGACCGTTTCCCAATGGCCGGTGTCGTAAGCGCCAAGGATTTCGGAAAGGCCGGGTGAGGATTGAAGTGTGATGGGATTTGCCATGATTATTAGGTTTCTCCAGTGTTGAATTTTAGAGGACGTCGAGCAGGCTCCACGCTGCCAAGTTTTGAGGCACGGGAATGGGACGAGAAGACAAGCGGAACTTCCGGTAGTCTTCCAAGGCCTCGTAGGCCACGACCGGAACCCTCCGAGCCGCGTAAACCTTGAGTCCGCTTTCGGCAGCGTCCACTTGAGCGATTCCGGCATAAGCCATCGTTCCTCCAAGAGAGGAAGCCGCGATCAAGACGTTGTCGGGTGGAACGTATGGGGTCAAGGCCCCAGCCGAGTTCAGGTATTCCGCCTCGTAAACGTAGAGGGGAATCCCCCGGTAAGTTCCAAGGCTTTGAACTCCCCATCCCACGGTAGCAGGCGCCAATTGGCCTGGGGAGATGCGGAGCTTGTCGTAGGCTTGATTGAACCCCAGCATGGGATTCAAAGGCGTCAGCGGCGGTCCTACCCATGATCACAATGTCCGCGCTCGCTCCGCTCGCGCTTGATACAAGGCGAAGAGCACCACGGATGTCACCAAGAGGATCGGACGTGGGGTCGCTCCAAAGCTTGGCTGGGACGGTCTTGGTCGGGGTGCATAAACCAACTCAGCCACGACCTCGGAAGTGTCTCCATCGAGGCAAACGACTTTGCCGGTGAAGAGGCATTGGCTGGCCATCCATTCCTCACGCCGCCCAATCATGGCGTCGAGTTCCTGGTAATCCAATAACATCAACTCCGCGTCTCGATCACCAGTGGCGTTCGCAGCTTGGATGGCCGTCTTGTAGTAAAGCTCGTCCGCGGTCAAGTTTCTGATTGGCTTGATGAAGGGCGGGCTGAAAAGGCTTGTCAACGTTCGCTCCCTCGGAATGGCCGTGCCCTTGGAGAAGCGAGAGCAATAGGGCGCGAACTTTTGGCTCCCGTTGTAGAAGTCTACCGCGACCTGATCGCTAGCAGTCTCCGAGACTCGCGGAAACAAGTGATCGCGCAAAAATTGGGGCGCGAGCGGCACAACCTTGAAGCTCTCGATCAAGCTCGCGGTTGAGTAAAGCAGCTCTGCCGGAATGGTGGTTGCAGGCATATTGTGAATCCTCCTTTGTAGGTTGAAGCCGAATTGTTACGGCCATTACGGAATAATAAATTGGCGCTTGCGTTTTTGCAAGGGTTGGAAGCTGATGCTACGCTTGGGAATGTTGTTCGACATCTCCGACGAGATCCAACTCATCGACCGCGCTCCCGACGAATGGAACACCGAGAGCGAGCCGTTTTTCTACGGCCTCCGAGCGTGTGGAGTGCTCGCGGCGATCGTCCCCGTCTTTGAGGGCGAGCGCATTGAGAAGGGCGTCGTCATCGTGGCCTACGGCAAGTTCGCCATCCACGAGATCATGATCCGCGAGAATCGGGTGATGATTGGCTCACAAGCCCTTGACAACAAGATTGACGCCCGAATCGATCATTTTTTGGTCGGGGAGGCTGACAACCCCTCAACTTGGGAAGGCGTCATTCGCCATGTCTTCCGAAACGAGCGTGCCATCCTCCAAATGAGTGACTTCAAGGGGAGGGTGCGAGCCGAGTGGGACGAATATTTGCGGATTCGAGGGGATCGGTTGGGTTTTTAGATCTCGGGCAACGCTCGCGCAGCCTTCGCCAGCGCTTCCTTGCCAACGTGCGTGTAGTGCCGCGACATTGCAGCGGTGTTGTGGCCAACGAGCGCCATGACCACGGCGTCTGGCACGCCCGCATCCTTCATGAGTGATACGCTCGTGTGGCGCAATGAATGGAAGCTCAACTCCTGCCCTTGGCGCTTTCCTTTGCGCGTGCTCATCAACGCTGGATTGCGAAGGCCCGCGGCAATGAGAATCTCTCCGAACTCCTTCGAGAGTTGCGCGATGACCCCATGAGAGGCGGTGGCGATGCGTTGCGCTCGGGGGTGCACGGGGGCGCGTGGATCGTCTTTGGCAATCGCGAGCAAATGCTCTTTCAGTGGAGCGGCGATGGGCACGATGAGCGGCTTGTTTGTCTTGCGCGTGGTGAGCCGGACCTCGTCGCGTTCGAGGTCAACTTGGCTCCACGTCAACGCCACGAGGTCGCCAAGGCGCTGCCCCGTGTAGAGACCGAATAGGATGAGGGAGCGCCACTCATCATTAGCGACACCAATGATGCGTCGCACCTCGTCGATGGTGAATGGACGCCGCTCAAACGTCGCCACCAATTTGGCGGGCTTGACGCTTTCGGAGGGGTCATCGAGGAGGAACCCGTCGCGCCTCGCCGAGCGAAACATCATCTTGACGACCCGCAATTCCAATTTGACCGTGGCGCTTGCGCTCGTGGCGAGTTGGGCGTCGCGAAAGCTTGCGATTTGTGAGCGGGTGATCTCATCGAGGCCTTCGTCCGCGTGCTCGCCGAGGAAACGCGAGGAACCTCCCCAACGCGTTCGCGTAAATCCTATGCGAAACCACGGACGTTTCCATCTTGCGGGAAGCCAGCCACTGAGTGGCGAAGGAGCGCACGGTGGCATGTGGCAAGTCTTCGCCATAGTGGGCGCGGTAGAACTCGGCGAACGTCTTCCTTGTCTTCGCGGCGCTCACTTGTCGTTTCGCCACGCGCTCAAATTGCTCCGCGACCGCTTGCGCCCTCTTCTTGCTTGTCTCTCGCGTCGTGCGCCGATGCTGCTTTCCGCTTGCGTCGCGGAATGCCGCAACCCAGTATTTGCTGTTTTGTTTAACTACCGAAGCCATTGGCGAGTTGGTTGTATAACCCCACTTATAACACACGTTAAGTTTTACCACGTTTTACGGGGTTTTCAACTTTTTGCAAGTCGTTGAGGATAAAGCCTTGTGAAACTGGGTGAACGCCTTTCCTTAAATCCATGGTTACATATCCCTACAAAGACTCTCGGTTGCCGGTCACAGAACGCGTCGTTGACCTTCTCGGACGGATGACTTTGACCGAGAAAATCGCCCAAATGTATTCTCATTGGTTGATCCTCTCCGCGAACGGCGAGCATCGCATGCGCGAGGATGTTTTCGCACAGAGGACGACGAGCGAGGCCTTCAAGGAGATGCTCAAGGCGGGGATGGGCCAAATCACCCGGCCACTCGGCACCCACCCGGTCGATGCCAAAGAGGGCGTCCGCGCCCTCAACACCCTGCAGAAGTTTCTCGTCGAGGAGACTCGGCTCGGCATCCCCGCGATGTCGCACGAAGAGTGCCTGGTCGGCCTCATGGCAAAAGGTGCGACGCTCTTTCCTTCCGCCTTGAACTACGGCTCGACCTGGAATCCGGAGCTCATTGAGCAGGTTGGTGGTGAGATTCGAAAAGAGGCCAAGCAGATTGGTTGTCATCAAGGTCTCGCACCCGTTCTTGACGTGTCGCGCGATGTTCGCTGGGGACGCACCGAAGAAACGATGGGAGAGGATCCTTACCTCATCGGTGTTCTCGCTACCCGTTACGTCAGGGGACTCCAGGGCGAGAATCGCGAACTGCTGGCCACCTTAAAGCACTATGCAGGTCATTCCTTCAGCGAGGGCGGTCGCAATCATGCTCCCGTGCATCTCGGCATCAAGGAACTGAGCGACACCTTTCTGCTGCCTTTTGAAATGGCGGTGAAGCAAGCCAATGCCGGGCTCGGTCATGCCTGCCTATCATGACATCGACAACGAGCCGTGTCATTCGTGGCATTACCTGCTGACGACTCTTCTAAGAGACCAGTGGGGGTTTGATGGTCTCGTTGTCGCCGACTATGGGGGTGTTAGCTTGCTCCATATCCATCACGCAGTCGCCCGCGACAAAGCCGAGGCGGCGGCGCTCGCCTTCAATGCAGGCTTGGACATCGAATTGCCCGGGTTTGACTGCACAGAAAATCTCCAAGAGGCGCTGAAACGCGGTCAAATAACGGAGGAAAAGATCGATGAAATCGTAGGGCGCATTCTCACCGAGAAGTTTCGTCTAGGTCTCTTTGAAAACCCGTATGCCGACGAGAGTCAGCTGAACCTTCGAGCGGAAAACGCAATACAGCTCGCGAAACAGGTGGCGTTGCAGTCGATCGTGTTGCTGGAAAATCGCGGCGTGCTTCCGCTGGACCCTACGAAGAGCCCGAAGGTGGCGGTGATAGGTCCAACCGCCGACGATCAGTTGGCGATGTTTAGTGGCTATTCCTTTCCGGTGCATTTGATCGTCGCCAACATGCAAGAAGACGCCCAATACGCCAAGACCCCGCTGCAAGCTCTCCTGGAGCGATTTGGTGAGAACAACGTTCGTTATGCGAAAGGATGCGAGATCCTGACCGAACGCAATCCGGAAGCGCCCGTCTTTCCCGGTGACGTCGATTCCGACGTCGCGGCAAGCCTGAAGCGAACCTCGCCAATCAGCCGTGATCTTTCTCAGATCGACAGCGCGGTGGAGTGCGCGCAGCAGTCCGATGTCGCCATCGTTTTCGTTGGCGACTTGGCCGGCTTGTTCCAGACCGGAACGGTGGGCGAAGGTTCAGACACTGACAGCCTCCAATTGCCAGGGGTCCAGGAAGAGCTCGTCCGGCGAATCATCGCGACCGGCACACCCACAGTGGTGGTGGTTACCTCCGGCCGCCCGTATTCTCTCAATGGGCTCGAAGACCAAGCCGCAGCAGTTCTGATGGCGTTCCAACCAGGTCAGGAAGGAGGCGAAGCCATAGCGGATCTCCTAACGGGCAAGGAAAACCCTAGCGGACGCCTGGTAGTCTCGATCCCAAAAAATGTCGGCGCGGTGCCGTACTACTATAACCACAAGCTCAAGAGTGGCGGCGCTCCGATCGCTTATCACTTCGGCACCAAGTACGCGTTTGGTTATGGCCTGAGCTATACCCAGTTCACCTATCGCGAATTGCGGATTAAAGAGAATCAAGTCAGCACCAGTGATGGAACCGTGGAGGTGGCGATCGACCTTGAGAATACCGGCGAGCGCGAGGGGTGCGAAGTCGTTCAAGTCTACTTCCGCGACGTCTTCGCGTCATTGGTCCGCCCGGTAAAGGAGTTGAAGGCTTTCCAGAGAGTCACGCTGCGGCCGAAAGAACGCGCGGTGGTGAGCTTCTCCATTCCCGTGGACATGCTCAATTTCACCAATACCGCCTATCAGCGCGTGGTCGAGGCCGGCGAATTCGAGCTATTCGTCGGTGCATCCAGCAGCGACATCAAATCGAAAGGCAGGATCGAAGTCGTCGGTGAAAACCGCGTGCTCGGCTGCCACTGGCGCATGGAGAGCATCGCGAGAATCGAGCCGTTGCCAGCTTGAGTCCGCCAACGATCAATGCGGTGCAGAAGATTTTTGAGTGTGCCCGAACCACCGAGCTGCTATGTTCCTCCGCCGGAAGATGTAGCCAAAAATGCCCGGGCCGATAAACGTCAATGACTTGATTATTCACCGGAGCGATCGCTCCGCGGTCAAGGAGCTATCGGTTACCATCCACAGGTTTCCGGCGAATGCCTGGTCGTCCTTCACACCTGAACAAGACGCTTACACGTTTTGGTACAGGCCGCGGGCAGAGAGAGGACACACATGGTTGACGGTTCCGGAGCTTGGGTTGGACCACCATCATGTCAGTCGCAATCACTTGCTGATCTCTCCGCCTGCCTTGCCTGTGCATGGTGAACAGGAAGAGGCTGAGGGCACCGTGGCCAACTTCAGTTTCGATGCCCGCTTTTTCGAATCTCTTGCCGCGCAGATGGGTCTTTCAGAGCTTATTTCAAAGCGGCCTTGGCACCATTTTTTTGCCATCGACCAGCGGATCGAAGCATTGTGTCGGCTCCTGATGGAGGAAACCGAGGAACAATGTCCCAATGGTCCGCTCTACTTCGAGCCACTTGCCCGCGCCTTGGCGCTGAAGGTTCTGGGGACGGTGCGCGATCAGCGCGGCCGCGCCTGGCGTGCTGCGAGCGTGCCACCGGGCATCCGCCACGCTGTCCAACATCTGGAAACCGATTTCGCGGACGAGATTTCTTTGGGTGAACTTGCGACCATGGCGCAGATGAGCCGCAGCCATTTTGCGCTCATGTTTCGAGAATTTACGGGTTACACGCCGCACCAATACCTGCTTTTGGTGCGGTTAAATCATGCGCGCAAACTCATCGCGCAAGGCAACTCGGCACTTCCGCTGGCCGAGATTGCCGCGGCAAGCGGCTTTTGCGACCAAGCGCACCTCAGCCGTCATTTTCGCCGCGTTTTCGGCACGACCCCCGCAGCTTTCCGGTCACAGCACAGCGTTGTTCACGCTCCGCCTGGCAAGCAGTCAGCGATGTCGCGGCAGGGTGATCCGGCGTTAGGTCAAAGACCGACGAGCGCGAACGTCCTGAATCTGTGAATTCTGCCAGCGAGAGGTTTCGAGTGCCGTCCGAGATTGAGCTGTTATGTTCCTGCGCGTGAAGCTGTAGCCAAAAATGGCCGGAGCTTTAAATGTTAATGACTCTGGTTGTTCTGCGGAGCGATCGCTCCGGGGTCGATGCGCTCAAAGTCGCCATCCACAGGCTTCCCGCCAACGTTTCCTCTGCCGTAACTCCCGCTCAGAACACTTACACCTTCTGGTACAGGCCAAGAACAGAGAAGGGAGACACGTGGATTACGGTTCCGGAGCTTGGTTTGCACCATCACCACATTCACCGGGGAAATATCTTTGTTTCGCCTCCAGGCGTGCCGGTTTTTGGCGAGTGGGAGGGTGCCGCGGGCTTTGTTGTTAACTTCAGCTTCTCGCCTGCTTTTTTCGAGGCGATGGCCAAAGAGATGGGGCTCTTCGAGGTTATCTCCGAAGTCGCATTGGCATCATTTCTTTGCCATCGACCAGCGGACGGAAGCCTTATGCCGGCTTCTCATGGAAGAGACCGAGGATCAATGCCCACATGGTCCGCTCTATTTCGAGCCGCTTGCCCGTGCCCTAGCTTTGCGCGTGCTTGGGACTGTAAAAAAGGGGAACGAAAGACGGCTGTTCCGCCTGGACATCAGGCGAGCAGTTGAGCGTCTGGAGAAAGATTTTGCCGAAGACCTCTCTTTGAACGAGCTGGCTTCGCTGGCGAAGATGAGTCGCAGTCATTTTGCGCTCATGTTCCGTCAACTCACCGGCCATACCCCGCATCAATATTTGCTCCTCGTCCGCCTAAACCACGCGCGCAAACTCATCGGCCAGCGCAATCCTTCCCTTTCATTGGCCGAGATCGCAGCCACCACGGGCTTCTGTGACCAGGCGCACCTCAATCGCCACTTTCGACGCTTCTTCGGCACAACCGCCGGCAGCGTTTCGCTCTCAGCAAAGCACAGTTGAACTGACGACCTGATTCGGGTACGCCGAGAGCCTGCGGCTTTCTGCGGTTCATGATGTCAACCGCGGAGGCGATCGGTTGCAGCCGGCCGGCTGGCGCGTCTGCATCGCCGGAAAGTGCTTCGACTGTCGGAAAGTCGGACGAATGTTCTAAAGGCCATTGAGAAATTCTATCTGAGGAGGGGTTGTCCGGCTAGTCTGCCGGGACAACCACCTATGACCAGCCACGCCAAAATCGCCTTGAACCCGCTCCCGTGGGTGCTCACTGAAAGAGGATTTGACCTTTCTGTTCCGGTCCTTCGCCAAGCCTTTTCAGAAATCGCCACCACTCCGTTCAAAGCGATCCAGGCCGACCCGCCGGCCGAGTTGACGCCGTCCGAGTACCGTGCTCTTCTTGCCGATTATGGGTTTGTTCCGGCACCCGGTTACTTTGCAGCGTCGTTCCATGACACTCCGCTGGATCAAGATCGCCGAGAGCGCGAAACGGCATGCGGCTGTTCAGGCGGAGCTCGGCAACACAGAGGTCTTCCTTGCCGCCAATGTGGACGGAGTCCGTGTAGAACATCCGGCGATCGGTGCGGATGCTGACGCGGCCGATCTTGGCGAAAGTCGTCGATGGCGTCGGCGCCGCGGCTAGCCGCCATTGTCGCTGAAGGAGTGCGGCCCATGCTGCACCCTCACGTCGGAAGCGCGATCGAAGTGGAAAACGAAATCGATACGGTTCTGCAGGGCGTCCCAGACTCGATCCTCGGATTCGGTCCGGATACCGGCCATCTCACCTGGGCCGGAGTGGACCCAGTCAAGATCATGAGTCGTTATTCCACGCGAATCGCAGGAATGCATCTCAAGGATGTTCATGCCGATCAAGTGAAGGCAGTCAAAAGCTGCCGGCGCCAGCTACCACGAGGCCACCCGAGGAAAGTTTACCGTCTGGACAGAGCCGGGTCGGGGCGATATCGACCTGGCCGCCGGCGTTGGGCGCGCTTCCCTCATCGTTTAACGGCTGGATCGTTGTCGAAGTCGACGTGCCCGAGGCCCCGACAAACCTCGAATCCACGAAAATTTCCGCAGCCTGGATTGCCAAGCAGTTCGGCCCGGATGCATTTACCGCCAATCGATAATCGGTCAAACGATTCCAACGAGAAAACATCTATGAGCAATACTTTTGAACCGGTCGGAATTGCCGTCGTTGGTTGCGGTAACATCAGCGACCAATACCTGACGAACCTGGTCCGCTTCCCAGATGTCAACGTCATTGCGTGCGCGGACATCGATTTGAGTCGCGCGTCGGCACAGGCGGCGAAGTACGGGGTGCCGCACTCCGCGGATCTGGCCACGGTTTTGGAGATGCCCGACGTTGAATTGATCATAAATCTGACCATCCCTGCGGTCCACGCCAGCGTGGCGCTCCAGGCGATTCGTTCAGGCAAGCATGTCTATGGCGAGAAGCCGTTCGCGTTGTCGCTCGAAGAGGGCCGAGACGATTATCGCGGCGGCTGCTGAGAACAAAGTCCACTTGGGCAATGCTCCCGACACCTTCCTGGGTGCGGGCTTGCAGACGGCACGCCGAGTGATCGAGGCTGGCCGGATAGGCACCCCGATCTCGGCCAAGGCCACGTTTGGCTATCCAGGCCCGGATGCCTGGCATCCAAACCCAGAGTTTCTTTTCCAAAAAGGTGGAGGGCCGCTGCTGGATATGGGCCCATACTACCTCACTGCGCTCGTCCAGCTCTTTGGCCCCGTGAAGACGGTCTCCGGCTTTGGCCGGCGAGCCCAGAATAAACGGACGATCGGCAGCGGGCCGCGCGCGGGAGAGACCTTCGAAGTCACCGTGGATACGCAGATCTCGGCGCTGCTGGAGTTTGCCTCCGGGCCGATCGCCACTGCCAGATTCAGCTTTGACGAGCCCATTGCGACACGCGAGCTGGAAGTCCATGGCACAGGGGGCGCCATCCGCTTGCCCGACCCGAACGCCTTTGATGGTTCCGTGTTCGTCTGCAAGAAAGATCTCAACAAGACTTCTCCACAAGAGTGGTTGGACGCGCCAACCGATGCCGATTGGACAGAGTTTCCGGCGGAGGGCAGCGCGGAAGGTCGCGGCATGGGAGCGTTGGACTTGGCGCGCGCGGTGCGCAGTGGCGGCAGCCCCCGCGCCAGCGCCGATCTGGCCCTCCACGTCCTCGACATCATGGAGTCGATCATCCGATCGGCCGACTCGGGACAAACAGTTTCCTTCGCCACGACCTGCAAGCTGGCCGAGCCATTGCCGGCGACCTGGAATCCGCTTCAGAAATCCACACAATAATGCCACAAACCAGTCGGACGAATCTTCAAATCGTGGCCGGACATCCTATCCAAGATGAGACTAGATCTGGTTAGTTGGCTTGCGAGGACCACAACGACCACCGGAGCATTTCGTATGATGCCGAGACCATCGCCCCCTGCCTTCTTATCGAGCAAACTCAGCCAAGCATCGCTTCCGGCACGGCTCTCGAGGAGAATCCGGCCTCGTGGAATGCGCGACTAAGTTACAACCTTTAGCTGAAACGTCCTGTGATTAGCAAAGAACTTACTTCCACACAGGAGACCGCGCCGCCGCCTGCGGTTGCAAAGCAAACCATTGGCAAGCGTCTGCGGGACTTTTCACAATCGGGCCAACTTACCACCTGCCTTCTCTTTCTACCCCCGGCACTTCTCCTGTTTACCATATTCGTGACCTTCCCGGTGGTGGAAGCAGCCTATTACGGATTTTACAACTGGAACGGATACGGGGCGCCGACGAAATGGATCAATCTGCAGAACTATGTTCGGGCACTAAGCGATCCCATTTTCCACAATGCGCTTTTCAACAACCTGCTGGTGATCCTCGTCTCGGCATTCATCCAAGTGCCGCTCGCGCTGAGTGTCGCTCTGTTGATCTCGGATCGGACAGCGCTCGAGCGTGTTCTTCCGGGCGGTTTTCTTTCTGCCATACATCCTTGGCGAGGTCGCGGCCGGCCTGATCTGGCGCTACATGTATGATGGCAACTACGGTGTCGTTGCCGTGATTTACAGCTGGTTCGGTCTCGAAGCGCCGCAAGTGCTCGCCGAGAAGGGCTGGGCCATGGCCGCCCTCTTGGTGGTCGTCATTTGGAAATATTTTGGTTTCCACATGGCGTTGTTTGTTGCCGGCCGGCAGGGCATTTCCAGTGAGATCCTCGAGGCAGCGCAAATCGATGGCGCCAGTCGCTGGAAATCGACCCTGCACGTCGTGCTCCCGATGATGAAGCACGTCATTGTCCTTTCGCTGTTCTTCAGCATTTTGGGCTCGCTGCAGTTCTTCGACATGATCATCCCGCTAACGGATGGTGGCCCGTCGAATTCGACCCACTCGGCGGTGTCCTACTTGTACACGTTTGGAATCAAGCGCATGAGGGTCGGCTTCGGCAGCGCCGTCGGTGTTATTCTCTTCGTCATCTGCGTGCTGGTGATGATTTTCTACAAGCGGTTGTTCATGCGCGAATCTGAGGCTCGCTAATTATGGATAGAGGACTTTTTCGTTATTATCGGCTCCTGATACTGTTTTTGATTTCCGGCCCAGTGATCCTGCCCTTGTGGGCAACGGTCATCGGCGGTTTTAAAACGACGGGAGACTTGCGCACCAATGCTTTCGGACTGCCCCGAGAATGGATCGTCGACAATTACATCGAGATCCTCACGGGCCACCGCTTTTGGCAGATGCTCGGAAACTCGGCCATCATCGCCCTTGTGAGCACCGTCGCTAACGGTGCTGGTCAGTTCGATGGCCGCGTTCACGCTCTCCCACATGCATTTTGCCGGCCGAAAATTGATCGGCAATTATCTGGCGCTTGGGCTGACCTTTCCCTTCGCGACCGCGGTCTTGCCGGTCTTCATTCGAGTGCGCGATTTAGGGCTGCTGGATACCTATTGGGGGGTGATTCTGCCTCAGGTAGCCTTTAACCTTGGCTTTTCGGTGGTGATCTTGCACGGGCTTCTTTTCGCAATTGCCCAAAGAACTGCTCGAGGCGGCGGTGGTCGATGGCTGCAGTTACACGCGCTATTTCTGGCAGATCACGCTGCCTTTGTCGCGACCGGTGCTGGCAACAGTCGGCGTCCTGGCCTTGGTTGGGAGCTGGAATGCCTTTCTGCTGCCTCTGGTAATGATCAATAGTGAATCGCTCTATCCTTGGCCATTGGGCATCATGCAGTACCAGGGCCAATATGGAACCGACTGGGGCAAGGTCCTCGCCTACATCAGCCTGACTCTCGCACCGGCGATCCTCTTTTATCTGGCGGCACAAAAACATATTATTGCCGGCCTCACCTCTGGCGCGGTCAAGGGATAGAGCGGACTATGAATCGACTGGATCATATCCCTGAACGGCATCGATCCCGGACGGCGCTAGACAAACCGTGACCTCCACAACGATACTAACGAGCGTCCTTGCCAGCGGGCTCCCGTCGAGGCTATCTTCCCACGGAGCCGAAAGCCGGTAGCTAGACGGCAAATCTGAACCCCCTAAAACCGCAAATCAAGCATGCGATCGGACGTCGCATTTTCACCATAGAAACAACGCCATGAAACTCACACTATCACTACTCTGTACCCTGCTAGGATTGCTTAGTTCGTCCGTGCGGGCGGAAACCGTCGTCAAAATCCTTCACCTGCAATCGGTTCCCAAGATCCTAGAGATTTGGGAGGAGGCTGCCAAAAAATACGAAGCCGCCAATCCGGGTGTGGACGTGCAGTTCAACTATCTGGAGAATGAAGCTTTTAAGGCCAAATTGCCGACGCTGCTGCAGTCCAAGGACCGCCCGAGCGCCTTTCATAGTTGGGGCGGTGGAGTGATGCACGAACAGGTCGCCGCGGGCATCTGCAAAGACATCACCAGCGAGATTGCCGAGGGAGGGTTCAACGAGACCTTTTATCCTGCAACCGCGCAAAATTTCGTCGTTGACGGTAAAGCCTACGGGGTGCCCAACGACCTCGCACCAATGGTTTTTTGGTATAATAAAGAGTTGTGCCAAAAGGCTGGTGTCGATCCGACGCAGATCAAACAATGGGAGGATTTCATGGAAGCCGTCAAAAAGCTCAAGGCGGCGGGCATCACGCCGATAGCGGCGGGTGGCAAGGATAAGTGGCCCCTGCATTTTTACCCCGCCCTGCTCATGATGCGCATCCTCGGCAAGGAGGGCTTTCAGGCCGCTTATGAGGACAAGGATGGCGGGTTTGCTAATCCAAACGTACTCAAGGCGTTTCAGCTCTATAAAGAGCTCGCCGCCCTCGAGCCATTTCAGAAGGGCTATCTATCCAACACCTATCCGGAAGCATCGGGGGTGTTTCACGACGGCCAGGCGGCCTTTCATCTGATGGGCCCTTGGGATTTGGTCGAGGGCAGGAGAAACGCTGCCGACAAGAAGGGCCTTCCTAACGAGAAGATGGGATGGTTCTTCTTTCCTGAAGTCAAAGATGGCAAGGGCAAAGCCAATGATCTGTTCGCGAGCCTGGACGGTTGGTTGGTTTCCAAGCAGGCACCTAAAGAGACAGTGGATTTCATGAGGGTGTGGCTCGGAAAAGAAACCCAGACCAAAATAGCTGAGGCAGGCGTGTTCATCCCCGCCGTCGAAGGGACGGCTCAAGCAATTAAGGATCCTTTCCTCAAGGCGATCGCCGAGGAGATCGGCAAGTCCCAATGGATCGGGATTGCTATCGATCAGTTGCTTGGACCTGACACTGGACGCGTCTTTAACGACGTCTCCGCAGACATAGCCGCCGGAAACATGACTCCCGAAGCAGGCGTCGAAGCGATCGAGGAATCCTGGCAGCAAAACAAGATGGATTGAGCTGTAGTCGGTCTTTTGTAGCGGTTGTGTCACCACGGCGGCAGGGCCCGGTCGGCGCAGGGGAGGCGCCCAGGCCGCCGCTACAATTGAAGCTGAGAATTATCGCAAGGAGACCACAGGCGAACGGCTCGTGGGTTCTCTTTTTTTCTCAGCGGTAATCGGGTTAGGACTGCCTATGGCATCTCTCAGGAATGATTCCGAAAAGGGCACTCAGAGAGCGCGAGTTTTGGCGAGCGCTGTCAGTGCGGGGCGGCGGTTTATGCGCGGATCACGAGAGGGGTGGATCAAATGTGAATCGCTGCATACCATCATGAAAACCTTTGACGAAGCAGGCACACGGGACGATCCCCGTGTGCCTGCCCATAAATCTTCGAGACGAATTGCCGCAAGAGGCTTTTTTGCAGACATCGGACCGAAGATACTCTCGTCAGACCGCGGCGGCTTCCGCATCTGGGGCCGCCGTGCGGCTTCGGAGAAGGAGAGCTAGAAGAAGGAGCACGATCAGCGCACCGAGTCTCGGACGCCTGCTGCTGCCGTAGCCGACGCCGATCGCTTCCATTTCGGAAGCATTGAGTTCTACTAGTTCGGGTTTGTCATAGGTTAGTTTAGTTTTTGCAGTGCTGCCAGTGAGCGCCCGCAATCCGTAATATAGTTGAGAGGACCTCCGTCTGAGAAGATGCGTCCGCAAAAGAGTGATGAGCGCGCTTAGAGGTATTGCCAATGGCCCAAGGCCCGCGTCCTCCTGACCTTTTTAAGCTAAGTTGACTAATTTTTCTTCGGCCTGCTGCGAGCGACGGCACTGTTTCCCCAGC
This sequence comes from uncultured Verrucomicrobiae bacterium, assembly GCA_963706955.1. Classification (GTDB taxonomy): domain Bacteria; phylum Verrucomicrobiota; class Verrucomicrobiia; order Chthoniobacterales; family Terrimicrobiaceae; genus DASTFP01. Next base: position 1,045,720 of record CAVPOC010000008.1, on the reverse strand, counting down.
ATCATGAAGATGTCTCTTTCGGACTTCAGCGCGCGCAAAAGGCATCGCTGCGACCGACATTTGCGGTCCGATAATGCTACGTAATTGAGCTAGCAGTCTATCGCCAAAGGATGACCCGTTGCAGCGGCACCCGTGTCCTCTTGGGCGGGTCTGTCTTGGCGTAGCCAATCGGAACGACAAGAATCGGTTCCCACGAGCGCGGCAAGTCAAGCGCGCGGCGCAATCGCCCGGCATCGAAGCCTTCCATCGGGACTGTCCCTAGGCCCGCCGCCTCCGCCGCAAGCATGAAATTCATCGCGCAGAGCGCAACCTGTTTCGCGAGCCAAAAGCGTTTGTGGACGGCCATGATCTCGGGGATTGGAACTGACAGCCTTGCGAGGGGTATTAGGGTTGCTTTCCAAAGCCAATTGATGCCGAGCGGCCCGTGTTTGAACATCAAACGCACAATCTTGCGCAGGAACTTGGCGTAATCGGGAGTAATCGCACCAGCTGCAAGATCCCGGTTTAGAACTTCCTCCAACCTGTCGGACGCAAGGTGGTCTCCGGCGAACACGATCACGATGGGAGCCTCCTCGATGGATGCTTGATTCATGCATGCCGATCTGATCCTCGATCGGGTGGTAGGATCGGCTACCACAATGAATCGTGTGGGCTGAAGGTTATATCCACTCGGCGCCCATTGTGCTGTTCGCAGCAAACGTTCGATCAACTCGTGCTCGACGGGTTGCGGCAGAAAGTGGCGAGTCGCGCGGCGCTTTCGAGCCAACTCTTCGAATTGTGCGAGCATGGGTTTCGCATCGTCGGGAGCTGGATATGCGCTCATGAGCTCAAGATTCTTAACACGAATAGTAGTCACTTAGTTGATCGGCCTCAATCCCAACCACAGGGTGCCCACTCGGACAGTTATATCGACGCTGCGGACGGTTATCGCAAAGTAGAAGTTGACGAATGCGACAGCGTGAACGGTCCTGGACGCTATTCGGACAACGTTGGCGGCACTTGACAGTGCAACCGGCCCAACCACAAGATCGCCGGCGTAGATCACTGCAGCTATGAAAATTGGATTTGTTTCTGTTCCGGTGCCGGGACACCTCAATCCAATGAGTGCACTGGCCCGCAAGGTTCAGTCGCGGACTCGCGAATAGTCTTGATCTGTTTGCCGGACACCGAGCCTTTGGTTCGCGCCGCTGGCTTACCATTCCTTCCCTGTTGTGAACGCGAGTTTCCAATCGGCTCGGTCGATCAATATGTCCGCGGGATCGGGACGCGCGGGGAGAAGAGGCTCTGCAGCTTTCCATCGAGGCGTGTGCCGCGATGACCAGTGGCATGTTCCAGTCCTGGCCCGAGACACTCAGTGCGGTGGGGGTGGATGCTCTGGTTCTCGACACCGACCTGTTCTATGCTGAGTTGCTGCCTCTAAGTCTCGGGATGCCGTATGTGCATGTATCAAACGCCCGGCACTTCGACTGGTCGGGTTACACACCACTTCCTGTCTACGATTGGCCACACGAGACTGGCCCGCAAGCCTTCCAGAGAAACCGAAAGGGCGTTGCAGATCTTCGCAACATCGTGAACAAAGCCAACGGAGGAGCGAGAGCTTACGCTGAGCGGATTGGACTCAAGATCGACTGGGAAAATCCCGAAGCCACGCTCTCCAAGCTCGCCTGACTCACCCAAATCCCGAAAGAGTTCGATTTCGAGAGCTCTCATTGGCCGCCCCAATTGCGTCACACCGGACCATTTCATGACGGACATGGCCGCATAGATGTCGAATTCCCATGGGAACGATTGACTGGAGAACCTCTCGTCTACGCATCGATGGGAACACTGCAGAACCGTGTGGCCAACGTTTTTCACACAATTGCGCCACCTCCACGCTCAAGAATGTGCAGATCGTTCTTTCACTCGGCGAGCATGTGGACCCGAAGGAGATCGGACCTCTTCCAACGACCGCGATCACCGTGAAATGGGCTCCGCAACTAGAGCTTCTGAAGCGCGCTTCGGTTTGCATCACGCATGCCGGATTGAACACGGTCTTGGAAGCTCTGGCCTAAGGCGTTCCTCGGGTCGCCATTCCGGTCCACCAATGAGCAACCCGGTGTGGCGGCGCGAATTGCCGACAAGAAAACCGGGCTAGTCGCATCATTAGAAGATCTGACGGCGCCTCGCCTTTCGGGTCTGGTGGACGAAGTGCTTACCGACCCTACGTTTCGTAACGATTCATGTGCTTTCCAGAAGATCATTGCCGAAACCAACGGACTCTCATGGCGGCTGATGTCCTCGAACAAGCTTTCGGACTGAATCGCCAGCCGCGATCTAGTTGGTCAATATCTTAGAGCGTCTCCTATTGGTGGCTGGGCTTGGGGAGGAGACGTTTGTCATCGACCTTCAGCCACCAACGCCGAGCAATGCTGGGCTCGAGTTTCTGGGGAGCGCACGCGTCCCGTCCGGCGGCAACTGCCAAACGGGGATTTGCCTAGAAGAATATGCGCCCTGCACCTCTCGGTGCTATTCGCGCTCGTCGGGATTGTGGCAGTTGCTGCACTGACCAGTCCCGAACTTGCCCGAAGTCACTGGACTTCGCTCTTCCTCGCACTAGCTTATGGGACAAAGAAGGCTTGATCCCCTCCGCGAATCACGCGTCCGTTATGCACAGTCGATCTGATCGCATCGGCTGACAAGTAAAGCGATTTGGTTAGTGGATCCGAGAGCCTCGGGGAACCAAGAAAAACGGCCAACGTTATATGATTGGATTTAAGTTGTCGGACGCTGTTCGCAGCCAGAACACCGTTTACAAGGTCGTGGACTCGGGTCTCGGAAGCGCCCTCGCCAGAGGGAATTTTTATGTGCATTACCGCCCGGGAGAATTTGTCAAAGCCCACGAGGGAACAAAGTTCTTTGTCTTCGAATCGTTGGAGTATGCCGCCGACTTCGCGCGGAAGAACATTCCTCTGCAAATCTGGAAGGCCAGCGCAAGAGGCTTGGACATTCCACCGAGGAGAATTGGCGACCCGACTCACTCAATCGACATGCTCGACTTCTGGCAGACCAACAATCGCGGGAAATCTTACGGTCTATTCGCCGGTTATCGAACTCCACCCGGCACCTTGTGGGCCGATGAGCTCCGGCTCGACGAGTGCATCGTCTCTTACGATCTCGAGGCCTTGACGGCGGAGGCAATCTTTCATGCGCGGCTGCGCCCCTGAGGCGGGGGAGACACGCGCTTTGAGGCTGTCCCAGCCGGCAGCTTAGTGCTCTGGCGAGAGCCGCGGCTGCTGATTTTCCGCAATCATTCCGCCCTTGCACATCATTTTGAACAAGGGCAGGGTTCTCCACGTGCACGATTGATAACCTCGTCGGTCCTGAGCGCAAGTCCGGCGTGACGAAATGGCAGACGCAAGGGATTTAAAATCCGAAATTTACCGGTTTTTTTGCGTCCGATTGCGTGGTGCGAATTGTCCGTTGAGGCTGATAAATGAAGGCTCTGCGGCTGTAGGGGCTAGAACTGACACGTGTCGCCAGACAGGGCTTCGATGTCGCACAAAATGTAGCACCACAGACGCAAGGGACTTTCAACCTTTGTAGTCTGATATGCGTTTAGGTTCTGCCGCAAGTCTCGCTCATTATGCGCAGCGGCGCGATCTCGCGGGAACTGGAGAAAAGCAAGGGCCTGAATGCGCAAGCTACTCTTTCGACCGGTAGCCAGGGTAAAAACAGGAATTCAAGCCGGCGCTCCATTCGCGCTCGACGCCATACGAGGCACTTGTGAGATTGCGTTCGGCGGCGAGAATCGCCTGCCGGCAAGGCAATCGAATTGGCGTGAACGACAGAACGAGAAGAACCTTCATAGCATGAGAATTCTGGCAAGGAAGAGAATAAGGATTACCAGAGGTCCAGGGAATGAGTCTCGGAATCCAAAAATGCCAAAAAAAGTAATGCCACCGATTGATCAATCCGGTGCGTTCGGGGTGAAGGTTTTTCAATAGAGCAAGCATGAGCGAGCCAAGGAAGGCGGCACCTCCTATCACGGTTTCTAAGAATACGAGGATAGCCATGCTTGTATTCTTAGCGTTGCACAGGAGTCATTGAGCGCCTTGTGATTAACACGGAGCTAGACATTGGTCTCCAAGGCTAGCCTGCATCTTTGCGTTGTCACCCAGCCCTTTTTCGATGGCGAGCATTACAATCGCGTCAGGCCTTCTGCAGTCATCCTGGCCTTCCCTTCCCCCCCCCCCCCCCCCCTTTCCAGGCGGGCTGTAACGATGGGAGTGTGAGCCTCCGCCTCCGCGAAAGTCCACCTTGCTACCACTAAACTGGCGCTACGATCTTCCAATATTCCCAGGCTGGTTGGCAAACACGACAAATATCGATCGGTTGGATCCTCGGTTTGTCGATTCGGGGTGGCGCGAAGTGCCGGGGTGTGTTCCGGTAGAAAAATATCGCCTCTGACGCGATTGGCGTGTAAGCGGATTAACGATGCACATGCTTGTCGAGCACATCAGTCTGGTGATCGGTGTGATCGGCCTGACTGTGATTCTGTGGGGCGTTCTTCTCGGCGTGTTGCGCCTCCTGCGTCTTGAATGGGCGAGCCTCAGCGGACGAAATATTCTCGTCGAGCGTGAAGACCTGAGGCATCACCTCGGGTACTATCTCCTGCTCGGCCTCGAGTTCCTGATCGCGGCCGATATCATCCACACGGTGCTGACACCAACACTCGCTGACCTCGCAATCCTCGGCGCGATCGTCGCGATCCGAACCGTGATCAGTTTCTCGATCAACTGGGAGTTAAGACAGGTAAGCCGCCATGAAGTCGGAGGCGGCAAGAGCACTTTGACCTGACTGATAGGAAATCGTGGTTGGCCCTCCAGGGCGTTGGCCTGGAGTCTGAAATCGGAAGTGTGCGTTTCCATGGGCGCGGAGTGACAGCTCTGAGGTGCCATGGCGGCACAGGGGAACGTATACTCGCATCCAGACTCGGCGCGCGAATTGGTCATCAGGGGCGCTTTGGCGTAGAGACGCGAGAACTTGGCGAATGAGTTGGTCGCTCCATTGAGCGGTATCGGCGGATCTCCCTCCGTGGCTGTGGTCCTTGTTCACTCTTTGACGATTTGAGATGGCGACGAAATCACGATCTTCGGTCTGCCTTCACTAATCGAATTTCACGCAGTCGGCCAAAGGCATCGCCTCCCGTGCGAAGCCGAGCTACCAACACTGCGCCCGCAGTGAAAAGCGCGGCGCTATCGCCAGATGCTATTGCCGTGCCTGTCACGGATCAAAGCAGGCCGACCAGGGCAGTGGAAACAAAATCGCCAATCCCATTGACAGTGGCCAGCACGCCGAAGGCCATGCCGTGGTGAGCCTCGTCAACGAGTTCTGCGCGCAGAGAATCTTCCAGCGTCTCCTCGATGGCAGCTTTGGTCGTGCCGAATCCAGGGATAAGTCTTTGTGTAGCGAACAGAATCAGAAGCGTGTGCGCAAAAAGGGAAGGGGAACAGTGCCGTCTGACAGATGGCTAGCCGCGTGGCTCAATTGCCTGAGCGCCACGTACGAGGAAAGGCCGCCAGAACGCTCGCGGGCATACTGGAATGAATTTGCACCCTGACCCCAGTCTTGTTTCCACTGGAACTGTCATGGGTTCGAAGCCGCAGGCTGTGTAATCTTTGGCAGCCGTCGCCCTGCTAGTGCAAGATTGACCTCGGCCTGAACCCTGCGCGTTCCATCCTCCGACAACCTGGTAGCAGGGCGGTGAGGTCTGCGATAATTGAGCGCTCCGTTGGTTTGGAGGGCTTCATTCTTCGCCACTCTTCAACCCAAGCGTCGATAATCTCGATTGAACCTTTCCGGGGCGTTATTCAAAATCGCCGATATGACTCACCAAGCGACTGTGACCAGCGGGTTCATGCTGTCCCCACCGCTCGACTACCCGCTGCGGCTCCGCGCCCCCGGTGGGCGGTGGGGTATGGCCCGGTTGCAGGGCTCACCCTCCGCGACCTGCTCCAGCGATCATTTCGCTTCGATACAACCCGATGGCATACCGGGCCTGCACCGCATCCACGAGGCGTTCGATCTGGCATCTGGTGAAGGAAACTGCGTCTTTGCCGCCTATGCGGGCATCATCGTCGACAAGAGCTCAGCCCAGCTCACTATCACCCACCACGACGACGGCGCTGCCTTCGCCACCCAGTACATCCACATCGTCCCCGGCCCCAAGAATGTCGGCGACCGGGTGTTGACGGGCGAGCCGATTGCCTCGGTTGATCATCATGACGCCGGGGACCACCTTCATTTCGAGCTCTGGCATTGGGTCACCTCGCCCTCAAGCGGAGACCTCACCCGGCAAGCAGTCCCTATTGACCCGACCCGTTTGCTCTACCGGTGGGAGGTGGAACTCGAGCTGGACTATGCTGTCCTCGGCGGCATTGATCCCTCCGTCAGCGCTGACCTCGACGCCGTCACTTGGTCCGCCCCACTTCAAACCGCCTACGACTCGGCCGGGATTCCCAGCTTTGTAAACCCCGCGATCACGGTCCTGGCGACCGGGATGGTGTGGCGCATTGAGGAAGACGAAACCACCCACCTGCTCCGCAAGGAAGGCCCCGCCAAGATCACTGTCATCGACGAGGCATACGGAACCCGGCTGGTCCCCTCGGCTGCCCCCGATCGGATTGGCATCCAACGCCGGCGCGGCTTTCCCATCTTCGTCGTCGAGACCGGTGGCGCTACCTACGCCATCCCCCTGCACCAGGCCCCGGCCGAGGATCTAGCCAAAGTAGCGCTGATCGAGGGAGCATTCGCAGCCAGAACCTCGGTGGAGCTAGATGTCCGCCGGTCGGCCTTTTGGGCGATGGATGCTTCGACCGACTCCGTTGTGGGAGTGATCGAAGGGGTTCGCCTCGGCTGAGACTGGCCATGTAAGACGAAAGCCGGCGCGAGTTGGGAATGAGGAACTGGAGGGTGTCGCCCAGCCGCGGTCCGCGGTGTTGACAGACACTTGGGACCCTGGTCAGGAAAACGGAACCGGGGCGTCTTACGGATGGCTAGCGCAGGTGTATAGATTCTGATTTGACTTAGAAAGACTGTCGCAGCGAACCGCGCGTCTGTTTCGCTCTGCGATCAAATACAACTCGCTTAGTCTTGACGACTCCCGGATATAGTCGCTCTTAGTCTATCGACATAATGTTAGGCGTCGCTTACACGTGACTGAGCAAGACATCCAGGAATCGAGAAACGCGTGGGATTTACACTCCCAGCGTCTTATCGTGCCACAGTTCTCAGCTACCCGTTCGAGCCCGACTCGTTCGCAGACGAGGGTCATGCTCCCGAAGCGCCTCGATGCAGTCATTGATTTGAGCGGCGCGAAGTTTTCGTCGCCTGAGATCGGCAAACCATTCTACATTGGCAGCGACGGAGGCGAGGAGATGTATTTCGTGGACGCCTCCAAGCCTGATTCGGGTGTTTTGGTTTACGAGATGAAGACGGGCAAGCATCGTTCGCTCGTGCCAACTTGCGCAGCTTATCTCGACCACATTCACACTATTCACGCAGAGATCGTGGCTGACGAGGAAGCCGATCGGCAGCGCAAGTTAAACAAGAAATGGTGGCAGTTCTGGATATGAGGGCCGCCTAACCGGACGCTGCAGCGAACCAGGCCGGCTGTCTCGGTCCGCGGAAAGAGTGGAGAGAGTGATGAATAGGGAAATACTGATGAGAAAAGAGGGTGAACGAGTTTGCACAAGAAGTTGACGTCGTCAGCCGAGGAACGGGCTATTGCGCCCCCGTATTTTGAGCAAGTCCCGGTAGGCGAAACACCTTTGTCCCTCCGCTAAAGCTAAGGGTCGTTGGTCGGTGGCCTGCAGCCTGGCACCGCGTTCACTGGGATGTGGGCCTTTTTTGACGCCGGCTATCTGCGTCGCCTCAATAACCAGAGCGTGCGCTCGGCTGACGCGCGAGCATTGCAAGACTTGGAATCGGGCTTTTGAATGAAGTTTAACCCACAGAGGCCGGCGTGGCGAAATGGCAGACGCAAGGGACTTAAAAACGGATTTTAGCGGTTTTATAGCGTTGCAAGGCGTATTACTTGTGTGCCCGCCAAGTCCGATAAATGCAAGCTCTCCGGCCGATCGTTAGTATTCATGCGTCCGCCGAGATAAGAGGACCGGAGTATATACAAATGTATGGCACGGACGCAAAGTCACATTTGCGCCCTAATCGCGCCCTAATGCGCCGATACGCTGATTTGTACATACATTTGTCATACATTTAGGGCGAGAAGCGTGCCACACTCAGCGAGCAGGCTTAGCGGCACCCAAACAAAGCGTCACCACGGGCATCCTGGCGCGAAGTTTTTCCCCCGAATCGAGCAAAAGGGCCGATATTCGGATCCGTGATCTTAGCTTGCGAGATGATTTCGAGCCGAAGCCGGACGACGAAGCGCATTTCGCCCGTGCCGCCCGAAGATATAGAATTTTGGCGAGATGTGTTTAAGATGCTCCTGCCGCCGGAGGAATCCGACGAAGTTTCAAGCGAACAGGAAGGCTAGCCTGCTACGCCAGCGTCGCGGGACGCATGGAAGAGGCGAAAGAGCGCCTTCGCCATGCCATCAATCTTGATAAGGATATTCGAAAATTGGCGCGCGACCACCAAGATTTGAGGCCTTTGTGGGATTGGATTGCTGGCTTGGAGTAGTCTTCCAACAGCATCCCTTCGCCTGCATTAAAATCGGAGGTGAGCGGGGGATTACGCTGGGATGTCAAGCGCCGGACTCTTCCCTCTTCACAAGGAAGTCCGGTGCTTCATAAACCAGCAACCAGCAACCAGCCGTAGTCAGCGGCCCACACGTCAGTGGATGACGATCTTCGCAGAGAACAGCCAAGGATCTTTCCTTTGTCGCCCAACTCACTCTCTCTGATCTCGTCGGGAGTTGGCATATTCAAACGCTCGCCCGCTTGAAGTTACTACAAAATTTTCTACGCGCCACCAAAGGAGAGCACCTCGGTCGATAGGGCGAAGAGGAGAGGGGCGCCCCTTGCCATTTGTTAATTAACTGTATCGGCCTTATACTGCTAGACGTGATTAACTTTTTAACACTGGGACCAGAATGAACAGAACAACACATTCACCACGCTTCAGAGACGCGAAAGAGCCAAGGATGAGGTTCAGGTCCCGCATGGAACTCAAAGAAGACTGGATCATGGCGCTTCCGTCCACCGGAATCCAGGTGCGCTATTCGAACGCCCGCAAGCCAAAGCTACTCTCCTATGCGGTCTACCGGAACGGCAACTGCGAGGTTTCACACGAGACCACGGAGAACTTAAGGAAGAATTACGGAAACGATCTGGGATCGCTCGTCGCTATTGAGCAAAAGAACAATCCCAATCTGCCGATCATTCACTTCTAGGTCCTTGAAAAGTGAAGAGGGGACCGGCAGGCTCCCCGCACGGGTCTGCCACATTGTAGTATATGATTTCGCGCCTTCGCAACGCAGCCGGTCTCAACTTCACAATTATCCGCAAGGATGCTAGCCCTGCTTTGCGCGCAGATCGCGCATCGTCTCGGTCTTGCGCTCCCGCCGGCGCGTGGCGCGCGCTTGTTCGGCTTTGTGATCGCCCGGCGCTTGCTGTCGTTCCTTCTCCGTCCCGAGCCCCAGCTCCTGGCGCTCCAGCTCCCTGAGCCCGGATTCCGGGTTTGCCGCGTCTGGCAGCATGCGACCCAATTCATTAAGTAGTCGTCCCTGAAAAAGTCAACGGAGCAAGCAAACAAGCTGGTCTATGGGTGACGAAGGTGGAAAGATAGCGACCGAGAAAGGAGGGTTTTACAGCAAAACCCGGTCGAAACGCGCAGATGCTAAAGAAGCGAAATCCGAGCACGCAAAGGTCGTTTTTGATGCCGACACTTAGTGAGCAGTGTGATCCCCGACATCCCTTGAAAAAGCTGGGAGAACGAATTCCGTGGTCGGATTTTGAAGAAGCTTTCGGGGAGTATTACAGCGAGGAGGGTCGTCCGGCCAAGCCGGTGAGGCTGATGGTTGGGTTGCTCTTGCTCAAGCAGATGTATGACCAGAGCGACGAGGAGGTGGTGGAGCGGTGGGTGGAAAACCCTTATTGGCAGCAATTTTGCGGGATGAGCGATTTTCAATGGGAGTGGCCCTGTGATCCGAGCGATCTGGTCTACTTCCGGCAGCGGATCGGCGAGCAAGGAGTGGCCTTAATCCTGGCCGTCTCGGCGCAGCTGCACGGGGCGCGTGTCCAAGAGCGCGAAGTGGTGGTCGACAGCACCGTCCAGGAGAAAAACGTGACCTATCCCGTGGACACCAAACAGTATCGGAAGATTATCATGCGGTGCTGGAAGCTTTCCGACAAAAGCGGGATCCGGCTGCGGCGACGCTACCGCAAGGAAGTTCGGGCGTGCATCATGGCGCAGCGGTTGCGCAAGGATCCACGCAGGCGGAAAGCTGCGCGCCGGGGCCACCGGAGGTTGCGTACTATTGCCGGAGCCTTAATCCGCGAACTGGAGCGCAAGTTGCCGGAAGCTCTCCGGGAGGAACAAGGAGAGAACTTCACTCTTTACCGTCGGGTCCTGGCCCAAAAGCCTCAGGATACCAACAAGATTTATTCCTTACACGAGCCGCACATCTACTGTGTAGCCAAAGGCAAGGAGCACAAGAAATACGAATTTGGCACCAAAGCTTCGGTGGCCATGACCAAAACCCACGGCGTCATCGTGGCGGCGGTGGCCCATGAGAAAAACCTCTACGACGCTCACGCTCTCCCCGAAATCCTCGACCAGGCGGAAGCCATGACCGACATTCGAGCCAAACGCGCCATCGTGGATCGTGGTTACCGGGGAAGAAAGTTTGTCGATGGCACGGAGATCCTGATCCCAGGAAGAGCCCCCAGAGGACAATCGCGAGCAACAAGCACGGCGATGCGAAAGCGCTTTCGCCGCCGAGCGGCTATTGAACCCCTGCTGAGTCATCTCAAACAGGATTTCCGGCTCTGGCGCTGCTTCCTTAAAGGGTTCCAAGGCGATCAACTCAATCTGATGCTAGCCGCAGCCGCTTGGAACTTCCGCAAATGGATGCGGCTGTTCATCATTTTTTGGCTTCGCTTCCTCCGCCCGCCCTCGATCCAAAACTTCTTTCTCACGCTACAGAGAATCACCTGAGAATTTTTCAAGGTCGACTAAGTAGTGAGTGGGCTTCTTCCAGAATCACCTGGGAAATGGCGTGTTCGTTCTCGGCGGCGATTAGGTTCCGAGTAACCAACAGCTGCGTGATGCTTCGATACGACAAAAGCGTTTTCTGGCGAACGCAGACCAACGCATAGCTGACCAGGTCCTTCACCTCCTTCTTCGGAATCAATTCACCACGCGCCCGGGCAGCCTGCGTTTCAGCCATGAATGTCTGAGCCCGAAGCTTGGCGTTTCTGGTCTCCAGGTATTCATGGGAAAGTCTCGCAAGCGCTTCCTTGGATGCTTCGACCGACTCCGTTGTGGGAGTGATCGAAGGGGTTCGCCTCGGCTGAGACTGGCCATGTAAGACGAAAGCCGGCGCGAGTTGGGAATGAGGAACTGGAGGGTGTCGCCCAGCCGCGGTCCGCGGTGTTGACAGACACTTGGGACCCTGGTCAGGAAAACGGAACCGGGGCGTCTTACGGATGGCTAGCGCAGGTGTATAGATTCTGATTTGACTTAGAAAGACTGTCGCAGCGAACCGCGCGTCTGTTTCGCTCTGCGATCAAATACAACTCGCTTAGTCTTGACGACTCCCGGATATAGTCGCTCTTAGTCTATCGACATAATGTTAGGCGTCGCTTACACGTGACTGAGCAAGACATCCAGGAATCGAGAAACGCGTGGGATTTACACTCCCAGCGTCTTATCGTGCCACAGTTCTCAGCTACCCGTTCGAGCCCGACTCGTTCGCAGACGAGGGTCATGCTCCCGAAGCGCCTCGATGCAGTCATTGATTTGAGCGGCGCGAAGTTTTCGTCGCCTGAGATCGGCAAACCATTCTACATTGGCAGCGACGGAGGCGAGGAGATGTATTTCGTGGACGCCTCCAAGCCTGATTCGGGTGTTTTGGTTTACGAGATGAAGACGGGCAAGCATCGTTCGCTCGTGCCAACTTGCGCAGCTTATCTCGACCACATTCACACTATTCACGCAGAGATCGTGGCTGACGAGAAAGCCGATCGGCAGCGCAAGTTAAACAAGAAATGGTGGCAGTTCTGGATATGAGGGCCGCCTAACCGGACGCTGCAGCGAACCAGGCCGGCTGTCTCGGTCCGCGGAAAGAGTGGAGAGAGTGATGAATAGGGAAATACTGATGAGAAAAGAGGGTGAACGAGTTTGCACAAGAAGTTGACGTCGTCAGCCGAGGAACGGGCTATTGCGCCCCCGTATTTTGAGCAAGTCCCGGTAGGCGAAACACCTTTGTCCCTCCGCTAAAGCTAAGGGTCGTTGGTCGGTGGCCTGCAGCCTGGCACCGCGTTCACTGGGATGTGGGCCTTTTTTGACGCCGGCTATCTGCGTCGCTTCAATGACCAGAGCGTGCGCTCGGCTGACGCGCGAACATTGCAAAACTTGGAATCGGCTTTTAAATGAAGTTTACCCACAGAGGCCGGCGTGGCGAAATGGCAGACGCAAGGGACTTAAAATCCCTTGTCCCGAGAGGGATGTGCGGGTTCGAGTCCCGCCGCCGGCAATGTTTTATATCACTGTCGCGCAATAGGTTGAATCACAATCGCAACGAAATCTGTTGCAGTTTCGGTCAGTTTTCGGACAGTCGGCATACGTTTGCTTGCTAATTATGCCCGCCAAGACCAAGTCCGAAAAAGAGTTCCCCCTGGCCGTAAAGGCAGGGTCATCTGTGGTGAAGATCTACCGGGACCGAAAGCGCTCCGGGGACTACTACCGCCTGGTCTACTACCTGGGCGGAAAGCGACAGCGGTTGAACTTTGCTCGTTGGGTGACGCCAAGGAAGAGGCAACGGCGAAGGCAGCCCAGCTGGCTCGTGGTGATGTAGATGCGGTTCAACTTACCGGCAGAGACCGACTCACTTACGGTCACGCTCTTGAAGCCATTAAGTCGACCGGTGTAACGCTTGATGTTGCTGCAAACGAATATACGCAAGCGACGAAGACACTGGCAGGCCATTCGCTTCTCGATGCGGTCAATTTCTACATGCGCCATGGCGTCAATGGAGTTTCTGGCCGGATGGTGGCAGACGCGGTTGGCGACTTCCGGCAGGCCAAGATTGTAGCAGGACGGAGCGCCGTCTACCTAAAGGACATCCGGTATCGACTGGGAGGCTTCGCTAAGGCTTTCAATCTCGAAGTTCGTGAGCTTGCCGCGCAAGACGTCGCCGACTACCTCGAAGAACTCAAGCTTCATTCACGAAGCTTTAACAACCATCTCTCGATGTTGCGGACCTTCTTTCGCTTCTGTCAGGCAAGAGGATGGCTTTCAACGCACGTCAACTTACTCTCGAGGGTGGAAAGGCGGTCAGGATCAGGTTCAGAGATCGAGATTCTCACACCAGAGGAATTGCGCAGACTTCTTGCCGCGGCGTCCTCTCGTATCGTCACATGCCTGGCCGTTCAAGCGTTCGCCGGAGTGCGCACCGAGGAACTCTTTCGGCTCACGTGGCGCGATTTGGAACGGCGACCTGGCAACATCGAGATCAGAGCAAAGCAGGCAAAGACTGCGTCGCGTAGGCTGATACCGATCTCGGAGAATCTGGCCGCTTGGCTTAGAGTAGCGCCTCGGAATGGAGACGAGAGGCTGTGGCCCAGGTCCTCGAACAGATACTTCGCAGATCAGAAGTCGGCAGCCGCGAAGGTCGGCTTTGCATGGAAAGCCAACGGTCTTAGGCACAGCTTCATTTCCTACCGGCTGGCAAAGACCAAGGACATCGCCGCTGTCGCGCTTGAGGCAGGCAACTCCGCGCGAATGATCTTCGCGCACTACCGCGAGCTCTGCACCGAGAGCGAAGCGGCGCAGTGGTTCGGCATAGTGCCCGCGAATGCCGAGGCTGGCAACGTGGTGAGGCTGGCATCATGAGTGCGCAGGAGGAAAGCCCAAATCTGAGAAGGGTATTCTTTGCGGATATTGCTGCTGAACAGCACCGAATTGCGGGCGGAGCTAAAGCCGACAAGAGGGCAAAGCGATTGGAGGATTTCCGTGGAGTAGCGCAGGTTTTTGAGACACCGTCCGGCACGGTGATTGAACCTTCTGAACGTATTTTAGAGGAGCGCATTCGCATCGAAAGCAAATTGAACGGCGATGATCTGAAGCGTTTCAACAAGCGCAGGCACGCCCTGATTCTTGATTTGCTTAGGCGCATAGCAACTGGAGCAAAGCTTCGTCGCGCAGGACTGGCGAACGAGAAGTCATATGCGGCTATTGGGCGCGCAGTCATCGAACTGATTGGCGTTTCCGTCGATCCTCCCAGCCGGGATTCGGTATCGGATTTGAGGGATGATTTGAATCTCGCTTTAGACAGGTTCGACCGAACAAGCAAGAGGCAATCCTCTCTGTCAAAGGAAGGCGCGATGAAATTGATTGCCTTAGACTATACTTTGGATTGTCTGGCAAGGACGCTCAAATTCCCAATGACAGTCGAAATTCGAGCCCATTTAGAGGCCCTTGGATACGAATACTCCGGCGCTCCAAGGAGCGTCGAGAGGCAATGGAATCGCCTTTTCGAATGGTGGCGAGGAGTCTTCCCTGTTTTTGGAATAGGGACAGACTTAAAGAAATTTCCTGTCCCACTATTTTTAGCCTGCGCAGATGTGCGAGACTCTGCGCGTGGACATTACTCATGTAGCTAATAACGGCGCGGTTCGGACGAAACCAGAGGCGGCTGAATTTCTTAGAATCAAACCGAGAACGCTCGACGACTGGATGCGCAAGAAGCGCATTCCATTTTGCAAATTGCCGAGCGGGGCGGTGCGGTTTCGCACGGATCAGTTGCTCGCATTTCTCAGCAAGTTCGAGGTTAAATAATCAACGCGGCGATTAGATCCGAGCCTACCTTCGTAAGAGCAGCTTAACCTCTTGTTGACCCTCTTAACAGGATGACCGCCAGTGAGCGCGCAGGCTCTTAACACTCGCGCAGGTCCAAAACGAAAACGGCGCCTACTACAGCGCCGCTCTCAGAAACTTAGGCTATGGGCAGAGTATCGCATGATCGCGACTTTGCAACGGCCTTTCGAGTTTATCTTCTGGGCGCTTGAACAGCGCAAGGGTCGCTTGGCCGACAAGTTGGCTAACGAGGACATGGGCCAGCCATGAACGAACTCCCCCCAGGCGAACTGCCTTTCGACAAGCCCGCAAAAGCTCACTGCGGATGGTTTGCTGTTTCCGAGGAAGCCCTACGGATGATTGAACGCACGTTCGATCGCGAGGGCGCAAGGAGGAAGGCTAAGGCCTGCTTCATCACCCTCCTTCGAATTGCCAACCTAGAGGGTTCGATTGTCTTTGTCCGGAGCATTGCTCAAATCGCAAAGGACATGTGTTACGGATATAGCGAGGCGGCAAGAGCTCTCAAACTTGTCGAAGCCACTGGTCTCTGCACTATCGAACAAAGACAAGTTGCCGGGACAAAGGAACTCGCGCCAAGCCAGTATACAGTTTCAACCCTGTTCGGTGAAAATAGCGCAACGTTAGGTGCAATTAACCTAAGGTTAGGTGAAAGGTCGAAATCGAGCGTTTCACCGAGAATTACCAATAACTCCTCCAAGAACGAACCAGGAACGAGCCAAGAACCGGAGAGAGCGCATCGGCTAGCTGACACACAGCCAGATTCGCAAAACTCATCTGCCTCGCTCCCTCAGGTTCAGCCATCGGAGCCCAAGGCCGGAGTCGGCAAGGTTCAAATTCAGCAAGGAGTCGATCTCGTAGCCGACGACGTTGTTGCAGCATGGTGCGCAGCGCCAGGGTTGCCCAGAATCAGAAACCTCAGCGACAAAAGGAGAAGGGGGCTCGCCGCAAGAACTCAGGACGCCTTTTTCGTTGAACACTTCCCAGAGGCGGTCGCGAAGATATCTGAGTCACGATTTTGCCTGGGTGAGAACGACAGAGGATGGAAGGCGGACTTCGATTGGTTTCTTAAGCCCGGAACGATCGAGAAGGTCATTGAAGGCAAATACGACAACCCCGGCTCGGACCGTCTCGCGCCGCAAAGAGCCGGAATCTTTCATCTGAAGGTTAGGAAATGAACACCACCGAATACGAACACTCACGCGAAGACATCATCGCCGCCAACCCGCTGCTGGGTTACTGCCAAGAATGCGGCTGGCAGCTCAGGCGAGATGGGCGCCGGTGGAAATGCCTATGCCCCCTGCATAACGAGGATACGCCAAGCTTCACAATCTATCCCGACAAGAATCTCTGGCGCTGCTTTGGCTGCAATACCAGAGGCAGCGTTATCGACCTGCACGCTAAGCTGCGGGGGCTCTCGATCGGAGAGGCGATGCGAGACTTGAGTCCGCACCGAGGCGTGAGCCACGGTTCGAATGGGTCGCGCGGTCCGGCGCCGTCAAAGCCAGCCTTAGCGGAAACCCAGCACAAAAAGGATCAGGCGCCTGCTCGGGAGATTGCCGCCTACGACTACCAGGACGCAACTGGCAAGGCTGTCTACCAGGTCGTGCGCTATGAGCCTAAAACCTTCAAACAATGCCGGCTCGTTGATGGCCAACGCGTCTGGAACATGGAAGGGGTCGAGCGCCTGCCTTATCGCCTGCCCGAATTGCTAGCGAGTCCGGCCTCCGTGTGGATCGTCGAGGGCGAGAAGGACGTCGAAACCCTGCGTGCCATCGGACAGGTCGCGACATGTAATCCGGGCGGCGCTGGAAAGTGGCTTCCCGCGTTTTCGGAATATCTCAAAGGAAAGCACGTCTACATTGCGGCCGACAATGATGAGCTTGGGCAAAAGCACGGCCGCGAAGTGCTGAAGTCCTTGGAGGGAATCGTCGAGTGGGTTAAGTGGATCGAACTTCCCAAAGAACACAACGGGAGACTGGTTAAAGACATCACTGATCTGCGCAGCCACTGTCAAGGCGAAGGCTTTCTAGACCTCCTCGCTGATCTCCAGGTCAAAGCGCGATTGATCGACAAAGGCGTGGACATCGAGGCTTACACGATGGCCGAGCTTGAGCAGCAATACATCACCGAGGTCGAATCATTCAGTGAGGTGTCGCTCTCCTTGGGAAACTGGCTGCCCGGGCTGAACATCCGTCCGCTTATCCCAGGCGACGTCCTAGGCATCATCGCCGGGACTGGACAACTCAAAAGCGCGGCGGCGCAGAACATCTTGGCCTGCAATCCGCGCCTGGCCGCGCTTTTCTGTCAGCTCGAGATTTCGGGTCCTCTCATGTTCGAGCGAGGTGCGGCAATCGCGACCGGCATCGACACCACAGAGGTTCATCACCGTTACCGGAAGGGAGATCGGGTCGATTGGCGCTCGGACGGAAAGATGAGCAACCTTCTGGTCTCGACCCGCAGCATGAGCATGAAGCAGATCGACGAGCTTGTCTCTCGTTCATCGGCCAAACTGGGAAGCGTGCCTCGCGTCGTAGTGATCGACTACATCCAACTCATCAAAGGGCAACCGGTATGAACGGGTGAGCGAGGCGTGCGAGGAAACCAAGCGCATCGCCAAAAAGTGGAATCTGATCGCAGTCATCCTATCGCAGATCGTCCGCAAGAACCGGAACGAGGCCAACACCGAGGAGGAGATCCGTGAGGTGAGCCTCTACGACGGAAAGGAATCCGGCAGTCTTGAGAACTCGTGCAGTGTGCTTCTCGGGATGTGGAAAACTTCGACGACCGAGATGAAATGCCGGGTAGTGAAACCCATTCTGCGATGACCGCGTTTGGAGGTGGCTTAGAGCAAGTGTTTGCATGGCTCCTGCTGGCACCCCATCATGCGATTGCAATGTTTTCACTCTTCAAGGTGTTATTGATGGCGACGGAGAGATCGCTTCGCAGCTGAGCCCATTCCTGATGGCGATCCGTCCAAGCCCGAAGCTGAAAGGTCACCGCACCGGCGCTGAAGTTCATTACGTAGACTTGCGGCGACGGTTCTTTTGTTACACCAGGATGAGCAGCGGCAGTACGTTTCAACAATTCAACCACGCGTTGGGGATCGGAGCCTCCGACCACGCTGACGGAGACTTCGACCGCGCGCTTTCGATCCGAGAAGGTCCAGTTAGTCACCTGACTCGAGATGAGCGATCCGTTCGGCACGATGACTTCCGAACCGTCCGCGGTGCGAATGACGCTGGCCCGGATGCCGATGCGGCTGACCTCTCCCACATTGCCACCTACCTCGATGGCGTCACCGACTTTGATCGGACGTTCAAAAAGCAGAATCAGGCCGGACACAAAGTTATTGATCACGTTTTGTAATCCAAATCCGATCCCCACGCTGAAAGCTCCAGCCAGGATCGTAACCTTTGTCAGATCAATGCCAAGCGCTCCCAAGCCGACGAAGAATCCCAGGAGCAGGATGACATAGTGAAGCACAGTCGAGATCGCGTACGGAATGCCACGTGCGAGGTGCAAATGATGATAGACGTCTTCTTCCAGCAGAAAACGCAAGAATTTCGAGACCAGAAAAGAAGCCCAAACCGTGATCAGGAATGCCAGGATATGGCCCGGAGTAATGCTGAAGGAGCCGATCGCGAGGTTCGCGTTCAGCGCCGCTTCAATCGTCGCGATCAACGGAGTTAGTAGACCGAAAAAGCTCAGTAGTAGGCTCAACCAGAACAAAAAAGCCAAAAACTCGAGTCCGCGGCACATCCGCCGCTGCAGCATCGGGCGATGCAGACTAATGACTCGCAAGGAGCCAAGTGGTCGGACCTGCAGGGCAATAGTAATCAATCCTTCGATGATCCGAATGACGGTGTAGAGCATGGCCGCGATGTAAACGCTCCTGAGAAAAACGATTCCCAAAAGGTTCCCAAAGTTGACGTATCCGAAAATATTTGCGAGAAACGCCGCCGGCAAAAGAATAAGCCCGATTTTGGCGATCGCTCGGATCGTTCGCCAAATGCGGCCGTGGGTTTCAGTAGCTTCCGCCGGTAGGCGCCAACTCCGAAGCACCCAGACAAGAAAGACAGCCGCGCCGAGCACTTGGGCGAGAAATATGAACCTGGCCAACACCGGTAGAGACGCCTCGAGTATTCGGAGTTGACCAACGAAATACATGATGACGATCGCGTTGAGGATTGGATACGAATGACGTTCCAATAATCGTCGGAGAATCACTGCGGCTGGGATAAGCGTTACGGCTCCCATGATTGCATGAATCAAGCGGGGAGCTTGCGCGTAGATTAAGGGTACGACGAGCATTGAAAGCGCGAAGGCAGTTGAGACGGGGAGATCGAGTATCGGCAGAGCGCGCTGTAGATCCGGTTTTTCCTCCGCAAATTTTCGTATTCTGCGCCGCATCCAGTGAAGCGCGGAAGCCATCAGCACAATGAAAAGAGCGTGGATCAGGAAGGCAAAAGGGAATCGTTTAGTGAACGCGGTGGATGTTTCCAGTTGCGAAGAAAACGACTCGCCACTGTACTTCTCCCACTCAGTGCCCAGACTGGTCTCAAGGCTCCAGATGGGTGGGCTATCTCTGACAAAAATATTTTTCAATGCCCGAGTTTCTACCTGCTCGATTGAAGATAGAGTTGTTCGTATACGGGCTTCCTCCTCGGAAAGCAGGCTCTGCAACGTCAAAACATGGTCTCGGCCGGATTCGGCCGCCTGTCGCGTCCGCTCAATGGAGTCGAATACACTCTGCACCCGCTGCAAGACTGAAGGGGGCGTTTCGGGCTGTTTTGCCGATTGGAGCGTTGCCTGCCAGGTCTTGTTCAACTTATCCAGCCGCGCGAGTTGCTCTTCCAAACTTCTGGCGTGCTGTGTCAGCTCGCGAGCTGATACCGACAAACGAACGCCAAAATGTTGCCAGGTACGCTTGAGCCGATAAAGCATGTCGAGGGACGGACTAGTCGTCAGGAGCCTCGTGTCGTCAGCGATTCTTGCATCGATTTCACTTGTCAGGTCCGAGAGCGTGCGGCCGATGGCGTCCGCGCTTGACTGATTCCCCGACACGTTTGCGTCGATCTCTTGGAGAGTGGTAAGCGCGGACTGCGCTTCCAAATGTATTTGGCTAGTGGGATGGGTGTGGGCGCCGGAGTCGGTTTCGCCGGTGAGGCAGAAGCTTGCTGGCCTGATGCCCTGGCGCCGCTTGAAGCCAAGGCCAGGACAATGAGGCAAACGATTCGAATTACTCGGTGCATCGCAGTTTGTGGAAGTAGATGTTTTCGCTCGCTGCCCCAAACACAATGAATCGGACCATATTAGGCAGTCCAAATGGAAATTGATTCCTCTACCGCGCGTTCGAGTCTTTGGTTCTATAGCTCGCTATGCGGTTGACCGGGCCGCGAACCACCAGATACGGAAGAATGGCTAGGACGGTCGCGACCAACAGCGCTTCGCTAGGATAGAGCCAGCGAAAACGATGAGCTGGCAGATCGCGTCCAGGGCCACAGCGACGACGAAAACCTTGCACACATCCTTCCAGCCTTCGCGCAAGAGGTCTTTTCGATGATCCAGATCCATTAGAACTGTCCAGAAATAGGGGCGCCGACCCGCCCGCGCGTCTCTCAATCCGGCGCGGATCGCGAGGATTTACGGCCACGCTGGGTTGGAGGACAGTCGAAACGACAGGGGTCCGTGCAACTGACCGACGAGAACTTTCCACAAGTGGGTGAGCATTTTTTCATAGCTGGCGTGTTCGCCTTGGTTGGAGTCAGTCAATGAATTGGATCACTATCGCTTGGGCCACGATCGCATCTGGGACCATTGACGCACGCGCAGCAAAATTCGCGTATTCACCGGGCAAAGCGGGACGCCATTTGCGGGCGCGGTGAGATGAAACATGAGCACGTGAAACGGCCACAATCCGACTCCGCTTAAGGGACTAGAAGGTGATTTCAATACCTGCGTAGGGACCGTGCGAGATGAGATCGAGTTTGGTGTCGTTCTGCCGAAAGTCGTATCCAAGTGCGCGATAGCCGGCAATGAGCGCAAACCACCTGGAAACCTGGATACCTGAACCCAAAAGCGCCTGCCACGTGAATTCCGATCCCGCTCCGAATCCTCCCACGTCGCCGTAGGCATTGATAAAAAACCAGTGCGAAATCTGGATTCGGCCTTTCATCCCGATGATGGGATCGACCCAGCTAACGTGACGGGTGATGTCGAGGTCCGGAAGAAGGTTTCCCTGCAGATGCAAGCTGGTCGTAAAGGCATAGACCCGTGCGCCGGCAAGCACATCGAGGAAACCCCACTTTGCCTCAAAGGCTCGATATTCAAGCAAGAAGGTTCCGATAAATTCTTCCAAGTCCGCGGTCGCACTGGAGAACAGAATGTCACGCGGCGTGGCTGAGAGGCTCGACGTCTTTGCGTAGATAAAGTCGCCCAGGATCCCCCAGCGTTTATAGCGGATTTCCGCAGCGGCCATAAACGCGAAGTCGAGGCTTTTGAGAGTCTCGATGGCGGATTCATGCACGTCCGTTGTGATTCCCCGCAGGGTGATCGTTCCATCCACCGCCGTCACCCAGCCATAGGGAGCGAAATTGATTGACCATGGCTTGGTTTTTTTGGCGGGCACAATCAGAATGCTCTTGAAGTCCTTACCTGATGGTGGAGTGGGTTCGTGTGATTGGGCGAATATCGAAACGGCGGTCACGAAAACCGCAAAGCCATGGCAAAAAAGGTGAAGCATCTTCATAAGGTCTCCTTGTTTAAAACAACTCTATCTTTCCAAAGCTCCGGCGTGTTCACGCAGCGGAAGCCGAGATGGTTCGTGCCCGTATTGGCCTCACCCTTGCCGCGTGTGCCCACTATGTAACGGGTGCAATATTGATCGTTGCAGAGGAATCCAACGGTCAGGTTAGAAGTGTTCATCGTCTTAAGGGGTCGGTTTAGCGACTCCAGGTCAAAGCCGGTTCTATTTCTCGAAAGCGAAAATGCTCCGGACTCCCTTGACCAGTTCTTTTCAAACCGCTGGCCAAAGCCGCGAGTGATTCGGTGAAGATTTCTCCCTTTGCTCATCGGGCGGGCAAGCAGCAGCCAGGCGGGAACCACGCCGTATCGGAGCGATTGCGCTGAAGTCGAGCGAGAAACCTCACTTTTTTCAAATCATTCGCCACCCCCAAAAAGGGTGGGTCAGGGGACCAAGGTTAGTTCCAAACCTTTCTTCATTAGCCCGCCTGCGCGCTGGCAAATTGTGCTGCGATCCCGCTTCAGAGCCCGGCAATGAGTTTGAAGACCGACGAACTCGGGATTTCGAAGCGAAAGCCGCCGAGATCATTGGACTGTATCTGGCCCCGCCTGCCCATGCCGCCGTCTTCTGCGTGGACGAAAAGAGCGCCATCCAGGCCCTCGACCGGCTCGATCCCGTGCTGCCGCTCTCCGGGACGGGCCGAGCGTCATGGGTTTGAGTATTTCCGTCACGGCACCCGCTCCCTTTATTCCGCCCTGGAGACCAGCAGCGGCCAGCTCATCGGAAGCACTGCCAGCCGCCACCCCAGCCAGGAGTTCGTCCGCTTTCTCCAAGAAGTCGTCGCCACACAACCCTCCGGCAAGGAAATCCATCTTATCGTGGACAACCTCTCCGCCCACAAAACCAAGCTCGTGGAGCGCTTCCTGGCCGACCACCCAAAACTGTCGCTGCATTACACGCCCACTTATCGTTCCTGGCTCCACCAAGTCGAAAATTGGTTCTCCAAAGTCCAGCGCCACGTGATGCCCGTGGAGTCTTCGCATCCGTGGCCGACCTGCGTCGCAAACTCATGCGCTACGTCAAAGCCTACAATAAGACTGCCACTCCCCTTCGATGGACCTACGCGAACCCAACCAATCGAATCGCAGCGTAGCTGTTTCATCTGATACGTTGCACTAGCTGCGAAAAATAGACTGAACCACCCAATTTCATACGACACGCACGTGCCCTCTTGCGAGATGACTTAGCGGCTATCTCGCCCTCAGTATAAACAATTAGAGTTGTCGAGAATGGATGGACCTCTTTTTGGTCCATTCGTAACGTCCCCGTCCCATTCCTGAAAATTATAATAGGCTTTATCACATTACATTTGCGTAAGGGAGCCCGTGTGATTAGCATTCTAGTTGCCTCCTATGAACTCACAGGATGGAAGCCCCTCGATTTTGCAGACTAAGTGACCGACGATTCCAATCCAGTATTCGCATCCAGCATGCCGGTCCGGCTTGACCGTATATTATTTAACAAGGGTCGGGCTCGCTTGTGCTCCTGGACCGCTTAGCGGCTGCCGTTTTCGGGAGAAGAGGCATCACGCTAGTTCTGTGCCGCCTTTGCTGCGGCCGGCTTCCACCTAATTGGCGTTTCGTCGAAGCCATCGCCCAATATTGACGGAAAGGTCCTTTCTCAGATGAAAGATTTGGTTCCGCCCAATCCTGAGCGAGGCGGTCCGGTTTGCTTAGTCATGCAAATGGACCAATCGCCTTCGGCACTGGAATGGGCTGGCCGGCGTGGCTTCCAAGCAATGACTTCAGCCCGGGCTATGGTCTCAGCAGTACGCATTAGCGTTCTCTGGATGCTTTCGATGGCGATGATAGACGCGGAGATCATCGTCGAGACGCAAAAGCTTTTCTTCCTCACCAATGAAGAGGTTGCGATGCCGGTGAGCTACTCCAGTGTTCCCAACGTTCAAGTGAACGTCGGAAGCAAGATTGATTTTGCGGTCACCGCTTTCGGAAACCCGGACTACGACGCCACGGTACACACCTCAACGGTGCTGCGCCAAAACAGCGGAAACCCGAACCCCCCGCGCAACGTAGGAATTCAATGATACCTTTTGTTCTCGCAATCATCCTCGCTTGGGATCCGTCAGCAACTCCTCCACCTGTAAGCGGGTATCGGCTGAAATACGGGACGCAGCCAGGGGTCTACACGGTCGTTCAAGACGCCGGAACCGCTAGCCAGACCGAAGTAACCGGACTAGCACCGGGCACGTACTACTTCGCGGCCTTCGCGTACAACGATGCGGGCGAAAGCGCAGCATCAAACGAAGTGCAATATGTTCAAGCCGAGCCGATACCAACTCCCACGCCAACCCCGGCCGGACCAACCGCAGAAGCAAGCCGCTTAGCGGTCGCACCGAACGAGGTGTTTCAGGCGATCGTACGAAACGGGCCGGGAAACACCACCGACTGGGTAACGCTTGCCCTGATTGAAGACCCGATCACCGTAGAGCGGGGCTATTGGAAGTATCTCACCAACGCAAGAACCATTCCACCGACAGGGATCACGGACGCAACGCTGACCTTCAGCACCCCTGTACCGGGAACCTACGAACTCCGCTTTTACGCCAATAATGACTTCATCCTGATAGCCCGCTCCGGGCCGATCATTGTCGCGACAGTCCCGACGCCTATCCCGACACAAGGGCCGCGCGCGGTCACAGTGAAGACCAAGCACATGCCGGGAGAACAGGTGAACATCACCGCGCCGGCCAGCGTCAACGGCAAAGCCTTTCAGACGTGGACCGGAGACACCGGAGCACTCGCAAACCCTCAGAGCAACCAAACCACTCTGACCGTCCCTACCTCTCTGGACGTGGAGGTTGAAGCAACATACTGAATCTTTGATAGGCGACCAAAAGCCAATAAGGCTCGCTACTGGCTACCCTGACTTTGGCGTCCTACACTCTCGGCACTCGTTGTTCAAAACAACAGCTTTTCGCGAAGCGGTAAACATCGCGAAAGGAGAGTCTTACATTTAGGAGCCGATACAAGGCGCTCCAAGACGGCATCGCTGGTGCCATCGGCAAGCTCGCGGCCCTAGTCGCACCTTCGCAATCGCGCAGGCTATCATTGAAGCCGGGCACCTACTACTTTGCGGCGTTTGCATGCAACGCAGCAGGTGAAAGCGTTGTGTCCAATTAAGTGCGATATGTCCAAGTCTTACTACGCCGGGTTTGCTCAGGCGTTGGATAAGGAACTTCGTCAAAGTGGAATAAAGATAGGTGCGATCTGCCCAGGAGGCGTCAAAACCGAATTCGCTTTGGGAAAAGGAAGAACCGAACAAAGCGTCGCACAATCCGACATGCTCGATGCCGAAGATGTCGCCTCGGCAGTGCTCCTGGCCTGCATCCAATCGGCCAAGTCACGCATCATTGAGGTCCAGATGCGCACAATGGCCGAGGCCCTGGCCTAGACGTTCCGCGCGGCATCGACCGGCCGCTGACGTCGGTCGAGACCCGTGTGTAAAGTCATCTTGTGAACTTGCTTGGCGAATTCCTGGGCAATGGCGCGCCCTGTGCGGCCTTGTGTTCGTAATCTGGCCACAGCCTCGCGATGAACATCGCACATTGAGACCGGATTTGCACACAAAACAATTGTCTTGTGTGCGACTGATTTCGCGCGCTGTCCCTTCAGTGGAACACTCTGAAAATCGAGGGGGTTTTATGTGCAGGCGTTGCGCAGCCTTTCATGTGATACGGCCCAGCGTGGAGAGGCCGGCTCTGTCGAGACTCAAATCGGCCCATTCTTGCTTCACAGTAGGGCCGCGCAGACATTTTTACGGTGCTTGAGTATCCGATTTGAGCCGATCAGACAGCAAAGCCTTTTAAAGCCCCTGGTCAGCTGGCTTGAGCTTGCGCAGCCCAGGGGATGGTTAGGCCGAGTCAAGTATAAGGGTGAGGCTTTGCGGTTTGGTGTGAACGATGCACTGCAACATCTCGCACCAACCGCCGACTTTTCCCGCCTCTCACTATCAGGAAAAAGCATGCTTACCCTTGAACGCGTCGACCGGGGGAGGACCCGGGTTTTGTCGGGGGGCGTCTCTCTCCATATAGAGCAATCGGGTTGTTGAAGAACAAATTTGCAGAAATTTTGGAAATTTTCGGAATTTGTCCGGCACGTATGCGGCCACTGTGCAGCGGGAGACGCGTTCTGCTATGCGACAAACCGCCCTACCGGCCAGACACCTGTATCGACTGCAAATAGCAGAAGGCGTGTTAAAATTGTTAGAGAGCTATCAATACCTAGAACGATTTTGACTACCATCGCACAAATGACGGACAGCAAGGCGGTGATGAACCTGCTCCGCCAGGTTCCCCTCTTTGCGAGCCCGAAAGATGAAGATAAGGTTTGCGTCGAAGAGACTGAAGAATGGAGGCTTCCCGCGGGTGAAATGCTCGTCGAGGAGGGGAAGCACGCTGAACATTTTTTTGTGCTCCCTGGAAGGAGAAATGAGCGTCTGGAAGAAGCACGCCGAGCAAAGAAGCGCCTAGTATTCCGTCAGCGGCTTGACCTGGCTCCGGTGGGCTGAAAAAATGGGCCTTCGTTGGCCACAGAGGCGTCAACAAAGCGGCGTGACACTCCGTCCACCGATTAAGGGCCGCATTCCACCGATAAACGGCAGCACCCCCGTTCGCCTTATCATTGGAATCTCCTCGAGAGACAGAAGCCTGGCATTCCACTAATAAATGGCATCGCGACACTAAAGACCGCGCTCATAACCTGGTCGGTGTGGCCTTGGAAAGATCGGCGTGCCGAAAGTCACGAGCCTCATTCACCGTCTGTGCCATCGGTACACGCAATTGGTGCGCGAGGAAGAGGAGCGCCACCGTGTTGGATCCCGCAGAGGTCGAGGCGAGCTGCGGAAGCGAAGAGCCGAAACGGTCCTCCAAAATATTTGCCTGAGAACGACCGTTCGAGTTTTATCCTACCCTTTCCTCCTGGTGCATCCAGTTTTCAGTGGCTCAGTCTTGCGTCGACTCTGGGGAGCGCACGCGCCTCGCCGCGCCTCGCGTGCTTAACTTTGCGCGAGCTTGACCTTGTAGAGAACCGTCTACGAATCTTAGACCCATATGGCGACAGGTCGTATTGACAGCGACTCCTCACGTTCCGGAAAGCGGTTTGTCAATAAGGGCGAAAACATTGTCACCGATGCGTTGGATGGATTGCTCCACGCCAGTGGGCCCGGGGAGCGGGTGCGCCTGGACGGGTATCCTCGAATAAAAGTCATTCTCCGCGGCGATTGGAAGCGCGACCGGGTGGCGGTGATCTCCGGCGGCGGGGCCGGGCACGAACCTGCGCATGCAGGATTTGTTGGCGCCGGAATGCTCACCGCCGCGGTTTCCGGGGAAATTTTCGCGTCGCCCCAGGTCGAGGCGATTCTGGCTGGCATTCTAAGCGTCACCGGCGAACCCGGTTGTCTGGTCATCGTCAAAAACTATACTGGGGATCGACTGAATTTCGGTCTGGCGGTCGAGCGCGCGAAGAGCCTCGGCAAGAATGTCGCCATGGTCATCGTGTCGGACGACGTCGCCATTCCAGGGACGAGACAGCCGCGCGGAATCGCCGGCACCCTTTTCGTCCATAAGATTGCCGGCTATCTTGCTGAACAGGGGCGTTCTCTTGAGGATGTCCGGGCGGCGGCGGAAAAGGTCGCGCGTAGCACCTGGTCGCTTGGGATTTCCCTTTCCACCTGCAGCGTGCCGGGGCATCCAGTCGATTTCCGGCTCGCAGGAGACCAGGCGGAGTTAGGGCTCGGTATTCACGGCGAACCCGGCGTGGAGCTTATCCCCATGGCGTCGGCGCGCGAGTTGACGGAGACGCTTCTCCACCGGCTGGAAAGCAGGCTGCCTAATCCAGAGGCGCGATATGCGGTCCTCCTCAATAACCTCGGCTCGGTCCCAGTTCTCGAGATGAGTTTGCTCGCCGGTGAGGTAATGCGTTCCTCCTTCGCGCGCCAGATCGATCTCATCATCGGGCCCGGGTCGTATATGACTTCCCTCGATATGAATGGTTTTTCCGTCTCGCTTCTTGAGCTGGATGAAGTGTCACGGGCTGGCCTCCTTGCGCCAGTGAGTCCGGCGGCGTGGACCCCAGCCAGGCCAGTGGCGCCGCTTCGGATTAGTGAGCTCCCATCTGTTCTTAAGCAGAGGGAGTTTACCGCGACCAAAGATGGTGCCATGCGTCGGCTGGTTGTAGGATCCGCGCAGTGCTTGCTTGGGTTGGAAGATCGGCTGAATGAGTTGGACGCCCGGGTCGGCGACGGGGATACCGGTTCCACACTCGCAATCGGCGCGAAGGCAATCCTCCAGTCCATCGATGATCTTCCCCTGGCAGATGCACCGGACCTATGCCAGGCCATGAGCGACGTCTTGGCTGGAAGCATGGGAGGATCGAGCGGTGTGCTTCTCTCGATTTTCCTCACTTCAATCGGTCGCGCGTATGCGCAGACCGGAGCCTGGCCGAAGGCGCTCGAGAGTGGGATTGCGAGTCTGCAAACCTATGGCGGTGCCGCGGTCGGAGATCGCACCATGATCGATGCCCTTGTGCCAGCCAACAAAGCCCTGCTGGCGGGCGAGGGGCTCCCCCGCGCGGCGGAAATGGCGCGTGCGGGTGCCGAGGCAACGGCGAAGATGGATCGTGCGGGAGCCGGCCGTTCCTCCTACCTGAGCGCGCGCTCGCTGACCGATGTACCTGATCCCGGCGCCGTGGCCGTCGCAGAAGTCTTTGCCGCGCTCGCGGCCGTGCACTAACGCTGCGCAGGAATCTGCGGCATCCTGCAGTCACTCGCGTTTCCCCTCGTTCCGGGACAATATGCCGGCGCCCTAAGCACAGGTAAGAAAAACGCTCGCAATTTTTGGGCTTCTCAGATAGTCGGTTTGGGTGAACGGCGAAAAATCCCGAAGGGTTCGGCGGTTTCCCCCACAGCCACGTCGTTGTCCCATGAACTTATATGATCAGATTCAATAACATCGTAAAGTCATTGACGGTTGCGTTGATGGCTCTCGCCGGTTCTCTCCCGCTTGCAGCCGGGGCAGAGAAAATCACTATTGGCTGGGCAGCCTGGGATCCAGCGAATGCGCTCGTCGAGTTGTCGAAGGACTTCACCGCCAAAACCGGCATTGAAGTCGGGTTTGAATTCGTTCCGTGGCCCAATTTTGCGGATCGAATGCTCAATGAGCTGAACTCACACAGCGATCGAATGGATCTGCTGATCGGCGACAGTCAGTGGATTGGCGGTTCGGCCGAGAATGGACATTATGTGAAGCTCAATGATTTCCTCACGAAGGAGGGAATTTCGATGGACAGCTTCCTAGAGCCCACGGTCGAGGGCTACTCGACCTGGCCGAAGGGGACCAAGAACTATTGGGCCGTGCCGTTAATGGGCGACGCCAATGGCTGGACCTATCGGAAGGATTGGTTCTCTAGACCCGAGCTTAAGGACGCGTTCAAAGCCCAGTATAACCGTGAACTGGCCCCGCCAAAGACGTGGCAGGAGCTTTACGAGGTGGCGAAGTTCTTTCAGGGACGCGAAATTGACGGCAAGAAAGTCTATGGCGCGGCGATTTTCACCGAGCGTGGCTCGGAAGGGATCACCCTGGGGCTGAGCTCGGCACTTTATGCCTGGGGTGTTAATTATGACGATCCGAACAAACCGTATCAGTTGGATGGTTTCACGAATTCGCCGGCCGCGGTGGAGGCATTGGAGTTCTATAAGAAGCTTTTCAAGGAATGCACGCCTCCCGGATACACCGACGCCTACATGCAAGAGGGCTTGGACGCGTTCAAATCGGGCCAGGTGGCGATGATGATGAACTGGTTTGCCTTCTTCCCGGGACTTTACAAGGATCCCGTTGTGGGAGGAGACAAGATCGGCTTCTTCGTCAATCCCGAGCAGAAGGTCAAGGCTTCGACGCTAGGGGGACAAGGCATCTCAGTCGTGTCTTATTCGAAGAATAAGGATGCTGCTTTCGAATACATAAAATGGTTTGTCGATCCGGAGGTGCAGAAGAAGTGGTGGGCGCTCGGCGGCTACACCTGCAGTAAAGGTGTTCTTCTCGACCCCAAGTTCTCGGCCAGCGCACCGTTCGCAGGAGAGTTTCTCACCGCCATGTCCCAAGTGAAGGATTTCTGGCAGGAACCCGCCTACGCCGAACTACTTTCAGCAATGCAGCGTCGCATCCACGACTACGTTGTGGCGGACAAGGGGACAGCCAAAGAGGCTCTGGACAAGCTGGTGGAAGACTGGAACAAAATATTCCAAGAAGAGGGTAAGCTCTGATCGCTTCCCGCGCCGGCAAGGGTTGACTTTCGGGGACCTTGGGTAGCGGGAGCAATTTAGAAAATCGCCGCGTCCGGGGTTCCCCTCTTACCGGTCAGCCGGCACGAAGAGCTTTGGCGGCTTCAGCAGCAAACGCATTCCCCAACCAACCCAGGCTCCCATAGCCAACGAGTAATGCCAGCGCCCACCATTGGCTTTTCTTCTGCTCCGGAAGACGGGCATCCAGCAGGACCGAGGGGTGGTGCGGGCAGGCGGCGGTCCCACGGTCTATCCGACCGGATGATCGCGTGGCTTTTCATTGCTCCGACCATTCTTCTACTGCTGGTCATCAATATATTTCCGCTCATTTGGTCGATTCAGCTCTCCTTCACCAACTTCAAGGCGAACCGGGCGGTCCAGGGAATTCAAAATGTCGGAATCCTTAATTACATCAATATTCTGCACGACGAGGAGATTTGGAGCGCCCTGCAGATCACCGCGCACTTTCTTTTCTGGACGATCCTGCTGCAAGTGCTGCTGGGATTTTCGCTGGCGTGGCTGGTCAACCGCAAGTTCCGCGGGCACTCCTTCTGGACGACGATGATCCTCCTCCCGATGATGCTCTCGCCGGCGGTGGTAGGAAACTTCTGGAAGTTTCTCTTTCAGCCGCAAATTGGGCTTTTCAATTATGTCGTCTCATTCATCACCGGGGCTGATCCGTCCTCCTTCCAGATGATCGGCGACGTGAAGCTGGCGCCTTGGGCGATCATCATTGTGGATACCTGGATGTGGACTCCATACGTGATGCTGATCTGCCTGGCCGGCCTGCGATCCATTCCCGATTACATCTACGAAGCAGCCGAGGTTGATCGCGCTTCGGCATGGCGGACTTTCTGGTCCATCACCTTGCCGATGGTTGCACCGTTTCTGATGCTCGCCGTGCTTTTCCGCGGAATCGAAAACTTCAAGATGTTCGACCTCGTGGTAAATCTTACGTCCGGCGGGCCGGGATCGGTCACCGAGCTGGCGTCGATCAATCTCAAGCGCGAAGCATTTGAAAAATGGCGGACCGGTTATTCATCGGCCTTCGCGGTGATACTCTTCGTCACCGTGTTCGGGATCGCCAATATCTACGTGAAATTTCTCAACAGGGTGAAGCAAAGGTGAGGAAGCCACCTCCCAACCTGTCCGCCATCGAGCCAAGCCGCGTCGTCAAGCGGTTCGCCGCGGTTGTCGTGATCGCATACGCCCTGATCACCATGGTGCCGATGCTCTGGATTTTCGTGACGAGCTTCAAGTCGCCCCAGGACTCAATTGCGTATCCGCCCAAGATCCTTTTCCAGCCTTCGATGGAAGGCTACGTGAATCTCTTTACGGCGCGAACGCGTCAGACATCCGAGTATATTGCGAGCCTGCCCACGGCGCGGACATGGTATGACAAGCTAGTGCGATCACACGGCATGGTGATCGCGGGGCCTTCGCGTTTCGCGGAACGCTTCTGGAATTCAGCCATCATCGGCTTCGGATCGACCTTTCTCTCCATATTCCTGGGCACGCTTGCAGCCTACGGATTTTCGCGATTCAAAGTCCCGATGAAGGATGACTTGATGTTCTTCATCCTCTCGACCCGCATGATGCCGCCGATCGCCGTCGCCATCCCTATTTTCCTCATGTACCGGAAACTTGGTTTATCCGATACGCACCTCGGGATGATCCTGCTCTACACGGCGGTGAACATCTCACTGGCGGTCTGGCTGCTGAAGGGTTTCGTCGATGAAATTCCCCGCGAGTACGAAGAGGCCGCGATGATCGATGGCTATACCCGTTTCCAGGCATTCACGAAGGTGGTGCTCCCGCAAATGCTTTCCGGCATCGCCGCCACCGCGATCTTTTGCCTGATCTTCGCCTGGAACGAATATGCCTTTGCCCTCCTCCTGACCTCCTCCCGCGCGCAGACGGCGCCGCCCTTTATTCCCACGATCATTGGCGAAGGCGGCCTCGATTGGCCCGCCGTGGGAGCCGGCGCGACGTTGTTCATGATTCCGGTCGTGTTTTTCACCATTCTCCTGCGCAAGAATCTCCTGCGCGGGATTACCTTTGGAGCGCTGAGAAAGTAATTCGCCATGAAGCGTGAGAGGCGAAATATTCCTCCGTCTCTATCTGCAGTTCCAAGTCTGGCGGCCTCGCCGGAGGCAGGGCGGAAATGGCCAAAGCCTTTGCGCCGCGGCCGCATGGAAAATGTTGCCAGCTTTCTCATCCTCGCCGGAGCCTTCCTGCTCATGCAACCCTTCTCCCTTACGCTCTACGCCTACTCGTTCATTACAATTCTGATCGGAACGGCGATGTTCATCGTCGTTAGTCATTTTCCGGAATAAAGCATGGCATCGATCCAGGTTTCCGCTCTGCACAAACGCTTCGACGACTTCGTCGCCGTCAATGGCTCGGATTTTACCGTGCACCACGGCGAGTTCTTCGTCCTCCTGGGACCGTCCGGTTGCGGCAAAACGACAACCTTGCGGATGATTGCGGGATTGGAACTGCCCACCTCGGGCACCATTTTGCTCGACGGCGAGGACGTGACATTTGAGCGGGCGGGTAGGCGCGATATTGCCTTCGTTTTCCAAATGTTCGCGCTCTACCCGCACATGAACACCCGCAACAACATCGCTTTCCCGCTTAAATGTTCCGGCCTTTCCCGCTCGGAGATTCGGAAGAGAGTGGAGGAAACGGCGCAGCTATTGCGAATCGACCATCTGCTCAGCAAATCTGTTTCCGGACTCGCCGGCGGCGACCGCCAGCGGGTCGCGTTGGGTCGCGCGATCGTCCGCCGCCCGAAAGCCTTCCTCATGGACGAACCGCTCGGCACGCTCGACACGGAGTTTCGCGATCTCATGATCAACGAACTGCGCACCTTACACGATCGCATCGACGCGACGACGGTGTATGTCACGCACGATCAGATGGAGGCGATGGCCATGGCCGACAGAATTGCGGTCATGAACCAGGGCGTGATGGAACAGCTCGGCCCGCCTCAGGAAGTTTACGACAAACCGGCGTCTGTCTTTGTGGCGGATTTCATTGGTTCGCCGCCCATGAGCTTTTTGAAGTTTCACGGTGAATTGCGACCCGGCGACACAAGCGTGCAGGTCAATGGTGCCCAAGTGCCAATCCCCGAAGTGCGGGAAGGCTTCGCCGCAGACAATTTTCTCCTTGGTATCCGGCCCGAACATGTCCGACTCGATCCGGCCTCTGACCTGCGGGGCAGCGTTTCTGGTGTCGAATATCTCGGCACGACGCAGATTCTGACGATGGATACTCCCCAAGGCGCCGTCAAAGCGCGGATTTCATCGAGTGAGCCTGTCGAGATCGGTGACAATGTCGGGCTGCGCTTTCTTTTCCGCCGTTTGTCGCTCTTTCACGAATCCAGCGGCCGGGCCGTTCGGACCGCTCTCCACGACGAATAGGCGCCGATGGCGGAAGTCACACTCAAAAAGGTCTCGAAACGTTTCGGCCGGACCACCGCCATTTCGGAACTCGATCTCACGATTCGCGATGGCGAGTTCTTCGTGCTGCTCGGACCGACCGGCGCAGGTAAAACGACCACCTTGCGACTGATCGCGGGACTGGAGAACCCGGAAGAGGGGACCATTATCATAGCTGGGCAGGACGCCACCTTAGATGCTCCGGCGCAGCGGGACGTTTCCTTCGTTTTCCAACAATATTCGCTCTATCCGCACTTGAGCGTTTATGAGAATCTCGCCTTCCCGCTGCGCGCTCCCAACCGCAAAATGTCTGCGGCTGAAATCGCTCAACGCGTCGAGCGCGTCGCGAAGTTGGTTCGCATCGATCACAAACTGCAGAACCGTTCCACGCGGCTTTCGGGCGGCGAAATGCAGCGCGTCGCGATTGGACGCGCGCTTATCCGCGAGCCGAACATCTACCTTATGGACGAACCGCTCTCCTCACTCGACGCCAAGCTGCGGGTTGACCTCCGACTCGAGATCAAGCGCATCCAGCGAGACATGGGCGCCACCATTCTGTATGTGACCCACGACGCAGTCGAAGCGATGACGCTGGCAGATCGCATCGGCATCCTGCGCGAAGGGCAGCTCGTCCAACAAGGCAGCCCGCGCGAGATCTATGAAAGGCCGCGCAACATTTACGCTGCGCTCAAGCTCGGCCAGCCCGCCATCAACCTCATTCCGGCTGAACTCATGCCCGCGGAACCGAAGCCGCCGAACACCGTGACGTTCGGCGCGCGCACCGAACATATTACCATCTCCCGGGGTCAAAATGGCAAAGCAGACGGCCGAGTTGTCCTCGCCGAACACCTCGGGAACCAATCCAACCTTCTCATCGACGTCAAGGGAACGCAGGTTCTCGTGCTCGTTCCGCCGGAATCAACTCTTAGCACCGGCGACGAAGTCGGATTGAATCTCCGCCACCCGCTTTACTTCGACCGCGAAGGCGAACGCATTCAGCCCTGACCACTTGGACGGGTCTGCTTTTCGTGGCCTGAACCCCAAAAGGTGGACATGACATAGCTGGAGTTCTGCTCAACAATGGACCGTTCTCTACCGGCTTGCCGGGGCCGAATGAAGTCCAGCTTTACGCCGTGGCGATAGGCCCAGGCATCCATGACTCGGCTGCAAAACTCGCTACCGTTATCCACGGTGATCGATTCGGGATAGCATCAGTTTGGATCTTTTTTTTCATCTCCTCAGATCGAACGAAATAGCACGTAAGTGCCGGAAAAGCTCCGGCGCATGGCGAGACATTTTGGCGTCAAACCCAACGAGCTGGCGAACCGGATGATCGCTGCGAGAAGCTCTCGAAAGAGAAGACCCCGACTACGAGCCGGATTTCGTCGTCGAATACCGGCAGAAGGTCGTCGTCCCCAAGATCGAGCAATACCGGAGAGAAGAACTCGCTGAGGGCTTCAATCCCTATTCGGATGTTCCAAAGGAATTGGAGGGTGATGGCTGTGCCTTCATCGGTCTCATCGAAGTGACCAACCGACACAACCGTGAGCTGGTCTACGGTCTTCTAGTCTAGAGGACAAATTGTGCAGGAAGCGTTCCTCGACATCTCGCGAGATACAACACTGAGCCATTCCTACCTCGATAAGCTCAAGAGCATTTACACCAGTCCTGTGTATCAGGACTCGATCGAAGCTCACCCACTGCGTGAAAAGAAGCTCAAGAAGGAGATTATCGACGCTTGGGTCGAAGAGTGGAGAAGAATGAATCGCTTCACGCCATCGGAGCGCTCCATTATCGCAGACATCACCGCCCTGCTACCAGGGTCGTCCGAGGACGGACTCCGCAGGGTCCAGGCCGAGGTCAACATCGCTCTTCGTTCGTAATCGCAAATCGCTCTAGGGCCATGCGTGGCCGCAGTCACGCCTGCGAGAACCGTCGCGTCGCAATTTCAGCAATTTCTGGTGACTAAATAGTGACTAAATTTCGCTATGATCCGATTAATACGATTGAGTACCGATTGGATTCGGCTTTTCTGAGGTGATCACCCGGTGACCCTTTATTGAAGCCACTTCAGAGAGATTTGTGAGAGGTGGCTGGGGAGGGAATCGAAGTCAATATGAAATCCGCAAGGCGCTGATCTTCACCCGTTGCTTCTAATCCGGGCTTGTTCAACAAGGTTGCATGCCGGCTATTGCGTCATGCAACCTTCAAGGTGGAGGTTAGGCAGATAAACCATGCGAACCTTTGCGCAAAAGCAGAATCAACCTCAAGAACGAGTATTCCCCAGCCTTGCTCGGTCGAACGCGGCAACATCTGGGTCGATTCATCATGCACATCCCATTCTGCACTTGCAGCGCACGATTGGTAATCAAGCCATGCAGCGGCTGTTACGAGCCAGGTCCGGTGATCTTAACGCAGGCAACTCCGGAGTTAACCCAGCGCCCCCTATCGTCCATGAAGTGTTAGCTTCGCCTGGCCAACCCCTCAGTCCCGCCGTGCGTAATTTTATGGAGCCGCGCCTGGGTCATGATTTCAGCCAGGTGCGCGTCCACGCGACCTCACGCGCGGCCGAATCCGCACAAGCAATCGGCGCTAAAGCCTACACTGTCGGCCAGGACATCGTGTTCGGCGCTGATCGACTGGATCCACAGAGTCGCAAAGGACGCCGGTTGATCGCACATGAACTCGTCCACACGATTCAGCAAAGTAGAGGCGGACCGGCACCGGAAGCCGATTCCGAGGCGTCACACGAGCAAAGCGCTGATAGAGTCGCGAATGTGATCGCGGGCGGAGGTGCGGTTGAAACGATCCCAGGTGCAACCGCCGTCGGAATTGCCGGTGATTGGAGCCCGCTGCCCAAGCCTAAGTCTGATTACGAGTCCATTGAATGGCTGAGGACCTTAAGAGCGCTTTATTCGAAAGATCTCTTCATTCACTATCTGATCCGGAAGGAAAGCAGGGTTTACGCTCTTCTGGCCCCATACGGCTTTCAGGGATCCTGGGAACGGAATGAAGATTATCTGCCCGATTTCGATGCGGCGATCGAGCGCTGGCGGGAGCAAGTCAAAGAGGAACAGCGAATAGCAGACTTCCCGACGCGCGATCACAAGGGAGCGTTTTTCTTTCACAATGGTTTTTTCCAGGCCCGGTACTCGCCCAGTAAGGAAACGCTTACTGTTACTGTGCCGGTGCATTTCACTTTTGAGGATTCAAAACCGAAGCAGAGTGTTACCGCGACCACCGGGAGCGATCCTAATGCTTCTGCAAAGGTCTGGGCCGGCAACGAAATTGAGCAGTGGCGGACGAAATTTATTCAGATCGCCGAGCAGACCTGGTCAAATAAGCATACGCTCTATTGTTACGAAGAGGGATTGGAGCACCTCAAAGCCAACGTCATCGTCAAGGTCGATGATGTCGGGAAAGATATTCCCGGAGGCAAACAGCTCTTCAAGATAAAAGTCTATCGCGGTGATTATGCGCCCGGCAAAGGCTCAAGAGTCAGCTCAGGGATTGTGGTCCTGGCGTACATGGATATTCAGGACGACACGGCCGCTCATGAATTCGGCCACATGCTCGGACTCGGCGATGAATATGAGTTGCCCGGTGAATCTGCTGAAGCTGCGCACAGCCAACTGGTTGAAAAAGAGTTCGGTTACCCGGTGCCGAGAATGCCCGCGGGCCGCGAGGACCAGTTTCGGGAAAGCATCATGTACTCATCCGAGGAAGGCGACGTTTTACCAGAGCACGGCGTGATCTTCCTGGAAGCGATGAGAAAGATAACTCATATTCCATATTGGAGCTTGAAACAATAGTCCTTCTCACGGCGCCCGGTAATAACCCTAAATGTTGCGTGAACCGACTGAAAACGATCGCAATCTGCGAAATCTGCGGACGTGCGCCTGACGCACGGAGGCAGTGCCAAAAGAACACGTGTTTTTGGCAAGGCGATTTTCTCTACGGAGATCGCTATCCTGTATTAGATCCGAGGTAGGAGCCCTCGTCGGTGCCTCGGGAGATAAAGGCGTCGATTCAGGGGACGCTGATCTCCTTGCCCGATGAGCTTCAATCGGTCGAATTGCTGCGGCCATCATTTCCGGAGAGGTCAATTGCTTGTCGGGTGCCTGCGAACCATTCTAACCGTAGAGCGAGTTCTGAAAATCGAGCGTCAGCAGGAGTGAGCGCAAGTACTGTGAGAACGTGGTGTTGACTCCGGGTTACAAGCGACAAGATATCTTTAGTCGTTAAGCTCTTCTTGGAGGTGTCTACTCAGGCCATCTAAATCGGGAAACACGAAAGCGTGATTGATGCCGTAGGCCAGAAGTTCGTGACGAAGTGTCTCTCTGGATTCGAAAGGAATCAAGTAGCGGTGAAGACGGTGCCTGCTCCACTGTTCCGTTAGCGGCCGATGCGGGTTGCCTTGGATCGTAAAGAATCCACTTTGCGCTCGAATTCGTTGCGTCACGACAGGGGCCGCGAAAAGCTCGGCGCCATCTACATCGAAAGGCTCTTGAGCCGTGGTGTCGAGCAGGTCATGTCGTGTTTTGAGGCGATAAATCACGGACCCGCCGTTTCGTAGGGGTTCCATGGCTTTGTCGCTGACCAAATCGTTACTGGTGAAAGTTGTTCCTACTGCGAAGTAGAGGGCAATAAGGGGATTTGAGGTCCAGTCAAGTAGCCTGGTAGGAAGACCATGGTGCTGAGCTAGAGCTAGCCATTGCCAGTCGTTTCTTGGCAAGAGCGCAAGGTGGGGAAGCGCGTTTCGCTTGAACCGCTCGAAGATCTTCTTCTCCCCTACGATATGTGCGGGGTACTTTGTTAGAAACTTGGACTTTGGCTCCCTCTTTTTGGTCAGTCGCCCAATCTTTGGTATGAGCGTAAAATAATCTCTTGGCTCGCCCCGAAAGAACTCGCTGTTTCCGGGCGCTGTCCCTGTCACGATTTTGCGAAAATCGCTAAAGGATCTGATGAAGTTCGAGTCCATCTTTGGTGAAGTGTAGGTGCAGCCTACCTCCTCTAGCAAATTTGACCGCGCGCAACTTTTCGGGGGACAATTGGCGGATAAATTTAGACTGTTTCCAGTCGCTTCTTTGTGTTTCGTGATGAATCCGGGCTCTCCATCAAAAATTGGGGACATGGGGTCAATGAAAGACCACCATGCCCCCTGTGTGTGATATCGGACTAAGAGGCTACCGCGTCTTGCGGAGCGAAAGCAATCGGCAAGTGCTTGTGCACTTGGAACTGGAAAGGGAACCGGATTGCTGTCGGTGCTGTGCCAGCCCGCGCATTGTCGCCAAGGGACGTTACCGACGGCGCGCTCGGCATCTAAATTCCTTTGGCTTGCCGAGCCTTCTTCAGATCGAGACCCGGCGCTTTGAGTGTCGGGCTTGTGGTCGCAGTTTCCTTCCCGAGACGCCCGGATTGCGGCCCTGGAAGCGCAGCACCGAACCCTGGCGGCAGAAGGTCTACATCCAGCACCATGAAGGCATTTGCGCCTCGGCTTTGGCGCGTCTTATGAAGCTGGGGAGCGCCACCGTGGAGCGCATCTACGGGGAATTTACTTCTCGCAAGGCCAGGGAACGCTTGAGTCTTCAATGCCCTCGGGTTCTCGGTATCGACGAGCACACCCTTCACAAGGGGCAACGTTTTGCCACCACCTTCTGTGATCTTAAGAACCACCGGGTCTTCGATATTGTTGCCGGCCGCAGTCCAAGGGATCTGCGCTCCTTTCTGGCCGCTCTCCAAGGCAGAGACAAGGTTCGCGTGGTTTGCATCGATCTCTCAAGTCCCTACCGCAGCCTGATTGCTTCCTATTTCCCCAGAGCCAAGATCGTTGCCGATCGCTTCCATGTCATCCGCATTGTCATCCAACACTTCCTGGAGCTGGCCCGTCAGATCGCCCCTCCTATCAAGAACCATCGCGGCTCCCTGGCTGCCCTGCGTAAACGACAGGACAACCTCTCGCCCATTGACCGCCAGCGCCTCAGGGCGCTCTTTGCTAAATATCCTGCTCTCGCGCCCCTCTATGACGCCATGCATCGACTTCGCGCTCTCCTCAACCTCAAACATCAAACAAAACGCGCCTGCCGTCCTCTCACTAAGAAACTCCTCGATTTTATCGATGAGCTCAAAGCCAGTGCCTTCCCCTCGCTCCTTACCCTCGCTCAAACCTTGTCGGCCTGGAGAGAACCTCTCGCGGCCATGTGGCGCTTCACCAAAAACAATGGCATCACCGAGGGCTTCCATCGCAAATTCAAACTCATCCAACGCCGCGCCTACGGCTTTAAAAACTTCTCCAACTACCGCCTTCGCGTTATCGCTCAATGCGGCTAACTATACCAATACCTACCCCATCCCCAAAATTTGGTGGAGACCCTGAATCCGAGATCTTCGGTGCTCCATCCGCACATCCTTAGTTTAAGACACTCCACAGAGATTTCTGGGAGGTGGCTGGGGAGGGAATCGAACCCCCGACACGAGGATTTTCAGTCCTCTGCTCTGCCAACTGAGCTACCCAGCCTTTTTCACGGGCGAGGGGAAAAGGATTGCGCAACGACTCCCAGTTGACAAGCGGGGATGGTGGAAAATGTCTGGGGCGCGATCGCGTGGGCGCGCGCAAGATTGGGTCAGGTCTTAGAGGACCAAGCCGAGCGCGGCGAGTTTTTCGCGTGTTTCCTGGGCGTTTCTATTGAGAACGGGGTGGAGGCCGAGTCGTGCTGCCACGTCGCACAAGAGAGGGCGATCTTCGACATAGGCCACTTGATCGGCCTTCACGTGGGCGACATCCATGGCCAGACGATAGATGTCGAGGTCCGGTTTGCGGATATGGACGAAGGCAGAGACGATGAAGAAATCGACGAATTCCTTGAGATTAAAGCGGCGAATCCGATCTTCGGCGATTTCACGGCCTTCGTTGCTGACCACAGCCACGCGCAACCCGTAGACGGCCTTGAGCCGCCTGACCAAGTCGATCGTATCCTGATACGGCTTGGCTTGTTCGAGCAGGTAGCTCGTGAAATCTTCCGGAGTGAACGGCCTTGGTTCATAGAAAACGATCTGCCAAAGGTATTCATCAAGAGTCATCTTCCCTTCCTCGTAGATGTCGTAGGTGACGTGATGGCGATGATAAATCTCTTCGTAATCGAGGCCAAAGTGTTGAGCAGTCTGTTTGCGCAGGTCGGTGTCCCAGCCGTTGGTCAGAAGAACACCACCGATATCCAGGAAGAGAGTGTTAATTGCGGGAGGGGCCATTCGCGGATTGTCTCACCGGGTCGACGACAATCAAGAACGGATCGCGTCGGCGCAGTCCCAGGTTTTGCTTGCAATTAGCTAAGGTTTCTCATTCTAAGAAATAAAGCCGTTGGCCCCAAAAGCAAAACACCGAAGGATTTCTCCTTCGGTGTTTTGGTAAGAGTCCTTTGTTCAGCTTAGCTTATAGCGGGCTTAGAACGCAAACCGCATCCCTGCACGAAGGTTGGCAGAATTGCCAAAACCATCCTTGGTGCCGTAAACGTAGCGTCCGTCGACAAAGATACCAATATGATCGGTGAAGCGATACTCAAGACCGCCTCCGACATTTCCGTAACCGTAGACATCGCCATCCCACGCAGCGCCACCGCCCACGAGTATATAGGGCGCGAGGTTCAGAGAGCAGATGGGATAGCGGAGGAACAAGTTTCCGCCAACGGGCAGATGAAATGCGACTCCGTCGTTATCAAACCAGGATGCCTCGTATCCGATACCGACGTAGCGCAAGAAGAAGAAGTTCACGCCGAAGCCGCCACCGGGGCCGCCTTTTACGGCGGCGTCGCCCCAGAAATGGCTGTAGAAGGCATCGATCTGCCATTCCATGTCACGGAATCTGCAGGTTGGTTCAGGAACGACGACTGTCTTTACTTCCTTGAAGGATTTGCCATCGCCGGCAAAGGCATCGAGAAACGACAGTGCAACTATTGATGTGGTTAGGAGCAGTTTTTTCATCGGAGATTGAATTTGAGCCCACGCTAATGCCAGAAGGGCGGCAAATTTGTCAAGCGGATTATTTCAAGCGCGGAAGGGGTGGCACAATTTTTCCTTCGTAGAGGGCTTTTCCAATGATTGCCCCATACAGGCCGGGCAGGGCGGCAAGTCTAAGAATGTCGTTCGCACTGGACACTCCGCCGCTGGCGATGAGGTTGCATTCGAGAAGATTCAGGAGCTCTGTCAAAGCAGAGTAGTTCGGTCCTTCGAGCATACCATCGGTCGCAATATCGGTGTAGATCACGGTTTTGGCGCCGGCTTGCTGAGCGCTGAGCGCAAGATCAACCGCGCGCTTCGGGGTCGTTTCGGTCCAACCTTTTACGGCCACCAATCCGTCCTTGGCATCGATGCCGACAGCGATGCGCTCTCCTCCGAATTCTTGACACACTTCCCTGAGAAAACCCGTTGATTCGTAAGCCTTTGTGCCTAGAATTACCATTCGAACCCCGGTGTCGAAAGCGGCCGCAATATTTTGCCGGCTGCGCATACCCCCGCCCAGTTGGCACGGGACGTCGACGGCTGCGCAAATGCTCTCAATACAGGGAAGGTTTTTGGGTTCCCCACTGAAGGCCGCATCGAGATCAACGAGGTGGAGCCAGTCTGCGCCAGCATCCTCCCATTTCTTGGCGATAGAAACTGGGTCGTTCGAATAAACTACCTTTTCCGCCGCCACTCCTCGCCTCAGGCGGACCACTTGTCGATCCATCAGGTCGATCGCAGGAAGCAGTAACATATCGCGGCGAGCCTCAGCGAAAGTGACCCCTATGCGAGCGTCTCGAGAAAATTTTTTAACAAAGTGAGCCCGCCGGATTGACTTTTTTCCGGATGAAATTGCGTGGCATGCAGGCTGCCTTTGCTGATGCTCGCGGCGAATAATCCTCCGTATTCGCAGCGCGCGCTGACGATGTCGTCGTCGATGGGGACGGGAAAATACGAATGCACAAAATAGAAGTATGGGTCCATGGCGAGGGACTTATAGATGGGACTGCGCGTTTCGCGCAGCCTATTCCATCCGATGTGGGGGATCTTCAGATTGTCTCCTCGGAAGCGGACAACGCGTCCCGGAAGAAATCCCAGGCCTTTGCTCCCTGGTGATTCCTCACTCGATTCGAAGAGCAGTTGGTAACCGAGGCAAATCCCGAGATACGGCCGCTCGGCCTGTAACCATTCGCGCAAGGGCTCCCAAAGCCCGGAGGCGCGTAGATTCTCTGCGCAGTCGCCAAACGCTCCGACTCCGGGGACGACGATGGCATCGAAGCGATCGAGTTGGGCGGCTTCGGTGACGAGCGAAACCGAAGCGCCGACCGCCTCGAGAGCCTTGCAAACGCTGCGAAGATTCCCCCTGCCGTAGTCAACCACTCCAATAGACTTCGATCCTTTCTCCATGAAACGATAAAGATCCGATGCTCTCGGGGAGACTCAAGCGACAAACTTGTCGTCTCGTCTGAGGCGCCGAGATGCTAGAGGACACCTTTGGTGCTGGGCACGCCCTCGACGCGTGGGTCGATTTGAGTGGCGACGTCAAGGGCCCGGGTGAGGGCTTTGAAAATGCCTTCGGCCATGTGATGCGGGTCGCGTCCGGTCAGAATTTCGACGTGAAGATTCATGGCTCCGCTGACCGCCATGGCCCGCAGAAATTCCTCGACCAGTTGGAATGAGAAGTTGCCGCCGATCGCTTCGACTGGCGAGGGCGGCTCGTAGACCAAGTATGGCCGTCCGCTCAAGTCGATCACCGCGCGGACGAGGGCTTCGTCCATCGGAACGTAGGCAAAGCCATAGCGTCGAATGCCCTTCTTCTCACCCAAGGCCCTGGCGATGGCCTGGCCGAGGGTGATGCCCGCATCCTCCACGGTGTGGTGAAAATCGACTTCGATATCACCCTTGGCGTCGAGGTCGAGGTCGAAGAGTCCATGGCGCGC
Source organism: uncultured Verrucomicrobiae bacterium (assembly GCA_963706955.1). Lineage (GTDB taxonomy): Bacteria > Verrucomicrobiota > Verrucomicrobiia > Chthoniobacterales > Terrimicrobiaceae > DASTFP01. The sequence continues at coordinate 1,002,200 of CAVPOC010000008.1, read as the reverse complement.
GAAGAGCGTGAGCATGTGATCAAAAAACGGGATGCCGCTGCGGACGTTGGACACTCCCGTTCCGTCGAGATTCAAGCGGGTGCGAATGGACGTTTCGCTGGTGGTTCGTTCGATAACAGCTTCGCGGGACATGTGCTTATGATGCCGCCGTGGGCTTTGCCCGCAAAGAAAACTCTTCTCGGCAAAGTTCAACCGCCTTCGAGATCATCGCGATTTGAGCATTCACACGATCGTCGAGATGAAATTCAGAAGGCGTCTCGACGGTGAAGATGCGCACGGCATTCTGAAAATAGAGAACGAAGGCCTCCGGCCACTCCGGCATGAGGTCAGGTGTAATTATCCGGCGGACGACTCCGGCCCGCGCTGCGCGGCCCTCGATCTTTTTTCTCGGATCCGGCGGTATGTACTGGGCTCCCGCCTCGAGAAGGAGCTCGGCCCAAAAGGGTTTCACGCGCTGCAGTTCATAAATGTAAAGCCCGATGGCATCGTAGTCCTCGTGCAGGTTGAGGGCCAGATCGAACGCGCACCCCGTAAGCCACTGAATCTGCGCCGCGATCTGGGGGACGGCCGAGGTGTGGAAACTGCGATTGAGGTCGCGTCCATCGGGATCCCGCCTGGAATTGTTTACCAGCCCCCAGGGATTCAAACAGGGAAAGATAAGCACATTGAGAAGCCGCAGTGCGTCGGTGTTCGCCTGAGCCCACTCGACCAACCCTTCGGTCGCGGCGGCTTCGTCGCCATGAATGCCGGCAGAAAGATAAATCGAGGGCGCCTCAGCCCTCTTCAAGCGCGAGACGATACAATACAACTTACAGCCGCCCGCTTCCGAGTATTTCTTAATCCGAAGGTCTGCCAGCGCGGCCACCTCACGCCACCGACGCATCAAGAACCTGTAGTCATGCGCGCGGTCGTGTCGAAGCAGGCGGACGGGCATACGAACAAAATGGCCCTCCTAATCGATAAAGCGCCGCGTGATATCCGCGTAGGCATCAATTCGCCGATCGCGCAAAAACGGCCAGTGGGTGCGCTGGGTTTCGACACTCGCGAGATCGGCTTCCGCGACGATAACGTCTTCTTCGTCGGGCAGGCCTTTCTTGATGATCTCTCCCGAGGGATCGCAGATAAAACTTTGGCCCCAAAATTCGATCCCCGGACCCCCCTCGGGTGCCTCGTGTCCGACGCGGTTAGGAACGACCACATAGCAGCCATTGGCGACCGCATGCCCGCGCTGCACAGTCTCCCACGAGGAATGTTGACGCCGGCCATACTCCTCCTTTTCCTCCGGATGCCAGCCGATGGCGGTGGGATAGAAAAGAATCTGCGCGCCGCGCAGCGCGGTGAGCCGTGCCGCTTCGGGGTACCATTGGTCCCAGCACACGCAGACTCCGATGCGGGCGAATTTGGTATCCCAAGCGGAAAACCCGAGATCGCCCGGCGTGAAGTAGAACTTCTCGTAGTAGAGCGGGTCATCGGGAATGTGCATCTTGCGGTATTTTCCGAGGTAGGTCCCGTCTGCATCGATGATGGCGGCAGTGTTGTGGTAAATTCCCGGAGCGCGTCGTTCGAAGAGTGAGACCACGATGACAACGCCCAGCTCCTTCGCGAGTGCCTGCATCTTCTCGGTGGTCGGACCAGGCACCGGCTCGGCCAGTTCAAAGTATTTATGATCTTCGACCTGGCAGAAGTAGAGCGAGCGAAAGAGCTCTTGCAGACAGATTATTTGAGCGCCTGCTGCCGCAGCCTGACGGATCCCACGCTCCGCGCCGGCCAGATTGGCGTCGAGGTCAGCGGAGCATCGACTTTGCACCGCGCCAATCTTCAGCTTGTGTTGCGACATGGTTGGCAGCTTGCCACACTTCTCGCGATGAAAAAGCCGCTTTTCGCCCTTTTTGCCGTGACAATCTGCCTGCTAACCGCGACCAACGCGGCAGACATGTCTGACATTCGTATCATCGTAAAGACGAGCAAAGGAGACGTCGAAGGAACGCTGTTTCCTTCGAAAGCCCCCGTCACCGTCGCAAATTTCCTCAACCTGGCAAAGCAGGGCTACTACAATGAAGTCACCTTTCACCGGGTAATACCGAATTTTATGATTCAGGGCGGCGATCCAACGGGAACCGGTCGCGGCGGGCCGGGGTACACGTTCGAGGATGAGTGCCGGCCAGACCTCAAACATGACAAGCCGGGAATTTTCTCAATGGCAAATACCGGCAGGCCAGTAACCAACGGGAGCCAGTTTTTCATAACCCATGTGCCGACTCCGTGGCTGGACGGCAAACATACGGTCTTTGGCGAAGTCACCAAAGGTCAAGACGTCGTCAACGCGATCACGCAAGGCGATAAGATTCTGCAAATAGAGATTCTCGACGCGCCGGAACACCCTCTTCGAACAGCAAAAGGATAGAATCGCTAAGTGGAATAGTGCGCTAACGAAATAGAGGCGAGGTGTGGGGATGTTTGTGTCAAGCGCCCAGCGAAAATCCACAGGCGCTTGGCAGAAGCGCCTCCCCAAGCTCTAGAATTTTATCGTCGCGGCGATATCACGCGCTTAGCAACGCGCTGCTATTCGCCGGACGGCGATGACGTCCAAGAGCGATTCGGGCGGTGTCCGCCCGAAAGGGCTAAGAGAGGAGGTCTTGGGGAACCTTGCCGCCGTTCTCCGAAATTTTGCGGATCACCTCTTTATGCAGCCAGATGTTCATCTTGGCACTGTCGCTCGTGTCGCCGCTATAATTGAGATCTTTGGCAAGTTCTTTCCGAGAAGCGAGGCTACTATCCATGTCGACGAGTTTCATGAGGTCGACGATCGATTTGCGCCAATCGAGCTTCTCAGGATTTTTCGCCGCGAGATCATCAAGGATCGCAGTGACATCGACCACTGCAGCTGAGGGAGCTGAGCCGGAGGAAGCGGGGGCAGGAGCACCTGCAGCGATAGGTCCACCTGTCGCGGCTGGTGGAGGTGTGGTTGCGGCCGCGGTCTGCTGACCGAAGACTTTGGAGAGGAGATTTGAGAAGAGACCCATGGTGTTGCGGGATTCGAGGGTTAGCTGTCAGGATGAAGTTGAGAGAGGCGCGAGGCTCTTGCGCTTACCTCAGGTTCCCTTGCGAAAGAGACGGTAGAGAACCAGCAGGATAATGGCTCCAAGGGTCGCGATAATTAGCCCGCCTATGTCAAATGACTCAACCCTGCCGAGACCGATGAAGCTGCCAAGGAAACCACCAAGGATGGCCCCCACGATTCCGATGAGGATAGTTACGATGAAACCGCCGGGGTCTTTACCAGGAACCAGGAATTTGGCAAGCGCGCCGGCAATCAGGCCTAGAAAGATCCAGGAGATAATTCCCATATAACGGCACCATATCTTGCAACGGAATTAGACTTCAAGCTTAAAAAAGCGTCCGGAGAGCGTTCACTCGTAGGCACAATTAGCGCAGAATGGCTGCGTAGTAGAGGGAGAGGAGTTCGCCTGTCGTTAATCGGAGCGTCTTAGCGTTGCGCGCTGGCATTTGTCTGCCTAACAGTTCAAGCAAAAGCCTTAGAAGACGGTGGGCTCGCCCTCATTGAGGAGCCGAATCCTATCAAGGAGTTGAAGTTCAAGGGCCTTTTCGAGGAGTCGGCGCGGCGGCTCATGCAAGGGTTCGTAGCTAAGGCGGAAAGTGCCAAAATGCATGGGGATCATCATCTTGGCGCGCAGCTCCCGAAATGCCTGCAGGGCCTCCTCGGGATTCATGTGGACATCCCTTTTCGTAGGCGCTTCATAGGCGCCGATGGGAAGCAGAGCCAACTCGATGTTGGCGCGCTTACCGATCTCTTTAAATCCGTCAAAGTAAGCGGTGTCGCCACAGTGAAAGATCGTCCTTCCCGCATACTCGATGAGAAAACCTCCGAATCCTCTGTGGCTATCGTGCAGAATTCGCGCTCCCCAGTGACGCGCAGGGGTGAGCGTTACCTTCAGCGTTCCATGTTCAAAACTTTGCCAATGGCGCAGCTCGTGGACGCGATTAAATCCGAGTCCGTGGACGAGGCTACCGACATGCTCGGGCACGGCGATCGGTTGATCGCTGGCAACAGCGCGAAGCGTGCGGCGGTCCAGATGATCGAAATGGGCATGAGTGACCAGCACCAGGTCGATCGCGGGCAGGTCGCGAAGTTCGATTCCCGGATGTTTGATGCGCTTGATGACCTTGAGCCATTTAGCCCAATTTGGGTCGATGAGAAGACTATGCTCCGGAGTCTGAATGAGGAAGGAGGCGTGCCCGATCCACGTCACGCAGATTTTTCCCGCCGGGAGCTCTGGAAACACCGGCTTGAGGCGATGACCGTGGCGCTTGGTGAAGAGAGAAGGAATGACCACCTCGGAAAGAAAGTTCCGCTTGTGCCATCCTTCGCCGAGCCGCATATCCACGTGATTTTGCGGCTTTGCGCGCTTTCCTGTTCTCAACAATCGGCGCACCATGGGCTTCGAATGAGTCTGAAATGATTTCGAGCGAAAAGCAAATGCTGCGCGCAAAAATGAAGGAAGCAGTCCGCAGCTTCCCGGAGAAGTCAGGCGCTTCGAAAAATCTGCGCGAGCATCTTCATAGTTTCTCCCTCTGGAAGTCTGCCAAGGTCGTCTTCGGTTTTACGTCGCTCGCGGGAGAGCCTGACTGGATGGGAGGGGACTTACCTCCCGAGAAGATTTTTGCATATCCGCGAGTGGGAGACGACGGACTGCTCGTGTTCCTATTAGCGTCTGAGTTTCAGACCGGAGCTCTTGGCATTCGTGAACCGGTGGGCGCGACGATGGCGCCGTCGCCAGACCTTGTCCTCGTGCCGGGTCTCGCCTTCGACACGACCGGGGCGCGTCTCGGTAGAGGCAAAGGATTCTATGACCGATGGCTGGCGGCGAATCCGACTGTGCGCGCCGTGGGAATCTGCTTCAAATGTCAGATAGTGGAAAGTCTTCCGTTCGAAGCCCACGACGCGCGGGTGACCGCGATCGTGAGCGAGGCGGGAGTCCTCGTGCCTTGAGGCGATGATATTCCGTCGCATCGGGTCGTAGGAGGAGGTCAGCTTTTTCAGCGCCGATCTTTGCATCGATAATGGCGCGTCGCAGGAGGATCAGAGAGGCCATGGCGTCGGAAAGCGCGTCATGCCAACGGAACGCGGGAAAAGCTTTGCGGAGATCGTCTTCCAAGCCGAGGTCCTGGACGAGATCGCCCAGCGCAAAGGAATTCTTTTCCGGCCAGACAGCTCGGGAAAGCTTGAGTGTATCCACCCACGGTCCAAAGCCGTGAAAAGGAAAGGCGCGCAGGAACCGTCGCTCGGTCGCGGAGCCATGGGCGACGAGCCAGCGATCGTGCAGGAGGTGGTGGATCTTGGGCCAGAGTTCGGGCAAACGAGGTGCGCCGGCAAGATCCTTTGCGCGAATGCCGTGGACCTTTTGCGCCGCCCAGGTGATCGGCTCTTCCGTAAAAAGGAAGCTGCCAAAATTTTCAGAGATCGCGAGTTGATGCATCAGTGCGATCCCGATTTGCACGGGCACTTCGGTGCTTCCCTGGCGAATGCCGGCGCTCTCAAAATCGATGGCCGCGAACGAGATCTCGGCGACAGTCATACGGCGCGGCCGGCCGCAGCCCGGCGGAGCTTTGGCAGCGGCATGCTCGGCGATCTCGAAATGATCTAGGCTCGGAAACCGGCGAGCAGTTCCCTGGTCGTCTGCCAATCCATGCAAGCGTCGGTGATCGAGACGCCATACTGCAGCGCCACGGGATCATTGCCGAGCGATTGGCCACCGAAATTCAGATGACTCTCGAGCATGGCACCGATGATTTCGCGGCGCCCTGAAGCGCGCTGGTCGATGATGCTTTGCCAGACGTGGGGCTGGCGGTGGGGATCTTTGCCGGAGTTTGCATGGCTGCAATCGACCATGAGCATCGGGCGCAGACCGCTCTTTCTCAGCACTTCACAGACCCCCGCAACCTGGTGCGGTTCGTAGTTGATGCCTTCCCGTCCTCCGCGAAGCACGACATGGCTGTCGGGATTGCCGGTCGTTTTGATAATACTGGTCGCGCCGTCCTGATCGATTCCGAGAAAACTATGCGGAGTCCGTGAGCTTTTCATGGCGTCGATGGCCGTTTGCACACTGCCGTCGGTGCCATTCTTGAATCCCACGGGCATCGAAAGCCCACTGGCCATCTCCCGATGAGTTTGCGATTCGGTGGTGCGTGCACCGATTGCCGACCAGCTGATGAGCTCGGCAGTGTATTGGGGGACGATTGGATCGAGAAACTCAGTTCCCGCCGCCAAGCCCAGGTCGGCGATGTCCAGCAAGATCCTTCTCGCGAGCGTCAGGCCATAAGCCATATCGCAGGAGTCATTCATGAACGGATCGTTGATCAAACCCTTCCAGCCGACGGTGGTGCGAGGTTTCTCGAAGTAGACGCGCATGATCACAAAGATCCGATCAGCGACCTCCCGACTCAAAGCCGCCAATTTCTCAGCGTAGTCGAGCGCCGCGGCGGAGTCGTGGATCGAGCATGGTCCAACCACGACCAGCAGCCGATCGTCTTCACCACGAATGATTGCCCGCGCTTGTTCGCGGCCGCGGAACACCGTTTCCATCTGCGAACGGCTAACCGGAAATTGTTCCTTGATCTGCGCCGGAGTTATGAGCCGGGTGACTCCGCGCACGCGGAGATCCTCCAGCGGCGGCGTGGGAGTCGAAGCGCGTTGCGCCTCAGTTACAGGTTGGGTCATAGAGGTAAACCGGAAATTATCTCAAAAACCAGCCTCCTTGCAACCCGGCGTTGAAAAGATAGATCGTGAGCGATAGGCTGATCGGATGTCAGTAGTCGCTCCGCCTTCAGCCGGACGCACCCAGCGCCGGGTTGAAGGTCTCTTTCTCTTTGCTGCCAGAGCAAGGGCGGCGGGCCGCAGGATGGTGCGCCGTCTCATGCGTAAGCCACGGACGGTCGCCGAAAGTCCGAACCTGCTCCCGACGCTCATCAAAGTTTTTGCGGCTTTTGCCCGCGTCGAGGGCGAGCTCTTCGAAGAAGAGATCGACTCCAGCCTTGGTTTCCTCCGTTACGACTATCCGGACACCGTCTATTCCGAGCTACGGAAGCTCTTCCGAGAGGCGCTCCACGAACACCAGGACCTCAACGCTATTGCGCAGCAACTCTCCGCAAACCTGGACGACGAGCGTAAGATCCTCCTCGGGGTGCAGCTCTACGATTTGATCTCCAAGGCGGGACTTAAGCAAGAGCAAGTAATTGCTTATTACTCATTTATGTCTCAGCTGGGGATGGCAGCCCAAGCCATTGATATTGTTTATCAGCTCAACGCCAACGATCAAAACGATGTCGGCATTTATCATCAAGGGGCCTCCCCCCTTGAGGTTGTCAGTTTCGGGCCCCAAGATCATTGCGACGTCTTACTGCCTGGGTTGAGCGGGGGTGAACGGATCCTCGCCTACCGGTACAAGGATCTGGTCATCCTGAAAAATCTCAGCGGGCGCAACCTGATCGTGCAGGGCCGAGTTCTCAAGCATGGCGATTTCTGTCGAATCTTCGCCGGCCAGCGCATCCTCATCGATGATCAGGTGCTCACCCATCAGGATCTCGTCTTTTATTTCAACGCCAGAAAGAACGTCTCGCTCCCGCAAATCTTCGTTACGGTCAATGAAGATGACGAGGTGCGGCTCGAGAAGAACCGGTCGCGCGATTCGTGCTTGGAGGTGACCTTCGGGCTGCGCGTCCATGTGACGGCACTGAAGGAGGTCGATGCTGTGCTCAAGGGTGTGCGGCTCCGCGAAGGGACCTCGGTGGAGGCGACTCTCGAGGACAACATCGTCTTTCACAACGACAGCGAGCTGGACCTGGGTGACCTGCGCCGGCGCGCCCGTCAGTTTGGCGGTCGCTTCCAACTGAAAACTTCGAAGAGCGAGTATCTTGTTTCCAACAATCCAGGGCTCCTCGAGGAAGATGACATCTTGCTGTCGCCGGGGAGCGGTGGTGACGTCCTTCTGAAGATCTACTGCGACTATGACCGCAAAGAGGGTCGTGTGGAGGTCCTTCAGACCGACCGACCGATTCTTGTTCGCGGCGTGCCCGTGCGAAACTTTGCGCCGCTGTCTGACGGTGACACTATTCGCATCGACACGGGGCAAGTGCTGCGCTGCAACTTCACCGAGCGCCTGCTGGAGGAGGAACGGAACATCATCCGCTCGCTGGAGGTCCGCGATTTGGTGTGCCGATTCCGCAACGGCCAGGTGGCCATCGACGGCATCTCGTTCTCGGTGCAGCGCGGCGAGATGGTTTGTGTGATGGGGGCGAGCGGAAGCGGAAAGAGCACGCTGATGCGCGCGCTTTCCGGTCAGTTCCAACCCGCGCAGGGTGATGTGCTTTTTAATGGGCGCTCGCTTTATGCGAATCGAGAGTCGCTTCGCAAGTATGTCACCTACATTCCGCAACACGACGCCTTCGATGAACATCTGACCATCGAGGAAAACCTCGATTTTGCCGCGGCGCTTCGTGCCCCCCACCTCTCCGGGCGCGAGCGATTGCGTCGCATCGATGGCAAACTCGCCGAGCTCGGGCTCAACGAACGGCGCGGCTTTGTGGTAGGAGCGGCGCACAAGAAGACGCTTTCTGGCGGAGAGCGCAAACGGCTGAATATCGGCCTGGACATGGTCAGTTCGGCCGACGTTTTCCTCTTTGACGAGCCGACGAGCGGACTATCCTCCAAGGACTCCGAGCATGTCATTGAGATCATCCGGGGGATGTCTCACAACAAGATCGTCGTCGTCACCATTCACCAGCCGACTTCGAAGATCTTCCAGATGTTCCAGAAGGCGGTGCTTCTCGACCGCGGCGGCAAGTTGGTCTTCTTTGGGACGCCTCAGGAGATGTTAAAATATTTCGCGACCGCCGAGCACCAGCAACATTATGGTGCGGAGTTCGGTTCTTGCGAAGCCTGCGGCACCACCCGTCCGGAGTTCATCTTCGACGTGCTCGAAACGCCGCTGCGCGATCTCTCCGGAGATATCATTGTCGAGGAGAACAATCGCGGTCAGCTCGTCCCGGCCCGTCGCTATTCACCGGATTATTGGCGAGATAAATACGAGGCCTTCCGCCTGATGAAGGACGTGCAAACGCCGAGCGCGCCGCGGGAAACGCCGCCGCCGCTCCCTTCCGGAGCCAAGCGTCGCGAGCCGCTGCGTTGGCGGGAGGAGTGGAAGCAATTCGGCGTTCTCTTCAAGCGCGCCTTTTTCAGCAAGATGCGCAACAATGCCAACCTTCTCATCACGCTGCTAGCGGCGCCGGTGCTCGCTTTGCTGATTGGCTTTGTTTTGAGGCATTCCGAGAGTCTCAACTACGACTTCGCTTCGGCTTTTCACATTCCGGTCTACCTGTTCCTGTCCCTGGTCGTGGCGATGTTCCTTGGGCTGACCAACAGCGTGGACGACATCACCAGGGATCGACCGGTATTGTTGCGAGAACGTAATCTCAACGTTCGTCTGAGCTACTATGTACTCGCGAAGGCGATCACGCTGGCGGCGTTTGCCGTCATTCAATGCGTTCTCTTTACCCTGGTAGGCAACGCACTTCTGTCGGTGCGAGGCGTATTTTGGATTGTCTTTCTGGCGATGTTTCTCACCACGATGAGCGGGGTGGCGATTGGGCTAGTCATCTCTGCTCTGGTTAATGAAAGCAAGACCGCCGTCCTGGTCATTCCGGTGGTCCTGATCCCGCAGATTATTTTGGCGGGTGCGCTGATCAAGTATGAGGACATGAACCGCGACCTTGACTTCGTCTATTCCATTCGTCAGTGGGCGGAGCGGCATCCAACAAGTGCCATGGAACCTCGCAGCGACTTGACAGTTCCGTTCATCTGTTCATTGATGCCGATGCGCTGGTCCTACGAGGCGTTGGTCTTCGCTCAATCGAAGATGAACCCGCTCACCCGCCGGCAGGAGAATATCCAGAGGCAGATCGACCAACTCGCGGCCCTGCCGAATCCTTCGTCTGCCCAGGAGGAGCGTTTGGAGGACTTGAAGGACCTTTTGGCGATTCTCTCCGGACTGCAAGCGAAGTCCGCCTCCGCGCTGAATAGGAAACTTGCGGAAATTGATGCTGTGATCAAGGGAGGGCCGTTCGATCGAAAGAATTTTCGAGCGAGCGAGCGCGGCGTTACGGCCGAACAGCTCTACGTGAACCAAAAAGTCACCGACCTGATCTCCAAGGCGGAAATGGAGCAGAGCGACTACCGCAACGATTCGATGGAGCGAGGTGGTCTCAATGTCTTTTTCGGACCCGTGAAGGAGTATCTTGGCTTCAAGATCGGGCTGCTCTGGTTCAATACGGGACTTCTGGTCTTCTCCACTCTAGGCATGTTCTTTTTCCTCTGGCTGCTCCTCAATTATCAGGTGCGAAACCGACCGGCATGACGGCCATGGAAAGGACGCAACTTTACCCGCGGCGACCGACGACATGAAAATTCCTCTCGAAGATAACTACGCGGACATCCTTTCCAAGGCGCAACGGGGACTAGGGCTCGACATCGGAGCGCTCTCCGCCAGGGCGGGGCTGTCGGCAGCGCTGACCAATCAAATTCTCGGCGGCTCCTTCGATGAGCCGGGGGTACGCGCTCTAGCGGGCGCGCTCGATCTCCATCCCGACCGGCTTGCCGCCATTGGAAGAACGGATTACCGGCCGGCGGAGATCCCCCTCATGGAAGGGCTATCGCAGTTCAATACTCCCTTCGAGGACATGATGGTGAACGCCTACCTCGTCTGGGACCCAGACTCGAAGAAAGCCGTTGCCTTCGATACCGGTGCGGACGGCGATCCCATGCTTGAGGCAATCGATGCCCATGGATTAAGACTCGAACTCATCTTGCTCACTCATGCGCATGGTGATCACGTCCTCGAGTTGGATCGTCTCCTCGAGAGAACCGGCGCGCAGGCCTGGATTGGTGAGCGCGAATCCATTCCCGGAGCGCGGAGCTTCGCGATCGGGAAAACCTTTCAGGTCGGCTCTCTTACGATCGAGACGCGATCGACGTGGGGACATTCGCCGGGGGGTGTGACTTATATCGTGCGGGGCCTTGCCCGCACGCTAGCCATCGTCGGCGATGCAATTTTCGCCGGTTCAATGGGCGGCGGCGGCATCTCCTACAAGGACGCACTCAAGACGAATCGTGAGAGCATTCTCTCCCTGCCCGACGAAGCTATTCTCTGCCCCGGCCATGGGCCTCTGACCACTGTTGGAGAACAAAAGAAAGTTAACCCCTTCTTTCCTGAGTTTGGCAAAGGTTAAGTCGCCAAACCGAACTTCACCCCCCTATGAACACAATCGGATTTGTTGGCGTTGGACGCATGGGCTCGAACATGGCCCGTCACCTGAAGGAGAAAGGATATAAGATCGGGGCGGTCTATGACGTGCGCACGGAAAGCGCGGCGGCCTTGGGAGCGGAGCTCGGAGTGCCAGCGCGCGAACGTCTCGCGGAGGTTTCGGCGCTTTCAGACGTCGTGATTACGGTCGTTACCGATGATGCGGCAATGCGCTCGATCTTTGGACTTGGGGGTCAGGCCGACCATCTCCTGGTGAATGCTGCCGGCAAGATTTTCGTCAACTGCGCCACCATTTCACCGGAGGTCCATGTCGAGGTGGAGAAAAGTGCACGTGCCGCTGGCGCGCAATCGCTGGAAGCCTGCATGGCTTCGAGCATCACCCAAGCTCGGGAAGGCACGCTCTACTTGATGGTTGGCGGTGAGGAAGCCGTCTTCAAAAAAGTCGAACCCATCCTCCGCGATATGAGCACGGCACTTCGTCATGTTGGGCGCACCGGCGAGGCTGCCAAGGTGAAGGCGCTCGTCAACATGGTCATGAACATCAATACCGCCGGTCTCGCTGAAGGGCTTGGCCTGGCAGATGCGCTCGGTCTCGACTTGACTACGCTGCGCGAAATTTTCTCCCAGACGGGAGCGAACTCGCGCGTGCTGGAGACCGATGGTGAAGATATGCAAAACCGTGAGCACTCGTGTTTCTTTTCCGCAGCGCATGCCGCCAAAGACTCCGGCATTGCTCTGGCCCTCGCCCGCACCGAGGGTCTTGACCTCCCACTCGCCGAGGCAACGAAAGCGCAATACGATCGTATGGTCGCGGCGGGCCTTGGAGAACTCGACAAATCCGGCATCGCAGAACTGACTTTCCGCGGACGAGGCAAGAAGTCGTAGAGTCTCTTCCTAAATGGCTCTCCCTGTAGCCCTGCAGCGGCGGTGTCTCCACCGCTGGAAGGCCTCCCTCGACGGTGCGGACACCGTCACTCCAGATTTCATCGCTCAGCGGGATAGTTTCGGCGTCGATCTGAGAGGACTTTTGTTTCGCGCGGTTGGGGAATCGAAGTAAAGTTGCCCGCCTATGGCTGAGGGCACTTATTCTTCAGATCCGATCTATTCAGATCCGCTTTTTGGGATGGCTAAGCGTCAATTCGAGGTGATCGCTGATTACCTTGAAATTGCCGAGGGGTATCGTGAGCGGATCATTTATCCGAAACGTGCCGTCTCCGTGGCGGTGCCGATCCCCCGAGACGATGGCACAGTGGAGGTCTTTCACGGTTATCGCGTCCAGCACCATCTCTCCGTCGGTCCTACCAAGGGCGGCACGCGGTTTTCGCCTCATCTGACCATTGGCGAGTCCGCTGCCCTCGCTGTTTGGATGAGTTGGAAATGCGCGCTGACGGGACTGCCGTACGGCGGTGCGAAAGGAGGGGTGCGCGTTGACCCTAACAAGCTTTCGAGACGCGAGCTCGAACTCGTCTCGCGCCGCTACCTTCAGGAGTTAATCCCTTTCATTGGGCCACAAATGGACGTGCTCGGACCAGATATGGGCACGAACGAGCAAATCATGGCCTGGTTTATGGATTCCTATTCGGTGCACGTCGGTTACGCGCTTGGGGAAATTGTCACGGGAAAGCCGGTCTCGCTCGGCGGAGTCGCGGGGCGGCGGGAGGCGACCGGTCGAGGAGTTGTCTTTCTCGTCGAACGAGCGCTCGACCATCTCAAGATTGCGCCCGGACGGTGTAGCGCGATCGTTCAGGGTTTCGGAAACGTCGGCTCGGTGGTCGCCGGTGGCCTGGCCTTGAAGTCGGGAATGAAGGTCGTTGGGATCAGCGATCACACTGCTTGCCTCTACGATCCTCGGGGCATCGATATTGCCGCCGCTGACCGCCACGCGGCGCAGCACGGCACGCTGTCCGATTTCCATCTGGGCGAGCGTGTCGAGGCCGATGAGTTTCTCACCTTGCCGTGCGACGTGCTGGTGCCAGCCGCGGTTGAGAGTGTGATTAACGGAGAAAACGCCGGCAAGCTGCGCTGCCGGGTGCTCGCGGAGGCCGCCAATGGACCGACAACGCCCGAGGCCGATGAGGTCCTCAACCAGCGCTGGGCCGAGATTTTTGTGATTCCAGATATCTTGTGCAATGCGGGCGGAGTTATTGTCTCCTATTTCGAATGGGTGCAGGATTTGCAAAATTTCTTCTGGTCGGACATTGAGATCACCGACCGACTGTATCGGATTCTCGAGACCGCTTTCGCCGCCGTGATCAAGAGGTCCAAAGAACGCAAGATTCCGCATCGGATGTCCGCCCTCTCCATTGGGGTCGAGCGCGTTCTCGCAGCGCGTCAGGCGCGTGGACTTTTTCCGTAGCGCGGCGTGAACACAATGGTCAGCAAGTCCAAATCCAAGGCAGCGAGACCGCTGAATCTGGCTGAGCTGCAGGAAAGCAGGCCAGCAATTCGATTCAGTGCCAAGTTGTTTCGGTCCGGCCCCAAGGCACCCGAAAAGCCAACTGAAAATATTGAGGGGGTTGACTCGTGGACCCTTCTCACTCTGCCCAAGAACGTCAGTGCGAGACTCCCGTTCCCCTCGGCCCCCTCTCGAGATGTGACGATGGTTGAGGGAACGATCAATGGCTTCCCCTTTCGAGCCGCTCTGGATATTAATGGCACTGGAAGCTACTGGCTCAGGCTGAGCAAAGCCCTGGAAGATGCGGCAGGGATTTCCGGGCGCGAGGGCGTTGGAGACGCGGTCACGGTGGAGATTACACGGGTCGGTGAAGAACCGGAGTGCAGGGTGCCCATGGATCTACGGGAGGCCCTTAAGTCTGCTCGGACCCGACTCCCGGAACCCGGGCGGGCGCAAGCTTTGTGGGTCATGTGGCGAGGGATCACACCCATGGCCCGCCGGGACTGGATTCTCTGGATAGTCTCTGCCAAGCAAGAGGAAACGCGCCGCCGCCGGATCCAGAATGCGTGCGACATGCTTGCTTCGGGAAAGCGACGGCCTTGTTGTATGCCGGGCATCAACTGGCGGAGGAAAGATTCTGACGTCACATCAGACGAGACATGGCTTCCATTGCCGAACTCAAAAAATGATTCTTCGGCGAGATCGACAAAGGTAGCAAAGCCTCGGTGACGCGCTGCGTGACAATCGCCTTGTCGCTGCCGATTCCGCCGGCCACCCACTGGAGCGGCGCGGCAACCTGCGATTCTGCCGGGAAAAGGAAGACGCAACGAGCTGCGCGCGATGGCAAGCGGAGAATCTCAACGTTCTCGCGATTACTGCCGGGAGGCAGCGGCTTCGACTTGACCGTGAGCTTTCAACGCGAGCAGGACGCCGTTGGTCCAACCAAATCCATCCTGGCCTGGGTATTCGCCGCCACCCGCTTCCAGGTGGGTGTCAACGACGTTGTATTTTTCCATCAGCTTGCCAGTGCGCTTGAATACATCTGAGTTCAGGTTGACCCAGCGGCTGGCAACTTCGGCGGCGAGCTCGTGGTGACCGTAGTTCTCTAGACCAACGATCGTGATCCACTGCAGCGGCGCCCAGCCATTCGGAGCATCCCACTGTTGGCCGGTTGTCTCCAGGGTAGTGACGACGCCGCCAGACATGAGGAAGTTTTTCTCAATGGTGCCGGCGACCGCCTTGGCCTGCTCCTCCGTCGCCACCTTGAAGAACAAGGGAAACACCCCCGCGAGGGTCATTGCTTTGTTTTGCTGTCCCCGCGCGATGTCGTAATCGAAGTAAAAGCCCCTCTCCTCGTTCCAGAAGTATTTTTGGATGGCTGTTTCTCTGCACGCGGCAAGCTCTTCGAAGCGCTCGATCTCTTGAACGTTTCTGGCCACCTGCAAGGCCTCCGCGATGGTTCTCTCCAGATTCAGCAACAAGCAATTTAGATCGACCGCCACGATGTCGGTGGTGTGGATGGAGCCAAGGGAACGCCCGTCCTTGAACCACCGACTGCTGAAATCCCAACCAGATTCCGCGCCCGCGCGGAGGTGGCGAAATAGGTTGGCGGGGAGCTGATCTGATAGGTGTGACAGCTCGAGATCCTCCTGGAACGACTCCGGTCTGGGAGTGTCGTTCTCGTCCCAATAACGGTTGAGCACCTCACCATCGCGCATTCTGGCCGAATGATGTGCGGTCAAACGGTTCTCAGTCAGGTCCGCAGCGCCTTTCATCCAGAACTGATACTCGCGTTCGAGTTGAGGGAGGTATTTTAGAAGAATCCCCTCGCCGCGCTCTTCCACCAGGAGCTTCACCATCATCGCGTAGAAGGGCGGTTGCGATCGGCCAAGATAGTAAGTGCGATTGCCGTTGGGGATATTGCCGACCGTGTCGATCAGGTGAGAAAAGTTTTTCACCATGTTTTCGATCATATCGACTTTGCCCGAGGCACGCAGGCCAAGAGAGGTGAAGTAACTGTCCCAGTAATAGATCTCGCGAAAGCGCCCGCCCGGAACAATGTAGGGAAAGGGCAGCGGGAGGAGCGATCCCGCGGTGGTGTCAGGTTGCCTGGTTAGGATGGTCCAAAGCGACTCCGCATCTTCTTCAACCTCTTTGGTCCGATCGCTGACGTAGTCTGTCCCGTATTCCGGCGGTCGTTCGAAGTGCGCGTCAACAAAGTCCCTGAGGCTAAAATCGGCCGAAGTCTTGGCGAGGCGGTATTCCTTCGCAATTTCTTCAAGAGGGCGTTTAGGCAGGCAATCAACAAACGTCTTTTGGTCTGGAAAAATACCGCCGAGCTGCACGTCCTCGAAAAGCGGATGCACCTTAAATATCTCGAGCTGCGCCATGTCTAGGGAGAGATCGACATTGTATTCTACCACCGCACCCGCATTTTGTCAGGGTCACTCCGGATGCCCTTGGATCCCCTCTTGCTGAACACTAGCGGATGGTGACTCGTCGCTGGGCGACTTAGAGACAAACTCTCAACTCCCAACCGGCGGCCGGTGCTAAGGTGACCGACGATGGCGCAGCAAGATAAAGGTCGTTCGCCGGGACTCCTCGCCCGTTTCCTCAACGTGGAACCCGGGGAGGTTCCGGCTGTGGCCGCTAGTCTGCTGATGTTTTTCCTGCTCTTCACCGGCTACTTTATGCTGCGTCCGGTGCGCGAGACCATGGGTGTGGCCAGCGGCCCCGAAACGTTGCAATGGCTGTTCACTGGCACCTTCGTCGCGACGGTGGCTGTCCTTCCGCTCTTTGGCTGGGTGGCTTCGAAGGTTTCTCGCCGATCGATCTTGCCATGGACCTATGGGTTTTTCGTCACGAACCTGATTGGGTTTGCCACAGTCCTCGCCGCTCAGCCGGACAACCTCTGGACCGCCCGCGCCTTTTACGTCTGGATCTCTGTCTTCAATCTCTTGGCAGTGTCGCTGGCCTGGAGCGTCTCCGCCGACATCTTCGTGACCACACAGGCGAAACGCCTCTTCGCCCTGATCGCCGGCGGAGCCAGCTTCGGCGGGCTGACTGGGCCGATTTTAGGGACGCTGTTGGTCGCGCCGATCGGACACGCTGGTCTCTTGGTCTTTTCGGCATTGCTGCTGACGGGCAGCGCCGGTGCAGCGATCTGGCTGCACCGCTGGCGCGACCTCCATCCGGTGGCCGACGTGCGGAGGGAAGTGGAAAGTGCTGGCGATGACGAGCGGCATCGTCCGCTTGGCGGCAACCCTTTTGCCGGTGCCACGGAGGTCTTCAAGTCTCCCTACCTCATCGGCATCGCCGTATTCGTGCTGCTGCTCTCCAGCATCACCACATTCCTTTACTTCGAGCAGGCCCGGCTGGTCGCGGAGACTTTCCCCGATCGAACGCGGCAAACCCAAGTGTTCGGACTGATCGACAGCGTCGTGCAGGCTCTCGCCATCCTGACGCAGATCTTCTTTACCGGACATATCGCCCGAAAGCTGGGAATCGGCGTCCTTCTTGCCGCCGTGCCGGTCGTGCTGGCGGCCGGCTTCCTTTGGCTGGCAATGGCTCCGGTGTTCGCGGTCCTGGTCGTCGTGATGATCGTCCGTCGAGCGGGCGAATACGCTCTCGTAAGACCTGGACGGGAGATGCTCTTCACCTCAGTGCCCCCGGAACAAAAGTATAAAGCGAAGAACTTCATCGATACGGTGGTTTACCGTGGCGGCGACGCCATCAGCGGGTGGGTCAAGCGCGGCCTCGATCTATTTGCAGATTTCCCGGCCACAGCGATGCTCATCGGCGCGGCCGTCGCGCTTCTTTGGGCTGGAGTCGGCGCCGGGCTGGGACGCAGGCAATCGCGCATCGAAGCTTCGCGAGAAGAGACATAGATCCACAGACTAACGCGGATTTCCACAGATGGGTTTCCGTCCTACGTGTTATTAAACTTGCGGCAATTCAAGCTTTCGCGCCGTTATCTTATTAAATAATAAGTTGTGTTTCTTTAATAAATTCTGAACTTATTCAAGTTCTGGATATGAATCGCGATCGTGCCGGCACTTATCATACGACTTCCATGGCCGGGGATCACGTCCGCGCCTTTGTGCCGCTTGGATTGCCGCCGGTACCGGGTCTGGAGATCACCGGTGCTCGGCAACTCCTGCTCGAGAAGGCGACCCTGGCAGTCGGGCGGCTCGACAGCCTCACCACGCTCCTTCCCGACCCCCAACTTGTCCTCTATTCGTATGTCCGGCGCGAGGCGGTGCTCTCATCGCAGATCGAGGGCACGCAATCTTCCTTGTCTGATCTGCTCCTTTTCGAGCTCGAGGAGGTTCCCGGCACTCCCTTTGACGATGTGGTTGAAGTATCCAACTACATCGGTGCACTCGAGCGTGGCATGGCCCGCCTGCGGGAGGGTTTCCCGCTCTCGAATCGTCTTTTTCGAGAAATGCACGCGGTTCTCATGTCTCGCGGGCGGGGTAGTAACAAGCTGCCGGGCGAGTTTCGCCGAACCCAGAACTGGCTTGGTGGCACGCGTCCGGGGAATGCACGGTTCGTGCCTCCGCCGCCTCAAGAGGTGGAGCGTTGCATGGCTGCGCTGGAGAGTTTCTTGCACCAGGAAAGCGGTCTACCGATTCTCCTCAAGGCTGCGCTGGCCCATGTCCAGTTCGAGACCATCCATCCGTTCCTCGATGGGAATGGTCGTCTTGGTCGGCTGCTTATCGCCCTCGTGCTCCACCACGGCGGGCTTCTCGCCCAACCGTTACTCTACCTTTCCCTTTACTTGAAAGAACACCGCCAGGTGTATTACGATCTTCTCGACGGTGTGCGCACCGCAGGCGATTGGGAGGCTTGGGTCGATTTCTTCCTCGAAGGCGTTGAGGAGACCGCCCGCGGCGCCGTGCAAACGGCACGCCGCCTTATTGATCTCTTCGAGACGGACAGCCGGCGCGTCCAACAGACAGGTCGTGCGGCCCCGAATGCCCTCCGTGTCCTCGCTGCACTGCGCGAGCGACCAGTGCTCACTCTGAAACATCTGCGCGACGCTCACAAGATGACCTTTCCCACGGCTGGAAAAGCCATGCAATCGCTCCTGAAGACGGGCATCGCCCGCGAGTTGACCGGCCAACGCCGCAACCGCGTCTTTGTCTATGATGCCTACCTGTCGATCCTCAACGAAGGCGGCGAACCGCTGTGAACTCGCGCAAGCCTTTAGGTCCACCGATTAACACAGACTTACGCAGATGGACTTTGTGAATCGTTGAAAATCTGTGCAATCTGTGGATCAGCTGGTCTCCCGAAAAACGGGGCGTTGCGCCGTGGACCTCGGTTGCGCCGCACGTCCAACCTGCAGCTAAGTCTTCTAGGGGGCAATCTTCCTCAAGGCTGCCTCGATTATTTCCCAATCCCTATCATGAGCCACCGCCGCGACGTAGCCATCGGGACGAACCAGCCAGATGCCCTTCTCGTCGGGCGGAGTGCGGACGGAATCTTCCACCAGCGACGAATATTTCTCCATAATGACACTGGACGCTGACGCGTCCTTGGCCATCAAGGCGAAGCGCGGTGCATTGCCAGATCCAAAGGGCTTTTCAACTACAATGCGGTCGCCCGGTGCGGGGCCGTTGAGCCCCGCGGCGGAACCGCTATTTAGCGGACTGTGGGGATAGCCAAAGAATGTTTCCGAGAGACGTGCAGCCATGGCGTGACGAGCTGCGGGAAACCCAAGAACATGGTGGGCGAACAGGTTGCGCAGCTGCTGGAGAACGGGATTTTTTGTCATCCCAATTGACGTAAGCCTGCCGGAATCGGCCAACACCTGCTTGGCGACCGGACTGCGATCGTCTGTGTAGCTCTCGAGAATGTCCGGCTTTGCCTTCTGCTGCACGACCAGGGCGAGTTTCCACGCGAGATTGAAGGCATCCTGCATGCCTGTGTTCATGCCCTGCCCACCAGCGGGGCTGTGAATATGCGCCGCATCGCCGGCGACGAAGACCCGGCCTCGACGATAAGTGTCCACTTTTCGTTCATTGATGCCAAACGCAGCCAGCCAGATCGGCCGGGAAAGACTCACCGCTCCCCCCACACGGCGATCAACGATCGCCTGGACCTCTTCTAGAGTTGGATCGACGCGGGGCCCGCCGGTAGAGGGCCCAAGGTCAGCGATGATGCGATAGCGGTCACCCTTGATCGGGATGAAAAGCACCATTCCGTCGCTGTGGAAAAAGACGACGAGTTCATCTGGAGCCACCTCCAGTCCGGCGACATGAATGTCTGCCAAAGCGAAGTCATAAGGAATGGTGTCTCCGTGAAATTCCAGACCAAGATCCTTACGGATCGTTGAATGCGCGCCATCACAACCGATCAGCCAATCAACCTCCGTCTCCTCTTCTGAGCCGTCGCGATGCTGCAGGACGCAGCTCACCGACTCGGCGGCCTCGGCGAAGCTTATCAATTCGACGTTGCGGTCGACTCTGATGCCGAGCGCGAAAAGGCGCTCTTCCAGGATGCGTTCGGTTTCGGATTGGGGAATCGAAAGTGCGAAGGCGTAGGGCGAACGAACGCCATCGAAATCAACCCGCGCCAGATGCTTGCCGTCGGCAACGAAATTCGAGGCATGCAGCCGCAGGCCGGCTGAAATAAAATCTTCCGCATTGCCGGCTCGATCGAGGAGTTCAAGGCTCCGGCTCCACAACGTGACGGCTTTCGATTTGTCAGTGCGGGCGGACGATTTGTCGATGATGCGAATGGGAATCTGATAACGGGCCAGCTCCGCAGCCATGGTCAGACCCACCGGGCCAGCTCCTACGATCAATACAGAGATTCTTGATTTTGCATTCATGAAATTTCGACAGGCTTCTCATTCCTCTTCTAGCGGCTTGGCCTTTCGCGGATCGACTTGCCAAAGGGCCGAGGGCTTGCATGTTGGCACAGCTCCTCCCGATTTTATAGGTCCACAGATCAACACAGATTCCCACAGATGAAGTTCTGTGAATCACCAAAATCTGCGCAATCTAATGGATTACCAGGTCTCGCGGAAGCGGCCCCCCCGCGCCGCAGAGTGACTTGATTCGAGTCCGAGATCACCTCGTTGGTTTCGTTGATCATGTCAACAACTGGATCTTCTTCCAAAGCTTAGACTAGCGTGGTCGGGCCGATCACTATCCCAAGGCCACTCCGGCGTTCTAATTACCCCCTTTTTTATATGCCATGATCTGACCGCATGGTTATCGCCGTTGCTGTCAGATTTGCGCGGTTCCACCATCGACAAAAAGCTCAACGCCGTTGACGTAGCTGCCATCATCCGAGGCAAGGAAAAGCACCGCCGCAGCCACTTCTTCCGGAGTGCCGGTGCGTCCAAGCGGGGCGGCGGCAGCGGCCTGGGCCTTGAAGCCTTCGATCTGTTCGTCGCTCAATCCAAGTTCGCTCTTGTATCCTGGTGTAACGATGGTGCCGGGAGCGACGACGTTGACGCGGATGTTGCGCCCTTTCAAATCCACCGCCCACGTCCTCGCGAATGAACGCAATGCCGCCTTCGTCGCGGCATACACGCCGAACGCGGGAATGCCTTTGATCGACACCATCGATCCGTTGATCACAATAGAGGCGCCTGCTGGCATGAGCGGCAGTGCTTTTTGGACGGTAAAGAGCGTTCCCTTAACGTTGATGCCAAAATACTTGTCGAAGTGTTCCTCAGTGACTTCCTCAAGAGGGAAGAACGCTCCGCCTCCCGCGTTGGCAAAGAGAATGTCGAGGCGCCCTTTTTTCTCTTTGATGACTGAGAAAAGATGATCGAGATCCGACAATTTGGAAATATCGCCGCGAACTCCGATAGTATTTTCGCCAATTTCTTTGACGGCTGCGTCGAGCTCGGCCTGACGGCGGCCGGTAATGAAGACGAAGGCGCCTTCAGCGACAAAACGCTTGGCGGTGGCTAGACCTAACCCGCTGGTTCCTCCAGTGATGAGTGCAATCTTATTAGTTAGTTTCATCAGATCGGATTGTTGAATTGAAACTGGGAGGCCCGTCAAGCTGGCGTCGGTCAAATTGTTTGGCTCGATTACTGACACCGGAGAACAGCGATGCTGCATTTCGGCGGTTCAATAAGTCCACAGATTGATTTCTGTGAATCCGTTGAAAATCTGCGCAAATTGTGAATCGAGAGGGCTCGCCGCCGTTCCGACCCAACACTTAGTCCCGGGGCCAGTAAAACGACCAGGTATGAAGCGGGCCAACGTCGGTTTCGGAGCCTCTGATAAAGGCCATCTTCTCGTAGAAAGGCAGGTTGCTTGCCAACTCCGTGTTGAGCGTGACACCCGTAGAAATCGGATCAGAGCGCGCTCTCGCTTTGACTGCGTCGATCAACTGACGGCCAAGGCCGCGGCCTTGCACATCGGGCCGGACGGCGATCATGCCAAGATAGTGTGCGACGTATCCTGGGTCGGTCGCTTCGCACGCCTTCTCGTAGCGTTCAAATCGCGCCATCGCTTCCCGTCCAAGCAGCCGCTCAGCCCGAGCCTGGCAAACCTCGAGTTCCGACGGGACAGGAGCTTCCTGCGGCGGACTGACGACTGCGACGCCAAGGAGAGCGTTAGAATCATACAGTCCGATCAGGGGGACACTACGTGTGAGGCGCCCCTCGACGAAGAAGTCGATAAGTTCCCGGAGCTTGCCGTCGTAGTCGGAAGCTGTCACGTCGATCACGTAACGCGGAACCGGATAATCATGGAAGGCGGCGCAGAGGACATCTAGCGCGTCAACCTTCTGGGTGCGATCAAGGTCACGCAAGGTCATCGGGGCTTCTCCAAGATGATGTTCTCGCTACGTCAGCCGCTCCTGTTGCATCCACAGATTAACACAGTAGCGTGACTCACTAGAGCGGCCTGATCGCATTCGTAGGTCGAGAGTTAGTGCTAGCCAGAGTTCGATGCAGTGGAAGAGGGTCTCCAGCCTCACTTGAACTGGAGATCGTCCACAGATTGAATAACTCAATCTAAGTGTATGCTCATTGCGGAAAAGGCGCCTCGGGCGGTCGCAAGCGCCTAGCTGCGCGCGGGCGCTGGGCCGACGATGCGGAGCGACTTGCCTTCGTAGCCTTGCAATTGGATGCGCAGCTCGCCCGAATCGGAGAGGTCGCCCTCGTTGGTTTCGTTGATCATGTCAACAACTGGACCGGGTTTTAGATTGGGAAGGTTGATGGTCTCGTCGATGGGAGTTGCGCCAAAGTTGAGCGCCGTCACTTGGATTCCCTTCCCCTCGGGCAGTTCATGGACCATGGCGAGCAGTCCAGGACTGGTAACCTCTGGAACCAGGATCTGGTGGCTGGCGTAGAGCCCGCTGGTTTGGCGGACGGCGAGCATCTTCTGCAGTTGGCTGGCGAACGAGTCGGGGCGCTTGAGTTGGTCGTTGATCGGTCCGTAAAGCGTCTGCGCTTTCGGCAAGCCTGCCTCGGAAGTCTGAGCGCCGGGGTTAGCATTGACAAGATCGTAGGCGCCCCGTTCGATCCACCGGGTATCGCCTTCGGCGATGAGCGCGGCGACGGTCTCATGCGGCAGCGTAAGCGCACCGACGAGATCCCAGCCGGACAGCGCGAAGACGCCGGGTTGAAAGGCGTTGTACATGACGAGGAGCAGATGAACGCGTTGGATTTGCCGCTTCTGTTCTTCAGTCAGATTCTGCAGGTCGCGGATATTGAGCGCCGCGGCGATCACAGTGGCCGTAGTGCAAGCCACGCCATTCGTGACAAAGCGCAAGTTGTATGGAGCGTTGCTGCCGGTCAGTCGTTCGTACATGGTTGCGCGCAAGTGCTCGCGGAGCGTCTCGCCCGTCCAGCTCTTCCCGCCAAACGTGTAGGTGTCTTTAGCGTGAAGGGTCCAGAAATGGACCAACTCGAGCGTGAGTTCGTCGTGGTTTTGAAGCGCGTGGATGAGCGAAGCGGGGTCGATGTTGTAGTCGCGCATCGTTTTTAGCATCAGGCGGAGGAACTCGGTGTCGCCGGTCATGAGCGCATGATGGTAAGCAGGGCGGGTGATGAAGTCGTAGGAGAGGTCGGCTCCACCATGGGACATCGCCGCGATGTCATCGACGGTGAGGTTGAGTTCCTGAAAGCTGAAACCGCCGGCTTTGCGCACCATTCCTGCAATCAACTGGTTGCCGACTACCGAGAGTGGATGGCCTTCCGACCACGCCGGGCCTTCGGCCCTGCGCTCGACGCCAAGAAATCCATTGGCGTCAAGCCGCAGCATTCGAGCACCGAGGACATCGACCGAGTGAAGCGCGTCGCCGATGATCAGTTGGGGCGCGGCAAACGTGGGATCGAGCCAGTTGAGCGACGGCTGCCCTTCCTTGAAGTAATGGAGATACACCCACCGCCGGGAGACTCCGTCCGCACCAACGATTACACCGGTGGCGCTCCAATCCGTTTCCTTCACGCCTGGTTCAAAAAAGATCACGCGACGCAACTGTCCCACGATGTAACCTTTTTCCTTCAACTGATCGACCGTGGCCGGAGAGAGATTGACTGCTTCACGCCCTGGCGGAACGGACGGAAGAAGCCCCCAGTCGGTCTCCGGGATGGAGACCATGTGATAAATGCCCGGATATTCTCCGTATCCCATTTCGGCGAGGCGAAAGTCGGCGCCCTTGCCGGTATGCGCGGGAACGATGTCGTCGACGACGACCGCGTTGTGGGCAGCAGCCGTTCGGCCCATCGCAATAAAGTCTTCCTCGGTTCCAAATGACGGCTCGATCTCAAAGCTGATCCGATCGAAGTTTCCGTCGATTGTGGGCGTGTACTCCTGACCGCGGATGCCTCCCGAGCGCTTCATAGGCCCATTGTGGACCCCCTGGATTCCGATGGCTGACAAGGCTGTCCAGAGAGCGGGATCCGCGAGCGTGCGGAGAACCGACTCGCCGGGGCGTGTGACAATCGCAGCGGGGTAGGCGGTGAACCAGACAGAGGCGAGAGCAGAAGCGGCGCGCGGGCGTGCCTCGGCGAAGGGTTGCTGCCACATCCGACCCTGACCACCGTAGCGCAGGGCAAGTTTCTTGGCATTGTTGAGCATCGAATGCTCGACGAGCCATCCAACATATTCGTCATTCGGCTTGGTCATATCGCAAGTAGAGGCGTGAAACCTGGGGGCGCTTCCAACCTGCGGTAGTACATTTTCATGCCCGGTGCTGCAATGTGTTTCAGCCATTTACAGGAGAAGTGCTGGCCCGATCTTCGCGATCCTGGCGGGCTTGACCGGTCTGCTGGTCTTTGCTCATCATGGAGCAGGATTCCCCCTGCGCTTATTGCTTGGTGGGTCCGTTTCTACGTTCAAACTGAGGTGATGCAATGATCAAGATCGCTAACGCGCCGTGTTCTTGGGGAGCACTCGAATTCGAACTGGAAGGGGAAGCTCCGGGATACGTGCAGGTGCTGGATGAAATTGCTGAGACGGGCTATGCCGGAACCGAGCTGGGCGATTGGGGATTCATGCCGACTGAACCGAAGAAACTCGCCCAGGAGATTCACGCGCGAAACCTGGTGCTGCTGGGGGCATTTGTGCCGGTCTTTCTCAAAGAACCGTCGGAACACGCCGCCGGCGTGGAAATCGCCGTTCGCACCGCGCGCTTGATGGCCGCGGTGGAGGGAAGCCTGCCCGTCATTGTTCTCGCGGAT
This sequence comes from uncultured Verrucomicrobiae bacterium, assembly GCA_963706955.1. Classification (GTDB taxonomy): domain Bacteria; phylum Verrucomicrobiota; class Verrucomicrobiia; order Chthoniobacterales; family Terrimicrobiaceae; genus DASTFP01. Next base: position 976,807 of record CAVPOC010000008.1, on the reverse strand, counting down.
GAGAATGGGAGAGTTCCCGAGCGCACGAAAAATGCGGGGCGGGTTACTCCGGAGATGGGGCTGAGCGATGCCGAGTGGCAATCTTATGCCGAAGGAGCGACGAAAGTGGCGGAAGCGGTTAAAAAAGAAACCGGACTACGGACCGCTTTCCACCATCACTGCGCCGGATACGTGGAGACGCCCGCAGAGATCGCCCGACTCATGTCGCTCACCGACCCGGAAGTGCTCGGCTTGACCTTTGACTGCGGTCACTATCGCTTTGGAGGAGGCGATCCGCTGGAGGGCTTGCGCCGGTACGGCAAACGCGTCTGGCACTTCCATTTCAAGGATTATCATCCTGGCGTGGGGAGGGAAGCCGCAGAAAAGGGCTGGGATTACTTTCAATGTGTCCGCCATGGTATTTTTTGTGAACTCGGCAAGGGTAATGTCGACTTTTCAGCTCTCATGAAGGAGCTCGAGATACTCGAGTATGATAGATGGGGCGTTGTCGAGCAGGATGTCCTCCCGGGCATGGGCAAGCCGAAGGAATCCGCCAAGCGCAATCGCGACTTTATTCGCTCGCTTGGCTTCTAGTTCCCGAGGACCCACAGATTGGCACAGACTTTTACAGATTTGGACGACTGTGCGAAACGTCACCACTGTGGATCAGCCTTGCAGCCGCCACGGCTAAGAAGCGTGTGAAGCCCGAGTTCTTGCCTGCTCCGCGCCCGAGCTCTCCTCTATCGGTGTGAATCGGTGTGAATCTGTGGTTAAACGATGGTGTCTCTCGATCGTCGCCGCCTTCTGGGCGTTAACAGGCGGCACAGTCTGCGCCGAGGAAACCGCCACCGCGGAACGCCCGGTTCTCCGAACCGCCGAAGTTCTGGCTCGGCGACAGGCTGTCGTTACTCGTTCCGACGAGCGTTTATCCGCGGCCCTTAGTGCGGCCAAGGCGGCTTGGTCCGGGATGATCGAGGGAAACAAACGGGACGGCGAGAACTACAACAAGGCGCTCGCCGAGGTCGTCGCCGTCGTGCAAGAGCGGCGTTTCGTTGAAGGCGAGGTTACGGGGCGCGACGGCTCGTTCACCCTCACCATTGAGCGCGAGGGCATGCTCCGGCTCGACCCGGCAGCAGCGAATCTAGTGACCCTGGCGGCGAACGTTCACACGAGTGACCTTGGACCGCGCACGACGGAGGAAGGTGCCGGCGTGCCGTTTGTATTCTGCTACGATCGAGGTTCGCCCTTTCTCAGGGATCAGCCTGGGATTTCCCGGTTCGGGATTTCCGTGCCCGTGACGGCGTTTCTTAGCTTCGCTGGCAACGAGGCACGGCTAAGTTTTTACAACCGGCTCGAAAGAGACCATGTTGACAGCGACGGCAGAAAGCTTCCGTTGGTGGCCGATTTTTCCGCCTCAATTGCCCTAGCGGTGTCCCGCTCGCCGAACCGTCCGTTCGACGTTCCCGGGCTCGTGTTTACACGACAGCATCTGCGACACGCCGGACTCTACCAAATTCAACTCTACGACCGCGAACGGATTCCAGTGATTCTTGTTCATGGCTTATTCTCGCGGCCGGAGGCTTGGGTACAGGTGCTCAACGGCCTCATGGCCGACGCGCGCATTCGATCGCGCTATCAATTTTGGGTTTTCCTCTATCCCACCGGCCTTCCCATCTGGCACTCCTCCATGCTGCTGCGCACGGACCTGGACCGCTTCCACCGCGAGCTCGAGAAGCACGGTCGCCACGCGAACCTTCACCGGATCATTCTGGTGGGCCATAGCATGGGCGGGCTTGTCTCGAGCCTGATGGTCCGTGATCCCGGAGAGAGTTTTTGGGCGACGCTGTCGGACACTCCACTCGAGGAGCTCGATCTCAGCCCGGAAGCGCGGCGCATGATTACAGATATGGTGAAATTCTCTCCGCGCACCGATATCGCTCGCGTGGTTTACGTGACGACACCCCATAGGGGCAGTCCCATTCCTCACAACCCCATCATTCAAACAGCCATTCGCTTTATCCAGATGCCGCGAACCGTCAGCCGTCGGGACCGGAAAGTCTTGCTCGAGGCGATTCGGGAGGATCTGAGGGGACTGTTCACGCTCCCAGCCAACAGCATCCGCTTCCTGAAATCCGGCTCGCCCATCTTAGAAGCCATCGAGACACTGCCGCTTACCGAGACAATTCCGTATCATTCTGTAATCGGCGATCGCGGCATGGGAGACTCGCCGAACAGCACGGACGGCGTCGTGCCCTACTGGAGTTCGCATCTCAGAACCGCCGTGAGTGAGCGGATCGTGCCTTCGGACCACAGCGCTCCGCAGAATCCTGAAACTGCCAAGGAGATCCGGCGGATCCTTCTCGAAGCCCTTCCCTGAAAATCTGCGTCACTTTGTGCGCGAGCGATCATAATCCACAGATGGGCACAGATAAATACGCATGAGGGCGAGAGGCTACGTCGTGCCCCTTGAAAGATGCGGAAGTTCTCCCGCGTGCCTTCCAAAGAATCTGCGGAAATCTCTGAAATCTGTGGATAACCCTTCTCGAGCTCCTAGCGGCCGCCGATCCCCGACATTCTGGCCGCCTCACGGAAGCTTGATTCGGTGGTGAGCAGACTTGCGAGATAGGGATCGCTCACCGAGAGCTTCGACCAATCGGAGATTCTTCCGGGGTGCTCGAGACGGGAAAAAATAGCCCGCGCGATTTTCTCTCGTGGGACGGAACTCTCCCCGAAACCTCCCGGACGATTGCTCGACCAAAAGCGGACAGTTTCGACGCCATTGACGTTCTCAAGTCCGAGGAAGACAACGGAGTGTCCGCTTTCTTTTTTTCCGACGGCATCGGTCCAAAATACCTTCATGAAGTCGCCGGACCGAGCTGCCGAGAACTCGGTGAAACTGCGCCCGAGTCCGAGTTGGTGAAAGAGGCGCGCGGTCCCGGGCCCATTGGCATTCCAGCGTCCCCAGACGCTTTCGCCATCGGGAAGGGTGTCCTTGCCGTCGGGCCGCAATCGCGGGACAAGCGCGGCCCATGTTTCGTGTGAAAGGGAAATTGTTCCGTTCTCTTGAAGAGCTTGAAGTGTCTTAAGGAAGACGAGGTAGGTCGCCCCGGAGCAATAAGCAGGCATCGCCAGCTCCGGTTGAATACGGACCGAATCGTGAACTTGAACCGAGTCGGCGAGCGCGGCGTGTGCCTTGATGTTGGTCGCGTAACCGCCTCCGGCAGGCATGGTGCGGACTTGGTCGAGGATGGTCTTGTTGAAATCCGCGAGCGCGGCCGAAGCCGTCAGCAGGCAAAAAATCAGGACTCGCGGAATCACGGTTTGTAAACAAGATTCAGTTTATCATGACCGCAAGGCGGATTTTTCTTTGTCTCCTGCTTGTCTTGGTTTGCCTGGGTGCGTGGGGCGCCTGGTGGGTGAATGATTGGAAGAAGGAACGGCCAGTGGCCGGTTCCGGCGGCCTCTATTATCCGGGGCGACTCGAGTTGAATGTGCCGCAGTTCTTTCAGTCCGATCCTCGATGGGGCAAGGACGCTCTCGGGTCTACTCCGGGCAAGCTCGCGGCGGAAGGTTGTGCCGTCGCGTCGGCGGCAATGACGCTTGCGACTTATGGCGTCGATGTGGATCCGGGCCGGTTGAACAAATTCCTGACAAATTTACCGGGCGGCTACACGCCGCAAGGGTGGATCTACTGGGAAAAAGCAGCAGCGTTTGATGCGGGCTTTAGGTCCCGTCTTTTGCCGCACTACGAAGATTTGCCATCCTATTTCCTGATTGACAGCAACCTGCTCGACAATAATCCGGTGATCGCGCGGCTGCGTTATCCCAATGGCATTACGCATTTCGTGGTCATCTGCGGCAAGGAGGGCTTTGACTATCTCATCCGCGATCCGGGGCGCGGCGGCGAACGCGGAGTCTATGCTTTGAAGCACTTCGGCAGCGGAATCGAGGCAATCCGCTTTTACAAAAAACCGTGAACGGCCGCGCAACGCGCGGCCAGTTGATAGTTGATTGTTGAGGGTTGAGAGGAAAGGCAATCGCGCCGCACGCTCTAACCGCCCTCATGTGTTACCCATGTCCTGAACCAGAAGTGTTACCTATGTCTTGATCGCTCCCCGCTCCCCACTCCTGTCTCTCTCACCTATCAAGTCTCAACCATCAACTGGCCGCGCAGGGGCCCCTACGAATGCCATTCGTGATCGCGTGCCTCTTGGAATGCGCTGACAAAGGCGCGTAGCCGCTTGGGGTCAAGAGGGCTGAGAAACTTGCCGTCCTGCCGAAGGGTCGAGCCGACGATGAATCCATCTGCCAGCGGCATATATTTGGAAATATTTCGCGCGTTTATTCCGGAACCGATGAAGACGGGAACGTTGGCCGATTCCTTCACCCGGCGGAGCTCTTTGAGTTCAGGAGGCTCGGCGGTTCTTGGTCCTGTGACGATGACGGCGTCGACGAGGAAGAATTCGGCCTGTTTAACGACATCGGTGATATCGAGATCGCCGGTGAGTGCGTGCGAGCAATGCTTTTTATTCACGTCGGCGAAGATTTTGACATGTTTGCAGCCGAGGCTTGCTCGTTTACGGAGCAAGCGTCCCGCGCAACCTTCGATCAAGCCGGCGCCGCCGATGTGCGCAAAGACATAACCTTCGACGCGCAGGAAATCGAGATCCGCCTCGCATGCAATCTCCAGGGCGCTTTCATTGGCTCCTTCGAGCATCTGAAGGCCCATGGGTCCGCCAAAGCGTTTCCGAGCCTCCCGGGCGATGCGCTTCATGAGTGCAACGCCGTGCGGATCCAGAGGAGGCTTAATGTAGGGAATATCATGACTGTTCTCCAGGACGATCACGTCTGCGCCAGCCTCGATGTATTCTTCAAGATCAGAGAGGGCAGCGTTTATCACGGCTCGGCTGCTTCCGGCATAGCGCGGACTGCCCGGCAACGGCCGCACGGCGATCATCGCGGCAAGAAACTTGTCTGGCAGCACTCTCATCGCCACCAAGTGTGATTTAAATCGAAGGCGTTTACCACGGCGGATTGTATGATGCCGAACTCCGGTACAGGACCGAGTGGTCGTTTGTTTTGACTGGGATTATCCCTGCTCACCTCGCATTTTTCGGCATGCCTGAGCGACCCAAGGACCTCATTTATGCGCTGGATGAGAAGCCGCCGCCATTACAGCTACTGGCGCTGGGTTTTCAGCATGTGGCCGTCATATGCCCGTACCTGGTGATGGTGGCGCTGGTCGCCGACGCGGCCAAACTCCCGCATGACCAGGCGCGGAATGCGATGGCATTGGCGATGATCGCGGTTGCCTTTCTCACGGTGCTCCAGAGCCTTCGCATCGGCAGGATCGGTTCTGGATACTTGTGTCCGCCGGTCGTTTCCGCGATTTATCTTCCTTCAAGCATCACGGCGGCGACCCACTTTGGATTTCCGGTTGCCTGCGGAATGGTGATCTTCGCCGGGGCGTGCGAGACGTTGATTGGGCGGCTCGTCAATAAGTTGCGTAAGCTGTTTCCCGCAGTGGTTGCCGGGGTCGTGATCATTGCTGTCGGAATCGAGCTCGGCAAGATCGGCTTGGCTGTGCTTTTTGAGGATGCCACTGCGAATGACCCGCGCAGCGGGATGATGTTTGCAACGGCTTTCGCTGTCTTGCTGACGATGACAATTCTGGCAGTCTGGGCCAAGGGCCTGCCGAGATTACTGTGCGCGCTCACGGGCATCTTGGTCGGCTACGGAATGGCCACGGTGTTCGGGTTGTTTCCAGCGGGCTTCTCGGAAAAGCTTTCTGCGAGTCCAGTCTTTGCTGTTCCGGACCCGCGGTTTCTCTCCTTTGGTTTTGAGCCCTCGTTGATGGTCCCCTTTGCGATTGCCGGCCTGGCTTCAGGTTTGCGGGTGGTCGGTGTGCTAACGACGTGCCAGCAGATGAACGATGCGGCGTGGCGCCGACCCGACATGAAAAACATCGAGGCCGGAGTGATGGCTGATGGAATCGGCTGCGCGGTGGGGGGAGCCTTGGGAGCACCGGGAATGAGTGCCAGTCCAAGCCTCGTCGGGATCGAAAAGACCACTGGTGCGACCAGTCGGGTGATTGCCTGGTCGATCGCGGGATGGCTTGTCCTGCTGGCCTGCTTCCCGAAGTTTTCCAGTCTGATTGTCGGGATGCCCCGGCCAGTTATGGCAGCGGCATTGTTTTTTAACGGGTCGCTGATGTTTGTCGCTGGAATTCAAATTGTGGCAAGTCGGCCGATCACCCTGCGCGCGTCGCTGATCGTCGGCTTTTCCATTCTCAGTGCGCTCTCGGTGATGATCTTTCCTGAATTCTATGAGTCGCTGCCCGCCTGGGCGCATCAATTCACAGGCTCAGAGATAACCGTGGCGGTAATCAGCTCCGTTGCTCTCAACGCGATCTTCCTCTTGGGGACTTGGCGCTACGGCCAATTGCGGGTGGGAGAGCGTGGATCGTCAGTGACCGCGAAAACCTTTGACGATTTCTTCCTCCAGCAGGCGAGCGAATGGAAGATTCCGCCGGAAGATGTGAAGAGGGTGCGTTCGGTTGTGGACGAAGCCATCGAGCAGGTTTCGGCGAATGCGCAGGGCCCGGTAGAAATCCGGGTCGGCAGCGACAGCTTCGACGTGAAGGTTGCGCTCAAATACGTCGGAAATCTTCCCAACCTGCCCGATGCACGCCCGAAGAGGGAAATGGTGGAAGAACAAAGCTTCGTCAATGGACTGACCGGATATCTTTCTGGACTGCACGCCGATCGAATCGAACGCAGCGCCAAAGGCGAGGAATGCGAGATCAACCTCCTCTTTCGTCTGTAGACCAGACCGAGGGCGGAGTGGTTGAGCGCCGACGGCGCGATTTTATAGCAGCCTAAGCGCCGACCCATGTACTATGCATACAAACCGAAGCAGCGCTGAGGCGCCATTTATTGTTGTAGCGGCGGCGTCCACGCCGCCGGGGAACAGCCCTCGACGATTGAGGCCCGCGACTAAGTACTCGGATCGCGGTTCTACTTGCGGCCCGGCGGAAACACGCTTTCGAGCAAGGCCTTCAGTTCCTTCCAGGACTCGGTATCCGCCTGAGCGTTGTAGGCGATATCTATTTCAAACTTCTTGCCCGTAGCTTCAGCGGCTGGGTTGCTGAACCCATGTTTTGCACCCGGATAGGAGACGAATTTCATGTCCGCGCCGGCATCCTTCATCTCCCTCTTGAAGGCTTCAACAGTCTCGGGAGGGATAAAAGAGTCGTCGGCACCATGACAGACGAGGATCTTCGCCTTGATCGGACCTTTGATCGGCAGAAGCCCGCCGAGCGAGCCGTGAAAGCTGGCGACCGCATCGAGATCAAGCCCCTGACGCGCGGCGCTAAGCACGATGGCACCTCCCATGCAGTAACCAATTGCGGCGATCTTGTCAGGCTCCACGGTCGGCTGCGATTTGAGCGCTTGCATGGCTGCTCGAAAACGCGCCATGGCCACCTGTGGATCTTTCATGATTGAGCCCGCAAAGGCACCGGCGTCCTTCGGGTGATCCGCGACCTTGCCCTCACCGAACATGTCGACGGCGAGTGCCGTGTAACCAAGCTCGGCCAGCTGTTTTGCTCTGCTGCGGGCGTAGTCGTTGAGACCCCACCATTCGTGGACTACGAGAACCCCAGGGCGTTTGCCGGAAATCGCATCATCCCAAGCCAGGAACCCCTTAAAGTTGGTCCCGCCTTCCGAATAGGTCAGTTCTTCGGTCTTGATTGAAGCCTGTGAAGCAGTCACTGAAAAAATGACGGCCAGTGCGAACGCTGGGAGGAATTTCATGGCTCCAAGTTACTCCTCATTTCGGATCCTCAAAATGGGTTTCGTCCGATATCTTCATGATTAAGAGTTTTCAATTATGAGCAATTCCTTGCGAGATGAAGCGAATTCTCTTCTTGGGTACGTGGAGCGTCTTGATCCAGCTCTGGACGCACTCATCGATGCCGAAGCGCGCGTGGAAGAGGTTTGCGCGGGATTCATCTGGAGTGAGGGACCTGTTTGGAAAGATGGCGCGCTGTTCTTCTCCGATGTGCCGGCGAACATCCTTTATCGTTGGAAGCCTGGATCAGCGAAGGCGGAAGTCTTCCTCGAGCCGAGCGGTGGAATTCTCGCTAACCCCGATTTCGTTGAACCCGGATCGAACGGGCTCGCCCTCGACTCCGACGGCCGACTCCTTTTGTGCCAAAGCGGAGCGCGCCGTGTCGTTCGTCTTGAAGCGGACGGGCACACTGAGACCCTGCTCGCCGACCGCTTTGAAGGGCGGCGGTTCAACAATCCAAACGACCTCGTTTGCCACAGCTCGGGCGCGGTCTACTTCAGCGATCCATCCTATGGATTCAAAGGGCACGAGGCTTCCCCGCTGAGGGAAATGCCTTGGAACGGCGTGTACCGCATTGCTCCCGACGGAAAGGTCGATCTGCTCATCAGGGAGCTTCCGTTTCCTAACGGTCTCGCGTTCAGTCCGAACGAGAAGACGCTCTACATCGCAGTCAGTGACCCAAGATTGCCGCGGGTGATGGCCTTCGAAGTGCAGGTTGATGGGCTCCTTGGCAAGGGCCGACCTTTCTTTGACGCTCTTCCGCTGCTAAAGCGTGGCCTGCAGGGAACCTGCGACGGACTCAAGGTGGACACTCAGGGCAACGTCTTTGCGAGCGCGCCTGGTGGAATCGCTGTGCTTTCACCCGATGGCAAACTTCTGGGGACCATTCATCTCGGCGTTGCTTCCAATTGCGCCTGGGGTGATGACGGCGGCACCTTGTATATCACGGCGGATGACCTGGTTTGCCGAATCAAGACCGCAACGCACGGCACACCGTTCCGCTTTCCCTGACGTTTTGAACGCGACAAGCAAGAGGGTCTGGGGAGCATACGCTCCTCGGGAATACTAAGAAATCGTGCACGCAAAACATAAGCCAGCGCTGAAGGCGCGATTCACCCGCGCGGCAAGTGATTGAGTCACTTGCGTTCAGGTCTGGCTCTTCGCGCGGCAACGCGCTAATGCTTTAGCCCACGATTTTTCCATCCCTGTGCTATGAAAGAAATTTACCTCGGCACCGATAGCGGCGCGACGACTTCCAAGACATGTGGAGTTTTCGCGGACGGAACTCCCATTTCGCTCAAACTCGCCCAAAGCTCTACCAATTCCCAGCTCGGGACCACTGCGGTCATCGAAGGTTGGACCGAGGGAATCGACAAATTTCTCAACGCCAACGGCCTCCTCTGGGATCAGGTTTGCGGAGTTGGACTGGCCATTCCCGGACCGTATCAACGTTATGGCGTTCTGGACCGCTCCGCGAACTTGCCCGCCGCGTTTGCGGGGTGGGATTTTCACGCCGACTACTCGCAGGCGCTCGCCAAACGCGCCGGGCGCGCGATTCCGCTGGTGGCTGGCAATGACGGAAACTACGGCGGCGTTGCTGAAGCAGCCAAGGTGCGCGGTGGCAAGAAGGCTTCGGTCGTCATGCTGGCGCCCGGCTCGGGCCTGGGTGCGGCCTATATCAGTCCCGATGGTCTTCCCCTGGACGGAGACACCCTCGCGGGGATGGAAGCCGGACATATGCCGGCACCCCTTCATCTCCTGGGCTTGCCCCCCTTTGCCTGCGGCTGCGGACGCACTTGGGGTTGTTTCGAAGCCTATACGGCTCTTTCCGGTCTGCCGCAGTTTCTTGATTTCCTCGCCCCGAAGTATCCCGACCATGAGCTCATGCAATCGACGGAGTCCGCCAAGGAGAAGGCGTTCAGCCTGCGTGGGCGCGCTCAAAAAGGTGACGAACTGGCGCTTGAAATTTTCGACTACCAGGCCAAGGCCCTCGGACTCCACGTCGCTAACCTCTCCATAGCGCTTGATGCCGAGTTCGTCGTTATCGGCGGAGGTTTGATCGACCCTGATGCCACCACAGAGGCGTTTCGCAACCGATACCTTGGTGCCATTTACACGGCGGCCGAACCTTGGCTATTTCCCGTTCAACGGCAGGTAATCAAGATTGTTCCTGCAAGCATGGGGGAACTTTCCCAGGCCATCGGCGCAGCGCTCGTCGCTCTTTATACGGAGCAAAGACAAAGGACAAAATAGGTTTATCTGGCTGGCTGAGGAATTTGCGGCAAAGGTTGTGTGACGAATGCGGACCTCCCTCGTTCCCGGGTAGCGTCCTTAAGGCTCGAGAAGCCACTAGCAGTGCGGGCGAAGTCTGCCCAGAGCCCGGAGGATTCGAGCATGGAAAGGGATGCCGTTTCCTTGAAGTGGCTGCTTGGAAAATGGCTTCGATGGGGCTTAGAACCGTTTCTCACTCGATTGCCGGAGATTGTTCTTCAGACGGCTGGGTGGGTCGGAGCGATCGCAGATAGAGGGCTACGTCTCGTATTTGCTCGTTGGTCATGCGCGGGACAACGGCGTGCATCAAGTGCGCGTAGGCCGAACCGCCGCGATGTCCTTTCTTGAAGAGCTCAAGCTGGAGAACCAGATAATCCGCCGGTTGGCCGGTCAGTATTGGGTATTCGGGCTTGCGGAGTGTGAGAGCCACCTAAACAACCCGTCGCTCGCTTTAGAGAAAAGAGGTTTAGATTTCGACCGTTCTATCTCAAGTTGCCGCTGACGCTTGGTTCCATGACCTAGTGCCGCGCGTTGAAAAGCAACGCGGCGCAGACGAAAGAGCGCCGGGGGGCTGAGTTCAGCGTTTTCTTGCCAATCAAGCAGCGCCATGGACCTTAAAGGAGTGCGGAAGGCTCAAGGCCCGCGAACCTCAACAACCTCTAACTCATGAACACGTTTCTAGAAGAACTTAGTGGCGGAGTCTCCGACTGGACGCAAACGGAACGGGCGATCATCCGGTTGCTCGCGGCGATGCTGCTTGGCGCGATCATCGGCGTTCAGCGGGAGCGCATTGGCAAGCCGGCGGGTTTGCGCACCCATATGCTGGTTGCGATGGGCAGCGCACTTTTCGTTCTCGGTAGCTTTGACGCTGGGATGTCGATGGAAGGTTTGTCACGCGTGATTCAGGGTATTGCGACCGGCATTGGTTTCATCGGCGCTGGGGCGATTCTCAAATTGCTCGAGCAACGCGAGATCGAGGGACTGACCACGGCCGCAGGCATCTGGATGACCGCGGCCGTTGGTGTCGCGGTTGGGTTGGGCCAAATAGGCCTAGCATTTTTGAGTGTGGTTCTTACCTGGATCGTGCTCGCGGTGATCGGCCGAGTCGAGGGAACGATCACCGATAAGAAAGCACAGTGAATTCTCAGCAACGATAGAATCGAGACGAATGACGCGTAGACCCAGCAATCGAAGTCGTCCTGCCGTGCGCCTCCGCTCATTCAAGTTTCGTATGCCCGGTTTTGATTCCCTTGAAGGACCGCTAAGAAGTATTCATCATTCCTCGGGAGAGCACTAACCACTAGAAAGCAAATCCGAGCGAATACGTAGCCGAGACCATAAGCATTCCAGGTATTCAGGGCGGCTTGCTTTAGCGCGACAAATTATGGCAGCAGGAGCTTCCAAGGTTGCTATATACGCGGCGATTGGCGCGAACTTAGCTATCGCCATCATGAAATTTGTGGCTGCTGCCTTGACGGGTAGTTCCGCAATGGTCTCTGAAGGAATTCACTCGCTTGTCGATACCGGCAACGGTGGACTCCTGTTATTTGGCATTCACAAGAGCAAACAACCCGCCGATGCGACTCATCCGTTTGGCTACGGCAAAGAACTGTATTTCTGGTCGCTGATTGTCGCCGTTCTGATCTTCGGCGTTGGCGGCGGCATCTCCATTTATGAAGGAATCAACCACCTGCTCCACCCGCGTCGCTTGGAAGATCCGTTCTGGAGTTACGTCGTGTTGGGCCTTGCGGCGGTCTTTGAAGGATTCGTCCTGGTCATCGCGTTTCGAGCGTTCCAAGCCCTCAAGGGAGAAGACGAAAGCTTCTGGCAAGCCATCAAATCTAGCAAAGATCCGACGACTTTTACCGTGCTTTTCGAGGATGCCGCCGCGCTGCTGGGGCTAATCTTCGCCTTCGTAGGAATTTTCCTGGCGCATGCATTTGAAAATCCTTACCTCGATGGAGTCGCCTCTGTCTGCATTGGCCTACTCCTCGCGGCCGTGGCCGTAGTCCTAGCCTACGAGAGTAAAGGGCTGCTCGTGGGCGAAGGTGCCGACCCGCAAACATTAGAGAGGATCCGAAAGCTGGCGGAAGCAGATCCCGGAGTAAAAAAGGTCTTGGCACCGCTCACGATGCATTTTGGTCCGGACACCGTCTTGCTCACGGTGGATATCGAATTTCATAAAAAACTGTCCGCGACGGAAGTGGAAGAGGCCGTGGATCGATTAGAAAAGAGTATTCGCATCCACTACCCTAAAATTAAGCATATCTACATCGAAGCCGGTGCGATTAGCAGCGGCGGTCGTGACTTTGTCGACTAATACTCGCGGAAAGCCGCTCGTGATCTTAGCAAACGCTGCTCAGAACCGTTCCCCTGATTTTAGAGCACCTCGCGGATCTGCCATCGCCATCGCTTCGTTTCCAAGACGCGAATGCGGCCTTTGCGAGCCCGTTTTGCATCCGCTCGCCATCCAAGCCGAGGGTGGAGTGGCTCGGCTTTGCTGCCGGTGCGGTTTCTCTCACTTCAGAAAACAGACCTAGCTCGGGCCACCGCCCAGACGATGCGAAGAAGCGAGGGCGCTAGCGCGCAGCAGAGCCATCGAAGCCACGCCTCCCTGCCTTTCCTAAATCGGCGGAAATCTGTGGAATCTGTGGATGACCCTTCTCGAGCTACTATCGGCTGCCGACACCGGACATTCGAGGACCCTCAGGACACAGATTTTCCATGGCGAAGGGGGGCCATTTATTAGGGATTGGTTAGACGAAACTGGCTAACCATCGCAAGATAGTGTCCAGTAGGTCCCACCAGAAACGAGCAAAGAGAAGCCCTCTTGCGAACGAGAGAAAGATGATGCCTTTTCAGTTAAAACGGTTGGGAATCATCATGGAGCCCGATTCGCGAAATCCTCACGAGGCAGGTGGCGTTCTCAATCCGGGTGGCGCCCGCGGACCTGACGGACAGCTTTACCTGTTCCCGCGGCTGGTGGCGCAGGGAAATTTCTCGCGCATTGGCCTTGCGCGGGTCCGATTCAACGATGACGGCGACCCCATCGGCGTTGAGCGTCTTGGCATAGCGCTTGAACCCGAAGCCGAATATGAATTCCGTTCCGACGGTGGAGGATGTGAAGACCCACGAATCACATTTGTGGAAGAGCTCAAGCGTTATGTCATGAGCTACACCGCCTTCGGACCCGACGGGCCGCGAATTGCCCTCGCGGCTTCTGATGATCTCTTCCATTGGGAACGGCTCGGACTTGCGACCTTCCGCGAGTGCGACGGCATGGAATGTCACGTGGATGATTTCAGAACCATAGACAACAAAGACGCGGTCCTCTTCCCGGCAGCCATTTGCGGCCCGACGGGTGAAAATGACTTCGCGATTATTCATCGCCCATTGTTTCCCGGGACAGACGCACCTGAAATGGCCCGCGCTGTCGAGCCGCGAGCGGTAGATGTCGCCAAGCAGAGCATCTGGATCTCATATACCCCGAGCGAACCTGCCAATCAAAATCAGCGATGCCTCTGCGACTTTCGCTCGCACCACCGTCTGGCTTTTCCCGTAGCGAACTGGGAACATCTGAAAATTGGCGGTGGCACACCACCTTTTCTCACGAAACATGGTTGGCTTATCTTCTATCACGGCGTCTGCGAATGTGAGGCAGACCAATCTCCGCTCGATGGACCGAGGTTACGATATTCGGCTGGAGTGCTGGTGCTGTCGGAGAAGAGCCCGCACCTTATTCGGTATCGGGCCAACTCGCCGGTGCTGGAACCCGAGTTACCGGAGGAGATGACCGGGGCGGTCGCAAATGTTGTCTTTCCGACGGCCGTTGATCAGCGCGGTGATCTGGGAGAACCGAGTCGTATCGACGTCTATTACGGTATGGCTGACAGCCGCATCGGCGTTGCCCGAACATTTATCCCTGAAGAATTGCCGGTGGAGGCCTCCCAGGCGGACTAGCTGCTCCGTCGAAAGTTGAATGCTCTGGAGGCCTTCAGGGCATGTCCGACGGGAAGTGATGGCCGGTACTCGCGCCGCCCCCGGTGCGCACCGCCTTACCAATTCTTGTTGGTTTCGTCGCGCGGCTGAAGGCGGCAGTTCAAATGACCCGAAGGCCCTGAAAACGTTGTCGCCGCGGCACCTCTCGGACACCGCGGCGACACTTGTTTTCCACCCCTGTCGATACCCCTACCGACCCTCATAGGAAAGTTTTCCCCTAAACCCGTGATTAGATTAATTCATCGGTAGATCCCCGCAAGCGTTTTTTTGGAGCGGTGGCTCGGAATGGCGCAGGCGTAATGCATATATCTCTTCTCTCCATCATATTACGTTATATTAAAAAAACTTAAAATTTTCTGCAATATCTTGTTATTTCCAGTTGTTGGCAAAGCTCGACGCGACGGGCTTTCGGGTATATGCCGGTGAAGCGTGATGAACGGACCCCGATTGTTTCAGTTGACCGAAAGCCTGCGCTTGGTGCGGAGGTAAACGGCGAATCGACGAGATTCCATGCAGAACGGATTTCGAACAGGTTTGCCGACCAAAGCAGAACGGCTGACGGCTGGCCGAGCCCTACGGGAGAAGATCAAGCGTGGCGAACTTGGCCGCTGGCGACCGAAGTCCGATAGGTCGGATCCTATCGACCTCATAGAGGAGGCCCACTCTGGCCGTCTTGAGCGTCTCATTCCCGTGCGTATCGGGCGGATGGCGGTTTCTCCTTACGCGTTCCTTCGAGGATCGGCTTCGTTGATGGCAGAGGATTTTGATGGCATGCCGCGCACAGGCATTGAGCCGGTTATCTGCGGCGACGCGCACCTTGGAAATTTCGGATTTTACGCCTCCCCGGAACGCGACCTCGTCTTCGATTTGAATGACTTCGACGAAGCGCATCCGGGACCGTGGGAGTGGGACCTCTGGAGACTAACCACCAGCATCTGGGTTGCCGGTCGCCAGAACGGGTTGGCCGACAGCACTTGCGAAGATGCCGTTCTCTGGTGCGCAGCCGCTTATCGCCGACAGATCGCCCGCCTCGCCGAGCAGCCCTTGCTGGCGAGGTCCTTCGACCGGATGGACATCGAACGCATGCGGCTGGAAATGGCGGATTGGTCGTTGCGCGGGGAGATCGAACGCTCGGCTAACCTCGCCCGAAATCGCACCAGCGACCGTGCCTTGCCCAAGTTGACGCGCGAGCGTGATGGCGTGCGGCGCATGGTCGAACAGCCGCCGCTCGTCACCCACGTTACCGATGATGAAAAGGACCGGATCATCGACGGGCTCGAGACCTATTTGACAACACTTCCGCAACATTGGCGCCGCGTTTTGGGTTCCTACCTGTTTGTTGATGTTGCTCACAAGGTGGTGGGGGTGGGTAGCGTCGGACTGCGCGCTTTTGTCGTGCTACTGCAGGGTAACGGCTTGGAAGACATGCTCTTTCTTCAGCTAAAGCAATCGAGACGCTCGTGCGTAGCACCATTCGTCCATGGCGACACCGCCTGGCATGCGCATCAAGGACAGCGTGTTGTCGAATATCAACAAACGCTACAAACGGTCAGCGATCCGCTCCTCGGTTGGACAACCGTGGACAAGCGCGATTACTACGTCCGCCAGTTCAGAGATATGAAGGGTGCGGTCACGGTCGAGGGAATGGATGGATCTGCGCTGATGGATTATGGTCGCATCTGTGGGACTCTTCTCGCCAAGGGTCACGCACGATCCGCCGATCCAGCCACCCTCTCCGGTTATCTAGGCAAAGGTGACGCTGCCGATCGCTCCTTCGCCCGATTTGCCCGCTTGTATGCCGACCAGACGGAAGCTGACCACCAGGCGCTCCAAGGGGCCGTCAAAGCAGGAAGGCTTCCGATGGAGGCCGGCGTGTAGGGGCGAGCGCCAAGCGATAAGCTCGAAAAATGAAGCAGCTCGCGATCATCGGTGCGTTATTGCTCGTGCCTTGGATTGTCGTGACTGCCCTGGACGGCGATACGCGCTGGGCTGGCCGATTTGGACTGGCTCTGGTCTTCGCTTTCACTGCGTTTGGGCATTTCGTGAGAACCGATGCAATGGCCGAGATGCTCCCGTCGTCGTTTCCTGGGCGGCGAGCGTTGATTTTGGCCTCGGGTATATTTGAGTTGCTGCTCGCCATGCTGCTGCTCGCCTGGCCGAAGTCGCGGTCACTGGGCATGACGATCATCGCGTTTCTTATCGCCGTCTTCCCGGCAAACGTCTACGCGGCCGCTCGACGCATCCCTTTTGGCGGACACTCAGCGGGGCCCCTCTACTTGCTCGTTCGCGCTCCCGTTCAACTTCTCCTCATCGCTTGGACATATTGGTTCCTGGTGCGGGGGGAGAGCTAGGAAGCATACTGTCCATGGTGCCCGGGGACTATGGTCGTTGTAGCGGCGATGTCCCCATCGCCGGGAAAACCCCGACCGTGGGGACACGGTCGCTACAGTCTTCAGGCATCACGCCAGTCTTGAATAACGTCGCACCTTGATAGCGAGCATTTAGCTGTCCGTGCCGCATACGCTTGCGCTGCCGTCTTTCGCCAGCTGTTGCAGGAGAATCACGGTCTTGGCGTCCAAGATTTCCCCTCGGTCAATCATGGAGAATGCCTGGTCGAAACCGAGTTCGACGATCTCGATGTCCTCGCCCTCGTTCTGATCGCCTCCGCCGGAAGAGACGCGTTCCGAGTGGTTATACTCGGCAATGAAGAAGAAGAGCTTTTCCGTGACCGAACCGGGGCTCATATACAATTCGAAGAGCTTCCTTGGAGGACCGATGCGAAACCCGGTCTCTTCTTCAACTTCCCTGCGGATAGTCGCTTCCGGGTCTTCGGAGTCGAGCAGCCCTGCACACGCTTCCAGGAGCATTCCATCCCTCAGGCCGTTGACGAACGCCGGATAGCGGAATTGACGCGTGAGGATGAGGGTGCGCGTTGCGGAATTGACAAGCAGAACGACTGCTCCGTTACCACGATCGTAGGTTTCCCGGCTTAGCGTTTGCCAACTTCCGTTGGAGCGCCGGAAATCAAACGTGGTCTTCTTCAGAAGATACCAATCGTCGGAGAGAACTCTGACGTCACGAATGCGTATGCGATCAGTCATCTAGCATTGCCCCGGCCACCGTTCCAGTCGCTGAAATCTCCGCGAGATCTTCGAAGACGAGCTTGCCGTTCCGGCGTGCGATTTCGACCATCTCGTCAGCCCCTTTTGATGGGCCGCCCACGCGCAGCACTGCGTCAACGCGTTCCGCCAGCATCCGGGAAATGGGATGGAAGATCTCCTCGAAGGCTGCATCTCCGATTTCTTGCGATCCGGCTTGTCGGATCAGTGGCAGAGCCAGCGATTCACCCAGAACGGGCAGGTGACCGAGACGAAATACGTCGAGGGCCGCTCGCGTCATCGCCTCGAGATTTTTCTCGATTCTCGTGGGATCATCTCCGGTGTTCGAGCGGTACGGGCCCGCCACCAGAATGAAGAGTCGATTTGATTTTAACATGCGTCATGAGGCTACCCTGAAATCTTCATCATAAAAAATGAATTGTAGAGATGCCAATCATCTGAAAAACAGATTGATATGAACCGCTCTCTGCTGGTGGACCTACCGGTTTTCCTTACGGTCGCGAGGCAGGGAAGCATGACGCGGGCGGCAGCTGCCTTGAATACTGTTCAGTCGAACATCAGTGCGCGCATTCAGCGACTCGAAGAAGAACTTGGCGCGACGCTGCTAGTGCGAGATTCGCGCAGGATGCGCCTTACTCCCGATGGGGAGGCGTTGATGCCCTTCGCGCTGAGACTTGAAGAACTCTCCAGAGAAATTCTTGCGAAGTTCCGGCAGGATGACGAGCCTCGGTCGGGTTCAATTCGGATCGGCGCAATCGAGACCTTTGCGGCATCTCGCCTTGTAGAAGTCATTGCGGGGTTTACTCGGACACATCCTTCCGTCGATATCTCGGTTGAGACCGGGGGGACCGCTTTGCTGTGGGAGAAGATGCTCAAGTCGGAACTTGATGTGGCGTTCGTCTCCCGCCGGGCTAATGAACCTGCATTCGTCGAGGAGAAAGTCTTCGAAGACGAACTGGTCGTCATTGCTCGGGGAAGGGCGGGGTGCCTCGACGATCTGGTAGGTTCCGACAACGTCCGGCTCAAGATCTTCGTGCAGCGAAACGGATGTTCCTTTACCGCGCGGTTGACCGACTATTTGCTTGAGACGGGTGCGCCGAAGTGGCCGATGCGTGCGGTGGGAACACTCGAAGGCGTGATTGGGAGTGTGCGAGCAGGAGGGGGTATTGCCGTGCTCCCTCGAAGCTATCTGGAGCTCGCACCCGGAGCTCGAGACCTGTCGCTATTCGATTTGCCGGAGAAGTTTCGCAGCGTGGAAATCTATCTGATCGTTCAGCGTTGGAAGCTTCCCATGCGTCTCCTGGATGCCTTTGTTCAATCCTGTCTTGGCGCTCGACGTCCGCGAGGGCTGCGGCTTTCGAGGGGTTGAACACGTGGGAGCGGGTCTGGTTTTCCGGAGGGGTTTATCATTGGGATCGGCTGCATGCGCCGCCCTCTTTCTGATCGTTCCAGGTTGTGCATGGAGGGTGGTGCCTCCGGAAGTTCGCGACGGAGTTCCTGTAATCCTCTCCCAATACGCGTGGCATACGCGGCTTGCACTGCCTGATGGCACGACCGCCTTTTACGAATATGGATTTGGAGAGTGGAGCTTTTATGGGTTGGAGAAAGAGGGGTTTTTCTCCGGATTTCGAGCGATTACTGGCTTGGGCAAGGGCGCCATATCGCGTCGGAAGCTTCCCTACACTTTGAGCGAGTCCGAATTCTCGAGCGTTGCGGGTAGCAATCGCTCGGCACGGCTCTATGTGGAGCGCCGGCTGGCAGAAGGTCTTCGAGGCGAACTGGAACGCCGATGGCAGTCGAACGCGAATTCTCGCGTCGTGCGAACGTGGGACGGCATACCGGTTTCACGCGACCGGGCGGCGTATCATCTTTTTTCCAACTCAAACCATGCGGTGGCAAACTGGCTCAGGCGCTTGGGCTGCCGGGTGCACGGCAACACGTTGACCTCAAGGTTCCAAGTCGTTAACGAATCGGGCGCCTCCGTGCGTCAATCTCCTCAACGACGCGACGGTGCGACTCCCTGGTGACCGGATAGAGAATAGTTAACACCATACCGATAATCAAGGCCAGAGCGGGTAGCGGCCCAATCGCCAGGCGGATGGTAAGCAAAGCCTTCGCCGGCTGCTCGACAACAAATCTGATCGGGTCCGCTGGGGACATAGCCGGAGAAGGCCAGAAGTTGGCCGACGATAAACGTGCCGATGGCCAGCGCCAGCTTCTGAATAAACACGCAAGTGCCATAGTAGACGCCCTCACGGCGACGGCCCGTCTTCAGCTCGTCGTATTCGACGACATCTGGAAGCATAGCGTTCGGGATGAGGTAGCAGACGGAGATGCCGAAACCTGCGATAAATGCCATGATGAAGAAGATGCGAACTTCGCCAGGTTGCAGGAACATCAAACCGGCTTGCGCAACGAGCCAGAAGCTCATTCCAATAAAATAGACTGGCTTCTTTCCGATCTTCACGCTTACCCAGCCCCAGAATGGCATGAGGCAGAGAGCGGTCGTCTGCACCGTCAGCGCCAGGAGATGGAAAGTGGTGGTCGAAAGCTGCAGCCAGCTTTGCGTGAAAAAGGGCAGAACAGTGGCCGTGAATTGCATCGAGAGCCACGAGCAGAGGTAGATTCCGCAAACCAACAGAAATGGCTTGTTGCTCAGCACCAAGTCGATCTGTTCGCGAAAGGACAAAGTTTTGGCGGCAAGCTCATCTGCGCTCTCCCGGCGAAGCCGCTGAGCGTCTCTCGAGATCACGATCCTCCAAATGCCGGTAAGACAGAACAAGACAGAGGCAAGCCCGATAATCCCAATCGATGCGCCAAAGACAGTGTACTGCATAGACTTTGGCTCATTCTTCAAGAGGTGAAAAACAAGCAGCGCTGCGATCAGCCCGCCGACGCTTCCCGCCAGTGAAAATCCCATCCGATAGGCGGTCAAACGCGACCGCTCGTCATAGTCGCGGCTGAGCTCAGCGGTCAGCGAAGCATGCGGCAGCGCGAGGGCCGTTGAA
Organism: uncultured Verrucomicrobiae bacterium; assembly: GCA_963706955.1. Lineage (GTDB taxonomy): Bacteria > Verrucomicrobiota > Verrucomicrobiia > Chthoniobacterales > Terrimicrobiaceae > DASTFP01. Next base: position 956,580 of record CAVPOC010000008.1, on the reverse strand, counting down.
AACGTGCTGAAGAGAATAGCAACCACAAGATAGTAACCGAAAGCGCCCCATCGCGCCTCCGGAGCTGCAAACTCCGGCACCAGCCAGAACATGATGAAAAAGGCCGAGAACGGGAGCGCACTGACGACCATCCATGGCAGCCTGCGACCCCAAGGGGTCTTGGTATGGTCCGAAAGCCAGCCGATCAACGGGTCGTTGACGGCATCCCAAATTCTTGCCACCAACAGGACGCTGCCGGCGAGCCCGGGATCCATTCCGGCCACATCGGTGAGGAACACGAGCTGAAAAAAGATAATCGTGCTCCCCGCCATGGCCGGACCCAACTCGCCTGCGCCATAGGCCAGACGCTCGAAGTTTCCGAATTGCGGGGCGTTTCTCCTCATGGTCGGACGAAGGGGATCAGCCAGTTAATCACCAAATGACTTTCGATTGCCCCTCGCAGTCGTCGAGCCATTCGGCCGTATGCCGCGGGCCGCTCTCAGGAGCCCTTTCCTCGCTCGCTATCGAGCATCTTCATCTGACGTTCGTCATAACGGGTCCCTGCAACGGCAGCTGCCGGAATCGCCTTTTCGATGCGCGCAATATCGTCCTCGGAAAGTTGGAACCGCAGCGCTCCGAGCGATTCGGTTAGTTGTGTTCGCTTGCGCGCGCCGATCACAGGGACAATGCTGCTACCCTTCGCGAGCACCCACGCGATCGCCAACTGCGAGGGATTCATTCCCTTTTCCGAGGCGATTTTCCGGAGCTCCTCAACAACGCGTTGGTTCTGGGTGAGGTTTTCGCCGCGGAAGCGCGGCAGGGCCGAACGAAAATCCCCTGGACCCGATGGCGCTGATCCGCTGAGGAGTCCACGGGAAAGCACCCCATAGGCAGTGACACCTATTCCGAGTTCTTCGAGACCGGGAAAAATATCGGTCTCTGGAGCGCGGCTGATTAGCGAGTATTCGATCTGGAGGTCGCAAATCGGGTGGACGGCGTGCGCGCGTCGGATCGTGTCCATGCCGACCTCGGAGAGCCCGATGGACCGGACGTGGCCGCTCTTTACCAACTCACTAATGGCGCCGATGGTGTCCTCGATAGGGACTTGGGGATCCAGCCTGGCCGGACGATAGACGTCGATGTGGTCGACCCCGAGGCGCGTCAGACTATAGGCTGCGAAATTCTTGACGGCCGCAGGCCGCCCGTCGAAACCCGTCCAGCGGCCGTCGGGAGTGCGCAGCGCACCGAACTTCACGGAAAGCAGCACCTTTTCGCGGCGGCCCTTCAGTGCGCGGCCAATGAGAATTTCATTGTGGCCCATTCCGTAGAAGTCACCGGTGTCCAACAGCGTGACACCTTGGTCGAGCGCGGCGTGAATCGTTGCGACGCTTTCGTCGTCCTCTGACTTTCCATACATGCCAGACATACCCATACAACCCAAGGCGAGAGGAAAAACCGTGGGCCCCTTGGCGCCGAGTTGGCGAGTCCTACTTTTCCAGGTCATAGCCCGATCCTACGAAGGTCGATCTGCCCGTCAATCGAGGGCTGGAGATTTCGGGCACCGAGAAGGTCTGGGGCCAATCCGAAACTTTTTCGGGGGACCTCAGTCGCCCGCCGGATTTCAGCGGTAGCGCTGGACGCGGGCGATGAAGGCCCGCCATTTCGCGCCCAAACGCCAACCGCCGCGGGCGCGACGGTCGCGTTCGAGAAGAATGCGCGGGCAGGGCTTCCCATACTTGAAGTCCCAGCGCGGCCAGTGCATGTGCGGCACGATGTTTCGCGTCGGAATCCCGTATTGATTCGCTAGCTCAGCGGTCAGACGTGCTGCTCGATCGATGGCTGCAGCTTGCCGGCGACGGTCTCGAAATTCGCAAATCTCGATACCAATGCTTTGGCGATCGCCCCCGCCGCCGTAGTCGGCGTGATCGCCCTGTTCGGTCGGCAGCAGGTGTTCGACGGCTTCCCGGTCATCAACGCTAAAGTGCCACACCACCCATCCGGACCGCCCGAAGCGTGGGTTGTTTCGACTTCTCTTGCCTTTGATGATCAAATAGCGCTCGTATTTCGCCGCTGTCGCCTCCATGTCTTGTGTCGAATGGATCGTGATGTAGCGCGGTCGCATCGTCCGGGCGACGAGTCGACCGTGGACATTGGGCGGCAGAAGAGCTACGCGGACACCACGCAGTCCAGAGGCACCGTATTCGGGACCCGAGCAGCCAAAGGAAAAGAGGCAAGCGCCGACGAGCAAAACCAACGCTCTGCCTTGGTAGAGGAGTGCAAGCGGCGACCAGCTCTTCAATGGATTGGTCCTGCCCTATTCAAATTGCTTTCGAAAGGAAAGAAGCTCCTCTCGGAGGTCGCGCAGCTCCGCCTTGAGTTCCGCCACCTGTTGTTCGACAGCTTGCAGTCTCGAAGTGTCCGTGGCTGATCCCGCCTCAACGGGAGGCGAATCGTTCTCTTGCGTGGGCGGAGTTTCCGGCACGATCGGCTCGCCCGAGAGAAGCTGCACGTAACGTCTCTCCTTCTGACCCGGTCTGGCTGGCAAGACGCGAACCAGGGGCGACTCGCCTCTGGCGAGATCTGCGAGAAACGACTCGACTTGTTCCAGGCTATCGAAGAACTGCATGCGCTCCGTGCGGCTGCGGAGCTCTCCAAGAGTTTGCGGTCCGCGGAGCAGCAGAGCACAGAGCAGAGCCACTTCGCGCGGGCTCAGATCGAAGTGATTGAGCAGTTCGTGACGAAACTTGGCGACCCGCGATCCCGCGCTCATGATCATCACGGCCAGCTTTTTTTGTCGCAGTCCGTCCAAACCGGTTTCGACGGTCCTCGCATCATAGGCAGTAATCGGATCGCGGTTCGTGGATTGATTGCACGCTGCGATCAAGCTGTTGAGCGATAGCGGATAATTTTCCGGCGTAATTCGCTCCTTCTCCAAGAGGCATCCCAGAATTCTGGTCTCCACGGGACTAAGGGTAAACAAGGCCACCGGAGTCTTCTAGCGCAGGAAACGCCGAAATCCAAATCAGCAGTGCTGCCGGTGCTAGGTTCTCAAAAAAGGCTTCCGAAAGATTGTGGCGACGGTGTCCTCACCCTCAAGAGGGTGCGCCCCGGCGCTGGGGAAACCACCTGCGACAATTTGCCTGCCCGAACTTTGCGCTCCGAAGCTGATGTTGTTCCAAGTGTGACAAAATTGTCACAATCCTTTCTTTGGCGTTGGCGCGAATAATCTATTGATTGGTGCGCCGATATACCAATCACATGAAATTTACGTCTCTTATTGTCGCCGCTGTTGTGACGGCGGCGATTTTGGTGAGCTCCGCGAGCGCCCAGCAGCTCTCGGGCGCTGGCGCGACTTTTCCGGCACCGCTGTATCAGCGCTGGGCCGTGGAATACAATAAGCTCGAGCCTAAGGTTCAGGTGAATTACCAATCTGTCGGTTCCGGCGCGGGCGTTAAGCAGTTCATCCAAGGCACGGTGGATTTCGGCGCGAGTGACGCCGCGATGAGCGACGAGGAGTTAGCCAAGGTCAAGCAGGGAGCAATGATGATTCCCGCCACCGCCGGCAGTATTGTCATTGCCTATAATCTGCCTGGAGTTGCCGAGATCAATCTGTCCCGGGAGGCTTACACCGGAATTTTTTTGGGCAAGGTGATGAAATGGAACGATCCGGCTATCGCCAAGGATAACCCGGGCGTCACTCTGCCTGATATGGCCATCAACGTGGCTTTCCGATCCGATGGAAGTGGCACGACATTCGTTTTTACGAAGCATCTCGCGGCCATCAGCCCTGACTTTGCGGATGAAGTCGGAAGCGACAAGTCGGTGACGTGGCCAATCGGCGCGGGTGGAAAGGGCAACGAAGGCGTCACTGCACTGATAAAACAAAGTCCGGGGACCATCGGGTATGTAGAGTATGGCTATGCAGTGCATAATGGATTGTCGATGGCTAGCCTGCAGAACAAAGCCGGCAAGTTCGTGAAGCCTACCGACGAGAGTGGCGCGGCCACCCTGGCGCACGTCGAGTTTCCCGCAAATCTCCGGGTCTGGCCAGATGATCCCTCGGGCCCTGATGATTATCCTATCGCGACCTTCACCTGGCTGCTCCTCTACAAGAAATATAGCGACTCCGCCAAGCAAAAGGCCTTGACGGGTTTTGTGACCTACGGACTTACCGACGGCCAGAAGTTCGCGAGCGAGCTCGGTTACATTCCGTTGCCCGCCGCGGTCGTGGAGAAGAGCAAGGCCGCTCTGACTGGCGTCGAGTAGCAGTATTTGATCTCGTATGCAAGCCGACGCCCGGGTCATCGAGCAGGGAGGCATCAAGGAGTTTCAAAAGCGACCGGATCTCTTCCGGCTGCTCTGCTGGCTAGCTTCGGCGGCAACGGTTGCTACGCTCGCTTGGATCATCTTCGAGATCGGGCGGCAGGCCCTCCCAGCCGTTCAGAAATTTGGCCTCGAGTTCCTGACGAACTCCAGATGGGTGCCCAATCGCAGCGTTTTCGGCGTCGCTCCATTCTTGATCGGCACGACGGTCAGTTCACTGATCGCGCTGATATTCGCCCTGCCCTTGGGCCTGGCCATTGCCATTTTCCTGAGCGAAGATTTCCTCCCGCTCCCGGTGCGCCAGTTTGTCCGCTTTACCGTGGAGATGCTGGCGGCGATTCCCAGCGTGGTTTACGGGCTCTGGGGAATCTTTGTGGTTATTCCGCTGGTGCAAGCGTTTGGAGCATGGGCGGTGGTCGCCTTCAAGAATCTTCCGGTTCTGAACACCATCTTCGCTCCTCCGGCCTATGGGAATAGCATGCTGACAGCCAGCCTGGTGCTCGCATTGATGATCCTGCCGACGATCACTGCGATATCACGAAGCGCGCTTGTTGCAGTGCCGGGAACGTTGCGCGAAGGAGCTTATGCGCTGGGTTCTACCCGTTGGGAAGCCATCTTCGGCGTGATCCTTCCGACCGCCGCCCCTGGAATCGTCGCCGCGACCATCCTGGCTCTGGGGCGAGCGATGGGTGAGACTATGGCCGTCGCCATGCTCATCGGAAACAGCTCGCGGCTGACTTGGTCGCTTCTCTCGCCCGCCGGAACGTTGGCCGGGTTGCTCGCCAACCAGTTCGGCGAAGCAGAGGGACTTCAGGTGAGTTCACTCATGTACGCAGCGTTGCTCCTCGTTGTCCTGACCTTGTTGGTGAACATCGCTGGAGAGGCGGTCCTTCGTTATACTCAAAGGAGGACGGCGGGAGTTCGCTAGTATTGGAAGAAGGTCACCATGAGCACCGTCGCCGCAGAAACTAACGACTTCTTCCCTTCAGCCAGCGCGGGACGTATCGGCGTCCGTTCTCTCTGGAGCAAGCTTTTGAGTGGGATCTGCGTCGGTCTCGCACTACTGACGCTTGTCCCCTTATTTTCGATTGTTTTCCTGGTCCTCAAGAACGGGTTGCCCTTATTGAGCTGGAGTGTCTTTACGGAGCTCCCGCCAGCGGCAGGGATGACCGGAGGCGGCTTCGGCAACGCGGTCGTAGGAACATTCCTGATGGTGGGCATTGCCCTGGTGCTGGCGACGCCTTTTGGCCTCCTCTCCGCCGTTTACATCAACGAGTATAGTCCCTTCTCTCCTCTGTCGAATGCGGTTAGGTTTGTCGCCAAGCTATTAACGGGCATCCCCTCGATTATCTGTGGTGTGTTCGCCTATGCCGTCATCGTGCTGACTACCGGCGGCTTTTCGGCCTGGGCGGGTGGTTTCGCGCTGGCCATTCTCATTTTGCCGACGATCCTCCTTACCGCTGAGCAGGCTCTGCTAAGCGTGCCGAAGGCGTATCGGGAAGCTTCCTACGGTCTCGGAGCGACAAATTTCCAGACAATTTGGCGAGTTGTGCTTCCCGACGCCATGCCTGCCATCATGACGGGCATCATGCTGGCGGTGGCGCGCGCGGCCGGTGAGACCGCGCCCCTCATCTTTACGGCGCTCTTCAGTCAATTCTGGATTCAGTCATTGTCGGAGCCGACCGCTTCCCTCTCTGTGCTGATCTTCAATTTCTCGACGCTGCCTTTCGAACACCAGATCAAGATGGCCTGGACAGCATCGTTGGTGTTGGTGATTCTTGTCACGATCGCGAATATCACCGCGCAGGTCGTGTTCCGCAGGAAGTGACGCGATGATTAAAGCTATGGATTCTCACCCGCCGCAAGCCGCCCCAGCGCAGGGAAGAAGCGGGACAATCGACCCCGGACACTCCCGGCCCGACTTCCTGCAGGTGTGCGATTTCAACTTCTTCTACGGCAAGAAGCAGGCGCTCTATGATATCAACATGGATATTCCCCAGCGGCAGGTGACCGCCTTCATTGGTCCCTCGGGGTGCGGTAAGTCGACGCTTCTACGCAATTTTAACCGAATGAATGAGCTCATTGATGGAGTTCGTCACGAAGGCAATATCCTCCTCAACGGCAGAAGCATCTATGACAAGAAAATGGAGGTAATTGCGTTGCGCCGCAGTATCGGAATGGTCTTCCAAAAATCGAATCCGTTCCCGAAATCGATCTACGAAAACGTCGTCTATTCGCTGCGCATCGCGGGCGTAAGTTCCAAGAGTGTGCTTGATGAAACCGTCGAGCGCAGCCTGAGAGGCGCGGCTCTTTGGGATGAGGTCAAGGACCGTTTGCACGACAGCGCTCTCAGCCTCTCCGGGGGCCAAATGCAGCGTCTCTGCATTGCGCGTGCTATCGCCAACCGGCCGGAAATCTTGCTCATGGATGAACCGTGTTCAGCGCTCGATCCAATCGCGACGGCCAAGGTCGAGGATCTGATCCATGATTTGAAGACGCAATTTACGATCGTCATTGTCACGCACAATATGCAGCAGGCCACACGCTGCTCGGATCGGACTGCGTTCTTCTATCTTGGCAAGCTTATCGAGTATGACGACACCCAAAAAATCTTTACCAATCCCAGCGAAAAGCAGACGGAGGACTATATTACCGGTCGGTTTGGCTAAGTCTGCGCCTAGCTATGACCAGTGAAACCGCCGCCATGTCGAATACGCATATCCTCAGCACCTTTGAAGGAGCGTTACGCTCTCTGCGTGATGACGCCTTAATGATGGCCAGCCTCACCGAACGCAATTTGGAGAACGCCCGCAGAGGGCTCTTCGAGCGCGACGAGGACTGGTGCAATACGGTGATCGCGGACGACGAAGAGGTCGACACCCTGGAAGTGCAGATCGATCGCGAAGGCGTCAACATAATGCTGCGCTTTCACCCGCTCGCCTCCGATATGCGGAACGTGATCTCAACGATGAAGCTGAGTGTAAACCTGGAGCGAATTGCCGATCAAGCAGTGGGAATTGCCCGGCGGAGTCGAAAACTGATCATGCGTCCTCCGGCGGAGCAGCTCCACGATCTCGAGCCAATCTATCAGTATGCGGAGACGATGGTGAAAGACTCCGTCCGCGCGTTTGCTAGTCAGGACCTGGAGCTGGCTCGCGGCCTCAAGGAGCGTGATCGGCAGCTCGATCAGATGAACCGAGATTTTGCGGAGAAGCTCACGGATTTGATGTCCCATCACGTGGATTGCATACCCACCTACATGGATTTAATCTTTATCGCGAGGTTCCTCGAGCGAATCGGTGACCAGGCGACAAATATTGGCGAAGATGCCATCTACGCGATGACTGCCGAGGAGACACGCCATACTCAGCACGTCGTCGGGTGACGCCTCCATAAGTCTTTTTCGAACGACTGTAGCGGACGGGGTATCACTCTTTGACTGCTGTAGACGAAGGCTATCTACCGGATCTCGACGAGAGTGCCAATCGGCACCGAAGCGTAGAGGCGCCTGGCTGACCTTTGCGGAAGGCGAATGCATCCATGCGAGGCCGGATATCCGGGCAGCGCACCCATGTGGAGGCCGAAGTCTCCGCAAGATAATCGCAAAAAGAAGGGCATTTTGGCGGGGTACAAAGTTGACTTCCAATGCCGGTATTTATTGGTGACGAGAAAGCGCCCCCGTGGCGTTGGATGAGTGCTTCTGCCAGAGGAGATCGGTGTCGACAGAACGATTTTTCCGTTTCGCCAGAGTAACGCTGTTTGGGTTAAGAGGTCTATGGTGATGCGGAAAACCTGAGACTCATGCGTGGGCCCGATTCCCATAAGGCTGCGCATGATTTCGATATCGTTCTGTTTCGCCGCCAACCAAAGCGCATAGGTTTTGTGCCTTTTGGTGAGCTTCCACGGATCGGCGCCCGCCTGCAGCAGAAGTTTCACTACGGCGTGATTGCGAAGTGCGGCGGCGAGCATCAGACCTGTGAAGCCCTCCTCGCTGGAGACGTAGTAGCGCACTACCCCATCCGAAAATCGCTTTTGAAATTCGATCGGAACGGGCAGGGGAAGCTCGGCGTTTGAATCGATGCCCTCCTCGAGCATTTGGGATAAAGCCGGCTGGTCATTGGCGACGATGGCCTCGAAGAAGCTCATTCTTCGCCGGCGATCTTCCCGAACCAGCCGTGCTTCCTCGAGGGCCTGGTCGACGCTGATCTGAGGTTTGACCAATTGGGGAAGCTGCAGCAGCGCGATGTTGAATCTCAGGTTGTCCTGAGCGCGCAAAATCTCCGCCGGCAGGCTTGCCAGGCATAGCGCCAGGCAAGCGAGAATCCCTTGTTGCCCTGACAGAATTGGTTTCATGCCAAGACGCCTCGTGTGGCCATGCTTCCCTGGCTCCGATGTTTTCCAAAAAAGTGGCGGGTTGTCAAGTTGACGTGGCAAGTGCGTGAAAACTCCCTATCAGATCTGGCGTGATGTCTGACGAAACAGGCCAACCGCATCTTTCTGCCGTCGATCTGGAACAATCTTTCCAGATCGGCAGAGCGCGCATTGACGTTCTCAAGCGGATCTCCCTCGAAGTGCGTTCCGGAGAGGTTGTTTTCCTGTGCGGCGCCTCAGGCGCCGGAAAAACGACTCTCCTCTACACGTTGGCGGGTCTGGAACGCCCCAGATTCGGACGCGTCAGCTTCGAAGGCGCCGACATCTATGCCATGAGCTCGGATCGACTTGCCGGCCTGCGCAATCGCCGGATGGGCTTTGTCTTCCAAGCCTACTTCCTTTTGCCCGAGCTCACCGCTCTCGAAAATGTGGCCTTGCCTTCGATGATGGGCGGCAAACCAAGGCACGCCGAGGCCGCGAATCTTCTCGAACGCGTCGGGCTCAAGGATCGCCTGCATCACCTTCCTTCCGAGCTGAGTGGAGGCGAACAGCAGCGTGTGGCCATCGCCCGATCTTTGATCAATGACCCTTCAATTATCTACGCGGACGAACCGACGGGGAATCTCGATTCTCACACGGGCGAGTCGATCATCGAGCTGCTGCTGGAGGTCGCCCGCCATGATCAGCGCACGCTGATTGTCGTGACTCACGACCAGCATCTGGCAAGCCGAGGCGATCGCTTGCTCCGCATCGAGGATGGCCGGCTCACAGCGTGACCTTCGGAGTTTGCGACCGCTTGGTGTAGCGGCGATGTCCTCATCGCCGAGGGTTCTTCCCCCGGCGGCGGGGACGCCGCCGCTACAGAAGCAACTCCATCCCGAAAACCGTTAACCCACCGTTTTGGGTTCGCCGCGGGCAAGCCAGACGGCAAGGAGCGCCATGTCTGCGGGGGTCACGCCGCTGATGCGCGCGGCTTGTCCGAGTGTTTCGGGCCGCGTCTTGGAGAGTTTTTGGGTGGCCTCGACGCGCAGGCCGCTGATCCGCGAGTAGTCGACCCATTCCGGAATTGGCCGGCTTTCCTGGCGGGCGGTCCGAGCGATACGTTCCTCTTCGCGGCGGATGTAGCCGGCGTATTTCAGATCGGTTTCGGTGATCTCCCAGATTTCAGCTGAGAATCTGCCATAGATTGCTGTCGGCAAATTTCTGGCAATATTTTCCGGGCGCTTGAGCCAGCTTTCCAGAGAGATGCCGTCGAAGCGCAACTCCCTTGCGAGCGCAGCAAGTTGGGTGAGCTGGGTGACCTTCTCTTCGTATCGGGCCTGCCGATGTGAGCAAACCAGGCCAGCGTCGATTCCGCGTCCGGTCAGGCGCAAGTCAGCGTTGTCCTGCCGCAGAAGCAAGCGATATTCGGCCCGGCTGGTGAACATGCGATACGGCTCCGGGGTGCCGCGGGTAACCAGGTCGTCGATCAGCACTCCAATGTAGGCTTCATGACGAGCCAAGGTGAATGCAGGACGGCCGAGCGCCTTCAATCCGGCATTCGCCCCGGCGACGAGTCCTTGGGCAGCAGCTTCCTCATAGCCTGAGGTCCCATTGATTTGACCGGCGAGATAGAGGCCACCGATCCGCTTTGTCTCCAATGTCGTGTGGAGTTGAGTTGGTGGGCAGAAATCGTACTCGACGGCGTAGCCGGGTCGCAGGATTTCGGCGTTCTCCAGTCCCCGCACGGTGCGAATGAATCGATACTGAACCTCAAACGGAAGACTGGTGGAAACACCATTAACGTAAACCTCCTCGGTGTGGCGACCCTCTGGCTCCAGGAAAAGCTGGTGGGAAGACTTTTCGGCGAATTTTACCACCTTATCCTCGATACTCGGACAGTAGCGCGGGCCGATGCCTTCGATCACACCAGCGAAGAGGGGGGATTTGTCGAGATTGGCGCGAATGAGTTCGTGAGTCTCTGAGTTCGTGTGGGTAATCCAGCAAGGAATCTGGCGTGTTTCGAACGCGGTGCCCTTCCAGGAATTCAGCGTGAAAATATCGTCCTCTCCGGCGACAAGGCTGTCCGGAAGAAAACTGAACAACGGCGGCGGATCGTCTCCATCCTGCCGTTCGCATTGGGAATAATCGATGCTCTTGCCCAGGAGTCGGCAAGGGGTTCCGGTTTTGAAGCGGCCGATCTCGAAGCCGAGTTGACGGAGGCTGTCGCTCAAAGTGGAAACGGTATCTCCCATTCGACCTCCGGTTTGATTGCGAAGGCCAACGTGAAGCAAGCCGCGCATGAATGTTCCGGTGGTAACGACGATCGAGCGCGCGCGGAAACGAACTCCAAGGTTTGTTTCCACGCCGACGGCTCGGTCGTCCTTCACGAGCAGGCGAGTGACATTTCCTTGTTTCAGATGGAGATGCGGCTGCTTCTCGAGCGTTGCCTTCATGCGAAACTGGTATGCCTTCTTGTCGCACTGCGCGCGGGGCGCTCGCACGCTCGGCCCTTTGCGAGCATTCAGCATTCGAAATTGGATGCCGGTGGCGTCAGTATTGATTCCCATGGCACCGCCGAGTGCATCGATCTCACGGACCATGTGGCCTTTGGCGAGTCCGCCCACTGCCGGATTGCACGACATTTGCCCGATAGTGTCGGCGTTCTGGGTAAGCATCAGCGTCTCACAACCGAGGCGGGATGCTGCCATAGCTGCTTCAATCCCGGCATGGCCTGCGCCGATCACGATCACGTCATAAGATCTCGGATATTCGAACTCGCTCATCAGAATTAGCTCGCAACCACGCTTTCAGAAGTCGCCCCTTCGAGCGACCTGCTCTTGGAACACCTTCCGCCGATCATCGCGAGAAGGTAGTGGCACTCGAACAAAAGACAACCGCTTAGGTCAGCCCGACGGCTCGATCACCCGTAAGCCTCCGTTTTCCCAAACAGGCAGATCAGCCCGTTTCCTGTGAGAAGTTGCGACCTAAGCCTGGACACCCAGAGTGGAAGCGAGTTCCTGGATGGCGGTTGACTCCGCCGCGCTGACCCTTTCGCCTCCAAAGCCAAGAAATCCGCCCTCCTTGCCCGCATTGGCGACTTTGTCGGCAATCGTGACGAGCCAGCGCTTGAATTCGGCGGCTTGTTCTGCAGGGACTTTACCCTCAAGAACTGTGGGGATTCTTTTGAGCGTAGCGGCCACGTCCGCTTTCAGTTGCTCGGGCGTCTTGCCGCTCACTTCAAAGGGCGGTTTAAGACGCTCGCCCTTCTTGGCCGACTCTTTGATGCTTGCCACGATGGAGGCGACGATCGGATTGGCAGCTCCCTCACCAGCTTCGATGATGGCTTGCGAGGGCGCGAAGCCCTCCTTCACAATGCCAATCGGACCCGTGCGAAGATCTGAAAGAGTTACCAGTAACCCGGCCATCAACGGCGCTGACCTCACCAGCGCCCAATCTTCGGGTGAGAAATTTGCGGAAACATTCGCGTCACTCATACGGCTGACAGTACGCCCCAAGGCGTAGATAATAAACCAGCCGCCGGCAAGGATTTATTTTACTGGTGAAGTCGGCCGGCGCTCACTGCGCTTTACGCTCACGGTAGCCATGCCTATTTTTTGCGCATGCTTTCACAGATTTCTCCGCCCGAGCTAGCCCGAAGAATGGATACTTCCACGGCGCCCGTGCTCATCGATGTGCGACTCGAGGAAGATTATCTGGCTGCGCATCTCCCGGGGGCAAAGAACAATTGCGTCTATGAAGTGAGCTTCTCAGAGCGCATGATTGATGTTGCACCGAGGAAGGATATTGCCGTCTGTGTCTATGGCGCGGCCTCTGATAGCTGCGAGGCGCGGATGGCGGCAGAAAAGCTTGTCCGCGCCGGCTACGGTGAGGTCCTGGAAATGCGCGCGGGCCTCGACGGCTGGAGATCAGCCGGCTTGGAAGTGAAGAGTGAGGGCGCGACCAAACAGGACAATCCTGTGCCGCCCGAGGGCTGGCGCGAAATTGACCTAACGGAAAGCCGGGTGGAGTGGGTCGGACGCAATCTCCTCAACAAGCATCACGGCGAGATCGCCATCAAATCTGGAAAGCTCCATTTTAGTCAAGGCGAGCTCCGAAGCGGTGAGTTCACGTTGGACATGCGCACGATCGTTTGCCACGACCTCTCGGGCGATCAACTCCACGACGTCCTCATTGCCCACCTTCAAAGTGATGATTTTTTCGACGTCGAAGTTTATCCCGAGAGCTAGGTTCGTCATCACTTCGACCGAGTTAGTGCCGCAAGCTAGCCCTGGTGCACCGAACCTAAAAGTGCATGGAGAGCTGACACTCAAGAATGTCACGCTACCGGTGGAATTTCTCGCAACGGCAGGAATGACCCCCGAAGGCAAGACTGCCGCACAAGCTTCGTTGGCGATTGATCGAACCTTTTGGAACGTGCTTTACGGCTCCGGAAAGTACTTCCAGAATTTGGGAGGGCACCTCGTCAATGACCTGATTGAACTTCAGCTTCGCATCGTGACCTGTTAAGGGCTTGGCTGGGTCGAAAACAACTGCGTTGCCACTTGACCGTCATACCTTCTTGCCATATCTGCTCTTAATCCCCAAAGGTCGAACGCGGCTGGGTCACAATCTCTTCAGAATCGCCCGTGTCCTTGATGAAGTTGCTTTCTATCACGGCAAGTTCACATGCCAGCAAGGCGCACCGGCGCAATTCTGCCCGTGGGGGGAGACCGGGACCGACAGTTCCCTCGAAATCATAATTGAATACCAAGGAATATGAGCGCCATCGAAACACAATTACCAAAGTCGATGCCTGCGGTCGTCGCGCACGGCCCGTCGGATTACCGTCTTCAAGAATTGCCTGTCCCGAAACCCGGTCCGGGTGAAGTTGTCATCAAGGTCAAGAGCGCAGGCATCTGCGCGAGTGATATCAAGTGCTACACTGGAGCCCCGATGTTTTGGGGCGACGAGCACAGGACGGGATATTGCCAGCCGCCGGTGACGCCCGGCCATGAGTTCGTCGGCGAGGTTGTCGCTCTGGGCGAAGGAGCCGGCGAGCTTTACAAGCTTCAAATCGGCGACCACGCGATCAGTGAGCAAATTGTCCCATGCAACCAATGCCGATACTGCAAGCGCGGACAATATTGGATGTGCGCGGTCCACGACATCTATGGATTTCGCCAACGGACCTTCGGATCATGGGCGGAATACATGCTCTTTCCCTCCGGCGCTTTGAATTATCAAGGTCCCGAAATCGATCCCGCTCCATCACGCCGTCTTTATTGAACCGCTCGCCTGTTCCATCCACGCCGTCGAGCGGGGGGAGATCCAATATCAAGACACCGTTGTCATCGCGGGATGCGGGCCGTTGGGCCTCGGGATGGTTGCGGCGGCGAAGATGAAGGGCGCCGCTTCCATTATCGCCCTTGACCTGAGCGATGATCGCATCGAAGTGGCCAAGCGATGTGGCGCCGACGTCGGCGTCAATCCGCGAACCGAAGATGCCGTCGAGAAAGTCCGCGACTTGACGGACGGATACGGGTGCGACGTTTACATCGAGGCGACCGGCCATCCGGCAGCTGTCGAGCAAGGCTTGAACATGATTCGCAAGCTCGGCACGTTCGTTGAGTTCAGCGTCATGCGCGAGAAGGTAACCGCGGACTGGACGATCATCGGCGATAGCAAGGAGCTCAACGTCCACGGGTCGCATCTGGGACCCTACTGCTATCCTGTGGCCATTCGCATGATCGAGCAGGGACTTCTCCCTATGGATGAAATCGTGACCCATCGCCTGCCGCTTACCGACTACCAGAAAGGCATCGATATGGTAGTGAGTGGCTTGACGTCGGTCAAGGTAACCCTGGAGCCTTAGCGCACTGCTCAGGAAGGCCGGCTCTTCTCTTCAGGTTGATTGCGACTCGCTGCTGAGAGAAAGGTTCTCCGCATGCATTCCCGAGTTCCCGATGGTCCTAAGCTAAGCTCCAGATTATGACTGACACGGAAAGTTCCTCCAGCCGCCGATTGGATTTCATGTTGAATGATAAGGTCGCTATCATCACTGGTGGCGGTTCCGGTATTGGCAAGGCAATTGCCGAGCTCTTTGCTGCAAAGGGAGCGCGCTGGCACTCCTCGGCCGCAGCGAATCAGTCCGCGAGACCGCGCACGCCCTAGGAGACTGTTGAAGAACTCACGCCTGTCACGCGCGAGCTCTTTGGGGTAGATATCGGTGAAGCGACGAAGGAGCATCCCCTCAAGGGGCTGTAACTGAGGAGCGACGCCCGTGAGGGGAAGGGGCCCCTCACCCTTCCAAGGTGCCCCAAAGAGTTCGCGCCCTCCGGGTTGCGCTAATTTTCGGCCCTCGCGGTGTCGCCAAGCTTGTCCGTAGCACTGCGGCTACGACCTGCGCTTGGCTCCTTGCGATCTTCCGAAAATTGGCAGCAACGTGGCATACGTGAGTTTTTCAACAGTCTCCTAGGCGAGCGGGCGCATCATTTCATTTTGGACGTGACCGACTTTGCTCGCATTCAGCCCACTGTCGAGGAGATCGTCGCACATTTCGGGTCGGTGGACATTTTGGTCAACAATGCCGGGATTGCTTTCCGAGAGGCGGCGGAAGAAACATCGGAAGACAAGTGGGACCTTACCATGGCGGTGAATCTCAAGGCTGTCTTCCTCCTCTCGAAGGCGGTCGGGCGCTATTTCCTCGACCAGGGCCACGGCAAAATTGTCAACATCGCCTCGCAGGCAGCCGTGGTCGCCCTGGCTAATCATCTCGCCTACTGCACCAGCAAGTATGGCCTTCTCGGTCTTACCCAAGTGATGGCGCTGGAGTGGGGACCTCGCGGCGTGCAGGTCAACGCGGTCTCTCCAACCGTCGTGCTCACGGAGATGGGTCGGGTGGCATGGGCTGGAGAGCCGGGGGAAGTGATGAAACAGGAAATTCCTCTCCGCCGCTTTGCCTTGCCGGAAGAGGTGGCCGCGGCCACCCTTTTCCTCGCCAGCGATGCCGCCGATATGATCACAGGCGCCAATCTGATCGTGGATGGCGGCTATACAATTCACTGAGTGCTAAGTAAGTCGCATCGGCGGAAAAGCATTTGAGATTAGGTCACGCGCGAGGTAGCTAACTTAAAGCAACTCTTATAAGCGGTTCCACAACGTTAACTCGAAAGATTTGTAGAGACGCTTGTGTCAAGTGCCTGTGGGCTTCGCTGGGCGCTTGACACAAGCGCCCCTACAATTCGTCGATTTCGCCGAGATATTTAAGACTGGTTCGGTTGTCGGAGGTCGGGACGCCGCCGCTGCAACCAAAAACCGACGCTTCGAAATACCTCCTAGAGCTTGTTCTTTGGCGACCGACTTAGTTCAATCGTGGCATGCAGATGCTGCGGGAGAGGATTCTCGAGCTGGGGTATGTTTTGCCTGGAGACGTTCTCAACGTGAATGCCTTTTTGAATCACCAATTAGACACCAAGTTGTTGGTTCAGATCGGCAGGACCTTTGCTGAACACTTTAGAAGTCATCGCGCGACAAAAATCGTCACGATCGAATCCTCCGGTATTGCGGCCGCGGTGACTACGGGAATTGAGTTGCAGGTGCCGGTCGTCTTCGCGCGCAAGGCAAGACCCTCGACGGTTGGCGATGATCACTATTCGGCGCCGGCATATTCTTACACTAAGCAGGTGCAAAGCGATGTGATCGTCGCGAAGCAATTCATCGGCTCGAGTGACCGACTCCTGATAATCGATGACTTTCTCGCACGCGGCGAAGCTCTCTCCGCCTTAACTTCCATCATCAGCCAAGCTGCCGCGGTCTTCGTTGGTATAGGCATCGTCATCGAAAAGGCATTCCAGGGCGGTGGCGAAAAGGCTCGCGCCGCCGGACATGAGGTCTTTTCGCTGGCAAGAATTAAGAGCCTCTCTCCCCCAAATCGGATTGAGTTTGTCGAGTAAGGCTCGCCGCGATTAATTTGAGGATTGTAGAGGCGCTTGTGCCAAGCCGCCTGTGGATTAGCTGGGCGCTTGTGCCAAGTGCCTCTGCAACGCGTCTACGTCGGCCATACAACTTCTCATAGTGCCGAAGTTGAACTTTGGCATCTCTTAGGAATTGTCAATCAGGTCCCAGGGAGACGCGGCTCGACCAGCTTCCCAAGCCTCGCGAAAATCAGAATCAGGCAGCCTCTCCTTAAGCGTAGCCAAGGATGTTTCCTGGCGAACGATTTCAGCGGCGAACAACTGGCTGCCAAGGTTTTCATGGAGGGCTTCGGTCGCACCGAAAAGGCGTGCGGCCTGTTTGGGTTGGTCGAGGGCCAGAGCAAGGTTCGCCTCGCACTCCAAGATATAAGGAAGGATCCAGCGGTTACCGAGCTCCCGGGTGATTCGCGTCCACTCATCGAGCGCACTGCGTGCACGCGAATAGTCTTTCTGGGCGATGGCCACCGTGGTGATGCCCCAGAGAATAAGGCCAATAACCCATCGATCTCCGAGGCGTTCGTAAAGTTCAAGGCTTTTCTCCTTGAGCTCGCGTGCACGGACAAGGTCGCCGCGGTCCAGAGCGGTACTGCCAAGGCCGCTCAGCCCGCCGGCCTTCAGGTAGGTCTGGCCAACCGCGCGACCAACGTCCACGGCCCGCTGGAAACGCCGTTCCGCTTCCTGCAAATTGCCGTCGCCGCGATCGAGAAAACCGGTCAGCATGTCTGCCAGAGCCGAGCCAGCTTCATCGCCCATAGCATCGTAAATCTGTTGTGCCTCCGCGTAGAAGCGACGCGAGTCGCTATAGCGATCGGCCGCCCAGGCGATTCGGCCCAACGCGATGCGGCTGGCTGCCTTGTGCTTGGGTGCGACGTCGGAGTCCGGCAGCGCCAGGAGGCTCATGCCGATGTCGCGGCCCTCGGCGAGATTGCCACGTATTTCGATGAGGCGATACAATGCGGTCAGCAGACGCAGACCCGCCTCTGTTTTGCGGGATTTGATGGTCCATTCTGCGGCAAAGCGAAAGTTAAAGAGATCGCTCTCGCAGCGGTCGAGCCAATCCCTTTGCTCCGGGCCCTCCAGGTGAGGCGCGGCCTCTTCAGCAAAGCGAAGAAAGTAGTCCAAGTGGCGGTCACGAACCGCCGCGGCTTCACTGGATTTGTCGAGCTTTTCCCGCGAGTAGTGCCAGACCGTTTCGATCATGGTATAGCGCGGGTTACCCGCCTCGTCGGCTTCGACGGTGATGAGAGATTTGTCGACGAGTTGTTCGAGGAGGTCGAGCATCTCGAAGTTCTTCGATTCCATCTCCTGAACAAACCGTTTCGAGAGCTTCAAGCGTGCGTCCGCCGGCGAAGACTCCCATTCGGCGGAAGGCGATCCGTTCCTTTTCGGAGAGTAGATCGTAGCTCCAGTCGATCAAAGCCTCGAGTGTTTGTTGGTGGGGAAGACCATCTCGCCGGCCACCGCGCAGCAGACGGAAACGATCGTCGAGCCGTGCCGCGATCTGCTCGACGCTGAGCAATTTGACGCGTGCGGCGGCAAGCTCGATCGCGAGCGGGATGCCATCGAGTCGGCGGCAGATCTCCGCAACCGCACGAGCATTGGCCTTGGTGATGTTAAACTCCGGCCGGACGGCCTTGGCGCGGGCCACGAACAGCTTGACGGCCTCGTATTGGAAAAGACGTTCGGGAAAATCGTCGCCGGGAAAATCATCAGCTTCCACCTCGAGGACCTGAAGGGGTGGCACGCGGAAGATGGCCTCTCCTCCGATACCTAAGGCGTGTCGGCTCGTGGCGAGAATTTTTAGGCGCGGACAGGAGCGCAGTAGTTCCGCCGCCAATGACGAGGCGGCCGAAAGAAGATGCTCGCAGTTGTCCAGCAGGAGCAAAATAGTTTTGCTGCGAAGGAAATTGATCAGAGTGGAGCGCAACGGACGATCGGGCTCTTCCCGCGCACCTACGGCCGCAGCAACGGCCTCCAGAACGCGGTCGGCCTCGGATAACAACGCGAGTTCGACCAGCCAGACCCCATCGCGAAACTCTTGGATGAGTTCGGCGCCTGCTTCGATGGCCAGGCGCGTCTTGCCTGTCCCGCCCATTCCCATCAGGGTTAACAGACGAGCCTCGGCGAGGAGTTCTTTCACTTCTCTCAATTCGGTTTCGCGCCCCACAAAACTGGTTGTTTGCACTGGCAGGTTGTTCGGCAGTGCCTCCATGCTGCGTGGCGGCAGGAAAGAATCCGCGAGACCCGGGGACGACCGCTTGGTAGAGGTGCTCCGGCCGGTCGAGGTTCCGCAAGCGATAGTTACCGAGCGACTTGAAGGAAACCGCTCCAAGGGATTCATCTTCGAGCAGCTCGACCGCGATGCGAGAGAGCAGGATTTGGCCACCATGTGCGGCGCCCTCGATGCGCGATACGCGACTCAGCGTGCTGCCAAAGTAGTCACCGTCTCGAAACTCGGCAGCTCCGGCATGAATGCCCATGCGCACCTTAAGGTCGCCGATTTCCTTCCAATCCTCGGAGCTGAGGGCACGTTGGGAATCGATGGCGGCCTCGAGCGAATCGCGTGGCGATTGGAAGGCTGCGCAGACCGCGTCTCCAACCGTCTTGAAGACGAAGCCGGCGTGCTCTTCCACGGCAGAACGTATCAACGAATCGTGACGGGCGAGCGCCCCACCCATCTGGCCCGGAAATTTTTCCCATAGCCGGGTGCTTCCGACAATATCTGTGAAAAGAAAGCTGACCGTTCCCGTTGGAGGTTCGCTCATATGCGGAATATGGAGAAGTGCCTCGCAGCGTAAAGGCAATTGGTGCCTCTGATGGCGCGATGAACCCTTCGGAAAGCTGCCGGAAGTTACGGCTGCTGGCTCGAAATGTGAGCCAGGTAAGCGGCGCCGATTATTCCTGCCTCGTTTCGCATCTGCGCGGGCACAACGATCACCTCGGTCTTGGTCTTGAGATATGGGAAGAACTTTTCCGCCTTCTTGCTGATCCCACCGCCCATGATGAAGAGATCGGGTGAGAAGAGTTTTTCCAGCTCGTTGAGAAATTCGCTCAGCCTTTCCGCCCATTCTTTCCAGGAGAGCTGCCGCAGCTCACGAACCCTTTCCGAGGCGCGTTTCTCGGCTTCCTTCCCGCGGATCATCAGATGGCCGAATTCGCTGTTTGGCAGGAGCTTCCCATCGAGGAAAACCGCGGAACCGATTCCAGTTCCCAAGGTCAGCAAGATGATGACGCCTTTGCGATCCTTGCCGGCGCCGAAACGAATTTCCGCGACTCCGGCGGCGTCTGCATCGTTCACCACCGTAACAGGTCCTCCGACGTGCTGGGAAAAGAGCTCCCCCGCATTCGTTCCGATCCATGACCGGTCGACGTTTGCCGCCGTATAGGTGACGCCGTGTTTGACAACCGCCGGAAAAGTGACGCCAGCCGGCCCACGATAATTGAAATGTTCGGCAATTCGTTCGACCACATCGGCGACGGCGTTGGGCAGAGCCGGGCGGGGAGTATCAATTCGGAAACGCTCGCCGACGAGTTGGCCTGTTTCCACGTCAACCGGAGCGCCTTTGATTCCAGTCCCACCAATGTCGATTCCAAGAAGCGTCACAGCAATTATCCTCCTGTCTGGCTGCTAGAAAACAGAACTTGGAGGATTCTGCGAGAAATATCAGAGGGCCTAAGCCAGTCACAAGCCCTGGAGCGCCATCGATGTGGAGCCTAAGGCCGCACTAAGGCTTCCACAATGCAGCGTCGATGATCGACCAAAGATGCATGATCCATCCCATCCAGATAAGCCAGAGAAGTGCGGCCGCCACAAAGAAAACCAACGCGCGCAAGAAGCGGCCCTGGATCAATTGCCCAAGGCCTGGGATAAAGAAGCTGGCCAGTGCTGCAATCACGTTTCCGGTAGATCCTTGTCCTGCGCTCATGGGAGGAGTTTCGATGACGTGAGCCGCGCTGTCCAGTGATTGCTATGCTTGCGCGAACGGCAGCCGTGTCGTGAACGAGGTCAATAGCGATCGGACGATGCCGCCAGTAAGATATTCAGCCACCTCGTCAATGAACCGGAGGAAATCAACTGGCGCCGAATGATCTGCCTGGTCGGAAATCACGCGAATGATGGCCGTAGGTATCCCGCCCATTTCGTGGCAGACCTGCGCGACGGCGGCCCCTTCCATCTCGGCGCAGAGCAACCCGGGTAATGCGTCGCGAAGCTCCGCGGTCTTGATCGGATCTGTGAGGAACTGATCGCCGCTCGCCACCAAACCGCTGAAGACTCTTGGCCGGTCCATACCGAAAGCCGATCGCTGCTCGGGCGTCACTTCATGTAAGAAGTCGCCCTGGGTATAGTGAATGGCCGCGTCGGCTGCTTCCTGCGAGAGACCAGTCTCAAAGTAGATTTTTCCAAGCAGAGGAATCTCAAACCGTTTGAAGGCCGGCAGTGGGCTGGCGTCCATGTCGTGTTGCACGAGGCGCTCGGCGATGACCACATCGCCGATTCGCAAGCCGGGATCGATTGCGCCCGCCAATCCCGTGAAGACGATATGGGTTGCGCCAAAACGTTCGAGCAGCAGCAGAGTGCTAATTGCCGCGGAAACTTTCCCCACGCGGGAGAGCACCAGCACGACCTCCTGACCTTCCCAAGTGCCCTCGAAAAACGTCCGCATCCCCAATTCGACACTGTCACGCACACTGATCGAACGCGCCATCAAGGCGACTTCCTGTGGCATCGCTCCCAGAATTCCAAACTTCATCGCGGAAGAGATGCCTTTGTCCGGGCGCTTGTGTCAACTACGCTCACTCTCGACAGGTTAAACGTCGGCGTGTCTAATCGACCGCCACGCCTTGAGGTGTTTCAGCGTTACGCGATGCCATTGTTTTTCGTGACGCTTAACACGTATAAGCGCAAGTGTCTTTTGGCCGATGCGGAAGTACACAGAGTCTTTCTGGCCTATTGCGAAAGAGGCTTATCGCTGGGAGTCGGTGTGGACCGGTATGTGTTGATGCCCGATCACATTCATCTTTTCGTCCGTCTCAACCCTAATGTTTCTCTCATGCAATGGGTTCGCAATCTCAAGCGCAGCATCTCAGCAAGCATTCTCGAGCAGGCTCCGCATTGGCAGGAGGGATTTTTCGACCATTTATTGCGCGGCGAAGATAGCTACGCGCAAAAGTGGGAATACGTGAGACAGAATCTAGTGAGAGCCGGTCTCACCGCGTCGCATGAAAACTGGCCGTATCAAGGCGAGATCGTACCTTTGCGCTTCGATTGATGTTTTGTAGAGGCGGTTGTGTCAACCGCCTGTCTAATAATGCGGCTCGCTCACTATTTCGCTAGTTGCGCCCGGAGTCGGGCAAATTGGGCTGCGACATCCTCCCGTTCCATCGGTCGATTGATCAGCTCTTCATAACTTTCGTCCTCGACTTGGGCTCCGCGGATTTCTTGCAAGAACCGGCTGGGCCGACAGAAGGTTGGATTGCCGAACTTTTTCCGGGAGCGGCACCATGTAATAACGAGGGAACGCATGGCGCGGGTTATACCGACGTAGAATAATCTGCGCTCTTCGTCGATGTTTCCCTCCGCCTTAGAGCGTTCGTGCGGGAGTAATCCATCTTCCACACCGACGAGGAATACGTGGGCAAATTCCAGGCCTTTGGCGGCATGCAAAGTGATCAACGTGGCGCCATCAGCGACTTTCTTGGGATCTTCCTCCCGGTCGCGATCGAGGCTGATCTCGTCGAGGAAGCTTTGCAGCCCTTGCCCGGTTCGCTTCTGGTAATCCGCCAATGCTCGGAGCATCTCTTTCACGTTTTCTTCCCGGCCGAAGGATTCTTCCGAATCCCGGCAGGAGCGCTTCAAATCACTGAGGTAACCACATCCCTCCAAAAGGGTGGAGAGGACGTGCGCGCAATCGACTCCGGGCGTTTGAATGCGGACGCGGGCGGCTTCAATTTCGTCCACAAATTTAAGGATAGCGTCAGCCGTTTTCCGCGTGCAGGTAGCGAGATGACGGCTGTCCCGAAGTGCCTGAAACAGGCTCAGTTTATTCTCCACGCTGAAGCTGAGGGCAAGCTCAACGGTCGCCGCGCCGATCCCGCGAGCCGGAGAATTGATGATCCGCAAAAGGGAAGCATCATCGGACGGATTTAAGAATACGGCTATGTAGGCGGTAAGGTCTTTGATCTCCCGTCTCTCAAAAAAGCTTCTCCCCCCGACCAGACGATACGGAATTCTGAGCCGGCGAAAGTTTTCCTCAAGCAGTCTGGACTGCGCGTTCATCCGATAAATGACGGCCACTTGCTTGTAGGAGGCACCGCCACCGGCGCAGAGCGCTGCTACCTCATGCGTCACGAATTCAGCTTCGGTGCGGTCGTCTGGCACCGCAATGACACGAACCGACTCGCCATCCTGACGAGGACACCAGAGCTTCTTTGGGTGCCGGCGAGGATTGTGCGCGATGAGCCGGTTGGCCGCGCTTAGAATCGAGTTCGTGCTGCGATAATTCTGTTCGAGGCGAATGATCCGAGGATTCGGAAAGTGATTTTCAAACTCGAGGATGTTCGATACCTCCGCGCCCCGCCATCCATAGATGCTTTGATCATCATCGCCGACCACACAGACGTTCGGCGGCTTCCCGCTGGCCAGGCAGGTAACGAGTTCGAGTTGCAGGCGATTGGTATCCTGAAATTCATCAACCAGCAGCTGCCGTGTGTTCAACTGCCATTTGGTGCGGACTTCCGGGAATTCCGACAAGAGGCGGACCGATTGAGCGAGCAGATCGTCAAAGTCCATCGCGTTGAGAGCGCGAAGTTCCTGTTCATAGCGGTGAAATACTGCACCGATGAGAGTCTCCTCGTCGTCGCGCGCAGGCCAACCATTGTTCTTCGCTTTGCTAATGAGGTTCTTTGCCAACTGCACGTCAAGCTTCTCATCGCGAGCGCAAACGCGAGTGATGATCTTCTTGATCAGACCCAGTTGGTCGCTTTCGTCGAAGATGCTGAAATTCGCTTTGTAACCGAGGCGCTGTGCGTCGGTGCGAAGGATTCTCAAGCAGAGCGCATGGAAAGTCGAGGCGGTCACAAGCTTGGCTTGTTCGGGCTCGACCATCTCCGCAATTCTCTCCTTCATTTCACGCGCCGCCTTATTGGTGAAGGTCACGGCGCGTATTTTCGAAGGATCCTCGCCTTGAGCGATCAACCAGGCGATTCGCGCCGTGATGGTCCGCGTTTTCCCCGTCCCGGCGCCCGCAAGAATCAGCAGCGGACCTTCCTCATGCTGGACCGCTTGTAGTTGCGCGGGGTTCAGATCAAAGATGCGGAACCGGCTCATGGCAATTCGCCGCGCGTGAACTTGCCGATGACTTCCGGGTAGAGCCGGTGCTCCGCCTGCTGGATGCGTGCGTGCAGGCGTTCCGGAGTATCATCGGGGAGCACAGGGACAGGGGCCTGCGCGATGATCTCGCCACTGTCCATCCCTTCATCAACAAAGTGCACGCTGCAGCCGGTAATCGATTCGCCGGCCGCGAGCGCCTGGCGCCAAGCCTCCAGGCCCGGGAACTGAGGCAGAAGGGAAGGATGGATGTTGATAATGCGCCGGGGAAAGGCGGTGAGCATCGGATCCTTGAGCATGCGCATGTAGCCGGCAAGGACGACGAGATCGACTTTGGCGTCGCGCAATTGGGCGACCAGCTTCTCTTCACATTCCGTGGAGAGTCGCGTCTTAAACCTTTGCTCCTCTATGGTTCGCGTCTCCAGACCGGCAGCGCGCGCCAGCTGCAAAATGCCCGCGTCGGGCACATCGGAGCAGACGAGGGCCACGCTAGCGTTCAGCCCTCCCTCTTGGATCGCCTGGAGAATGGCGCGGAAGTTCGAGCCTTTTCCCGAACCGAGAACGCCAAGTCGAAGCGGATTCATTGGAGAGCGGGAATCATCTTCCTGCTCGCATAACATCGCAAGCGGTGCTTCCAAAGATTTGCTTTCCGTGCAAGATGCGCCTACCCGGCAAGCGAAAAAACTATGAACAAAGAGCCACTCCAGCTCCGGTCGGATCCACCGCTGGAGAGTTATCTGCGTGAACGTTCCAGCGAGGTCGACTCCGCGCTTGATCGCCTTCTTCCAAGGACGTCGGTTAAGCCGGCAACCATTCATCGCGCCATCCGATACAGCCTCTTTGCGGGGGGGAAGCGGATGCGTCCAATTCTCTGTCTGGCGGCAGCGGAGGCGTGTGCGGGTAGCTATGACAATGCCATTTTTCCCGCCTGCGCCGTCGAGTGCGTCCACACCTATTCGCTCATCCATGACGATCTGCCGTGCATGGATGATGACGATTTGCGCCGCGGGCGGCCGACTTCCCACAAAGTATTTGGCGAAGCAATCGCAGTTTTGGCTGGTGATGCGTTGCTGACGGCCGGCTTTGAGATCCTGGCGTCGATCCAGGAGACGCGGCGATACCGCCTCAAAGACTTCCTGAGCGAGCTGGCCTTTGCCGCCGGCAGCAGGCGATTGATCGCCGGTCAGGTCGCAGATTTGGAAGCAGAGGGAAAAAAATCGTCCCGACGCGAGTTGCGCTATATCCACGAGTGCAAGACAGGAGCAATGATCGCGGCGAGCCTCAAACTAGGTGCCATGGCCGTTAACGCCGGGCCGGCGCTCGTTGCCAGCGTGGGCAGGTTCGGACATTACCTCGGACTCGCTTTTCAAGTGATCGACGACATCCTCGATGTTACGCAAACAAGCGAAAAGCTTGGCAAGAGCGCCGGCAAGGACATCGCCGCGCAGAAGACCACCTATCCCGCGCTCCTCGGTTTGGAAAGCGCGCGCCGAGAAGCCCGTCGGCTGACGGCGTTGGCTAATCGAGCGCTCCAGCCATTCGGGAGCGGTGGAGTGCGACTCCGTCAACTCGCCGATCACCTGCTCGCCAGGGAATACTGACGTCGTTATTTGTCGCGGCGGCGTCCGCGCCGCCGACTGATCTCCGACGGTGAGGACACCGTCGCTGTAACGTGCCGCTGCTATGAGGTTACCCACAGGGCCACGCTCAGACTGATGAACGAAAACAAAGTGCTGAGGGCAATCGAACCGGAGGCAAGTGCTTCGTCGCCGCCCATTTGACGTGCCATAACGAATGCTGCCGCGGCAGTTGGGCAGGAGGCTAAAACGAGGGCAGTGCGCTGGTCGGCTGGCTCGAGTCCCGCCAGCCGCGTCAAGAGGAAAACAAGAAAGGGCAGCACCGCCACTTTCAGGAGGGCCGCCGCAACGATCCACGAACGTCGCCCTTGCAACCTTGCCGTTGCTAACGAACCGCCGATGCACATTAGTGCGATCGGCACTGCGGCGGCGCCGAGTGCTTCGAGGGCTCGCTGCAGGAAAGAAGGCAGGGTAATTTGCAAGAGCGGGACGATCAAGCCCAGCAGACCGGCCAGGAGCAGCGGATTGCTAAGAATGGCGAGTGCCGAGCGCCGCCAATCGATGCCGCCAGGTGCGTGGATGCTTGATTGGAGGACGATCACCGCAAGAATGTTGTAGAGCGCCATCGTGAACACCATCACGATCACCGCCATCGCCAGAGCGCGGGTGCTGCTTTCGGTTGGACTTTCCGAGAAGCTGTAGGCAAGGACTGGAATTCCGATGTAGGCAAGATTACCGCGGAAGGCCGCTTGCATGAGCGTCCCGCGAGTGCTTGCAGGCATCCTCAGAGCGAAACTCGCAGCGAAGGCCAGGAGGGTTATTAACGCCGTGCCGACCACCAGCACCGCAAAGAGGCGGAAAGTCCCGCTATTCGGCGCGGCCGCACCGCTCGCCGAGGTAAAGAGGAGCGCGGGCAAGGCAATCCAAAAGGCAAGTTTATTCAGGTCGGCAATGAACGCGCTGCCGAGAAAGCGGATCCTCGCCAGAGCGGCGCCGAGGGCAATCAGCAAAACGAGCGGTGCAAGAGTGTCAACAAGCACCATTTTTCTTGCGGATGCCTGAACTTACGATCATCGCCGCCAACTCTTCTTGGAAACCGGCATCTTGGCGAACCAAAACCACCTTGCCGTTACGATGACACGGAAGCGACTCAAGAACTCGCCGGCGAGCCCGGGCAGGCGACAAACTCCGAAGCCCGTTGCAATTATGCGCCGAAAATCGGAAGGATTAGTTGTGCTCCGGCCGAAGGCGATTCAAAAGATTGGATCCGAACTTGCCATTGCCTGGTCGAATGGCGAGGAAACGTATCTCTCGCTGGAGAAACTTCGGCGCGCCTGCCCGTGCGCCGCATGCGGAGGCGAACCCGATGTCCTTGGCCGGGCGGTGCGGCCGGAGGTGCACTTTCAGCCGACGAGTTTCGATCTGCAGGGTTGGGAAATCGTGGGTGGTTACGGATGGCAACCTCGCTGGGGCGATGGCCATCGCACCGGGATTTACTAGCTTTTCGTATTTGCAGCGAC
The DNA here is from genome assembly GCA_963706955.1 of uncultured Verrucomicrobiae bacterium. Lineage (GTDB taxonomy): Bacteria > Verrucomicrobiota > Verrucomicrobiia > Chthoniobacterales > Terrimicrobiaceae > DASTFP01. The sequence continues at coordinate 929,528 of CAVPOC010000008.1, read as the reverse complement.
TCGGCGCCGAGAGGTAAGCGCGCTACGGCCTTAGTTCTTCGCCCGACAGCGCGTTCGTGATCACGAATTTTTCCTGGTGGTAGGTGGGATCAGAACGAAAAGAGAGTCGGCCCGAATAGCGCCGCTCAATATCGACGAGGTGCTCCTCGTCTTCGGTGCGGAGCCGATTCAACAGATCGGGATGAACGACCACCTTGACCTCGTGCACGGTGTCCTGGTGCTTGCGCATGACCGAGTGCAAAGCTCGTTGAAGCTCGACACTCATCGTCATCGGGCTTTTGACGACTCCGCGGCCGTGGCAGTGCGGACACGGCACGAATTGCGTGCTGGCCAAGCTCTCGGCGGCTCGTTGGCGCGTCATCTCCATGAGCCCAAGCTGGGAGATTGGCAGCACATGAGTGCGGGCCTTGTCTCGCTTGAGGCGCTCCTTGACGCGCTGATAGACAGCCTGCTGATCTTTCCGGCTATTCATGTCGATGAAGTCGGCAATAATAATTCCGCCGACGTTGCGAAGGCGCATTTGGCGACATATTTCATCGGCGGCTTCAAGGTTTGTCTGCAGGATCGTTCGCTCGATGTCCTTGGCGCCCTTTGTTGCGTCCGGTGTTCACGTCCACGGCGATGAGAGCCTCGGTTTCATCGATGACGATGTAGCCGCCGCAAGGAAGCCAAACCTGGCGGTGAAAGGCTGCGTCGATTTGCGCCTGGACACCAAAGCAGTCAAAGACAGGTTGTGAACCTGTGTAGTGTTGAATGCGCTTGCGGGCTCGCGACGAGATCTGCCCAACAAGTTCCTGGATCGCGCTCATAGGCTTTGGCGTCGTCGATGATGACCGCATCCACCTCATCGGTGAGAAAATCGCGGACGGTCCGCTCGATCAGATCGGGTTCCTGGAACAAGCACACCGGCGCCGGCAGTTCCTCAAGTCCCCGCTGAATGTCATCCCATTGCTGCAGCAGGATACTTAAATCGCGGATGAAATATCTGGTCCGCTGACCTTGGCCGACCGTGCGAATGATGACGCCCATGGCTTTCGGGCACTTCGAGAGTGCGAAGCACCTTGCGAAGCCTTTCCCGCTCCTTGGGATCATCGATCTTCCGGGAAATGCCGAATTGATCATTGAAGGGCATCAGCACGAGGTATCGCCCGGCCAGGCTGATGTCTGTCGTGATGCGCGGCCCCTTGTTGCCGATCGGCCCTTTCTTTACCTGAACGAGGATGTCGGAGCCGGCGGGGTAAATCTTGGGCACATCCTTGTGGGTGATTTTTTGCCCCTTTTTCTTGGCTCCGTCGCGCGTGACCGCTTCCACGCCGCTGTCCAAGGCGGCCGGAATCGCATCCCAGAATTGGAGAAAAGCATTCTTCTCGAACCCGATATCCACGAACATCGCTTTGATCCCTTGTTCGATGTTGCGAACTTTCCCCTTGTAAATGGCTCCGACAATGTTGCGGTCGGATTCGCGTTCTGTCGTGTACTCTTCGAGTCGGTTGTTCTCAAGTAAGGCGACTCGTTTTTCGAGTCGCTCGCAGCTGACAATCAGCTTTATCCCCGTGGTTTTCTTTCCGATGCCTAAAATTTTCTTTACGGTTTCTATCATTAAAAATTGCTAGTTGCCCACCGGAGGGTGGGAAAAATTGCTGTGGGAAGAGGCTGTTCATCAGCGTGCAGGCTGGGCCGCCGGAGCCCTTTGCCTCTCCCGTTTTTCCCTGCCGCCGCCCCTGAGGAAATTGAAAAACTTCTCAATTCCGGAAGGCTTGCGCACCCTGTTTTGAACTCTCCCGCCCTCGTCGGCTTCGGCACGGACGTTGGGCGCCGCCGGCTTGCTCTCCTGCGAGCGCCGCGAACGTCGACGATCGTTATCATCGTCTCGACCCGTCTCTTCATCCGCGGCGATTGCTGTCGAAGTGGGGATCTCGCGATTGAAGTCAATGCTCTCTGTAAACTTGAAATTTCCTTTTGCCGGTTCCAGCCAGGCCAGTTCATAGTCTTTTCCTTGATCGAGGGCGAAGATGTCTTCGAGGATTTTCGCCGCGATCGGAGCTGCGACGCCGCCGCCCGATTTCGCGCCCTGGACGAGAATGCACATGGCGTACTTCGGCGCGTCGTAGGGCGCGAAGGCGAGGAACCAGGTATGATTATCCTTTACTCCGCTGCGCCAGAATTGCGCCGTCCCCGTTTTTCCGGCCACGGTGACATCCTTGATACGCGCCTTGCCGGCGGTGCCACCGCTCTCGTTGACCACTTTGTTCATTCCCTGCCGCACCTTCTCGATCATCGCTGCAGTCATCCCCCCGTCGGTCAGCAGATTTGAGCGAACCTTGGCCGACTCCTGGAGAACCACACTTCCATCCTGCGCAACGACTTTGTCGACCATTCTAGGATAGTAACTGGTTCCTCCGCTGGCAACCGCCGCTGTCACCATGGCCATCTGCAGGGGCGTCGCCAGGACGTCGCCTTGTCCGATCGCCGTATTGGCCGTCAGGCCACCACTCCAGCGCGCCTGGGGATTGACTGCCGCCAACCATTCTGGTCCCGGCAGCACACCCGGAGCCTCCCCGGAGAGAGGAATTCCGGATTTCTGGCCGAGCCCAAGCATATTCCCCATTGCCACGATCTCATCAATGCCAGCGGCGTTTCCATACTGGTAGAAGAATGCATTGCAGGAAACTTTGATTGCATTTTGCAAGCCAAGCCTGCCGTGGGTGCCTCCCTTGTCGGCAATCCAGCAACGCATGTATTTGTTGCCATATTGGACGCCGCCGTAGCAGCTGAAGGAGCGGTCGCCCACGCCGGCGTGCAGGCCCGCGAGACCGACAGGAATTTTGTAGGTTGATCCCGGCGCGTAAGCGCTGATGGCGCGATTGAGCAGGGGATCGGTTTCGTCCTTGTTTAGAGCCAGCCAGTCCTTCGCTGCGATGGCCGGGATGAATTTGTTTGGATCGTAGGAAGGAACGGAAGCCATTGCCAGGATGTCGCCGTTGTTCGGATTGACGACGACGGCGGCAGCGCGACCGACGACACGCAAAGCCTGCTCAACGATATATTGGATGCGCGCGTCGATGGTGAGATAGACATTGGCGCCCTGCTTCGGCTCGATGATCTCGGTCTCGCTGCGGATGATCGTGCCTTTGGCGTCGCGCTGGAGGATCTTCATACCGGCCTCGCCCTTGAGATAGTCGTTCATCGCCAACTCGATCTGGGCTTTGCCCTCCATGTCCGGGTCGTAAAAATTGAATTTATTGATATCGGGAAGCTTGGTGAGATCGTTGGGCATTCCGACGTAACCGAGGAAGTGTGCGCCGAGCGCCCCAAAGAGGTATTGGCGCACTGGCTTCTTGGTGACGGTTACGCCGGGAACTCCTAGATTGCGCTCCGAGAGCAGGGCCATGGTTTCGAAATCCATGTCCTGCATGTAATTGTAAGGCACTTCGCTGCGGAGCCGGTAATGGATTTGCAAGCGGTCCGCATTGTAGTCTTGCGCGACGCCGAGTTCCTCCAGTCGAGGGATGATCTCTTCGGCAACGATCCGGCGAACATCGGCCTCCGACATGTCCTTTTGCATATTGCGGACAGTTCCGCGGAAGGTGTGCATCGGAACGTTGCCGTGTGACTCGCGATAGGCCCGCACCATGTCGGGCAGGAAGAAGTCGACGTCGAAGCTGGCGCGGTTTTGCACGAGAGGAATTCCGTTGCGATCGAGGATGTCCCCTCGAACGGCGGGAATTCGCACGGTGATACGCGAACCCGAGGCAACTTTGGCGGTATATTCGGCGCCGCGTGCGATCTGGACATACCAAAGTCGAAAGGCGAGCGTCGAGACCGCCAGAAAGATCAGGCTGCCAAGGAAGTAGATTCTGTAGGGAATCTGCCCGCGTTTCATTGCCGAATCCTCCGAAAGGGCCGCAGGCGGGTCGACCCATGCACGTAGGGCGCGATCTTGAGCGCGGCCAAATGCACCAGCGGGGCAAAGGCAGCGGCGATGAAGCCTGGCGCAAGGATTCGCCAGGCGACAGTCTCATTGAAGAAAATTCCCTGCCTTCTAAACGAGATCATCACGAACTGCAGGGCAAGGAAAACGCACGTGCACACTAAGCTGAGCAGAACATGCACCCACCAGCGCCCGCGAACGAAAGCGGGCTGAAGGCCGTGAGCGAAGAGCCCGAAAAACACGAAGACAACAATAGACCATCCCAGGGCGATTTCAACATGACCGTTGACGACGTTCAGGTGCGCGAGGTCTGTTAAAAGGCCGGTGTAAATCGCCATCAACAGCATCGCCCAAAACGGCATCGACAGCGCCCCATAGCAGAAGAGCATCGGGACAAGAAAGACGCGCGCCCCGTGAAGAAAGCGCAGCGGAGGAATGAATTCTTGGATGACAATTGTGATTAAAATCGCCACGGCCAATGTAAACCAGCCAATCGCCAGTCTCATTTGGCACCGACGACCACAAAGACGTCCTCGACAGTAGAGAGGTCAACCGCCGGCTCGACGATTGCCTGCCCGTCCAGCGGGCGCGCTTGAAAGCTTTTGACAGTCCCGAGGAAAATCCCGGAGGGAAAGACTCCGGTAGAACTCCCTTTGGTGACCCCTTCGGTATAGACCTTTTGTCCTGGCTGAAGATTCGCCTTCTTGCTCAAGAAATTGAGCTGCATCTCGGTGGGCGCTTCGCCCTCGCCGATGCGCCGTCCGGAAAGGATGCCCCTTTCATTGGAGCCTTCCACCTTGGAAGCCACCTTGCAGCTTTCGTCGCTGATCAGGAGGACAATCGCCTCATTCTTGGCCACGGTGGTGGTTTTGCCGACCAATCCAACATCGGTAAGCACTGGCTGATCCGGCTCGAGACCATCCTCAAAGCCCCGATTGATGCGCACCGTGCTCCACCAGGCGGAAGCGTCGCGCGAGATGATCCGGGCCGGCAAGAGCTTGAAAATTGATCGCTTCCTGTATTCCAGGGCTGAGCGAAGCTTGCTGTTTTCGGCTTCCAAGTCCCGAAAAATCTGGTTGGACGCGCGAAGCTCTTTGTTCTCCGACTTGAGCTCTTCGTTCTCACGTTCCAACTGATCAAGCGTTTTCAATCCTTCTCCCATCGCTCCGATCTGTCTTTGGACGGCAGACCCGGTCTTGAGGAACGGCGAAATCACGCTCAAAAAACCGGCCTGAAGTCTCTGCATCGCCGTGGCGCCAAACGACGAGATGATCACCGCGCCGATAATCACGACGATGACCAAAATGACGTTGAGCCGGCTCATGAAAACCTTTGGCTACATCTCAGAATGCCAGGCTTGGCACGGACTTGGGCTCAATTGCTATTCGAGCTGCGATCGCGGGAAGCCACCGCCTTAAGAAACCGAAGCTCCTGAAGTGCGCGGCCCGTGCCTTCTGCGACCGCGCTGAGCGGGTCCTCCGCCACGTGGACGGACAAGCCGGTTTCTTCCTGCAAGAGTTTGTCGAGACCGCGCAGGAGGGCGCCGCCTCCTGCCAGGACGAGCCCTCTATCCACGAGATCTGCCGAGAGTTCCGGCGGGCAGCGTTCGAGAGTGATCCGGACGGAATCGACAATGGTTGAGACCGGCTCCAGCAGTGCTTCACGAACTTCCTGGGACGAGATGGTGATCGTTTTCGGAAGGCCTGCGACAAGGTCGCGCCCTTTGACTTCCATACTCATCTCCTTCTCCAGCTTATAGGCAGAGCCGATCTTGATCTTGATATCCTCCGCAGTCCGTTCGCCGATCATCAGGTTATAGGCCCGCTTCATATAGTTCATGATCGACTCATCGAGCTCGTCCCCAGCGACACGTACGCTGCGGCTGAAGACAATGCCGGAGAGAGAAATCAACGCGACCTCGGTGGTGCCACCGCCGATATCGATGATCATGTTTCCGGCGGCGTCTTGCACGGGCAGCCCGACGCCAATGGCAGCGGCCATCGGTTCCTCGATCAAGTAAACCTCGCGGGCGCCCGCGTGCGTTGCCGAGTCCTTGACCGCGCGCTTCTCAACTTCGGTGATTCCGCTTGGCACAGCGATAACTACGCGGGGTCGGACCATGCGGCGGCGGTTATGGACCTTGCTGATAAAGTGCCGGAGCATCGCTTCGGTAACCTCGAAATCGGCAATGACGCCATCCTTCAGTGGTCGGATGGCGACGATGTTGCCCGGAGTTCGGCCGAGCATACGTTTCGCTTCATCGCCGACAGCCAGAACCTTGTTGGTGCCCTGTTGAACCGCTACGACGGAGGGCTCACGCAGGACGATGCCGTGGTCTTTGACATAAACCAGGGTGTTCGCTGTGCCTAAATCGATACCGATGTCGTTTGAGAAAAAGCCTAGGACATTGTCAAACATGGAAATTTTGCATGGTGAACTGGCCCTTTGGGGGATCTTTTTCGTCGCCCGATCCCAGCCCTTTGGCCAGAGCCGGAAAGTTGCTGCCCGCGCGCGGCCGCGTCAAGCGCCGAAACTTTGACAGCCCAAATCGATAAATTCTGGCCTACCGTTCCGAAAAGGCACGAAGTTTGTAGCTGTGATGTCCCCAAAGGGCCTCCCTAGGTGGGCCCACCGTCGAACGGGCACCCTCTGAAGCGGCCAGCCTCAGAATCGAACCGGTCTACTTTGTGATGGCCGTGTCCTCACGCCCGAGGGGGTCCCCGGCGGTGGGGACACCCCGCCGCGGTGATCACGGCTAGATTGCGGCTGCGATTGCCTCGCCCATGTGGGCGGTATTGACCCGGCCCGTGCCGGGGGTGTGGATATCGGCGGTGCGCAGACCATCGGTAATGACACGTCGGACGGCCCCTTCGATTGCCGAGGCGGCCTCTTCTTGGGCGCAGGAAAAGCGCAGCATCATCGCGGCGGAGAGGACTTGTGCGATCGGATTGGCAATGCCTTGGCCTGCAATATCCGGGGCCGAGCCGCCGCTCGGTTCATACATTCCGAAACGAGCCGCGCCGGAAGTAATCTCGCCCAGGCTGGCGCTCGGTAGCATCCCCAGCGATCCCGTGAGCATGGCAACTTCATCGCTGAGAATGTCGCCGAAAAGGTTCTCCGCGAGCAGGACATCGAAGGCCTTTGGATTCTTGATCAACTGCATGGCAGCGTTGTCCACGTAGAGGTGGCTCAGATGGACGTCCGGGAAGTCTCTGGCAATCTCCTCGACGACGCGTCGCCAGAGGATGCCGTTTTGCAGGACATTTGCCTTGTCGATGGAGGTTACCTGGCTGCGGCGCTTGCGAGCCGCTTCAAAAGCGACTTTGGCGATGCGGCGAATCTCGCTCTCTCGGTAAATCATCGTATCGACGGCGATCTGTTCCCCGCCTTCCTGCTTGATGACCTTCGGCTCGCCAAAATAGAGTCCTCCGGTCAACTCGCGCACGCAGAGAATGTCGAATCCACCTTCGACGATTCGGGGATGAAGTGGCGATGCGTGCACAAGCTCGGGCAGACAAACCGCGGGCCGCAGGTTTGCAAAGAGACCAAAGTGCTTTCGAAGTGGCAGGAGGGCCGCGCGTTCGGGCTGTTCGGCGGGAGGAAGCGATTCCCATTTCGGGCCACCGACTGATCCAAAGAGGATGGCGTCCGCCGCCTCACACGCCCGCAGCGTTTCTTCAGGCAACGCCTTTCCTTTGGTGTCGATCGCAGCGCCGCCGACAGGCTGTTCGTTGAACTCGAAAGCGATGGAAAAGTTCTTTTCCACGAGGCGAAGGACATGGAGCGCGGCGGCCATGACTTCCGGGCCAATCCCATCGCCAGCCAGCACGGCGATCTTGTAGGTCTTGCTCATGTGGGGATGCATGCAAGCAGCCGAGGGAGGCGCTGGCAAGCGTGAGGGAAAACCAGCGAGCCGCAAAGCGCCGACGGCGACCTTGATTACCGGTTTGTAGCGGCGGTGTCCCCACCGCCGAGGGCACCTTCGACCGCGGGAACACGGTCGCTAGAGAGGCTTTCGCGCACGGCTCGGACAAAATCTCTGATCCGATGAAGATCTTTGCGCCCGGGGCTGCTCTCGACGCCGCTCGCCACGTCGACCGCATGGGGACGCACTGCGCGAATAGCGTCGCCGACGTTCGCGGGATTCAGACCGCCAGCCAGGATTAGCCTTCTCGAGGGTTGGGCGGCGACAAATCGCGCGGCGGATGTCCAGTCAACGATGACGCCCCGTCCCGCCGTAGGAATCGTCGGACCACGCGTCCAAAAGCAAGTTTGGTGTGTTAAATTGAAGAGCCTGCGCGAGCGACTGTTCGCCGTGCACACGCACGGCGCGGATCCAGACCGGAAATCCGATGGTCGCGCAGAGCTCAGGAGTTTCAGTGCCGTGAAACTGGACCGCTTCGAAGCAGCGTGACTCGCGCAGCGCGGTCAATTCCTCGACGGTGGCATTCACCACCACGGCAACTCGGAAAGTCTCTCCGGCCAGGGAAGCTATCCAGGAACGATTCTCTTCAAGGGGAATAAACCTGCGGGAACCACGAAAGAAGTTAAAACCAAGGGCGTCCGCCCCGGCGTCGATCGCCATGGCAGCGTCGTCCTGCGCCGTAATCCCGCAGATCTTTATTCGGACCGGCAAGCCGGGTTCGAGAAACTTCATTGTTTGAGAACATCGAGTTCCGGGATGTTGTGCACAAGTTGAATCAGGCCCTCCTGCCAGCGATCGCAGACCATGCGAAGGTAGGGATCGTTTTCTTCGAACTTGATGCGATGGCGCACCTCTAGACTATCAACTCGATAGGCGAGCATCTCGAACGGGGTGCCCACGGAGAGGTTGCTCTTGGCGGTGGCGTCGAGCGAGAGCAATCCCAGCTTGGCCGCCTCGGCCAGCGTGGTTCTGGAGGTGAAGACACGATCGAGGATCGGCTTGCCGTACTTCAACTCCCCGATCTGCAGAAAAGGCGACTCGCTGCTCGCGTGGATGGCATTCCCTTCCGGATAAATCTGGTAGATCTCCGGCGGGTGCTTCTCGATCTGGCCCCCAAGGATGAAATTGCTGTTGAAGCTGATGCCAGCTCGATCTAACGCCTCGGCGTGCATCCGGCGCACTTCGCGAAGCCGCTGACCTACATAATGAACCGTCTCGAGGAAGTTCGTCCGATTGAGCAGGGTATCCAGATGGGGATCCTCTCTTCCCATTTCAATGTCGCGTTCAATGAGGGAGATCACCGACTGGGTGATGGAAAGATTGCCTGAGCTCATCAGACAGAACACGCGTTGCCCGCGCAGTTCGAAAACTCGCATCTTGGAGTGAATGGTGACGTTGTCCACTCCGGCGCTGGTTCGCGAGTCGGAGAGGAAGACCAAGCCCTCGTGGCATTTCAGGCTCAGGCAGTAAGTCATTCAACGACGCGTGCATTCGCCCGTTTGATCGTGGCATGATGCGTGATCGCATGGATTTTTCCGTCGCTTCCGCGGAAGAACGAGCTCAGCAGCCAGCTGACCAGACTGATGACAATCGCGCCAAAGAACGCGCTCCAAAATCCGGAGACCTGGAAAGCCGGGACAATCTTCGAGACCAGCATCAGCAGCAGTGCGTTGATGACAAAGATGAACAATCCCATGGTGATAATGATAAAGGGCAAACTCAGGAGCAGCAGGATCGGCCGAATAAATGCGTTGATGATTCCAAGCAAGAGCGACGCCCCCAGCAAAGTGCCCCACCCCTCGTAGGTCACTCCGGGAATCACGTGCGCAGCAACCAGAACTGCAACGGTTGTGACCAGCCATCGAATGACGAACGCAGTCATACGCCAAACCTATTTTGGTCGGAAAAATTTTGAAGATTTATTTTGCAAACCCTGCCAATCGCGAGGGTAGTCTAGTGCCCCAAAGAATCGAAATGATGTCGAAAAAGAAGAAAGATAAATCCGACGATACGAAGAGGTCAAAAGCAAGCTCATCCAAGAAGCCGTTGCAGGAACTAGGTGCTCCCACCGACAGGAATGCCTCGCTTCGAGCATCGGAACTTCCAGTGACGACCCAAGCCTCGCCGCGCTGCCGGTGTTCGAAAAAAGGCTGGCCCGGAGATTTCCGCGGATGAGATCGCATTGCGAGCTTACTACATCGCCGAACATCGACGGAGTCTCAGTCTGCCGGGAGACGAGGTGGAGGATTGGGTCGAAGCAGAGCGCCAACTGCGCAAAGAAGCCGGCAGAAAATCTTCCTAGCGGGCAGCAGACCGCTCGACATTCGCCGGCGGGAGGCTCCACCAACATCTGCTCTCTGGGCGTTCAGCCCCAGCGCACTCGAGAAACTTTTCTCTTGCTTGGCGGTTCGGGTTCTTTACCTTCCCTGACCCCCGCACGATGGCGAAAGAGTTATCCTTTCCCCGTCTCAATTGCGGGGATTTCAATCATGTTTCCATGGCATCCAGAGGCATTTTTGACGACAGAGCTCCGTAAGAGTCTGTCGTGCTTCGGCTTGTCGTGAACGCAACCTGTCTTCGCCATGTCTGCAACGCTTGAGGCCAAAGCCCGCTCCAATAATTCTCCCGATCGAGCCTTCCCGCTCGAGCGGACGCGCAACATTGGAATTGCGGCACACATCGATGCCGGCAAGACCACCCTTACCGAGCGGATTCTGTTCTATACGGGCATGATTCATAAGATCGGGGAGGTCCATGAGGGGACCACCGTGACCGACTGGATGGAACAAGAGCGCGAGCGAGGAATCACCATCACTTCAGCGGCGACGACCTGTTCGTGGGTGCAGCGGAAGGAAGAAGGGGTTTACAAGATCTTCGAAGGCATCAAACAACGGGTAAACATCATCGACACTCCCGGCCATGTGGATTTTACCGCAGAGGTCGAGCGTTCGCTCCGCGTCCTGGATGGCGCGATTGCCGTCTTTTGTGGTGTTGCCGGCGTCCAACCGCAGTCGGAAACCGTCTGGCGGCAGGCGTCGAAATATGGGGTGCCTCGCATCGCCTTCGTAAACAAGATGGACCGTGTCGGCGCCGACTTCGACGGCGCGATCAATAGCATGCGCCAGAAATTGGGCGCCAACGCCTGGCCCATCCTACTTCCGCTGGGCAAAGAAGATTATCTCAAGGGCCAGATCGACGTCCTGAATCAAAAAGCGGTCATTTACTCCGACAGCGATCAGGTCGGGTCGACCTACGAGATCGTGGATATTCCGGCGGAGTACAAAGCTATTGCCGAAAAGGCGTACCAGGATCTGGTCGAGCAGATGTGCGATCTCGATGAGGAAGTCGGCATGCTTTTTCTCGAAGAGAAGCCGATCACCAAGCAAGACCTCAAGGCGGCGATTCGACGGCAGACGATTACCAACAGATTTGTTCCGGTTGCCGGAGGCTCCGCCTTCAAGAATAAGGGCGTGCAATACCTGGTGGACGCCGTCGTGGACTACTTGCCGAGCCCCCTCGACATTCCTCCGGCGAAAGGTCAAAATCCTGACACCGGTGAGCCGATGGAAGCACCGGCGGATGACAACGCGAAATTTTGCTCGCTTGCTTTCAAGCTTTGGAGTGATCCATACGTCGGCAAGCTCGTCTTCTTCCGCGTCTATTCGGGTAAGCTAAGCAAGGGTGACACGGTTTATAACCCACGCACGAACAAGCGCGAGCGAATCAGCCGCCTTATTCAGATTCAGGCTGACAAACGCGAAGACATAGACACCTGCTACTCCGGGGATATTGCTGCCATCGTCGGCATCAAGAATATTACGACTGGCGATACATTGTGTGACGAGGATTACCCGATCGCCTTGGAGCCGCCTTCGTTCCCCGACCCGGTCATCTCGATGGCGGTTGAACCGAAGACCAAGCTCGACCAGGAGAAGATGTCCAACGCGCTGCAGCGCTTGGCAGAGGAAGATCCAACCTTCCGCGTCTTTACCAACGAAGAGACCGGGCAGACGATTATCGCCGGGATGGGCGAGCTACACCTCGAGATTATCCGCGACCGCATGTTTCGGGAGTTCAAGGTCGAGGCGAACGCGGGTAAGCCGCAGATTGCCTACAAGGAGACGATCCTAGTTTCGGCCGATGGCGAAGGTAAGCTGATCAAGCAATCGGGTGGTCGTGGCCAATATGGGCACGTTATTATCAAGGTTGCGCCGAATGCGCGTGGCAAGGGAATCACCATCGAGAACAAGGTTGTCGGCGGCAACATCCCTAAAGAGTACATCCCCGCTTGCATCAAAGGCCTGAAGGAAGCCACTCATAATGGCGTCATCGGTGGTTATCCGGTGATCGATATTCACGTGGACATCGTTGACGGCAGCTACCACGACGTTGACTCAAATGAACTTGCCTTCAAGATGGCGGCGATCTTTTCATTGAAGGACGCGTTGAAGAAGGCCAAGCCGATCCTCCTCGAGCCGATCATGAAGGTCGAGAACATCACGCCGGACGAATTCCAAGGCGACATCACGGGCGACCTGAATCGTCGACGCGCGCGCATTAGCGGCGTGGAAACTAAGGGCAAACTTTCCACGATTACCGCGGAGGTCCCCCTGGCCGAACTGTTTGGCTATGCAACGGCTATTCGCTCTCTCTCTAAGGGGCGCTCGTCTTACTCGATGGAGCCCTCCCATTTTGAGCAGGTGCCAGCCAACGTCCTCAGTGCCGTCCTCGAGCAACAAAAGAGCTAGATGGCGGCAATGGCGGACGAGTTGCCTCCGCAAAGCAAGCGTCAAGGGCGCCCTTTCAGTTCCCGTCCTTAGCAATCGCCGCCAGGTTCTGGGAAGCATATGCGTCCCGCATGGTGTTCGGCGTCCCGCCGAACAGGGTTTTCCGACGAGACGTCGGAAAATTGCACGCGGGGACGCGTGCGCTCCCTAGAACGAGCAACATGCCCGCGATTGCAGCGTTCCGTTCGTCTTACGTGAGACGCGCGCCAAGGCGAACGCCTTAGACTTCCACCCGCGCAGCATTGCGCCTAAGCAGACTGAGCTGCAACAGTTTCGCTCCGGCACTGCGCTACCAGCCGCGCATAAGTTTCTGAGGGTCGGTCGCCGAGGTGATCCATCGCGAGCCGTTCTGCATGATTTGCGAAGTCGATACTAAAAAGGCCAAACCGCGGTGTGTAAGATCCCCATTCGTAGTTGTCAGTGATCGACCAGTGCAGATACCCGAGCATCGGCACCTGCTCTGCCAGAAGCCGGCGTATCTCGGCTACGTGTGCCTTCAGAAACTCACTGCGCGTCAGGCGATCGCGCCGCGGATGCGCAATGCTGTTGTCGAACTTTCGTCGCAACGCCATGCCATTTTCGGCGATGAGAATTCCGCGCTGGAATTCTGCGGAATAGTACTTGCAGAAGAAGTGAAGCCCTCCCGGCAGGACATGCCAATCCCACCATTTGCGAGATAAGCTATCCATCAAGTGGCTGCGGAGGCTCTCCTTTCGAAACTCAATGTCCCCAAATGAGGGCGGCCGAAAGAGGTGGCCAGTGAATGGATCGTAGTAGTCCAGGCCAAGGTAATCCAAGACGCGGTCGCGCTTGGAGTGCGCGAGAGTCTCGAGGAAGTACTCAAATGTGTCCAAGACAGCGTGCTTGGGCGCGAGAGTGTTGACCAGAATGTGAAAAAGACGTCCGAGCCAGACAAACGGGTCGGAATGGAAGGGGAGGTCTGCCTTGAGCAGGGCTTGATGAAGGCCGCTCGAACCTGCCTGAAGGTACGCTTTCAACTCTGGAGAGCGCACACCGCGCTCGCGGAGACAAAGCAGATCCAGCAGCATCTTCTCGGACCAGTAAACGTCACTGCAAAAGGTATTCATCGTCACTCGTGGTGCCGGCCATCCTTCTGACTCGAAAAGATCATGGATGGCGTTGTAAGCGCGCACATGTGCGGCGAGGAGACGGTTGTAGGCGGTGACGGCGACCTTCATGCCGCGCTGGCCTCCGCCTGGAAAGTGGCGGTTCAAGTACGTATTGATGACGAGCATATTCGGCTCGTTGATGGTGACGAACCACTGCAATGGACGCTCTCCATGGATCTCGACCAGTCGGCGATTGACGTGTGCAACGGCGGTGGACACGAACTGCTCGAAGAGGGCCGGCGTGCGGTCATCCAGCCACACATCCACTCCCAGCCAGGCAGGATGAGTGAAGTGCTGGAGGGTGACGACGGGTTCGAGGTTATGCCGGCGACAGGCAGCCAGGCGATCAGCATAGCCGTCCAGAGCGGCCGAGTCGAAGGGCGGAGGCGTTATTGCGGCCGCGGTCGAGGTCGAGGGCTGAACGCGGGCCCACTCGATGCTCAGTCGGAAGGCGTTGAGACCCATCGCCTGGCTATGAGCAAGATCTTCTTCGTACCGGTTCCAAAAGTCTGCGGCCGGTCCAGTGCGCATGACGATTCCGCGCGCTTCCAGCCCGGCCCAATTGTTCTGGGGCTGGTCGGATCCATTGTAGCCGCCTTCGCATTGGTAGCCAGAGCTGGCCACACCCCAGAGAAATTCTTCATTCACGGGCGGAAGTGTTGGAAGTCGCTGGAGTGCGCATTTTGATAGAATCGCTCCTCGCGGTTCACTTGGCGCTGTATGACCGTCGTTCGACTAGGCCTTGTCTTTTTGGAACTGTTTTCGAAGCTCCTTTTCGCGGAGGCGCGAGATGATGGTTGGCGCGCGAGGACCCGGTTCAAGGACGATCCGGGCGACGTCGTCTGCCGCGCCGGGGCGACCGAGTCGCCGCGCGTTTTCGCTCATCGTGGCGATCCGTTCCGGATCGTCGAGCAGGCGGGAAAGCTTGTGATTGAGCACGGTTACTTCCGTACATTTTACGGCTGCTCCCGCCTCGAGGAGCACGTCGGAATTGCGTTCCTCTTGTCCACCGATTGGATCGAGGATGACCATGGGCAGACCGCGTGCCAGAGCCTCTGCCGCGGTCAAGCCTCCCGGTTTGCTCAAGAGCAGCGTAGCTGCCCCCAATAAGTCTGGCATGTCCGTCGTATAGCCCAGGATGCGAAAGCGATCTCTCTGTTCGGCAACGAGGCCTTCGATCTGTTTTTTTAGCTCTTCGTTTTTTCCACAAAGAACGATGGCTTGGAAATCGCGCTCGAGCTGCAGCAGTCTGCGAACAACTGCGGATGCGGGGCTGAGACCGAGGGTACCCCCGGCGATCAGCAAAGTTGGCAAGTCCGCTCTCAATTGATGTCGTTTGAGCACAGCTTCGCGATCAACAGGCTGCGAAAACTCCGGGCCGATCGGAATTCCAGTGACGTGAATCCGATCTGCGGGAAGACCAAGACCTTCCATATGAATGCGGTCCTCCTCCTGAGCGACAAAATACCAGTGAAAGGCCCGCGTGATCCAGAAGGCATGAAAGTGATAGTCCGTCACGACGATACCCAACTCGACTTCGAGACGGCCCAGACCGATCAGGAACGAAAGCACTCCCGCGGGCATGAAGTGCGTACAGATGACCGAGTCGGGCTTGAAATCGCGGACTAGGTTGACGAGTGGAAGGGCCTGAGGAAGGTCGAGCGCTAGCCGGCTTCTGTCAGATACCCAGGGATCGTCACTCGAGACATACCACCAGCCAAGAAACTCGGGCAAAACCGCGGAGAGTCGCTTATATAGGGTGGAGTAGAGCTGCTTGTGCAGAACGTTTGTATGGTCGAGCGAATCATCCATCAGGACTTCCTCGACTTCGGGTCGGGCGCGAAAGGATTTCGCGAGCGCTTCGGCGGCCTTGACATGACCGGAGCCAACCGAAGCTGAGAGAATCAAGATGCGTTTGTTTTTCACGGAAAGGGAAGACGATTACTCAGCTGCGCGTGAAACGGAAGAAAGTTTCGTGCAAGAATCAGGAGAGCGGTTGAAGGCTGCTGAGGCCGTTCGTAATTGTCCAGGCGTCATCCATGGGCATGCGCTTTTCCTCATGCCCCTGGCCCCATGAATCACTGTAGAGGACTTCGCGGGTGTTCAGGTTGTAGCCGACAATGATTCGCATGTGTCCGCCGGTGCGTTGAGGGGAGTTGCTTTCTCGCACTATTCCGAGGCGAACCGACCAGAGAAGGGGTATGCCTTCGTCGATGCTGCGCTGGATATCGCGTTGAAATTTACCGAAATCAGCGGCGCTCTTCGTGCGCACTTCCTTGTAGATCTCGGGCTTCACCTGGGAGAAGAATGCGTTGGCATCAGCCGCATAGGGTAGAGGGATTTCCGGAGCCAGCTTGCCGCGTTTGGTGGCACGATTGTAGCCATCGACAATCTTGAGAAAATCGCGGGCGTCCCATTGGTAGAATGAACGCACCTTTACTCCGAGGCGTTCCGTGAGCCTGCGAAGAGAACTGAGCATCGCCCCTGTGCTTGTGCCGAGTGAGGCATCGGTATTAGCGATCTGGGCGAGTTCGTGCTGATCGACCGCGGCACCGTAGTAGCGCAGGATACGCTCGACGGAGGCCACCACACAGTAGCCCTTTTCTCCTTGGTCGACCATGGGGAGATCTTTCAGCTTCACATCGCCATTCGGCAGACGCTCGACGTGGTCGCGGCCGACGAACGCTTTGACAGTGTCCCTAACCCGAACAGGCGACGCGCCAATGGGCCTAAGCGTGGATGGAAAGGGCCGTAGGGTCAGGCGAATGAATTCCGCCCGATAAGGTATCGCGCGCACCTTCGATTCTTTGGTCACGCTCCATTCCAGCAAAAACCTAGTGCCGCCCGCATCCCAGGTCCGCCCCTGAGCTCGGACGACGCTGCCCGGATCGCGACCACGCTCTGCCGGCGCAACCCCCGTAGCAGCGTTCAGGCCGGCTGTGATGCTGGCGAGCAGTGCTTCGAACTGGTCCTCTCGCAAGGCGCGAGAATCTCCGCGGTTAAAGAAAGAAAGTCTCGCCTCCCTAAGCTTGCCGTTATGGAACGCGAGAATTGCTTCGTTGAGCGGATGGTTATTGGAAGACGAGACCCGGCGCTGAAGAACGAGCGACGTCGCGAGTTGCCGAAATCCACTCAAAGTGCAGGGTGGCCAGCTCCGAATCGAGAGCTGGTTGGTCGGACTCCCAGAGATCAGTTCGTAGCAAAATCTCGTCGAGGGGTAGCGGTGTCGGAACGGGCTCCTGCGCCTTCAGAAACGAGGCCGTGGCCACGAACAGTAGAGTCAGCCAGCACAGAGATAACCGCATGAATGTTTTCCTATTGCCAAAAAGGGGGACGTGCTACCAAGAACGCATGCAGACTATCGTAATTGGGCACAAGAACCCGGACATGGATTCGATCTGTTCCGCGATTGCCTATGCAGAGTTCAAGAAGGCGACGGGAGCAAACCAGGTGCGGGCGGCGCGCTGTGGAAATACTAACCAACGAATCGACTATGCCCTCGCAAAATTTGGCTTTGAAGCGCCCTGGTTCGTCACCAGCGTCCGGCCGCGAATCGAAGATGTCATGAATCCGGAAGTCGTGAGCATCGGCCCCGAGGATCCGATCTACGAGGCGTTCACCCGCATCAGCCAAAAGGGGTTTCGCGGTCTGCCGGTAGTGGACAAGAACCAGTGCTGTGTCGGGTTGGTTTCCACTCTCAAAATCGGCCAATACCTGTTCCCACCTCGCGATCAGGTTCGTCTCCAGCGCGAAGTGCGTGCCGCTCTGAAGGAGCTCATTGAGACCGTGGGCGGCGCACTTTTGGCGGGTACGCCTGAAAGCGACATCCGTCACTTTATTCTCATCGTGGCCGCCATGGAGATTGAATCGTTCCGGCGCCGGTTGAGCAACCTCGATCAGAAGAAGGCCGTGCTCATCGTCGGCGATCGTCACGATGTGCAGAGGCTTGCTATCGAGCAAAACGTCCATGCCATCATCGTCACGGGCGGACTGAAGGTCGAAGAGGACATTATCCGCCAGGCGGAGGACAGAGGGACGGTGATCATCAGCTCGCCGCACGACACCGCGACGACCGTGCTCCTGGCGCGCAGCGCGGTGCGCTCCGGCGAGATGCTCGACGACGCTTTCATCTCTGTGTCCCCCGAAACTCCGCTGGAGGAGGCGGAAAGGGATTTGGCAACATCCTCGCAGTTCATTTTTCCGGTGCTTGACCAGCACCGGCACCTTCGAGGAATCCTCGCCAAGGGCGATTTCCTCAAGCCCATTCCACGTCAGCTGATTCTGGTTGATCATAACGAACTCACGCAAGCTGTCGACGGCGCGGACCGTGTCCCGATTGCCGAGATTCTCGACCATCACCGTATCGGCGCCCCGCCGACCGAGTCGCCGATCCTTTTCCTTAATCGGCCCGTCGGATCCACTTCGACGATCATTGGCACGCTCTTTCAGCAAGCCGGGGTTCCTTTGTCGAAAAACCTGGCCGGTCTGTTGATGTGCGGCATGATATCGGACACGCTTAATCTCACTTCACCAACGACAACGGATGTGGACCGCGCCTTGATGGCGGATCTGGCCCAGACGAGCGGAATCAATCCGGCCGACCTGGCTGCGGAGATCTTTTCCGTTGGTTCGCCCCTGCTGACGATGAGCCCGCACGAGGCGGTCACGGCAGACTCCAAAGAATACGAGCACGGCTCACATCGTTACAGTGTCGCGCAGATCGAAGAGCTTAGCTTTGCTCCGTTTGAGGCTAAACGAGCGGCCTTGCTCGAAGCGTTGGAAGCACATCGGGCGGAAAAAGGTTACCTCTTCACCGCCTTGCTGATCACCGACATCAACACGCAAAATTCAATTCTTCTTGTCCGAGGCGACCCATCGTTCACACGCCTGATCGACTATCCGGAGGCAGGCGAATTTGGCTGGCGGTTGGACGGGGTCGTTTCGCGGAAAAAACAACTCCTCCCTTATATTACCGGACTCTTGGCGCGCTTACCTTAGCCTGGACCGGACGCAGGCGGACCGGTCCTATCAAGACGAATGTCTTGTCGATTACTTGATCTATACGGGATCGAGCGAGAATAATAGCCGAGGAGGACGTTCGGCGCCGGCATTTCCAGGATGATGCTGTAATGGAACCATCCCCCTCCCGAACTCGCCAGCAAGTAAGCCTTGGAACCGCTGACCACGCCCTCCACCGGATAATTTCCGAGATTACCCTTGACCGTTCGGTCGGTCTGCGAAAAGAACGAATCCCCCCAATCGCGCGATCTCCATGAGCCCGAGATGTTGATCTCGGCGGGGAAAATCTGATCAGAAAGCCAGGCGCGCGCGGATTCGTTGTTCCGGGAGTATCTTTCCTGCGAGAAATTCCGGACGCTCTGGCACCCGGAGAGCGACGCGGCGACCGCCAAGACAACAAGCAGGCCGCCCTTCAAGGTCAGTCTCCAATGCGCTTGAGCACGAGCTCGTGCGCATCCTTGTCCTGAAACGGAACACTTGGGGAGTAGAAGCCCCTCAGTTCCTCCCTGCTCTGGCGGCGAAGCTCGACGGTGTATTCGACCCAGTCATCATCCGTCAGCGCAATAAACGCTTCGTTGCCGCTAACTACGCCACTAACGGAGTAATAATCTTGGAAGGCTCCCGTCAGCTTGCCGCCGGGTTCCTGGTTGAACACGACGGCGCCCCACTGAGGCGAGTACCACAAGCCTTCGATGTTCATCTTAGGCGGAGAGGCTTTTTTTTCCGAAAGATACGCGACCGTCGCGCTTTCATTCTTGGCATATTTTTCCTTAAGCCATGTGCAAGAGCTCAAGGAAATCATTAAGACGGTGGCGCAGAGGGTAATCGCAAGCGTTCTCATGACGGCAAAGAAAACCACTCTAAGCTCACGACCGCGAGGAAAATCTTTAGCGTCGAAAAATGTTGAGAAGCAACGTCAGGACGATGCTGAGAATGATGCAGGTGACAATCGGAAAATAGAATCCAAACCCGTCCCGTTCGACATGGATGTCGCCGGGAAGCCGACCGAGCCAGCCGCGGCCAAAACCGGCCCAGAGCGCGCCTCCGACGATCGTCATCGTCACCCCAACGATTACCAAAAGCTTGCCAATATTTTCCATCTCGGGCCGCCTTGAATTGAGCTTACAGATAGTCTGGCGTCACGCAACCGCCGCGACTTCCTCGCGTGGCTCGGTCCACTTTCCATGTTCGCGAATCAGGTCTTTGAGGCGTTCGACGGCTTCTTTTTCGGGGATGTTAAATTTTACGGGCGTTTTCCCGACGTAGAGATTGACCTTGCCGGGGGCTCCGCCCACATAGCCGAAATCCGCATCGGCCATTTCTCCCGGTCCGTTCACGATACATCCCATGATCGCAATCTTGACGCCCTTAAGATGGGAGGTGGCCGCCTTGATGCGGGCGGTGGTGCTCTGCAAATCGAAGAGTGTCCTCCCGCAGCTTGGGCAAGCGACATAGTCGGTCTTGAAGATTCTTGCTCCGGCGGCTTGAAGGATATTGTAGGCGAGCCGCAGTGACTGGCCGGGTCCGAGTGCAGTTTGTTGCAGGTTGCCTTCGCTGATCATGTCGCCCTGCACGAGGATGGCATCGCCAATGCCGTCGCAGAGTAACGCGCCGATGTTCGTGGCCGCAGTTAGCAAGATGCTGAGAAAATCGGAGGTGGTCGGCGACAGCGAATCCTTCAGGAGGATTGAATGGCGCGGCTCGAGGCGTCCGGCAAGCATCCGAAACGCCGCGATGACGGGAAGATCGAGGCCATCTCGCACGGTCACGAGCAGATCACGAGTTTCGCAGTTGACGGCCGTGATCTCGTCGTGGTTGCGCGGATCCACTTCGCGGATCCCCGCCTTCTCATAGACTACCTCCGGTTGGTAGTCGCCGAGGCGGTCGAGTTTATGGGCGAGTTTGTCGTGCGTCAACTGGCGGACGACGACGCGGACCACCTCTTCGCCTCCAACCTTGACGCCGTTGACACTAATGGTGTGCGACGGGCGACGTTGATACGAGAACGGATCATACTCGTAGCGGTTATCGGCAGAGATCGCTAATGAAGACGATGTGCTTCGATTCCCGGAGGCCGCTTCGACGAGGGCACGCGCGACTGGGATTTCGTGAATGCTGTCCTCGGTAAGCGAAACGCGAATCGTATCGCCGATCCCGTCCGAGAGCAGGCTGCCAATTCCTATTGCGCTCTTAATACGGCCATCCTCGCCATCGCCGGCCTCAGTTACGCCAAGATGAATCGGGTAGTTCCAGTCGGATCCCTCGGCGGCGAGGCGCGCCACCAGCAGCCGGTAAGCCTCGATCATCACCTTGGGATTGCTGGCCTTCATCGAAAAAATGAAATCGTGATAGCCGAGATCCCGGGCGATCCGCGCAAACTCAAGGGCGCTTTCCACCATCCCGAGAGGGGTGTCGCCGTAGCGATTCATGATGCGATCGCTCAGGCTTCCATGGTTCGTGCCGATTCGCATCGCGACCCCATGTTCCTTGCAGAACTCGACGAGAGGGGAAAATTTTTCCCGAATGCGGGCGAGCTCCGCGTCGTACTCTGCGTCCGTGTATTCGCGCACAGCGAACTTCTTCTTGTCCGCGTAGTTGCCTGGATTGATGCGCACCTTTTCCACCCACCTAGCGGCTTCCATGGCCGCATCAGGCTTGAAGTGGATGTCTGCGACCAACGGGACATCGCAGCCGCGCGCGCGGAGGGCATTCGCGATATTTTGAAGATTGGCGGCATCTTTGACGGTCGGCGCCGTGATTCTGACGATTTCACAGCCGACCGCGACGAGTTCCAGAGATTGGCCGACGCATTTGTCGGTATCCATGGTGTCGCACGTCAGCATCGATTGGACGCGGATCGGATGGGGGGCGCCGAGCGCCACGTTTCCGACGCACACTTCACGGGCCTCGCGCCGCGAATACGTGTAGGGACTGCGACAATAACGGAGGCTCACTTGGATTGTTCGGTCACTTCTTTTTGACCAGCGACAAACATGTCGCCGACGTCAAAGAAGGTGACATAGAGCATGAAGCCGATCAGGAGCACCGCACAAGCGGTCTGCACAGCCTCAAGAACGTGAACATTGATTGGCTTGCGCCTTATCCCCTCGATGATGGCGAGAACAATGTGGCCGCCATCGAGAACTGGAAAAGGCAAGAGATTGAGAATGGCAAGGTTGACGTTGATGAGCACGCTCAGCGAAAGCGCCAACTGCCAGCCGTAGTTCGTCTCAAAGACCTGATAGTAGAGGCGCATGATCCCCACCGGCCCGCTAAAGTGCGCCGCTTTGACGTCCGATTTTGGGGAGAGCAGCGCGCCGACCATGCGAAAGATGCTGGTCGCCGCATCTTTGACCTGTGCCCAGGGGGTGGGATGGTTAAAGACTACTCGGCCCCAGTCGATCCCAAGGTCCATTGGCGC
Source organism: uncultured Verrucomicrobiae bacterium (assembly GCA_963706955.1). GTDB lineage: Bacteria > Verrucomicrobiota > Verrucomicrobiia > Chthoniobacterales > Terrimicrobiaceae > DASTFP01. Next base: position 907,315 of record CAVPOC010000008.1, on the reverse strand, counting down.
GTTTGGGCTGGCCTCGGTCGCCGGCGGCACCGATAGCTCGATCGGAAGCCTCTGACCACCGCGTTCCACGGTGAAGGTCACCTTTCCGCCCGCATTTTCTTTTAGAAATGGAACGATCTCATCGAGGTTGAAGATCGGTTTTCCATTGACTGCAACAATCAGGTCGTTCTCCCGCAGACCTGCCTTGTCGGCGATTGATCCTCGCATCACGAAACCCACGCCCGGCAGGACGCGGGGTCCGATCTGCACCTCGCGCAGGGCGGGGCGTCTCCAGCTTGCTGTTGTGGGCTTGGACCACCCTGAGTTTATCGTCAAAACCTCGCTGTTTCGTTCAACTTGAAAGGGAATCGTGTCACCTTCGCTTCTAATCACCCTCCATTTGACCCCATCGGTGCCGCCAAAGAATCGATTCACCGGGTGACCATCTACCATCAGGATGCGATCGCCGACTCGAAGTCCCGCGGTTTCGGCCGGGCCACCAGGTTTGACGTATCCAATCATTGTCGAGTCTGATTCGCTCTCCGGTTTTCCGACGAACCAGACGATCACCGCCATGAGAAACGCAAGCCCAAGGCTAAAAGCGGGACCGGCCGCTGCCACAATGATCTTGTCCAGAGGCTTTACCGGCGGAAGCTGGCTGCGATCCGTTTCTACTCTCCCCTCGAGCGCTTCCATCGGCGCGAGTTGCGGAATTGCGACGTAGCCGCCTGCTGGAATGCTGCCAAGACGGTATTCGATACCATTGATCTTCTTGCTCCAGATTGGCTTACCAAACCAGATGGCGAATTTTTCCACGAATAACCCGCGCCACCGGGCAGCCAGAAAGTGTCCCAGCTCATGAACGAGAATGAGCAGGTTGAAGAGGAGGATAACCTCCAGGCAAATAAAGAGAAACTTCAGAAGGTCAAAAGCCATAGCGGACAGAAAAAAAGCTTCGCCGTAAACCGGTGAAAAATCAATCCGCCTCGGCCGAGCCTAGCGGCGACTCAGGCGGCGCGGTCTCGTTTGATAAGATCGCGTATCTCTTCGAGCAACACCTCGGAGCGCGTGGCCTCAATAGGTTTAGCTGCTTCTTCTCGCTTGAGCCGATTGATAACCTTGACCAAGGCGAAGACACACGCAGCCACGATCAAGAATTGAATGACGACCGTAATGAAGGATCCATATGCGATCACCGCCGTCGAGGCCTGGGCCTGTTCAAGCGTCTTATACGCCGTAAATTGCCCGTCCAGAGGGACGAAATAATCCTTAAAGTTCAAGCCGCCCAGACCGCCGAGAATTTTGCCGACGGGAGGCATGATCACGTCCTCGGTGAGCGACTTTACGATGCTACCAAACGCCGCGCCGATAATAACGCCGACCGCAAGGTCGATCACGTTCCCTTTCGCAATGAATTCGCGGAATTCTTTGATAATAGCCATGAGTGATTGATGAGCTCTGGCGAAACTACCGCCGCGCGGCGATGGTGGCGACTCAAAAAAATCGTCAGCGGCTACGTGGCGGACCTTCTTGCGCTAATCGAATCAGTCCGGCGCACGGATAGGTTGCTCTCGACAACAGAGTGAGCTCGAATGTAAGAGAGCGTGAAAAGGGAAGCGAAGCCGTATGAACTTTTGCGCGGGAGCGAGACTAACAAAGCTGACGTTTTTATTGCTGGTCCCGGCCATCTTGCCGCTCAAGGACGCTTCGAGCGCCGCCTTGGAATTCTCTGCGGAGCTCGGCGGTCGCTACGAGAGCAATGCTTCCAATTCTAATTTGGCAAGTGATCGGCTCGCGGACGGCTTCTTCACCGCGCACCTCAGGCGGGAACTAGCGGCGCATGGGTCGCGATTGGCGCTGGCATGCTTATCTCGCGGGGGAAGGTGAACAGGCCTTTCGATTCACCGGGCTAAGCCAGGTTGAAGGCGGAATCCGCTTGGGGGTTGATAGGAAATTTGGCCTGGGCTGGAAGGCTCCGCGGCTCCAGATCGACTTCTATCCGGCCTGCCGCGGTCCTCAGAGAGCGACCAGAGATCCGGTGCATGCCGCCTTGGCACGACGAGCGTGTGGCCGACGGTCGCTTGGCCGATGTCGAGGAAGGCGACCATCGATTCATCCTCGTACACCTGCCAGGCAGTCGCCGCGCCAGCGAATGATCGAGCAGAACACACACTCCACGCGATGCTACTGACGGCCGGTTGTGCGCAATGGCGGGAAACGGGTCGCCAGGCCGTTCGCCGCGACCTGGAACAGCGGGACCGAGTCGGACAGGCCGTGCAGGCGGTGGGTGCCGAGGGCGATGAACCGCACGCCGGCTGGTGACGTGGCTTTGACGCTCTCTCGCGTGTTGTCCGAGACGACGATCTGCCCGCCGTGGCCGGCGGCGCAAATTCGCGATGCCGTGTTGACGTCAAGACCGATGTAGTTGTCTTCGGTCGATGTCGGGTATCCACTGTGGATCCCGATGCGCACCCGCACCTCCGACCCCTCGGCCGGTCTGCGATCACGCAGCGCCAACTGCGCGGCGATCGCCGCGTCGACCGCCGCCCGCGGCGAGGCGAAGACGGCGAAGAACTCGTCCGCGCGCGCCTCGATCTCATGGCCGCCGGCATCCTCGATCGCTTGGCGCAGCACCACGCACACGTTGTCGAGCAGCTCCCGATAGCCCTCACCCAGGCGACGGACGAGGCCGGTCGAGCCCTCGATGTCGGTCATCAGCATCGTCACGAAGCCGGAGGGCAGGAGGCGGGTCCGTCGATCCCCGGAGCCCGCCGATTGCAGCTCGCTGGTGATGAATCCGATCGGCACGATGCGGAAGCGCTTGGCGGCCTGGAGCAGCCGCTTGCGAGCGCGCTCGCGGGCGGCGTCGCTCTCGAAGCCGACCTGGCCGAAGCGGGCAAGCGCGTTGCGGACGTGGGCCGCATCGTGGATCGGCAAGCGCCGGCGACCCTTCGAGTCGACGTACGCGAAGGCGCGGTCGGGCAGTCCAGCGCGCTCGGTTGGTTTGAGGCGGGCCATTGGTGATTGACGCTAACAACCGGGTGTCAGCGTAACCGGCGGCGTGGCCTTCGTCACAAAGACGCACGCAGCCATGATCAGGAACTGGATCACGATCGTAATAAAGATCCGTAGGCAAATAACGCAGTGGAGGCTTTCGCCTGCTCAAGCGTCTTGTAGGCAGTAAATTGTCCGTCCAGCGGGATGAAATAATCCTTAAAGTTCAATCCGCCGAGTCCGCCAAGCATTTTGCCGATTGGAGGGATGACTACGTCTTCGGTTAGCGACTTGACGATGTTCCCGAACGCCGCGCCGATAATTACTCCGACCGCCAGGTCAATTGCATTCCCTGTGGCAATGAATTCCCGGAGTTCTTTAATAATAGCCATGAGCAGTAGTGAGCTCGGGCGCAGACTAGCGGCACGAGGCCGTGCTGGCGACCCGAAAAGTCATCGACGCATTCGCTCGAGGCGGTATTGTCCGACGATACGTTGCACTCGACAACACAGCGAGCTCGAATGTAAGAGAGCAGTGAGAGAGGGAAGCGACGCGGTATGCACCTTGGCCTGGGAAGAAAACTACCAAAGCTTACGTTTGGATTGTTGCTCGCGGTTGTCTTGCCGCTCAACTGCGTTCTTAGCGCCGCCTTGGAATTCTCTGCGGAGCTCGGCGGTCGCTACGAGAGCAATGCTTCCAATTCTAATTTGGCAAGTGATCGGCTCGCGGACGGCTTCTTCACTGCGCGCCTCAATGCCGGAACCAGCGGGGTATGGGGTCGCGACTGGCGCTGGCATGCGTATCTCGCGAGCGAAGGCGAGCAGGCTTTTCGATTCACCGGCCTGAGCCAGATCGAAGGTGGAGTTCGCTTGGGCGTTGATCGGAAGTTTGGTTTGGGCTGGAACGCTCCGCGGCTTCAGATCGACCTCTATACAGCTTACCGCGGATCGGGACAGTCCGGTGCTTCGGGGGCGAGAATTTCTCCCTCGATCGGCTTGGTCTGGCAGTTGGTGGAACGCGGCGGTCTAAGCATTCGCTACCTGCCGCAGTGGTTTTTCGCTGAGGGCGCGGTCTTCTACTCCGGCGCGCAGGAAGGTCGGGTCGCCGGTTGGTTTGATGTCTTTCCGCGGACACGGCTGTCTGTGGATTACTCCATTCGCTATGGTGATGTCGTTTCTTACGCGACCCCGCCACGCCCGGACCTCGCCGCCATTGCCGAGGTCAAAGAAACGACTGACGTTTTCGGTGCCGAGCGCATGGTCTATCGTTTCGATGCCTGGACGCACGGCGTCCGGGCAGGGATTGAACAGGAGTTGACGACTTGGATGAAACTTCGAATGGCCTACCGCTTCGAGTTCACGCAACGGGGAAGCTTGAACTATGCTAATCAGATTGCCGAAATCGGTCTGCGATTCAAATTTTAGCGTCCGAGGTTTCCGGCCACTTCTGGGAAAGCCGGCAGGTTGGCTCCCTCTCTTCGTTCTGTACGCTTTCGTGGTCTCCGCGGTCGGCGCTGACGTTCAAGTTCTCGTGAAAGATCAGACAGGCCGGCCCGTCGAGGGTGCGGTGATCTGGGCAGAAGGCCCGCAAAAGAAAACGCTGCCCGCCATTCAGACGGAAATCGTGCAAAAAAACCGTCAGTTCATTCCGCCCGTTACGATTGTCCCCGTCGGAAGCATCGTGCGTTTTCCAAATTGGGATAATGTCCAGCATCATGTTTATTCCTTTAGCACGACGAAGACATTCGACATCCCGCTTTATATCGGACAGTCGCCCAAAGCTATTGAGTTCGAACGTCCCGGCATTGTCACGTTGGGTTGCAACATTCATGATTGGATGGCCGCGTATGTCGTCGTGCTGGATTCCGGATTTTTCGCGCGAACGGATGAGCGAGGCGTGGGGGTGCTTCGAGATCTCCCGGCCGGCTCCCTGTCCATTCTTGGGTGGTGTCCACGATTGCGTGGCGCGCCGGTTCAGGCCAACTTGGAGGGAAGCCAGAGCTCTGCAGAGCTGACCATGAAGTTGCGTCCGGCCTTTCAGAGAACGCCTCCGGACGAAAGGGGAGGCGCCTACCGCTGAATCCTTTCTTTGCGAGTTTTCGCGGGCGACTGATCGCAATACTCCTGCTCCTTCTGGCAGGAACTCAGGGGGTGACTTTTCTGCTCGTCGCGGCGGTTGAGCGCAACTACGCGCATGAGCGCGTCAACGCGGAAACAGAAGAAGCGACGCGCGTCTTTATTCAGTTCGTGGCACAGACGGTGAGACAGCTTGCTCTGTCCGTTCGGCTTCTTTCGAGCGACTATGCATTCGCTTCGACTGTCGCCCAGCTTCGAAACTCGAACGATCCCGTGGCACGGGCCACCCTGGAATCTGCCCTTCAGAATTATCGAGCCAGGATCGGCATCGCCTCATTCGTCAAACTGGTCTCATCGGATGGCGAGACTCTCATCGACACGCTTCCTCCGGAGGTTTCCGGGAAGCTCTCTATCGACGAAGAAACGATTGTTCGTGCGGAAGATTCGCCGAGTTTTCAGGCAACAAAGATCGAAGTGCTGGGTGAGTCGCTTCACCTTGTGATGATTTATCCGTTGCTGGCACCGGAGCTCAGCGTTTGGATTGGGGTTGGTTTTCCGCTGGATCGAGCCTTGGTCGAGCAGTTCAGCCGGCTGAGCAACTTCGAGATAGCGTTCCTCTACGATGGTAAGGTCGTCGCAAGCACGGCGGCTCTCGAGCATGTCGACCTGAAGTTTGCCGCTGGCGGAAAAAATACGGCGGCGGTCCAAACCGTAAAGGTCAACGGCAAACCGTTTCTTGGGTCGACGGTTCCGTTTCCAGAGGACTTTGATGGACGAACCTCGATCGCCATGTTGACATCACTCGAACATGAGATGGCCCCGTTTTGGCGCCTTGAGAGACTCCTGATTGGACTGAACATTGTCGCGCTAGTGATCTCAGGGGTGGCCGGGGTGATTGTTGCCCGTGGCGTGACCCGTCCCGTGATAGAACTTTCACAAGGCGTCCAGCGCATCAACAAAGGTGACTATAGCGTGCGCGTCCCGGTAAAAACACGGGACGAACTTGGCGATCTCGCGTCGGCGTTTAACGGGATGGCAGTGGGACTCCAGGAACGCGATAAGGTTCGTGATCTGCTCGGGAAGTCGGTATCCCCGGAAGTGGCGCGCGAGCTCATGCGCTCGGAAATCGAATTAGGAGGCGAAATTCGAAATGTAACCATCCTCTTCTCCGATCTGCGCGACTTCACTGCGCACAGTGAGACGCAGTTGCCTCAAGAGCTGGTCAAGGAGCTTAATGCCTATTTTACCGAAGTAACCGGTGCCGTCGAGGCAGCTGGCGGAATCGTCGATAAGTACATAGGCGATGCGGTGATGGCGGTCTTCGGGGCACCGGTCGAAGTCCCTGACCATGCCGATCGAGCCGTCCACGCGGCCATGGAGATTCTCCGCGCCGAAGAAAATCTGAATCGGCAGAGGGGTGAATTCGGCCTCGGTCCGCTTCGCACTGGCATTGGCATCAGCACAGGAGACGTCGTGGCCGGCAATGTCGGATCCACCTCGCGTAACAACTACACGGTTATCGGCAATGAGGTGAACTTAGCCTCGAGGCTGGAAAGCCTGACGAAGGAGTCTCGCTTTGGCGCGCGAATTATCTGCAGTAACTCGACTCGGCTCTCGCTTGTTAAGAACTACCAACTGCGCGATCTCGGCGAAACTGAAATTCGCGGCAAGAAAGGCGCCATTCGCATTTGGTCGGTCGACGCGCCGGTGGACTGAATTAAATGTATGAGGCGCTCAGCGCCCTTGAATCATCAATTGCACGTCGCGCCAACTCTCTCGCGCTGCGGTCGATCTCTAAGAGTTCATCCAGGCACGGGCGTGGAAGGAATGGACACTCCTCCATCACGCGTTCCACGGCTTGCCAAATCACCGGGAAGGGAATGCGGTGATCGAGAAAGGCCTCGACCGCGATTTCGTTTGCGGCATTCAGGGTCGCCGGCAGCGAGCCGCCGATCTCCCCGGCGCGGCGCGCGAGATCGAGCGCGGGAAAATCGCGGCGTCGCGGGGCTTCAAAATCGAGACGCCCCAGCGCTGCCAGATCGAGCGGACGCAAGCTATTCGAGACGCGCTCCGGCCATGTCACCGCGTATTGAATCGGAAAACACATGTCGGAATGACTGAGCTGCGCCAGCAGCGAACCGTCAACGAACTCCACCATCGAATGAACAATGCTTTGCGGATGGACGACGACATCGACCTTCTCCATCGGAACGTCAAATAGCCAGCGCGCTTCAATCATCTCGAGACCTTTGTTGAAAAGCGTCGCCGAATCGATCGAGATCTTGCGGCCCATTGACCACGTCGGATGCTTCAGCGCCATTTCAGGGGTGACCCGATTAAGTTCCTCGCGCGGCGTGCCACGGAATGGTCCGCCCGAGCACGTCAGGATGATCCGTTGCAGCGCAGAGGCGCCCCGGCCGTCCAAACACTGGAAAATGGCATTATGCTCGCTGTCAACCGGCAGGACCTTCACCCCCTTTCGAGCGGCTGCTTCCATGATTATTTCTCCCGCCATGACGAGAATCTCCTTGCTGGCGACGGCGAGATCCTTTCCCGCCTCGATAGCCGCCAGCGCGGGCTTGAGTCCTCCCGTGCCAACGATCGCGATCAAGACCATGTCGGCGTCGGAAAGCGTCGCCAGTTCGACCAGCTGCTTCTCGCCATCTGGTCCCGCGGAAAGAGCCGTTTTTGCGCTTGGGAACTCGCTGGCAGCCTGCCTTAACCCATCTCGATCGCTATGGGCAGAAAGCCCTAAGATCTGCATGCGGTCAGGGATGTCCTGGGCAACCCGCCGGGCGCTCTTGCCAATTGAGCCGGTGGCTCCAAGAATAACGACCTGGCGCGTTCTCATGACACGCCGATAATGAGTCGCAGATAGAAGTACATGAGGGGCGCGGTGAAGAGCAAACTATCGATCAAATCGAGCGTCCCGCCGATGCCAGGCAGGATTGCGCTCGAATCCTTGGCCTGAGTGCTTCGCTTAATGATCGACTCTGCCAGATCTCCCACGACCGCGCCAAGGCCAAGCAGCAAACCCAAAACGATCACGTCGTCGAGGCGAAATGCGGAGAGTCGGTTCGGAATTAGCGCATAGAGCCAGTAACTGCCCAGTGAGGAGAGCACGAGTGCGCCAAAAAATCCTTCCCAGGTTTTCTTCGGGCTAATGTGCGGTGCAAACGGGTGGCGGCCGAACAGGCTCCCAAAGACATATGCGCCCATATCGCTGAATTTTGTAACTACCATCAGATAAATCAAATAAAACTGACCGGTGGTCTCCCCGTTTTCTGTCGGTGGCGTGAGATAGATGATCTTGGTCAGGAAGTTGAAGAGCCAGGGGATGTAGAGGAGGCCGAACACCGTGTAGGCGATCGCTTCCAACGAGTCGCGATCGGCGGACGCGCGAAACATCTGGCGGGAGAAGACCACAAAGAGAAAGCCGACGAGGACTGCCATCTCGAGGTCGTAGGAATGGTCAGGCCCATGGGCGCGTAGATAAAAGAAGCTGCCGATCATGTAGATCGCGCCGCACAGCATTCCTGTCAGGGTGAAGGCCGAAGTTCCAAGTTCCTTCACCATGTGGAAATACTCGTAGAGCGAGGCCATGGCGACGAAGAGGATCAGGAGAAAATATCCGTATTCGGACCCGGCAAGAAGTGCCGCAATGATGAGGGCCCAGAGGGCGAGCGTGCTCCCAAGTCGCTGCAGAAAGCTGATCCGGGAAGAATTCATTGCTGGTCGGCATACCTACATGGGCAACGGTCCGGAGAAAAGAAGATCAATGCCATTGACACCGCACGTGTTTCACGGCGCTCTTTGTCCATGGGGCACGCCCATGACGAACATGGCCATAATCACGCGCCCAAGGATTTCGGCCGCGAGTTCCTAATTGGGATTTCGCTGAATCTTGGCTTCATCCTGCTGGAAGTCGTCTTTGGTTGGCTCTCCGACTCGCTCGCGTTGCTCGCCGACGCCGGCCATAATTTTGCGGACGTTCTCGGGCTGGTCATGGCCTGGGGAGCCAGCGAATTGGCCAAGAGGATGCCAAGTCCACGGCGAACCTATGGTTGGAAGAGGGCAACAGTCCTGGCGGCACTCTTCAACGCTTTGTTGCTCCTCGTGGGAGTGGGCGCCATTGTTTGGGAGGCGATCAATCGCTTCAGCGACCCACCGCGAGTGGAAGGAGGGACTGTCATCTGGGTAGCCGCTTTAGGGATCGTCATCAACGGCGCTACGGCGCTGCTCTTCATGTCCGGACGAAAGCAGGATCTCAACGTCCGGGGGGCGTTCCTCCACATGGCCGCCGATGCGGCCGTCTCCGCGGGCGTAATGCTCTCTGGATGGGTGATTCTGCTGACCAACTGGAGTTGGCTTGACCCGCTCGTGAGCCTGCTCGTCGGCGTTGTCATCTTACTCGGCACTTGGGAGCTTCTGACCGATTCGCTAAACCTCTCGCTCGATGCCGTGCCGGAGACCGTCGATCCTGCCGCCGTGAGAGCCTATCTCGCAGGCTTGCCCGAAGTTTCTGGGCTCCACCACCTGCACATCTGGGCACTCAGCACGACCGAAGTTGCGCTGACAGCTCACCTCGTTAAGCGAACGCCAGCGCTCGACGACGCCCTGCTCACACGAATTCGCGAAGAATTGTTCCATCAATATGGTATCGGCCACGCTACGATTCAATTTGAGTGCGCTCACTGCGACGAAAAGTGTTAGGTGTTGTCAGATAAATCCATGCAACTTAACGACTCCATCTTGGTCGCGGGACACCGCGGTATGGTCGGCAGCGCGGTCGTCCGCCGGCTGTCGGAGGCCGGTTTCGACAAGATTTTGACTCGTTCGCGTGCGGAGGTGGACCTCTTGGATCGAACGGCCGTGCGTGCGTTCTTTGATCGGGAGCGTCCGTCGGTAGTCGTTGATGCTGCCGCCAAGGTTGGCGGAATCGTCGCGAACAGCGAACAGCCGGTGGAGTTTCTTGCTGCAAAACGTTACGATTCAAAATAACCTGATCGAGGCGGCGGCGGATTTCGGAACGCGAAAGCTGCTCTTTCTGGGGAGCTCTTGTATTTATCCAAAAATGGCCCCGCAACCGATCCGCGAGAATGCGCTCCTAACCGGCCCGCTCGAGGTAACCAACGACGCTTATGCCATTGCTAAGATCGCCGGCATCAAGCTTTGCCAGGCCTATGCGCGCGAGTATGGCAAGACGTTCATCTCGGCAATGCCGACAAACCTCTACGGACCTAATGACAATTTCGACCTCCATAGCTCGCACGTCCTCCCCGCTTTGATCCGCAAAGCACATGAGGCCAAAGAGCGTGGCGAGGATAAGTTGGTGGTCTGGGGCACCGGGACGCCGCGAAGAGAATTTCTCCATGTGAATGATCTGGCCGACGCCTGCCTGTTTCTCTTGGAGCGTTACGATTCGCCGGAGATCATCAACATCGGCTGCGGCGATGATGTAACCATTCGCGAGTTGGCTGAAATGGTTTGTCAGGTGGTGGGATTCGAAGGAAACTTAGTCTTCGATGCGACGAAACCTGACGGAACGCCCCGAAAGCTCCTCGACGTAGGTCTCCTGTTTGGAATGGGCTGGCGGCCGAAGATTGGTCTGCGCGACGGTATTCGCGATGCCTATCAATGGTTCATAGACTCGGGAAAACGCTAAGTTTGCCTTCTCCGCCGATTAAGCCAATGTAGCGATGAAAGAAATGGACTATCCCGATTTCACTTTGGCGGGCCAAGTAGCATTTATTACGGGAGCCAGCAAGGGGATCGGCTTCGGGGTCGCCAGGGCGTTGGCCCATGCCGGCGCACGCGTGGCCGTAGCCGCCCGCTCTTCGAGCGATCTCGAGATGTTAGTCGAAGAAATTCGCGCTGAAGGTGGTGACGCGCAAGCATTCCCTCTCGATGTGAGCGACCTGGCGCAGGTGAAGTCCTGCTTCCGGGCCGTTCAGGAATTCTTCGGACGGTTGGACATCCTGGTGAATAACGCAGGGCTCGGCGCCAACCACCCGGCCATCGATGTGACGGAGACCGACTGGGATGAGATGATGAACGTCAATCTGAAGGGACTTTTCTTTTGCTGCCAGGCAGCCGGGCGAATCATGCTCGAGCAGCGCTCGGGAAGGATAATAAATATGAGCTCCCAGGGAGGCGTGGTCGGAATTCGTGACCACGCGGTTTACTGCGCATCCAAGGGGGGCGTCAATCAACTCACGCGCGTTCTGGCTCTCGAATGGTCCGCTTTCGGCATCAACGTAAACGCCGTCGCACCGACTTTCATCTATACGCCGGGAACCGCCGAGCGCCTGGACGATCCCGCTTACCGGCAGAAAGTGGTCGATCGATTGCCGATTGGCCGTGTCGGGAACATCACCGATGTGGCCGCGGCAGTCATCTATTTAGCATCGCCGGCCGGAGCTCTGGTCACCGGCAGCATGCTGATGGTCGATGGCGGCTGGACGGCTCAATGAGGTAGAGCGACAATACATTCCATGAACTACAGCGCTAATGCCAATCGCTACTCGGAAATGCTCTATCGGGCCTGTGGCCAGAGCGGTCTAAAATTGCCCGCACTGTCTTTGGGGTTGTGGCACAATTTCGGAGACACAACTCCGCTGGAAAAACAGCGCGAGATGCTCCGGGCAGCCTTTGACCTTGGCATCACGCACTTTGATCTCGCCAACAACTATGGCCCGCCGCCGGGAAGTGCGGAGCTTAATTTCGGGCGTTTGCTACGCGAGGATTTCCACTCTTATCGCGATGAACTCATCATCTCGACCAAGGCCGGCTGGGATATGTGGCCGGGGCCATACGGTCAAGGCGGTGGCGCACGGAAATACGTTCTGGCCAGTCTCGACCAAAGCCTCCGTCGCATGGATCTCGACTATGTCGACATTTTCTATTCGCATCGGTTCGACGTCGATACGCCGCTCGAGGAGACCGCATCCGCCCTGGCAACGGCTGTGCAGCATGGCAAAGCGCTCTATGTGGGCATTTCTTCCTATTCGGCAGGCAAAACGCGCGAGATGGCGAGATTGCTGAAAGAATCGAGGACCCCGTGTCTGATCCACCAGCCATCGTATAACATGCTCAATCGTTGGGTCGAAGAAGACTTGCTAAACGCTCTTGAAGAGGAGGGTATCGGCTGCATCGCCTTCACGCCGCTGGCGCAAGGACTCTTGACTGCGAAATACCTCTCGGGTGTGCCCCAGGATGCCCGGATTAATCGAGCTGGAGGAGATTCGCTAAGCAAAAGCCATCTGAGTGAGGAAAATCTCACTCGTATTCGGGCGCTCAATGAAATCGCAAGTGGGCGAGGTCAAAGCCTTGCCCAGATGGCCCTCGCCTGGGTCTTGCGCGATCAGCGAGTCACCTCCGCCCTGATTGGGGCAAGCCGTGCAGAGCAAGTGCATGAGAACGTCGCCGCTCTCGACAATCTGGAGTTTTCTGAAGAGGAACTTGCCGCGATCGACCGCTATGCGCAGGAAGGCGGCATCAATCTTTGGGATCGGCCCGCGCGTGATCTGCGCCCCTGAGGCGAACTTTTTTCCATCGGCTGGAGGAGGGCTCGAGAGCAGGGACCAGCCTCTACTATTACACTACTCCGGAGGAGGAGGTCAGCCGATCGGCGGAGATTTCATTGTAGCGACCATGTCCCCATGGTCGAGGGAGTTCGGCGCTGGGGACAGCTCCGCTACAGCAGGGCAACGGGCGTTCATGGTGTTCAACCAAATTATTTCGCGCACGCGCACCTTTCCGTGTGACGAGAAAAACGTGAGGTGAGAGAATGTTTCCGGGGAGCGCATGCGTCCCAGCGGCGTCCCCGCGTGCAATTTCCGCCGTCCTCGCCGGAAAGCCGTGTTCGGCGGGACGCCGAACACCACACGCGAGGACGCGTATGCTCCCCACGGACCATCGTTCGAATCTAGCGCTAAACGGACTGCTCGATAACGCCAACGGCGCGACTTCATATCAGCCTCGGGCAACGCCCGAGGGATAGGATGCAAATTGTTAGTCAGCGCTGGAGGCGCGATTCAAATCGACCCTAATCGCCCCCGATTTCGACGGTTTCTTGCATCCGGGGCGTGAGCCGGTTGGCCATGATCATCCGAGCGCACGTGTTCCAACGAAGAAGCGCGTCGTCGTTGTTAGGCGGGCGGAGGGTCTCAGCCTTTTCAAACCATTCCATTGCCTCGTTTAGATACTCGTAGGCATCATGGCTGGCACCCGGATGGCCCTGGAGCAGCCGCGCCTTGGCTTGTCGCTCGCAGATTATGCCCGCGTAATAAGCGCGCTCATAGGCATCCTCGAGGCGTGAGAGAACCTCTTGAGCTTGCCTGGCACCTGCCGCATGGCCGTCGCTGAAGGTGTCCGTCAACGCCAGCAAGAGGAGGACCAACGCCTCCTGATTGTCAGGATCGACGCTCAGGACATCGTGACAAATACTTTCGGCCTCGTGCGGCTCATTGAGCAGGCGGTAACGCAAGGCCTTCTCCAAGGCCGCTGGAATCGCGTCTTCGGAAAGTCGCTTGAATTCAAACATGTTTTTTCTCCTTTTGGGTTTTTGGGCGAAGCAGTTTCAGCAAGAACCCTAACGGGTCGTAAAATTCGTCAACGACCCGCTCCTTGAGCGGAATAATTGCGTTGTCCGTAATGGTGATGTTTTCCGGACAGACCTTGGTGCAGCATTTGGTAATATTGCAGAAGCCGATTCCGCCGGCCTGTCTGAGTTCCGCGGTGCGATCTTCGGTGTCGAGGGGATGCATTTCCAACGCGGCGGCAAAGACAAAGAAGCGCGGTCCCACGAATTCCTCGTGCTTATGATGGTCGCGCAATACGTGGCAGACATCCTGGCAAAGAAAGCATTCGATGCATTTCCGAAATTCCTGAATCCGGTCGATGTCTGCCTGAGCCATGCGCCAGGTGCCGTCCGCAGCATCGGGTGGGCGCGGCTTGAACTTCTTTATTTTTTTCTTCATCCGAAAGTTCCACGAGACGTCGGTCACCAGATCACGGACTCGCGGAAAGGCTTTCATCGGCTCGATGGTTATGGGTCTGTCCGCCGGCAACTCGTCCAGGCGTGTCATACACATGAGCTTAGGCAGGCCATTGATTTCCGCCGAGCAGGACCCACACTTGCCCGCTTTGCAATTCCAGCGGCAGGCGAGGTCGTTCGCTTGCCTGGCTTGGATGTCGTGGACGGCATCGAGCACGACCATGCCCTCCGAAACGGTTGTCTCATAGTCCACGAACTTTCCGCCGTTCGCGTCGCCACGCCAGATCTTGAAGACCTTGGTATTCATTCCATCTCTTCGATGACCTGCTTAAGGTCTGGCGGCATTGGAGGAATTGGCTCCCGTCGCGTCCGCATCGAACCGTCGTCGTCCTTATAGGCAACGATGTTCATCTTGCCGCTTGGGGCGTCTTTACTCGGGAAATCCTCACGGAAATGTCCGCCCCGGCTTTCTTTTCGTTCGAGGGCCGAAAGTGTGATTGCCTCGGAGATGGTGAGCAAGTGATTTAGGTCGAGTGCCGTGTGCCAGCCCGGGTTGTACTCACGATGGCCCGCGACGGCGACCTTTCTTGATCGTTCCCGCAGCTTGGCCAGTCCATCGAGAGCGCGGGCCATTTCCTCCTCCCTTCGGACGATGCCGACGAGGTTCTGCATCATTTCCTGTAAATCGATTTGCACCTGGTAGGGGCCTTCATGGCTGTTGGCTGATCCCGCCGCTCGGTCAAACGGCTCGAGCGACTCGCGCGCAGCCTCCTGGAGCCGACCCTCATCAATCTGACCCCCGCCATTTTCTCTGGCAAAGGCAGCGGCGCACTCGCCCGCCCGTTTGCCAAAAACGAGCAGGTCGGACAATGAGTTTCCGCCCAATCGGTTGGCGCCGTGCAGCCCAGCGGCCACTTCGCCCGCGGCGAACAATCCTGGCACATTGGACATCTGCGTTTCGGCATCTACCCGCACGCCGCCCATAATATAATGTGTCGTTGGGCCTACCTCCATCGGCTCCTTGGTGATGTCGAGATTGGCGAGCTGCATGAATTGATGATACATGCTCGGGAGCTTCTTTCGAATATGTTCGGCAGCGTTCGGCAGCTTCTCCTTGATCCACGCGATATCGAGAAAGACACCTCCATGAGGGCTGCCGCGGCCGGCTTTGACTTCATCCACGATACACCGCGCCACGTGATCGCGGGTGAGAAGCTCGGGCGGGCGGCGAGCGTTCTTGTCGCCCTGCGTATAGCGCCATCCTTCCTCAGGATTATCAGCAGTCTGCGATTTGTAGTTCGCGGGGATGTCTGCGAACATAAACCGTTTGCCCTCCTTGTTCAGCAACACCCCACCTTCGCCGCGCACGCCCTCGGTGACGAGAATCCCCATGACGCTGGGGGGCCAAACCATTCCGGTTGGATGAAATTGCACGAATTCCATGTCAATTAGCTCCGCGCCGGCATGATAGGCCAGCGATTGGCCGTCGCCAGTGTACTCCCAGGAATTGCTTGTAATCTTGTAGGCCCGGCCGATCCCGCCGGTGGCGAGCACGATGGCTTTTGCCCGAAAGACTTTGAACCGCCCGCGCTCGCGTCCATAGCCGAGCGCCCCCACAACGCGATCGCCGTCCTTAAGCAACGTGATGATCGTGTGCTCCATATGGACGTCGATGCCCTGATGGATCCCATGGTCCTGTAGCGTGCGAATCAGCTCCAAACCAGTTCGGTCACCAACGTGGGCGAGGCGCGGATAGCGGTGGCCGCCAAAATTGCGCTGGAGGATCCGACCATCGCCAGTCCGATCGAAGACCGCGCCCCAGCCTTCCAGTTCGCGGACGCGTTCGGGCGCTTCCTTGGCATGCAATTCAGCCATGCGCCAGTTGTTGACATACTGGCCCCCGCGCATTGTGTCGGCAAAATGAACCTTCCAGTTATCGCGTTCATCGACGTTGGCCAGGGCCGCGGCCATACCCCCTTCAGCCATGACCGTGTGTGCTTTGCCGAGCAGGGACTTGCAGACCAGACCAACTTTGACGCTCGCCGCGGAGGACTCAATGGCCGCGCGCAATCCCGCACCGCCAGCGCCAATGATGAGCACGTCGTATTCGAGAGTTTCGTAGGTAGCCACTTGATTTGCGCGAGCGCCGGAGTTGACGAAACGAACCCGACCTAACGGTTCAACGAATCATCGCTTTATAAGATCTTCCAATCGGCCCAAACTTCCATCGAGCAGAGGCGAACGTAAAGATCTGTGAAGCCAACCCAGAATAAGCTCAGCCACGCCCAAAGCATGTGGCGTCGATTCAGGCAACTTACGCCGGCGTAGCACTTGGCGCACGCCGGCGCTTTCGAAAGCTCAGTTAGGAAACCGCCGATCAAGTGACGCAGCGAATGGCAGCCGAACGTATAACCACCGAGCAAAATGACGTTGACGGTTAGCACCAGGGTTCCGACGCGAATGCCGAAGTGCTTTGAACCCGACGCGTCCGCGAACCACATCGCTTTCCACGCGTCGTGCCCCAGGATGAGGATGAAGAGCAGGGCAAGATAAAGAAAATAGCGATGAACGTTCTGCATAATCAGCGGAAAGGAATTCTCGCCGAGATATCCCTTACGTGGCTCGCCAACGGCACAGGCAGGAGGATCAGCCCAGAACGCCTTGTAGTAAGCGCCGCGATAGTAATAGCACGTCAGGCGAAAACCTGCCGGCGCCCAAAGAATCAACAGAGCCGGTGAAAAGACTAACCAAGAGGGCCACCAGTCTCCGGCAGGACCAAAAATCGCATGAGGTGAGCTGCCAAAGATCTCCGGCGAGTAGAAGGGCGAGAGATAATCCGCCCCGTTTTGATCGAACCAGTAATGAGTCCCCTGAAAGGCTGCCCAAGTCGAATAGACAAGGAAGGTGGAGAGACCCAGGAATACAAAGAGCGGTTGCGTCCACCAGGCGTCACGTCGCATGGTTTCACCAAACGCGCGGGGCTTAGACAAAACATTCGCCGCAGACATAGAGGCATCTTCTCCAATTTCGAGCCGGGAAAATCAGCGTGCTTTCAATATCGATCAGGCTCCGCTCTTTCAAGCTCATTACGAACGTCGCCCTCCTCAGCATGCCGGAATCGAACGTCTCGATATGCACGCAGGAATATTCCTCCGAGAAAGCACCTCAAACAGTGATTTTCGTCCGTGGTCGCCGCATGATGTATGCCGTCGACTCGATCCGGCATTTACAGAGTGCTTTGGATGCTTCAACCGCTAAGCCGGATAAGCGCCGGTGACAAAGCGCTCGAGATCATCGATGGCGGCCGTCTGGGCGCTGATGATCCAATTCACGCAATCGCCGATAGAGATGAGGCCCGCGAGTTTGTCTCCTTCCAGCACAGGAATGTGCCTGACCCTATTGTCTGTCATTATTTGCATGCACTCCTGAACAGACTCACTGAGACCGACTGTCTTCAGGTTGACGGTCATGATCTCGGCAACCGACGTCTCTCGCGAGCCACGCCCAAGCAGGATCACCTTTCGCGCATAGTCTCGCTCAGAGATCATTCCCACAAGACGATCACCCTCGAGCACCGGTAGCGCGCCGACATTTTTCTCCGCCATCATCGAGATAGCCTCGAACACCGTATTGGTCGGCGACACTGACCAGACCGTCGTCCCTTTGCGGTTCAAAATCGATCCAATAGTCGTTGTAATTTCCATCAATACCTCCTCGGCTTAAGAATTTTAGAACAACTATCGGGCTTGGCGGGCCGGCACTCCAGAAAAACTTTCGGTCCGAATCGGAGGCGCTTGAGCGCTGTAGTAGTGGTGTCCGCACCGCCGAATTCCCATCCGTGGGTCCACCCTCGGTGCCTGGCCGGCTCGCAGCCGTAAACAGCCAGGAGTGGAACGTCGATTTGTCCAAAGAAAAGATCAGATCTTCCTAGAATCTTTGACGGGATTTGTAATCATTTCGGACTGTCCGTTGCCCTAGTCAATATTCACCCCAATTTCACCCCCACTCCACTCGTGATTATGAACCTTTGCAGGATCCTAGCCCTTATCGTTTTCACCTTTGCCTCTGTCGAGATTTCCATGGGACAAGCTGAGCAGCGCGAGCTGATTAAGCCGATCACTAAGAAGCTGACGATAATCTACATCCCCAAGGTCATTCATCCTTGGTACGACGTCGTTCACGATGGAGCAAACTTTGCCGTCGATGAGCTGAAGAAGCTTGGCGTCGATGTCGAGGTGATTTGGGATGCCCCGCCACAGGCCAATATTGACGACCAGAATAGAAGAATTGAAGCGGCCATCGGTCGCAGACCGGATGCAATCTGTGTCGCTGCGCTCGACCCTTCGACCAACGTGCAGATTCTTGAGGAGGCCAAGCGAGCTGGACTCAACGTAATGACCTTCGACACGTTTTGCGACGACCGATTTCCCTACGTCGGACACCGCCAAGATGAACAGGATGGCTACGATCTCGGGAAATTGCTCGCAGAGAAAATCGGAGGAAAAGGCAAAGTGGGAATTCTCTCCGGCAGCTTGACCGCGCCCAACCACGTGGCTCGCGTTGAGGGTTTCAAACGCGCTATGAAAGAATATCCCGATATTCAGATCGCCTTCGAACGGCCAGACAATGACGAGCTTGAGACAGCGGTCTCCTTGACGGAAAATGCTTTGCAGGCCAATCCCGACCTTGCAGGTATTTTTGGATGCAACGCCAGCAATCCCATCGGCGCGGCCCGTGCTGTCACAAACGCGAAAAAAGCCGGTCAGATCGTGATCGTCGGTATGGATGATCTCCCGGAAACAATCCAGTTCATCAAAGACGGAACGATTCTGGCAACGAAAGCGCAGAGGCAGTGGGAGATTGGTTACTGGACCGTTTACTATGTCGTCGCGATGAACGAGGGTCATACAATTCCGAAGGAGCATGCCACCGGTTCACGATTGCTGACGAAAGATTCAGTCAAGTGAGTGTCTTGGCATGGAGTCGAACTAAGAACCTCTCGCCGCGGACACCCGGTCCAGCGAACACATAGCCGGACGTTGGTTATGAGAACGGACGCAGCAACCACCGAGCTGCTGTTCGAGATTCGGAATGTTTCCAAGCGCTTCGGACCGTACTATGCGCTCAGAGACGTGAGCATGGATATCCGCTCAGGTCAGGTTCACGCCGTTACGGGGGAAAATGGCGCGGGAAAAAGCACGCTCATGAATATCATCTGCGGTAAGCTTATTCCCACTGAAGGAGAGTTGCGGTGGAATGACAAGACGTTGCATTTCACGTCTCCCATCGACGCACATCAGGCCGGAATCGCTATCGCTCCGCAGGAGCTCAATCTCTGTCCGCAATTGTCCGTCGCCGAAAACATCGTGCTCGGAAACCATTCTGGCGGTCGGTTCGGAATCGACTGGAAGGCAACACGACGTTTGGCTGCGGAGCACCTTGGAGAGATCGATCCGACCATCAGCCCAAGCGTTAAGGTAGGGACCCTGAGCGCGGCGCACCAGCAACTCGTTCAGATTGCGCGAGCCACGGCCACCAAGGCAGAAATCCTCATCTTTGATGAGCCAACCGCCGCCTTGACAGACCGCGAGGCAGTCCGGCTCTTTGACTTCATCAAGCGATTTCGAAGCAGTGGCGGGGCAATTTTTTACATTTCGCACCGCCTCGATGAAGTGCTTCAACTCTCGGACCGAGTCAGTGTGTTACGCGATGGCGAGTTCATTATCGAATTAGATCCGCAACAGACCGACAAAGACGAGATCGTTCGTCATATGGCCGGGCGAGAAGTCGCCACCCTAAGCGAGCGCAAATCTCAACCGAGTTCCAAAGGCACAGAGGTCGTTCTGAAAGTGCGCGATCTCTCGCGCAGCGAAGAATTTGAGGGAGTTAATTTCGAGCTGCATCGAAGTGAAATCCTTGCAATTTCAGGGCTGATCGGGTCCGGGAGGACCGAGCTTGGCAAGTGTATTTTCGGATTAACGCAACCGGACCGCGGCGAAATTGAACTCGAAGGTCGCCGAGTGCGGCATCGCACTCCCTCCGCAGCCATTGCCAATGGACTCGTCTATGCGCCGGAAGAGCGGAAAAAGGAGGGCATTTTTCCCCTTCTCAGCGTCACGGAAAATATCTGCATAGCCACGCTCATGAGATTTTTGGCTGTTTACGGGCTCCGTCGCGGAGAGATGGTGAAGGCAGGCAGGGAGTATATTCGGCAGCTAGCCATACGCACCCAAACACCGCAAACCCCGATCAAAAACCTTAGCGGTGGCAACCAACAGAAAGCGATCCTGGCGCGATGGCTTCTAAGTAACTGTCGAGTCCTTATTCTGGATGAGCCGACTCGTGGCATCGACGTAAATGCCAAGTTTGAGATCCAGACATTGTTACGTGGACTAGGCAAAGAAGGACTTTCGATCATTTACATCTCGTCAGAGCTGGAAGAGATCCTTCAAGTTTCAGATCGTATCCTGGTGATGCATGAGGGACGAAGCAAGGGAGTAGTCGAAACCCCAACGGCGACTCAAAAAGCTTTGCTAGCCCTGGCGATGTCTTAGCACCCTCCGCGATATAGATGTTATGTCGAAAGCGACAGCCACCAAAAAAGAGACGTCAGTCAAGCGAGACAGTCCGCTCAAGCAAGCCCTCCGCTGGGAGGCAAGCGGAGTTCTCATCGCGCTGATTGTCTTGTGTCTCGTTCTTTCCCTGGTTTCTCCAAATTTTCTTAACAGTTACAACCTCACCGTTGTTATCCGGCAAGCGTCCTTTGTGGGATTGGTTGCCTTAGGCCAGACATTGGTCTTGCTCCTTGGAGGAATTGATCTCTCTCTGGGCGCATGCGCCAGCTTTTCAGCGATTGTCGGCTCCCTCATGCTCAAATCGGCCGGCGTTCACCCTTGGTTGGTCATTCCCTTGACCGCGCTGTTCGGATTGAGCCTGGGTCTGTTAAATGGCTTGTTTGTTGCGCGCCTAAACTGAATCCCTTCATTGTGACTCTCGCCTCCGGGGCGATCTTCGCCGGACTAACTCTGGTAATCACTAAAGGATACCCAATCCGCCCGTTAGGCCCGGGTTTCACGATTTTTGGCCAGGGCAGTATCTTAGGCATACCTTTGCCAGTAGTTATTTTTCTCGGCGCGGCTGCGATACTCGTCTGGCTGCTTCGATTGACACCCTTTGGTCGAAACATCTATGCCATCGGAGGCAATCGGGACGCGGCCGTCCTGGTGGGTATCCCCGTGGCGAGGGTAGAAATGTTTGCCTACGGCCTCGCGGGAATGTTCGCCGCTCTTGCCGGAATACTTTACGCGAGTCGCATGGATTCCGGACAACCCGCGGTTGGCGAGGGATGGCTAATGGGAGCGATTACCGCGGCGATCTTGGGCGGAACGTCTCTAAAAGGGGGTCAAGGAACAGTAATCGGCACGGTTTTTGGAACATTGTTGATGGCGGTTGTTTCCAACGGCCTTTCTCTTCTCAACGTTTCTGGGTATTGGGAACGCGTTGTCGTCGGCGCGATCGTGCTTGTCGCTGTTCTGACGGATCTCTTGCGGCACCGGGAATGAAGAGATCGAGCCTAATATCGACGAGCTGACAGCAGGCTGGGTTGCCAAGTTAATATCCTAGCCAAGGCGAGAGCGTCTCGCGCCACTCGCTCAGACATCGTGGACAGAGAGTTCAGCCTGATCGCCTGCAGGTTTGGCCTTCATGCTGACCGCGACCATGAGAATGGCGGAGAGCAACATCAAAGCACCAACGCAAAACATAGGGATTATATAGCCGCCGCTGAGATCTTTAAGGGCTCCGGTGATGTAGCCAGCAGCAAATCCGGCGATGTTGCCGACCGTGTTGATCAAGGCGATACCCGCGGCGGCCGCTGCGCCCGTAAGGAACCTTGATGGGAGTGTCCAGAAATTCGGCAGCGCCGCAAATATCGAGCACGCGGTTATGGTAATCACAGCAATCGTGGCTGTTGGCGAACCCATAAACAATGCCAGTGGGATGCTTATTGCGCCGACAACAGCTGGAACTGCAATATGCCAGGTCCTGACGCCGCGTTTGGTGGCGTCTCTTGACCACAGGTAGAGGACAATAGCCGCAGGCAAGTACGGGACCGCGGTAATCAGGCCCTTCTGATAGACGTTGAACTTAGTGCCATACTGTGCCTCGAATCCGGCAATGATAGTCGGAAGAAAGAACGCCAGGGCGTAGAGGCCGTAAACAAATCCAAAGTAAATTAAGGCGAGCGCCCATACTCGGCCGTTAAAGAGCACTGTCCGAATGCTGGCATGGTGCAGGATGTCCTTGCCCTTCGCTTCGAGCTCTAACTTGTCCGTCAGCACCTTCTTTTCCTCGTCAGTGAGCCACTTGGCCTGCGACGGTCGATCCGACAGGTAGAACCATGCGATGATGCCGACCACGATGGCGGGAATCGCTACCCCCATGAACATAATTCTCCAGCCCTCCAGACCAAATATTCCATGCTGAGCGATAAGCGCTCCTGCCAACGGCGCGCCAATCACTGTGGTCAGTGGTTGCGCCAAATAAAAGAGGGAAAGAATTTTGCTGCGATGGCTCGCCGGGACCCACATGCTCAGGAACAAAATCGCTCCCGGGAAAAATCCCGCCTCGGCTACTCCAAGAAGGAAGCGAAGAATGTAAAGATTTGTCGCAGACGAGACCCAGGTAAAGAGCAGCGCAACAATCCCCCACGTGACCATAATTCGGGCAAGCCAAATGCGTGCGCCAAATCTGTGCAGCGCCAGATTACTTGGCACCTCCAGGATTATGTAGCCGATGAAAAAAATTCCGGAGGCAAATCCAAATTGCGCGGCTGACAGTCCAAGGTCCTGATTCATTCCGTTTGGGCCCGCAAAGGAAATTGCCGTCCGATCGAGATAGTTGATGAAGAACATCAAGGCCAGAAACGGGACGAGCCTGATGGCGAACTTGGTTACCGCAGACTGTTCGATGGAATTCACGGGCATGTGATCGCGGCCGTGTGATTGTTGAGACGTGACGCTGCGATTGGCTTCATGGTGCCTGATCCGGTCATCTAGATGCTGTGCGAAGGAATTGCTCTTCGAATTCCTAAGTCCTGAAGATTGTAGCTTTCGGCCAAGGATCGTCGATCTTTTCCATTCACTCTTGAGCTCCCGAAGTTTCGTCGAAAGTCGCGCGGAGTATGACCGAAAGCGCTCTTAAATCGGCGATCGAAATAGCTCTGATCGGAGAATCCCACCTCGCAGGCAATTTGCGCAATCGTCAGGCAGGTTTCTTTCAAGAGACGGACCGCACGAGAGGCGAACATGAAGTTCCACGCTATTCTTGAAGACCTGACGAATTGAGGGACACTCATATTGGCTAGACAAGCTGCTTCCTTGAGCGGGATGGGCTCAGATAATTGCCCGGTTGGTTCAGTGTTACCTGGTGTCTGAAATGGGAACTCCCGCCGCTGGAGAGTCGGGGTTCGGCTGGAGGCTCTTGTCCGTGTGGTCTGGCGAATGTCAGCTCCTGGGCTATCTCAAGGAGTAGATCTGCCTGACTAGGCCGGCTCGGAGGAAGAGAGGCGGCCTTCGTGTTTCGGCAAGGTTTAACCGCCGTAGCCGTTGTTGCCGCGGAGAAAATGCCGCCGTGGTGGCCGTTCGTGAAGGTGTCGGGGGAAACATCTTGAAAGTTCATTATTTGGTGGCGCACACGGTAGCTGGACCTCATCCGGGGCCTAGAAGGATCGCATGTATTTTTTGGACGATATTCACCTAGCCTGCCTGTCAGCAAATCACGGTTCTCTGCAATCCGGACCCGCGGCGTCTATTGATAAATACCTGATATAGAAGTGATAAATGAGTTATAAGGCCTCCGGATGTTTTTCGGATCTACAACACCTGCGGTAATTATTTTAGCACGAATTGGCCCTCGTGAGCTGACGCTTGAAGGCGACATCGGTGGTCCGCCCAGATCTGAGCTGCACACCTGACGCCACGCTCGGCGATGATTTCTCGCCGTTCGCTACGACTGAGCCGACTCTTTCGGTCGAAAATCCCGAGGCGTCCGCTGAAACGCCTTTTTGAAGCGACGATCGAAGTAGCTTTGGTCGGTAAAGCCCACTTCGCTGGCCACTTCAGCGATGGTCAGCGAGCTGCCCTTGAGCAGACGCACCGCGCGGGAAAGTCGAACGTGCGTCACGTAGCTGACAAACGTGGTTCCGGCTACCTTTTTGAACAACTTAATAAATTGTGGGACGCTCATCTTGGCCAAGGCGGCCGCCTCCTTAAGTCCGATCTTCTCAGCGAAATGTTGGTCTACGAACTCGAGGACCGGCTTGAGCTTAGCTGACCGTTCTTGCTGCCGAATCAGCTCCGAGTATCGAAAATCGGCGGCGTGAAAAAACTCCGCGAGAATATAGAGCAACTCAAGAAAATAAGCCTTACAGCCGATTTGAAAGTAGGTCGTTCGATCGAAGTAGCACTTAAGTAGGTGTGTGCCGATGCGGTGGATCTCAGCTTAGCAACGTCTTATCACGAACGATGTGGAGTCGATTCCCAACATTAGTATAAAACGGCAGGAGAAAGAAATAATCGTGCGAAGGAGATCCCAGGCTGTAAACAAAGTTAGACATGAAACTGATGACCACGACCCGAGTGTTCAGCCCCGGGATATCCAGTATCCTGTGCAATTTCATGTTTTCGACAATCAGGAGTTCTCCCGGACCGATGTCGACGCGGCGCTCACCCATCAGCATGGACACGCTTCCATCCAGCGGCATAAACAGCTCAAGTCTCTCGTGCCAGCTATGAATGGGCGTGAAGTCGTTGTGAGAGAATCGAAACAGCTTGATCAGAAAAGGGAATTCCTGATCTAGCGTTTCGTCGTAGCGACCACTTTGATCGAGGCGGAGGCGATGTGGCTCGAAGTTCAGCCTGTCCGCGACTTCTCGCAGCGTCGTGTCTCGAACGCCTTTGGTCATCCAAACTGAAGCTTAAGGAGGACATGAGGAGCCAACTCGAGTTTCACTTGGCCGCGAGTCGACCCCACCTCAGTGACCGTAAGGCCTGCCTGGATGGTGCGCGCGACATCCATTTCATCCACCTTCAAGATGTCCAACTCAGAATCAACGACGTGCAGAGTAATTGGCTTTGGCTCAGCTGTGGGATTGGCAATCAGCGCGATTGATTGCCCTTGTTCATCCTGAAAAGCGAAAGCGGTTACGAGCGCGTGGCTTGAGACGGACACAGAGAGCACGTTGCGAATTCCCGCGATCGCTTCGAAAACGGTGTAGACCGGGAAAATATTTTCGGTGCCTTTCTCTGTTGTTTCGGCCGCTGACGAATGTGGTCGGGAATTCATGATCCCACCCGGGCCGGTCGTTTCATAAAACGTCAGGCTTTCAATACGATCCAGCGACATGAGCTGCGCGAGGGTTCCCACGGTCCACGCGGCGCAGAAGGATGTTTGTTGCCTGGGGTCGGCGGTCGCCGTCGAGGGTAGCTCTTGTTGTTGTTTGGGATCAGTTGCGTTGGGATTGAACCGAGGACGGAGGGTGATCGGGGAGATGATGAGCGCGCCGTCACAAAATTGGGCGGCGCTTTCAACGGTGAAGGGTTGCGCTTCCAGAGTTTCCAGAAGACTTAAATCATCGAATGTGTGGACTTGCGGGTTGATCGAGTAACACACGCTGAGCTCGTCGGGGTGGCCGTTGCCGATTTAACTCCGCGAAGTAGGCGTTGGTTCCGGTAGCTAATCGAAAACCATGCTGGCCCAGGTGGCGCTCAGCTAGCTCGAACCATTGAGATGCGGTGGATTTTTCGCCCTCATGAAAGATTAGGCAGATGTCAACGAAATCAGGTCTAATCGTCCCGCGAAAATCGAGAAGGTTTTGCTCGGCCGCGTCAGTGAGAAAGAGCGCACACTGTAAGCGACTGCTGATGGCCACGGCGTCCTCTTGAGCTTGATGAAGAAGAGTTTTCCAGTTCGCATCCGAGAAGCGGACATCCACTCGCAGATGGTTCAAGCGAAGACGCGCCAGACGCTCTCGATCGAACGAAGAGTGGGGCCATGCCTTCGAGGCCGCGGCCAAGCCGATCTTTGGGACTTGTTTAGTCGTCGAACCAGCTGAGATGATGATCTTGGCCGGTGACTCGTCTGGAGCAGGAATTGTCCCGTGTTCGACGACGAGGCTGAGAACGAAGCGCTGACGGATCTGTTCGCCAGGACCAACCTGGACGGGGAACGGGAGTTCAAGGGGAGTGCTATACGTCTTGAAGGAAGCGTCGGTCCAATTGCGTTGGTCTTCCATTTCGAAGACCTCACCTTCCAGTTCGATGTTTGCCTGGACCCGATCTGAGGGGGACCACGAGAGGGCTCGAATGTCCTTAAGCGGCTGATGCGGCGAAATAAACCGCGGGAACGACTGCTCTTTCCACGCGCCGTCGGAATGCCGCACACGGCAAGCCTTTCCGGCGCATTCAATGATCGGATGCAGCACGCAGATGCCGATCCTGTTCCGGAGGAACGCTTTCTTGGCGCTCCCATCGAAAGTAAACTCCAACACGCCGCCACGCCCTTCGACCGTGCCTTTCCATGAGAAGGAGATCGCCTCGCTCTCGTGATGTGCGCTAAAATACAAGGAGAACGAGTCTTGCCCTTGCTCGATTCGCTCAATCTCCAAGCGCGGTTCGACAGTATCCCAGTTTTTGTCGCGAACCGTGCCATAGATGGCTCGAATCACCTCGACTCCTGATGACCTGACGCGGCGCAAGAAACCGGTGCTGGTCTGGAAGAAACAGCTGAATTTCCGCGTCTGCAGGGGAATGATCTCGGGGGTCGGTTCGTCTGGCATTGTTGGGAGGAACTTGAAGGCTTCTTGTAATCGCTAAGAGCGATTCTTGAAAATCATTTCCGAAACGTTGGCAGTTCGATGTAGCCGGCCGCTGAATCGCCTCCCGCACCACGAATCCCCCCGACCTGCGATGTAGCGGCGGTGTCCCCACCGCCGAGCTAGGCCTTTCGGCGCGTGGGGACAGCGCCGCTACAAGATAGGACGCCCTCGCCGCTATTTCGTTAAGTAGCCCATCGCGGCAAGGTGTTCAACACCCTGCCGGGCCCAGTCGAATTCCATTTCCATCGTCTGCTCGAGAGTCTCATGGAAAGGAGGCCATTGCTCTACGATGACATTAGCTTTTCGTGAATTCGCTAAAAGGGTGTCGAATATCTTCGTAAGAGGAAGCACTCCCTGACCTGTTGGCTTCCCACGAAATGCGAAACCCATGAGAAACTCAAGCCGTTCCACGGTGAACTCCTTGAGATGAACACTGATCGTGAAGGGGGCCAGGTTCTCCAGGATTTCATCTGCACTCTCCATCGCGGCAAACGAATTCGTCAAATCGAGACAAACCCCAAGGGAAGCGTTGTCAATCTCGCGGACGACCGCAGCAATATCAGAGGTGCTGTAGGCCTCGTAATTCTCCAACGCAATACGCACACCTGCGTCAGCAAACTCCGGCAGAACCTGGCGAAAGTTAGCCTTTATCTGATCCAGTGGAGCGGGGGCCTTATGCCAGCCGCCCATGGTGCGAAGTAAGCGGGCGCCCATTCGTTTCGCGATACTAAGGTATTTTCGGAGATGCTCCGGCTCCGTTCCGCGCGTGCCAACTTCCACTTCAACGTTATGTTCCCGAGCCAAGTCTCGGGCTCGCTCGAGCATCTGATTATCGAAAGAGTCTAAGGGAAGATTATCCAAGAAATGGACAACGTGAACCCCGATATCGATCGTTCGCTCGACGACGCCAACCGGATCCAGAATTGACGTCGGCCGCTGATCTTGGACGGTTCCAGTCGCCCAAGGAAACGTCCAAGAACCAACCCCGATCTTGCCTAATGTTCGATCACTCATGGTCTCTTAGCTATTCGTCCTCAGGGTAGCTTTGCACGTCGGTTCCGAATTCCGCCGATCGGCAAGAGTCATTCCGTACAGATATCGCGAACGCTTTGACGCACGGCGGGTATGGTAATGACATCTTTCCAATTGTCCTGAAAGATTCGCGGCCGATTCTGCTCGATAGCCTTCATGGCTCCGTCGGAAAGAGGAAACTCAGCGAACCCAAAGATGATCGCCAACTCGGTTCGGATGTGGCCGAGGCAAAAATCCCAGGCCGCCTGCTTTGGCACGCCCATGGAGATGGCAGTTTCCATAGCTTCCCGGAGCACCGTGATGCAGCCGGCGAAGGTGGACTCGACTACCGCCGGTTCCAAGATCGCCATCTGTTCGATAGTTACCCGGTGCCGCCTAAGAATGGGCGCAAACATATCGGCGGCGAGCTGTTCACCGATAGCATAATGCTCCTCGGGGCCTTGATGGAGTGCGCAGACGACACTTTGCCGCAAGGCTCCCCTTCCTCCAAACCAATCGGTGTCTTGGGAAGCCGGTCCAGAATCAGAAAACAAAGGCGGATGACAAGGATGGGCGACAAAATAGGTGATGTCCTCTCGCTTAGGCATCATTCCCGCGTAGGCGGCAGCCGGATCGAGTCCAACGACGATGGTGCCCGGCTTTAATTTCGGCACGACCTCTTGGGTGATTCTGCCGATGAGTCGATCGGGCACGGCCAGAATAACGGCCTCCGCTGTGTCAAGCGCCTGGTCGACAGGCGTGATGTCAATGCCTCCAGCGGCCATTTCCTTTTGGCGCTCTGGGCTCGCCTCAACGTAGGCGACTTTATAGTGTGACAGATTCCGGAGATTTGCGGTCACTCGGCCGCCCATTTTTCCTCCAGCACCAAGTAGGGTTACGTTAATAGCGTTGCTCATTTTTTCGAAATTAATTTGCCTGGCTGACCGGCTTCAAAACTATCTTCGAGGCCTATCGATGCCTAGAAGAATCTGATCCGATTTTAGCACTTTTAGGTCACGACTTGCACCGATGATCATATTAATTTCCGGTCGCCTTGATAAGCCGGGTCGATTGCAAGAGAGTGCAATCAGACAAGGTAAGAAAGTCGTTCGAGCGATGGCGCTACGGGTGGCAGCGGAGTCACTCGATCCGTAAGAAGGCGAATCTCTCGTGTCGATCGAGGACCTCGATTAAAGCGCGCCAGAATTCAACGATGGCAGGGATCGTCGCTGCGGACCTACGGGGCTGATATATTAGTTAGCAGGTTGCTTAGCAGGGGTCATAGAGGAGGTAGCCTTAGGAGCTGCGGCAACGGCGAGCACGAGGATGATGAGAATCCCTTGAATCATGTCCTGGAATCCGCCCGGGACGCGGAGGACAGCCATAGTCGTGACAATCATCGCGAGAAAGATTGAACCAAGGAGGGTGCCGAGGGGCGTTCCCATTCCGCCGACGATCGAGGATCCTCCGACGACGACAGCGCCAACCGATTGGAGGAGAAAAGGAGTGCCCATTTCGAGGAACGCCCCGCTCACTCGTCCGGAAAGCAACAGCCCGCCCAGAGCAGCGAGAAAGCCGCTCAAGATGTAAGCTACGCGTGTGGTTTGCTCGACTTTTATTCCCGCGAAATAGGCAGCACGT
The DNA here is from genome assembly GCA_963706955.1 of uncultured Verrucomicrobiae bacterium. Taxonomy (GTDB): domain Bacteria; phylum Verrucomicrobiota; class Verrucomicrobiia; order Chthoniobacterales; family Terrimicrobiaceae; genus DASTFP01. The sequence continues at coordinate 877,743 of CAVPOC010000008.1, read as the reverse complement.
GAATTTTGCCCGACGGCGGAGAGTTGGCGCCCGTAAACCGTGCCGTGCATAAACCATGATGCTGCCGCGGTTAAGGCAATCGCCAGCAGAAGAATAATCGGTATCCCTATTACGCGCCCACTGGCAATGTATGCTAGCAAAGGACTCACCGCATATGTGGTGAAGCCCCGATTATATATGAGCGTCGCAGTGACCAGAATATATCCGACGGCCAGCGTGGCAATAATTGGGGGAATACGCAGGCGATTTACGATTAACGCATTGATCCAGCCGACGCCTATGCCAAGGGCGGCAATAGCCAATATTCCAAGAGGCAACCGCGCGTCCTGACCGTTAGTCACACTGGTGGCAACAAATCCCGAAAGGGTCATTACGCTTGGAATTGACAAGTCGACCGCGCCATTTCCCGTCGTGACGACAAATGTTTGCCCAATAGCAACGACGCAAAGCAAGGCCGCGGCAGCGAGGATGCCGGTGAGATTGCCCAGGTTCACCCGGCCTGCTCCGATGCTTAGGAGAATCCACAGCGCCAGGATTCCGAAAAGTGCCCAGATCCACGGCTTCTGAAGAAGGGTTTTCATCGACGCTTTGTCCAGATCGTTCGCGAGACGACAATTCCAATAAGTATGAAGCCCTGGACGGCTGCGATGATATCAGAACTAAGGCGCATGAAGCCAAGCAGGGTTCCCAAAAGCGATAGGGTCACCGCGGCAAAGAGCACGCCGACGGGTTCAATTCGACCGCCGACCAAGTCGCAGCCGGCCATGACCACCGCCGCAATACTCAGCAACGTATAGGAGCTCGCCGCATTGATATCCGAGGCGGTGTTCACGCCCGTGAGGCAGAGGCCGGCAGTAAGCCCGAAGATTCCGCTCAGGAGATACGTCGTGACATGAGATCTTGCAGCTGGCCATCCGAGTGCGCGCATGGCCGGCTCATTATTTCCAAATCCGCGTTGGACGATCCCCAAGCGCGATCGCGTGAGCAAGACCGCAACGACCGAAGTGATGAGGAGGATCCAAATGGGAAGAGGCAAGATCGGAATAGAGAGGTTAAAGATCGCTGACAGCCATTCCGGTGAACTGCCGCCAGGGGCCGGCTGAAGCACGTAGCCGAGCCCGGTCCAAACAAAAGCACTTCCCAGCGTCGCGACCAGCGCCGGAATTTTGCGGACATGGATGACCCAGCCCAGCAAACCATAACCCGCCAGTCCGGCCGCCAGACCAGCGACTCCCAGAAGAGGCTTCTCCACAAGCAAAGTCGCACTAATGACGTTCGTCAGTCCCGCGAAGGCACCTATCCCGAGGTCAATCTCGCTACGTCCTACGACAAACATCTGACCGTAGGCGACGAGAACCAAGGGCATTGCTGTTCCCAGAAGAAGACTAAGTCCAAATGGGGAAAGGGCTTTCGGGTTGAAGAGGCCGATGGCCGTGAGCATCACAACCAGGACGGCAAGCGGGACCAGCCACCCCGGAAGACTTTTCGCGCCGCGTTGCGCTTTGGCAGTGTGCAGGGGAGCCCCCTTCCTCTCCGAAGCCGAAAAGAAGGCTGCCGACAGATTTTCCCGACTAGCATCTTGCCCGGAGATCTCCGTCGCGATCGACCCGCGCCGAAAAACCAGGACCCGCGAACATTCCAAGAATTCCGCATCCTCGGAGCTGTACCAGACGACCAATTTCCCTGCGGCAGCGACATCCAGGAGAACGTGGTAAAATTCTCGCTTTACACCGATGTCTACGCCGCGTGTCGGATCATTGAGCAGGATAATGTCTGCGTCGTCGATCATGGCCCGGCTCATGAGCGCCTTCTGTTGGTTGCCGCCACTCAGCTGCAGGATGGGCCGCTCCGCTGCGGTGGCGCTCAAGTTGAACCGCTTCCGCCAGGGTTCAGTCCATAGCTTTTCCTCCTCGCTTGAGACCGGTTTGAGTTTCCCTCTGCGTGCATGACGCGAGACGGTCATGTTTTGCAGGGTCGCCCAGAGCGGAAAGACTCCCTCCTTTCGGCGATCGCCCGCCACGTATGCCACCTTGCTCGTTCGAATGACCCCACCCTTCCCTCGGCCGGAGGCGGCATAAATATCGACCAGCAATGACTGCTGCCCACTGCCTTCCAAGCCTGCTAAGCCAACAATCTCTCCGGCGAACAATTTGATCGGCCCATCGGCGGCGTTCTCTCTGCGTTTCCCACTGATCTCAACCAGGGACAGTCCGGTTGAGAGCACTGGACGATGAGCGGAGTTAGCTAACTCTTCGCGCACTTTGGAGGTCCCAAATTCTGCAACAGGAGTCTGGGCAGAAAGCAGCGCCACCAAGCTCTCATGATCGGTTTGCGCACGCTCTCCGGACCAGACCAATCGACCGTCGCGCATGACGAGGAAATCCTCAGCTAGATCAAGAATTTCGCCGAGCTTATGCCCGATAAACACGACGCACAGCCCTTCCTGGGCACGTCGGCGGAGGTATTCCATCAATTGCTGAGCGCCGGTGGCGTCGATTGAAGAGGTAGGCTCGTCCAGGATGAAGACCTTGAGGTCAGGATCGGCGGCGGCTCGCGCGATCTCCACCATTTGCTGTTCAGCGATGCTGAGCGATCCGACATTGGACGTGGCGCGAATCCGGTTTCCCGGAAAAATCGTCGCGAGCGTATCTTCCGCGAGCTTGCCGGCGGTGCGTCGCCAAGAGGAACCTTTCCCAACGAGTTGGCTTAGCTCCAGGAAGAAATTCTCGGCGACGTTCAAGTTCGTACAGACGGAAAGTTCCTGGTGAACGACCCGTAGGCCGATCTCTTTAGCCTTAGGAACCGAAAATTCCGCAAGACTAATTTCACGAGAGTCGATGAGGAGTTTTCCTTCATCGGGTTGGGCGGCTCCGCTCAAGAGGCGGATGAGGGAGCTCTTCCCTGCGCCATTTCCCCCAAGTAGCGCGGTGATCGCACTATGCCCTATCGAAAGTGAAACGGAATTGACCGCAACCGTCGGCCCGTACGCTTTTCGAAGATTTTCAGCAACAATGAGGGGCTCCATCGTGCGGAACCTGATCGACAGCTGATCCTACGCTGAGAACAGTGTTACTTGCTCTTAAGAATGTTCTCCTTCACCCAGTCTTCGGTGTATTTGGGGCTGACAATAAATCCCGGCGGCAAATCGGCGTACTCAGCAAGATTATCGGTAGTGATGGTCGCATAAGGCATGAACATCGTCTTAGAAGGGTCGACCTCGGCCCCGTTGAGAATGGCAAGTGTAAGCCAGAAGGCCGCTCCGCCAATCCCGGGCGCCGAGTTATCGGAAACGGTTTTGTAACCGTCCTTCTTGAACTGTTCTGACCACCATTTCAGGAAGTTGGAACTGCCTCCGCCCTCGATGATCGGAGGTTTCCTCCCGGCCTGCTCAAAGGCTTGAACGACGCCATGATCATCGCCGCCACCCTGGGTAAGCACTGCATCGATCTGCGGCAAGCTTGGTAGGAGCTTACTGACCTCCGCTTGGGCGACGGCTGTCGTGGCCTGGCCATAGACTTCTCCAACGACCTTTGCATCGGGGAACTGTTTCAGCGATTCCATCGCCCCTTCATACATCATCTGATCGGGCGCAGAGCCTTTCACGCCGCGGACCACGAGTATGTTACCCTTCCCACCAAGAAGTTCGCCGATGATGAACTTTGTGGAATCCTTATGGGCGGTCTTAAAATCAAAATCTAGCTTATAGCAGCAGGGCGCCGTGGCGATCGAATCAAAGGCGATGACTTTGATCCCAGCCGCGCATGCCTTCTCAATGACACCATTTAAGGCCGTCGGCGAGGCGGAATTGATCGCGATGGCGTCAACGCCCCTCAGAATTAACCCGTTCATCTGTGCGACCTGCTGATTTACGGATCCGTCGCCGTTTTCGATAATGTAGTCGGCGATGCGACCCTCCTTCTTGGCTTGTTCGGCGGCCTCCTTGAACGCTTCGACCATCTGCCGACGCCAAGTATTTCCATAATACGAGTTCGAGAGAGCGATGACCCATTTTTTACCACCGGATTCGCCGGAGGCGTTGGAGAAGCAACTTAGAGTCGCGAGGATTGCAGTAAGGGTTACAAGTATACGGTTCATATGCTAAGTGTCTCGCTGGAGCCCTGATGCAGGCTTGGATTAGACGTGCGTGAATCTATCTTGAGAAGTAAGGCGCCGGCCGGGATAATCTGATTATCCTAGCACGTTCTTCGACTTGCAGCCGCACAGGGTGACAACGCGGCGGCGGCCTAAACTCGCTGTTAGCTATTCCTTAAGTCCGAACAGGGTGTAGCTCTTGACGTTATCGGGATTAATCAGGATGCAATCGACGGTTTGCTTTTCGTCCGCGCCGGTCTTGCCCGTCTTGATGAATTTGTCAGCTTGTTCCGCAGCCATCTGCGAAAGTTGGACAACTGGCTGAAGGACGGTCGCCTTAATTTCACCGGCCTTGATCGACTCGGCGACATCGGGACTGCCATCGAACCCGACCACGATGACATTGCCTTTCCCTGCGGCCTTCAATGCCGAAAAGGCGCCTAGTGCCATCGTATCATTTCCCGCGATGACCCCCTTGATGTTTGGGAACTGCTGAATGATCGTCTGCATCTTTTGGAACGCTTCGGTTTGGCTCCAATTCGCGCTTTGCTGGGCGACCTTCTTGAGGTCGGGATACTGGCTGAGGGTATCGTTGTAGCCTTTCGAGCGAATGTGGGCGTTGGTATCGGTCTCTTTGCCGAGCAGTTCGACGTAGTCGCCTTTTTCTCCCATCAGCTTGACGAACTCTTCCGCACCGAGAACGGCGCCTTGATAGTTGTTCGAAACGATCTGCGCAACGGCATCACCGGTCGTATTAATTTCTCGATCGACCAGGAAGGAAGGAATATTGGCGGTCTTGGCCTTCTTTACCGCCGCGACGGTTGCGTCCGCGCCGGCGTTGTCGCAAATAATGGCGGCGGCTTTGCGCGCGATGGCGCTTTCGAAAAGCTGAGCTTGTTTCACCGGATCGTCATTGTGGACCAGGATGAGCGTTTCATAGCCGAGCGATTTGGCTTTCTCAGCAGCCGCATCGGCCAGGGCTTTGAAAAACGGATTTTCCGGAGAGGGCACAATGATGGCCACCAACTTATTTTCCGCTGCTTGGGCCAAAGGGATAATGGCTACGGGAGCGAATAGCACCGCGACCAGACTTAATAAAAGAAACAGAAAGTTTTTTCGTGAGGGAAATTGCATGGGAGTGGGGGTATGTTTTGTGTTCGTTGAGTTAGGTTTGTCCGAGGGTAGATGATCACAAGTATAAGGATACATGGGGGTGTTTGCGAGGTTTGAATTGACTGATGTGGTTTAAAGATCCCGGGCCGGTTGCTCAGATGGGTTAGGCACGTTTGAGGGCCAGGCGCTGTTGGAGGCGCTCCTGCATTTGGTCCAGGACGACGGCAAGGATGATCACCAGGCCGGTAATCACCTTTTTCCAGAACTCCTGGACGCCCAGCAGGACAAGGCCGTTAGTGAGAACGCCGATAACCAACGCGCCAACAATAGTTCCCCAGATCGTGCCGCGCCCGCCGGCGAGCGAGGTTCCTCCGAGAACGACTGCCGCGATAGCGTTAAGCTCGTAGCTTTCTCCGGTGGCGGGATGGGCGGCGACCAGCTGTGAGGCAGTAATCAGGCCGGTCATGGCGCCGCAGAGCCCGCAGATCATGTAAACCGCCATTTTGATGCGATTCACGTAGATGCCGGACAGCTCGGCAGCGCGTTCGTTGCCTCCCACGGCGTAAACCTGGCGACCAAAGGCCGTTTTGCCGGCGACGAATGCACCCACTCCCGCGAAAAGAATCATGATCCAGATGACGATGGGAATTCCGAGAAGGCTTCCCGCGCCGAGGATCGGGAACCCGGTATTCCCGAGTTCGGGATTTCCGACGAGATTTGGGAAGGTGGCCCCGTTGTTGCTGAGTTGCGCCACACCTCTGGCCACGTAGAGAGTTCCGAGTGTCGCAATGAAGGGAGCAACGTTGAAGCGTGTGATCAAGACGCCGTTAATCGCCCCCACTAGCACTCCAAGACACAGCACAATAACGAGGATTGCGGGGATATTGAAGTAAACGGCGACACCGAGCGCCTCAATCTGAACACCGCGATCGATTAACAGGCCGGCCATCATCGCAGAGAGCCCAACGGTCGAACCAACTGACAGGTCGATGCCGCCAGTCAAGATGACAAAGGTCATGCCGACCGCCATGATTGCATTGATCGCGGTTTGACCCACCAAAATGATGAGATTTTCCTGGGTAAAAAACGACGGCGACAAAACCGAGAAGATACCGACAAGGACAAACAACGCGATGAGCGCTCTCAGCCGGAATAGGAGGACACCCAAGGAGAGACCTGAAGCTTCGGCGGGCTTATTGGGTGCGGCTCGAGGGGGAGTACTGGCAGAGGGATTGTTCATTTGGCAAAGATTCTTTGGACGTCAGGCATGAGGTCCCGCCGGGTGGTCGGTTTGCTGGCGAGCGCCGGCGGCGAGAATGAGCGCTTCCTCGGTGACGTTATCATGAAGAAATTCGCCAGTGATCTTTCCCTTAGATAAGACAAGGATTCGGTCAGGAACGGCAAACATCTCGGGGAGCTCCGAAGAAACAAACAGCACCGCCAGCCCCTGCTCGGCCAAGCGGTTCATGATCTCAAAAATCTCTGCCTTGGCGCCAATATCGATGCCGCGGGTTGGTTCATCCAGGAGCAGGACCTGGGGCTGGGTCATCAGGCTTTTGGCAAAGACGACCTTTTGTTGGTTACCGCCGCTCAGAGACGTGATCGGGTACTCGGGGCTGCGCGCCTTTACCGCCAAGTCTCGCATCATCTTGACGATTGCCTCCCTTTCCCTTTTCTCATTGAGCCAAAAGCCGCTCACGAAGCGCTTCAGGCTGGCAAGGCTTATATTGTCGGCGACAGAAAGTTTCTGGACCAAACCTAAGCGCTGGCGGTCCTCAGGCACTAACATTAAGCCGAGATCAATTCTCTCTCGTATCGTCTCGGGTCGAATGGGACGGTTGGAGACCTTGATCTCGCCAGTTGCTTCCGGGTGCAAGCCCATGAGACACTCGAAGAGTTCCGTCCTCCCCGCCCCCATGAGACCGAAAATAGCCAAAATCTCGCCGCGCCTAAGCTTGAGACTAACGTTTTCAAGCGAAAAGCCTCCTCCGACCCTGGGGAGGGAGAGGTCCTTGATTTCTAAGATAGTTTCCCGCTCGCCGTCGGCTAACGTTTGACTGCGATGCCGCGGTGCATTTACGCTGCGCCCCACCATTTTCTCAACGATCCAGCCGACGTTCACCGTATTCGCAGGTGCAGAAGCGGCCAGTTTCCCGTCGCGTAGAACTGTCACATAGTCGCCCACGGTGAGCAGTTCCTCCATTTTATGGGAGATGTAGATGATGGCGACGCCGTCGGCCTTCAGGTCCGCAATAATCCGAAAGAGAGCTTCGGTCTCGGAGGCGGTCAGAGCGGAGGTCGGCTCGTCCATGATCAGGACGCGAACATTCTGCGAAAGCGCTTTCGCGATCTCGACGATCTGCTGCTGGCCGATACGAAGCTCTCGGACCAAGGCGGAGGGATCTAACGGCTGTTCGAGGCGATTCAGCAGTTCGCGAGTGATCTTTTCCTGCGCCCGGTGTTGGACGACTCCTCCTCGGGTGATTTCGCGCCCGATGAAGATGTTTTCGGAAATGCTGAGGTTTGGGAAAAGTTCGAGCTCCTGAAAAATGATACCAATTCCGGCGCGCGCAGCCTCGCGTGTAGACTGGAATTCGACGGGAACTCCGTCGAGCAGCATGCGTCCCGAAGTCGGCTGGGTGACACCAGCCAGAACTTTCATCAAGGTCGACTTGCCCGCTCCGTTTTCCCCAATGAGCACGTTAACGGCGCCCTTGTAGACGGTGAAATCGACCTGATCGAGTGCCAGGGTGCCTGGATAACGCTTGGTGATCTTTTCGGCGAAGACAACAACCTCGTGCCCATTGGACGAAGTTGGCTCGAGCGATTCCTTTTGACTCATCCTAGGCAATTACTGCGCGACCCTGACAGGGGTCACCAAAATCATCCCCTTGGAGCGCGGATCAAAGGTGAACGCCCCAAGAAAGGTGATCGTCTTATCCGCCAGGGAGGAGGGATCAACGTTGGTGAAAGCCGCGGTCACGGCGCGTTTATTCATCTCTTTGGAGACATCCGCGTAGTCGAGCTGGTTCGTGAATTGATCGAATGGCGCCGCCCCAGTCGCATCGCGCAGCGCGGTCCCGCGCACCACCGGACCAATCTGCAGGGCGATCTTCTCATTCAATCCGGGAACCTCGAGGACGAGCGTGCCGGCCTGCGACTCCGTGTGCACTTCACTGACTTTTCCCGCCCCCTTAACCATGTAGCTGTATGGGTTCGTCGATTCGCGCCGGCCATATTTTTCTCCGGCCGCTGCCGGATCCGCGCGAATTTCCGAAACGATCGTCACAATATCATGGGCCTTTTCCTGGATCACCGGGACAACTTTGCTATCCCAGATCTTCTCGGCAAATTGGGCGCCCTTCGATTGGGTCGCTTCTGATGTTGATCCGGGCCGAGCGAGCGGCTTGACCACGAAAGGGGGCTTAACGATGAGAAGAAGCAGAAGGAGCGCGGCTGCGACCATCCAAATCCAGCGCGGAAGGCGGGCGCGAGTCGCTGAATATGACGATGCTTGGGTCACACTATGCTCCCATCTGGATGGGTTGAGCCAGCCGGGCACTCTCGTAAGAACCAAAGACGAGCTCGAGAGTGCGAAGATTGTCATCTCCCGTTGTCTCCGCCTGGCCGTTGCCGAGCAGGCCGTCAACCAGATTACGGTGACAATCGACGATGCTTGAATGAATCAAGGCGTAGCTCGGGTCGGCCCACGGGTAAATTTTCGGCGGATACCTTCGTGATTTGGTTCCTTCTTCGTTCGTCACCCGAATCCAAAAATCTGGGGCCAGCTCTGCTGAGCCTTGTTCACCTTCAACGAGGACAAAGGCTTCCGGAAAACGTTCGCGCTCTAAGCGGCTGGCATAGCTAAGCGTGCAGGTAACCGTCGTCCCCGTTTTCATCTGCAAAAGCACGGTGGCCACATCTTCGCCGCGAATCGTTGGATTGACTCGCTGTATGCGGCAGATGAGCCACTCGGCCTCTCCAAACAAAAAGCGAATGACATCGAGAATGTGAACCCCCATGTCGGAAAGAATGAATTTATCGAGCTCTCGGAGAAACGGTTGATTCTCAAAAACGGGAAAACTGGAACTGAAATCGACATGCGCCCGAAACGGGTTTCCAATCACTCCTGAATCAAGGACTTTCTTCAGTTCGCGCAAGGGGCGTTGCCAGCGCCAGTTTTCATGGACAAAGAGTGGCACGTTGGCGTCACGACAAATAGCGACCATTTCCTTGGCCGTTTTCAGGTCGTTGGCGAGTGGCTTCTGGCAGATCACCGGAACGCTATTCTTCGCCGCTAGGGCCACCATGTCGCGATGAGTCTCAGGACTTGTGATCACGTCCAAAATGTCCGGGCGGACCGAGCGGAGCAGTTCCTCCGGATCGTCAAAATGCCTTGGCACACCAAAGCGGTCTGCCAGCCCCTTGGCCTTGGCCCCTTCGATGTCGCAGAGGGCGGCGCACTCGACATCCGATAGTTCCAGCCAAGCCGGGATCTGAAATTGACTCCAGAAACCGGCACCGAGCACAGCGATCTTGCGTGGGGACTCCATGGGGTGAAACGGTGCCAAGGTATCCTCGATGAGGGAAGATCGCCTAGAACTATCTGATCATAGTTTGGGACGATTTTCCCGGAAGGGAGTTCGCCTGCAAGTCGGATTCTCGCTCTCTCGGGTTGACTGGCGCCTTCGGTGAATTCTTGGTTTCCGTCCAAGCCGTGGGCTCGCGCGGCGAGAATGGGAACCATCCCGCTGCCACCATCGGCTCCCCGCGTTACTAGGCTTTTTCGTCAGAGATCCCGCGTTCCTCTTGACCAAAATGATCAACTGCATTCGAACTACGCTTCTCACGGTCTCGCAAACAACTACGGCGAGAATCTGCGCAGTCGGCGATGTAGCGGCGCTGTCCTCAGCGTCGGGGCGGTCTCCGGCCGTGGGGACACGGCCGCTACAAGTCGCGCATTCTAAAACGTGTTAAGTAACAACGGGCCTGGCTACTATGAACGTCGAAAAGGCCCCCACAGGTTGGGCCGGCTATCTGATCAGGAAACGACCCGTTCAAACGAGTCAGCCGACCTGAGCCGATCATCCCGCCCGCTTCAAAGGGCTCGCATCACTCTCCTCAAATTTGTACAAGCAAACGTTATGGCCTCCTATGAAATAGAGATCATCCTCAACCGGCAACTGGCGGATTGTCTTTCCCTTCCGGTTTTCATTACCGACACCGCTGGAGATCTTATTTTTTACAATGAAGCCGCCGAGAAAATCTTGGGCAGGCGGTTTGAAGAGACTGGGGAAATGCCGAAGGAAAAATGGTCCACCGCCTTCAAACCGTTGGATGATGATGGCAACCAGCTACCGCCTGAGGAGTTGCCATTGGTGAAAACATTAAAGGAAGTATATCCGCATCATAAGAGCTTACGGATCGAAAGTTTGGACGGCGTCATCCATGATATTTCAGTGACCTCTTATCCGATCATCAGCCGGTCTGGTAACTTCCTGGGAGCCGTGGCTATTTTCTGGAAAAGGAGGTAAAAGATGAAAATACGGTTATGGGGGGTGCGTGGTTCCATTCCCACTACCGGTCCTGATACGGAATACTACGGTGGCAATACCTCCTGTGCTGCGGTCTGGCACGACGATTCTCTGCTGGTACTTGACGGCGGCACGGGCATCAGGGGACTGGGCAGCAACGTCACACCATCGATCAAGAGAATTGACATACTGCTAACACATCTTCACCTCGATCATATCCAGGGGCTTGGTTTTTTTAGTCCGCTGTTTGATGCTTCCAAAGAGATTCATATCTGGGGTCCGCGGAGCTGTTACCAGTCTCTGTTTTCACGTCTCAGCCGATATCTTTCTCCACCTTTATTTCCGGTGCTGCTGCGTGACCTCCCCTGCAAACCTCACTTACATGAAATCGGCAACAGCCGTTTTCGAGCAGGCCCGTTCGAAGTTCAATCCGTCTATATTATTCATCCCGGCCCAACCGTCGGCTACCGCGTCAAGGAAAAGCAGGCCGTCTTTACTTATATACCTGATCATGAGCCTGCCCTTGGGAGGTGACAGAATAGCAAGCGATCCTAAATGGATTTCCGGATTTGACATCGCAAACGGAGCCGATGTGCTGTTGCATGATTCGCAATTCACCCGTGAAGAATACATGCAGAGAAGAGGATGGGGCCATTGCGCCATCGATGACGCCGTGGCGTTTGCGTCCATTGCTGCAGTGAAACAACTTCTTTTGAGCCATCACGACCCGGATCATTCAGATTCTTTCCTCGAGAGGATGTTTAGCTCATTCAAACAGGATGCGGACTCTGTGCCGGCGCTGGTGCTGGCAAGAGAGGGCCTTGAAATCGAGCTTTGAGAAACCAGCCGCTGCGCGTGGCGGCCATCCAGGGACCCCGGCAGAATGCCGGTTCCACATTGGGCTGATCCGACTCTGACGTCTGCGAACTCTCGAATCTAGCGAGGCAGCTTGATCGGTTCGGGTGCGCCGCCAACATCGTCCAAAATATAGATCAGATCCTCCTAGACCAGATCAACTGGTCCGCGTTAACTTCAGAGCTATGAACCCCTTAAAACGCCTCTTTCGTCTCCTTGTAGCCGCGATGTTGTTCGCGGCTCCGGGCTATCACCACCAGCGCGCTGCGGGCAAGCGCCGGAAGGTTTGCCGAAACCTCCTGAGGGCAAAGTCACCGTCAAGTTCTGGGCGATCGCCACACAGCCGTGGAAGGAAGTCATCGCCGAGTTTTCAAAAGCTTATCCGAATATCGAGATTAAATGGACCAAATATAGCACGGATGAGCTCAAGCAGGCGCTCCGGGTCGCTTCCGCCTCCGGCAAAATGCCGGACATGTGGTTTAACTGGGGAGGAAGTCTTGCAGGTCCTTACATTGAGGGAGGCCACGCATTAGAGATAACCCCGGAGATAGCCGCCAAATATGGCTTCGACAAAAACATCAGCCCAATTGCCCTGGATCTGGCCAAGCACAATGGAAAACTCTACGGCGTTCCGATCTGGGTAAGGCCGATGACTATCTTCTACAAGAAGAGCTTATTTGACAAAAACGGAATACCGGAGCCGAAGACGTTTGCCGACCTGGAGAAGGCAATGGAGACTTTGAAGTCCAAAGGGATAACTCCCATCGCGGTCGGAGGCAAATTTAGTTGGATGACAATGCGCACGACGGACTTTCTCATCGAACACTTCGCTGGTCCGGAGACGCATGACAAGCTCTTCGCCTTGGAGGCATCCTACAATTCGCCCGAGGTCGTCCAAGCCTTTGCCAAGCTCAAGGAGTGGGTCGATAAGGGCTATTTTAACGACGGTTTTATCTCGATCGATCCAAACCAGGCCCTGCCGATGTTGTTCCAAGATAAGGCTGGGATGATCTTTCAGGGACCCTGGATCGAGGGAGAGAACATCATCAAATCGAAACTCGACCCGAATGACTATGTAGCCATCATTGCTCCAGCGGACCAGACGCCGGTAAGGGTTTCCGGCTTTCAAGAGCAGCTTCAGATCTCGTCAAAGTCGCCGCCGGAAGTTCAACAGGCGGCGCTCTTGTTTGCCGCATACATAAGCCAGCCAGAGGTGGCGAACAAACTGGCGAACGTAATCGGCACTCCTCGGGCGGTCCTCGGAATGGAGCCCCCGGCCGATCGCCCTATAGCGACGAAGATGGCCAAGTGGATCGGGGGTGAAGCTAAACTCTATCTTCCGACTGACCAGGCGTTGCCTCAGGAGCTCGTCAATGCCTTTTTCCAGGCCCAGGACTCGGTGGTTCTCGGGAAAATGACTCCCGAAGCTGCGGCGGAAAGTATTCAGAAGGCAGTCGACGCGTATAAGGCCGCGAATAAGTAGAGATCGCTTAGAAAGCTTGGCAAACATGGTGGCTGCACCGACCTCCACGGGAGAACTGCACGCTGTAAGCCCCGGCAAGCGTCTGGCCTGGCTGCTTCCCTGGCTGTTTCTTGCGCCTGCTCTGACGATCTACGTCATCGTGGTCGTTTATCCGATGGTCTACTCGGCTTATTTGAGCTTTCTTCAAATGGGATGGCGTTTCGCCGACGAAGCAATTTGTTGGGCTGCAAAACTACCTGACGCTTTTGCTGAATGACCCCGTGTTTTGGATCGCCTTGCGAAACAACGCGATCTGGCTGGTGGCGTCTCTTCTTCTTCCAACCAGCATCGGCTTAGGATTGGCCGTGCTCTTGAACCAAAAGTTCCGGAGCAGCCACATCTTTCGGAGCGTGTTCTATTTCCCGGCCATCCTCTCGCTCGCCATTGTCGGGCTAATTTGGAATTGGATCTATCTCCCTGATATCGGCCTCATCAATCAGATCCTGGGCGCGCTTGGCCTAACTGGCTTGCAGCATAATTGGCTATCAGACCCCAATTTCGCGCTCTATGCCGTCATGCTTGCCGCGACGTGGAATGCCACCGGACTGCCGATGCTTTTATACCTGGCCGGACTGCAGACCATCAATCCAGAGGTGTTGGAGGCGGCGAAAGTCGATGGGGCTGGACCGGTGCGTCGGTTCTTTTCCATCACCTTTCCGCTCTTGCGGGAAACAACTCTTATCGTCCTGGCGCTCACGGCGATCAACTCGCTGAAGGTGTATGATATCATCTATGCCATGACCTACGGCGGACCTGCCAATCAGACTCAGGTTCTCAGCACTTGGATGTACTTCATGACATACAATTACAACTCGGTTGGGCAAGGAACGGCCATCGCCGTCATTCTTTTCCTGCTGACGCTAATATTCGCCATCCCGTATGTGCGGATAATGGGAAGGAGTTGATGAGCTCAGCCAGCATTAGCATAAGGGAGCGTCGAGAGCGCACCCTGTTGGTTTTCTTTTATGTTGCCTTGAGTCTTGCGGCGGTAATCTGGTTTGCGCCGATTGTCATGCTCGTGTTTACGGCGCTAAAGAGCGCTGGGGACTTTGCCATCCACGGCGCCCTCGCCATTCCCACGTCCATTGCCTGGTCGAATTTCAGTGATGCCTGGGATACCGGTGTTAAGGACTATTTCTGGAATAGTGTCATCATAGCGTCGATCAAAGTGCCGCTCGGAGTTGTTATCGAAGCGATGGCGGCATTTGCCTTGACTCACATTCCTTTTCGATGGGCAAACAAAGTATTTATCCTGATTCTGCTCGGCTTGATCGTTCCGATCCAGATGGCGCTTGTGCCATTAACGATAATAATGAACGCCTTGAATCTGATCGATACTCGCACCGGTCTGACCCTGCTCTACTTAGGCTTCGGTGTTCCCTTCGGAGTCTTGATCATGCGGGGATTCTTTCGGACGATTCCGACAGAGTTGATCGAGGCCGCCAAGATTGATGGATGTTCCTATTGGCGGATCTTCTTCCAGATCGCGCTTCCGCTTGCTTTACCGGCGGTCCTTTCGCTCTGCATTCTTGATGGCGTCGCGACGTGGAACGAATTTATTCTGGCGCAGATTTTTCTGCGCTCGGATGAATTGCGGACGCTTCCGTTGGGTCTGGTGAACTTCAGCACTCAGTTTTCGACTGAATATAATCAATTGGCCGCCGCGGTTCTCATTTCCTTGGTGCCGGTGATTATCGTTTTTCTGTTCTTCCAACGCTATTTCGTCAGTGGAATGGCTGGTGCCGTCAAGTAAAGCTTATGCCAACCTCATCTCTCCCTTCCAAGAGGATACGGGTCATCATCAACACCGATGCCAAGAATGAAGCCGACGACCAGTATGCCATTGTCCATGCCATCCTGACGCCGATGTTCGAGCTTCACGGGATTATTCCCGCGCATTTCGGACAGAGAATCTCGAAAACCAGCCAGCAGGACAGTCACGACGAGGTCCTAAAGATCTTAGACTTGATGAAGTTGACCGGAAAGATTCCGCTTCATGCGGGTGCGCCGACTGCACTTCCCGATGAAAAGACTCCCGTAGATTCGCCCGGAGCCAGATTTATCATCGAGGAGGCGTTGAAAGATGATCCTCGTCCTTTGCACGTGGCATTTCTCGGTCCGCTGACCGACATGGCCTCTGCGCTGCTCTTGGAACCCGCAATTGCCGAGCGAAACGTGCGCGTGGTCTGGATTGGTGGAGGGGAATGGCCGGTTGGTGGATTTGAGTACAACCTGTGGAACGATGTGGGATCTGCGAATGTGGTTTTCCGTTCTAAGGTAGAGGTATGGCAAGTTCCGAGCACGCTCTACAAAGTGTTGCCCGTGAGCTATGCCGAATTGGCGGAGAAAGTCTATGACAAGGGACCTCTCGGCAAGTATCTGGTGGAACAGTTGATCGACTGGAACAAACGAGCCTCGGCGGTAAACTTTCCGTGGTATCCGCTCGATGGCATCGAGCATCGTTCCTTGGGAGACTCGCCTGTAGTTGGCGTGATCATGTATCCCGAGAGCGGTTGGTCGGAATGGCGACCCGCCCCCGAGTTAAACGCTGAAATGAACTACGTTCACACCGGCAAGTACCGTCCCATTAAAGTTTACACGTCCGTGGATACCCGGTTTATCCTGGAAGACTTCTTTGCTAAGCTAGCGATCTTCGCCCGCAGGCTGGAAGGGAAGGATATCCCAACCATCGAAGGGTTGGGTGTCATTCCCAATTATTGGCAATAAGGCAAGTCTGGGTCCATAAGGTGAAACCGCGACGACGAGTATCTCGACGACACGCGTTACGAATTGCTCGCCTCTCGATGCAATGTAGCGGCCGGTGTCGTCACCGCCGACGACCGTGACGACACGGTCGCTACAGATACTCTAATCTCACGATCTCCAGGATAATTGGACGGTAGGAGGTTAAGCTGTGAATTCCATTATTTTCCACAGCGAGAATAATGTGGGCCACTCTGGCTCGCGCTGAGCTCAGCCCAGTCTCTGATAATAAACGTCGAAAGCCAGGTTAGTAATCTTGTAACCGACTCCCAAGTTATTCTTGGCAATATAAAGAGTTAGTTCGGATGTAGCCCCCGGGAGATGTTCAGCATAGTTGACAGAACTGACGTCTGTTTTCATGACCGTCAACAACCCTTTCCAGATTTGCCAATCAACGTCGTCGGGTGAGGTATTAGTAAGTTTTTGATTGGGATCGCCCTCGTTATAGGTGGCAGTCCAGGCCATGATGTTTGGCTCGGCCTGTTCGTCGGTTTGGCCCATTTCGTGGCTGCGGGTCGTAAAGTAGTAGTAGTTGCCGTCTTCGGACCGTATGATCGAATCGCCCGAATGCTTGATCCCGAAGGAGAGACTACTGGACTTGCTTGGTTTTGCTTCAAATTCGATCGCGATGTCTGTGAAAACGATCTTTTCGAGCCGGTAAAGAAATTCCTCTCCACTGCCTTTACTGTCGTCTTTGCCGAGCTCATGCAGCTTGAAACTCACTTGGTTCTTCTGCTGAAGTTCTGACAAGAGGTTTACGCCGTCGGCTCGGACAGTTTGCGGCGTGAATATCACACTATAGTGGTTCTTGCCGGGGAGGCTCATTTTCTGCATCCGGTCGGTGAGTAGAGATTTCGCGAGATCGAAGAGTTTGGCCTGGAGCACGGTTTGGAAGGCCTCAGTGTAGTCGGCTTCGCTCGGCGTTTGCTTATGCTTTTGGGTAAGGAAGTTGATGATCTCATCAACAATTTTGTGCACCTCGAAGATGCTGCCATCAACTTTCTTCACGAACCGATATTGATAGGATTTGACCAAGTTGTAGATCTCCGTGAGGTAGAGCTCGCGAGTATCCTGGACGACTTTCTGCAGGAAGAGTTTGGTGACATGCGTGAGCTGCTGCTCCGTTGCTTCGGCTCGCTGGTTGCTGAAACTCGTCATTGTAACGAGATTGGTGCTGATGGTCTGCGAGGATTGCTGGATCTGGCCTTCCAATTCCGTGAGCGCTTGCGCGGCTTTCAGCTTCCGAAGGTTTAGCTTCTCAATCTCCGCATAGAGGTTCTCAAAGTCGCTCTTAAACTTGGCGTTTTGGGCCTGCTGGATTTTCTTCCGAAAATTTTCCGGTCGTTGCGTTCCAAAGCTTGATCGTATGATCTTCAGCGCCGGAGACAAGCACCTTGCCGTCGGAGCTCCAGACCAGACTGTTAACGCGGCCACGGTGCGCCGTCAGAGTCGAGACCAGCTGGCCGGTTGATCCATTCCAAAGCTTGATCGTAAAATCTTCAGAGCCGGAGGCGAGCACCTTGCCGTTAGGACTCCAGGCCAGGGCAGTCGGAGAGCTCAGTGTCCAAGCCTTGCAACGACTTCACAGTCGACGTGTCCGATAACCTACACAGTGCAAAGCTTTTATGCCCTGAGGAGGCGAGCACTTTGCCATCGACACTCCAGGCCAGGCTGTTCACATGGAGACTGGAGCCAGGCAAGGTGGAGAGCAGCTTGCCGGTTGATGGATCCCACAGCTTCACTTTGGAAGAACCCACGCCTGAAGGCAAGACCTGCGTCGGATTAGGGCGGCGCCGTCGCGAATGTGTTGAGCGATGCAAGACAGCGAATGGAGTTGCGAATGAGAGGTGATGACGCTGGCCGACTCCTAAGATGAACCCATGAGCTCCGCCGGGCGGGGGAAGCTACTTTGAGCACTTGGGGGGCAGTGAGACTCGCGAGGCAGAGGGCCGAATCAGGGATCCAACTTAGTGGAAAGGGAATCAGGGAAAACTACGCCGGAGCTCGAGCCCGTCCCCGCTGCCTAAGCATCTGATTTTGTTCTGGGTGATGGACGTCTCGACCGTGGGAGCAGGCTTAGGCGGGTCTGGAGGATATTAGGGATTTTGGTGCGGTGCGGCCGGCCGTAGGTCGTTGTTTATGTGGTGCATTTTAGTCGGCTCAAGCGTTTAAGTCTATCTTCCCCAAACCCCCGCGATAACGTGCCTCTTACAATCAATGAGTTTGGTGCGAGCGGCGGGGGAGTATTAGGGGACGGCGCGGGGTGCCATAACACCTCGGTGTCGGAGAACAGCCGCTGCGCGCGGCGGTATTCTCGTAGACGCGGACCTTGATGTCATTCGCGACTAGCGACTCGAAATCGACGCGGCCGGTCCTGCGGTTCTCCAGATACTGCTTCCGATGCTCAATGGTGCCGCGCGGGCGAAAAAGGGCGGTAGTTCCGTCGCGTGAGTTTCGCTCCAGCAAAGCCGTATCCTTCTCGACGAGAGCCCGATCGAGGTCCTTGACGCGCTGCGCCAGCTAGCGTTCGACGTCAGCCGGGTCGCGGGAATTGGCGCCCTGGCCTTCCTCGGCCGGCCGCGCTCCGGCGAGCCGGATGGGTGTTGCCTGCGACTGGACTTGTTGCCAGCGCCCGTCCTCCCGGACAAACACGCGCGTAAAGGAACGCTGGTCATCGATCGCCCCTAGCGGGTCTTTCCCTTTGGCCGTGGACAGATACGTGACGATGGCCGTATCGCCGTAGACGCGGACCTTGAGGTCGTTCGCCACCAGCGACTCATAAGTCACACGGCCGGTCTTGCGGTTCTCCAGATACTGCGCCCGGTTCTCAATCATCCCATGTTGGCCGTGATGCACGTAGTCCTTATGCAGAACTCGCTCCAAAAAAGTCATATCCGCCTTGACGACGGCCGCGTTGATCTCATCGACGAGCTGCGTCAGTTCGCGCAAGTCGCTGGCCTGGTCACAATAGGCCTGACATGTCACATGCATGAGGACTGCGATTAATAAAAGATGCTTCATCGTCCGACCTTTCCGAAGCGTTGCACTTCTCACCTTCAAGCTGACACGGGTTCAGACGATCGGCAAGCACGTGGCCGGCTACGGCTTGGTGGTCGTGCTGCTCTGGGTAGGCGGGATGAAGTTCACCGCCCACGAGGCCAAGGGATCCGGCCGATGGTGGCGGATAGCCCGCTCATGGCCTCCTAAGTCACCCAGCACGGACAGACGAATGTATTCTATAGGACTGACTCATGCCCGCCCGCGAGCGAACCACCGATGCCGAGGTCGGGGCCGTCTCTCGGGCTTCCGCTACGGGCCAGAATCTTCGGAGCGAGGCACACGATGTGCTGCTGTTCGGATTCGGGCAGTGGTTATTATAATGTTGAATCGCAACCTTCTTGGTGAGAGGGATCGATAGTGGGCGACTGGTTGCTCAATCTTCCTGTGCCATGGATGGCCTTGGTTATTTTCGTGGCCACTTATCTTACGGCAGGCAGCGTCTATTTGGTTGTGACCAGGCTAGCAGTGAACGCACGTGCAAAGGCCTTCAAGGCGGTCTCGCCTGGAATGCTACCGCCATTGGGTATCCTTTTTGCCCTCTTGGTTGGCTTCATCGCCGTCGAAGTGTGGGGCAATTTCGATAAAGCCAAGGCCGCAGTTGCGACTGAGGCCAGTGCCCTGCGCGCGGTGGTTCTGCTCGCCGGAACCTTTCCGGAGCAAGAGAAGGCGCGCATCTACGCTCTGATCAACCGTCATATCGATGTAGCCGTGAATGAAGAATGGCCGGCGATGGCCCAGCAGCGCGCGACCCTCTCGACCTTGCCCACGGCTCTGGTCCAAGAACTGCATGACACGCTCACCCTAAAGGCTGCCGATGAGAGCCAGCGAGTCGCACAGCCTGAGATGGTGAGAGCACTCCATATCGCGCTGGATGCGAGACGCCAGCGCATCGTTATCAGCGAATCCATCGTCGGTGGGGTTAAATGGGTGGGGATTTTGCTTCAGGGACTCTGCACCTTGGTCGCCATTGCCATGGTTCACAGTGACAATCGTCTCACCTGCGCAATTACATTGACCCTCTTTGCAACAGGCATTGCACTGTCCGTGCTGCTGATCGCCGCCTATAGTCGTCCTTTTACGGGCGAAACTTCGGTCGGACCGGAATTGCTAAAGCAGGTCATCGCAAGCCAAGGTGGGAACCAGTCGCTAGTGCTCGAGCCTTGAGTCTCATTGCTGTTTGCGGAGCGCGTTCCATTCCTGCTGCTTTGCGGCTCTGCTTGGTAGAGCCCAAAGTTGATGAGGTCTCGCGGCTCCTGTAGCCCCACGCCCGCGAAGCCACGTGGAAGAACTGGACCGGCGCTCGCAGTCGGAAGGGAAGCTGGTTAGGGCAAGAACAGTGGAGTCTTGCGGATGGCTAGCGGCGAGGCTGAAAATGCGCAGCGCCGCGAACGTGAACTAAACATTGAGAAGAACGGAAAGGAAGAGCCTAATGAAGAGACTACCGAGAACGCTCGCGAAATATATCGATGAAGAAAGAAGCTGAATGAATTTGCACCCTGACGCCCAGTTCAATTCAGTTCAATGGGAGTAGCTTTCCGGGCTTCTGCCGACAAGGAAAGCTTCCCAGTTGGCTTGGAGTTGCCGAGGTTTTCATGGCACGATCTAGACTGGCGACGGCTGGTCGACCAAAGGGTCGACGCTCGGGATCTGCAGTAACGGGCTCCCGCAGCTCGAGAACGCCTGTTGACTTCAGGGCCCACGCTTATCACTCTAGGCCGATGGAAGCGCACGCTTTGGCTTCAGACTCTCGGCCTCGCCCCGCCTCTGTAGCTCAAGCGATAGGGATAGTATGCCACTCGATCGGGACCGGCGTTAAGGGGGTCCGCCGCTACGGCTCAGCGATCTCCGCACAATATCGCGTAAGCAAACTCAAGCAATTCCTGCGTTTATCAGTCGATCACTATCTTAACGAGACGTCCCTGGACGAATTCTACCGCTACCAGTTCTACCTGCCGGAAACCTGGAAATCGCGCGGACGGCACCTCGTTTACTCGAAGGCTCTTCGCGCTAATTTGCGTCTACTTGATCGACTGGCAAGCCCGGATAGAGGGTTGCTTTATAACAAGGATAAATTTGCAGCGGCCTGCGCCGAGCGGAATATCCCCACGATCCCTGTAGTTGCCGAATTCTCGATGGGCGGCCCCAGGGCGCCTTTGCCGGCTTGCCTTCCGCGGATCTCTTTGCAAAGCGCGCTTTCTCGTGGTGCGCTCTGGGCGCGGAAGCCTGGCATTACGACCCCGTCAAAGACCTTTTTACAGGCACGTGCGCACCTCCTGGGTCAGGGGTACAGGTCGCGCCTCATGATTCAGTTCGACTGACGAAGCAGCAGGTCGTCGCGGCATTGTGCGAACGGTCAAAAACAGAAGGCAAAATCATTGTACAGCTCAAGGTGGGTAATCATTCCGGTCTGGCGCCGATCACCAATGGAGCGTTGTCGACGATCCGGATTGTGACATGTCGCGCCCCCTCGGGCGTCATCGAAATGCTGCCGCCGGTTATCCGGATGCCATCGGGTCACGGCGTGGTTGACAACTTTGCCGGTGGCGGCATGGTGGCGCCCCTTGATCGTGACACTGGAACCATTATCGGGCCGGCGATTCAGAAGGACCCGGCAACGTGTGTAAAATGGCTGGCGGCTCACCCTGACTCCGGCACGCCCCTAGTGGGTTTCGCAGTACCGAAGTGGGCTGAAGTGGTCGAGTTGGCACTGCGCGCCCATAAGGCCTTTCCTACACTTCATTTTGTCGGTTGGGATATTGCAGTATTGCAGGATGGTCCAATGCTACTAGAGGGCAATCCCCGCTGGGATCCGGACGTCGTGGTGCTGCCTCATCGGATCGCGCTTTCAGATACTCAGTTCGTTCCGTACTTCAAATATCATATCGCTCAGCCTGCGGTATACAGTTGGGTGGGATCGGCTGCCATATGCGGTGTCGCGCGAGACGGCTGGCTTACGCCTGAGGCTAGGGTTCTAATCCAGGATCCGGAGTCAGGAAAGCGGTTGACGTTAATTTTGGAGGTGCCGCCTTGGCTGCCGTTTGATTACCCCGCGACACTTCAAATCATTGTTGATGGTCATGTGAAGGAAACGTTTGAGTTCGCGCAATCAGGAACGCACACGATCAATCTTCCTCTAACTGAGGCCGGGACAATCGCGCTGAGAATAGGCAAATGGTTCGTGCCAGCAAATCTAGGCATTGGCTCTCCCGACCGACGGCCGTTGGCTTATCGCTTGAAGGAGGCGGCGCTCGAGGAAATCCCATCAATCGTGGTCAACAACTAAGGTGACCGCTGGTCTGCTTTCGATGAAGGCGTTTTGCATGGGTCTACCCGGCTGGATGTGATGAAGGCTGACACCGTTGGCTTGAGCCCACAGGTGAAGGACCTTGCCAGTGAACTCGGGACCGGTGACCGTCCTTCTGCCTGACCATCCCCGCGCGCACCGGATCGACGGGGCACAACAATCGCATGCACCGAAGCCGCCTATCGGATCGGTTTTAAATCAAATGAACTATGTTCACACCAGGTAAGTACCGGCCCATCAAAGTCTACGCATCGTGGGGTACGCGCTTCATCGTCGAGGACTTCTTCGCGAAGCTGGTGATCTTCGCCCGCAGATAAGAAGGGACGGAGATACCGACCAACGAAAGGCCGAGTCTGATCGCGAAAACTACGGTGGATAGCGCAGTTCGAAGACGCCAAGCTTGCACCACTTCCCACTTCGTCCTAGGCCCGTTAACTAATAGGGTAGGGCTGCGATCAATTTGCAAATTTGTAGAGGCGCTTGTGCCAAGCGCCTGTGGATTTGGTTGGGGGCTTGACATTAAGCGCACCCTCCACAACCCTTTGCTTTTGGCAACATAATTTCTTACTACCGGTAGCACCACCCTCCTCCGATCAGTCGATCTCGAGGATGATTCTCCGGTAAGAAGTTAAGCTAGGAGCTCCATCATCCTCCACGGCGAGAATAATATGGGCCACTCCCGGTGCCTGGGGAACAACCGATACCGTTTCTAAGTCATCGCCCTCAAGTCTCACCTTAGGTGAGACATTTAGGTATTCTTCCCCTCGTTTACCTACGATTTCTTCGGGAGAGACGGCTTTGGAAATGGCGGAGGCCGCTTCCGCATAATAGAACCAATTGTAAGTGATTTTATCACCATCCGGGTCGCTGCTCCCTTGGGCGGACAAGGAAACCGGAACTCCGACCTTAGACTTGATGAAGATTGGATCCTTAGTCGTGTCACCATTGACAACGGCAATGGGGTTGTGGTTTGGCTCTGCGAACTCCTTTAAAGTCCAGTCCATCCTGGCGGCGAAGTCGTATTGAAATGCTTTGCGCCAGCGCCAGATCGTCGCCTGGTCAGACGTATAGGGTTGACCGTCCACACCAATGACCGTATCTCGGGAATTGGGCTTACCCGGGAAGCAGTCGCCACCCTGGGTCCAGATCGGCTGCGATTCCCCAAAGGGTTGGCGAAAAATATAGCGTCCTCCCCAGCCTCCCCAACCCGGATTGCGATAGCTGGCGAGGCCGTTGTTCAAGAGACCGAGGAAGGAGGGCGTGTCGCCCTCCATGATGAAAATGTAATAAGGATATGTCTCGCCCAGGAAGCCCTTGCTTCTTATATTCTCATCCAACCAGGTGTTTGAGACGGTTGTAAAATCCGCCCCGGGAGCATTTCGATAGTATTTGTCGCCCGCAATCCCGGTCCAGGTCGCTGAACTGGACTCTTCTCCATCTTCGGTGGAGTGACTTACGATATAGAAGAGGTCACCGAACTCGCGACGCATCCACGGCCCGGAGTCATCCTGATCGGAGATCGCATAGATGCGAAGCTTGGCGACGAATTGCCTCACTTCCTCAGGCGGTCGGGTTTCGCGGACATGAAATAGCGCCTGAGCCAGGGTATTCGGTCCACCCCAGATGGAAACGTAGAGAGGTCGAGGATCGTTGCTATCTACTGCCTCAATCAACAATTCAGCGCCCGGTGTAAGTTTGCCTTTGCCCACGGCGGTCATGCCGTATGCCGTCTGACCCGATTTCACCAAAGCAAGCAGATAATCCAAGGTGGGGAAGCCTTCCGCATGCGTAAGGAGATTCGAGCGAATCCGGCCATAGTTTGAAAGAACCTTCTCGATGATCTCCGGGCTGACTTTGTCTCTTTGCCAGCACGAAGTCGTGGCGACAAGACCCTCAAGGTCAATTTCATTCGAGTAGAGGAGAAGTCGAGTCAACGACATTTGGTCATCTGGTTCATTGCCGATGTCCGTCAGCACAAAAAGCCTCGGTTTACCCTCAAAGGATTCGACGAGTGAAGCGCGACTCCTGCAAGCTTCCTCCTTGCTAGCATAAGACTCGAGAGTTGAAGGAGAAGTCGGGGGCAGGAAGAGGTAGGCGTTCGATGTATCAGGTGCAAACATGAATTGTCAATGGTCACACCGTATCTTTCCGATTGAACCGCGCCTAGAACGATCTGATCAGAACAGCCGGATTTGCCGCAGGCTACAGATAGTAAGGCTGGCCAATCTGGAGAGCATACGCGTCCCCGAACCTACCGAAAATCGTGGCCCCAGCTCGGTTTTTGAACTCTTCTGAGAATTGCTCTAGCCTCTCGGGCGGGCTGGCGACGTTCTATGCTGCGTAAGGGTCTAAATTGGACTTTAGCAATCGAATTGCAAACATGCAGGTCGCCGTCGACACGATCATCGCGGCGACCTGCTGTCCCCAGAACGGCGTAAGGCTACTTACAATCACGTGCGATAACTGAAATATTAGCTTTTGGCGCGAGCCACTGCGGCTTGCCAGCCGCTGTAGAGCTGAGCGCGCTGTGAATCCGGCATCTTCGGTTCGAAGCGTTCGAACTGTCGCGGCAAGGCGGCGATTTCCTCGAGGTCTGACCAGAATCCGGTTGCCAAACCTGCCAGGAATCCGGCTCCGAGCGGAGAGACTTCCGGTGAGGAGTTTCGCAAAACGGGACAGTTGAGAATGTCGGCCTGAAATTGCATCAACTGGTCATTGCGGGTGGCGCCCCCGTCCGCCAGGAGGGAACGAAGCGTAACGCCCGCATCCTGTTGCATGGCATCGAAGACATCACGCACTTGATAGGCAATCGACTCGATGACGGCTCGGGCCACATGTGTTCGGCTGGTGCCGCGGGTCATTCCGCAGATCATGCCGCGTGCGCTTTCGTCCCAGTGAGGTGCGCCGAGACCGACAAACGCAGGCACGACGTAAACTCCAGCGGTATCGGCAACCTCTTGGGCAAGCGCGGCGACCGTTTTGGCTGGTTCCTCTGCTCCGAGAAACTGACCGAACCATTGGACGGCGGAGCCGGTCACCGAAATGTTGCCTTCCAAGGCATAGGTAATTTCGTTCAGGCTCCAAGCAACCGTCGAGGAGAGGCCGCGTTCGGAAATTCGCAGATCCTGAATAGGCGTCATCAGAGAGGAGCCGGTTCCGTAGGTTGCCTTGATTGACCCCGGCAAAAAGCCGCCCTGCCCGAAGAGCGCCGCATGCGAGTCGCCAATCAAGCTGCCGATCGGAATGCCCCCGCTTAGACGACCTAGCGGTTCTGTTTCCCCGAATTTTGCTGAGGATGGTAAAATTTGGGGTAAGGCGATGAGGGGAATCTCGAAAAGCTTCGCGAGCTCGTCGTCCCATGAGCTTGTTCGCAAGTTGAAAAGCTGTGTGCGCGCAGCGTTGCTGTAGTCGGTGGCATGGACCTTCCCACCGGTGAGGTTCCAAAGAAGCCAGCTGTCAACGGTGCCAAGGCAAACATCCTCTGCCGATCGGCCATTGGCCTCGATTTGTTTAAGAAGCCAGCGACCTTTGCTTGCTGAAAAAAGCGGGTCGATGGTAAGGCCCGTTCGTTCTCTGAGAAACGGTTCCAAGCCTTGCTCTCGCAAGTGTTGACAAAAGTCGGCTGTGCGGCGGCACTGCCAAATTACAGCTGGCCCCAGCGGTTCTCCACTCGAGCGATCCCACGCGAGAATTGTCTCGCGCTGATTGGAAATTCCGATCGCGGAAAGTCTGTCGGCAGAGACTTGCTCGAGGCAGCCATCGACGACGGCTTGGACCGCCTTCCAAATGGCGAGGGGATCCTGCTCCACCCAGCCAGGACGCGGGAAGGCGATTTCCATCGGCAGAGAGGCCTTCGCCACGATCTGGCCCTGGCGATCGATGACGATTGCCTTGGTATTCGAAGTTCCCTGGTCAATGGCTAAGAGAAGATCTTCCGGCATAGTCTTAGCAATGAAGGATGTTCAAAGTGGCACGGATAGCTAAGATTAGGCGAGGCAGCTCTAGCCGAACGTGTGGGCGGTATGTTTTCTCTCTCCCTAATCTGTGTCAATCTGTGTAGATCTGTGGATTATAAGGTTCCGTCCATCACCAGCAGACGAAGCCGCCATCGACGATGAGATCAATGCCGGTGACAAAGGAGGCTGCCTTGCTCGAGAGGAACACGGCCGGACCGACCATCTCATCGACGCTGGCCATGCGCCCCATTGGGGTGTCGGCCTCAAATTGCTTAACCTGCTCGGCGACTTCGGGGCGAATGTTCATTGGAGTGGCCGTATAGCCGGGACTAATTGCGTTCACGCGTATTCCCGATGGGCACCACTCCATGGCGAAGCTCTTGGTCAGGTGGATAACCGCTGCCTTCGAAGCATTGTAATGCACCTGGAGAATGCCGCGATTCACGATGGTCCCGGACATCGAGGCGATATTAACGATCGAACCTTCTTTGCGTGGCAGCATGACCTTGGCTTCTGCCTGGCAGGAGAGAAATACGCCGGTTGTGTTGATATCGAAGACGCGCTGCCACATCGCGAGCGGCATCTCTTCGGCGGGCGCTGCGTCCGCGACTCCAGCGCAGTTGGCAGCAACGGAGAGAGGGCCGAGTTCTTTCTCAAGGGTTGAAATTGCCGCAGAGAGACTTTCCGGTTTTGTAACGTCCCCGGTAAGGACTACCCCGCGCTGACCAGCCTCTTCGATTTTTTTGAGGGTTTCATTGAGACCGCTGCTGCTCCTGGAAAGATCGAAGCATCCAACCGACGCTCCAGCTTCCGCAAAGCCCAGCGCGATGCGTTGACCGATGCCGCTGCCCGCCCCGGTGACGAACGCGATTTTTCCTTCGAGACTGAATAAGTTCATAGCTAAGTAATAAGATTGGAAGCCCGCTAAATGCTAGGCAGTTGCCCGTTCCATGATGGCAACGTTGGTTATCTGTGGACCCTCCAGAATTCCCTGGTTTCGGCCGCGAGCCAGGACAAGGACCCGATGCGAAAGCCCCATCACTTCCTCGAGATCCGAGCTGACGACAACGACCGCCATGCCGGCCTTTGCCAGGTCGGTGATTGTTTCGTAGATGGCGGCCCTTGCTCCCATGTCGATTCCCCGGGTTGGTTCATCGAGGATAAAGACCTTCGGTCCGCGCGAAATCCAGCGAGCGATAATGACCTTTTGCTGATTGCCGCCGGAAAGATAACGCACCAGTTGAGTAGCTTTGCCCTTGACGCCAAGACGCTTGATGGCATCAACGGCAAATGCTTCCACTTGGCGCGGAGCGATGAAACCGTTGCTCGCCAAGCGATCGAAGTTTCCGAGCGCCAGGTTCGTCGCAACCGTGTGAGACAATACGACCCCTTGCGCTTTGCGGTCTTCGGGGACCAATACCACGCCTGCTTTGATCGAGTCACTTGGCGTTTTGATCTGCACGGGACGGCCGTCGATCTCTATCGAGCCCGAGCTAATAGGATCGGCTCCTGTAATTGCACGAACCAATTCGGTCCGGCCTGCCCCGACAATGCCGGCGATTCCAAAAATCTCGCCGGCGTGGACCGTAAAGCTCACGTCCGTAAAGGAACCGTCTGGGGAGGTTAGCCCGTCGACTTTCAGGACCTCTTTTTCCTCAGGTTTTTCGATCTTCGGGAAGATTCGATCGACGCTTCGACCGACCATATTTTCGAGCAACACGTTCACGGGCACCTGGGCAGTGGGGTGCGTTGCCACCAGTCGACCATCGCGTAACACGGCCACCCTGTCGGCAATGCGCGCGATTTCCTCAAGCCGATGGCTAATATAGATAAAGCTCACACCCTGTTTGCGCAATTGATCGATCTGAGCAAAGAGCCGCTCGGTCTCCTCGCCGCCAAGAGCGGCGGTGGGTTCGTCCAATATCAAAAGCTTAGCGTTGAGGGTGAGCGCCTTGGCGATCTCCACCTGTTGTTGTGCGGCGACTCGCAGCGTTCGCACCAGCGTCGTCGGCGCAATATCCAAACCGAGCCGATGAAGCTGTTCCTGGGCTCGGCGATTCATGGAATCTCTGTCGACGAATCCTCCCCGGTTGGGGAGACGCCCGACGAAGACATTTTCAGCGACCGTCAGGTCGGGCAATAGCCGCATCTCCTGGTGAATCAGGACGATTCCGGTATCGATTCCCTCACCCGGACTTGCCGGAGCGTAGGGCTTGCCTTCCCATCGCATTGTTCCTGAGTCAGGTGGGATCAGTCCTCCAACAATTGATGAGAATGTGGACTTGCCGGCTCCATTTTCGCCAAGTAGCGCGACCAACTCTCCGGGATAGATGTCGAGATCAATACCGGAAAGGACTTGATTGCCAGAGAAGCTCTTGCTGATCCCTCGGACGGACAGCCTCGGAGAGGCGCCGCCTTGCGCGGCGCCTCCCGCTTGCGTGGAATCTGTTAGTGCCATTTATCCTTCTTGAGTAGCGATTAAGGATGCTGCTCGATGTAAGGCTTAACGTTTTCCTTGGTCGTCAGGACTGCCTCTTGAAGCTGTTCTTTTGGAACTGTCTTGCCCTCTATGAGGTCGAGCGCGCTTTCCAGTGCTTGCTTGCCCATCCCCTGAGTTTTTTGAGTCATCGTCGCTTTCAATGTGCCGCTTTCGACAGCCTTAAGACCCGCAACGTCACCGTCAAAACCGACCACGATGATCTTGTCACTAAGGTTGGCAACTTTGGCGGCCTGGGCGGCCCCCAAGGCCAGGGCATCCGCGCGACCAAAGAAAACCGTGATATCCGGATATCTCTGAAGCATGTCCTGACCGATCGCAAAACCTTCGTCTTGCATCCACGCGTTGCTGGGCTGCTTGGCCACAACCTTCAGATCAGGAAACTTCGCCAGGGCTTCGTTGAAGCCTTTGTCCCGATCCTGTTCCGGCGTCGTGCCGAGTTGACCCTGGATAATGGCGACCTTGCCCTTCCCCTCGGTGATCTTTCCAACGTATTCGCCGAGGGCCCGAGCCGCCCCCACGCTGTCCGTGGCGATGAAGGTATCGCCAGGAACGTCAGGAGGATTACGATCAACGGCGACAACAGGAATCTTCGCATCTCGCGCCGCCTTGACAGGAACTCCCGCCGCGCTGGCGCCTGCAGGAATGTAGATTATCGCATCCACCTTGCGAGTAATGAGGTCCTCCATCTGGCTTACTTGAGTGGCACCATCCCCCTTTGCATCGACAGTGATAACCTTGACTCCCTTTGCTTTGGCTTCACGTTCGACCGATTGCTTGATTTGATTGAAGAAATCGGCCTGGAGATTGGCCACGGCTAGGCCGATGGTTATGTCCTTGTCTTTCTTCTCCTCCGCAAAAGTCGTTGAAGTGAAGGTTGCACAGATCCCAAGCGCGGCAGCTGCCGCGACGATGGGCTTGAGTTTAAAGATGCATTTTTTGATCATGGTTTGTATTTTGTGTTGAGGGTTTTGTGATTGTTTTGGAAGGGTTCGTTTCGCGTTTGCGTCGCGGTGGTATTAGTCGCGCCTGCGAAAGGTGTCCGCCGCCACTGCCAGGGCGATGACAACGCCAATCACGATTTGCTGAACAAAAGGCGAAACACCGCTAAGGTTGAGTCCGTTTCGCAGAACGCCGATAATGAGGACGCCGACGACGGTTCCACGGATTCCACCGACTCCGCCGTTGAGGCTTGCGCCGCCGATGACGACCGCGGCAATCGTATCGAGTT
Source organism: uncultured Verrucomicrobiae bacterium (assembly GCA_963706955.1). Classification (GTDB taxonomy): domain Bacteria; phylum Verrucomicrobiota; class Verrucomicrobiia; order Chthoniobacterales; family Terrimicrobiaceae; genus DASTFP01. Next base: position 847,816 of record CAVPOC010000008.1, on the reverse strand, counting down.
CATAACCGGTTCCTGCGCTCGGCTGGGAAGAATTCAGGCGGCAAGCGAGGGCCACCGACGCCAATCCGGCCAGGAGCCCCGATAACGCGTAAACGGAGATGGTTAGCTTCTGGACGTGGATGCCTGCCAGGCGCGCCACTTCGGCACTTCCGCCAATGGCATAGAGGCTTCGGCCGAGCGTCGTATAGCGCAGAACAGCCCAACTGATGAGCGCTAGCACGATGAATATTGCGACCGTTACGGACAGAAACCCGAAATGACGGACGGTTGAAAGGTTAGTGAACCAGTCCGGATATCCGACGATTTGCCTGCCTTCCGTGATGATGTTCGCCAAACCACGGCCGACGGACATCATGGTCAGAGTCGCAATGAAGGGGGGCAGCTTCGCCTTTGTAATGAGAAGACCGTTAACGAAGCCGCACGCCGTGCCGGCAACAAGGCCCGCAACGATCGCCAGACCGAGCGGAACTCCCATAGCCTGGTAAAGCCAGCCCATCATCATCATGGAGAAGGCAAGAACCGATCCCACAGAGAGATCGATTCCCGCGATAATGATCACGGCCGTCATGCCGATCGCAAGAATGCCCAGGACCGTAATCTGATCGATCACGTTCAGCGCGTTGCGCCATGTGAGGAAGACATCCGTCGTGAGTGAGAAGATGACGCAAAGCAGCACCAAGCCGATCAATGGGCCTCCGACGCCAGTCGCCCAATCGGCCCAACTTTTCTTGTCTTCAACGGCGGGTGGCGGAGCAGGGATGGTGGCCGCGCCTTTGTTGTTTTCGTTCATATGTCAGTTATTGTTTTACTAGATTACGGGCCGTCTCTGCGAGACCTGGGCCATCGATCCCGTAGTGCTTGAAGATTTCGTTCTGACTTCCCGTCACAGTGTATTCGTCGGGAAAGCCAACAATCTTGAAAGGAACGCGGATTCCCTTCTGCATGAGCAGAGAGGCACATGCCTCGCCCAGGCCGCCGTTCACGCTATGTTCCTCTACGGTGATCACTGCTCCGGTTTCCGTTGCGGCGTTAAGGACGGCGGCTTCGTCCAACGGTTTTATGGTGTGGACACTGACGACTCTGCATTCGACGCCTTCTTTAGCCAGGATTTCGGCGGCTGCCAAAGCCGGCGCAACCGTCTCGCCGGAGGCGAGGAATGAGAGGTGATTGCCCTGCCGAATGAGGGAGGCTTTTCCCAACTCGAAAGTTGCCGAGGGCCGGGGAAGATGAGGCATGGCCTTCTTCCCGAAGCGGAGATAGATCGGAAGGGACGTCTTCGCCGCGGCCAGAACCGCTTCGCGCGTCTCGAAGTTATCGGCGGGCGCGACGATGATGATATTATGGATGGCACGCAGCGCAGCGAAATCGTGCAAGGAATGATGGGTCGATCCGAGTGCGCCATAGCTCACTCCCGCGCTGATGCCAACCACTTTGACAGGCTGATCCGAATAACAGACGTCATTCTTGATTTGCTCGAGCGACCGCGCCGTGAGAAAGCAGCCCGGCGAAACCGCAAAGACCGTCTTGCCGGCGGCGGCGAGACCTGCCGCGACTCCGACAAGGTTTTGTTCAGCGATCCCCACTTCAACGATCTGCCCGGGAACGGCCTTGCCGAAGGGGGCCAGTTTTCCCGAACCTCGCGAGTCGCTGGTGACGACCAGCAAGTTGGAATTTGCGTGAGCCAGGTCCAGCAGCGTGGCCGCGAAGACCTCTAAGTTTGCTTGTAATTTTTCCATTATGCTAATGCGGCCTGCGCCTCCTCCAGTTCTGCCATGGCCCGGCTAAATTCCTCGTCACTGGGAACTCCGTGGTGCCACTTCGCCACGTTGTCCATAAAACTAATTCCCTTTCCTTTGCGAGTTTTCGCCAGGACCAAACTCGGTTTCCCGGGCGTAAATGGCACGCTCTCGAATGTCCTCACCAAATCGCCGATGTCGTTCCCGTCACACCGGCGAACAGAAAAGCCAAAGGCTTCGAATTTTTCTCCCAGCGGCTCGAGTTGCACGACGTCTTCGGTGGAACCGGTGATCTGCAGGCCATTCCGGTCGACAATGGCGACCAGATTATCGAGTCGATAATGCGCCGCGGTCATTCCGGCTTCCCAGTTGGAACCCTCTGCCAGTTCGCCGTCGCCGAGCAGCGTAAAGACGCGATAGTCCTTGCGATCCTGCTTGGCTGCCAGTGCCACTCCCACTGCGAACGCCAGCCCGTGGCCGAGTGCGCCAGTGTTCTGTTCGACGCCGTTTACTTTGCGCGTGGGATGCCCAATAAAATGCGAACCATACTTGTTGAGGGTCTTGAGTTCCTCCTTGGGAAAGAATCCACGATCGGCGAGCACAGCGAAGAGAGCCTCGGCACAATGCCCTTTGCTTTGGACATAGTAGTCACGATCAGGATCCTGAAAGGTTTCGGGACTTACTCTTAGTATACGATTGTAGAGAACGTTGAGAATATCGATGCAGGAAAGATCCCCGCCCGTGTGACCGGAGCCGCACGCCTTGATGATTTCCAGAATCGTCCTTCGATATTCGACCGACTTCCGCTTGAGTTCGTTTTCCGTTAGCATAGTCATGACATGATGAGTCCGCCGTCGACGTTGATCGTCTGACCGGTTATGTAGGCGGCGTCGTCGGATGCCAGGAACGCAACCAGTCCCGCCACATCCTCCGCCTTGCCCGCCCGCTTCATGGGGATGTTTCTCACCCATTCCTGCATGAGTTCGCCGGGTTTGTAGTTTCCCAGCAATTTGCCCCAGGCGGAGTCGTTGTAGGCCCACATGTCCGTTTCAATGATCCCCGGACAAAAAGCGTTCACCGTGATGTTGTCGGGAGCCAGTTCCTTGGCCAGGCTCTGCGTAATTCCGACGACGCCAAACTTGCTGGCTGCATAGTGCGGCGTATAGATGAATCCCTGGCGCGCCTGGCCCGAGGCCGTGTTGATGATCCGTCCAAACTTCTTTGGCTTCATTCTGATCGCGGCAGCCTGACAACACAGGAATACCCCTTTGGTATTAACCGCCATGATCTTATCCCAGTCGTTCTCCGGGAGTTCCTCAATGCGGGCGATCGTGATGACGCCGGCATTCTGAATAGAAACGTCGATCTGTCCAAACTTCGTCAGCGCCGAGTCGTAAAGAGCCTCAACTTCGGCCTTGTTGGTTACGTCGCAGACGGAGGAGACCGCGTTGGCACCGGCCGAGCGGAACTCCTCCGCGACGGCCTCAACACTGGCTTCGTTTGCCGCGAGGACAAGATTGGCGCCCTCGTCCGCAAAGCGCTTGGCGATGCCCTTTCCTATACCCCGGCTAGCGCCGGTAATAACTACAGTTCGTTGTTCGAATCGTCTCATTTCTTTGTTCGTTGGTTTCAAAAACTCTTGCCGAAGGATCTGTTAAAGAGGAGGACTGTTCCTTTGGTCGAAAATGCGTAGCTTTGCCATGGAGGGGGGCCAAGTTGGACCGGCTAAGGTAACATTTGACGGTCCGTGGCGAAATGCAGAATCCCGCCTTTTGCATGTTAGATCCTGCCATTGTTACTCCTCCACATGTCCATTTCCTCGACTACAGGGCGCCGCAGGGAAGCGCTTGCGCAAGTGTTCGCGTCGGTAATCTGAGGGTGAAGAACCCGTGTGGCGCTTGAAATCGCGGGAAAAGAAGAAAACGTCGTGATAACCGACCTCATCGCAGACTTCCTTCACCCGCTTCGCGCCGTCCAAAAGCTTTCGCTGTGCCACCCGGATGCGCTCTCTTCGCAGCCAATCAATCGGAGAGACGCCGGTCTCTCGCTTGAATCGTCGGAAAAAATGACGTTCGCTGAGCCCGCAAAGCTTGGCCAACTCGCCGGCACGCCAGGAACGCTTCAGGTCACTGAACATCTGTTCCATGGCAAAACTGATCGCGGGTGACTCTGCCTCAGGCTCCCGGAGGGCCCGAGTCCTTGCCCCGGCCCTGCTCTCGACGAGGTATCCCAAGAGCTCGGCGAGCTCACAGTTCAGGGCCGCGTCCGCCGGCGAGCAACCACCTGCCAGCAGATCGTTAACACGATGAAAGACGCGGCGCGTCTCCTTCGGCAGCCCGACAAATACCGGCCTCTGCGGCACTGAGAGGACCTCCCACGTCTGCTCGACATGGTGCCCATCAACACGCATCCAGAGGATCTCCCACGGCGCCTGATCCGCCCAGTAAGCAGTCGGCCCGGAAAGCCACGCAAGCTCAAAAGGATCCACCCGAAATAGCCTTTTCTCTGATAGCACGCAGCCGCGCCCGCTCAGACAATAGAAAAACTCATGACCTGGCGTAACACGCCATTCCCGCTCGCCCCCTTGGAATAAAAAATGCCCGGAACGCAGCACCACGTTGAAAATCCGTCGCGCTGTGGCCGATGGAAGATGAGAGCGGGAAACCGCGATCCGCGTCTGCCGCGACCTGTCCGCGCCGTTCCTTCCGACAAGCGTGTTTTCTGGGGCGGAATTCTACCCTCGTGGAATAAATATTCATATTTGAATAAAGATGCGAAGCAGGATGCCAGAAGTCTTCGGGATGTCAAGGAGGGTTTGAAATTTTTTTTGGCTATTTTTCGGGTACGGGCATTTGGGGCTTTGGGGAGTGGTCCTCGATATGAATCGAGCGTCGATCAGTCCTGACATGGAGAATTCTTCACGAACGCAGCTTCGGGAAGACCGGGCGCAGAATTGAGGGCCGGCGAAGTTGTGTTACGATGGGTCGACGACGCCATGGCGGCCCTTCCTGAAACCCGGTTGATTACGAAGGTAGCGACCTTGTACCATGAGCAGAAGCTGACGCAGACGGACATTGCGAAGCGGCTGGGGATCTCGCAGGTGACGGTGTCGCGTCTTTTGAAACGGGCCGAGGAGAATCAAATCGTTCGGACCACGGTGATCAGTCCTCCCGGCGCCTTTGTTGAGTTGGAGGGAGCTTTGGAGAAGAAGTTTGGGCTGGCGCAGGCGATTGTTGCGGAGTCACAGAGCGACAGCGACGAGTCGATTCAGGCGGCGATTGGCGCGGCGGCAGCATACTTTCTGATGACGACGCTAACTTCGCAGGAGGTGATTGGGGTGTCGTCCTGGAGTGCGTCGCTGTTGGCCATGGTCGATCACATGCACCCGGTCCGGAAGATCGAGGACTGCCGCGTAGTTCAGGTGCTCGGTGGTCTGGGCAATCCCTCGGCTGAGGCGCATGCCAACCACCTGGTGACGCGTCTGGCGCGGCTGGTCAATGGTGAGCCGTGCTTTCTGCCGGCGCCTGGTGTGGTTGGCGCGGCGAGTTCGGTGGGCGTGCTTTTGAAGGATCCCCATGTCAAGCAAACCACGAGCTTATTCGATAAACTGACGATCGGGCTTGTGGGGATTGGATCTATAGAACCCTCCTTTCTGGTGGCGAGTAGTGGCAATGTCTTTTCGTCGGAAGAGCTCCAGAAAATTCGCGATCGAGGCGCGGTGGGAGATATTTGCTTGCGGTTCTATGATTCAGCCGGACGCGAAGTTCGCGATGCTATCGGAAACCGGGTGATTGGAATCGATCTTGAAACGTTTAAACGGATACCGAGGGCGGTGGCAATTGCCGGAGGGATTCGTAAACACGCGGCCATCCTAGGAGCTCTGCGAGGCAAGCTGATCAATATCCTCATCACTGATCAATTTACGGCCGCTCGGCTGGTCAAAGACAGCTCGCCGAAAAAGCCAGAGCCCTAGTTTTTCCTGCCGCTGTGCGGCTGAAGTATTTGATCTCAGGTCAAGATTTCCTCGAGAGCGTTGATCACGGAGGCCGCCGAGATCTCCAGCATTGGGCCTCCACTCTGCCGCGGGCCAAATGGCGGGGCAGTGCCGGCGCGTAAAACCACCGACCGGGTGTGACGTGGTAGCCAATGGTAAGGGTTTGTCGGCCCGAACAGGGCAAGGCAGGGAGTCTTCATGGCGTCCGCCAGGTGCATGGCGGCGGTGTCGACGCCACAGAACAGGGTGGCGTCTTTGATGATGACTGCTAGGGAGGCCAAATTTGTTTTTCCCGAGAGATCCACGCAGTGGCATTGTAGATGCGATCTGATCTCGGAAAGGTGCTGTTGCTCGGCAGGGTCTGGGGACCCGGTCAGGATGCTGATCAACCCGCGTTCGGCGTGTAGGAACTCGATCACCTCAGCCCAGCGTTTGGCCGACCAGTACTTTTCGGGACGTGCGGTGCCGGCATGGATCACGGCATAGGACCCGCCCACTTCCGCGCTCGCCAGAAGAACTCTTGAGGAAGCGAAAGCTTCTTCGGTGAGCTGCACGTCCAGTGGCACATTGTCGCGCTCGATTCCCAACGGTTTGAGCAGATCGGTATAGTGGTCGGCGGTATGGCGCTCGATGACTGAGGACCTGACAAAATCTGTAAAGATGAATCGTCGTAGAGTTTTTCTTCGGAACCGCTCGAAGGTGACTCGCCGCTTCGAACGCGAGAGCGCGGAGAGATAGGCCGAGCGGTCGTTACCGGTGAAGTCGAGGGTCCAATCTGGTTGAAACGGCAGAAGCCGATGCTTGAGCCAGGCATTCGGTCCGCAACCCAGCAGACCTTTGAGCCCACCACCCTTGTGATAGGTCCAGCGCTCATCGACGGCGATCGAGTCGAGGAGGCTCGCGCAGGAAGAGTCGGCCACGAGGGCGAGCTGCGCGTTCGGAAACGCCTCTCGCAAACAGCGGATCGACGGTGTCGTCAGAATCAGGTCTCCGATACGCTTGAGCTGAAGCAGGAGGATCTTCACGAGGTGCTCCGCTGGCGGAGCACGAGGTCATACGCGCGAGCCAGTCGCTCGCGAAAGTGGTCCCAGGTAAGTTCGGCTTCCGCCCGCTGACGAGCCGCGCGACCGTACTGAAGGATCCGCCGCGGCGATCTGTAAAGACGTCGAATCGCATTCGCCAGAGCCACCACATCGTTGGGTGGAACGATCAACCCGTTGACTTCGTTTAGGACAACATCGCCTGACTGGAAGGTTGTAATCTGGGGCAATCCGGAGGCGCAGGCCTCGTAGACACTCTTGGGACTTCCTTCGCATTCGGAGGGAAAGATGTGAAGGTCCGATTGACGAAACACCTCGTCGACACAACTCAGGAAACCGGTGACGTCAATCGACGGTCCTTCGAATTGCGTCAAGCTGGGCCTAAGGTCGTCACAAACTGTTCCAACGAGCGTAAGCTGCGCATAAGGAAGCGACAATTTTTTCCACGCTTTAAGCAAGACGTGAACGCCCTTCCGGCGAGTCAGCACACCGCAATAGACCGCGCGCATCGGGCGTTCGGCTGAGAAAGTGCTCGGCAACTCTGAAGGGGTGTCGTTGCGGAAGAGCTCTGTATCAACTCCGGCACCGAGCAGGAAGAGCTTTTCCTCAGGAACGCCCGCCTCAAGAAAGGACTGGGCGGCACATTCCGATGGGACAAGCAACAGATCGGCCAGGTCGTACTCCTCGAGGATCTGCTGGGGCGTTACCGTGAACACCCGCTCCAGCAGCGTCCCGGTCGTGCGCTGGTCGGTGTCGCACGGTGAAGTCTCCACCGGTTGCGCCCTCATCTTGTCGGTGTGCCAGAGGGGGATCTCCAGCACGGTGGGGATGCGTCGCTTTTTCGCGGCTCGGAGCGAGCGCAGGGAACTTCCTGACCATCCGTGAAAGAGGTCGTAGTTCCCTGATTTCAACTGCCGCGAGGCAGCCCAGTCGACAGACTTCTTTTTTGCGTCATCGTAGAGCGCCGGAGACTGTTTCGAAAGCAGCCGCACCGGATGCCAGTGAAGAGATATGATGTCGCGCGGTGAGATATCCTGCTGGAGATTTTCGTAGCCGATCGCCTTGCCGAGGTAGCCGCGTTCGTCGGCGAGGAGAAGACTCTCGTGTGCATTGAGGTCGCGCCCGTAGCCTCCGATGCGCGCATTGACCGAATAGAGCAATGACTTTGGTTCTCGCAGGAGGCCGACGGGCGGGTCCTGCACAGCCCGCCCGCTTGATTCTTCCTCTGCCATGCGCTGTTCTCTGATACGGAATCCTGAAAATGCAACAAAGCAAAATCCGTTCGTGACGACCGAGGCCTCAGATCTCGATATCGGCTTGGTTCGGCGAGGTTATTCGGCGACTGGCGGCGCCGAGGCTTATCTGCTTCGCTTAGCTTCCGGGCTGCGATCACGCGGGATGCAAGGTGACTCTATATACCACGGCTGACTGGCCCTCAGACCGTTGGGCGTTTGGCGACCTGGTGCGGTCAAATGTGACTGAGCCGTTTGAATTCGCCCGCGCCTTTCAGCAGGAACGCAAAGCGGGGCAGGTAATCCTCAGTCTCGACCGCGTGCCCGGCTGCGACGTTTTTCGTGCTGGAGACGGTGTTCACGCGGCCTGGCTGCAAAGAAGGTCGCAGTTTGAATCCGTTTGGAAAAACCGGCTGCGAATCTTTAATCTCAAGCATCCGGCACTTCTCGCCCTCGAACGCCAGGTGTTTGCGTCTACCCGCCTGGTGATTGCCAATTCGAAGATGGTGGCTGACGAAATTGTTCAGTGGCACAATTTCCCGGAGTCGAAGATCCGCATTGTTCCTAATGGGATCGGTGATGCGATTCCTCGGATCTCTCGACCGGAAGCACGTCGCCGGCTGGAGATCCCAGAAGATGCCTTTTGTGCTCTCTTTGTGGGCACAGGTTGGGAGCGAAAGGGATTGCGATTCGCGATCGAGGCGGTCGAGATGGTCGGAGGCGATACGCTCTTGTTGGTCGCCGGGCGGGGAAACACGAAGCAATTTCGGTCTGCACGGGCCAGATTCTTGGGTGTGGTCCGGGACCTGCCCGCCCTCTACACCGCGGCCGACGTCTTCACATTACCGACGATTTACGATCCTTTTTCCAATGCTTGCCTGGAGGCCATTGCCGCCGGTCTCCCTGTGGTCACGACGAGCGCCAACGGGTTCGCCGAGATTGTCACCCCGGGAGTGCATGGACACGTTGTCGATCCCGGCGATGTCAGCGGGTTGGCGGCGGCACTTGAGTTTTGGAGAACCAGAGACCCCGCCAAGACCGCGACTGATTGCATCTTGCTGGCCAAGGACTATTCGATTGATCGCAATGTCGAGGCGACCCTTCGAGTCCTTCGTGAGGCAATCCGTCCGTGATGCGGCACGGGCGGTCTTGCGCTTACTCGCCTAGGAGACTGTTGAAGAACTCACGCCTGTCACGCGCGAGCTCTTTGGGGTAGATATCGGTGAAGCGACGAAGGAGCATCCCCTGAAGGGGCTGTAACTGAGGAGCGACGCCGAGAGGTGCCCCAAAGAGTTCGCGCCCTCCGGGTTGCGCAAATTTTCGGCCCTCGCGGTGTCGCCAAGCTTGTCCGTAGCACTGCGGCTACGACCTGCGCTTGGCTCCTTGCGATCTTCCGAAAATTGGCAGCAACGTGGCATACGTGAGTTTTTCAACAGTCTCCTAGCAGCACCGAAATCACGTGCTCCGTGTCCGAAAGGTCTTCAAAGAGAAAATCCGGATGGTGGGCGGCGAGTTGGGCGCGCGAATAATTGCCGGTCGTGATGGCGACGGTCTTGGCTCCAATGACCTTGCCACATTCGATGTCGCGGGGAGTATCGCCGATGACAAAGATGTTCTCCGGAGAGAACTCCTCGCCGTGCTTTTCCAAGGCACGCGCGCAGGCGAATCTGGGGAGTTCGTTGCGCTCATGATGGTCATCAGCAAACGCTCCAAATTCGAAGTAGTCCCAGACGCCATAATGGCTCAGCTTGATTTCCGCGCCGCGCACCAGATTGCCCGTCAAGAGCGCAACTACGCAGTCTTTGCGCTCGCGGAGAGCGTCAAGCAAACGGATGATGCCGGGGAGGACGTAGCCTGCATGGCGCGAGAGGCGCTGCCCGAGGAAGGAAAGATAGCCATCGAGCAAAGTCGTGATGTTTTCCGCAGAGGCCGCGATTCCGTTTTTCTCCAGCATCATTCGCGCGATGAGAGCATCGGTCGCTCCTGCGATGGTAATCCCGTTGAGGTCCTCCTGGATGCCGAAGCGTTCCTGCATGGCATCTATCAAGGCTCCCTCACCAGCGCCGCCCGAGGTGATCAACGTGCCGTCGATGTCGAAGAGCAACAGACGGCGTTTATTCAACGGAGTCCGTCGAAGTCGACTCGGCCTCGAGAGTTTCTTCGTCGCCCTTGCTGAATTTGCGCCGGCGTTTGCTCGAAGGCAGAGGCGAAAGAGTCATTCCGATGGCTTTGCCGACGAGTTTGGGCTCCATATCCACATGGCCCATCGTCAAAAGATCGTTCTTCACGCGATTGACCACCTCCATGCCGAGCTCCTGATGGGCCATTTCCCGTCCGCGGAACTGCAAATGAATCTTTACCTTGTTGCCCTTGTCGAGGAATTCCTCGGCGTGTCGGATTTTGGTAAGGTAGTCGTGCTCGTCGATGTTGACGCGGAACTTGACCTCTTTGACCCTTCCTGAAGCGTTCTTTTTCTCCTTTTCCTGCTTGGAGAGATCGTAGCGAAACTTTCCGAAGTCGACGATCCGGCAGACCGGAGGCTGGGCGCCTGGGGCAACCTCGATCAGATCGAGGCCGATCGCGCGGGCGTGTCGAAGAGCCTCCTCGATGCGCATGACACCCATTTGTTGATTGGTTACGCCATTGATCACGCGCACCTCGCGGGCACGGATGCGTTCGTTAACGCGAATATCCCGTAAGTTTATCTGAACCTCCTAGCAGCTCTCGGTAAACCCAAGCTCCGGAGCTCTTCCTTCGGCGGCATGCAAGAAACGACCACTGGCATCATGCGGGAAACCAACCATCCAACGATGGACGCGAAAACTGATTTCTCATGCGCGGCATGAGTTAACTTTCGCGAGTAATACTGTGCATAGGGTTCCGTCGAAAATCAGCGTCGTTCGCACCGGGGTGAACAACTTGTTCAGCTTTTCTCAACCTTGTGCGCTGCGCAAGAGGAATTTTCCTCGTAAGCCTAGGGGATTGCACTGGCCTTGGTTTAGGCGGCGCGCGGCAGCTCGCCAGCGAAGCGGAGCGAAACCAATTCCATCTTTACCGGAATCCGCAAAAACTTCCGACGAGCGGGCGTTTGGCAGGATTCTTTGGCCTCCATTTTCGATGAATGGTAGAGAACAACGATGCCGCACAACATTGATCTGATTTTAACCTTGACCGGCGGGTTGACGGCAGCCTTGGGCCTGGGTTTCGCCACACAAAAACTGAAACTTTCGCCAATCGTGGGCTACATGCTGGCGGGGATTCTGGTTGGACCTTTCACCCCGGGTTACGTAGCCGACAAGGAGATCGCGACGCAATTTGCGGAGATCGGCGTGATCCTCTTGATGTTCGGAGTGGGTCTGCACTTCCATTTGAAAGACCTCCTGGCGGTGCGAAAGGTCGCCATCCCTGGGGCTGTGGTCCAGATTGCGGCAGCGACCGCGCTCGGAGCGGTCGTCACGCGAATGTTCGGGTGGTCCTGGACTGCGGGAATTGTATTTGGAATGGCGATTTCCGTGGCGAGCACGGTGGTCCTCACCCGGGTGCTTGCCGACAACCGAGCCTTGCATACTCCCACGGGCCATATCGCCATTGGTTGGTTGATTGTCGAGGACCTCTTTACCATTCTTGTCCTCGTCTTGTTGCCGGCCCTCTTCGATACCGGGGAGGGTTCGAGTGGAAGGAGCGTAGTCGCAACCTTTGCCTGGGCGCTAATCAAGCTGACCGCCTTGATCGGCTTCGCACTAGTCGCCGGGCAGAGGATTATTCCATGGCTGTTGGGTTACATCGCGCGGACCGGCTCGCGTGACCTCTTTACGCTGGCGGTCCTTGTGCTCGCGTTGGGTATCGCGGTGGGCTCGGCACAGTTGTTCGGTGCATCGATGGCGCTGGGTGCGTTTCTTGCCGGGATGATCGTGGGCCAATCGGAGTTTAGCGCGCGCAGCGCGTCGGAGGCTCTCCCGATGCGAGATGCCTTTGCCGTCTTGTTCTTTGTTTCGGTAGGAATGCTCTTTGATCCATACAAAGTCGCAGAAGGTTGGCCCTTAATTCTGGCGACACTGGGCATTGTCATTATTGGAAAGCCCTTGGCGGCGATCGTGGTCGTCTTGTTGTTTCGCCGTCCTCTCCGTTCAGCGCTCTCGATCGCGGTCGCGCTCGCTCAAATCGGCGAATTCTCGTTCATCCTGGCAAGTTTGGCTTTGGGGCTTAACATTTTGCCACCGGAAGCCACCAACGTCTTGGTGGTTGTCTCGGTGGTATCAATCACGCTAAACCCTCTGCTCTACAAGTGCATCCAGCCAACTGTTCGATGGCTCGAGAGAATGGGAATCGCGGTGGAGGCGAAAGCGTTGCCAGCCGAGGAAATGCCGGAGATCGATGAGGCGGCGCACCGCGTGATCGTCGTGGGCTACGGACCCGTCGGTCAAACGTTGAGCCGAATTCTCAAAGATAACGGCATCCAAGTAATCGTCAGCGAGATGAACTTGGAGACAGTCCAAGAGTTGCGTGCACAGGGGGAATCGGCTGTCTATGGAGATGCATCTTTGCGAGAGGTGCTCCACCATGCGGGAATCGAGCACGCGGACGGACTTATCATTGCTGCGTCGAGCGCGCCGGCCGATACCATCGTGAAAGCGGCCCGGGAACTAAATCCGAATATTCGCGTGTTGACTCGCGTGACCTATCTGAAGGAGTCCCAGAAGCTGCGCGAGGCCGGTGCGAATGCCGTCTTCTCAAGCGAGGGGGAAGTGGCCCTGGCCATGACCGCGTTTCTTATGCGCCAGTTGGGAGCCACCGATGAGCAGATTGATCATGAACGCGAGCGCGTGCGCACGGAATTTTTTTGAAGCGAAGCAATGAACGATCGCCTCACGATCCACAAATCCCACGACCTCCGCTGGAAGAATTCATGGTAGTCGAGAAAATTTAATCCGCGATGTCCGTCCTTTCGAGCGAGCTTAGATCATCCGCCCGCCCAGTTGAGGCCGCTGCGATCCATGCCCGAGGGGTGACGAAGCGCTTTGGTGAATTCGTAGCCATCGAGAAGCTCGACCTGGATGTGCTGCGGGGAGAATGTGTGGGCTTGCTGGGCCCGAATGGCGCGGGAAAGTCCACCTTTATCGGCTGCCTGTATGGAGTCGTCGAACGGAGCGGGGGAGAACTCAAAGTTTTCGGTTACGATCCTGCCCTCGAGCCTCGCCGCATCAAAGAACGCCTCGGCGTAGTTCCCCAGGAAAACGCGCTCGACGAGGAACTAACGGTTCTTGAAAACATGCGTCTTTACGCCCGCTTTGAAGGTCTTTCCAAAACGGCTGCACTTCCGCGGATTGAAGAACTTCTTACTCATATGTCGTTGGATCACAAACGCGACGCCGCCATCAGGAGTCTTTCTGGCGGCATGAAACGCCGATTGGCATTTGTGCGGGCGCTTCTCTCCGACCCTGAGCTACTCATCCTGGACGAGCCGACCACCGGGCTCGATCCGACGGTTCGACATCTCCTTTGGGAAAAGGTGCTCTCCTACAGGCAGGCGGGTAAGACCACTCTGGTGACCACACATTACATGCATGAGGCGGAGCTTCTCTGCGACCGCATCGTCATTCTCAATCGCGGGATTGTCGTCGGGACCGGCGCTCCACGAGAGCTCATCGCGAGAGAAGCCCCGGGATATGTAGGTATTTTCTCGCCGGATCGCGAGCAGATCCTTCGTGCGCACATGCAGCCCCATTGGGATTTGTTCCATCAGGGCCGGCAATGCTGCATTCGCGCGCCGCGGATCGAAGATCTGATGAGCCTGCAGCAAGCTTCCGGAATTCAGGCTCTCCAAATCCGTCCCTGCAATCTCGAAGACGTTTACCTAAAGCTCACCGGCAGAGAACTCGACGACAATGAGTGAGATTCAGGTCTCCCTGCGCCTGGCCTGGCACGTCGTCGTTCGCAATTGGATTGTCTATCGCAAGGACTTTCTGGCGAATATTTCACCGACGCTTGCCGATCCTGCCTTGATGATGACCGCGCTCGGAATGGGACTTTCCCCTTTCATCGGCCAGATCGATGGGCACAGCTATGCTCAGTTTCTGGCGCCTGGAATGGTGGCCACCACGGCGCTCTTTACCGCTTTCTTTGAGTGCAGCTACGGCTTTTACGTCCGAATGACCTTCGAGTCGGTCTTCAAGGCGATGTTGACTACACCCATTGGGGTGCGCGAGGTGGTGATCGGAGAATTCCTTTGGGTGTTCATTCGGGCGGCGTTGATGGCAACTGGAGTTGGTCTGGCGCTGGCGGTAATGGGATTACTGCCCAACATCTGGTCCATCTTCATGTTTCCATTCATCGGCGGATTGCTGGCTGTCCCGTGCGGGGCGATTGGTTTGCTGGCCGCAGCGCATGTCCGCAATATCAATCAATTTCAAACCGTATATTCCTTCCTGATCGCACCGATCTATTTCCTGTCCGGTGTTTTCTTTCCCTTAACTGATCGTCCAATCCTAGGCGTGCTGGTGCACCTCTCTCCCTTTTATCACGGGGTTCGGCTCCTGCAAATGGCCGCCTGGGGCCGCGGGTCGCTTGGGGAAACCGTTCTTCACCTAGTGGCGCTCTTTCTCTTCACGGCCGTTCTGGGGATCTGGGCGCTTCGGAAGATTCGACAAAAATTGACCATCTAAGTTCCAATGCCGCAGGAAATCCCAACCTCTCCAGTAGTTCACAACGAATCGAAGAGCCGCTTCGAAATGGAAGTCGGCGGGCAACTCGCCGTCGCCGAATATCGCCGGGACGGCGACCGAATGCTCTTTACCCACACGGAGGTGCCGCCTCAATTTCGAGGACACGGCCTTGCCGAACAGGTCGTGCTTTTCGGCCTCGATGTCGCGCGCCGGGAAAATCTAAGAGTTGTTCCGCTTTGCAGCTATGTCGCGCACGTCCTGCAAAGACATCCCGAATACCAGAATCTCGCAGACTAACTGGCTACGACAGCATAAACGGAGGAGTTGTAGGGGCGCTTGTGTCAAGCGCCCAGCGAAATCCACAGGCGCTTGGCACAAGCGCCTCTACAAAGTTTCGCACGTTACTCCTTAATACCAGCACTCTTTTGCGCGAGGCGCTCGAGAAGCTTATGGTGAATCCCGTCAAATCCGCCATTGCTGAAGACGACGACGACGTCTCCCGATCTTGCCAGAGGCGCCAGCCGATCGATGATGTGGTCAGCGGTAGGTTCGTAGAAGGCGGGTTTTCCTGCGGCCACGATGTCGGCGACGACACGTTCAGGGTTGAGTCGTTCCCTTTCGGGAATTTGTTCGATTCGGGCGACACGTGAAAGAAAGACACCATCGGCCTGCGCAAAGCACTTCGAAAGCTCATGTTGAAAGATGGACCGACGCGTGGTGTTGGATCGCGGTTCGAAAATTGCCCAAAGTCTAGAATTTGGATAGCGGTCGCGCAGGCCGGCGAGGGTTTCGCGAATGGCCGTTGGATGGTGGCCGAAATCGTCGATGATAGTGATCCCATTCACTTCGCCGCGAACTTCTTGCCGGCGCTTGATGCCCTTGAATGCTGCCAGCGCTTTCTGGATCTGCGGCACCGGCACGCCGTAGAAGTGCGCCGCCGACACCGCCATGGCGGCGTTGCGTATGTTGAAATTGCCCATCAAGGGGACTTCAAAGGTGGCGTTAAATAGTTCAAAGCTGGAGACTCCGTGCTGGTGACGCGCATCACGAATCTGGTTGCCCGCGTTTTCAGAGAAGCCAACTTCAACGATCGGCGCAGGACACTGTCTAGCCACCTCCACGCAATTTGGATCGTCCGCGTTCAACAAGACCATCCCCTCGGTGGGGACGATGTTAAGCAACCTGCGAAAGCTGGTCTTAATCTCCTCGAGGTCGCGATAAATGTCGGCGTGATCGAACTCGATATTGTTTACGATTACCAGTTCGGGAAGATAGTGGAGAAACTTGGATCGCTTGTCGAAAAAAGCAGTGTCGTACTCGTCTCCTTCGATAATGAAGTACTTCGAGTCCCTCAGGCGCGCACCCTGGCCGAGGTTCGCCGGAATGCCTCCGATAAGATAACTCGGCTCCAGGTCTGCGCTTTCGAAAATCCAGGCCAGCAGTGAGGTCGCGGTTGTCTTCCCGTGGGTGCCCGTCACGACCAAGTTGTGGCGACCACGAAGAAAGAACTCCTTAAGGATCTCCGGTAATGAGAGGTAGTAAAGCTTTCGGTTGAGAACCGCTTCGATCGCGGTATTTCCGCGCATCATCGCATTGCCGATGACGACCAGATCAGCTCCCGGGATGTCCTCAGCGCGAAAGCCCTGTGTAATTGCGATGCTCTTTTCCTCGAGAAAAGTCGACATCGGCGGGTAAACGTTATCGTCTTGCCCCGTGACAAGATAGCCACGATCGCGCATTGCCGCGGCCACTGCTCCCATGGCTGTGCCACAAATGCCAAGGAAATGAACATGCTTGAAAGGGTGATTCACAAGATCACGGAACGTCCACGAAGCTTAAGCCGCAATGGCTGGAATTACGAAGAACGAAATGCGGCGTGGCCGGTGCCGATTGCTCGCCCCCTTTCGGAACAATCCCGTGAGCGGCGAACGCCTGCTACCGAGCGTTCTCAGGAGTTCCGGAAACTATGTCGCGGACTGATCCGGTGTAGCGACGATGTCCCCATCGTCGAGGGCTTTCCTCGGCGGCGGGGACGCCGCCGCTACAGTGAATCGCGCCTTCTGCGCTGCTTCTGTGTGCACGGTCCCCTTGGGCGGTTCCCAAAGCTATGACGTCGTGCGCTTGGCGCTAGCCAACCCATTGAGAGGCGTAGCCTCGATGCTCGCTTCGGTAGCTGCGAAAAGCTCCCCTATGGCCGCGCTTCCAGGATCATGTTGAACGGGGTTTCTGTGGCACGGCGGATTCGCGTGAACCCGCCTTCGGCAAGGACCTCTCGGAGGCGCCGCTCCCCAGCCTGCGCTCCAAGGGCGAGACCAACTTCCTGGCTCAGCGAAGCAGGCGTGCACACCATCGTGGAGAAGCCGTAATAGACTCGCCCAACCGGGTTCAAATTCTCGGTGAGCGAGTCTCCCGCCATCGGCTCAACAATCATGAACGCTCCGTCGGAACGAAGCGACTGCTTGATATGCGACGCTGCCCCAACCGGATCGCCCATATCGTGCAGCGCATCGAAGATTGTTGCGAATCCGTAGTCACCCGGGAAATCCTTCGCTGTGGCAATCCGAAAGTGGACGTTCGTGATCCCCTGCTCGCTCGCATGTCGATTGGCTGCCTCAATGGAGGCTGGATGCAGATCGAACCCGTAGAACTCACTATTCGGAAATGCCTTCGCCATGATGAGGGTGGAAGCACCATGCCCGCATCCGATGTCCGCTGTCCGAATCCCGGACTCGAGCCGTTCCTTCACGCCATCCAGAGCGGGTATCCATCGTTCTATGAGGTTGGCCTCGTAACCGGGCCGGAAAAACCGCTCGACGCCGCAGAAAAGGCAGTTGTGGTGGTCGCCCCAGGGAACGCCTGTGCCGGTCTGGAAACTCTCTGCAATACGTGGTTCATCGTGATACACGGAGGAGATCGAATAGAAACCGCCCGTCATCGCCACGGGACTATTAGGATCAGCGAAAACCGCCGCCTGTTCCGCAGTCAGGAAAAACGCGTCAATCTCCGCATCGTAGTTAATGTACCCCGAAGCCGCCTGAGCACTCAGCCATTCACGAAGTTGGCGCTCGTCTAAGCTGGTCTTCGCAGCGAGTTCATGCGAGCTGGCGGGACCAATTTTTGAAAGCTCAGAGTAAATTCCCAGGCGGTCGCCAAGCACGACGAGTGCTCCGTTCACAGCCGCACCTAGGTCGCTGACCACCAGGCTAAGTAGCTTATCGAGCGCGTCAGAATTCAGCGGAAGCCTTTGTCTCCTTTTCACATTGGGTCGTTGTCATCATCTCATTTCCTCTCTATACCGACTAGTTAGTATACAACGGTGTAAAAAATTCCCGGACTGGTTGCGAGAACGACCCCCGCGAGGGAGAGTCGAAAACCGCGAATCGCCCTTGGGATGCGGGTCGGATCTCGGTGTGCTTTGGCGAGGACAAGAGAGCCTTCGAGCGTGCCGAGGAGGGTTTCGGCGAGTTCGGCGGCTGTCGGAGCCGGTGCGTCTGCGCAGTGCGCAGCAATTGGTCGGAGTTTGCCCGCGAAATCATCCGAAACGCTTTAAAGTAGTTGGGCAAACAGCTTGTTGAATTCGGGGATTCGTCTCGGCCAGAAACAATTCCTTCGCCCCAGCCAGAAGACGTTCCTTGGATTCGTTCACCATCTTCCGGCAAGCTATACTAACTAGTTGGTATAGTCAACGGGAATTTTAGATCTTGGATTTTTCGACGGATTTTGCTGTCAGGCGGACAGGATGCGCAGGAATTGTCTTCCGTACGGCTCAATCAATAGACGTCCTTGCGGTAGCGCTTTTGTTTCTTAAGAGCGTCGACGTATTCCTTGGCCTGTTCAGTCGATTTTGAGCCGACTTGTTCCACGATTTGATGCAAGGCGGTATCGACATCCTTGGCCATCCGCGCAGCGTCTCCGCAGACATAGAAGATGGCGCCGTTTTCCAGCCAGTCGAACAACTCGACCGCACTTTCCAGCATGCGGTGTTGAACATAGATCTTATGGGCTTGGTCGCGCGAGAAAGCGGTGACAAACTTGGTGAGCACGCCTTCAGACTGCCATCCTTCAAATTCCTCGCGGTAGAAGTAGTCCGAAGCCGCCTGCTGTTCCCCAAAAAAGAGCCAGTTCTTGCCTTTGGCGCCCAGGGCCTTCCTTTCCTGCAGAAAGGCGCGGAAAGGAGCGATTCCGGTTCCAGGACCCACCATGATGGCCGTTGTGTCGGGATTTTCTGGAATTCTAAAGTGCTTTGCGGTGTGCACAAAAACGGGCACCTTTCCATTGCCCTCCGCCCGCTCGGCCAGAAAAGTCGAGCAGACGCCGCGGTGGAGGTGGCTGCTTCGCTCGGGCTGATATTGGACGACAGCCACCGTGAGGTGCACGGATTCACCGACTTCTTTTTGAGAAGAGGCAATGGAATACAGCCGAGGTTGAAGCTTGCGCAGAACCTTCACCAACTCCTCGGGAGTAAATTTTGCCGCCGTGAATTCCTCCAGTAAGTCCAGCACATCGCGGCCCCAGAGATAATCGTCTAGGTGGCTTTTCGAGCCGGGATCGAGGAGATCCGTGAGAAAGGCGGACGAGGAATCTTTTTCTGGGAGCACCTGCAGAAGCTGCTTGGCAGGCTCGCTGATGATAAAGTCCTTGGTCAGAGCCTCACGAAGCGAGACGGTCTTTCCATCCGGATTGGTGACTTGTTCATCGCCGGTAAAGCCTTGGTTCTTGAGAATTCCTTCGACAAGTTCGATATCGTTCTTCGGAAATACCCCAAGCGAATCGCCGACCTCGTAGGCCAACCCCGAGCCGGAAAGGTTGATCTCGAAGTGGCGGGTGTCTTTGTTTGATCCTTCTCCGGTGAGCTTGCGATTAACGGCAAGGGTCGCGGGAAACGGATTTTTCCGTGAATACCCTGAAGCAGATTCCGTGGACATGGCAGGTGACTAAGAAAGGAAACCTGGTCAAGCAAGCATCCTCCGAGCCAAAAGTCACCTCTATCATAACCTTGAGCCGGAAAATGGCGCTTTCACCCGCGCGATGAGCCACAGCGGCCCGCTGGCTCGTGGGTGGCGGTTGCCCTTCCTGAATTCCCTACTATACTGCGCGGGATGTCAGCGACCAACAAGCGAGTCCTGGTAGGCATGAGCGGGGGCGTGGATTCCAGCGTCGCCGCCCATCTGCTCCAGCAACAGGGCTATGAGGTCATCGGGGTCACCATGAAGGTTTGGCCGCAGGACTGTATCTCGCGTGCGGAGGACAAGTGTTGTGGGCCCTCGGCCATCGCCGACGCTCGCGGGGTGGCGCACAAGTTGGGGGTTCCGCACTATGTCGTGGATGAAGCCGAGCGATTCGAGCGTCTGGTCATCGACTATTTTTCCAGTGAGTATCAGGCGGGTCGAACGCCCAATCCATGCGTGATGTGCAATGAATTGCTGAAGTTTGGCAGTCTTTGGAGCAAGGCAGCGGCGTTGGGCGCCGGCTACATCGCCACCGGTCATTACGCCATCATCGAGCACTGTCCGAGTGGGGCGGTTCTGCGTCAGGGACGCGACCCCCAAAAGGACCAGTCATATTTCCTTTTCAGTCTCAGCCAAAGACAGCTGAGCCGCGCTCTGACGCCGCTCGGAACCATGACCAAACCCGAAATCCGCAGCATCGCGCGTGAACTGGGCTTAAGAGTAGCGGACAAGGCCGACAGCCAGGAGATATGTTTTGTTCCTGGAAGCGACTACAAGGAGTTCCTTCGAAGCCATCTTGGGGAGGGCGAATTTCATCGCGGCGGAATCTATTCGGTCGATGGAAGCTTCATTGCAGAACATTCCGGTATTGAGCTGTTCACCATTGGGCAACGAAAGGGTCTGCCGGGCGGATTTTCGCGACCTCTCTACGTCGTCGATATCGATCCTGAAACACGGAGAGTTATCGTCGGGGCCGAGGAGGAGCTTTTCCACGACGAGTTCGAGGTCGACCGAGCGAATTGGCTGGTTCGACCTTCAGAAATAGCCAAGGACATTACCGTCAAGATTCGCTATGCGCACCCGGGGACCCCTGCCAGGATCGAGATGCTCGATCGCCAACGCGCTCGGGTTCAGCTGCGCGTTCCCCAGCGCGCCATCACTCCAGGGCAGGCCGCCGTTTTCTATGACGGGGATCGCGTTGTCGGAGGCGGCTGGATAGTGCGCAGGCCCGCCCTTGCTGCAGCATGATTCGCGTGGTCCTGACGACATTCGGCAATGCGGAGGACGCCGCCAAGGCGGTTCGTCTCCTGGTGGATGAGCAGATTATTGCCTGCGGAACGATCCTGCCGGGCGCCCGGTCGATCTATCGATGGAAAGCCGCCATCGAAGATAGTGAGGAAGCCGTCGTCCTCCTGAAGACATCAGCTGAGCGATTTCCCGCGCTCGAGGAGAGATTACGCGCGATTCATCCATACGAAACTCCTGAAATCGTCGCAC
Source organism: uncultured Verrucomicrobiae bacterium (assembly GCA_963706955.1). Lineage (GTDB taxonomy): Bacteria > Verrucomicrobiota > Verrucomicrobiia > Chthoniobacterales > Terrimicrobiaceae > DASTFP01. Next base: position 826,706 of record CAVPOC010000008.1, on the reverse strand, counting down.
TCGATCCCACAGCTGTTTCCAAGGACTACGCCGACTGGCTGCTCGGCTGTGTGCGATAGCATTTCTCGCGCAAGGATCTTGCCACCACTGTTTAAACACAGATAGAACCGCAGGCCGAGAGGCAACGAACTTGACGGAGTAAAACTGCTCTCAGCCAGCTCGGACGTAAACGCGTCGAATACAAACGTGCGTCGCCTGATTTCTACATCCGTGTTTCATCCGTGTCTATCCGTGGCCGAAATCTGGATGGCCCCAATAGGTAAAGACGTGATGGAACACAGACCGAAAACACACCAATCTTTACGATGAAGACGTTTCTCGATGAAATTCTCGCCGATGTTCGAACCGAGCTCGACGCGACCAGGGCCCGGCGTCCGTTGGCGGACCTTCGCCACATGACTCCCGACGCGCCGCCGGTGCGTCCGCTCCCGGCGGCTTTGGCAGAGAGGTTCTGCCTGATTGGTGAGATCAAAGCACGGTCACCGAGCGTCGGACCGATGCGGGTAGAAAATGTCGCTGAGGCGGCAACCGCCTACCAGGAATCACCGGTCGTGGCAGCGATCTCGGTGCTTACCAACAATATCCATTTTGGGATGAGTATCGAGCGGCTGGCTGCGACGCGAAGCTGTGGATCAAAGCCTGTCTTGCGCAAGGATTTCATCATCGAGGAGTACCAGGTGCGCGAGGCGCGGGCTTTTGGCGCAGACGCCGTGCTGCTTATGGCCAACGTGCTCGATCATGCTCGGCTTTCCGGTTTTTATGATTTGACGCGCGAACTGGGCATGGAAGCGCTCTTCGAAGTGCACAGCGCAAGAGGAGATCTCCGCCTTGCCAGGCGATGCTCGGGTTGTCGGGATCAATAGTCGAAAATTCAAAGCCACCAGCGGATTTGTTGGGAAGCAAGGGACCTCCGAGATCGATTTCAGCCTCGACTACTCCGCATTCGATTTAGTTGAGAAGCTCCCGCCGGGCACGTTGCGGGTAGCCGAAAGCGGCCTTTCTCCCGAGCTGACGAAAAAGGTGAGTGAACGATTCGAGGCCGCTCTGGTCGGCACGTCGCTGCTGCGTGATCCGCGCGGAGTTCGTTCGTGCCTTCAGGAGTTCGAGGAAGTCATCATCAGCGCAGTGTGAAAGCATCCTCCTCGGCGGGTGGACACGCTGCGACATTGCAAATGTTCCTCATCTATGCACGCTCAGTTGTCTGGATGACATCTTTTGGCGAGCTAACGATTTCGAGCCGGAGGCAATGCGATGCCCAAGCCTGAATTCCAACTTCCAGAGGGAGACGCCCCGGACACACCCTTCGATATTTCGCTGCGTCCGCCGATGTTCGCGGAGTTTACGGGGCAGCAAAAGACCGTTGAACGATTGCAGCTAATGGTCGAGGCGGCCCGTCAACGCGGCGAGGCTCTGCAGCATATTTTGCTGAGCGGGCCCCCGGGATTGGGCAAAACCACCTTGGCCTACATCATCGGTAACGCCATGGGCGTGGCTGTGAAAACCACAAGCGGCCCAATGATAGAAAAGGCCGGCGATCTAGCCGGCCTATTAACAAATATCGAACGCGGGGGAGTGCTGTTCATCGATGAGATTCATCGTCTGCAGCCCGCGATCGAGGAATACCTCTACCCCGCAATGGAGGACTTCAAGCTCGACATCGTCATCGATCAGGGCCCGAGCGCTCGCAGTATCCGGCTCAACCTGGCAAGGTTTACCCTCATCGGCGCGACGACGCGCGCGGGCATGATCAGCGCGCCCCTTCGCTCACGTTTTGGCATGACTTGCCGGCTCGACTACTACGAAGTCCGCGATCTTCAGAAAATAGTCGAACGCAGCGCCGGCTTGCTCGAGGCGCAAATCGATGTCGACGGCGCGCTCGAAATCGCGCAACGCTCACGCGGAACGCCACGGATAGCGAACAATCTTCTTCTCTGGGTGCGTGACTATGCCCAAGTGCGCGCCGGCGGCCCGATCACCGGTCCTACAGCGGTCCAAGCGCTTTCGATGCTCGAAATTGACGAAGATGGTTTTGACGAGATGGACAAGCGCATCATCGAGGGTCTCATCTCATTGTTCAACGGCGGGCCGGTCGGCCTGAATTCCCTGGCGGTGGCAGTCGGTGAGGATGCCGGAACGCTCGAAGAAGTCCACGAACCGTACTTGATCATGCAGGGCTACATCAAACGGACGCCCCAGGGACGCGCCGCTCTCCCGCGTGCCTATCGCAAGCTCGGCTTGGAGCCACCACGAAGCTCGCCTCAACCTGATCTGTTCGGAGGCCGTTGAGCGACGCGGGGCCTCCCAGCGGGCGTTCGCCTGTCGGATCGTCCGCTAAAGCCATCGCCGCGAAAATCAGGAACTAGATAGCCGAGATGGAGGAGTTGTCGGGGCGCTTGCGTTGAGCGCCCTATACTTTGCTCGAATTCCTGGGAAAAGGAGGGCGGGCCAGCTCATGGATAGATCGTTTTCCAGTCGTCCTTCATACTCACAACGGTCCAGCCTCTGGATTTTGCTTCGTCAAGGCCCTTGTCGAGTTTGCCGACGTGCGACTTGCGGTCGTAGGCCCACTCGCGCTCGGCATCAGTGTGATGGACATAGAGGCAGAATCGCGGGCCGCTCCCTGCGGCGGTCCATTGCAGCATCTGCAGGTCGCCATCGGAGTTGCCGAAGGCGGCAATAGGGCGCCGACCGATGTGACGCTGGATGCCCACAGGCTTGCCTTCCTTGTCGTCGTTGAGAACGAGAGTCGGCAATTTCATGATGACTGGCGAGCCGTCGTGCATTTCGAGCTTCAGTCCGCCGGTGGAGCCGACGACTTGCTCTGGGCGGAATGCCGTAGACCTTCTCGGTCCACGGGCGCATGAATTCGATGCCGCCACCCGAGACAATGAAGGTCTTGAACCCGTTGGCGCGGAGGTAGGCGAGCAGTTCGAGCATCGGTTGATAAACCATTTCGGTATAAAGCTTGCCGGTCTTCGGATGCTTCGCCGTCGCGATCCAGTCGCTCACTGTCTTGCTGAACTCCTCGGTGGTCATACCCGAGTGTGTGGCCGCCATCAATTCGGCCAAACCCGCCTCACCCGTCGCGGCGACGCCATGCAGGTCGCCTTTGCAGCGAGGCGAATGGTTCCTTCGTCTTCCATTCGGGATGCTCCGGTGCGAGAGCCTTGATTCGATCGATGAGGAACTGAAGCTGCGTGTAAATCGGCTGCTCCGCCCAGAGTGTTCCGTCGTTGTCGAAGACGGCGATTCGTTCCGGCACCGGCACGAAGTCCGGCGAGCCTTCCTTGGTTACCTTCTCGACGAAGGCGAGAATGGACTGCTTAGCGGGCCCATCGTTCCATGAGGGGAGTGGCTCATCCGCGGCGGTTGCAATGGAAACGCCCAGCATCAGGCCGAGTGCAAAGTTCGTGAGCGTGGTTTTCATTTTCATCCTTTCTTTCAGAGTTCATCTCCGTGGCGCGCCGACAGTGTTAGAGACTGTCCAAAATTAGGAATTGGTTGCAGCCGATGTTCCAGGTGCCGATGTCATCACCCCAGATGACAATGATGTTGGGCTTCTTAGCTTCGGCCTCGGCAGGTTTAGCCATGGATGAACTGGATTCGGCGGGAGAAGGTTCCTGCGCTCGCGCCGTCGGACCGATGGCTCCGAGCACAAGGGACAGGCCTATGCTTGTGAAGGTAAGGATTGGTTTCATTGGTGGTTCTGGGTTGTGATTGCGGAGCTGAGCCTGACGGTCAGCGGTCGGAGATGCGATATTGCGGAAAGCGAACAAAAAAGAACGCCCCGTTTTCGATGTCGATCGAGTGAACACAGCGCCGAGCCGCTGGCGGTCGCGGGAATTCTGGGAACTAGGGGCAGAATTGCCAATTATTTACCAGAGATTGGCCTGTTTGCCCAGATTTCCCGCGCGAATGGCGGCATTTTTCAGCTGACTGATCGGCGGGCGATTGGTCGGCGTTTAAGAAAAAACCGGACTCTGGAATTGCCAGGTTCGGTGAAAACCGTGAGAATTGGTGTCAGGAATGCACTCATTGCCTCCTCGCACGAGTTTGGCACAATCGACACTGCAAGACCTTTTTGCCTCGGCAGACATTCAGTTACAAGGGGCGCGCCCGTGGGATATACGCGTGAATGATTCACGTTTTTTCCGCGCGGTGCTGGCGGGTGGCACGCTCGGATTTGGCGAATCCTACATGAACGGCTGGTGGGATTGTAATGCCCTGGACGAAATGTGCTGTCGCGCGATTCGCGCGCACCTCGAGGAGCGAGTTCCCGTGAATTTGCACACTGCAGTCGCGATGGCGAGTTCGTTTCTTTTCAATCTGCAGACACGCCGCCGTTCGAGACGCGTCGGTAAGCGACATTACGACGTGGGCAACGATCTGTTCGAAGGCATGTTGGACCCCTCGATGCAGTATTCGTGCGCATGGTTTCGCGACACAGACGACCTTGGTCAGGCGCAGACCGAGAAGATGGACCTGATCTGCCGCAAACTCGGCCTCGAGAAAGGAATGTCGCTTTTGGACATCGGCTGCGGGTGGGGAGGACTCGCCAAGCACGCCGCTGCACACTACGGGTGCCGCGTCGTTGGCATCACCATCTCTCAGGAGCAGCGCCGCTACGCGGCGGAGGCTTCTCGTGGTTTACCTGTCGAAATTCGGCTCCAGGATTATCGAGAAATTTCGGAGAAGTTTGATCGTGTCGCCAGCGTGGGCATGCTGGAACACGTCGGACCGAAGAATTATCGCGATTACATGAAGAAGGTCTTTGAGGCCCTACGTCCCGGCGGAGTATTTCTCTGCCAGTCGATCGCAGTAAACTCTTCGAGCCTCTACCCGGACCCGTGGGTGGCTCGCTACATTTTTGCCAACTCGATGCTCCCATCCGCCGCGCAGGTGAGCAAGGCCTCCGAAAAGTTGTTCATTCTGGAGGATGTCCAGAATCTCGGTGGTGACTACGAAAAGACGCTGAAGGCTTGGGAGAGCAACTTCCGGCGCTCGTGGCATCGTTTTGCAAGCCGCTATGGAGAGACATTCTACCGGATGTGGCGCTTTTATCTCCTCAGCTGCGCCGGCGCATTTCGCGCGAGAAGCCTGCAACTCTTTCAGTTCGTCTTCTCCAAGGGCGAGATGAGATATCTTCCGTCGCGCATCGACTGGCTACTCCCGGCAGAGTCCGCTCACGTGCGATCGCGGCTCTCGACCAGAGTTTCCGCGTAAGAGAAGAGGGCTGGGCCGCCGCCAGTGTGCCAGAAGACGACGTGTTCGTGCGATCCGAACTCATGACGGTCTAGGAGGTCGAGCAATGCGCCAAACGCGCGGCCGGTGTAGACGGGATCGAGCAGGATCCCTTCGGTCTGCGCCATAAGCCGAATGGCCTCGCGCTCGAGATCACCGACAATGCCATACCCCTCGCCGGTGTAGTCGGAATTAAGGACGATGTCCGCAGGGGTGAATCCCTCCGGCAAATCGAGGCGCTGAGCGAGCTGGTTCGCGAGACTGGTTATCTCGAATGCGAACGAATCCTCTCCCGGTTCGTCCTTATCGATTCTGATTCCCAGGAGCCGCACCTCGCTCCCGGTTGCCGATTTTTCAACGGTCAAGCCGGCTTGCGTTCCGCCCGATGAGGAGGCGAAGACAATGGCATCAGCGCGAATCCCGGTTTTCGTTAGTTGTGCCTCAAGCTCGACCATGGCAGCGGCGAACCCCGCGGCGCCGACGACGTTGGATCCTCCGTAAGGTATGACGTAGGGCCTCAGTCCGCGCGAGGTTAAATCCCGCTCGATCTGAAGGAGCCCTTCGCCTTTTCGGCGGCTGCCGCACCAGTGGATCGTCGCGCCAAGGAGCTGATCCAAAAGCAGGTTGCCGTTTGAAGTCCCTGGAGGGGAGCCGCCCAAGGCGAGGTGGCAGGAAACGCCAAGGGCGGCAGCCGCGGCGGCCGTCTGCCGGCAATGGTTCGACTGCGCCGCACCCGCAGTGATCACTGCATCGCAGCGATTTGCCAGGGCCCCGGCCATGAGAAATTCCAGCTTACGCGTCTTGTTGCCACCAAAAGCCAGCCCGCTCAGGTCGTCGCGCTTGATCCAGAGACGCGGCCCGCCGAGTCGTCCGGAAAGCCGTTTCATTTCCACCAGCGGGGTCGGAAAAAACCCTAGAGAGCACCTCGGAAATACTTGCTCGATCGCTCGCACGGCAGACTCTAGGGGCGGAAGATCGCACAAGTCACCGAAATTCCCGTGACAGCATGTCGGAAGCGCTACTCTTCCGCGGCCTCCTTTTCTCCCCCGCGAGCCTCTTAAAGTTCGAGCTAGTTGCCAGTGCCGCGGCCATCTGGAGGTCGGCTAACGAATCTCATGGTGCAGCCCAGTTACCCACGTTAGAAAGACGCTGATGGACCCGAATATCTTCATGCTCATGCTTGGTGCGGCGGTCGATACCGCGCCCTCAGGATTCGCTGAACTCGCCGTTGCCTTTGTGACGCTTTGCGTGCTCGAGATCGTGCTCGGTATCGACAATGTCATATTCATCTCGATTCTCGCCGGAAAACTTCCGCCGGAACAGCAGCCGAAGGCACGCTTTATTGGACTGAGCCTCGCCATGATCACGCGGGTGCTCCTGTTGATGTCGATAGCTTGGATGGCTCGACTTACCTATCCACTCTTTTCAATCTTTCAAAACGAAGTCAGCGGCCGAGACCTCATCCTGATCATCGGCGGGATCTTTCTGGTTTGGAAGAGCACTCACGAGATTCACCAGAAGCTAGAGGGCGAAGAAGGGCACGGCACCACGCGCGCAGTGGTCTCGTTCAACGCGGTCATCACCCAGATCATCTTGCTCGACATTGTTTTCTCACTCGACTCAGTGATTACTGCCGTTGGGATGGTCAATAACATTCCCATTATGGTCGGGGCAGTCATTGTGGCGGTCATCTTCATGATGGCCTTCGCCGGGCCGATCAGTGGGTTTGTCGATCGTCACCCCACTATCAAGATGCTCGCGCTCAGCTTCCTCCTGCTTATAGGGGTTACCCTCATTGCCGACGGATTTGGCCAGCATATTGCCAAGGGCTACATCTATTTTGCGATGGGCTTTTCCGTGTTCGTGGAAGTGCTGAACATCAGGGTGCGCAAAGGTGCGCCGGTTAAGTTGCATAGACCATACCCTGAACCGGCCAGGTGAGCTTTTCGGACCTGCCACGAAGATACGCCTACCTTGGCAACGTGATACGGAAACAGAGTCGCTGTTTTCCAGCCTCCGCGTGTGGCTGCTTCTTTGCGAAAGCAGATTCGGGATCGGTCTCCCTTGCCTGTTGGAAGATTGTGTCTAGCTTTCGGGCCAATGTCGGAAACCGAGAGCTCCCTTGATCCTGGGATCGAAGTGCGCACGTACTTTGCGCGCGGACGCAATGCCTTGGTGGCGCGCGCGGAATTTTCCGAACTCTATGCGGCGCTTTACTTGCATCGACTGGACTCCGGCAGCGGTCTGGAAGAAGCGACCGACAAACTTCTCCGGGATGCCTTGGCGGCGGTGACGTTGCATAGCGCTTCCCGACCCTGGAAGGAAATGGTCGCCTGGACGGTCAATTTTCAAGATCCGTTGGTGAACGTCTTTGTCAGCGGCAACAACACACTCGGAACGGTCGTCGGCAACGTTTTCACTGAAAATGTCAAGGCCTCTACGACGGGGCTCTTTTACGCCGACATCATTTCAGACAACGTGCCGCCGCGCCGCAGCGTCGTGGAATTTTCAGGCCAGGAATTTCTCGAGGCGGTCGAGACGTTTTACCTGCAAAGCGAACAACGCCTCGCACGCTTCTTTCGCTATGAGGAAGAAGACTTGGTAATGGTTATGGCACAACCGGACGCCGATCTTGACTGGATCAAGACGCTCGACGAGCAGGCGATCCGCCGTCTCGACAAGGATGTCGAACTCGGGCTGCTGGAAAGGCGACGATACCGGTTCGAATGCGGCTGCAATCAGGAGCAGATGCTTGCCATGCTGGCTCCCGTCATGCGTCAGCAACCGGATGAGCTATTCCAAGGCGAAGAGATCATTCGGATCCATTGCCCGCGTTGCGGCGCCCGCCACACGATCACCCGCGAATCACTCGAGGCACACGTCGCCAAGTTGGAGTAGGTCTGGGGATTGGTTGCGCCGCGCCCCGGCTCCTGCCGACGTGCGCAGTGAGGATTAAAGGCGGAACTTGGGCTTCTCGAGAGGTGCCTCCGGGGCGGGGGTCGGAGAGGGGACCTCTTCTGGAGGAGCTTGCGAATCTGGAGATGCCGGCGTGCTCGCTGCAGGTGCGCTGGCGTCCGAGGCGGGTGTTTCCGGCTGACTTGGCGCCGGAGTTGGGCTCGGGGCTGCGCGCCTCTTTGGGCGCGGCGAAGGCTCGGCCTCCGATGAGGAACCGAATGGTCGTTGCGGCAATCCGGACGGAGCTTGCGTGAGGTAGGCGTTCGCGACGTACCCCTTGCGCGAATCTTCGAGCAAGACAAGGCTGTAGCTCGCCTGCTTGCGCAACAATTTGACCCGAGTTTGAGCGCTTAAAGCGGCATCGGGTGTGCTCTCTTGTCGTGGCTTACTCAGGTAAAAAGGGGTCGGATCACGAGTGACCACATATTCGGGAGCTACCTCGGGACGAAAAGTCTGCGTTGCGCAGGCGCCAAAAACCACTCCAGTCGCCACGAGCAGAGCCTTTCTCAGTTTTCTCATGATCTTGAACTCTTATCAGCCAGCTTGGTGTTCGCAATAGCCAGCTCTCGGCGATAAATATCCTCGATCCTCCCGGCGGTCACGGACGCTGAGAATTGTTCCAGGGCCTTCGAGCGTGCGTTTGCGGAAAGATGCCGGCCGAGCTCGGGTGAAGCCTCGAGTCGCTTGAGCTGTCTAGAGAAATCCTGAACATCTCCTGCGCTAGCTAGCAGCCCTTCCTTCTCGTCTGTCATGATGGTGGAAATACCTTCCAGCCGCGAAGACAACACCGGCACTCGGGAAAACATCGCTTCGAGCAGAGCCATCGGTAGACCTTCGAACAACGACGGCAGAAGGAAAGCGTCGAGCGCCTGGTAAAAGGAGGGCCGGTCAAGGACGCTTCCGAGCAGCCGCACGCGCTCTTTCACCCCGAGTTGCTCTGCGCGGGCGGCGATCCGCTCGCCTTCGGGACCGGAGCCGGCGACGGCAAAATAAGCGTCCGGATGGCGTGCCGCGAGTTCGGCTACGAGGATGAAATGCTTTTCGTGCGCCAGTCGGCCCATTCCACCGACCACGAATCCGTTCACGGGAAGAGAGAAACGACTCCGCGCCGCTCGCCGTTGCTCGTCCGTGCACGGTTGGAATAGGTCCTCATCAACGGCATTGGGGACAACTTCAATCAAATCGGGTGAAATTGCCTCCCAGCGTGTGAGAAAGTCGCGAACACCCTTCGAAACGGCGATGATGCGTGTGGAGAAAAGGTGGGTCGAGGCATCTGGGATGAGCGAACGCAGCCCCCGGAACCGCAGATCGCCGCTGCTGTGTTCGTGCGCAATGAGCACACGTTGTCCCGCCAATGCCGCCAGCGGCTTGGCAATCCAATTGGCTCCTTGCAGGTGAAAATGGACCACGTGAAAGTCGGAGCCACGGAGTAGGCGAAGAAACTCAGTCACATAGGCGGGCGGCCATTTGGCCCTGAGCGAGCGAGTGCACTCTGATCCCCAGCTCCTCCAGCGCATCGGCGAATGGCCCGCGGCCATGCATGACGGCAACTTCGACGTCGAAGGCGGAGCGATCGCGGTGGCGAAGCATGTCAACAAGGGCGGTTTGTGCTCCGCCGAGGTCGAGGTGGTCGATCACGTGAAGGACTCGGATCATCTGGCGAGCCCGCTCAGAAATGCTTGAACATTTGCTTCATTCTTGTGCCATTCGCGAACGAAGCGGGCGGATTCTTGCTGGGCCGCAGCAAGTTTATCGCGATGGGAAAGCATCTCCGCGGCCGCCAGCACGAGCCGTTCGAACTGACCCGCCGCGCAGATACCCGCGCGGAAATCTTCGAACATGCCATCGGGATCGACAACCAGCGAGAGTATGGCTGTGTAACCCAACCCGGAATGGATAAACGTATTCGGGACGCCCTCGTGTTCGGAGGTATTGACAAAGATTTCGGACTGGTCGAAGTGGCCTTGGATTTCCCGGTAGGGCACGGCGGGCAGAAATTCTAAGTTTGCGAGTTGCCGGGCACGGCGAGCGACGCTTTGCCAGAGCGCCTCATCTTGAATCGAACAGATCATCCGACAGCGCGCCTGCGGCAGACGTTCTGCGAGATCGAGGAAGAGATGAGGACGCTTTACGCGATGACAACGTGCCACCCAGAGAAGATCGATGTGCTTCTTCTCAGGCCTTGAGAAATCGGTCGTCCGAGGAAGGAGCAGTCGTGTGACCGTGCAGGGCATGCCCTTTCGATGAAAAAGGCGCGCCTGGTGGTTTGTGATGGCGAAGCGGCAATCCGAGAGCAGCATGCCGCGTTCGAAGAGCAAACCGCGCAATGGTTCCGCGCGACGAAAACCGCCATCAATTTCCGAGTCCAAAGCGCAAACAAACGCCAGCCGGAAAGGCACCAAAATGCGCAATTTTTGGAGGACATAGAGCCACGCCGTCCAACCATACACGACGACATGGTCCGGCTTTTCACGGCGAAGAGCACGCGCGATCCGAGGCAAGGCGCGCAGAGTGTCAAGAGCTCGTCCTGTGTCGAATCGACCAGCGGGAATGATTCTTACCCCATTGTGAACGACATCCTTTGTTTGGCCGGTTTCGGCCGCCACAATCACGACGTCGTGTCCGCGGGATACCAGCTCGAGCGAGAGCAGGGCAACTTGAAGTTCGGCGCCACCGGACGCGTCCTGGGCGGAAGGGTCGAGCGCCAGGTGAGCGTGCCCGGACAAGAAGAGGAATTTCACGCCGGTCGTTTGATCGAGCGGGCAGGATTCCCGGCCACCACGTCACCAGGCGCGACATCATGAAGAACAACAGAGCCGGCGCCGATCACCGCGTTGTCACCAATCCTAATCGACCCAACCACCACCGAGTTTGACCCGATGTCGACGTTGTTGCCGATCGATGGGCAGTCGGCAGGCCCGTTCTTCATTCCAATGGTCGTGCAGTGACGAAGAGCGCAATTGCTTCCCAGCACCGCAGCTTCATGAATGACCAGACCGGTTCCATGATAGAGGCGCAATCCTGGTCCAATCTTGGACTTCAGGTTCAGCTCGATGCCCAGCGCCCATTCGACGTAGAGGACGTAGAGGACTACAACGGGAGCTCCGAGTAGGCGAAGCAGCGGAGACTGCCGACGCACACCCTGCGCGGCCCGATAGAGCAGCATGGCACTCCGGCTTTTCCAATTTCCCCTATTGGCCTCCCAATCTTGAAGGATTTCGCCTTTCATCTACGGTCGAAGATTTCATGCAGGTCCATTTTTATCTCCCGGAAAGATATCTACCGGATCCTGCACGGCAGGAAGCCTGGAGGTCTGGGAAAATTACGCGGCTCGAGGAAGCCGGAAAGATCGCCTGCGCTCAATGCTGGATTTATCAAAGCTGGCTGGCCCTCGAACGAAGCGGCTTTCCTGTTAGGCTCACCCACGCGATTCCTTCAGAGGGGATCTTAGTCGCCCTGACCAGTTTGCTGACGGCTGACTTCCGCGTTCCCAAGCATGTCTTTTTCGTGGGAGTTGTCGCGGACTATTTGGCTGACGCTCGCGCACATCTTCACCTGGTGCAAAACGATGCTCACGCCCGCCGATTGCGCAACTCTGCCTTCATGCCGCTTTGGCCCCACCCCAATTTGCTGGCGCGGGATCCGGCCCGTCTGGACCGCTTTGAAAATGTTTGTTTCTTCGGGGAGAGCTCCAACCTTGCGCCGGAGCTCGCTGATCCCCGCTGGCAAGACAAGCTTCGAGACGAACTTGGGCTCAATTTCATCATCTGTGGCGCCGATCGCTGGCATGACTATCGGGAAGCGGACTGCTGTTATGGCGATCCGGAGCTTCGGACGGTCCCGCTACGTCCACAAGCCCGCGACCAAACTCTACAACGCCTGGCTGGCAGGAGTTCCCTTTATTGGCGGGATGGATTCGGCCTATGCCGCCGATGGAGAGCCGGGACGCGACTTCCTGCAAGCCGCGACACCCGGAGAGCTCTTCGCTCAACTTCGACGTCTCCAAAAGGATCCTTCCCTGCGAAAACAGCTGGTCGCGGCTGGCGCGACCTCCAGCAGAAACTTCTCGTTCGACGCCACCCTCAAGCGCTGGCAGCGGCTGCTCGGCGAAACTGTTCCAGAACTTGCAGCGCGCTGGAGAGATAAAAGCAGCGCAGAACGCCGTCTCTTTCGTGCGCTCCAGGCGGCCAGCGTTTGGCTCGATTCGCGACTTAGGTATTGAGGTATCGTGTCGCCAACCAGCTAATCGTGGCGGCTGGCGCGGTCTTCATGGCGGCGAAAATTTCCGCAAGCGCCAGACGCGGCGATTGGCAAGAAAGAGCTCCGGCGGCCTTGAGGTGATGCATGGCGATGGTGCGGCGCATATCGCTGGTCCGCGAATCGCGCCCGGCAAGCAGCCCATAATAGAGCTTCCAAAAGGCTCTCCTCTGGGAGGGAGTGAGACCTTCCCGAAATTGCGCGATCAATTGCGCCTCGGTCTTGTCCAGCTCGCGCCCGAAAGTCCGCCTGACTTCGCGGTCCGAAACTTGTCCCGCTTCGGCGAAGGCTTGTTCTCGCCAGACTTTGGACATCGAGGTGGCGAGGTGTCGATAATCGATCAGGCGCTGAGGGAGGTTTGCGCTACGGTATCGCGAGATGACGCGGGTCCAGAGCTCGTAATCTTGCGCGATGCGGTAGCTCTGATCGTATCCGCCAAATTCATCCCGAATGACGTCGGCGCGAAACATGACCGAAGTGTGCATGAACGGATTGAGAAACGGCGCAGTCCAGGTGATTCCTTCATGGGAGATCGGCGCATCGAGCAGACCGACAAGCTTGTCTTGTTCGTTGATAATGCGGCCATTGGTGCCGAGGAGAACAATCTCGGGACTCTTCTGCGCTGATTGGAATTGAAGCGCCAACCGATCCGGATGCGCCAGATCATCGGCGTCATGCCGAGCGATCCATCGTCCGCGTGCCACCCCAAGGCCAAGGTTCAAGCACGCTGTTTGCCCCCGGTTGTGCGAGTTCCGGATTACTTTAACGCGCGGGTCCTTCGATGCAGATTCGGCAAGTTCTGCGGACCCGTCGGTCGAGCAATCGTCAACAATCAGGAATTCGAAATCTGCAAAGCTCTGGCCAAGGATGCTGCGAATGGAGGGCGCGAGAAAGGGGCCTGCGTTGTAGACCGTCATCAGGACGGTGACGAGCGGTTCGCTCATCCAAGAACACGGCGGAAAATGGCCGCGTGCCTTTCGACCCATTTGACGCCGTCATAGGTCGCTTCCGCATGCAACCGAGCTGCGCGTGCGACCTGAGGGAGTCGGGGAAGGAGCGCTTCGACCGCCGCGGCAAGTTGCTCGCCCGTAGGCGTAATCAATCTCTCCCAGCTAAGCGGAGCGGGAACCAGCACGCCACAAGAAGCGGGAACCAGTTCCGGAAGACCTCCGGAGCCTGACGCGACTACCGGCAGTCCTGAAGCGAGTGCTTCAATAACGACGGTCGGGCAGGGATCAAGGTATTTCGGATGGAGCAGGATGTGGTGCGCGCGATAGAGTTCCGGGGCCTCCTTTTGGGTGAAGGAGGGCACCAGAGTTACTTTCTGGTCCAGCGCCAACTTGGCGATCGCGCGGCGAGTCTCGGCAACCCCACCGAACCACCCAAGTCGTCCAGCAATCGTCAGCAAACAATCAATTCCCCGATCCGTGAGCACTCGCGCGCACTCTATCGCCGAAAGAACACGTTGGGCGTAGCCGTGAGTGCCCAAAGTCAACAGTCGCAAGGGCTCTGTCGGGAGCGGAGGGACCGCCGGTCGGAATTTTTGCAAATCGACGGGATTAAAAATGATTTCGTTGGCCACCTCGCATGGACCCAGAAAACGCTCCGCGGAATCCCGGCAAAATGCGCTCTGATAAATAACAAAGTCCGCCATCGCGCGAAACCGGCGCATCGGACGATTATAGCGTTCGAAATCCTTGCCCGCCCATGCGGGATAGGCGACGCCATTTTGGTTCAAGACGATCGGAATCTTATGCCTCTGGCATCTTTTCAGGAGATCTTCGGCGAAGGCGGGATGAGCGCTGCTGACAAGATACAGGAGGTTGAACGAGCGTTCATCGCACTCGAAAGCGTCGCGAAGATGAATGAGCTTGACCGCACCTCCATGCAGGAGGCGAACCCCATTCAACATCCCGCCAAAAGAGAGAACGGGATGTTGGCTTGGACTACGACGGACAGCCGAGAGGGTTCGGGCATGCGCCAGGCGTGCCGGCAGAGCGAGGGCTCCGCGCACTACCTGACGGACGTCGCTTAGACGCATTTCAATTCTGCTTCGATAACCTGCTGGATCGCTTCGGTGAGATCGGACCGCGCGCGCCATCCCGTGGCTGCACGCAGTTTTTGAGTAGAAATTCGACTTTCTTCGACATCCCACGGGAAGGCGGGACAATGCACGACCTTTAATTCCTTGCCGGTAGAGGATTCCACTATTGAGACGATCTCCTGGACGGAAAGCGATTGTTCGGACGCTACATTGAAAGTCCCGGTCAAGCCTCGATCAATAATGACCTCGAGCGCGTCGAGAAAGTCATCGAGAAATAGATAATCCTTGGTGTTTCCGCCGTCACCCCAAATCGAGATCGGAGTATTCTCGTGAACCGCCCGACATACACGAGAGATCAGGCCCTGGGGCTTGGTCAACTGCATCGCCGAGCCGAAAAGGTTTGATATTCGAAGCGCACAACAGCGCAACTTGTCGTAGCGCTTGCAGGCAGAGCGGATAAGGTCCTCGGCTTGAAGTTTTGCCCGAGCGTAATGCCCTATAGGTTGGCATGGCGTGTCCTCCAAAGCCGGAGTCGCCGTGTTCCCATAGACCGCCGCCGATGAGAAGAAGACGAGCAGCGGCGGGCGGCGAGTCGAGACACACGAATCGAGCAATTCTTGCAGCAGGGGAAGGTCGATGATCCCTTCGACACCCGGCATCTCCTCCGAAGTCAACGGAACGGTGCTCCAGCCAAGGTGAAGAACGACATCAAAGCCAGCGAGTGCTTCCGGCTCCGTCAGAAGAGAGGTGCACTGAAAGCCGTCGCCAGCCTTGCGCGAAAAGGTCACCACCTCCGCTTGGGATGAGCACATGTGCGCGGCGACGAATGGTGCTAGACGACCGCGTCCGCCGGTCAGCGCTATGCGTAAGGACTTCATGCGAATCGCCCAAGTGGGCCTACGAAGCTCTTGAAAAACGGCACCGTGTCAATGCTCGAAGTCATCACTTCGCGCCCGCAAGATGCCGGACGTGCTTGGCAAATAGCTTTCGCGGCTTGCAGCTGACGCAAGCAAGTCGCATCGTGTGATTCGCGTCGCCAAGAATCTAATCTGAAACCGCAAAATCATCTCGCTGTGGCTGCTGCAACCCCGCGCTCGCTTCCTGGCTGCGCAGTTTTGATGACGACGCGGAGAAAGCTCGTGTCCTGGAAATTGGAAAACTCACTGGTTTAAAGGAAGAAGGCGGACGCTACTTTGCGGCGAATTTCGAAAGAGCGCTTCTTCTGCGGGAAATTATTCGCCGCAGGAAACCAAAACGGATTCTGGAGCTTGGCACAGGCCGCGGTCTCGGGGTTCTCGCGATGGCGGATCAAGTCCAAGGTCTCCGCTATCCGGGCGAGTTGGTATCCGTTGACATCATCGCGCCCGCTGCAAAGCAAGAGTGGCCCATCTGCCTGGATGGAAAGGACAGTTCAGAAGCGCGCTCCGTGGACGAAGTCTGGAACAAGCATTTCTTCGAGTTGAGTGCTCTCATCACGTTGCGCACCGGAGCAACCACGGCCGTCTTGCCAGCCCTCTTCAAGGAAGGCCGCAAATTTGACTTTATCTTCGTGGACGCCGGACACGACGTGTATTCGGTCTTTCACGATTTCGCCTACAGCTGCTTGCTGCTCGCAGAAGATGGCGAAATCTTGATGGACGACTTTGCTCCCACCGAGCCTTTCGGTCTCGGGACCTGCATTGTCGCTGCGCACGCGACGACAGTCTTCGAACAGGTCGAAGTCATCGAATCAAATGGACTCGTTTTCGACGATGCCTATTCCGGATTTACCCGCGGTATGGTGCACCTCGCGGGGCGCAAATCCGCGACCCTTCAGCTTGACTCTGTGAGTCTGCTCGCGGCGCGTGTCCTCGGCAAGGCCGTGGAAGGTCTTTTCCATCCCAAGCTCCTGCCGCTACGTCTCTCTTGACCGGCTATCGAAAACCGAGCCAGCGAACGTCTTCCGGCGAAGCCAGAACCACAAACAATTGCCGCAATGCGTGGGCAACTCCCGCGACCGTTGAGGTTAGCTGTTGTGGCACCGGAACATCGAGCTGGAAAGCCGTGCCGTCCAAGACAGGGGGAATTACGAGTGGAAGCGGTTTAGCCAGGTCCCGCGGCCGTTCTCTGAGACATTCGAAAGAAGGGACGATAATTGCCTCCGCTGAGGAAGGGACATCTGCGGGGTAAGTGTCCGAGACGAAGACGATCTTCGCGTCCGCGATTTTCCTCGGGTCGTTATTTTTGAGCCAACTCTCGTCCACCAGATAGTGTCCGCATCTGGCGTCGATCTTGTTGCGAAGATCAAATGCGCCGCTCTGTCGCAAAGCGCCGTGAAGAAACTCAAAGAACGTCCGCGGTTTCCCTTCCGCGAGCATCCCGAGAATGGTGGGCGGAGTATATTTCCGTCGAAGAAGCCGCCGTGCCTGCGAACTCAGGCGTGCCTGCGTCGCCTCGAGGACTGTCTTTTTCGTGCGTTGAGGGAAGGTTTGATAGATTCGATGCAACGCATCGAAAAGTTTCGGCGGGGAATTTTGGGCACAAACTGTCTCGTATTGAGGTTGGCAAGTCGCTTCGAGGATCCCCTCACGGATGTCCTCCAGGATTCGGGCAACTGCTTCAGGAACAGTATCGAAAAGACTCCGGGATTCGAGGACATCCTCCGCGATGCCGACGCGCGTGCTCAGCACCTTGGTCCTCGAAAAACAGGCCTCGAGAATGGAATGGGGCCCGCCCTCCCAGCGGGAGCATACCAGATATAGGTCGAGCAGATTGTAGAGTCGGTTGAGGGTAGGTCGATCGAGGATATTGCTCGCGAAGTCGTCGCCCGCGATTTCGCGGCCGACGAAGAACACCGGCACATCCAAGCCTTTCAATCGCTGGCGCAGCCAGTGACGTCGCGGACCGGCCAGCAGAACACAGACGCGCGATTCAGCTTCACGGACCCGCCGCACGATTTCCGCAAAGATATCCGGACCCTTCTGCCATTTGGGCCGGTCTGGTCCAATCGTGAATGCCGTGTCCAAATGAAAGTTCCCGATTACGTAAGCGTCCTCGGGCAATCCGATTTGGCGTCTGAGCGCCTGCAGTTCGGCATCGTTCGGTGGCAGGCGAAAGAAGGTTTTGGGATCAACGCAATAGGGAGCCCATTCCGCCTCGATTCCTAGCGTCGCGAATTGCCCTGCTGCCTGCCTCGAGCGAACGATCCATTTGTCGACGAACGGTTCCACAGCGTAAAATTCCGGCTGCCGAGCGTAGAGGGAGGGGGCATTATCGACGAAGCAGACGACCCTCCGACTTCGCAAAGCGTCGCTGCCAAGACGTAACGCGCTTGGCCACCAAACCGCGTGGATGATGCGGCTTCGCCACGGGGAGGCTTCCTGAATTTCTCCGTCGAGCGCTTGACGCGCCCAGCGCAAGTCCTCGTCGAGCGCCCACTTGATTTGCTGGTCGCCCGCGAAATGGACGGCCCAGCCCATTCCGCCGGCCTTCTCCTTCCCTGCTTGCACTAGGGTCAACGTGCCTCCGCGATCAAGCGCTGAATCAATCTGCGATAATGTAGACACATCGCGTCCCCGGAAGGAGGGTCTCCGAGGACCCTGGTCCTAAGCACTTCGTAGTCATCCCGAATTCGTGTGATTGACTCGACAATATTTGCGGACATTTCCATGCCGTACTTTCGCCCCAACTCGACCGTGCCACCTGTCTCGCGATCATAGAGGAGCGGCAGCCCACATTGAAGACCCTCCACCGGATGCATCGCGCCTGGTTCGTGCTTCGAGCCGGTTACGTAGACGTGACATTGGCGCAGGAGTTCCGCCAGGGCGCCTCCAACACGCGGGCCGAACGTCTTTGCGCTCCTCCAGCGGATTCGCTCGGGCCACCTACCCACGATCCAAATCTCCGTATCCAAAAGGCTCCCGGAGGCAATGACCTCATCGATTTTAGCGTAGAGTTCGAATCCTTTACTCATGTTGTCCGACCAATGATGGGTGACGAGGCGAAGTGGTGCACCCGGCTTCCAGGTCGCGGCTCCGATAGGGTGAAAAATCGATGGGTCGGCCCCGTTGAGGATCACCGAATGGGGTCGCATCGGGGCGAACCAGCGCGAGGCGTGATAGTCCCGAAGCCAATCAGAAACAAAAACCGTATGGTCCGCGGCGCGGTTGGCCTCGGCCAAGACTCGATCCATCGCCTCGGTTCCTTTGCGCGCATCGTTGTCGTTGATGCGCTGAAGGCAGACGAGGCGGAGGTTCTTTTCTTTGGCCCGAAGAACATCATCATAACTGAAGGCCAACGCACCGCTCAGACCCGCATGTGTTCCCGCAACGCAATCGACCTTCCGATCGAGATGGTATTGGACCGCGTAGCCGCAGCGTTTCAGATGCGCAGAGAGTTGATTCAGCCATTGATTGCCGCCTCCATAGGGTCCGCTGCGTGGAAGCATATTGAATGCGACCGTCGCAACTGGTCGGCTTTTCCGCGCGAACCAGCTCATGCGATTGCGGGGAAGAAAGTCTCAGCAGCAACTGTTGTTTCGGGACCGCGCATATAGCGTGATCGCTTCCACTCGGCTCCCCTTTTAAAACCGATCAGCGCTGAGACCGCATACCAGAAGGTATGCAGTCGGGTGGGCCCGAAGGTTTCAATGATATTTCTCCGGACTGAATTCTCTCGATCGCGGCTGCTGCGTTTGAGGAAACAGAGATGAAGGCAACGGAAGTCTGCTTCGTTCCATGAGAGCTCTTCATGGAGCATGCGGCGGCGATCTCGCGAATAGCCGGCGCGAAACCGGATCGTCCCGCCATGCAGTCGCTCGGGCGTGTAGCCCGCCCATTCTTTGATCGCATTGAAATTGTAGAGCTTCGTCATACTCCGGCATGGCGGCGCGAGATGCCCGGTGGCGGTGCGACGCTGTTCATCAAGTTTCGTCACGTGAAGAACGTTTCCGAAAACCATCCAGTGCTGGTCGAAGGCGCCAGAGAGGATTGTTTCGCGCAGGCGAGCGAGCCTGTCCGGTTCATAGATCTCATCACCGTCCACGCCGAATATCCACGTCCGCGATCCGGCGAAGTGTCGGATGAGGTCGTGGGACTGGGCCGGATGCCGCACCGTCCGGAGGTGGATATTGGGCTTGCCGCTGGCGAGCCTGCGCAAAATTGCGCCCGTCTGGTCGGTGGAGCCATGATCCGCAACGTAAAGCTCGTCACAGAAGACGGCCGCATTCGCTAGCGCGGTCTCAACGAAGAGGTCCTCGTTACGAACGAGCGAAATTCCGACAATGCGTGAGGCGCTCAATCAGGTTGCTTGCCTTGAACGAGGATCCAAAGCCATTGACTTTCTCGCTCAAGGCGGACCACGGTTCGGAAGCTGCGCAGCAGGCGCAGGACGACATCTTCAGTGCGATCCCACGAGATTGCTTCGAACGGTCCTCCTCCTTGCTCCATGTTGATTCCCACATCATAGAGCAGATAGCCCTCCGGTTTCAGCGCGCGAGCATGCTCTGCGATCATCCCGTCGAGATCAAACGCGTGATCGATACAATTAGAATAGAGCAAATCGAGCGAGTTGTCGGCCTCATCCAGCCTCATCATGTCGCCAACGTCTACCAGGGGATTGTCGATGCCAGGGTTCAGGTCGATGCCGCGGGCCTTCTTGAATCCAAGGTCTCGCAGAACATCGACCTCAGTGCCCTGCCTGGCACCGCAGCAAAGAATGGCGGCATCAAAGGGCAGGAGTTTGGTCAACTGACGAAACCGAACAAAGAACTTCAACCGGTAATCAAAAATGTCGAAGTTGCTGAACCCTCCTTTCATCTTCACCATCTCATCCAACTTGAGTTTTTGGTGCGTGAGGTACTCCTGATAGTTCGCGTAGTCGCGCTTGATCAGGCCGTTTTCTTTCTCAGTCTTCCATCCGCCGCCTCCATGATGCTTGAAGCGCACCGTGTGCTTGTCGCGCTCGTGCACGTATGCTTTGTCGCGTCCGGTTCTTAGCTTTCGGATATAGCCGAATCCTCCGGGCGTCAGCAGATGCAGAAACGTTTTTACCCAAAACTTAGGGCAGGGCTGAGTTCCGAAGAGATTACGAAAATACGCCATGGTTCAATTCCGGGGCGCGTTTCTGGAAATCGCCAGAAGCGCCAGCAGGCTCGGCGCGCCTTCAATATAAAGTAAGTCGTGTTTGAAGGCGCCTACATAGTGCCGGCAGATGCTACCGGGCGCCCGAAGATAGCCCCAGTTGATATTGTAGGTGGAGGGGAGCATGCCCCCGCGATTGAGCGCGGAGGCCATCACGGCGTAAAGCGTCTGTTCGAAAAACTGGGGATGGTGAGCATTTCTCTCGAAGGCGGTAATTAAACGCTCACTGAGTTCCAGGGAAATGGCGCGCTTAGGCATGAGACAGATACCTGTATTTACCCGCTCCCAAATCTTCATCTGAAGCGCCTCTTCAATCTGCGGACGCGGGATGCAGTATTTTTCCTTAGTGTCCTCGTTAAACCAACATTCCTCTTTTTCTGCATCCACCCAATCGAGGATCTCTCTAGGGCGCTTAAAGAAAATCACGTCCGAGTCGAGAACGACAAACCGGTCGTAGGGCGCGTAAACAGGGAAGTCGAGGAACTTGAGAAAGAGATTGTGCCGGCGACGGTTGGACAAGCACTTCGGGTATCCCGAAAGATGGACCGACGCGCGCGCCTCTGCTTCCGCGCGGGGGATAAAGCGGACTCCCGGGAGGTTTCGTTCGATCACAGCGCGCTGTGCCGCCGAGACTGAGCCGTCTTCATGAATGAAAAGCGGCCAGCGCCGACCGCTGAAATGCTCAAAGCTAATCGCCGCCATTATCCCGGCATCCCATGTCTCCGAGGAGACCAACATGTGCACGGAAACAGGAACCTCCGCCGTTTCTTTGCGCCGGTGCATCCGGAAAATGAGAGGCTCGACGGCGTGCCGCCCTAACCACGCCAACTGTCGTCGTGCTGTCGAGCGAAGCCAGGTCAGCACGCGTAAGTGCGAAGGTTCTCCGGCGAGGTTCGCCTTCCAAGCAGGCCGAGGAACCTCTCCGTGAGGACACCACGATGGTACCAAACAGTTCTCGCGCCGTGGAAACGCGCCCGTTCCAGCACCGGACTGAGCACCCGCCATGCCTTCTGGTGAAAAATTCGTTTGAGAGCGTGATCGGTTAGTTGTGCGTGCGTGGCCCCCAAAAATTGAGTGTCCACCGACCGTGCAGCGCACCAGGCGAGAAATTTTTCCTGCAAATACAAGCGCCACCAAATGCTGCCAGCGGCATATGATCCCAGCGAGCCAATGGTCTCGTATTTCTTTAGCACCACCGTATCGCTGTGAGCGAACCGGCAGGTTACGCCACAGCGCAGCCAGAATTCGCAATCCTCCGCCTGCCAGATGGTTTCATCGAATTCACCCACCTCATCGATTAAGGAGCGACGAAAGAGAGCGCACCCGGTAGTCGTAACAGCTGTCCACCAGAAATTCGCCCGGCTGGGAACAGGCGGGTCGCCGACGGCCCAGGGCAAACCGTGGATACGCGCATGCTCAGGTTGATGGCCGCGCAGCAAGACGAATCCATAGGCCACACCAGCGCCGCTCGTTTCGGCAGTTCGGGCGAGAGATTCCAACGCGTGCGGGAGGAGCTCGTCGTCTTGGTCGAGAAAAAGAAGCCAGTCACCATGACTCGCTCGCACCCCGGTATTGCGGTTAGCGGAAAGGCCGCCATTTTGCGGCCGGCGCACGTAGTGGAGACGTTCTCCGAAGCGCCGAGCCGCCTCACCGGTGGCATCGGTGCTGCAATCGTCGGAAACGATGATCTCGTCCGGCCGGCGCGTCTGGCGAAGAATGCTTTCGATGGCATTCGCGATTGTTGCCGCGCCATTGTAAGCCGGAATGATGACGCTGATCGTCATCGGGCGAATTTTTCAATTTCCGCCAGATAGGGCTGATAGACCACCCGATAATCAAACGCCTTTACGAATCGGCGCCCCGCTTCACCGAGCTCTCTTCTCCGCGCAGGATCGCCACTTAAGGCGTGGATGATCTCCGGATATCGCTCCAGATCGTCGCAGACAATGCAATCTCTGCCGTCCTGAACGGGATGGCCGCGCACTCCAACCCGCGTGGAGAGAAGCGCCTTTCCATGGATAAATGCTTCCAGGACTTTCAGAGAGGTGCCTGTGCCGGAGATCAGAGGTGCAAGGACGAGGTCAGTAAGTTGGTAAAGCCGCAGCAATACAGTCTCCTCGACTGGTCCAAGCGCGGTAATCTTATCACCGTAGTCGCCTTTGGGCAGGCAAGCACCTGCGATGACAAACCGAATATTGCCCCGATTGGTCAATGACGCCGCGATTTTCCGGATCTCCTCGACCGCCTCGAGATTACAGCGAAGGCTGCTTCCGATAAAAAGACAGATGATCGCCCCAGTTGAGCGTGCTTCCTGGAGGCGCTGCAGTTCGGGGGGAATCTGTCCAGCGTCAAGACTTGGGAGCGCTGGCTCTGTTTCCATGCCATGCGGTATGACGCGCGTCGGGATTCCGTTGGTCTCGAATCGTTCCTGGTCGTGAAGTGAGACGCTAAAAACCGCGGCTGCATCGCGGCTGGCAAACCGCTCACAGGCGCTCACCCGCTGCCGCAACCACCGATTGCTTGTCACCAAGTCGGAGAGCACATCTTCAAATGTCAGGAGGTAATGTTTCTTTGTTTTCCGGCAAGCCCGCCTGACTGCACTTCCCCAAAATGGACACTCCAAAAAGGCGATGGATGACCAGGCCACAAGTTCGTGGACATGCCTGAGCAGGGTAGGCTGGAGCTTGACGTTCAAGTAGTGCCACCATTGCCGCCGCTCGCGTGGTGTGATTTGCGCACGTGATGAATGGTGAAGAATTCCGTCGTAAAACCAATGAGCAGTCCTGAGAAGGACTCTTTCCAGCTTGGAGGGGTATTGGAAGAGGTATTCGATATTCCCGCTTTGGATCGGGTTCCCTGTCCCGGGAGAAAGGATCCTCACTTCCGAATAGTGCGCCGCAAAGAGATTGATCAAGGGGACGAGCCTCCGTGCTGAACCGCGATCCAGTGCAGGCAAGCCGGTCCAGGGATAGAAAACTGCGACTCGTGTGTCAGCCTTGGTCATCGGCGAGAGCCAGCAACTGCGACACAAAAGTATCCGGGTGGAACATCAGCTTGTAATGCGGCATCAATTTCGCGCAACGGGACGCCACCGCGTCCAATTCGCGAACTGCGCGCCGCATTGTCTCGGCCAAGGATGCCGGATCTCGATCGCGAGCCAGCCAACCGATCCCTTGCCGACGAACCTCCAATCCCAAGAATGAACCCTCGTTGACAATGGTGGGTTTTCCAGACGTCATCGCTTCGCAAAATACGCCGCTGGTGCGGTCCCGGTATCGGTCGACATGATAAGGCAGGAGCAGGACGTCGGCATCCTTGAGCAGGCGCAAGTAGCTCTCGTCATCCAGTGGTTTCGTGAGGAGGGAAATACCCGCAGCTCGCGCGGAGCGAAAGCCGGCCAGGGCAGCTGCTGAGTGCGCGTCCGGGTCGCTGCTCTGCAAAGTAAACCGCGCGTTCGCCAAGCCTCCGTTCGAGTTTAGGGTGTCGATGGCGGTCAGAATTTCTCTGAACCCTTTTTCTTCGCGCGCGTTTCCCAGGCACACGAAGTGGACAGGCGTTCCTGGGGGCTTGTAACACTCGCAGGCTCGTCTCGAGATGACGAGAGGCAAGTGGGCCACGGGTCGCCGGAAGATTGCCGTGTATTTCTCCTTGAGAATGTCGCTGTCGGTGGCGAAGTGCACTCGCGAGAATTTTCCCGAGCGCTCAAGTGCTTCCAGGAGCGTGGGAATTTCCTTGTCGGCTCCAAAGCGTTCCGAAGCATAGCCGAGATGAAGCACCAGATTGGGCAAGGGCTCTTTGGGAAAATCTCGCAACCACCGAAGCCAGCCCGCCAGATTTCGCGGAGCGAGCATCTCCGCGAAGATGATGTCTTCGCTCTTGATAATCTCGGGAGTGATTCCTTTTGCCAGGTCGGCTTGAAAGCGGCGGCGCGCCAGTCTCTCGAGCGCATCGAGAGCCAATCGTGAGCGGGAGAGCAACGGAGAGGGAGTGTTCCGCACGTCTTTGCGGAAAATTCCACGCATGGCGAAACCGCCGGGAACCTGCGCGACGCATTCACGGGCGCAAAGGATATGCACATCCATTCCCGCGCGCTTGGCCGCGTCTGCAATGAAGCCGTTATAACTGACGTGGTGCCCGCGTTCGCTGACCAGCAAATGATCGGCAAGCCAAAGCGTTCTCATGTTTCCTTCGGCAATCGAAGAAACTCGCAAACGAATGGCCAGCGTGACTCCATGCAGTGGCTCGTCCGGAAGACAGCCAGGGCGTTATCGCGTAGAAACTTCGAGCCGGCCGGGGTCGGAGTAGATGCTGATCAGTTGGTCGGCCATCAGTCTCAGGGCGGATCTCCGGAAGAACGAATCCGTTATAACCTTGTTGGATGAGTTCCCAGGGACCGTTCATATCGAAGCAAATGGGAACAGTCCCGCACGCCATGGCTTCGTGGGGAGTCATCGGTCCGCCTTCGCCCCAGAGCGGGCTCTTGCCAACGTTCAATGCCAAAAACACTGAACATGTTTGCATGCCCTTGATGATGTCGGCTTCGACGCCCGCGAGTCGAAAAAATTCCAGTTCGAGCCCTCTTGATCGGGTCAAGCTGCTGGATGGTGTCAATGAAAGTGGCCGTAAGCGAACCCTCGTCCATGTATCCGACGCGATCACGCTGGCGGCGCGCCTCGTCCGGTTTCCAGTGCTTTTCGTCAACGAGCGTCCTCAGCAGGGAGGCCCTTCTGTTCGAATATGGCCATATGCCAGGCTTGAATTGAACGGTTAAGACCGGCCGTCGCGCGGATCCGCCCTTGGCGCATCTGCCGCGCGAGCACCGGAAATTGGCTTCGACTCGTGGTCGCCAGCTCTTGATCCCAGAAATAAAATCCCGGGCAATGCTGGAGAAACGCGTCGGCGAGAACCCATGAGGTCACACATCGGATCGGATCGCCCACTTGCTGCGCGGCGGGCGAATTCTTCGACCGAAAGAAAGGGCGCGTGCTCGACCAGCCAATTCGAATGCGCTCCATCCATGCTGACCATGTATGCGTCATAGCCATGCCTGCGAAGCAAGAGGACAAGATTATTCAGCAGCTTCTCGCCGCCGCAATACCGATGACTGCCCTTCAGCGACTCATCCGTAGCGTAGGAAGCGAAGATCGACGGTCGGCCGTCGACGGTGGCAGGCTTCCGGGTCTTCCTCTTCCGCGGCTTGACCCAATCAAGGAATTTCTTGATCGAGATCGGTCACGCCCGAACGGGCGCAACTTCGCCGCTGCGGGATTGATGACGTGCTGGAAAATATCGAAAGCAGATGCTTCGACGAAAATTCGTCGCCTGCACGCGCAGTTTGTGCGCTGCCACGATCGTATTTTTGAATAGGTACATGGCTGTTCGGCAGCTTCTGATTGACCGCTTCCAGAGCTATTCTAGCCTGCGTGATGTGTGGAACCGTCTGAGGCATCTTTTGAAGCGATCGTCTGCCGCGCCCTTCAGGTTACTGGCTTTCCTCCAAAGCGTATTTCCAACACTACTCTCGCACGCAGGCCAATTGACGGGACTTCGCTACCAAGAATGGTCGTCAGCGCTGCGAAAATGTGAGAAATGTCGCGAAAACCCTGCACGAGAACCATCATCCTCTCCTTAGCGCATCAAGCCCGTACCTCCACGGGAAATATCCCGACACGTTTGTCGTCTGTATTCCGCGGGGACGGGTGGTCGGCGGCAAAGGCGTCAGTCGTCGCGCACGACGGGAAGATACTCTACGATGTTTCGATCGACTGGGCGGTCGGAGCGCATGACGCGACCCGGCATCCGCTCCTTGAACAGAAGCGCTTGGCGAAAGCCCGAAGACTGGCAGGGACGTCGGTCGTCTTGGCCACTTCCGAGTCCACAGGATTCTTCCATTGGATGACCGATGCTCTCCCCAGGCTGCAAATTCTTCGGAAAGCATGTCCGATCCCGTGGGAGGCAATCGACCATTTCTTAGTCAGCGAGGGAATTCCCGCCATCCGCGAATCGCTCGCTCTGCTCGGGATTCGCGACATAGGATCGTTGTTACGCGACAGCGATAGTCATTTCCCTGCGACCTCTTGGTCGTGCCATCGTTCGCCGGCGGCGCCGGGCAATGTCCCGCCGTGGGCCATCGAGTTTCTCAGATCCCAACTCGGAATTTCACCTTTAGGCCACGAAAGCGAATTTACATAAGCCGCTCCGAGGCCTTTGGACGGAGGATCTTTAACGAAGAGGAGATCTCTGGCCTATTCTCGCGCGCCGTGGCTTCATCCACGTTACACTCGAGAAAATGAGCTGAGCGAACAGATCGCACTTTTCTCGGAGGCCGAAGCGGTTGTCGCGCCGCACGGCGCCGGGATGACCAATCTTATTTGGTGTCAGCCCCAGATCAAAGTCTTGGAGATCTTTTCGCCACTCTACGTAAACCTCTGCTACTGGGCTATCGCCAGCCTTACGCAAGCCGACTACTACTACCTTCTCGGCAGCGCAGATGGCATGGTAGCTGACGTTCATGATGCACGCTTCTTTCTCGAAGACATTTTCGTGGATCCGCTCGCCCTGGAGAGAAGCTTGGATGCGATGGTCTTGTGCTGACGCGCGACCGCGAAGCTCCCGAGAGTTCAACGAGAATCGCTTTGAGAATATCGTCGCGCGTGCAAGCGACGCACCATGATGCCTGCGCTGTCGAGAAGGTTGACAGCTCGTTCCGATTCGAAAACGTGACGTCGCGCCTCGTGCGCGAGCTCGAGGAAAACGCAGATGGGCCGTCTCAACGATCTCCTCGCGCAAGTCGTCGTCCATGGGAACTCGAGGATCTGGGTGCTCTGCGCCCGCTTCGCTTTGCAGGAGCCGCCACCCTTCGAGGAACTGCTGACGCTGACGCGCCGCACACAGAATGGTTCAGGCAGATGACAGTAGCCGAGACATCCCTTGGCAGGGCACCTGGCGCGAGACAATCACCGCTCCTTCGGTCTCAGGAAAGAAGCGGCCCCATAGCCAACCGCTGGAGATGGCAAGAAACGGCCGAGCACAAGCGGCGGCCAAATGCATTGGGCCGGAATCACGTCCCACAAATCCGGCCGAAAGCGCAATAATTCCCAGAGTGGTTAGGATCGGAGGAGGGTGTCCTGCCAGATTGAAGTGAACGCAACTTTCCGGCAGTGCAGCTCGTATTCGGTCGATCGAGGCGGCCTCGGCTTTGTTGCCAAGGAAGATAAGCGGAGCCTTGGTGTCCGAGCGCAATCTGGCAAGGGCTGCGCCCAGTTTGCTTCTCCCCAATCCTTGATCTCAAGCCGGGCCTGGCTCCGGCACACACCACCCAATATTTCTCGTCTTCAATTCCACTTTGCCGAAGGATCGAGCGCGCTTCATCAAGCGCGTTCTCGGGCGGGTCAATCCGCGCCGGCTTGCGTGGAACTGACCAGCCCAAGATCGCCGAGGCCAGCAAACGGTTCTTCTCCGACTTCGGGCAGGTTCGTCGTCGCTTCCACGCGAATGGCGAAGCCGTCGGCAATTTCCTGCGGCCGCGTATTGGCCTGCGTGCTCCAAAAGGAGTCGGTGCATCGAAAACCAGCCACTTTCAGACGCCTGGGAAGCTTGGACAGGGTGATCTCATCGAAAAAGCTCTGCTGAAAGAGCGCGACGACAAAAAGCTCCGGCCCGAATGCGGAGATCTTTTTCAACTCCGCCGTGAATGGGTTTCGGCGAAATCGAACGAGGCGCGCATAGGGATCATCGCTGATCCTTTCAACGCGCGCGGTCGGCAGCACCGCCCTGGCAAGCTCGAAGGCCGGCGGGCACATAAAGATCTGGAGGTCATGCCCGGCATCGCGCAGCGCTTCAAAGAAGGGAATCCGCAGGACGAAGTCCCCCAAGCCGTCGGGACTGCTGATCGTGATCTTCATGCCTTGCGCAAAACGCGTCTTTTGAGATCCTCGATACGCGCTCCGGTGATTGCGCGAAGGAACTCGCCGCGCGGGAGCATGCTGGCACCCGCACTTCTAAGTTTTTCGCATTGTTCAGCGATTCGCTCGTGCCACCATGGCAGGAAGAGCTTTGCGCCAGTTCCACTTTAAGGAAGTGATACGCTCATACTCGCTCGCAAGAAAATCGCGCGTCAATTGTCTGAAGTCTTCCACGAAGAGAATGGGAAGATCACGGAACGCATCCATCGCGGGTTGAGCAAGCGCAACGGGGATTGTTCGGCTATATAAAGCCTCCCAGAGTCTGTGCGTGTCACTGCCATTGCCTGGTGGACAAAGCACGAAGCGATGGGATGTCATTTCGTTCAGAAAGGTTTCAAAGCCCAGTCCGCCTTCCCCCACGGTTAGCCAATCCGCATTTCTCAAGCTGCGGAAATGATGCATCGTCGGCTCGCGGACTGCCGGGTTACTCGTGGTTCGAAAATTGACATAGAGCCAGCAGGGGCGCTCAGGAATGGTCGCGAATGCGCGGCGATTAGCGGCGCCTTCAAAGTAATGCCGCAGTAGGAATTCGCGAGGCCAAGTGGCAGCGGGCTTAACCGTTCGTCCTTCGTTTGAATGTTTGTGCTGAACCAATGCGCGATCTGCGGCGGACATCTTTGCAAGAAATTCGTCGTTGATCGGCCGGTCGCTCTCGGAACTGACAAGGACCACACAATTCCGGGCCTTCCGGTGATCGAAGAGACCAATAAGATGATCGACCTTGCAATAGATGCTTGAGCCGGCCCGAGGCTGTCCGCGGTCGAGGGCAATGTTCGCCTTGCTGTCGGCGCTCCAGACCTGATCGCATACGCGCATCAGTTGCTCGGCCGAGATGAAATGCTCTTGGATTTCTTCCGAAGTGAAGGGAAACATGCTCATCGCGGCACCATCGTTGCGCCGCCTCGTCGAATCGAAAAATCCGGGCTGCGGATTGTCCTAGGGTGAAATTCCACAAGACTCCTTTGAGGAAGGGCGGGCTATGGTATTCCCAATAGCGGGTCACCTTCTCGCGAAATGTCTCCGGTCGCGTGCACGTCCTCGCCTCTTTGCAGTATGCTTCCAATCCTTCGCCGATTCCCTTTCGCGCGAAAGGTCAATTGCCCCTCGTGGACACGGAAAGCGCCCAGAAAGCTTAGAACAGTATGCAACTCGGCATGCTTGGCGAGCTGCGTCCAAAGAAAATAGTCGCCGCGCGACGAAATCGCTTCAAGGCTTCCAGATCCACCGTTTCCAGCAGTTTGCGGCGAAAGAAAATGCCTTCTTGCTGGATGCCCGCATAGGGGAAGCCCTTAAGTAGGTTCCATTCAGGATAAACTCCCGTCTGTAGCGTGGAGGTCTTCGACACAGCGATGACTTCGCCGTCCTCATTGATCTTGAGTTGGTAGCCGCAGATCCACTTCACTCCGTCGTGCTGCATCACTTCGGATGCGACGCGGAAAGCGTGCTCATGTAAGATATCTCCAGCGTTCAAGTAAGCGACCACTTCGCCCGTGGCCCTTTGAATCCCTTGACTACCGCGTCATAGAGGCCGGTGTCCGGCTCTGAAACGAACGTCATCTACTCGTGGCGGTAGCGGGAGACGACTTCCGCCGTCGCATCCGTTGAGGCGCCTCGATGATGAAGTATTCGAGGCTGGCGATCCCCTGCGTCAATGCGCTTTGTTCGACGACGGATTTGATGGTCTCCGGGAGCATGGTGCGGAATTTCGGCAGGCGGTGATTATCGTGAATTTCACGGCTTCCGATTCCTTCCGAAGTCGCTTTGTTCGCCCAGGCAAGATAATCCTTGATCGGCGACATCGAGGCCCCGATCAAGGGCAGGCGGGCCGGAGTTCGAGAACGCCAGCCCCGTTTCGCACCGCCCAGGCATTATATTCGCGCACGTTGTGGCGAAAATATGGATCGTTGGCGCGCTTGGATGCGCCCGATTCCGGATGGGACAGGTGATCGATATAGCCGCCATGAGACTCATACGCTCCGATGAGCGAGGCGGCGCGCGTCAGCCACCAGTCCACGTGGGTTCCTCCGCACCAGAGGTCCGGAATATCGCGCGAAAGATAGTTATCCCAAATAAGGTTTGGGATCAGATACATGTCCACACCGGCGCAAATTTCGCCGGATGGCAGCTCTCTTCGGTGGAAACCCACGACTTTCCCGCGGTCAGCGAGGAGGAAAGGATTCTTCGTCAACAGGACGTCGGAATGGCACCACACGAAGCTCGTCCCCACGCTTTCCCGTCGGGCATGACGAAGGATATCGCCGAATTTGATCATCTCAGGACCGGCCGGAAAGAGCGACGGCTCGAGGCCGAGAGCCTGAATGCTTTCGAGCAGCTTCTGCTGCGCCAGGCGCAGTCGCTCATTTCGGCATGGGTTAATCCATTGAAATGTGACCCGGAATTTCATGGCGTTCCAGGAGACGAGGCGTGCTGCGCAGTATTTCCCTTGCCCGATTCTGGCCGTCGATCCTGCTCCATGCCGGATACCATTCCAGATTCCACGTGTTTGAAGCCTCCGGAGAGACCCTTGGCGGGGTCGAGAAGGCAGAGGGACGGGGTGAAGCCCCAGGAACTTGGCAGCGGAGCATCGAATGCTTTGTTGCCCTCCTTGGCATACCAAATCGCCAGCCCATGCCGATTAGTGGAAACCTCCAGCTCGACGACTGGGATCTGTGGAAGCACGCGCTCGCGAGTGATCCAGATCCATCGGTTCTCCCAGGCGAAGCAGGCAAGCGGGACGGCGCACAAACACAGAGTCGTTCCGCACGCGATGAAGGCGTGTGTGAATTGCCGGCGAGATCCATACCAAGGCAGGAACAATGGCGAACAGCCATGCTAACGGACCGAAGTAGCGTACATCCGGCGCTGTCACAAACCAGAGCAGAGCGAAACCAAATAGAGGAGAGACCAAGATAGCGTTCCTGCGAAGAGAACTGAAAATCTCTTGCCGATTTGCCTGAAAAAGCGAAAGGGCCAGGGCGCCCGCTATCCCGGCCTGAATCGGCCAGGCGAATTGGTATTGATTGGGAATCACGCGTGCAAACCAGTGGGGAACCCATCCGATGGTGTGGAGGGCCGTCGCCGCGTCGCCGTGGGGAAAGCGCGACCAAAGCAGAATATAGTCTTGAAAGTCTTTCATCACGGAGTCTGGCACGCGCCAGTCCACGGGTGCCGCGAGAAAACTCGACGGGAAAAATGGGTAACCTGAAAGGAAGACGCCTCGATAAACCCACGCGCAAAGCATGACCGCGCATATTCCGAGGGCAGGCAGCAACCGCGGCAATGCGAGGGTCCGCCATCTTTGATGACGAATCATTACAACCGACGGCGATTGCCCAGATACTTAGCACAAACCCCAGACTGGTTAACTTTAGGCAGAGGCAGGCAGCCCCTATTACCAAGATTTCGCCAAGGTTTTCGCTCTGCTCATCGGGGCTAAACAAGAAGCAGGCAAACACCAGGAACAGATGAATCATCACACAAGCAACGATCAGATTCGGCGAGCCGCTGGAGAGGTTTTCGTAGAGGAAGGCATAGATCCATACAGGCAGCGAACAGGCGTATGCCACAGTGATGGACCGGGGAGATCCGAGCTTCCCGGACGCGTGAAGTCCGAGGCAAAACAGCGCGAATAAGCTCGATGCTAACCCAAGCCAGGGAAGAATCCCTCCGACCAGAAAGATTCCCCAGCGTTCAGGCAGGATGGCGTCAAACAGGGTGGTGAACAGAAATCCCGACTGGTTGAACCCGAGATGACCCTGCACGTTCGCCAGGCCTGGCACGATCGGATAGGTCGCGATCCAGCGGACCGCCTTCAGATAATAGAGTCCCAGATCGTACAGGATCATTTCCTTTGTACAGGCGTTGAACACCGGAAAAAATGCCAGCAAGGGAGGCCGCTCCCAGCTGCACCGAATGAGCCAGTAGATTGTTCGCTGGGATACCGTTGACCGTCTGTCGCTTTCGTCTAGCGCGCCAGCGAAGCCACATGATGATCGACCGCCGCGCCGCCGCACCCAATCGACGAGCCCCGTCACTGTCTGCTCGTTTATTCGGCGCAAACAAATGAGTGACTTGCAAGTCCCAGCAGGATCGCCCATCCGATCCAAGGCGTGCGCAAGACCGTTCGCTTCCACCTGCGCGACCAGGCGAAGGAAAGCTCCACCAAGCAACCACAAATAGATACCCGACGTTGCAAAAAGAACGAAAAATGGAAACAAATAGCTCACGCCAGGCTCCATTGTTCCGACGATCATCGCGACGATGATGCCTGATCCTCGTGGAGACCGCAGGCTTCGCGAACCTGAAACCTCCGCCGATGCCCTTTTAGGGTTCGAGCAATGCCAGGAATGGACGACACGTCCGGAACTTGGCAGCGGAGCATCATAGGTCTGAAAGCCATCGGGTTCACCCATACTCGACGCCGTGTTCATTGATCACAGCTTTGTCTCCATCGTTCTAAGTTCCGGCAACCGTGGTTCCGGCCGGGCTCCAGACCATGGAATTCCCAGGCGAGGAAAAGAATCGGTATGGCGGCCCCGCAAGCGTCGCACCCAGGAAGCCAACCCGACGCGTCATCACCAGCAACAAACGCCAGCGCGGGACAGACCGCGAAAATCCACATCGCGGGCCAAAATATCGAACGCCAGGAGCGGTGAAAAACCAAAAAACGATGTAAGCGAGAAGCGGCATAATCAGAATGAAAGATTCAGAGCGTTGCTGACGCACCGTATCTACGAAAAAGCCGAATGCGACTAAGACAGCCGACCCCGCCATAGCCACCTGGGTGGGCCAAACAAATTGGTTGGGCATGGCGAGAACGCGCTCAAACCATCCCGGGAACCAGCGCCATGTCCGGAGCGTCTTCTTTACGTTAATCGCAGGGTCTGCTTCGCGTGCCTAGCGAACGGCTATCCCCCCGAAACTCATCACATACTTGACGGGCATCCGCCAGGCAACCGGCATCGCAAGTGCGCTCGACGGAAACAATGGATAGCCGGAAAGAATAATGCCGCGCCCCGTCCACGTAACTGGAAGAGAGCGGCAATCGAGAGCCATCGCTAAGATTCTCCTGTGCGCGAGTATCCGGCAGGCCTCTGATTTTCCTAGCCAAAGGAGAAGGATGGCAGACCGCCCATACCGCGACAATTAGCCCCAAACAACTCGATTTAACAGCCAAGCAAACCGCGCCCAAGAGGAAACAGTTCAGCGAAGGCTGCTCGCCCTTTCCTCCTCATCGTCCGAAGCTACATACGACGCGAAAACCAGAAAGAAATGGATGCTTAGGCAGGAAATGATGCAATCCGGAGAAGCGCTGGATATATTAGCATTGGCCAGGGTAAAGATCCAAACCGGCAGCGACACAGCGTAGGCAACTTCGATAGGCGTCGTACTCTCGGTGTTTCGAAGCACTCTAATGCAGCAATCCGGAAAAGCGCAAACAGCGAGAGAGTCAATCCAAGCCAGGGAAGGAACCCGCCGATAAGGAAGATGCCCCAACGATTAGGGACAAGTGAATCGACTAGGGCGGTGACGAGGAATGCGCTTTGATTAAAAGCGAGATGTTCTTGCACATTCACCAGCCCGCGACTATCGGAAATCCCTCAGTCCAACGAAGCAACTTCAGATAGTACAGGCCCAGATCGTAGTGGCACATGGCCTTGGTGCATGCTATTGAAGACAGGATAGAAGACCGCAAACGAGATCACAGCCTAGGACCGCTATGACGACCATGCCGGTGCCAGCTCCATTTCAGGGTCTCCTTGCTTGCGAAAGGCGCCGACCATCGAGCACGCCCACTGCGCAAAGAGTCAACTGCCCGACAACGATTGCTGTGAAGCAGGACGGTTGATCGGCCAGAGAAGATGAACGAGCTGGAGCAGACCGACGAGCAAAGAGTATCCGATCCAAGGAGCGCGGAATATGAGATCGATTCGAATCGGCTTGCAGCTCGCCGCGGTTCCGATCAGCCAAAGGAACAGCCCAAAGCCCACGAAGAGAAGATAGAATGGCATCTGGTAGTCGGTACCCATTGCTGGATAAGGCGAATTAGTGTCCTAGAGATGGAGCGTTACATGGAATGGCTCTTAGGGTTCTCGCTGAATCCACCCTTTCACACTAGAACATTTTCTTTCTCGCCTACCGGTTGAAAGCCCCCGGCGATCCCTGCGGCGGGATTTAGCAGTCCGATATCCTGGACGGACCGGTTGGCACAAGGTAGCGCATTATCAAAGCTTTGATTTCCTTCGATCGGTGCATAATAGCGCAAACCAGCGGGGTTCGTGCGCTCGGC
This sequence comes from uncultured Verrucomicrobiae bacterium, assembly GCA_963706955.1. GTDB lineage: Bacteria > Verrucomicrobiota > Verrucomicrobiia > Chthoniobacterales > Terrimicrobiaceae > DASTFP01. Next base: position 791,837 of record CAVPOC010000008.1, on the reverse strand, counting down.
CATGTTCGAGCGAGGAATCTCAGGAAATCTGGGGTCTGGCTTCGCCCATTGCCACGAAGCATTAACCAGGAGGCCGGCCATCGGCACTGCGCACAGGTAAAGATTGGCGACGAGGCAGAGGAAGGCGAGCGATTCCTCGGCGGCGATGAAGCTGAGGATTGGCGCGGCGGCGAAAAGCCACGGGGTCGATCCAAAGTAACGGGGCTCCGGCGCTGTCAGGATCCAGAAGGTGGTATGCACAAGGAGCGGCACACAAAGAAAGAGCAGGAAGTACCTGGCTCGCCGCAATCGCTTTTCCATCCACGAGAGCAGCAGCACGGCCGCCGAGCTGATCAAGCCGATCCCGAGCGGCCAGTCGAATTGGATGTCCTGAGAAACCACTCGCCGAATCCACGGACCGACCCAGGATAAACCTTCGAGAGCCACCTTCCTGTCACCATACGGAATGCGCGCCCAGTAGACGGTGTCCTCGCGGCACTGCTCGACTTCACTCGGCGGAATCTGCCAGGCAACCGGGACGGCCGCGATACCGGACGGGAAGAGCGGATAGCCGCTAAGAAGAACTCCTCGATAGACCCAGATCGCGAGAAGGCAAGCGGCAACCGCCCCGCTCCATCGGAGGTAAGATCGTCCTGCGCGACAAGAGTCCCGCTCGAAGATGAGGAAGAGCACCGCCATGAAACAAATTCCGACAACCATGCCCAGAGTGTTAAGCTTAAGGCACACGCAGATGGCGCTGAGGATCCACAAATCTCCTAAGCATCGCGCTCTTTCCGAATTGTCTCTCGTCATGACGAACGCCGCGAACGCTAGGAAAAGATGGATGAGCAAACACGAAGAGGTGACGTCGGGAGAACCACTCGAGATGTTGTTTCCAAGCAGCGTGTAAATCCAGGCCGGCAGTGAGACGGCGTATGCGATCTCCAGCGGTGAGCGGCGGACCTTGCGCGCCGCCATCAGTCTGACTGCTGCGTAGGCTGACAGCGTCAGCCCTAGCCAAGGCAACAACCCTCCGACTAACCACAGACCGATCCTGTCCGGGAGCAGGCCGTCGAGGAACGAAGTTACCAGAAAGGCGCTTTGGTTGAAACCTAAGTTGAGGATCAAATTGCCCACGCCGCGGACGATCGGGAACGTTTCGATCCAGCGAATCTCCTGGAGATAGTAGAGCCCGAGATCGTAGTGACAGGCTGGCTTGGTAGAAGCGTTGAAAACGGGAACAAAAATGCAGAAGGCAAGGAGAACGAGCGGCAGGAGCTTTAACCACCCGCTCTGAGCTTCCCGTGGGGTTTCCGAGCGCCAGACAGCTCTTATGATAAGCACCGCTGTCGTGGCTCCCCGCAGTGATCATCAGAAAGGCGATGCGAAAACTGATGGTCAATCGGGAAAAACAAATGGGCGATTTGCAGGGAGCCAAGCAGGACGCCGTAACCGAGCCACGGCAATCTGAACAAATTCGAACTCCCGTGCAAGCCACCGAATACCGCAGCACCAAGCGCCCAAAGAAAGAGCGCCGACAGCAGAAAAACCAAAAAGGCGGAAAAGAACCAGTTGGAGGTCATGTCCCGGAGTTATGGGGATGCCATGATTCGCCGTCAGTGCTCGAGCTATGGGGCTTCCTTTTCTGCCTGGGTACTGCGAAAGCCGGCAGCCATACCGACGGCAGGATCGAGCAGCTCGATGCCGTGCAATTTGCCGCTGGAGGAGGGAAGCATATGATCGTAGCTTTGGTTTCCCTCGATGGGCGCATAGTAAAGCAGACCGGAGGTATTTGCGTGCTCGGCCATGCGTGGGCGTGGAATCTCAGGAAACTTTGTCTCGGGCGTCGCAACCGGATGTCATTTGGTGACGATAGAGCGATTATAGACCCTCAGCTCAACTTGCGAAGCTTAGCTCAGGCGCGTGGCAAAAATAGAGGAGATTAATGCTCACCTTTTTCGATCTGGCGTCCCCCGTCATCGATTCTTGAATCGCGAAAGCCTCCGGAAATCCCTTTTGCCTCGTCTAAAAGCCTAAGCTTAGGACGGCTTTCCCGCGTGGCGGGGAGCGGTGCGTCAAAGACCTGATCCCCGGCCTTGGGATAGTAGAGGTGAATGCCCGCCGGGTTAATGCTCTCGTTAAGCTCAACCTGACGAATCTCCGGGAATCCAGAGGCGCGTCTTTTCCATGCCCATTGCGTATTGTATCGCAGGTTACCCAGAGCGGCATAGTTTACACATAGACTTACCCCTATGAAAGCGCGCGAAAGCGGCGAAGCTTTGGAAATCAGGCATAGCGGGACCGCGAGTGGCAAAAGCCAGGTTATGGAGCCAAGGTAGCGCGGCTCGGGAGCCGTGAAAAACCACATCACTAAACTGACTAATACTGGCAAGATCATTAGGCTGAGTCGAATCACATTCTTTCTCAGATCCTTCCATTTCCATGCCAGCAGCGCGAGAAGCAGAGTCCAGACACTGCAAAGAATGAGCGGCTTCTCGAATTGGTCCTTCAATTGCCAATTTCGTTGGAACCACTCGGGGACCCACGCGAAGCCTGTCCTTACCTTCTCGAGATCATAATAAGGCTGTCGCGCCCAATACACAGTGATGTTGTAAAAGTGCGATACGGCGGAATCGGGAATTCGCCAGGCGAAAGGACCGTCCAAGGGTGCTCGACGGGAAAAATGGATAACCTGACATGACGATTCCCCGGAAGACCCATGGGAAGAAGATGGCGGCAGCGGCAAGCACCGCCAACAGGATTGTCTGTGGGCGATGATCCCCGGTCCGAACGAACGATCACGACCGCCAGGCAAGTGCGCGATCGTCGCCACCAAAAAGACGGAATTGAGCTTAATGCTCAGACTGAGTGCCGCCAGAACGAGCAATGTCCCGAAGGCGCTCAGGCGAGTCCTCTCATCCGTTTCAGCGAGGAAACTTGCAAAACACAAGTAGAGATGGATCTGGAGACATGCCGAGGCAATATCTGGCGAGTTACTGGAGATATTCACCGTAAGGAGGGTGTAGATCCAAGCGGGCAATGAAATCAAATAGGCCTTTTCAATTGGCTCGAGCGGTCGCCGCAATTCCAGCAGTGCGCAAAGGCCTTGGAGCAGAGCGAAGCCGGACAAGGTAAGCCCGAGCCATGGGAGGACACCTCCGAGCAACGAGTAACCCCAGAGGTGCGGACCGAGGGAGTCAAACAGGGCGGCGACGAGAAATGGAGACTGATTGAACGCCAGATTCAGGAGAAGATTTCCAAGGCCTGGCACAATTGGGAAGCTCGTTACCCAACGGATCGTCTGGAGGTAATAATAGCCAAGATCGTAGTGGACGATCGCCTGGGTAGTGGTGTTAAAAGCTGGAAAGAAAGCAGCCACTGCTGGCGCGAGAAGCAGTGTCAACTGCACCGGAACTGACAATTGGCGAGAGCCGACGCCCTTCGGAGCTTCCTTGCGAGGCCGAATGATGACGATGCCGGCGGCGCAAAGGCAAGTGAGGACGAGAAACGCCCAGGCAACCGGTGGACTTAGCGCCCAAACCAAGTGCACAATCTGCAGACAGCCAATCAAGACTCCATAGCCAAGCCACGGTGCGTGAAAAAGTGATCTTCGGTTCTCGCAACCTCCAAAAACTGCGATGCCCAAGAGCCATAGATAGAGGCCGCAGGCAACGTAAATTAGGAAGAACAACGCCACGCGAAGATCAGCCGAAAACCACTTTGCGCGCAGTGTGCCATCCAATAAGCCGAAGAACCTTTCGGCTATTCGACGACAGGGTAGCGCTTTGATCGATTCTCATTTTCGCCGCTCCCGTCGTCGATTCTTGCATCGCGAAAACCCGCGGAAAGCCCTCGCGTCTCATCGAGATATTTCAGTGTGGGATGCAAGGTCTTCGCGCTGGGGAGAGGGGCATCGAAGGTTTGGTCGCCCTTTCTTGGGTAGAAAAGATGTACGCCAAAGGGATTGTCGCCCTCCCGAATATCGACCTTAGGTATTTCCGGGAGTCGAGGAGACGGTTTCTTCCACGACCATTCGGTGTTATACCGCAACGTGCCGAGAGCAAAATAGTTGACGCAGAAAGCGAGCGCGACGAAAGCGAAGGCTGAAAGTGAAATGTCTGAGATCAAGGCGAGCGAGGCAGCGAGCGGCAGAAGCCAAGTGATCGACCCGAGATATCTGGGATTAGGAGCGGTCAAAAACCACATGAGCAAAGCGAAGACCAAGGGCAAAAGGAGAAGGAGCAACTGCGGAAGCTTTTGCCGGAAATTCGCGCTCTTCCAGGCAAGAGCCAGAAAGAGCAAGCGTCCACAAGCCGCCCAGGCTGAGTGGCCATGCGAATTGATCTGTCATCTCCCAGCTTCTCCGCAGAAATTCCGGCACCCAGGCGAAGCTGTTCCGAACCTTTGGCGAGATCAGGATAGGGCTGTCTTCCCCAATCGACGGTGATGTCATAGAAATTCGAGACGTCAGCCTTCGGACCCGCCATGACTCCCCGACTCGCCATGCGACCGGCGCGACAAGGGCTGTCGACGGAAATAAGGGATACCCGGAAACAATGATTCCGCGCGCCGTCCATGGCAGGCAAAGAACCAGCGCGGCCAGAGTCGCATAAATCGCTTGCTTGCCGCGCAAAAGGCGAGGCGCACCGATGCGAGTCAAGGCGACTCCGATTGAAAGCAATCCGATTGCGGCGGAGAAGAAGACCGAATTGAGCTTTACACAAACGCTAAGCGCACTGAGGATTATTAGTTCACTCAATTGGAGCCGGACGGCCTGGCTTCCTCTCGCGGCTAAGAAGCTTGCGAAGCATAAGAAAATATGAATCTGGAGGCAAGCCAAGGCAATGTCCGGCGAATTGCCTGAGATATTATTTATCAGCAGAGTATACATCCAGGCCGGCAGAGAGATTGCGTAAGCTTTCTCGATCGGTTCGAGCCGTCTTCGCAACAGAAAGAGCGCACACAAGCCCTGGACCAGGGCGAAAACAGACAGGGTCAGGCCCAGCCAGGGGAGGACTCCGCCAAGGAGAGAATAAGCTCCACAGATGCGGGCCCCAAGGAATCCAAAAATGCCGGGACGAGAAAGGCTGATTGGTTGAAGCCGAGATGAAGCAGAAGGTTGCCAAGCCCAGGGACTATGGGAAAGGCGGTCGTCCACGCAATCGTCTGCAGATAGTAATAGCCTACATCGTAATGGACGATTTTTTGCGTCGCGATGTTGAAGACCGGCCGGAAGGCAAGCCACGCCACCGCAATGAGAAGCGCGAACCACAAGAGCGGCGGCATTGCCGGGAGCTGCTTCGCCTTCGAAGGATCTCTAAGGAACTTCAGGGCGACAACTCCGCCGGCGCAGAGCACAGAAGCAACCAGGAAAGTCCGGGAAAACGGTGGATTAATCGCGGTGAAGAAGTGGGCGATTTGCAAGCATGCTATCAAAACTGCATAGCCAAGCCATGGCGCTCGAAAGAGCGAGCGGCCGGTTTTCCACTCCCCGAGAACGGCCGCACCTAAAAGCCAGAGGTAAAGACCGCAGGCGAGGTAAATTAGGAAAAACAAGCGAAGGCGATGATTGAAGTTGACGATGACCCGTCAATCCACGTTCATCGGCCAGTTGCTCTCAGCTCTGCTATGCGAGCAAAAACTGGGGCCGGTGAAGCACATAGCGGTCCGCCAAACGCATCGTAGCCAAGCACCAGTCCGCGATGCATGGTCAGGCAAAGCCAGGACTGCAGATACCTGCGGAGGCGGGGTTTTCCGAAAGAGAAAGCTTCTGAGCGAATTTCTTTCGCCGCATCAGTCGGTCACCCATGCTGCGAAGGGAAGCCGGAATTCGGTTGCGGATTGCGCTGACTTCCTTCTCTTGCCAGGTCTGACCATTGAGCAGCGAGCGATTCTTGTCCGTATAGTTGAACCCTCCGAGAAGCGCGGCTGTTACCACCAAGATCGGCGTGCTCGGCAAACCTGATCCAGAGCTCGTAATCGCCTGCGACCGGCCATTTCACAGAGATGCCGCCCACCTTTTCGTAGAGACTTCGACGCCAAAAGCAGCCTTCCTGCATGATGCAGCCGAGCCCGCGCGGATGAAATGCTCCAGAGCGAATTACGTCGCGTGGAAACGGCGTCACATTTGAGATTCCTTGCACGGCGTCATTGCGCAGTTCGCAGCGCACGCCCATGATCCAATCAATCTGCGGAAAATCGACAAAGAGACGCGCGACGACGCGCATCGTCCAGGGAAAGTAGATGTCATCGCTGTTCAGCCAACAGAGGATATCGCCCGTCGCCATCGCGAAGCCCTTGCTAATGGCGTCGTATTGACCATTATCCTTCTCGGAGACAACGTTCGTGAGATTTTGACGATATCGGTCGATGATCTGCAGGCTCTCGTCGGTGCTCCCGCCGTCCATGACGATGTGTTCAACATCTCGATAGTCCTGAGAAACGACCGACCTTAGGGCACGCTCCAACAAATTCGCCGCCATTAAAGTTCGGCGTGACAACGGAGATCTTCACAACCTGAGACCGTCTCAGAAACGGTTCACGGTTCGCGCGCTCGATCGGCCACTCTTCATTTGGTCAAAGATCCAAGCGTAAGTCTTCTCAAGGCCGGTTTGCAGAGGGGTCGAGGGCTCCCATCCAAGTTGACTTCTTGATAAAGGTGTTGTCGCTGCTGCGGCCGCGGACGCCTTTGGGAGCGTCGAGTTTGTAGTTGCGCTTGAGCTTGATGCCAGCCAGTTCCTCGGCGAGATCGACGAGTTGATTGATCGTGACCATCTCAGCACTGCCGATGTTGATCGGCTCTGCGATGTCGCTTTCCATGAGCAGGCGGGTGCCATGAAGGCAGTCGTCAATGAACATGAAGCTGCGCGTCTGTTCGCCATCTCCCCAGACCTCAATTTCATGATGACCGGAGAGTTTCGCGGCGATGACTTTGCGACAGATCGCTGCTGGCGCCTTCTCGCGCCCGCCATCAAAGGTGCCGTGCGGACCATAGACATTATGGTACCGAGCCACGCGGGTTTCGAGACCAAAGTCTTCCCGAAAATGCCGGCACATTCTTTCGCTGAAGAGTTTCTCCCACCCATAGCCGTCCTCCGGGTCTGCCGGATAGGCGTCCTCCTCCTTTAAGGCAGGGTTGTCGGTTTGCTGCTGCTTGCAGCCGGCGTAGACACATGCGGAGGAGGGAAAAAAGAAACGCGTCGCGCCGCACTGACGAGCGGCCATGAGCATGTGCGTGTTAATCAAGACGGTGAGCATGCAAAGGCCCTTGTTCAGCTCGATAAATCCCATTCCGCCCATGTCCGCGGCCATGTTGTAGATCCAGTCACAACCATTGACCGCACGAATACAGGCGCCTTTCTCCTGAAGGTTCATGGTCAGGTTTTCAGCCGCGGCGAACCGCTGATACCACTGCCCCTGGGGCTTCTTATCGACTGCACGGACGCGGTGACCTTCCTGCAGCAATTTGGCGACCAGATGTCCGCCAATGAAGCCGCCGGCTCCGGTTACGAGTATTGCGTCATTCATCGGTGTGCAAATGAACGGCCGAACCTATGAGCCGAAAGAGTTATCAACGAGGGGAATCGCAGGAAATTATTTCCCTGCGAATTTATTAATGATTTGCCGGCGATGATTTCCGCAACGCTATCGGCAGCCTCGGATACGAAGGCGCACGATGCTAGCGAGCATGTGCACTGTGTCGCGAACGAAATGGACCTTGCTTCCAGGCACATCGAACCAATCAATTGGGTATTCAATCACCGTCGCTCCGGCTTCGGTCAGTGCGACGAGAAGCTCAACATCGAAGGCGAATCGCTTCTCATGCAGCCGGCCCTTGATGGCTTCGTAATATTTCCGTCGCACAACTTTGAAGCCGCATTGTGAATCGTAGACCGGAATGCCGGTAACTGCGGAAACGAAGGTTGCGAAAAGACGGCCTCCGACGTGCCGGATCCAGGAACGCTGCACGGTCCGACCAAGGATTTTGCAGCGCGAGCAGAAGAAAGCGTCGGGCCCGTCGGAGCTCAGAATACCCAACACGCGGACGACTTCATAAGGCGGGATCGAGCCGTCCGCATCGAGGAGGGCGAGCCATTCTGATTCGACATCAAGATTCCAGCCTGAGTAGATAGCCGCCCCCTTTCCCTGGTTGACGGGAAGGCGGTGAAAACCGATGCGTGGACCGGCGCGTTGAACACACTCCCGCATCTGAGTCGACTCGGACTCGCGAGAGCCGTCATCGACGACTGTGATACGCCATGAGTGAGGAGTCTTTGCGAGAGTTGCGGAGAGTAGTGGAAGGTAATTTGGCAACCGCCGCGCTTCGTTGTACGCCGGGACCACCAGATGCACAACTGATCCGCTCATTCGATGGCGGCCGTCTGAAAACTGATGTCCACTTCTGACGGAGCAGGGGCTTTATCGACAAATGATCCGCTCGGCCCATTGGCGCCGGATGGTTAGAACGCGATCACTTCTTCGATCGCGGCCGCCTTTCTCGTTTCCAACTAACCCGTGCGAAAGCATCGTGCGCGTGGATGCTTTCCTGGTTGACTGCTTGCACGGTGAAGCTGGTAATCCGCGGATCTTTCTTCAAGAGCACCGAAGCGTTACGAACCAAGTCCTCGACAAAGACGGGGTTGTCATAGGCCTGCATGGTCACATGTCGCTCATCCGGGCGCTTGAGCAGGGCGTAGACTGGTGCGGAGGCCGATTTCTCCGCAATTTCGACAAGTTCGTCGATCCAGATCCATGCCCAACCGCGCTCCGACGTTTTGAGATCGACCTCGATCGTGACGTGTCCGCGTTGATTATGGGCCCCATAGTCGCTGATCTCTTTGCTGCAGGGACAAACCGTCTTCACGGGAACGACGACCCGCGTCCGCAACGTCTCGCCGGCTTCGTTCGAGGAGGCCACGAAGCTACCTTGACATGCCACCTTCGCCCGAGCGCCGGTCACGGGCGCGGTCTTCTCGATGAAGTGTGGAAAAGCCACCTCGAAGCATGCACTCTCGACATTCTGCCGCTCTTTTAAGTCGCGCACGATTTCGGTGAGACTCTGCGGAGTTATTTCCCCTCGATGCTTCACCAGGACCTCGAGAAAACGACTCATGTGGGTGCCTCGAAGATGCTTTGGAAGACGCACGGACATGGTGATGCTAGCCACCGTGGGGATCAATTGGCCTTCCTTATTCATCACGCTGATGGGATAGCAAAGTTTAGTTATCCCCACTTGATCGATGGCGATGCCGCGGCTGTCGCGGGCGCTTTGGGCGTCCTTCATTAGCAATCCAATATGGTGACCTTCTCTCGCTAAGCGGCGTACTCGGCCCAGCAGGAAGCCGTTTCCCAGACCTTGACAGAGACCAGCCTGACATTCTTGCCGAGAAGATAATCCCGATCATTTCTGGCGGCATAGTCAGCGAGCTTCTTGGTGAATGTTTGGAAGATCACGCGCGCCAGCACTTCGGTAGTCGGGTCTTCGTTCTCGAACGAGACGATTCGATCGCCATAACGTGCGCGCAGTTCACCATAAGCAGAATCAGCCGTGTTGACGCACATGGCATGGTCGAGAGTCTCGATATAGTCACCGATGATTTGCTCGATCAGCTTGAAGTCACAGACCATCTCGTTTTGATCCAATTCTGCAGCTTCAAGGATCAACTCAATTTTGCGAGTGTGGCCATGGGGATAGCGGCACTTTCCGGGGTGCTTGGAAAGCATATGACCATTCTCGACGTCAATGGTCTTGCACACGCGATACGGCATATTTTGAAGGGATATCGGTCCTCTTTATCGGCAACGCAAGTGGCAATTGCTCGAGCCCTCGCTTCCGCTTTTGCGCGGGATCACCACCAATTGTTCCGGCTTAGCGTCGCGCCTTCGAACTCTCCAATCTCGAAGCGCCATGTCGATGTTGCGACATCCGGCTCTTTCTCTTTGATCCTGATGACAAGTTGCTGATGCATCGCCTCCGGAGTGAGCAAAACCGTTCGGGTCCATGCCGTGGGGTCATTTGCGGACTCAATCACTTTGCCATCCAGCAGCACTTCGAGCCCCGTCCCGGGGGGTATTGAGTTCGGAGAAGTGATCGAGAAAGAGAAGCGGGCCGCCTGGTCGACCGGAGCGTTGATGTGGTAGATATCCAAGGCGAGCTCGTTCTTTTCAATCAGATACGATTGTCGTCCCGTATCAGTTTTACTACTGATCGTTCTTTCAGGGTCCGAGCGGCAAAGGATAACCAGTTCCTCGCGATTTCGAAGGACAAGATCGGCAGAAAAATTCATTCGCCGAAAGGCCGTCTCATCAAAGGTGCCGCCGAAGATATGCCTCTCCGCGAGATGAAAATTGAACGTGCGAGCGCCATTGACGAAAAGAACACGATCGATTGGCTGATTCGGAGAGGCCGCGCGGGCGTTTGGATAGGGTGCGTATCGCCAAATGCGGTCTGCGGTCCCAAACGATTTTGGGAAGAAAACCGATTCGTTTCTCAAGAGCAGCTGGGCGAAGCCAAAGTCATGTGGAATCGCTGCCGGGATGTCCGCAATTACGAGGACGTTCTCCTTCTTGGCCGAGACTTCGCGAGAGATCTGCTCAAGTCGATTGAGGTCACTAATTCGTGGCTTGAGGAAAGTCCCTCGAGAAACCTCTTCAGTAAGGAAGTAGTTGGCCCCGACCAGCTGATAAGCACCAGGGATAGGGATTTGTGCCAGGCTAATGATCGCTGGCAGAGAACATAGGATGAGCAAAAAAGCGAAGGCATATTTGTATTGCCGTGCTCGGACACTCCAGCGGGGAGGCGAGGAAAAGATGCGAGAGAGTGGAAGAAAAACAATCCAGAGGAAGAAAGGCCAAAGAATCGTCACGATCTTATAAGCCGGATAATACTCCTCCCGAAAAAGGAAGTGGTAACCGCAGGCCAGCACAGCTCCGTAGCCGACCAAGGTTCCAAATTGTTTTTTGCGAAATAGCATCACGAGTCCATAGGCCGCTAGGAGCAGGATCGCGATGTCGACCACCAGCGACAGGGAGCGTATTACCGGCGAGTCATTCCAAAGTAGTTTCCAACCGGGAAGATAATCGAATCGGGCCAGCGGAGTGTCATATTGGACAGGGAAAACGAGAGCGCGGTTGTCCTTTCCGGTAGCCCATTGACAAACAAGTCCGAGCAGCGCGGGAGGGAGCAGAGGCAAAATACAAAGAATCGAGGTTCCCAACTCCTTGCCGCTCCGGAGAAGCCATTCTCGCCAGTTCAGCGCGCTATCATAAGCGCTGCGCGTAAAACGCCACGAGTGCAGGAATTGCGAGTTCGGGATACCCCACTAGGACTGCGCAGAGGCACGTCACCGTTGGCCAAAATCTTATCCCGCGCAGCTTGCCAAAAATGAACAAGACAAACATTAGGATGAGGCAATTGGCTTGATCGCGATTGTCGGCCGCCATGGCCAGATGAGAGTTCGGCCAGTAAACTACCACAAGACTTACGGTGATTAAGCCGAGAGCCCGAAAACGGAGTAAACGCGAGAAGATAACGGCGATGTGAAGCAACCAGATATGGTGAATCCAAATGCTTAGCGTATAAGCCTGCTGCGGATCGATGCGCAGCACCGACGCCATTAAGGCATCCAATGCGGAAAATGCGCGGCGTGGGAACAAGGCGAAAGCACGAGAAGCGGATCGAAGCCACTCAAATTTTTCCTGCAGTTCCGTATAGAACCAGTCGAGTCTGGAAAACTCGCGGGAGGTCAAGCTGGCGGAGACTATCGCTCAGATATTCCCAATAAGAAGCAAAGAAAGCCCATGGACCCGTCGAGTTGGGCATGCGTGGAAGCAAACCTTCATCGAGCAGGCCCGCAGCCGTAAAAACGTAATTACGCTGGTCGTAACCCCAGGTTCCTACGTCTCTCATGTCTGGAATGGCCAGGCGGAGATATAGAGGAACGAGACTCAGGGCCATAAACCCGGCGAGGAGCAGCAGCACTCGCGGCAGTGGCCGGCGCAAGCGCGGACGGCACAAACGTCCGCGCCAGATGATCAAGCCAAGAACAAGCGCTCCAAAGCACCAGGGTCCAGAGATTGAAAAGGGCAATGCTAGAACCCGCAGGTAATAGGCGAATGTCACCAGAAATGCCCATCCCAAGAGAGGATACAGATTTAGCCGAATCAAGAACGGGCATGCCTTGAGGGATTTGGCAAAGAGGAGATACCCCATTCCCGCATAAATGGCCCAACCGAGCGCGAGAACACAAAGGTTGCTGCTCAGAACCGAAAGCAAAGCTATCACTTCCATGAAGTCGCGGATAGGTCGTGCTCGAAGTGGACCCTTAAGAAAATCGTTGCTGAGGAGCCATGAACGGCAGCCATTTTAATGGATGCTAAGAGTTGGCGAAAACGGACTTTAGTAGCGTATTCCGACCCTAAGGAGAGCGGCGCATATGCTGGAATGCAGACGATACCAATCCTGCATCTTTTGCACTGACTTGGCGTCGTATCCTTCGGGATGTTCGCGCATCAACAGACGAACCCGCTCCCTTTCGCCGACGCTGTTCAATAGCGTATGCGTTTTTTGGTTCTGATGAACTCGGAAGCATGCCAGAAAGTAAGGGACTCTCGCAAATCTCGCTTTTGCAGCGATAAAGCGCAGCAACAGATCCCAATCCATTGCGAAGTGAAAGGCAGGATTTAACCCTCCGACTGTCTCATAGATCGAGCGTCTCCAGAATAATGTCTCCTGAGGAATATAATCGAAATGGCGGATGGCCTTGGCATCATGCGGCGGCAGGATCCAACGTCCCACTTCAGCGCCATTCTCATCGACGACGATGCGATGTCCATAAATGACATCGATCTTCGGATGTGTTGCAAAGTAGCGACCGACGAACGAGAGAGCTCCGGGCAAGAGCAGATCGTCAGAATTCAGATAGGCCATGATTTCTCCCTGCGAGTGCCGGAATCCCTTGACGATTGCATCGGCCTGTCCGCGGTCGGGTTCACTCACGCAATAAGACAAATTCGACTTGAACTTGGCTAAAACGTCTTTCGTTTCATCGCTGGATCCGCCATCGACAACAGCGTACTCGAGACCTGGATAATCCTGACTTATAACACTTCGGATCGTCTCGATTAATGTATGGCCCTGATTAAAGGTCGGTGTAACGATGGAAATAGTTGGGCAACGGTCGCCTGCAAGCCACCTCGTTGGGAATCGCTCCAGCCGCACCGGCCGGGGGGTGTACTGCCGGAGAACTCCAAGTGATTCGATGATAGCTAGTAATGAGGTGAAAGAGAGGATGCCTCAGCTCATGCAGACGGTGCCAGCTGTGATGCGGATGGTTTAGCCACCAGCTAATATGGAAAGAAAACTTGCCAACGATATAGCGTAGATGATCGCGCTTTTGCCTCGAGATAGGTGCGGGTCCGGCCAGCGCTCTTCTGGTTAAGTTCGGTGGTGGGATCTGGCTTATTAGCGATCCTTACCGGCTCATGCACTTTGGTAAGGACCGGCGGGTAGCTGGCGACACGCGGAGGTCTAAGAGAATAAGCCTCTTGTGCAATCGAAAGGAGTGAACGTCCGAACTGGAGAGCTCGCGCCCTGCTTTGCGCCAGCGCGCTCGCTTCGGAAAGCGGCGACGGCCCGGGATCCAAATGCGGAAAGGATGCGCTCAGAAGGTGAGCGAGCTGTTCCGAGGAGGTGGCTTCGAAAAAGCCGAGTGCTTCTGGGGCTTGATCCCGGTGGACGGGAATATCTGAACAAAGGAGAGGCCGGCCGAGCGCTTTGGCGTCCTCCACGCTGGTATTCCAGCCTTCGAAGCGAGAAGGTTGAATGACCACGGCGGCGCAGCGCATGAGCGAGATCATGTCCCAATAGGGTAGATGCCCGAGGAAGTGCACCTGATTCCCGACACCGAGACGAGCGCACGCCTGGAAGAATTCCGAGAGGTGTTGATTCTCGGTGTCTCGATAGTCTGTCGGCAAACCGGTTAAGACCAGCGGCAGCTCGATCCCCTGACGTTTCAAGATCGAAAGCGCATCCGGGAGCACGGAATGATTCTTATGGCGCCAGAATTGATTGGCCACGAACCCGTATTTCGCGGGCAAATGATAGTTGAGAACAACCCGTTGCGGATCTTCAGTAAGCGAGGCTGCCCAGAGAATGGATGGAAAAGGAAGGACGCGCGCCTTTTCGGCAAAAAGAGGCAGGAACGTCTCAAAGTCCTCTCGCGCGCTCTCGCTTGAGACAATAACGAGCTCACAATCGCCAGCGATGGTATCAAATAGTGCATCTCGCGCCGCCAGATCCTTCAACGAAAACAGCTCGGGAAGCCGATAATGTTGAAAGTCAGGAATCCAGCCCACTTTGGCGGTGGGAATATCGTGAACAGCATTGTCCCGCACCGGAAGGACCACATCGAAGCCGAACTCGGAAACCCGGCCGCTGGTTATGTAGGCCTGCAGCACCGATGCGAAGCACGCGCTCTGAACTCGATCCGGAGGTCCGATGTTTCCTCCCCTGGTGAGAAAGACCAGCCTGTTGTCGTGGGGTAGGCTGGCGGGGTCGGCGTCGGCACTACCGTTCGCCCGAGTGGCTGCGAGACTCGCAAGAAGGATGCGGGTATAGCTGGCGCCGCCTGACCATCCCGCACACGTCTGATCAAGAATGCCAATTTTCATTTTCTCGTGCAGTGATAAGGGTCGGCAACGGCTCTCTTTTCGCAGGAAGAGACTGCTGCTAGCCATTGGCCGCACCCAGCGCGAGAGAGTCTCTCCGAGCTCGCCTTATCTTTGGCCATCGCAACTGCCCGGACGGTTCTCATCGGCTAGCGTGTTTCCGCACCGCGATAGGCCACCACTCGCACTTAGCTTCAACTGACTCGCTTTCTTGGCCCTCGCGGGCGTCTCGGAATACCGAAGGACCAAACATCCCTTGTTGTGCGAGTGGGAGAGCGACACTCTCAAAACGGTTAAGCTCGAGAGAGTAGCCGACGCCTGCTCCTGGCATTATCGACGAGAGTCTGGCATGTCTGTTGCAAACGTGCAGCGAAGTCGGTGATTCGGAAATGCCGGCAGACGGTCTCGCGACCAGCCTGCCCAAGTCGGGACGCCAGCGCGGGGTCAAGACGCAGGCGATTTACTTGAGAGGCGAGGCCGGATCTGTCCTGAGGATCGACCATCAGGAGGTTAATTCCGTCCTTGAGGTGCGGAGACCACAATCCTTTGGTGCGGGTCATGACTACCGCCTTAGCACACGCGAGTGCCTGGAGACAGACGCTCTGCCCGATAGGCATTGGATGGTCCTCCAGAGGAATGACGACGCACATCGCGCGCCAATACAGGTCGCGCAATTCTTCGTCGCTTAGGTATTCTTTTCGCCAGCTTCCCGTCCGAACGGTGACATTCGCGGGAATGGGCTCCGGAAGCTTTTGGCCAGAAACGATCAGCACGGGAGCATCGATCTCTTCCGCCGCCCGAAGCAAAGTCCGATGGTCGCGAAACGAGTCTCCCACGCAGAGCACAAATTCTTGAGCTGCAGTTCCGGGCTTCCAAAATTGGACATCCACGCCGAAGGTGTGAAATGAGAGGTGCTGCGAGTTGAGTGAGAAGCGCCTTTGACCGATGTCGGCTTCAACAGGGCTGATGACCACGTTATGCTCCTGTCGAAGAAGCGTGCCGATAATCATCCGCGCTAGTCCTGTCGAAGGAGCAAGCCACGAAAGGCGGCTTCGAATGGATACGATTGGGACCTTCGCCTGGCGCAAGAGAGCCCAAAAGGCCAATCCGGCAGCGAGAAACTCCTCGACAACTACTATGCAGTCTGCCGCCGGCGCGTCCCTGAGCAGGGAACGAGCTGCACGGATGCCCCTGCCCGTGAGTTCATCGGCGTCTCTAAAAACGCGGCAAATCCATGCGTCGAGACTGGGAAGAGCCAGTGGCTGCCAGGCCTTCAGCTCGATCTCGCGGTGCTCGATGTGAAAGCCGGCCTTTTCCATTTCAACTCCGCCAAAGAAAAACTCCGTCGGGACTCGCCCGGCGCGGGCTTTCTGCAAACGACTCAGGCGACCGGGAGGGTAAAGAAAAAGCACTCGCAAGTCCGAGCGAGTGACCGCCTCTTTCGTCGGTTTGGTGCTAGTCGAAATAGTCATACCCTCTCGGAATCGTTACCGAGTGCGATTTCGGGGGCACTTCACGATGTGTTTCGTCAACGGGAAACTCCCTGCTGATGGATCGAAAAGTGGAGTGGGTGCTTCACGGCGCATTCCGCGCAAGGCTTAAGAAACTGCGCGCGTAAGCGTGGGCCTTCTCGATGGCTTTGGTGCGTGCTTCGGTCTCTTTTTCTAAGTCAGGACCGGGAATCCCCGTCTTCCAGACCTCATCCAGCCGATCCGCCAGTGAGCGTCGAGACGCGTGCTCGAAGTATAGACCGTTCGGGGGGTTTTGCTCCTTGTGAACCGCGATGTCGGACATCAAAATTCTTTTCCCAAAAACACGAGCGTCTTCCACAATCGTACTCCAGCCTTCGAAGAGCGAGGGTTGGACTACTGCAACACATCTGCGAAGGAGTTGGATCTGCTCCGCCCGCTCGATCAATCCGAGGATGCTCACTTGCTGTGCAAGGCCTAATTCATGAACGGCACGCAGACAGTGATTGATGTGGTTTGGATTCCGTTCATCTGCCGGATAGCCCGTGCAAACGATATGAGGCAGATCGGAGGATCTGGCGGAACTCAACAAAGCCAGTGCCTCAAAGAGCTCGAGGTGGTTCTTGTGCTGCCAAAGCTGATTGCTGACGAGGATAAACTTGTCTGGGAGATGAAATGTGCGCTGAACCTCTAACGGATCTCCCTCATACCAGCTATCGGGCGGAAAAGTATGAAAATGCAAGACCTCAGCTTGGGCGGTCGCAGCCGGGTAGAACCGCTTGTAATCGGTCGCCGCATTGTGGCTGCTGAAGACAATGGTCCGGGCATCACTGAAGAACACATTCAGGCCCGCCTCTCTGCGGGTGAGCGCGTTGGGATCAAAGTATTGCGGCAAGTGGCGATGTTGAAAGTCCGGAAGCCATCCGGCCCAGCGGCAAGCTCCCAGCGTCTCTCCGATTGGCAATTGATAGCGGTGAAATATCACCGGATAGAGAAAGTCGATTCGTTCTCGCGCGAGGAAATCGGCCATCTGCGCATTGGGCTGCGTAGAGGGTTTGGCCGGCGGCGTATGCTTTCGAAAGGGTGAGAGGAGACCGGCGATTCGGCTACTGGGTGAAGGCGGAAGCTCTGGTGGGGAGAGGTCTGGTGGGGGAAGGTCGCTGGGGAATTGATAGGTTCGCCCGAGATACGGGGCGAGATCGGCGAGGCTTCTGTGCGTCGAATGATTCATCGCAAATCAGACGCAGCTCGATATCTGATCGTTCCTCCGGGGGCAGGTTGCCACACGAAACAACGAGGTTTCTGATGTCCTCTGTGCCCCCAATCCAGCTCGTCCCATTACCCTGCATCATTAAGGCCACCTTCACCTTCGATCAGTTCCTTCTGGCAGATCCATTTTGCAGAGTTCGAACAAAAGCTCCCTCCAAAGCGGCTTCGACTGCCATGGCAAATTCGTCCGGATCCCGCCGAGAGGTCTCGACGCTAAGCAACGCACTTGCCGTCGACCTTCCATCGAAATTCGCGATGTTCCTGATAAGCTCAGTTGCGCCCACGTCACTGAGCAAGCCAGTCGCCCATTGTTTCAGGCGCCGCGACAGCGGGAGGGTTGTTCGACGAGCCCGATCTCGTGAAAAGCGCCTGCAAAATGCAGAAAGTAATTGTTCTGAAACGCCGCGGTTGCGCAGTGCCGCGCAAGGCGCTTCCGATAGTGAAAGCCTAGCTCACGGGATAACCTCTTTTGCACACGAAGCACAAAACTGCTCTTGTGGCGGAACGTCAAAAAGGGATAGTGAAGACATTTAATGTTCTTCCAAACGGCATTGAACCGATGGTCAATCCAATGAACCAGGTCCGCTTTTAGCAGTTCGTAGGAAAGCGGGCGCATCTCGAAGTTCCATTCCCGCCCGCCGCGTTCCTCGTATTCGTACGTACGTTTTCTCAAAAACCGCGCGATGTGCAGCGAGGGAAAAGACGAGCACACCGGTCTGAACGACCAAGTCGAAAAGCGGGGAAAGACCATACCGCGCATAATAATCTGCAGGGGCGTTATTATCGAGCATCTTATTAGTTGAAGGGAGCTCTTCATTTCGTCTCGTAATGATTTGCTCGCGTAATTCGGGGATCCGACCATACCAAGCCTCGACTGCACCAACCTTATCGAGAGAGACGCCGGCGAAAATGCTCGGCGAGGTCTCCCCGTTGATAAGGATGTCTACGTCAACCCAGGCGATTTGCTCGTAATTGGCGGCAAATGACTGACTTGCCACCAAACATTTTTGCCATGCGGGTGAACGAGCCGTCGCTCGCTCCGATGTGTCAAGCGGCTGCTCCAGACATATTAATTGGAATCCTTGGCGTCTTGCGTACTCGCGCCATCCGGGCTCACAAAAGCGTCGCCAAGCGCTTAGGTGACGTCTCACCGAGTGCAAGGGTTACGATAGCGTTCACAGTTTTAGCGTGTGCGAGCGTTGGCGGAAGCGGTGTTCAAGATGCGATCTGCGGAATCAAGACGAGATACGTCCCCAACGAGAGGGGTGATTTTAGGGAATTGATATGTTGATTGAGATAAGCAAGAGGTCGGCCAAGGGTTTCAAATCAAACGGCTGGTTGCAGATCAAGAACAACTCGAAATCGCTCGTTCCCCCTCGAGGCCCAGGTGGCATGAAAGCAAAACTTCCGAACGTATCTCGTCCGGTCAAATCCAGTGGGTCCATCTCTTATTCTGTCGTCGTTCGATACGACTCGCGTCCGTCCCGAAAGCATCGGTCGAAAGCCTCATCCAAAGCGGTTTCGACTGCCTTGGCCAATTCGTCCGGATCCCGCCGAGTGGTCTCTGCGCTAAGCAACGCACTTGCCGTCGACCTTCCATCGAAATCCGCGATGCTCCTGATAAGCTCAGGTGCGCCCACGTCGCTGAGCAAGCCGGCAATTTTCCCTCCCATCGTATAATCAACTGCCAAGAACGGGGTATTAGTTGCCAGTGAGAATACAACGCTGTGAAAACGCATCGCCAGCACGGCTCGGCTGGTTGCAAAAAAGCGAAGATCCTCCGCCGGAGGGCGGTGCCGATCGTCCAGTCGCAGCCAAATTTGGGGAAACCCCTTCAGCAACCTTCGATAGAACTTTCTGTCGTCGCCGCCCACAAAATACTTGTGCATGCAGAAGGGAACGATTTGCAGAGAGGGTTCCAGGCGATGGAGTTCACGTATCATTTCTACCAACTCGGCTTCGTAGCGTTCTTTGACGTTTGCCGCCGTTGAGGGGTCGATCCCTGCCCCAAACTCGTTCAATGGCCAGTCGCGCAATGCCAGTAGCACGCGCCGGTTGTCTCTCTCCACGGAAAGGGGCTTTTGCCGACGAATCCAGAGAAAGGCGGCATCCGGCGCGACGACATAGGGGCGCTTCACGTCGAGCTTGGTCCGAGCTAGCTCCGCGGAGGCTGTGTCGCGCAGAACAACCTCGTCCGCGAGCTCAAGCATGTGCTTGATCGCTGCGTTGCGATGCTCAACCTGAAGCGGGCCCACGCCGCAGCCAGCGACAATGGCTTTTGTTCCGGAAATTTTGGCTGCCGCAAAGAGTTCAAAGAGGTGTGTACAACGACGGATTGAGGACATTAACGGACCGACGACGGCGATGGCCGCAAACTCGTTCCTTCAGAATTCCCGCAAGCGCTTCTCCGAAACTCAGGACCCTGCCAATCCGGAGGTCTGGCATTTGCCGTGACGTCTCTTTGGTCACGTATGGTTCCAGCGACGCCACATCGATCGCAAGACGAGGGAGATCTCTTCCTTGCGGCAATGATCACGCCACCGAGGATTGCCTTATCGCCAAGAGTCTCGGTTCCGTACCATCCGCAAATCAGCAAACGGGCAGGCCGCGGCTGGGCAGACGGCGTCGCACTCTTGGCGAAGGCGAACGCGTGCGCGATCAGCTTTTTCTCCTCTTCCTCGTCAACTGTCGGGATCGCCATTCCAAACCAGCCTTCGTGCAACAGCCGCTCGCGCGTTGTCCATGGAGGCACTGGCATTCGGTTTGGATCGAAGTTCGCTTCTCCGAGCACCGTAGAAAGCCTATCAGTAACCGAAGTCTCATCCGGAAAGGGGACGTCACTCGTCGGGTCTGTCGAGCTCTCAAGCAAGACATCTGAGACGCCCGGAGTTTGCCCGCCGGTTGTCAGCAAATCTCTTTGCCATTCCCGATAGAACTTGCGTCGGACCTCCGCGGTCTTGTTTTCGTGGATCAGGATTTCTAAGAACGCGACAAGATGGTAGATCTCTTCTTGATTCAAGCGCGGGCCGTTGCTTGGCGAGAAAGAGAAGGAGAGTTGCCCCTCTTCGAGAAGTCCCAGGATGGCCTCGCAATCAAAAACGTTTCGCTTTCCGATGAAGCAATGGAGATGAGGAGACGGCGATTGTTTGGCGAGTGATTCCGTCAGGCGCTTGATTTCGATAACGGTGGCGCAACGACCGACCAGGAAGAATCCGGACAGCCTTGCCACGAGTCCCCAAACGAAGACTCCTCGCGAGCAGCGTCCGGGCAGACTGCAACTTCTCGCCAAGCTCAGAGAGCCGAAACAGGATCATAGCGCCACGCTCCGACTTGCCACGAACATCAGACAGTCGAACGAATTCGGTCGTTGACGTGAACCTTCGCGCACCTGCCGACTCGGGATGGCTTAGAAGAGAGTCGGATTTTCCTCTCGCGGACCAACCGCTCCAACCTTGCTCAGGACCTGCCGGCGTCATCAACCGCCGAAGGCGCTGGCAAGGCATTTGTTGATTGCAGATTCTGTCGCCCCAATGTGCGCGGAAAGGTCAGTCGTCGGCTCTGTGAGAGCTAACAACCGCTCCGCAGTGCTCGCGCCGTCAAAGCGATCTATAGGAATCAGTGAGGGTAGTGCCTTCACGTCGCCGAGAAGTCCCGCGATCTTGCCGCCGAGGGTGTAGTCCACCGCCAGAAACGGCGTGTTCGTGGCGAGTGAAAAGACAACGCTATGAAAGCGCATCGCCAGCACAGCACGACTGCGGGCGATGAGATGGAGGTCCTCGAGCGGGGTTCTGTGCCGATTGTCTAACCGTGAAAGTATGTCAGGGAATCGAATCAGGAGACGTCTGTAGAAAATGCGATCGTCGCCCCCGACGGCATATTTATGCATGCAGAAAGGGACCAGCCTGATTGCGGGGTCGATACGGAGTATCTCATCTATCATCAGGATGAGTTGCTTCTCATAAGCAGCCTTGATTTGCTCGGCCTGAGTTCGTTCCATCCGGGCTGCAAATTCCTCGATGGGCCAGTTCCGAAGCGCGAGCAGGATTTGTTTCGGATCTCTTTCGGAGGATCTGCTGCGCCGACGGATCCAAATGAAGGCGGGATCGAGCGCGACCTCACATTTTCGTTCCACCTTGAGCACGTCGCGGGCGATCCGGGCGGATCCTTGATCGCGCAGCACGACTTCGTCCGCTAGCTCCAGCAAGTGTTTGATCGCCGCATTTCGGTAATCGACGTAGAGCGGGCCTATCCCGCAACCGGCAAGCAGGCATTTTGTGCCAGCTTGCTTCGCTGCCGCGAAGATTTCGAGCAAATGGGTGCACCAGGGGATGGACGACATGAGTGGTCCTCCGGCAATGGCCACCGCACGGTACTGGGCCGCTGCTACGGTGGCGAACGCCTCGCCGAGAGTCAACACGCGCTCTATTCGTAGATCGGGCATCTGCCGGACGGTCATTCGTGAAACGTACGGTTCAAGCGAGGCGAGATCGACGGCTACCCCCGGCCATCGTTTGCGCACAACGTCGAGGATACCGCCTAGAATAGCTTTATCCCCCAGGGTTTCGGTTCCGTACCACCCACAGAGGAGAATTCGCTCCGGCGCGATTGGGGTCGAGGAGGCTTCTTGCCCAGCTTGAAAAGCCCTCTCGATCAAGGAGCATTCCTCTGGCTCGGGAAGCAAGAACATATGGGTGCTTAGCCAGCCGCCGGATTTCAAGCGTTCGCGGCTAGGCCCGTAGGGGGCATCCGCCTTCCGTCCTAGGAAGAATGCCTTGAGCATTTCCGATTCGGCCGGATTTGCCTCCGCGGCCGTTCCGTTTCTCCTTAGGGGAGTAAACAATTTTGACAGCCGGGCGGGCAAAGGTAGGGCCGCATACCTTAGTCCCAATTCGTCGGGTTGGCGGTCGCTCCGTCCGACACTTAGCAACTCGTCCCGCCATTGCCGATAATAGTCCTGGCGCTGTTGGTCGAATTCATAGTTTGTTCTCAGCACGTCAAGAAAGTTGGCGAGATGAAAGATTTCCTCATCATTGAGACGACGACCGACTCCCGGCGAGAACGTTGGCTTGAATCCCCGCTTTTCCAGGAGTCCGAGAATGGCCTCGCTTTCGAAAACATTTC
The DNA here is from genome assembly GCA_963706955.1 of uncultured Verrucomicrobiae bacterium. Taxonomy (GTDB): domain Bacteria; phylum Verrucomicrobiota; class Verrucomicrobiia; order Chthoniobacterales; family Terrimicrobiaceae; genus DASTFP01. The sequence continues at coordinate 769,332 of CAVPOC010000008.1, read as the reverse complement.
GCCTTCCGAGAAAGCAATGGATGCGCGCAGGGGGAGGCGATTGGAGGGCCAGACGCTGCAGAAGTCGTTGGACTTCGACAGCGGTCGGGCATTTGCGTCTTTGAGCCACCACAAACACGTCCTTGGGGGCTCGACAGCTTTCGAAAAAGCTCTTGAACTTAACCAATGGCTCTACCGAGAGGGGAGGGACACTTCGTCCTGCACCAAGGCCGTGATCCCCTGTTGAATGTCCACCTGAGGCGTCCACCCGGTGGCTCGATGAATCTTAGTGATGTCCGCTTGCAGGAGCGCGCGATCGATTTTGCGGACGCGATCTTTGGCGACATCGACGACCAAGGGGTGGTTGATGGCACGTTCGAAAAACTGGACAATCTCGCCGGCGCTGAAAGACTCGCCCGAGCCGATATTGAAGACGTCGAATCCGCCGGTCTGGCAAGCCATCAATTTCGAAATTGCGCGAGCTATGTCGCTGGTATGGATGTAATCGCGTCGTGTGGAGAGGTTGCCTAGTTCAATGATCTGTTTTCCTTCGAGAACTTGACGAAGAATTTCGGGAATCAAATGGGCGTTGGTTTCATGAGGACCATACGCATTGAACAGCCGCCCGATGACGCACGGCACATTGGTCGTCACGTGAAACTCGTGCATCAGTCGCTCGCCGATCCGCTTGGTCAGTCCGTAGATATCTAAGGGAATAGCCGGGGACGTCTCTGCAACCGACGTTGGCGAATCGGCGTAGACAGCCGCGGTAGAAGCAAAGAACACTTTCTCTACGGAGGCAACAGTCCGGAGTGCATCCAGAACGTTTGTCGTCCCGAGTAGATTGAGATTCGTCGATTCATAGGGGTGCGCATTGCAATAGGGGATAAAGTGCACGGCCGCGAGATGGATTACCCACGCAGGCGCAATTGCGCGCACACAGTCCGCGGTTGCGCGGTGATCGAGAATATCGACCTCAAAGAATCGGCTGTCTGGAACGGCGGCAAGCTCTCTCTTTCCGAAGGACAGGTTATCGAGAACAAACACGTCGCAACGCAGTTCCTTGAGCTGTTCGATGACAGCCGAACCGATAAACCCCGCTCCTCCCGTCAGCATGACCCTTTCGTTCATAAACGTGTAGTGCGAAACTGCCTGTTCAAAGCGGCCCGTTTCTTATGCAATGGCTGTTTAGGAATTCCGGCTCGATATCCCGCCAACGACGGTATCTCATCGAACCGACCATGTCCTGGTTAGCTTCTTTGCCGTCGAGCCAGGCCGGCCCACTGCGGCAAACTCGAGCCCAAGATCTTTCAAGGACGAACACTAAGCCTTCGGCGCTCAATCCATCCGCCACTTGCAATCCACGCAAATCTGAGTGCTCGATCGAGCCGGCAGCGCGAGAGGTTCCATAGAATTCTCCCGGCACAACTTCGACGTTGCGGGCCGAAACCTGCGCGTCGACGCATTCCCCATCGAGCGACAGATCATAATTGAGCCGATAGTTTCCGGGCAAGAGGGGGAGCTTCGGTATCTCACAAACAATCCTTGTCCGATCGTCGAGAGCCGCCAATTGCCGTTCGCCATAGAGGCTGGACAATGTAAACATTCGTGCACCGAATTCGTCGTAAAATGCCAATGCGCGCGACTGCTTGGCCGCTATCCTTTTTGGAGGCGACGCGTCGCTCGCAATGCGAGCGCGACAAAGCACCGGTCTCCGCACGCGAGTGATTGCTGTGGCTGCCCATCCTCATCGAGGAGTTCGATGGCAGTGACAACAACTTCGCCTGTGCCTCCATGCACGTTTTGTGCAGTAACTTGCTCGGCCGGCCGATTGGCCGACTCATACTCTTCCGCAACGGTTTCCGCCGAGCCGTAGGCCCTGATCGAGCCTCGCTCGAGCCAGAGGGCGGTGTCGCAGTATTTGGTTATTAAGCCGGCATCATGAGCCACAAACAGAATGGTGTGCCGGCGATTTATCAGTTGTTCGAGGCGTTTGAGGCATTTAGTTCGAAACTTGATGTCGCCGACGGCAAGAACCTCGTCCAGAATCAGAATTTCCGGTTCAAGAAATGCGGAGACCGCGAAGGCGAGACGGACATACATGCCGCTCGAATAGCGCTTTACTGGCGTATTGATAAACTCATCGATTTCGGCAAAGTCGACGATCTGCGTCGAACCTGCTCTTAACTTCGGCACGACTCATTCCCAGAATGGCTCCATTAAGAAAAACGTTGTCGCGCCCTGTCAGCTCAGGGTGAAACCCCGTGCCGATTTCGAGCAGACTGCCAATGCGCCCTTTGAACCGCACTTTTCCCTTTGTTGGTGCGGTGATTCGAGAGATGATCTTCAAAAGGGTGGACTTTCCTGCTCCATTGACTCCGACCAGGGCCATGGCACTTCCCGCCTTAACCTCGAAGGAGACATCTTTGAGCGCCCAAAAGTCGCCTTCCTCCACCGGTTCTGCTTCCGCCTGTGCGTTTCGCTGGGATTCTCGGGAGAGCTTGAGTTTCGTCCACCAGCGCCGGAAATCCGATAACGAGTTGGTGGCGTTTCGTCTCTCCCAACCGATATCGCTTGGAGACATTTTCAACTGAGATGACAATCGACATGGCTTTCTCAGCCGCCAGAGACTCGAACGAAAACTCGCTCCGTCAAGGACGATGTTTCCGCTGGACCCGTGTAAAATCGACCAACTTGCCCGTCACTAGCATCGTCCGCACGGATGAGGCGGTCGTGCGGACGATGACGCGATCCTGGGACGGCGATGAGGGATGTGACCGACGAGACGATCGGCGTGGCATCGCCTTGCTTGCGCCCAAACTTCACGCCCGGCACGATATCCGGGCAAAGGACCGCTTGAATTTTTAGATCGTGTCAGCAAAAGTTTTCTCCGCGCGTCCAAACTCCACCAGGCCAATGATGAGCAGGATTGCGGTTACCGCCAAGCTCGCCAACCATTGGTAAATCTCCACCTGGCCTTGTCCCATCAGAGCGAAACGAAAACCTTCAATGATCGGAACAATGGGATTAATGGTCATTAGCCACTGCAAATTTTCAGGGACTATCGAGCGGGGATAAAAAATGCAGCTTGCGTACATCCAGAGTTGAATAGCGGGAGCGACAGCCACCTGCAGATCACGAAAACGCGTGCTCAGGGCAGAAATGAGGCATCCCACTCCTAAGCCGAGAAGGGCAGTCTGCAAGACCAGGAAAGGTATGATCACGATCCGGTAGCTCGGATGGATCGGCGCGCCTTTCGCTAGAAAATAGAGGTAGAAAGCGAGAAAGATGACCAACTGGATCAAGAACTGCCAGATATTGCTGATGCACTGCGCGATCGGGATGGTGAGACGGGGGAAATACACCTTCGTGAAGAGCGCCGCGTTGGACGAGAACGTCGTAGAAGTGCGGCTGAGACACCCGGAAAAATAGTACCAAATGACGATTCCCGACATGTAAAAGAGGAATGGCGGAATGTTGTTGGTCGGCAATTGCGCGATCTTTCCAAAAATGATCTGGTAGACCACCGTGCTGACAAGTGGCTGGGCAAAATACCAGAGCGGCCCGAAAATCGTCTGCTTGTAGACTGAGATAAAGTCGCGCCAGACGGTCAAAAAAATCAAATCTCGATAACGCCAAATTTCGGCAAGAGGAAGGTGAAGCAGCGGCTTCTGGGTCGTAATCTCCGAGATCCAATCGGCCTGGGTAGGTGGTGGTATCCTCTGAGGCTCTTGCTCGATCGTGGCCATGGGATTTGAATCAGGGGATGCAGGCATGTGACGGCAGATTCTCGGATCTGCGATGGAAGGTTGTCGATCGTCTCAGCGCAAGTTCCCGGCCAGGGCAAGCTGCCGCCCTTGGTCGAAATTCCCTTGCTCGTTGGGATGACCTTTTTGCTCAATCAATTCCGTCTCTGAACGAGTCAGACGGCGGAGATTTGCGCATGTGGCGAGGACCTTGTCTTTCCCGCCTCGCTTCAACTTTTCACTTCATTAAAAACCTGAGCGTCCATGGCAGCATCTTTTCTCCCTTTTCAAGCCAGTGCCTAAGACGATCCAGTCGTTGCCTGGTGATCTGCCGGTCCTCATGAGGTAGCTCGGGGAGCAACGACTCCAGGTGGTGAATACGCTCAAGGGCTCGTTCGATGCGGGGCCGGAGCTCCTCCTTAATGAAAACGGTCGCGAACTTGCTCAATTCAAGGTCGGCCGTAAAATAATCTCTTCGAGTGCCAGGCAGGTAGACCGCCTTGGCCGCTCCCAGACTGCGAAGCAGCTTCAAGCCTTGGCTGGCCGCCCCAAGGCTAATTCCCAGTCGGGTGACAATCTCGTCCATGGTCAGCGGTCGCGGAGAGACGAAGAGCAATCCATAGATTTCGCCGACCGATTTTGGCAAGCCGATCAATTTGAGAAAATTGATGAACATCTCAATGGCTTCAACCTCCAATTCCGTGAGGGTTTGGAGGTAGTTCTTTGGCCGTTATCAGGCATCGGCTGCACCATGGACGCGCGAAAATGGCGATGCGGTGAGCGGATTTCAAGAAAAAATGAAGCGACTGAAATGGCGCGCTCCTAGTAAAGGGGGCACGATAGCGCTAGATGAACAGTCTACGTGCAAGCGTCATTTACTGCTGTCCATTAAGAGTTTGCAACGATCTGACGTTTGTCGTCGGGCAGAAAGACCCCGTCTTTGAAAGAATTCGAGCTGATACGAGCAGAAAGGCTGGTTGTTCGCAGAATTGACAAAGAGGTGGCGGCGGATTAATGCAACGGAGAATTGGCTTCGGCGCTGTGGCTGCGGGCTCACTGACATTTTGCGCCACACATCTTTCATGTTCAGTTTCTTTCAGACTTATCCGATTGCCTCATCCTTTTAGGGTCAGGTCAGCATTGACAGAATCTTTCGCTTCGTTTCCTACCACTCGCCTGTAATGACGGATGCTCGTGCGCGCTCCTCGAGACCCTCCAGGCAGATCGCCGCGAGGATGAGACTGCGTCGTGCAACGCCCCTCTGCTTGCCAACCCTTTTGCGTGATTTCAAAGCAGCTTCGCTTTTCTGAGCGGACGCACGATTCCTGGTTATCTGGAGCTTTCAGACATGGAATGAATGTGATGAGCCCCGATCTACGCTTTTCGTTCGCAAGATCCCCCGAGTATCGCAGGCCCGGAAGCGAAACTAGATTCAAGGAAATCGCGGCGAAACGCCATCTTACCGCGCGATACGGAATTTCCGCCTGGCTCGGCGGAAAAGTTCAATTTCGACGCTCCGAAAAAAGATGATCCCCGCGGTCGCGAAGCCGGAAGATAGTAGTTCACAGAGTCAGGGTTTTCTGCGCCAGCTGCCTACGATTGTTGCCGTGGCAGAGGAGCGGCATCTACCTTTTCCTCTAACCGATATCCAGCAGGCGTACCTGGGCCGGTCGGCTGGAAGGCGTTGAGCTGGGGGGTGTAACGACTCACCGCTACTTCGAAATTGACTGTGAAGGCCTGGATCTGGAGCGCCTCAACCTTGCCTGGCAGCAATTGATTGATCGTCACGATATGCTGCGGGCGATCGTGTCGTCCGATGGGCGCCAGCGCATTTTAAAGACGGTTCCTCATTATAAAATCAAAACCTTCGACCTGAGGAGGGCTGATCCCGACACGGTCCAGTCCGGTCTGAATGCGGTTCGCGAGAGTATGTCGCACCAAGTGCTGCCCAGCGATCAGTGGCCGTTGTTCGAGGTTCGCGCTAGCCTTCTGGATGACCAGCGATTCCGACTGCATTTGAGTTTCGATGCGCTCGTGGTGGATGCAAGAAGCAGGAATCTGCTCTTTGCCGAGTGGTCGCAATTTTACCAAGATTCCGCCACTCATTTACCTGCGCTAGAGCTTTCATTTCGAGACTATGTCATGGCAGAGACTTCCCTGCGGGATAGCGATGTATACCGACGAGCCGAGGACTATTGGCACAACCGACTGACCTCTTTGCCGCCCGCGCCGGAGCTGCCACTTGCAAAAAATCCTAGCGACCTTCCTCGCTCCCGGTTTAAGCGCTTCCATGCCCGACTTGATGCGGAAATATGGTCCCAACTGAAGGACCAGGCGTCCAGCCGAAGACTCAGGCCTACACTGCTCTTGCTGGCTGCTTTCTCTGAAGTCCTCAAGGTGTGGAGTAAGTCCCCTCGGATAACCATCAACGTAACATTGTTTAATCGAATGGCCCGTGACCCTCGGTTAAAGGGCGTAGTGGGCGACTTCACTTCTTCTTCCCTCCTTGGGATCGATAACGAGAGCCAGCCCACCTTTGAGACTCGGGCCCTCCATGTTCAGCAGCAGCTCGACGAGGATCTGAAACATAGCTCCATGAGCGGGGTTCAAGTCATTCGGCAGCTTGCCAAGCGTCAAGACAGTGGCTTTCGGGCGATCATGCCGGTCGTCTTCACGAGCCTTCTCTCGGCCGATCTCCAATTCCGGGATTCTAGCCCGATGGATTGGCTCGGCGAGGTCGTCTACACCATTACCCAAACTCCGCAAGTGTTCATTGACCATCAGATCAACGAACAAAGGGGATCGCTCGTGCTCGATTGGGACGTCGTGGAGGAGCTGTTTCCAAGCGGCATGGTAGAGGAGATGTTTGGATCTTACTTACATTTTCTGCGTCGCTTGGCGGATGACGCGAGGAGTTGGCAAGAGAGCCGGTCGGATACAGTGCTAAAGCTAATTCCCCCTGCCCACCTCAAACTGCAAGCTTCTGCCAACGCTACACAGGCGCAGCCCTCGACCGGATTGTTGCATACATTGTTTTCGGAGCAGGTATCCCGGAGGGCCGACCATCCAGCCATCATCTCGCCATCTGGTCGTCTTACGTACACCGAACTGTCCCAGCGGTCACTGCAGGTGGCTCACTGGCTGCGCCGCCGTGGTAGCAGCCCCAACCGCCTCGTGGCAGTGGTGATGGAAAAAGGCTGGGAGCAGGTGGTGGCCGTTCTTGGGGTTCTTTGCTCCGGCGCTGCCTATCTTCCTATCGACCCGAATCTTCCTAAGGAGCGCCTGTGGCATCTGCTGGACAACGGCCAAATTGAATTGGTCTTAACTCAACCTCCCATCGATAAGATCGTAGAATGGCCACGGGATATCCAGCGGTTGTCTGTCAGTGATGTGTCCTTGGAAGGCCTGGAAAAAACACCTTTGGATCAAGTGCAGCGAGCCGAAGATCTGGCTTATGTGATATACACGTCGGGCTCCACAGGCGAGCCAAAGGGCGTGATGATCGACCATCGCGGAGCGGTTAATACAATCCTCGACATCAATCGGCGTTTCGGCGTGGCCGCCGCAGACCGGGTGCTGGCTCTCTCTGCCTTAAGCTTCGATCTGTCGGTCTACGACATCTTTGGCACACTGGCCGCCGGGGGAACGATCATTATTCCTGATGTCTCTGGGATGCGAGACCCGGCACATTGGGCGCAAATCGTCGCTCAGGAAAAGGTGACCGTATGGAACTCCGTGCCGGCCCTGATGGAGTTACTGGTCGAGTATCTGTCCGGTCGACCCGAATTCTCGCTGCATTCTCTTCGTCTGGTGCTTCTGAGCGGGGACTGGGTCCCGGTAAGCTTGCCGGATCGGATTAAGGCTCTAGGCAAAGATGTCCAGGTGATCAGTCTCGGGGGCGCCACGGAGGCGTCTATTTGGTCGGTTCTCTATCCGATCGAGACGGCGGATCCCAGCTGGAAGAGCATCCCTTACGGGAGACCGATGATGAACCAGAGTTTCCATGTGCTCGACGACGCTCTGAATCCCCGTCCGTTCTGGGTCGCTGGGCAGCTCTACATCGGGGGAATTGGATTGGCCAAAGGCTATTGGCGGGACGAGGAAAAGAGCCGGGCCAACTTCGTCTATCACCCCCGAACCGGAAGTCGGTTGTACAAGACGGGAGATCTCGGCCGCTATTTGCCTGACGGCAACATCGAGTTCCTAGGCAGGGAGGACTTTCAGGTCAAGATACAGGGATACCGCGTCGAGTTAGGGGAGATCGAAGCGGCGATGGCAGAGCACCCAGGAATTTCGGCCGCTGCCGTGGTGGCCAACGGTCCCCGGGACGGCCCCAAGCGGCTTGTCGGTTACGCCGTGGGCGATCAAGCGGCTGGCCCCGCATCCGCAGATTTGCAGGCATTCCTTGCGCAGAAATTGCCCAATTACATGGTGCCGGCAACCTATCTCTTTCTCGATGCCCTTCCATTAACGGCCAATGGGAAGGTCGATCGCCAGGCACTTCCCGAGCCGCCGGAGGCCGCTGCTTCTGCCGGGCATTCGCCATCCCCGCATCTGGCCAGCCTCGAGCAGATCCGCGAGCTGGTGGTAAGCGTTCTCCGCCTTAAAGACATCGATCCCGAAGTCAGTCTTCTCGAATACGGGGCGACTTCCATTGACATGATTCGAATTGTCAATCGTCTTGACGAAACGCTTGGTTATCGCCCCAGGATCGGTGACTTCTATCGCAGCCCGACGATCATTGGCTTGCTTCGCGGTTATCAAAGCAAGACCCGCGAAAATGAGGGCGCTGCGCCCTTGCGGGGGCCCCATGCGCACGAGCAAAGGAGAAGCAGGTCCACGGTTCTTACCGATCCTGTCGAGCGGGAGTCCTTTAAGCGCGAGCGATCAGGCCTTCGCCGTTTTGACGAAAATGTTCCTGCATACGCACTCGGCGCGATGCAGGATGAAGACGCGATCTCGCTGTATCGCAAACGTCGCAGCTACAGAGAATTCCTGCAGGCTCCCGTTCCCTTCGCAAAGCTGAGGGGGCTCCTCGGAAGGCTCGGCTCGATGACGGTTGACGGCCAGCCGAAATATCTCTTCGGTTCGGCGGGCAGCTCATATCCCGTGCAAACCTACTTTTATGCAAAGCCCCGGCGGGTCGAATCACTGCCCGCCGGGGCCTACTACTTCGATCCCGCTGGTCGCAGACTTGTCCTGATCTCCGGAGGGGCCTGTATCGATCCGGAGATCTATGATTTTTTGATCAATCGACCCGTGTTCGATTCGGCCGCTTTCTCAATTTTTCTTGTCGCCCAGCTTGATGCCATCGAGCCGCTCTACGGGGATTTATCCCTTTCTTTTGCCACGATCGAGGCCGGTCTGATGACGCAGTTGCTCGAGATGGCCGCGTCATCCTACGGAATTGGCCTCTGCCAGATAGGGGGGCTCGATCCTGCGCGGTTGCGCGGGCCTCTGGCTCTCGGATCCGATCACGTCCCTCTTCACTCGCTCGCTGGAGGGCTCATCACGGAAGCGCATGGGAAAGACCCAACCGGCGAATGGATGGAGGGAAAAATATGAACGCATCGGAGCTTCTTCGCTCTCTCCAAGAGGAGGGCGTTCAACTTTGGCGGGAGGGAGACGAGTTGCGATATCGCGCTCCGAAAGGATCGCTTTCGGTGGGGATAATCGAAGCCCTGGCCGCTCGCAAGCAAGAGATTATTCAACTCCTTCAGAACCGCTCGGTTGCCAGACCATGGTTTCAAGCCTGGAGGCCGCCGCCATCGGACTCGCCGGAAGTTTATCCGCTTTCGTTTGCGCAGCAGCGGATGTGGTTCCTCCAACAACTCGAGCCGGGCAGTTGCGCTCTGAACGTTGCGTTGGGTTTTTCCCTCAATGGCCCATTAGACGTTCCGGCACTGGAACGCGGTCTAGGCGAACTGATCAAACGTCACGAAGCGTTTCGGACCACGTGCGCAGTCAACGATGTTCAGCCCATCCAAATCATTGTGCCCGCCGAGGGGACCAGCATGCCTCTGGAAATCGTCGATCTGCGGACTATTCCAGAGCCCAAGCGAGAGCGCGAGTTGCAAAGCTTGATCGCCCTCGAAGCAAGGCGACCCTTTGCATTGGATCGCTCGCCTCTTTTGCACGCGACGCTCTTCCAGCTTGCGGAGGATCGCTACGCGCTTCTGCTCACCACGCATCACTTTGTGGTCGATGGGTGGTCGGTCAACGTCATGCTGCGGGATCTTTCGGCTCTTTATGATGCGAATTCCAACGGTCGACGTCCCTCCCTCGAAACGCTTACGAGCCGGTATTGCGATTACGCGAAGTGGCAGCGGGAACGTCTTAATGGCCAGATGCTCGAGGAGTTGCTGGGCTATTGGAAAGGAAAGCTTGCCGGTGCCGCGGAGCTGAATCTGCCCACGGATCGACCCGTGAGCGGTTCGCCTTCCGGTCGAGGTGCGACGCATCGCTTCAATCTTCCGTCCGACCTGTCGCAAGCTCTCAAGCTGTTGAGCCGGCGGGAGGGTGTCACGCTGTTCACGACCCTTCTGGCAGCATTTAAGACTTTGTTGCACCGATACTCCGGGCAGAACGACATCACTGTGGGGACGGCCGTGTCCGACCGCTGCATGGCCGAGACTCAGACTGTCGTCGGCTGCTTTGCCAACACACTGGTGCTGCGAACACAATGCAACGACAATCCAACCTTTCGCCAACTCCTGCGCCTCGTGCATGGGAATGTGATCGAAGCATGGGACCACCAGGACATGCCGTTCGAGGTGCTGGTCGAGCAATTGCGTCCCGAACGTCTCCACTTGCGGAATCCGCTGTTTCAGGTGTCTTTCGTCCTCCACCAGCGTGGGGACGACCAGGGCTTAAAGCTCGACGGTCTAGAGGTTCAGCGGTTGCCCATCGACTTTGGCATGACGCGCTTTGACCTTCTCCTGGAATTTCGAAATCAAGAGGAGCAGCTGTCCGGTTTGCTTGAATACAGCACGGATCTTTTTCAAGCGACGACCATCGAGCGCATGGCCCGACATTTCGAGATACTGCTCGAGGGGATAGTGAACCATCCCGACATCCGCATCGGCCAGTTGTCCTTGCTCACGAAAGACGAAACTGAGCAAATCGTCGTTAATTGGAATCGGACCGCCGCGCCGTACCCCGCCGATCGATGCGTCCATGAGGAATTCGAATGGCTCGCCCGCCTTCGGCCGGAAGCGCTTGCAGTCGCGGGCGAAGGCGCATCCCTGAATTACCGGGAATTGAACGAACGCTCCGATAGACTCGCGGATTATCTCCGGAGTCAGGGGATCGTTGCAGGATCACGTGTCGCATTGTGCATGGATCGATCCATCGAGATGATTATTGGGATGCTGGGAATCCTGAAAGCCGGTGGCGCTTACGTCCCACTGGATCCGGCTTATCCGGCCGAGCGTCAGGCCTTCATTCTGAATGACGTTGCCACACCGGTCATTCTGACCATCCCGGAGGCGGCGACCTCTCTTCCCGCGTTCAACGCGAAGGTGATCTATTTAGACGGGGAATGGTCGCTGATTGGGGGCGACAAGGCAAGAACCTCGTCCACAGAGAACGCCCGACCTGAAGTGACATCGCGGGATCCCGCTTACGTGATTTTCACCTCGGGATCGACGGGGACGCCGAAGGGGGTCGTCGTGTCGCATCGCGCCATCATGCGCCTTGTGCTCAACACCAATTACGTGGAGTTGGGCCCGCAAGATCGCATCGCACATCTTTCTCATGTTTGCTTTGATGCCGCAACGTTCGAGATTTGGGGCGCCTTGCTCACGGGTGGGTGTATCGTGCTGATTCCGAAAAGCGTGGCCCTCGACCCCCATCGTTTAGGCGCTGAGCTCAAGCGTGGGAAAGTGACCACAGTGTTTTTGACGACCGCCTTGTTCAACGAAATGGTCGCTGAAAACGCCGGAATTTTCCAGGGCGTCAAGCAGGTGCTCTTTGGCGGTGAGGCCGTTAACCCCAGGTCGGTTCGCCAAGTTTTGGAAAGTGGCGGTCCTCCGCGTCGGTTGCTGCACGTTTACGGTCCGACCGAGTGCACGACGTTTGCCACGTTCTATCCGGTGACCCATGTAGAAGAGAATGCGACGACCGTTCCGATCGGACGGCCGATCTCCAACACGACGGCCTACGTTCTCGACAAGTATGGAAATCCTTTGCCCGCGGGAGTTCCAGGCGAGCTTTATCTTGGGGGAGCTGGCGTGGCCGAGGGCTATCTCAACCAGCCTGAACTGACGCGTGAGCGCTTCGTTTCCGAGCGTTTTGGTGGGGACCAGGCCGAGCGGCTTTATCGCACCGGAGACATTGTTAAATACCTTCCTGATGGCAACATCGAGTTCATCGGGCGAGCGGACTCACAGACCAAGATTCGCGGTTTTCGGATTGAACCGGGCGAGATCGAGGCTGTCTTGAAGGCTCACCCGGAAGTGGAAAATGCGGTTGTTGTCGCTCGAGAGGAGAAAACTGGCCAGCGGCAGCTGGTCGGCTACGTGGTTACCCGGGATGATAACATCCTTAGCAGTTGGAGGACTTACCTGGAGGAGAAGCTGCCCTTCTACATGATTCCTTCACGGATAGTCCGAGTGGAGGAGCTGCCCACGACGCCGAGCGGTAAGATAGATCGTCTGGCACTCCCTAAGCCCGAAAGGCAGATCCAACACGATTCAGCAGCGCTGAGTCCGTTCGAAGAGATGACCGCCTCGGTGTGGTCGGAGGTGCTCGAGGTGGAGGCGATCGCGCCGCATGAAAGTTTTTTTGAACTGGGCGGGCACTCCCTTTTGGCCACCAGAGTTGTTTCCCAATTGCGGAGTCGTTTTGGAGTCGAGATCCCTCTGCGCGCCGTCTTCGACCATCCGACTCTTGCCGAGATGGGTCGCTTTATTGCGAGGTCTCGAGAGGAGGAGAGCAATCGTTCCGAGCCGCCCAAGGACGTTTTTCGAGAAGAAGCCTTACTTTGAGAATCTTTCATTTCACACCATCTATGCCCGATCCTGACGAAGAAACATTCTGCGTGGAAGTGCACGTTTTGTCGCGGCCATGGCGGTGATTGGGAGCTTAGCATCGGAGAGTTCGGGTATTGCGATCCTGGGAATGTCAGGTCGCTTCCCCGGGGCAGGATGCCTTGAAGATTTTTGGAGGAACCTACGCGATGGGCTCGAAGCGATTTCGGTTCTATCCGATGCAGAGCTTGACGCCGCGGGCGTGGCTTCCCGACGAGGTCTCGACGCACGCTATGTGAGAGCCGCGGCAGTGCTCGAGGGCGTTGATCTCTTTGATGCCTCGTTCTTCGATATGTCCGCCCGCGACGCTCAGATTACCGACCCGCAGCACCGACTCTTTTTGGAATGCGCCTGGCATGCCTTGGAGAATGCGGGATGCGACCCGTATAGGTTTCAGGGTGAAATAGGCGTTTTCGCGGGGGCGGCCAGGAACTCCTACTTCGTGCGAAACGTTAGCCGGGACGAAATGCTCCAGGAGGCTCTGGACGACTATCAAATCGTGATCGGCAGCGATAACGACTACCTGGCGACGCGTGTCGCCTTCAAATTAGATCTGCGGGGACCAGCCATCACCGTCCAGACGGCATGTTCTACGTCACTGGTGGCCGTGCACGTGGCGTGTCAGAGTCTTCTAAACCGGGAATGCGACATGGCCGTGGCGGGCGGTGTTTCCGTCCGAGTTCCGCAGAAGGCCGGTTACATTCATAAGGAAAGCGGAATCTATTCTCCGGACGGACACACGCGTCCTTTCGATGCGCGCGCGTCGAGGGACGGTTTTTGGTTCGGGCATCGGAGTGGTCGTTCTCAAGCCGCTACGGAATGCTCTGGCCGACGGCGATCCGATCCGTGCAGTTATCAGAGGTTCGGCAGTAAATAACGACGGCGCATCAAAATCAGGGTTCACGGCCCCCAGCGCTCCGAGGCAGGCAGCCGCCATCAGCAAGGCGCTAGCCGTGGCGGGTCTGGAGGCAAATGAGATCGACTACATCGAGGCGCACGGAACGGGCACGCAAAAAGGCGACCCGGTTGAAATCGAGGCGATCAGATTGGCTCTAGGGGCCGGGCGAGATCTCGATGAACGGTGCGCGATTGGCTCGGTCAAAGGCAACATCGGGCACGCGGACGCGGCCTCGGGAGTAGCCGGACTTATCAAAACGGTCCTCGCGCTGGAGCATGAAGCACTTCCCCCCACCGTCAACTTTCTGGAGCCAAATCCCGCGTGCGGCCTTGGCGACGGTCCGTTCTTTGTCAATGCCGAATTGAGGCGATGGAGACGGGGCAGCCGGCCTCGCCGCGCTGGGGTTACTTCGCTCGGGTTCGGCGGAACAAACGCACACGTGATCGTCGAAGAGGCTCCATCGACAAGAAAGGAAGACCTTTTGCGCACTTGGCACCTCCTGGTGATCTCCGCGAAGTCGGAGAGCGCGTTGGCGACTTCGACGCAAAATCTGTCGCGATTCCTGCAAGAGAATCCCGGTATCGATCTTGCGAGCGTCGCTTTCACTCTGCAGGCCGGGCGTGCGGAATTTGCCTGGCGTCGCATAGTTCTTTGTCGGTCGACTGCCGAGGCCGTTGCGGCGATTGAATCCGATGACTCGTCGCGTGTCGCGAGCGGCCTCCTCGAAGGGCCGCCTCCCCCGGTGACATTCCTATTTCCCGGGCACGGTTCACACGAGGTGAATATGACGCGCGGACTCTATGAGACCGAACCTGTCGTGCGTCGGAGCATCGACGAGTGCAGCGAATTGTTTAAGGCGGGCTTCGATGTCGATCTTCGTGAAATCATCTTCCCGACCGCCCAGGGGCAAGAAAATGCCCGCGTCTGCCTTCAACGCGCGTTTTATATCCAGTCCGCTCTCTTCATGACTTCCTACGCTCTGGCGATGCTGTGGAAAAGCTGGGGAGTTGAGCCAGAATCCGTCCTCGGTTATAGCATTGGAGAGATTGTTGCCGGCACGGTCGCCGGGGTGATCTCCTTGCCAGACGCGGTCCGCATCACGGGGGAGCGGTCCCGCATGATGCAGCAATTGCCTCCCGGGGCGATGCTGGCGGTGGCCCTCAGCGAAGAAGGCGTCACGCCTCTACTGGGAGAAGCGCTGGACATCGGCGCCATCAACGGTCCAAATCACACAACCGTTGCTGGTCCCCACGAGGCCATGGAGGATTTCAAGCGAAGACTCGACAAGCAACGCGTCGCTTACAAAACGATTGTTGTCCCGCATGGCTACCATTCGCGGATGATGGAACCGATCGTCGAGCCCTACCGGCGAGTGGCGGCCAGTATAAGTTTCCGGGCGCCTGAGACCAACTTCTTCTCAACTCTTTCGGGGACACGCGCAACCGCAGAGGACCTCACGGATCCGGTCTATTGGGCCCGCGAAGCGCGCGAAACGATTCGTTTCTCGCCTGCCCTCGAGGCATTGGCCCGGACGGAAGGAAGAATCTTCCTTGAGGTCGGGCCAGGCCAACTCCTCTCGAAGCTGGCAAGGTCCCATCCGGCGGTTTCGAAGAAGCACGTCGTTCTCTCCTCGTGCCAAAGTTCGAACCAGACGATTTCGGAAGACGGCTTTGCACTCTGGACTTTGGGCAGGCTTTGGCTGGCGGGGCAGCCGGTCAACTGGGCAAATGTTTATAGAGGGGAGCCGCCTGCGCGGGTGGCGTTGCCCGGATATCCCTTCGAGCGGCAGCGCTATTGGATCGAACGCAAAAAGGAGGAAACGACCGGCACGTCGAAAAAGCTCGTTTTGAAGGATTGGACCAGTGCGCCTTCCGACGGAGAGAAATTGCCGGCGGAACCGCGAGGAAGTCACGTTCGACAAATCCTTGCTCCCCGTAACCCGCTTGAAAGGCAAGTGGCCGATCTATGGCAGCAAGTGTTGGGCACTGGAGACTTTGACATCCGTGAGAGCTTTCTCGAGTTGGGCGGGAATTCGCTCATGGCCGTCCAACTAATTTCACGTGTGAGAGATCGGTTCGAGATAGACGTCCCCGTCGGCGAGTTTTTGAGAACTCCCACCGTCCTGGCCATGGCGGAGTCGATCGCGCTTGCTCAAGCCCAAGCCAGCGAAGTGCCTGGTCTCGAAGATTTGCTCTCCGAGATCGAGGCTCTTCGGGTTGATGAAGCCGCGGCGCTGCTCGCAAAGGAGCCGAATCGCGAGCCGAATCGCGCAAATGACCCCCTGGCACCGACAGAATCCAGTGCCGAGCCGTCCTCGGTAGAGTTGAGTCTCTTCTTCTTTTCCGGTGATGAGTCAGCGTTTCCCAATGACAAATATCAGCTCGTGATTGACGCGACACGGTTCGCAGACAATCGAGGCTTCTCTGCGGTCTGGACGCCTGAGCGCCACTTTCATCGTTTCGGTGGGCTTTACCCGAATCCTGCAGTGTTAGGGGCAGCCCTTGCGGCCATCACGAAAACAATTAGGATACGCGCCGGCAGCGTGATTGCGCCGCTGCAGAGTCCGGTTCGGATCGCTGAGGAATGGGCGTTGGTTGACAACCTTTCTCGTGGTCGGGTTGCTATCGCTTTCGCTACAGGCTTTCATCCCGTTGATTTCATGCTCTCTCCCGAGAAGTTCAGCGAACGATCGAACTTAACGATCGAAGTTGTCGAGGCGGTGCGGCGCTACTGGCGTGGGGAGCCGGTCCGAGGAAAAACCGGGACCGGTGAGCAGGCCGAGCGAGTGCTTTTTCCAAGGCCGATCCAGCCGGAACTGCCGGTATGGTTGACTGCGACGCGGTCAACCGAGACGTTCATCCAGGCTGGCCGCATCGGAGCCAATGTGTTGACCGCGGTCCTTCGAATCAACGCGGAGGAAATGGCGGAAAAAATTGCCGCTTACCGGCAGGCGCGGTCCGAGCATGGCCACGATCCAGCCGCTGGAAAGGTCACTCTAATGCTGCATGCGTTTGTCGGTTCGAACGCCGATGAAGTGCGACGAATTGTGAGTGGACCATTTCGAGAGTATCTCAAGTCCCATCTCGATTTTCTGTCGTCGACAGGTCGACCACTTTCGTCTTCCGAAGAAGAGACTCTTTTATCGCTCGCCTTTGATCGCTTCTACGAACACGGTTCGCTTTTTGGAACTGCCGAATCCTGCCTGAGCACGGTTGAGAAGTTTGCCGCGATCGGCGTTGATGAAATTGCCTGTCTGATCGATTTCGGTATCGATTACGACACGACCATGGATGGTTTGAAGCACCTCGCGGGCCTGGCCGATCTACTTAGGGCCGCCGGCCGTCCCAAGCCAGCGGTGCCGGCTCGCCTTTGATCCTCGAATGAGTGACATCGCTGCTAGGATTACCTCGCTTTCGCCTGAAAAGAGGGCATTGCTGGCTGCTCGCCTGTCGGCTTTCGGGCGTCCGACTACTGGCCGCGGGCGAATCCCTTCTCGAGATCGAAGTGTTCCCGCTCCACTATCCTACACGCAGCGAGGCGTTTGGTTTCTGGATCAACTTTATCCCGAGAATGTGGCCTACAACGCACCGATTGCAGTTCGCTTTCTTGGTCGACTGGATACCAACGCCTTGGAAAGGAGCTTAAATGAGATTCTTCGCCGGCATGAGTTACTCCGCGCCAGGTTTGAACAGCGCAATGGCGATCCGGTTCAATATGAAGCCCCATTCCGACCAACGAAATTGTCGACGATCAGTTTGGAACGACTCCCTGAATCCCAGCGCCTGAAAACGGCGCGCTCCGAAGCAGTCCGCGAGGCACGCCATCCTCTGAATCTTACCAAGGGGCCGTTGTGGCGTGCCAAGCTTCTTCGTTGCTCCGAGCGCGAGCACATCTTTGTGATGGTCCTGCATCACATCATCTGCGACGGCTGGTCGATTGGCGTGCTGGTCCGAGAATTGTTCTCGGGCTACGAGCGATTTTTGCGCGGTGACACTTCTCCGTCGCCCCCGCTTCCGATCCAATATGGCGACTATGCTGCCTGGCAGCGGCAGGAGCTTGCCGGTGCAACGCTGCGGCGCCAGGTGGAGGTCTGGAGAAAGCGTTTGGAGGGGGTCGGCGCCGCTCAACTGATCCCGCTGGATAAGCGACGCCCCGCGGAGCCGACTTTCCGGGGTGCACGCGTGTTCACTCACCTCCCACCGGAACTGACAGAGTCTTTGCAGCAGCTGGCCCGCAGGGAAGGGGCAACTCTGTTCATGGTATTGTTAGCGGCGTTCAAGGTCCTGTTGTCGCGTTATTCTGGTGAGACTGATGTGATCGTCGGATCGCCGATCGCTAACCGTGAACGCAGTGAGCTTGAGAGCCTCATCGGATTTTTTGCCAACACGATGGCGCTTCGAACCGATCTTTCGGGCGATCCCTCGTTCGTGCAACTTCTGGTCAAAGTTCGCGAAGTGACGCTGAGTGCGTATGATTCCCAGGAAGTTCCTTTCGAAAAACTGGTCGAGGAGCTTAGGCCGGAGCGGCAATTAAACCGCAATCCGTTCTTCGACCTCAGCTTTAGCTTTCAAAATCTTCCGCTGCTCGACGTCGATGCTCCAGACCTCGATGTCGAGTTGCTGCGAATCGACAATGGAACCTCGAAATTTGATTTGAGCGTTGTCGTGGTGGAAGCGGGTGACCGGCTCATAACAACTGTCGAGTATAGCACCGATCTCTTCGATGCTTCGACGCCAGTGCGCCTGCTGGAAAGTTATAAAGTCTTGCTCGAGGCGATTGCCGAAGAACCTCGGAGGAAGATTTCGCAATTGCCGTTGATAACGCCTTCCGAGCGAAATCGAATCGTAGTTGAGTGGAATGACACGGACAGGGATTTTCCGAGAGATCAGTGCATCCAGGAATTGTTTGAGGCCCAGGTGGAACAGACGCCTGAAGCCGTCTCGGTGGTGTTCGAGGATCAGCAGCTGAGCTACCAGGAGCTCAACCGTCGGGCCAATCAACTCGCGCATTACCTACAAAGATTAGGAGTAGGGCCGGAGGTGCTGGTGGGCGTTATGGTGGAGCGCTCTCTGGAAATGATCGTAGCAATGCTAGGCATTCTTAAAGCCGGAGGCGCCTATGTGCCCCTGGACCCCAGCTATCCAGCCGCTCGCCTGGCGTTTATGTTGGAGGACGCCAAGGTTTCGCTGCTCATTGCTCAGGAGCGGACGGTATCGAAAGTCATCGAGACCCCAGCATCGGTTATTGTAGTAGATCGGGATTGGCACGCCATCGCGCGGGAGAGCGCGGGAAACCCCCATCGTGCGACCAAGCCTATGAACCTGGTCTATGTGGTGTATACGTCGGGATCCACGGGGCAACCCAAGGGAGTCGCCGTCGAACATCGCCAGGTAACAAACTACCTCCATGGCATCTTGGAACTGTTGAAACTGCCGCGTAACGCAAGCTTTGCAACAGTCTCAACCATCGCAGCCGATTTGGGGAACACGGTTGTCTTTACCTCGCTGTGTGGCGGGGGAGCTCTTCACGTGATCTCGGAAGAGAGGAGTGGCGATGCAGACGCTTTGGACGATTACTTCAGCCAGCACGCCATTGACTGTCTAAAGATTGTTCCCTCGCACCTCGCCGCCTTGCAAAATGGCACGCGCTCGGCGCAAGTGCTGCCGCGCAAGCTTCTCATTCTCGGCGGTGAAGCTTCCCGGCTCGACTGGATAGAGAGTCTCCGGTCGCTCAATCCCGGGTGTGTCGTTATGAACCACTATGGTCCAACCGAGGCCACCGTGGGAGTTCTGACCTACCGAGTAGAGGCTAGTGCGGTCTTCACAGAACTGAAAAATCTCCCCTTGGGACGTCCTGTTTTCAACACCAAGATTTACCTGCTGGATAAGCATCTCAAGCCCGTTCCCGTGGGTGTGGCGGGTGAACTGCATATTGGCGGACTTTGCCTGGCCCGAGGTTACCTCAATCATCCGGAGCTCACCGCCGAAAGATTTATTCCTAATCCGTTTAGCCAGGAGGCCGGAGCGCGTCTCTACAAGAGCGGGGATCTAGCCCGTTACTTGCCTGACGGCAATATCGAGTTTTTGGGTCGCGTTGATGATCAAGTCAAGGTTCGCGGGTTCAGAGTCGAACCGCGCGAAATCGAGGCCGCCTTGGAGCAGCATCCCGGGATCATGCAAGTCGCGGCCCTCGCGGCAAGGGATCAGTTTGGTGAGAACCGCCTCGTGGCCTATGTCGTTCCTAAAGAACCGGGCCGAATGATTGATGCCAAGCGACGTTACGTCCTCCCGAATGGCATGGCCGTGTCTCATCTCAACAGGCATGAGACCGACTATCTCTACGACGAGATCTTTAAGCGCCAAGCATACTTGAGGCATGGAATCACGCTCAAAGACGGAGACTGTGTCTTTGACGTGGGCGCCAACATCGGGTTGTTCACGCTGTTTGCCAATCAGATTTGCCGGCAGCCGAAAATCTACGCGTTCGAACCGAATCCCTCCGCATGTGAAATCTTAACGGCCAACGCCTCCCTCTACGCGCCCAACGCAAAGATTTTTCCCTGCGGGCTATCCAACAAATCGAAGACTGCCACGCTCACCTTCTTCCCCGGATTTTCCCTTTTTTCCGGTTTCTATGCCGATCCCTTAGCCGAGAAAGAACTGGTAAAAACTTATATGGCGAACCAGCAGAAGGCGGGCGCTGCTGAAATGGCCGATCTGATCGCGGACAGTGACGATCTCCTCGACCTGCGACTTTCGTCCCGGACATTTGAGGCACCACTGCGGGCTCTCTCCGAGATTATCCAGGAGGAGGGCCTTGAAAGCATAGATCTTCTCAAGATCAACGTGGAGAAGAGCGAGCTGGATGTTCTCAGCGGCATCGAGGAAGCCGATTGGGCAAAGATCAAGCAGATCGTCTTAGAGACTGACACCAAGGATAACTTACAAGCGATTACCATCCTTCTTAAGGGACATGGCTATGATCTTTCCATAGATCAAGACGTTCTGCTTGAAAACACGCAACTCTACTATGTTTACGCGATCCGACCATCGTCGGAGCGAAGAATACTTAGAGAATCACGAGAGACTGCGCACATCCCGTCGTTGCCGGATCTCGGCGCCTCCTCATTGTCGACGGCCAATCTGCGGACCTTCCTTCAGCGGAGGCTGCCGGACTACATGGTTCCCTCTGCTTTTGTGTTGTTGGAGACGCTCCCGTTAAATGCCAACGGCAAGTTGGATCGCAGCGCCCTTCCCGCGCCAGAGCACGCCGCGGATTGTTACCGTCCACCAAGGACACCGGAAGAGGGGATTTTATGCGAGATTTTTGCGGATCTTCTCGGCCTGGAGCGCGTGGGAATCGCCGACACCTTCTTCGAACTTGGCGGGCACTCATTGTTGGCCATGCGCGTTATTTCCCGGCTGCGAAGTGCTTCCGGTCTGGATATTCCGCTGCGCGTCTTCTTTGAGAATGCCACCGTAGCTGCACTTGCTGAATATATCGACGGCGCGCGGTGCAGTGGCGCCAAGACACCTTTGGCTCCTCTGGCCGTCGATCACGAAGAGCTGGTCCTGTGATCACCTCTAGTTCCTCGAATCATGGCTCCGAACGGATAATGGAAAAGGCGCAAAGAGAGGCTTCACAGCCGGTATGGATCAATCGCGTAGCGTGTCGGATAGTCCGCGCGTGGTCTCCTCGCCATGAGTGACCTCGCTGGGAGGATCGCTTCTCTTCCGCCGGAGAAGCGGGCGCTGCTCGCCGCGCGACTGGCCAGAGTCGAGCGCGAGAATCGCCCTCTGGGAAGGGACCAATCCGCGGCGGAGAGGCTGATGGCGCCCCTCGCCTATACTCAACGGGGCGTCTGGTTTTTGGATCAACTCTATCCAGGCAACGTGGCCTACAACTCACCGATGGCTCTCCGGTTTTCCGGGCGATTCAACGCAGAGGCCTTGGAATGGAGTTGGAACCAGGTTGTGCGGCGCCACGATCTTCTGCGCACTGTTTTCGAGATGCGCAACGGCGAGCCTGTGCAATACGCGACCTCGTTTCGCCCAGGCACTCTGCGCAAGGTGGATTTCTTTGATCTTCCAGAATCCGAGCGGATGGAAGCGGCGTGCCGGCAAGCCGTCCGCGAGGCGCAACAAGCGATCGATCTGGCGAGCGGATCGCCCTGGCGGGTGCAGCTCCTCACCTGCTCCGAACGAGAGCATATTTTTGTGGTGATTTTGCATCACATCATTTGCGACGGTTGGTCGATCGGCGTTCTGATCCGCGAACTGGTGACGGGTTATGAGGCATTCGTAAGTGGGCACAGTGCGCCTTTGCCTCGACCGACCATCCAGTATGCGCACTTTGCCGCCGCTCAGCCGCAGCAGCTTGCCAACCCGAATTTTGGGCGCCAGGTGGAAACGTGGCGCAAACGTCTTGCCGGTTTCACTGAGGCCGTGCAAATCCCCTCGGACAGACCGCGCCCGGCGGAGTCGAGCTTTCGGGGGGCCAGGGTCGTAACCCATCTGCGGCCCGAATTGGTGGAACCTCTCCGGCGCCTTGCTCATGCAGAGCGCGCGACCCCCTTCATGGTGTTTCTGGGGGCGTTTAAAGTGCTGCTGGCTCGATATAGCGGCCAAAGCGACATAGTGGTGGGATCTCCGATCGCCAATCGAGAGCGCCGCGAGTATGAGGGCCTGATCGGATTCTTCGCGAATACTTTGGCGCTGCGGACAGACCTTTCCGGCGACCCGACATTCGTCGAGTTGCTCGCGAGGGTCAAGGAAGTCACCTTGAGCGCGTATGATTCCCGGGAAATTCCTTTCGAGAAACTCGTGGAGGAGCTTAAGCCGGAGCGACAACTTAACCGCAATCCGTTTTTCGATATCAGCTTTAGCCTGCAAAATTTTCCGATGCCCTCGGTCAATATCCACGACGTCGGCCTCGAATTGCTGCGCATCGACAACGGGACTTCCAAATTTGATCTCAGCGTTGTGATGATGGAGAGCCAAGGGGGATTCGCCACAACCTTCGAATACAGCACCGATCTCTTTGATGCGTCCACGGCGGAGCGCCTGCTTCGGCACTACGTCAATTTGCTGGAGGGCGTGGCAGAGAATCCGCGGCGAAAAATTTCGCAATATGAGCTCCTGACGGAAACGGAGCGGGCGCAGATTGCCAGAGAGTGGAATGCAACGAGAGTGGACTATCCCCGCGATCGCTGCATCCACGAGTTGTTTCAGGAGCAAGCCAAGTGCACTCCGCACGCCGTGGCGGCGGTGTATGGAAAGCAGGAGGTGCTTTACGGTGAGCTGGACGATCAATCCAGCCGCCTTGCACACCATTTGAAGAGCCTTGGCGTGCGCGTTGGCTCGAAGGTGGCGTTCTGCCTCGAGCCGTCCACGGAAATGATCGTCGGACTTTTGGGAATTTTGAAGGCCGGGGCGGCGTATGTCCCCATCGATCCCAACTATCCTCACCAGCGGATGGCCTTTATCGTCGCGGATGTCGAGGCGCGGGTTATTCTGACTCAGAAAACGCTCGAATCGCAGTTTCGGAATACAGGTCTTCGGGCGATCTGTCTGGATGCGGATTGGGAAAGTGTCCCATCGCCGACTGAAAAGTCCTTGGAGCTGGTCAGTCCGGATGCGATCGCCTACGTGCTCTTTACATCGGGATCGACAGGCACACCCAAAGGGGTCTGTGTTCCCCATCGTGGCGTGACTCGACTGGTCGTGAACTGCGACTACGTCCAACTCGGCCCGCAGGAGGTGATCGCGCAGGTTTCGAATTGTTGCTTTGATGCGGCGACTTTTGAAATCTGGGGCGCTCTGTTGAACGGCGGCAGACTTGTGGGGATTTCGCAGGACGACGTTTTGTCGCCCGAGCGCTTCTCTGCCGAGTTGACTCGGCACGGCGTTACAACTCTTCTTCTCACCACGGCGGTCTTTAATGCCCTGGCACACGAGCGGCCGGCTCTCCTGCGCAACTTGCGCAACGTGCTCTTTGGAGGGGAAGAATGCGATTCTGAAGCCGTCAGGAAGGTGTTGATCAGCGGACCGCCGCAGCGGTTACTGAACGTTTACGGACCTACGGAGGCGACCACGTTCGCGACCACCTACCTCCTTACTGCCGCCGATAGGACCTGTGCCGACAGAATCCCGATTGGTCGGCCGATCGCGAACACCCAAGTCTATATCTTGGACTCTCATCGCGAGCCGGCGCCAATTGGAGTGACTGGAGAAATCTGGATTGGCGGAGACGGGGTGGCCCACAGCTATCTGCGACGCCCCGAATTGACTGCAGAGCGTTTCATCGACTCGCCGTTCGTTCCAGGTGAAAGACTGTTTCGCACCGGGGACTTGGGCCGATTTCTCCCGGACGGGAACATCGTATTTCTTGGCCGGATGGATCATCAAGTGAAGATCCGAGGGTTTCGCATCGAGTTGGGGGAGGTCGAGGCTGCGCTTAACGCCCACCCCGCAGTCCGACAGGCGGTTGTCTGTGTTCGAGAGGATGAGGGAGCCGTGAAGACGCGTCGATTGGTGGCTTATGTTGTTCCCGCCGATGGCGGCGGCTTTACAGGACTTAATGAAAGGCTGAGTGCTTTCCTCAAAGAGAAGCTTCCCGACTACATGGTGCCCTCGGCGTTTGTCATCCTCGAAAAGTTTCCTTTGTCTCCGACAGGCAAGATCGACCGGCACGCTCTTCCTGCACCGGTTTTGGACTACCGAAGGCCTGGCCTTGTCGCCCCACGGAACGAGACCGAGAAAATGGTCGCCCAAGCCTGGTCCGCACTCATCGATTGCGAAAGCATCGGAGTCTATGAAAATTTTTTTCAGCTTGGCGGACACTCCTTATTGGCCATGCGAGTTATTTCCCGCCTGCGAAGTGTTTCGGCCTGGATATTCCGCTGCGCGTCTTCTTTGAGAATGCCACCGTAGCCGCACTTGCTGAATATATCGACAGCGCTCGGTGCACTGGCGCCAAGACGCCTTTTGCTCCTCGGGCCATCGATCACGAAGAGCTGGTCTTGTGATCACCTCCGGTTCTTCAAATCATGACTCCGAACGGATAATGGAAAAGGCGCAAAGAGAGGCCTCGCAGCCGGTATGGAGATTTCTTGCCGCCTGCGGAAACTTGATCTGCGAGTCTCGGATGAGGGGGGACGCTCGCGTCAGCGCTCCGCCAGGCGTTTTGACGCTGAGCTTCGCGATGAGTTGGCCGCACGCAAGGCGGAGATCTTGGACTTTCTAAAATATCTTGCGGAGTTGGCCGATCTGATCAGGGTCGCCGCTTGCCCAAAGTCGCTCGCGTCTGCTCGCTTTTGATCCTCGCATGAGTGAAATCGCTGCTCGAATCGCTTCACTTCCGCCCGAGAAAAGGGCGTTGCTTGCTGCTCGCCTTTCAGCATCCGGACGTCCTGCTCTCGAGCGGGGGCGAGTTCCTGTGCGAGATCGACATGTTCCCGCGCCTCTTTCCTATACGCAGCGGGGCGTTTGGTTTCTGGATCAACTCTATCCGGAAAACGTGGCTTACAACTCGCCGATTGCGGTTCGATTTGTTGGCTCCCTAAACAGGGAAGCCTTGGAATGGAGCTTAAATCAGATCCTGCTGCGTCATGATCTGCTCCGTGCCAAGTTCGAAATGCACGATGGTGATCCGGCGCAGTATGAGACTTCATTTCGACCGACGAAGTTGTCGACGATAAGCTTCGACAATATTCCGCCATCGGCGCGCATGGAAGCTGCGCGGGAAGAGGCCGTCCATGAGGCACGGCGCCCGCTCAATTTGGTCCACGGACCGTTGTGGCGCGCCAAGCTTCTTCGTTGTTCCGAGCACGAGCACATCTTTGTAATGGTCCTGCACCATATCATTTGCGACGGGTGGTCCATCGGTGTGCTCGTTCGTGAATTGTTTTCCGGCTATGAACGCTTCTCGCGCGGCGACACCTCTCCCTCGCCCCCGCTTCCCGTTCAATATGCCGATTACGCCGTGTGGCAACGGCAGGAACTTGCGGGCGCGAAGCTGCAACGGCAGGTTCAGATTTGGAGGGAGCGTTTGGAGGGAGTTGCCAGCGCGCAACTAATCCCGCTGGATAAGCCGCGTCCTGGCGATCCCACTTTCCAGGGGGCACGCGTATTCTCCCGTTTCCCGGCGGAACTAACGGAGTCTTTGCAGCAGCTGGCTCGCCGGGAAGGGGCCACGCTGTTCATGGTCTTATTGGGGGCATTCAAAGTGCTCTTGTCGCGTTATTCCGGTGAAACTGACGTGATTGTCGGATCGCCTATCGCCAACCGCGAACGCAGTGAGTTCGAGAGCCTGATCGGTTTTTTCGCCAATACAATGGCGCTGCGCACCGATCTCTCGGGGGACCCCTCGTTTGTGCACCTTCTGGCCAAAATTCGCGAAGTGACGCTGAATGCCTATGACTCGCAGGAGGTTCCCTTCGAAAAACTGGTCGAGGAACTTAGGCCGGAGCGGCAACTAAACCGCAATCCGTTCTTTGATGTCAGCTTTAGCTTTCAAAATCTGCCGTCGCTCACAGTGCATGCCCCAGACGTCGAGGTCGAATTGTTGCGAATCGACAACGGAACCTCAAAGTTTGATTTGAGTCTCGTCATCGTGGAGACCGGAGGCGGGTTAGTAACCACCGTCGAGTACAGTACCGATCTCTTCGAGCATTCGACGCCGGTACGCTTGCTGGAGAGTTACAGGATCCTGCTCGAAGCGATCACCGAAGATCCGCTGCGCCCGATATCCCGTCTCCCAATGCTAGCTGAAGCTGAGCGGGACCGGATTTTAGAGGATTGGAATACGACGCAAAGGGAGTATCGGCGTGAAGGCTGCATTCATGATGTTTTCCGCGAGCAGGCGCGGCTGCGGGGCCAAGTAGTGGCGGTAAGTTTTGGAGGGCGGGAGCTCAGCTACGAGGAGTTGGATTTGCGCTCGGAGTCGGTGGCGGAATGTTTGCGCGAGGTAGGAGTGACACGAGGATGCAGGGTAGGCCTTTGTCTGGAGGGCTCGGTGGCGATGGTGGTGGGACTACTGGGGATCTTGAAGGCGGGAGCGGCCTATGTGCCGATCGATCCTGAGTATCCGGAGGAGAGGGTGAAGCTGATGCTCGGGGAGGCGGAAGCAGCGGTGCTGCTAACAGGAGGTTCCGTTGATGTGAGCGCGGAGATCCGGACACTGAAGTTAGAGGAGATCTGGCAGAGCTTTCCGATGGCCGGGAGTGAGCGAAAGCCGCCGGTAGAAGGGCTCAGCGGAGAGGACGAGGCCTATGTGATCTTTACTTCCGGCTCGACGGGCAAGCCGAAGGGGGTGTGCGTGCCGCACCGGGCGGTGATCAATCTGGTGGTCAAGAGCGACTATGTGGAGCTCGGGTCGGAGGACGTGGTGGCGCAAATTTCCCACTGCTGTTTTGATGCGGCGGTGTTTGAGATATGGGGAGCGTTGCTCAATGGGTGTCGCTTAGTGGGTTTTGGGCGGGAGGATATCTTGTCGACGCAGAGGTTTGCCGCGCAGCTGGAGAGCCAGGGAGTGACGACGCTCTTTGTGACCACGGCGCTCTTCAACGAGGTGGTGCATGAGCGGGCAGGGATTTTCGGGTCGATACGCACGGTGCTCTTTGGCGGGGAGGAGTGCGATGTGGGGGCGGTGCGGCGCGTGCTGCAGTAGCGCTCCTCCGCAACGACTCTTACACATGTATGGGCCGACCGAGACGACCACCTTTGCCACCTGGTTTGAGATTAAGGGCCCCCCGGAGAACTACCCCTGGAGGGTTCCGGTTGGGCGGCCTATTGGCAACACCCAGGTTTACATTTTGGACGAGCACCTGGAAGCGGTTCCCATTGGGGTGGCAGGCGAGATTTGGATTGGGGGCGAGGGTGTGGCCCACGGATATCTGCACGACGGAACTGACGGCCGAGCGTTTTATTGCTTCGCCCTTTGTGCACGGCGGGAGGCTTTATCGCACGGGAGACCGGGGCGTTTTCTGCCCGATGGCAACATCGAGTTTCTTGGGCGGGTCGACCAACAAGTCAAGATCCGGGGCTTCCGCATCGAGCCTGGCGAGATCGAGGCTCTTCTTGCCGGCCACCCCGGGGTGCGGCAGGCCTTGGTGTGCGTGCGCGAAAGCGGCCGGGCCGAGAAGGACAAGCAACTGGTATCATACGTGGTTTTGGCCGATGGGCAGAACACGGGCAGGATCACCGAGGAGCTGAGCGCCTTTGTAAAAGAGAAGCTGCCCGACTACATGGTGCCTTCAGCTTTTGTCATCCTTGACAAGCTGCCCTTAACGCCCAATGGCAAGATCGATCGCCGAGCGCTGCCGGCTCCTTCCCGGCAACGGCAGGCCGAAGGCTACCGCGCGCCTCGGACCCCGCAAGAAGAGATTTTGTGCGGGATTTATGCCGAGCTGCTCGGGCTGGAGCGGGTGGGCATCAATGACAATTTCTTTGCACTTGGAGGACACTCGTTGCTTGCCATGCAGGTTGTCAGCCGGGTGCGAAGGGCTTTGGCACTGGAGTTTCCAGTGCGGGCAATCTTTGAAGCGCCGACAGTGGCTCAATTGGTCACTCGTTTGGCTGAGGCACGAAAGGCGGGCCCGCCGCTGGTGCGCCAAGAACGCCCCGAACGGCTGCCCCTGTCATTCGCCCAGCAGCGTCTTTGGTTTCTTAACCAGCTCGAGAACTCTGGCTGCGAATACAACATGCCGAGCGGCGCTGCGGCTTCGAGGTGAGCTGGACGTTAGTGCCCTCGAGCATGCTATGAGCGCTTTGATCGGGTGCCATGAGATTCTGCGCACACGCTTCGACGAACATGAGGGCGAACCTTTTCAGGTTATCGAGCCGAAAATACTAATCCCTTTACGCGTGCAAGACTTGAGCACTTTGGGCGACGGCGACCGGCAGGAAGCCATCGAGTCCGCACTGCGGCGTGAAGCTGAGGAGCCCTTTGACCTCAGGCAAGGTCCGCTGCTGCGCGTGCGACTTCTCAGGTTGGGAGCGTTCGACCACATTCTTGTTTGGAGCTGTCACCACGTCAGTTCGGATGGGTGGTCGATCGCGGTGTTCCATCGAGATCTGTGGCTTGCGTATAAAGCCTTCCGCAAAGCCGGCAACAATCCGCTCGAGCCTCTTCCGGTTCAGTATGCCGACTATGCGCTCTGGCAGCGGAACTGGATGCAGGGCGAGGTGCTGGAGGGCCTGCTGGAGTATTGGAGAGGCCAGCTAGCTGGTGCGGCGATCTTGGAATTGCCGGCGGATCGGCCGCGACCGCCAAGGCCGAGCTATTCGGGAGGGCGCTGCGACTTCACGCTGGGAGTGGAATTATCGCGGACGGCTTGCCGAGTTCAACCGTCGTGAGGAGGTGACGCCCTTTATGAGCCTTTTGGCGGCGTTTGAGGGTTTGCTTCATCGCTATAGCGGGCAGGGGGATTTCATGGTGGGGACGCCGGTGGCCAACCGAGGGAGCGTAGAGCTTGAGGGGTTGATCGGATTCTTTGTCAACAGCCTCGTGATGCGGGCGGATCTGGCTAGTGAGCCGTCGTTCCGGGCGCTCGTGAGTCGCGTGCGTCGGGCGGCACTGGATGCCTATCAGCACCAGGACTTACCCTTTGAGAAGCTTGTTGAGGAGCTCAACCCGGAAAGGGACATGAGCCGGCATCCTCTCTTTCAGGTGATGTTCGCCCTGCAGAATGCGCCTCGCGAGGCGCTCGAGTTGCCTGGCTTGGAGGTATCCCGGCAGCTATTGCCATCGGCAGCGAGCCGATTCGACCTTGAGCTGCACTTGGGCGCGCAGGGGGACGGCTGGAGCGGTTCATTGGTTTACAGTCGGGATCTTTTCGAGGAGGCGACCATCGCAGGGATGGTGCGCCACTATGTGGCGCTGCTGGAGGGGATGTTGGCAGAGCCTGAGCGGGCGGTGAGTCTTGTGCCGCTGCTGCCGGAGGTCGAGCGGGAGCGGATTGTTATCGAATGGAATACGACGAGGCGAGACTATCCGAAAAATCGCGCAATTCACCAAGTGTTTGAAGAGCAGGCGAGGCGCCATCCGCAAGCGGTGGCGGTGGTTTTCGGAGAGCAAGAGCTGAGCTACGAGGAATTAAAGGTCCGCTCCGGGCAGCTTGCCGGCTTTCTGAGCAGCTTGGGGGTAGGGCCAGGAGAACGAGTAGCGGTCTGTCTGGAGCCATCGATAGAGATGGTCGTTGGGCTTTTGGGGATACTGAAGGCGGGTGGGGCCTATGTGCCCATTGATCCAAGATATCCCGAAGAAAGGATCGCCTTGATGCTGGAGGACAGCGGGGCCGGGGTTGTGCTGACCAGCCAAGGGCTGACCTGGCGGTTTTCCGGCAGGCCGGTTCGAAGCGTGTGCCTGGATGGGGATTGGGAGTCGATAAGGAGGCTTGGCGGCAGCAGAGCTAAGCAAGACGCGTATATGGCAGGGCCTGAGGAGGTAGCCTATGTGATGTACACCTCTGGATCGACAGGGATGCCCAAGGGGGTAATGGTGCCACACCGGGCAGTCAACCGGCTTGTCATCAATAGCGACTACGTGCGGCTTGGGAGCGGGGACGTGGTGGCGCAGATAGCGAACTGCTGTTTCGATGCGGCCACCTTTGAGATCTGGGGAGCGCTGTTGAACGGGAGCCGACTGGTGGGCATCCAGCGGGAAGATGTATTGTCCGCGGAGAGCTTTTCCGGGGAGCTTTCCCGGCATGGGGTGACGACGCTGTTTGTAACCACGGCGCTTTTCAACGAGCTAGTGCATGAGCGGGCGGACATATTCAGCAAGCTACGCAATGTGCTCTTCGGAGGAGAGGAGTGCGATGCGGGGGCAGTGAAAAAGGTCATGGAAGGTGATGGCCCGCCGCAACGACTTCTGCATGTCTATGGGCCTACCGAGACGACCACCTTTGCTACCTGGTATGAGGTGTGGTCCGGGCAGCGGAGTTGGGAGGGCAGGATTCCCATTGGCCGACCGATCGCCAATACACAGGTGTATATTTTGGATCGCCATCTTAATGCGGTGCCCGTCGGGGTGGCTGGCGAGATTTGCATAGGCGGAGCGGGAGTGGCCAAGGGGTATCTCAACCGGCTGGAGCTGACGGCCGAGCGTTTTATTCCCTCGCCCTTTGCCACCGGCGAAAGGCTTTACCGCACGGGCGACCTGGGCCGGTTCCTTTCCGATGGCAACATCGAGTTCCTTGGCCGGGGCGACGACCAGGTGAAGATCCGGGGCTTCCGCATCGAGCCGGGCGAGATCGAGACTGTTCTTGCCGGCCACCCCGGGGTGCGGCAGGCCGTGGTGTGCGTGCGCGAGAGCGGCCGGGCCGAGAAGGACAAGCAACTGGTATCATACGTGGTTTTGGCCGATGGGCAGAA
This sequence comes from uncultured Verrucomicrobiae bacterium, assembly GCA_963706955.1. Taxonomy (GTDB): domain Bacteria; phylum Verrucomicrobiota; class Verrucomicrobiia; order Chthoniobacterales; family Terrimicrobiaceae; genus DASTFP01. The sequence continues at coordinate 738,305 of CAVPOC010000008.1, read as the reverse complement.
CACGGGTAGGATCACCGAAGAGCTGAGCGCCTTTGTAAAGCAGAAGCTGCCCGACTACATGGTGCCTTCAGCTTTTGTCATTCTTGACAAGCTGCCCTTAACGCCCAATGGCAAGATCGATCGCCGAGCGCTGCCGGCTCCTTCCCGGCAACGGCAGACCGAAGGCTACCGCGCGCCTCGGACCTCGCGAGAGGAGATTTTGTGCGGGATTTATGCCGAGCTGCTCGGGCTGGAGCGGGTGGGCATCAATGACAATTTCTTTGCACTTGGAGGCGACAGTATCCTTTCGATCGCGCTCGTAAGCAGGGTTCGCCGTCGGGGACTTGAGCTCACGCCCCGCGAGGTTTTTGAGCTGCGAACGGTGGAGGCCTTAGCGGCTGCGGCAAGGATCCCGAAGTTGAATGATGGATCTCAGTTCCACGCGGCAGACGCAATCGGCAAGATAGTTGCGACGCCGATCATGCGCTGGTTGCAGGAGCGGGGAGGGCCCATCGAGCGCTTCTGCCAGTCGGTCCTGTTAGAAGTGCCAGCAGAGCTGACTGAGCAGAACCTGGCAACGCTGCTCCAGACGATCATTGATGGCCATGACATGCTACGCTTGCAACTGGAGCGCAATACCGAGGGTGATTGGGAGCTCCAGATCGCCCCACGAGGTGCCGTCCAAGCCGAGGCCTGTCTTAGCCAGGTAAACCTTGCCGGGCTCGAGAAGCCAGCGAGAGAGGAGAGCACTCAGACGGCAGTGCGGGAGGCCGAAAGCCGGCTTGACCCACAGGCTGGCCGGATGATCCAAGCCGTTTGGTTCCGCGGTGCCGAGCCTGGGATGCTGTCCTTGATTATCCATCACCTAGCAGTGGATGGGGTCTCATGGCGAATTCTGGTTTCGGATTTGGCGACGGCTTGGAGATCGTTAGTCCGCGGCGAGATTCCGCAGATTGAGCCGGTGGGCACACCCTTTAGGCTATGGACACAGCATTTGGCCGAAGTGGCTCGGACTCCGGCGGTGCTGGCGGAGCTTCGGACTTGGGAAGCCATTCTCGAGGGTGACAAGGCGCTTGTTTCGGGCGTTGTTCTCGACCCCATTCGCGATACGCTTTCAAGCGCCGGGCTCTTGCGGATTGAACTGCCGGCGAATATAACCTCCGCGCTTCTGACCGAAGTAGCAGCGGCTTTTCATGCAAAGGTTAACGACGTGCTCTTGGGAGCGCTCGCAGTGGCCATAGCCGAGTGGCGGAATGCACGCGGACACGGAAACGATGGGCCAATACTTGTCGACGTTGAAGGACATGGGCGCGAACCCATGGCCGGTGGCATCGACCTCTCGCGCACTGTCGGCTGGTTCACCAGCCTGTTTCCGGTGGGTTTGGACCCTGGCCTAATGGATATCGATGAAGCAATGGCTGGCGGCCCGTCTATGGGTCGCGCGATCAAGCGGATCAAAGAGCAGTTGCGAGCGGTGCCCGGCCAAGGCTTGGGTTACGGCCTGCTGCGTTATCTGAATCCTGAGTCAAGGACGCGCCTAGCTGGACGGTGCGAACCGCAGATCGGCTTCAACTATCTGGGACGCTTTACCATCGAGGAGTCCAAAGAGTGGTCATTAGCTCAGGGAGGCGGCATCGATGGCGGAGCGGATCCGACGACGCCTCTGAGTCATTTAATCAATATCAATGCTTTGGCGCTGGACACTGCGGATGGACCTTGCCTTTCCGCGACCTGGAGGTGGGCAAGTGCGCTGTTGGCCGAATCTGAGGTTCGATCGCTGGCCGAGGGATGGCGGCGAGCGCTTGAGGCCTTGATTCGCCATATCCAACAGCCCGGTGCAGGCGGACACACTCCCTCAGACTTCCCGCTGGTAGTCGTCTCAGCCGAACAAGTGGAACAATTGGAGGTGGCCTATCCGGATCTGGAAGAGATCCTCCCCCTGTCACCCCTGCAAGAGGGTCTACTCTTTCACGCGCTCTTTGATCGGAGCGTAGTGGATCCCTACAGCGTGCAGATTTGCATGGAGTTTGAGGGTTTGCAGGACGTGGCGCGCCTAAAGCGTGCTCTCAACGCGCTAATCCTCCGGCACGCGAATCTGCGGTCGGCTTTTCGTAATGAGGGGCTCCAGCGCCCTGTGCAGGTGATCGTTCGTGATGTCGAGGTGCCGTGGCAAGAGGAGGACCTCTCGGCGCTGGATGGCGAGAGGCAAGAAACGCGCAGGATGGAATTGCTCGCTGCCGAGTTGGCGCAACGCTTCGAGCCTTCAGAGGCGCCACTTCTGCGCTTTACCTTGCTGCGTGTTGGTCCGAAGAAACACGTATTGGTCTTCACCAACCATCACCTGCTGCTGGACGGATGGTCGTTTCCGGTCCTTCTCGGCGAGTTCTTTGCGCTATATCGCGACGATGGAAGTCCGGCGGCATTGCCGCGAGTGCGTCCATATTCGGAGTATTTGGCCTGGCTTGCCAAACAGGATAGCGAAGCGGCCTTGGCATCGTGGCGGGACTACTTGGCCGATCTCGATGGTCCGACGCTCCTCGCGTCTCCCTCGCACCGAGACGCCTCATCCACTGCCCCCCAATTCTTGCAGAGCGAACTGCCAGAGCATCTTTGCCATGCATTGCAGAGACTGGCGCGAGAGCGAGGCCTCACCGTGAATACAATCATGCAGGGGCTGTGGGCATTGCTTCTCGGCCGGCTCACCGGCCGCGACGATGTGGTTTTCGGAGTGACGGTATCCGGTCGGCCAGCGGAGCTACCGGGCGTAGAGCAAATGCTCGGACTTTTAATCAATACCCTGCCTTTGCGCGTACGGCTGGATTCCGAGGCATCTCTGGCAACGCTGCTTACTGGCATTCAGGAGAGCCAGGCACGACTTTTACCCTTCCAGCACGTGAGCCTTGCGGAGATCAAGCAGCAAACGAAATGCGGAGAGCTTTTCGACACGATCATGGTATTCGAGAACTATCCGCTGGACAACGCTGCGCTGACCCAACCGGTGGATGGTTTGCGTCTAGCCGGTATTCAGGCACGGGACGTGACACACTATCCGCTATCCTTGAAGGTGGTTCCCCGGGAGCGGCTGCGGCTCCGCATGGACTACGACCCGACGCGAATTGAGCAGGCAAGGTCCGAAACTATCGCAGCGCTCTTGCTGCGCTTGCTCGATCAAGCCGTGGCGACTCCGGATATGCCTCTCAATCGATTGGACCTGCTTTCTTCCGAGGAGAGGCAAAGACTACTCAAGGATTTTAACGACACCGCGCAGCCTCTGCCCGAGGTGACGCTGCAACAACTCTTCGACGCACAAGTTGCGCAATCTCCACAAGCGACGGCTCTAATTTTGGGAGAGAAAACATTGAGCTATCGGGAGCTGAGCTCGCGGGCCGATCACCTCGCTGCCTATTTGCGAATTTGCGGCATCCAGCGCGGATTTCATGTGGCTTTGTGTGTGGACCGTTCTCTGGAAATGATTGTTGGGATGCTGGGTATTCTCAAAGCTGGCGGAGTCTATGTGCCGCTGGATCCGGCTTATCCGGCTGAGCGGCTTACCTTTCTTTTGAATGAAGTTGCCGCGCCAGTAATTCTGACGGTGGCCGAGGCGCAGGCAGCCCTTCCTCCAACCGGCGCAAAGGTGATCTGCCTGGACAGGGACTGGCCGTTAATCGAAGGGACGCGGATGCCGATTTCAACCGGAGCTGCCTCGGAGGCGAGATCAACGGATCTGGCCCATGTGATTTTCACTTCGGGATCGACAGGCACCCCCAAGGGGGTAGCCGTGCCGCACTGCGCAATTATCCGCCTCGTGCTCAATACCAATTATCTGGAGCTGGGGCCGCAGGATCGCATAGCACACCTCTCCAACGTCTGCTTTGATGCCGCCACCTTCGAAATCTGGGGTGCCCTGCTCAACGGTGCCAGCGTTGTGCTCATTCCCCAGGACGTTGCTCTGGATTCCGAGCGTTTTGTCACCGAACTCGAACGGCACAAAGTTAGCACCCTCTTTCTCACCACCGCTCTCTTCAACGAACTCGTCACGGTCAACGACCGGATCTTTCAGGGTGTCAAGCAAGTGCTTTTTGGCGGTGAAGCCGTCAATCCTGAACCCGTTCGCCGTGTGCTGGTAAGCGGCGGTCCTCCCCGTCGACTGCTTCATGTTTACGGCCCCACCGAGTGCACTACCTTTGCCATCTTCTATCCGGTGACTCGCGTGGAGAAGGACGCCGCAACCATTCCCATCGGCCGCCCGATCTCCAATACCACCGCCTACGTGCTGGACCAGCATGGCAAGCAGGTGCCCATCGGCGTGCCCGGCGAGCTTTATCTCGGTGGCCCTGGTTTAGCTCACGGCTATCTCAACCGCCCGGAGTTGACGCTAGAAAAGTTTGTGCCCAATCCTTTCGGAACCGAGAAGGGTGAACGCCTCTACAAGACTGGCGATATCGTAAGGTATCTGCCCGACGGAAACATCGAGTTTATCGGGCGGTTGGATCATCAGGTTAAGATCCGTGGTTTTCGGATCGAACCGGGTGAGGTCGAGGTTGCTCTGGGCCGCCATCCTGATGTCGAGGCTGTCATCGTCGTGGCGCGCGAAAGCGACCTGGGAGAACGCCAGCTAGTGGCATACATCGTGCCTCGGAATGGCAATCTTCCTCAAGACTGGCGAGAGTTTCTGCGCAGCAAACTCCCCGACTACATGGTGCCGGGCACCTTTGTGCTTCTTAAAAAACTTCCTCTCACCTCTACGGGCAAAATCGACCGCGGCGCGCTGCCGGCTCCAACTTTTGAAAACGACACGATTGAACCGATACATCCTCGTAACGCGACAGAGCAGATGGTTGCCGAGGCATGGTCCGCAGTGATCGACGCGGAACGCGTCGGAGTTCATGAGGATTTCTTTGACCTTGGCGGCCATTCCTTATTGGCCATGCGCGTTATTTCCCGGCTGCGAAGTGCGTCCGGTCTGGATATTCCGCTGCGCGTCTTCTTTGAGAATGCCACCGTCGCTGCTCTTGCGGAATATATCGACGGCGCGCGGTGCAGCGGTGCCAAGACCTCTTTTGCTCCTCTCGCCGTCGACCACGAAGATCTAGTCTTGTGATCACCTCCAGTTCCCCAAATCATCGCTCTGAACGAATAATGGAAAAGGCGCACAGGGAGGCTTCGCAGCCAGTATGGAAATTTCTTGCCGAGCTGCAGAAACTGGATCTGCGAGTTTCGAACGAGGAGGGACGATTGCGCGTCAGCGCTCCATCAGGCGTTCTGACCGCTGAGCTTCGCGAAGAGTTGACGGCACGAAAAGCGGAGATTTTGGATTTTCTTCGCGAGTCGCGCGTTTTCAATGGAGAGGACGGTCCACTGTTACGCCCAGTTCCTCGTGGTCAACCGCTACCGCTCTCCTTTGCGCAGCAGCGTCTCTGGATGGTTGAGCAGATGAATCCCGGGAGATCGGGATATCATGTGGGCTTGCGCTTGCGACTCGAGGGAACTTTGTCCCTTTCTGCCTTGCGCTGGGCCATCGTGGAGCTGGTTCGCCGACATGAATCGTTGCGGACGAGATTCCCGATGGGAGACGATGGACCCGTTCAAGAGATAGCCACGGACTGGGAACCGTCGCTCGACGAAATCGATTTTAGCGAAAAAGGATCTTTGGAGAGGGCCGAAGCCGAGGCGCTGCTTGATGCCGCTCGGGAAGGCCAGCGCGCCTACGACTTGGCAGTAGGACCACTGGTGCGCTGGCGGCTTTATCGGCTTGACAGCACGCGACATCTCTTGTGGGTGGGAATGCATCATATCGTCACCGACGGTTGGTCCCTCACGATAATCTGTCGTGAATTGGCAGAGTTGTATGAGGCCGCCGTGACGCAGCGGCAGCCAGCTCTTAGTCCATTGGGCCTTCAGTACGCGGACTTTGCGGTCTGGCAGCGGAGTTGGCTTTCTGGAGCGGTCCTCCAGAAGCAGCTCGATTACTGGCGGAGACAATTGGATGGAGCTGCCAAACTCGAATTTCCGGCGGACCGGGCACCTCTACCTGAGCTCATGTTTCGTGGAGCTGGCGAGCGCTTTTTCATAAGTCACGAGGTTGTCTCAGGGCTCAAGCGGTTGGCCAGTGAGGAAGGCGCCACCCTCTTCATGACGTTGCTTGCGGGGCTTCAGGTTCTTTTGCATCGCTACACCGGGCAGGACGACATCGTAGTAGGGTCACCAATCGCTAATCGCAATCGGATCGAGGTCGAGGGCGTTGTGGGATTCTTCGTCAACGCCTTGATCCTGCGCGGCGACCTCTCCGGCAACCCTTCTTTTCGAGAGACTTTACGCCGAGCCCGGGAGGTGACGTTACGAGCTTATGAGTTCCAAGATACGCCCTTTGAGAAGCTCGTAGAAGACTTGATGCCTGAGCGCAGTTGGGGGCAAAGCCCATTCATCCAGGTGATGCTCTCGTTACAAAATCTTCCCTTGCGCAGGAGCTTTGATGCGGCGGGCCTCAAGGTGAGCCTTTTGGATTCCAAGGCTCTAACCACTCGCTTTGAGTTGGAGATGCACCTTTGGGAGACTGATGAGGGGCTAACTGGGCAGGTGGTATACAATCCGGATCGCTTCGACGCCGACAGGGTGATCAGGATGATTGGGCATTTTGGCCGCCTTTTGGAGGAGGCTGCGAGTAAGTCAGATCAACCGCTTTCGGAATTGCCGCTGCTCAGCGAAGAAGAAGCCGACCAGCTTCTTGTGGAGTGGAATCCGACGACAAATCCGAATCCGTCGCCAGAATGTCTTCACGAGGTATTTGATGCATGGGCTGAGCGTCAACCGCAGTCGATCGCGGTGGTTAGCGGGGATGAGGTTCTTACTTTCGGCGAACTTAAAGAACGAGCCGACAAATTAGCCGGCTATCTGCAAACGCGTGGGGCCGGTTTTGGATCACAGGTGGGAATTTGCATGGAACGTTCGCCGGAGATGATCGTTTCCATCTTGGGCATAGTGAAGACCGGAGCGGCTTATCTACCGCTCGATCCGAGCTATCCCTTTGAACGGCTGAACTTCATGGTCAGAGACGCCGAGGCCAAGATCGTGATAACGGACGAACCCTTTGATGAGGTTATCGCGAAAACCGGCGCGGAAATTGTTTGCCTGGATCGCGATTGGCCCTTGGTGAAGCAGGCCGGCATGCAGCCCACGATCGAGCCGCTGCAGCCAAGCAAAACTGTTGCCTGCGTCCTCTACACTTCGGGTTCGACCGGCACGCCAAAAGGTGTGGGGGTGCTGCATCAAGGGGTTGTGCATCTGGTGTGCAATACGAACTATGTCCATCTGAGTCCGGACGATCGCATGGCCCACCTTTCCAACGTGTGCTTTGACGCGACGACTTTTGAGATCTGGGGAGCCTTGCTCAACGGTGCCCGGTTGGTAGTGATTTCGAAGGCGGTGGCCCTTGATCCGCGACTTTTGGCTGAGGAGATTAAGCGTCAGAGGATAAGCGCCTTGCTGGTGACGACCGCGCTATTGAATGAACTAGCGCGTGCCAACTCACGGGTCTTCGAAGGGGTCGCGCAAGTTTTTTTTGGAGGCGAAGCGGCCAATGCTCAACGGGTGCGCCGCGTGCTCGAGGGCGGCGGGGCACCGCGCCATCTGATCAATCTCTATGGACCGACGGAGTGCACCACCGTAGCGACCTTTTATCCCATTAATGATGTGCTGGAGGGTGCGTCCACAATCCCCATTGGTCGGCCGATTGCGAACACTCGGGCCTACGTGCTTGACCGGTATCGCAATCCCGTGCCCATAGGCGTGCCGGGAGAACTCTATCTAGGCGGCGCCGGAGTGGCTCAAGGCTATTTGAATCAGCCGCAACTGATGGCCGAGAAATTTGTGGCTGATCCCTTTGTCGAAGGAGGCAGACTCTATCGGACGGGCGACATTGTGAAGTATCTAGCCGATGGGAACATCGAATTCATCGGCCGGGTGGATAATCAGGTTAAGATTCGGGGCTTTCGCATCGAGCCGGGCGAAGTCGAAGTCGTCTTGAATCGGCACCCCGAGGTAGAGAATGCGGTTGTCGTGGTGCGCGAGGATGCGCCTGGCGAGCGGCAGTTGGTGGCCTATCTGGTGCAGCGAGCCAAAGGGCGCGCCAACGATTGGCGCGGCTTTCTCAAGGGGAAGCTGCCCTCCTACATGATCCCGACGGCGTTTGTGGAGCTGGAAGCCCTGCCGCTAACGGCCAACGGCAAGCTCGACCGGCGGGCGTTGCCCAAGCCTCAAGCGCAGTCCACGGCGGATCCGGACGCGAAGCTTACTCCGACCGAGGAGATCGTGCGCGGGGTCTGGGCGAAGGTTCTCGGTGTGCCGGATCTTGGTGTGCAGGGAAACTTCTTTGAGCACGGTGGCCACTCGCTCCTGGCGATTCAAGTCGTGATGACCCTGCGGAACATCATGCATGTCGAGATCCCGGTGACCGCGTTGTTTGAGCATGTCACCATCTCGGATTTCAGCCGCTACATCGAAGAGAGAGTCGCCCAGAATCTGGCGACGGTGCGCCCGCCCATCGAGCGGGTTTCCCGTGACCAGCCGCTGCCCCTTTCTTTTGCCCAGCAGCGGCTCTGGATGACTGAGCAGATGAATCCAGGGCGGTCGGGATATCATGTTAATTTGCAGATACGTCTCGAGGGAGCCTTGTCGATCTCCGCATTGCGCGTGGCGCTTGTTGAGCTTGTGCGCCGACATGAATCGTTGCGAACGAGATTCCCAACGCAAGACGATAGACAGGTGCAAGAGATCGTTGATGATTGGGAGCCAGAGCTGCAAGTAATCGATTTGAGCCAGAGGGGCATTCCTCTCGAAGAACGTGAAGCTGAAGCGTTGCAGGATGCGGCGACCGAAGGCGAGCGTCCGTATGACTTAGCCAAAGGTCCTCTGGTCCGCTGGCGGCTTTATAAGCTTAATAACACGCAGCACATACTCTGGGCGGGATTGCATCATATCATCACTGACGGGTGGTCACTCACGGTGATGTATCGGGAACTGGCGGAGCTTTATGAAAACGCCGTGGACGGGCGACGCGAATCGCTAAGGCCTCTGAGCATTCAATACGCTGACTTTGCGGCCTGGCAGCGAGACTGGCTCTCTGGAGAGGTTTTGCAGAAGCAGCTGGATTACTGGAGGGAGCAGCTTGCGGGAGCCTCAAAGCTTGAAGTCCCCGCGGACAGGCCGCCGTCTGCGGAGGGCGGGTTTCGCGGAGTTGGCGAGCGCATCTCGATAAGCAAGGAGGTTGTTTCCGAATTGAAACGGTTGGCGATCCAAGAGGGAGCGACGTTGTTCATGACGCTGCTTGCCGGGCTGCAAACCCTTTTACACCGCTATACTGGGCAGGAGGATATCGTCATAGGTTCGCCGATTGCCAATCGCGATCGCAGCGAGGTTGAGGGACTTCTGGGATTTTTTGTCAACGCGCTGGTCTTGCGCACCGATCTTTCTGGGGATCCGACTTTTCGGGAGGTTTTGCGTCGAACGCGGGAGGTGACCCTGAAGGCGTATCAGTTTCAAGACATGCCTTTTGAGAAACTCGTAGAGGATCTCGCGCCTGAGCGTAGTTGGGGACAGAACCCGTTTATCCAGGTGATGCTGTCGCTGCAAAATCTCCCGTTGCAGCGCGTCATAGAGACAGCCGGCATAAAGATGAGCCTGACGGGGTCGAAGGTTTTTACGAGTCGCTTTGAGCTGGAGATGCATCTATGGGAAACTGAGGAAGGGCTGACCGGGCAGATCGTCTATAACCCGGATCGATTCGAGGCCGATAGAATCGTCAGAATGATCGGACATTACTGCCGACTCTTGGAGGGCGCTGCCAGGGATGCAGATCGACGGCTTTCGAAGTTGCCGTTGCTTAATGAACAAGAGATCGACCAAGTCGTTGTCGAGTGGAATCGGACCGCAACGCCGTATCCGGCCGAGCGGTGCGTTCATCAGGAATTTGAGCGCCAGGCTGCGCTGCAGCCGGATGCCGTTGCTGTGGTTGGCAAAGGGGGAACAACGCTAACCTACGGGGAATTGAACGATCGCTCTGAACGCCTTGCCGAGCTTTTGCGAAGTGAAGGCGTGGCGGTGGGGTCGCGAGTGGCCCTGTGCGTGGATCGTTCCACGGAGATGATCATCGGTATGCTAGCAATTCTCAAGGCTGGCGGCGTTTACGTCCCGTTGGATCCGGAGTATCCGGCCGAGCGACTGGCCCTTATTTTGAAAGAGGTTGCCGCACCCGTGATTCTAACCGTCGCCGAGTCGGAGGCATCGCTTCCGCCGACCGGAGCCAGGGTCTTTTGCCTGGATCGAGACCGGGCGCAAACCGAGGGCGGCGAGGTGCAGATTCCGGGGAAGAACGAGGCTGTCTCGGAACCGACCTCGAGGGATCTCGCCTACGTCATTTTCACCTCCGGATCGACGGGAGTTCCCAAGGGGGTGGCCGTGCCGCACTGCGCGATCATGCGGCTGGTGCTCAACACTAATTACGTCGAGTTGGGTTCGACAGATCGCATCGCCCACATTTCCAATGTGTGCTTTGACGCCGCGACGTTTGAGATTTGGGGCGCCTTGCTGAATGGGGCCAGCGTTGTCGTAGTGCCCAAGGCCGTCGCTCTGGACGCTCATCGTTTCGGCACGGAACTCGAACGGTGGAAGGTAAGCACACTCTTTGTGACCACTGCTCTGTTTAATGAACTGGTGGCTGCCAACGACCGGATTTTTCAGAGTGTCAAGCAGGTGCTTGTTGGCGGTGAGGCCGTCAATCCCCAGTCAGTCCGCCGTTCGCTGGAAAGCGGCGGCCCTCCCCGCCGGCTTCTTAACGCATACGGTCCCACCGAGTGCACCACCTTTGCCATTTTCTATCTGGTGACCGATGTGGAAAAGAATGCCACGACTATCCCGATCGGCCGGCCGATTGCCAACACCACCGCTTACGTCCTCGACAAGTACGGCGTTCCCCTGCCCATCGGAGTTCCCGGTGAGCTCTACCTGGGCGGGCCCGGCGTGGCGCAGGGTTATCTTAACCAACCGGAATTGACGGCCGAGCGTTTCGTCGCCGACCCGTTTGCCGCCGATGAGACCCAGCGACTCTATCGGACGGGCGACATTGTGAAGTATCTAGCCGATGGGAACATCGAATTCATCGGCCGGGTGGATAATCAGGTTAAGATTCGGGGCTTTCGCATCGAGCCGGGCGAAGTCGAAGTCGTCTTGAATCGGCACCCCGAGGTAGAGAATGCGGTTGTCGTGGTGCGCGAGGATGCGCCTGGCGAGCGGCAGTTGGTGGCCTATCTGGTGCAGCGAGCCAAAGGGCGCGCCAACGATTGGCGCGGCTTTCTCAAGGGGAAGCTGCCCTCCTACATGATCCCGACGGCGTTTGTGGAGCTGGAAGCCCTGCCGCTAACGGCCAACGGCAAGCTCGACCGGCGGGCGTTGCCCAAGCCTCAAGCGCAGTCCACGGCGGATCCGGACGCGAAGCTTACTCCGACCGAGGAGATCGTGCGCGGGGTCTGGGCGAAGGTTCTCGGTGTGCCGGATCTTGGTGTGCAGGGAAACTTCTTTGAGCACGGTGGCCACTCGCTCCTGGCGATTCAAGTCGTGATGACCCTGCGGAACATCATGCATGTCGAGATCCCGGTGACCGCGTTGTTTGAGCATGTCACCATCTCGGATTTCAGCCGCTACATCGAAGAGAGAGTCGCCCAGAATCTGGCGACGGTGCGCCCGCCCATCGAGCGGGTTTCCCGTGACCAGCCGCTGCCCCTTTCTTTTGCCCAGCAGCGGCTCTGGCGGAATGAGCGTGCTGGCACGGATTCCAGTAATCTAAATGTGATGGTATTCACGATCGAAGGGCCACTCGATCTGTCCAGTCTGGAGCGGAGTCTTCAAGAGTTGGCGCGCCGCCATGAGGTTTTTCGGTCGACCTTTCATATTGTCGACGGACTGCCAGTTCAGCGAGTCGAGTCCCGAGAGCGACTTTCAGCTCGCCTTTCTTGATCTCAGTGAAGTTCCGGATACCGAAGCGGAAACAGTGCGACTTCTACTGGCCGAAAAGACTTCTGGAATCAATCTTGAGAAAGGACCCTTGATGCGCGTCTCAGTGCTCTGTTGGGCGCGCGATCACCATAAATTTGTCCTTACGCTTCACCACATGGCGTATGACGTTTGGTCTTTGCCGATTTTCTTCAATGAGCTGCATGCGCTCTATGCGGCACTTAGCGCCGGTCATACCTCACCGTTGCATGCATTAGGCGTGCAGCAGGCGGACTTTGCAGTTTGGCAAAGAAATTATCTGGATCCTCATTCGACCACCTACCAGGCGCACCTTGCATTTTGGCTAAAGCAGCTTTCTGGGAACCCAAGTCTCAGGCTGCCCTGCGAGCGTCCCAAACCGCTGAAAACGGCGTCGATTGACGATGTGCTCGCTCGCTTTGAGATGTCCGAGCAGCTTTCGGCAGGTATTAAAGAGCTCTCCAGGCAGGAAGGCGCTAGCTTATTTATGACACTTCTCGCGGCCCTGAAGGCCTTGATCAATCTGCTCACCGGGCAGAATGAATTGATGTTGGGAACATATATGGCCAACCGAAGCGCGTCGGGTTCGGAAAACATGATGGGTTATTTTTGCGACATCGGCTTGCTCCGGACGACCCTTTCAAGCGATCTGAGCTTTTTGGAGGTCCTGCGAAGAGTTCGGGAAACGGTTTTGAATGCTCACGCTCATGAGGACATGCCGTTTGAGGTGCTCGGAAGTGAGATGCAAAAGCGCGGCTACGGGTGGCCGGAAGTTCGCGCCATCTTCATGGTGGGGACGTCCTCGACGAAGTCTTATCGGCTGGGAAACCTCGAGATGAAATTCTTTCCCGGTGGCAACACGAAGACGATGATGCCATGGAATTTTCAAATGGGGGTGCATGACGGAGGCCGCATCTTCGTGGGCCGTGCCAAGTTCGATGCACGTCTCCATGATCCTGCCCTCGTTCGCAGAATGGTGCGCAACTACGTGAGGCTCCTGGAAGGTGTGATCGCGAACCCCGCAGCGCGGCTCTCTGAGGTGGAAGAACAACTTGGAAGTCGGTAACTCAGCCGCAGACTGCTGGTGGATGGCGAAATCGGCGCAGACGACACGACGGCAGTCTTCCGATTGCAGGATGAAGACCGAGAAATCTCACCTGGATCAGCCGTGGCAATCTTCCCTACCGCAAGGCATGCTTGCCGAGGGAGAGGTGCACGTGTGGCGTTTCGATCTGAGCGTGTCCGATCTTGTGTTACGCAGATTTCGCGAAACGCTTTCTGAGAAAGAACTCGCACGTGCTGATCGCTTTCGATTTTCCCATCTCCGCCGGCGATTCGTCGCAGGGCGTGGCGCTCTGCGGGTAATTCTTGCGGACTATCTCTCCACTGAGCCGGAGCGAGTGCCGTTTTCCTACAGTTCTCACGGGAAGCCCTTCGTGGCCGAGCCGCATCGCCACATCGAGTTCAATGTCTCGCACTCTCATGATCTAATGGTTGCGGCCATTTGCCGGGAATGGCCGCTTGGCGTGGACATCGAAAAAGAAGATCCAAAGTTCCATGCGCTGGAGATCGCCGAAAGGTTCTTTTGCGAAAGAGAAAGGGACGAAATTGCCCGGAAGGGTAAAGAGGATGGTCTCCGCATGTTCTTCCAGTTCTGGACGGCGAAAGAAGCTGTGTTGAAAGCCACCGCGCTCGGCTTGTCGCTCGAACTCTCGAAACTGGAAATCGCGTTAACGCCTTTGCGTATCCTTGCCGTGGAGGATGCCGGTAAGATTCATGGTGCGCGCTGGCATTTGACGGCATTTTCGCCCGCCGATGGTTACAGTGGAGCCTTGGCTGTCGCGGTGGAGCCCTCTCGACTTACATACCGGGATTTCCTATTGCCCGACAATTTTAAGTGACAGCGCCGGCTTTCTTGTGTGGAATCAGTGGTTCTGCATAAGGGATCATGATTTCGCTGTCTGTACCGGTCTACAACGAGGAGGGGTCGATCGAGGAACTCTTCGAGAAAGTGCGCAAGGTGATGAACCGGCATGGAACTCCGTGGGAAATCATCTTTGTCAACGACGGCAGCCTGGACCGAAGCGAGGAAATTCTGGATCGCTTGGCGACCCTGCATTCCGAAGTGAAAGTGGTCCATTTCCGGCGCAACTTCGGCCAAACGGCAGCGATGATGGCCGGCTTTGATTTTGCCTCGGGTGACGTGATCATCCCGATGGACGGTGACGGGCAGAACGATCCCGAAGACATTCCGCGCATGCTCGCCAAGATCGAAGAGGGCTACGATGTTTGTTCGGGTTGGCGGCGAGACCGGCAGGACAATGCCATTCAGCGAAATATCCCGAGCATCCTGGCCAACCAGCTGATCTCGGCGGTTTCCGGCGTGCGTCTCCATGATTTTGGATGTTCCTTGAAAGCCTATCGTGCCGAGGTGCTCGAAGGCATCCGGCTTTACGGGGAAATGCACCGCTTTCTCCCGATTTATGCGAAGTGGCACGGAGCTCGGATCGCGGAGATCCCGGTTAATCACCACGCGCGCTGCACGGGATCATCGAAGTACGGTCTCGAGCGAGTATTGAAGGTGTTGATGGATCTGGTCACTGTGAAGTTCATGGACAAGTTCATGCTTAAGCCGATGTACCTGTTCGGACTTTGGGGAGTGTTGTTTTTTGCGGCGGCATTTGGCTTCAGCGTGTGGACGCTCTACATGCGCACCAAGGGATACTTCTTTACGGCCACGCCGCTCCCGATGATGGCGGTCTTTTCCTTCATGACCGGAGTAATCTGTATTCTGATGGGCTTACTCGCGGAAATGATCACGCGCACGTTCTACGAGTCTCAGCACAAGTCGATCTATCTCGTTCGCAAGACCCGCAACATAACATCGTTCCCGAAGGCGGCTTGAATGTGCGGCATCGCCGGATTCATCGGCGAAGGGAATCAGGGCGATCTCGAACGCATGACCCGCTGTTTGGCCCACCGGGGCCCGGACGCTGAGGGATTTTATGTTGAGCAGACCCAGGGAGTTTATCTCGGTCATCGTCGGCTTTCGATAATCGATCTCGCCGGCGGCGCGCAGCCAATGTCTCTCGGGAACGGACGTTACGTCGTCATCTTCAACGGCGAGATCTATAATCACCTCGAGCTGCGAGCTCAGTTGGAGTCGCTCGGTTGCGTTTTTCAGAGCGACCATTCGGATACTGAAG
The DNA here is from genome assembly GCA_963706955.1 of uncultured Verrucomicrobiae bacterium. GTDB lineage: Bacteria > Verrucomicrobiota > Verrucomicrobiia > Chthoniobacterales > Terrimicrobiaceae > DASTFP01. The sequence continues at coordinate 723,099 of CAVPOC010000008.1, read as the reverse complement.
TCCTCCTGCATGGCTACCGCCTCTGGGGAGAGAAGATCGTCCCGATGTTAAATGGAATGTGGGCCTTTGCGCTCTGGGACGCCGAGAAGAAGCGATTGTTCATCAGCCGCGACCGCTTCGGCAAGAAGCCGCTCTTTTGGTTCAACTCTCGAGGAACCTTTGTGTTTGCATCTGAATTGACGGCATTGCTCGAGCATCCGCATTGCCCGCGGAGCGTCTCGCCGAAAGCCCTGCAGAAATTTTTCGCCTATGCCCTCGTGCCGGCACCCTGCTCGTTGATCGAAGGTGTCTGGAAGTTGCCCGGCGGCCACAACTTGATTTTCGATGTTGGAGACGCGCCGGTGACAAAACGCTACTGGCGCTTTGAGATCGAGCCCGATGACAGGATGATGCGCCGGTCCCGGACTGAACTTGGCGAAGAACTCGTCGAAACACTGGAGCGTGCAGTGAAGCGCCGGTTGATGGCAGATGTTCCTTTGGGGGTTTTTCTCAGCGGGGGAATCGACTCTACCGCGGTGGCGGCCTTGGCCGCCAAGCATGTTGGCGCCGATCGGCTCCGCACCTTTTGTATTGGATTTACCGAACCAAGCTTCGACGAGTCTGCCTATGCGAGGCGAGCGGCGAAGTTTCTGGGGACTGATCATCGATGCGAGATCCTGGATCTTGAGAAGGCATGCGATGTCCTGCCGGGAATACTTCGCCAGATGGATGAGCCACAGGGTGACAATTCCTTGCTCCCGACCTGGCTCCTCAGCCGGTTCACCAGACAGCATGTGACTGTGGCCTTAGGAGGAGATGGCGGCGATGAGTTGTTTGCCGGATACGACACGTTTCGCGGTTTGGGAATGGCCTCGTGGTATGCGCGCGTCGTTCCGCGGCCGCTGCACGGCGCATTGCGCGCCTTGGCGGGACGCCTTCCCGTGTCCCATGCGAATCTAAGCATGGATTTCAAGATTAAGCGCGGCATGCGTGGTGCGAGTCATCAAGCGCGCTATTGGAATGCTCTCTGGCTTGGGGCGCTGGAACCGGATGACATTGGACGGCTTTTTGGCAAGCCGGTCGAGATCGAGGAACTCTACTCCGAGGCGGTGGAGGCTTGGGATTCCTGCCGGCAAAAGAATCTCGTGGATCGCACCCTGCAATTCTATACAGAGCTCTACTTGCAAGATGGAATCTTGGCGAAGGTTGATCGCGCGAGCATGCTGCACGGCTTGGAAGCGCGAAGCCCTTTTCTCGATTTGGAGGTGGCCAACTTTGCTCGCAGGTTGCCGCACGAGTTGAAGATCCGTGGAGGGATTACGAAATATCTTCTCAAAAAAGCGCTGGAGCCGTTTCTTCCACTCGACATCATCTACCGGCGGAAGAAGGGATTTGGCACCCCGGTGGGATCATGGTTCCGTTCCGAGCGACTCCGGCCGCACGGAGGCAAGTTCCTTGAGGAGAAGCTGGCTGCTCATCGGTCGGGGGTTGCGGATGAGCGGCTCTACCTCTGGTGCCAACTCTGCTACGGCGAGTGGCTGACAAGACTGGGGCTTGCGGATGTGACGAGGTGAAAATTCTACTCCTCTGCTATGAGTATCCGCCGATTGGCGGTGGAGGAGGAAGAGTAGCAGCACAGGTCGCGGCGAGACTGGTCTCCCGTGGTCATCAGGTCCGCGTCGTCACTGCAGGGATGCGCCATCTTCCCCAGCGCGAGGTGCGTGAGAAAGTCGAGATCTTGCGCGCGGCGTCATTTCGCCGGCGTGAAGACACCTGCACGGTGCCTGAAATGGCCCTCTATGTCTTGACGAACCTCTGGACGGCTGTCAGAGAGGCCCGTCAGTGGCGTCCCGACATCGTGCACGCCCACTTTGCGGTTCCCACCGGACCGGTCGCGTTGGTCTGCGAGCCTCGTCACAGGGATTCCCTATGTCTTGACGGTCCACTTGGGAGACGTGCCCGGCGGCGTGCCGGAACAAACAGATCATCTTTTCCGTCTTATTGGACCGTTGGTCTCACCGGTCTGGCATCGTGCCAAAGTGGTCACAGCGGTAAGTCGCTTCGTCGCCGGATTGGCGTCCAAAGCGTATGGTGTCGAACCGGTCGTCGTTCCAAACGGAGTCCGTCTGGTCGCGGCGTCTACTGTGCCGATCCATTCACGCACTCGCATTCTTATGGCTGGTCGCTTAAGCATCCAAAAAAATCCCCTGCTTGCGATTCAGGCTTTGGCACTGATCCGCGAAATTGACTGGTCGCTCGATGTGATTGGCGACGGACCGCTGCGGGCTGAAATGGAAGCGCTCGCCCGACGCGAAGGCGTCGACGACCGCGTGACGGTCCACGGTTGGCTTTCGGAAGCCCACGTAGCCGCACGAATGGCGGCGAGTGACATTCTGTTGCTGACATCATTGCAGGAGGGATCTCCGATGGTCGCGATCGAGGCGCTCCAATGGGGCTTGGCAATCGTCAGCAGCCGGATAGCAGGCATGCATGATATTGTCGAAGAGGGTAAGAACGGATTTCTTTGTGATCTGGCCGCAGCGAGCTTCGCGGAAAGGCTTCGGGAGTTGTTGGCGACGCCGACGTTGCTGAACGCCATGCGCCGCGCGTCCCGCGAAAAAGCAGTCCAATTCGATATCGAGAAAACCGTGTCGACCTACGAGAGCATTCTCGAAGCGAATAGACTCAAGAGGGGTGGAAGAAGCGGTCCTTGAAACGGGGCATGGAGGGAGGCAAAGATTCGAGATAGGCGCGATAGCTGTTCTTGCGAGGTAGCTTTGCGGCCAATGCTTGGACTTCTTGGAAGCTAATGAAATCCATGTAATAGGCAATTTCCTCCAGGCAGGCGATCTTCACTCCTTGTCGGTGCTGGAGGGTAGCGATGTAGGTGCTCGCTTCCATCAAGCTTTCGGGAGTGCCGGTGTCGAGCCAGGCGACACCGCGGCCGAGCGGCTCGACAAAGAGGCTGCCCCGCCGCAAATACTCGCGATTCACGTCAGTGATCTCGAGCTCGCCGCGTGGCGACGGTTTGAGAGAGCGGGCTATTTCGTGGATCTGCCCGTCGTAGATGTAAAGGCCAGGAACCGCGTGATTGCTCTTGGGTTCGGTCGGCTTCTCCTCGATGGAAATCGCGCGACCGAATTCGTCAAATTCCACAATACCATAACGGCTTGGGTCAATGACCGGGCATGCGAAGATGGTCGCGCCGTCTGCCCTCGCCAGGGCGGTCCGCACCAAGTCAAGTTTGCCGTGAAAGATATTGTCGCCCAAGATCAGGACGACGCCGTGTTCATCCATGAAGGAGTCGCCGATGACAAAGGCATGGGCGATTCCTTCGGGCCTCGCTTGCTCGGCGTACTCAATTTTGAGGCCGAGCGCTGAGCCGTCCCCAAACAACGAGCGAAATACCGGCAGATCCTTCGGAGTCGAGATGATCAGGATCTCACGAACTCCTCCGAGCATCAGAACCGACAGCGGATAATAAATCATCGGCTTGTCGTAAATCGGAAGGAGTTGCTTGCAGACGATGCGCGTCAGCGGATCAAGGCGCGTGCCGGAACCGCCCGCGAGAATGATTCCCTTGCGCATCTTCAGCGTCGAGCTCCCGGACTGCGTCGACTCATTGGCCTTGTTCATGATAAAGGTCTGGACGCAAGTAGATCTCTTGGCGGCGGAATGTGCCAGCGTAAGCATAGTTGCTCTTGATCCACTCGTAGGTATCGGGTGCCCAGTTTCGGAACCGCGACTCCTCGGTTTGATTGAGAGCACGATTGTCGATGAGGATCGCCCCCGGTCGGTATTTTTTTACTTCTTCGAGCGTTTCCCGGAAGAACCCAGAAACGTTGTGCGCGTTGTCGACGTAAAGATTGTATTCGTACGATGGCCGATTCGTCATGAAGTTTATCGTCGGCGCGTATGGATAGCAGACGATGTAATCGGAGGGTTTGGTGTGCGTCTGCAGCACTTCGAACATTTTGGCGATCTCCTCCCGTTCCTTTTGCTTCAACCACACACTGACGCCATTCTCCGCGACGAACTTGTATTTGCGCATCTTGCGAGCGGCGATCGACCCCGATGACTCCTTTGGAAACGCATGGAGAAAAAAAACTGCCACGTTGAACACACCGACGATGATGACGAGACTAGAATAGATGGCCGCAGCGGTGCTCTGCTTTCGCCATTGAAAGGCGACCCATATGGCACAGGCGATCGCCACGACAAACGGCGCCATAAATTCCGAGAGGTGCGGCGTATCAGGCCTGAAAAAGAAATATTGTGGAAAGAGGGTCATGGCCGAACCCGCTGTGACCAACAGGATTAAAGCGCTTGTCTTGAGCGCGAAATCCGCGCGGGCGAGCGCCAGCCCGAGCAAGGCAACCGCGGGAAGGATGATAAGAAGAGCCACTAAGACGGGCAGATACGTTGCGAGGGCGAAGGTGCGATCATAAAAAGTCCGCGCTTCAATCACGTCACTCAAGGCCCGTTTTTGCAAGTAGCCGTCACTGTCCACGTCGCCTTTTGCTTTGTTTGGCGCCGGAGGTGGCGGTTCTGGCGTTGTCTTGGCGGTGGCAGTTTGCGTCGGAAAAGGGGGGGTCGGCGGTTCTGCCGTTGTGCTGGCGATGGTGGGTTGCGTCGGAGGTGGAGCCGGCGGTGCGCGTTTTGTTAGTTGCTGCGTCGCCAGGAAGCGGACCATCGCAAACCAGTTTGTATATTGTGTCGTAAACGCCTCAGCGTAGCCCCGCTTCACCGCATCTAGATAGAATGGCGCGTGGGTGAGGCAGAACATCATCAGGGCGAGGAATGCTCCGCTTGCAGCGAGTGCCAGACTCGGTCCGAATCCTTGCCGCCGGCCGAAAGGGAACAGGACGATCAATCCTGCGGTTATCACTGTAAAGAACGCGCCCAGATCGATGCGCATGAGAAAGGTCAACCCCAGGGAAATTCCCGCCGCGACCATCCAGAGAATTTGCCGAAGTTTCGAAGGTTGCTCAAAGACGTAGGCCTGCAGTAGCACCAGCATGTTCAGCGTCGCCAGAAAGGCCATGTAGTTGCGAAAGATCATTCCCGGAATCAGGACCGGGCCCAATGCGGCCAGAATCGAAAACCAACCCGAGCCAGTGACGCGGCGCACAATAAAAAATGCCAGCACGCCCGTGATCGCGCAGAGGCCGAAAAAGTAGACGCGTAAAGCGGTATAGTCAGGTCCGACCAATTGAAAGAGCCAGGTGACCGGATAAAACCACATCACGTTATAACCGAGAAAAGTGTCGACGATCGGCCTCTGTCCTTCGAGCAACCTGAGCGCGACGAGGGCCACTGTTCCTCCTTCGCCGCTGAAGTTGAGTCCGCTGCGGAAGTAGAGCAGGTAGTAGATGATCGCAAAGACGGCGACCACCAGGGCGCCCCAGGATTTCAGCGCGGATTCAAGCCGAACCCAGAAATCAGTCTTGCGAGGCGACCATCTACCAAGAAACTGCATCGACGTTGCCCCGAGTGACGTATCAGTTTAGATTTTAATTGTTATGAGTATATCCGAGCAAGTTTCGGCCCGTATATTTCCGCCCTTTAGCCTCACACGGCTCCTCAAGACTACTTTCGAACCCAAGGCAGGCCAGAGAATCTGCATCCTCATTGATCTTGAGAATCCCAGTGACATCGTCAACTTCAAGTTTTTGAAGAATCCCGACCTTTCGATCCAGCGAAATGCGGTGACGTATTTCTATCATGGACTGAAGAACGAAGCGATAGAGGAGCTCAACCTGGTGGGGGGAGAGATTTTTGCCTACGAGGTCACCGGCGGAAGCAATCTCGACTTGCCGGATCGCGCCGTCACTCCCGAGGGGAAGGAGATCAGTCTGGAACGCGATGTTTACCCGGCCTACGACATCGTCCTGTGCATTTCGACTTATTCAGCAACGGCTCCACTGACCGAGAAGGCAAAAAAGTTCGGCTTTCGCGGAGCGACTCTCCACGGCTTGAATCAGACGATCCTGAGCAGTGGGCTGGCGGTTGACTATCGCGAGGTCAGCGCGGAGGCGGAAAAACTGCGGCTGGGTATAACACGTGCAGACTGGGTGGAGATCGATTTCGAATACGCGGGCCGCGTTCTCACGCTTCGCCTCGATCTTGGCAAACAGGAGGCCCAAAAGAGCCACGGACTCTGTCTGGGAGATAAGCCTGACGTCGCCAACCTTCCCGCAGGTGAGGTCTACTTCGTTCCTACCGGGGCGAGTGGAGTCTTCCCAATGAAGTACGAGGACGGGACCATTGGGCTGATGCATGTTTCCGAAGGGCGCATTCGAAAAGCGGAATTGCTCAAGGGGAATCAGGAAACGATTGATGCTCACAACCACAAGCTCGCGGAGGATCCTGTCACGGGGGAACTCGGCGAGTTGGGCTTCGGGACCCAGATTTTGCCGTTTTCCGGACGCGACATTCAGGACGAGAAGATTCGCGGGACCATCCATGTGGCTACCGGGCGGAGCGATCATTTAGGCGGCGCCTTGACTCCCGATAAGTTTGCCAATCGCGAAAACGCAACGCACGATGACATTCTCTTTGCTCCCCATAAGACTCCGGAGATCGGCCTGAAGCAGGCGCGGATGCTCCGCGACGGCAAGGTAACGGTGCTGATCGAGAACTACGAGCCTTCCCAATATCTGAACTCGCTCTTGCGCTAAGGGAACGCGTGCCTGGGCTGTAACTTGCGCGACAACTTTCGCGCGGAAACGTGTCAAATCCTTATGAATCGTCCAGGCTGCTCGCCGAATATCTCCTCTTTCACTACGGCTCGGAAGAGCAAATTCTGAGAGAGCGTCCTGGACCACGCGAAGCCCTCGATTTTCCGGTCCGATGCGTCCATGAACTCGTCGATCGTGGACGAGTGCCTGCTGCCGCCCGAGCGCTGGACGTCGGATGCGCCGTTGGTCGCTCGAGTTTCGAATTGTGCGCGTTTTGCCCGACGGTGATTGGCATAGACTTCTCGCACTCATTCATCCAAGCCGCCCGCGAGCTGAAAGACCGAGGCGAATTTTCCTTTGAGATGGTGGTGGAGGGGGAAATCTGCGAGTTGGCGCGGGCGCGGGTCCCTGCCAACCTTGATCGACGGCGTGCCCACTTCGAAGTCGGCGATGCCACGAACCTGCCTGGGGATTTGGGGACCTTCGACGTGGTCCTCGCAGCGAATCTCATCTGCCGATTGGCAGAGCCTGCCCGGTTTCTTCAGCAGTTGCCCGCGCTGGTCACTCCGGGCGGCCAACTGCTGATGACCACACCGTTTACCTGGCTGGAGAACTTTACTTCGCCTTCAAACTGGCTGGGGGGTCGAAAGAGAGATGGCGTCCGATCATTTGACGTGTTGCACGAAATTCTTGGACGCGATTTCGAACTGCAAGTCGCCAAAGATTTACCCTTTTTGATTCGCGAACATGAGCGAAAATTTCAATATGGAGTCGCGCTCGGTGGCCGCTGGGTCAGACGTTGATTGGGACCAGTTCTACCGACAGGGCGAAACTCCCTGGGAAAAGGGAGCGCCTCATCCGGCGCTGATCGAATGGATCAACGAGAATCCTTTAAGGGGACGTGTGCTAGTGCCAGGCTGCGGCTTCGGCCACGACGTCCGAGCGCTGGCCGCCGCGGGCGCCGAGGTGCTTGGGATCGACATTGCACCCTTTGCTATCGCAGCGGCGCGAGCGTTTCCTCGCTGCGGCCACGAATCGTACATTCTCGCCGACCTCTTCGACCCGGGCGCAGTGCGCGGGAAGTTCGATTGGGTTTTTGAGCACACTTGTTTTTGCGCGATCCAACTCGATCGCCGTGGAGAATATGCTGCGCGCGTCGCGGCGCTGCTCGAACCAGGCGGTGGCTTCCTGGCGATCTTCTTTCTCAATCCAGATCATAACGAGGAAGGCCCGCCCTATGGTTGCCAGGTGGATGAGCTGGATGCCTTATTCTCGCCAACTTTCGAGCTCGTCAGCGAACGAAACGGCTTGCCGACCTACCCGGGCCGCGAAGGAAGAGAGCTCCTACGCTTGCTCGTAAGGCGGTGAGCGTCGCTTTTTTCCACTTGAAGGGGAGAGGGCCGAGAGTTGTCATTTTCACAACGGTCACTTAGATGAGGCGCGACATGGCGGAGATGGTTCGGTTTCAGCATTTTGAACTTTCGCGTCGCGAGGACGGTTCCTTGCACGAACTGGGGCGAGGCGCCATGGGCATCACCTACAAGGCATTCGATACGAATCTGCGCTGCCACGTGGCCCTCAAGGTCATCAATTCAGCCTATCTGAACAGCGAAACTGCCCAGCAGCGGTTTTTGCGCGAGGCGCGCGCTGCTGCGGCGCTCCGCCATCCAAATGTCGCGACCGTTTTCCATCTCGGAAGAGAGGGCGATGACTATTTCTATGCGATGGAATTCGTCGATGGAGAGACCGTCGAGGCCTACATCAAACGCGAAGGCGCCGTTCCCCTCTTGATGGCGCTGAGGATTGCTGCGCAGGTGGCTCGTGCCCTGAGTGCAGCGCAGAAGCAAGGCTTGGTCCATCGCGACATCAAGCCGTCGAATATCATGTTCGTTCGCGAGGATGGCGGTGATTTCACCGTGAAAGTAATTGATTTCGGCCTGGCGAAGAACTCGCGCGCCGAAAACGAGGATCCGGCCACCCTCACGGCCGGCGGCTTCCTTGGCACCCCACATTTTGCTAGCCCTGAGCAGCTCGAGGAACGGGAGACTGATGTGCGGGCCGACATCTATTCATTGGGTGTGACTCTCTGGTACATGTTGCAAGGCGACACGCCTTTCAGCGGATCGACTGCCCAGGTGATGAGTCAACACCTGCATCGCGAACCTCCGTTTGACGATCTTCACGACCAATCACCTTCGGTTATCAATCTTCTTCGACGGATGATGGCCAAGAATCCGGATGATCGTCTGCAAACTCCGGCCCAGCTGCGACAGGAGATCGAGAAGATCATTGAGGAAGTTGAGGATCGAGAGCCGCCGGCAGTCTTCGCCAGCGATTGCACCGTCCTCTTTGCCCTCTCAGTCGCCTCAAGAGAGCACGGCATCGGGCACAGTGCTCGCCGGCAGATATCGTCTTGGTGATGAGGTGACCGCATCAGATCACGGACGGATGTTCCGGGCCGAGCGTCTGGAGGATGGAACAACCGTCGCGATTCTCATCGTTGAATCCAGCCTCATCGGGAAGTCGGAAACCTTCACGCGCCTCGAGCAGGAGGTGCACAGTTTGCAGCGCTTGGACAGCCCAGCGTTCCAGCGAATTCTTCTACTGGAAACGACGAGCAGCTGCACCTTTCTGGTGCTGGAATGGGTGGAGGGTCCGGTGCTCCTCGATTTGCTTCGAAGTCGACGCGCGCTTTCCGGAAGTGAGGCCCGACTGTTGCTCTTGCCCTTGGCCGATGCGTTCGACGAGCTGAAGACAGCCGATCTGATGTGTCCTGACATCGGCGCGCATGAAGTTTTTCTTCCGGGTGCCGATGTCGCGCAGCCCGTTTCGCAATGGCGATTGTGCCAGCCGAAATTTCTGCCGCTGGCGACGGCCGGATCGAGTTCCGCATCTCCCGATGCGACCATGGTGGCCTCGTCGTTCGCGCTGATGCGCGCGAAGGGGGCGTTCGCCAGTGATCCCGCCAGGGCGTATGTCTACGCTGTGGCGGCGCTTGCCTATGAAATGCTTGGCGGAGTCAAAGCGGAGGGAGCTTCCGCGAGATATGTGCCCATACCTGGCCTCTCTGAGCAGGGCAATGCGGTTCTGAGGCGCGCTCTCACACCGGGCCATCACTATGAGAGTGCGCGAGCCTTTGTCGAGAGTATGCCGGAGGAGGTCGTTACTCCGATGCAGCCTGCCCCGCGCGCGTCGGACCCAAAACCATCGCCGCTGCCTGTCGAGAAGCCACGGGCAATGTCATGGGGATGGCTGTGGACCGTGGTGGCCATTCTTTTGGTCATCGGTGGCATCGTTTTATGGCAGGGACTTCGCTTTGCGCAGCGATTGCGCATCGCGCAGGCGCCTCGAATTGAGGCAGTCAGTCCGACGCCAGAGCCGGTGGCAACTTCTACTCCGCTCCTGGCTAGCACCCCAATGCCGAGCCCTGTTGCCACCCCGGTTCCGACACCCTCGCTCGCGCCTACGCCCTCGCCATACGAGCAGGCTATGGCTGTTGCCGAAGAGTTGCGGCTCAAGGATGACCTTGCCGGCGCCATCGCAGCCTACACGGATATCGTCACGAACTTTCCCAACGAGGAACAGCCTCGGAACACCTTGGAGATGATAGCGGCAAGTCTGCGCACACGAGCCTCGAAACTATCCTCCTCGGAGTGGGCCACTTTGCGCGAGCCATTGGAGAAGGCTGCCGTCCTGGATGTCGTCTCAGCGCAGATGTTGCTGGGAGAAATGCTTCGGCAAAGCGATTCGGGCGATGCGCTCAAGTGGTTTATCGCGGCGGGAAATCATGGCCAGACCGAAGCGATGGTCACCGTTGGTCAGATGCTGGCCAGCGGGCGCGGCGTTCATGCTCCGGACTTGACCGAGGCCGCGATGTGGTTTTCCAAAGCTGCCGAGCAGGGAGATTCGGCAGGTATGTATGCCCTTGCCGAATGCCATCTGTTTGGAAAAGGCGTTCCAAAAGACCCGCGGCGCGCGGTTGAACTTTTGACGGCCGCTTCCGCTCTGAATAATCCCAGAGCGATGAATCTATTGGGCGATGTGTATCGAAAGGGTGTGCCGGGCGTAATCGAACCGAATTTTAGCGAATCCGTAAAGCTGTTCTCCCGGTCACAAGAACTCGGTTTTCTCGATGCGCAAGGCAATCTTGGTGTGCTCTACATTTACGGCCAGGGAGTTTCCAAAGATGAGAGCAAGGCATTCGCGCTTTTTCAGGATGGGGCAGAGAAGGGGAACCCCTTATGTATGTTTTTCTACGCGATGTGTTTCGAAGGGGGCGTAGGAGTGGAAAAGGATCGGAAAGCGGCTCGCACCTGGTATATCCGCGCTGCTCAGGGCGGCAATCGCACGGCCATTGAATGGTGCAAAAAAAACAATATTCCGTTGGCAAGTCAACCCTAAGCCGCTAATAACCATCCACCTCTCTTTTTCCCGATGAACATTCACGAATACCAAGCCAGGGAGCTTTTCGGTAAGTTTGCGGTCGCCACTCAGCCTGGAGGCGTCGCATCCACGCCCGAGGAGGCGGAACGAGTCGCTTCAAGCTTGGGCGGGGGCAAGCTGGTGGTGAAAGCCCAGATTCATGCAGGAGGACGTGGCAAGGGAACCTTCACGACTGGTTTTAAAGGGGGCGTGCACCTCTGCGATACCCCCTTGCAGGCGCACGACCTCGCCGCAAAGATGCTTGGGAAGGTCCTGGTTACCCATCAGACAGGGCCGGAAGGCAGAGAAGTCGGGAAGGTTTTTGTCGGCGAAGCCGTCGACATCGCCAAAGAGCTATACATTGCCATCCTCCTTGATCGGGCCACCTCGGCGCCCATCGTCATCGCCAGCACCGAAGGCGGAGTGGACATCGAATCGGTTGCGGAGAAGACCCCGGAAAAAATTATCCGCATAAACGTGAATCCGGCGCTGGGGCTAATGCCTTACCAGACGCGCAAGATCGCGGCGGCACTGGGCTTGACGGGCAAATTGATGAACCAGGCCTCGAAGCTCTTTGCCAATCTCTACAAGCTTTTCATCCAGAGGGATTGTTCGATGGTGGAAATCAATCCGCTGGTGGTGACCGCCAAAGGTGAGTTGCTCGCGCTCGACGCCAAGTTCAATTTCGACGACAACGCGCTCTTCCGTCAGCCCGAGATTGTGGCGATGCGAGACGTGACCGAGGAAGATCCGCGTGAAGTAGCGGCTTCCGAGCACGGCCTTAACTACATTGGACTAGATGGAAATATCGCCTGCCTGGTGAACGGCGCCGGTCTGGCCATGGCCACCATGGACATCATTCAGTATGCGGGCGGCAAACCGGCTAACTTCCTGGATGTAGGGGGCGGAGCCAGCAAAGAACAGGTCGCCGCCGCCTTTCGAATTATCCTCACCGACAAGAACGTCGAAGGCATTCTGGTGAATATTTTCGGTGGCATCATGGATTGTAACGTCATCGCCCATGGCATCGTGGACGCCGCGCGCGAGACCCACCTGGGCATTCCTCTGGTCGTTCGGCTGGAGGGCAACAACGTCGAAGCCGGGAAAAAGACGCTGGCCGAAAGCGGCCTCACGCTGATCACCGCCGAAAATATTCTTGATGCTGCGCAGAAAGTTGTCGCGGCCGTCAAGAAGAACGCCTGAGATGATCCCTGAGAACACGTCCATTGGCGTCCCGGGCGTGGATCGTGCCCAGGCGTGGCCCGGTGGCGACTCGTTCACGATCCACCAACGCAAATTGTCTTCCTGATTATGGCTATTCTTGTCACTCCCCAAACCAGCATTGTCGTGCAGGGCATCACCGGAAGTTTTGGCGCCCGGCACGCGCAGCTAAGCCTTGATTACGGAACCAATATCGTGGCCGGTGTCACCCCGGGCAAAGGCGGCCAGCTTTTTGCGGATTACGTCCCGATTTTCGATACCATTGGGCAGGCCGTGAAGGACACGGGCGCAACGGTCTCGGTTATTTTTGTTCCGCCCCCTTTTGCCGCAGACGCAATCCTCGAGGGCGTGGAAGCAGGTCTCGATTTGGTTGTTTGCATCACCGAAGGGATTCCCGTCAATGACATGGTCAAGGTGAAAGATGCCATGCGCGATTCGAAAACGCGTCTGATCGGACCGAACTGTCCGGGAGTTGTCACCCCCGGCGAGGGCCCGAATTCTCACGGTGGCTGTCGGATCGGGATTGCGCCGGGCTACATCCACAAGAAAGGCAACGTTGGTGTGGTCTCGCGCTCGGGCACGTTGACTTACGAGGCCGTTTGGCAGTTGACCACCCGCGGCTATGGGCAAAGCACCTGCGTCGGAATCGGTGGCGATCCGGTTAACGGCACTTCCCATCATGGATGTTCTCAAGATGTTCAACGAGGATCCGGATACCGAAGCCATCATCATGATTGGTGAGATCGGCGGGACGGCCGAAGAGGAAGCGGCCGCGTGGGTAAAAGATAATTGCAAAAAACCGATCGCCGCTTTCATTGCAGGCGCAACCGCGCCCCCCGGACGCCGCATGGGTCATGCCGGCGCCATCGTCAGCGGCGGCAAAGGCACCGCCGCAGCGAAAATAGCTGCCCTGAAAGATGCCGGTATTGCGGTTGCTCCCACTCCTGCCGACATGGCGGATACGTTGATATCGCGACTGGGATAGAGTTCGAGTTTCCCTCCCCGCAAGGATCGCCCGCCAGGTTCACTCTTGGCGGGCGTTCGTATTCTCTCCGGCAAACGAATCAGCTCGAGGCGAGCAGGTATCGCCTTGTCTCGACGAGCAGTTTCGGTTTCGCCTTTTTTTGCGCGGGCGACGACAGGTTTTGATTGGCGAAGGCAATTGGGGCATCATAGTCTCAGGCAACCCGTTTTAACTTATGCCCGTTATCGCCAAAGGACTTGAAGGAATCATCGCCAATTCAACCAGTTTGAGCGATGTGCTCGGGAAAGAGGGAGTTCTCATTTATGCCGGCTACGATATTAACGAACTCGCCGGCAAGGCCACCTACGAGGAGATCGTTTACCTGCTTTGGCATGGTGCGCTGCCCAACCGCGCCGAATTAGACGAGCTGAAAGCAAAGTTAAGGAATGAGCGTGAGCTTCCCCGCGGCGTCGTGGATTTTATCAAGTCGACTCCTCACGACGCCAACCCCATGGACGTGATGCGCACGGCCGTTTCCATGCTTGGGCTCTATGATAGCGGCCTAAGCGATGAAGATTCTCGGCAGGACGCGGACCATCGCCGTGCCATCAGCATCACCGCCAAGATCGGAGTTATTGCCGCCTACTTTCACCGCGCGAGACAGGGATTAGAGCTCCCCAAGGTTCGGGACGACCTCGGCGAGGCGGCGCATTTTCTCTACCTGCTGAATGGGACCGAGCCCTCACCGGAGGCGGAAAAAACGCTTGATGTGGCCTACGTGTTGCACGCCGACCATGGCATGAATGCCTCGACGTTCAGTGCCCGCGTGACCATCGCCACTCTCAGCGATATCTATTCGGCGATCACTTCCGCAATCGGAACGCTCAAGGGCCCCCTTCACGGCGGCGCGAATGAGGGTGTCATCCATATGTTGCTCGAGATCGGCAGCGAGAACAAGGTGGATGCGTGGATCGAAGAACAGCTTGCGCAGAAGAAGAAGATCATGGGCATTGGTCACCGCGTTTACAAAGTCTTGGATCCTCGGGCTCCGCATCTGCGCTCCATGGCTGCGAAACTGAGTGATGAACTTGGTGAACCTAAATGGATCCGGATGAGCGAACGAATCGCCGAGATCATGAAGCAGAAAAAGGGTCTCAATGCCAACGTCGATTTCTACTCGGCCACCGTCTATTATTCGCTTGGCATTCCCACGGACATGTTTACTCCGATCTTTGCCATCGCGAGAACCAGCGGATGGACTGCTCACGTGCTCGAACAACTCGCCGACAACCGGCTCTATCGTCCGCTGAGCGCCTACGTCGGGCCGCCCGTGGGAAAGAAGTTTGTCCCGATCGACGAACGCTAGCGCGCCCAATCGGGGCGTCTGTCGGCTAGGAATTTTCGTTTTCGTCTTGGAGTTTGGTCTCCTGGGCGCTAGACTGGATTTGTGAATCCCTCCGCGCTTTCCGACGATGACTTTTATCCCCTGATCGAAGCGAGGCATTTCGATCCATTCAAGCTTTTGGGGGTCCGAGAATTTCAAGGTAGCCAGTTCGCTCGGGTATTGCGTCCGGACGCCGCCGAGGTGGCGGTCGTTGATGCCTCCGATGATGACCGTCGCTTTCCGCTGAACAGGGTTCATGCTGAGGGCCTCTTTGAAGGGGTTTTGCGTGGGGCCGACCAACCCTTCGACTACGTGCTCGAGATGAAAAGCCATCTCGGCGAGACCTGGATCGAGAAGGATGCCTACTCTTTTGGACCCGTGCTCGGAGAGATGGACATTTACCTCTTCAATGAGGGCACCCACTACCAGATCTACAAGAAGCTGGGCGCCCACATGATGGAGATCGGCGGGGTCTCTGGGACCCATTTCGCCGTCTGGGCGCCGAATGCCCAACGAGTCTCGGTGGTCGGTGACTTTAACCATTGGGATGGGCGTGTTCATGCGATGCGGAAGATGATTCCTTCCGGAATCTGGGAAATCTTCATTCCGCATGTGAAGGAGGGGGCACATTACAAGATCGAGGTTCGTGGTCCGCATGGGGACGTCATGCTTAAGACCGACCCGTTTGCATTGTTTGCGCAGCATGGCACGCAAACCGGCTGCATGGTCTTCGACATCGATCGCTACCATTGGAACGACTCAACCTGGATGGAGCGGCGGAAGCACCACGATCAATACAACTCGCCCATGAGCATCTATGAGGTGCATCTCGGCTCATGGCAGCGAAATCCGGAGGAAGGGAATCGCTACCTCAGCTACATCGAACTTGGTGATCGTCTCATCCCTTATGTAAAGGAACTGGGCTTCACGCACATCGAGTTGCTGCCCGTGATGGAACATCCCTTTGATGGCTCCTGGGGCTATCAAGTCGTCAACTTCTATGCCCCGACCAGCCGGCACGGAAATCCGGATGAGTTCCGCAATTTCGTCGATCGCTGCCATCAGGAGGGTATTGGCGTAATTCTGGACTGGGTGCCCGGGCATTTTCCCAAGGATGCTCACGGCTTGGCGCGATACGATGGGACCTGCCTCTATGAGCATGAGGACCCCCGCCTTGGCGAACATATGGACTGGGGAACCCTGATCTTCAACTACGGCCGCAACGAGGTGAAAAACTTCCTCATCGGCAATGCGCTCTTCTGGTTGGACGAATACCACATCGACGGGCTTCGTGTGGATGCCGTCGCCTCCATGCTCTACCTCGATTACTCACGCAAACCGGGAGAATGGGTGCCTAATATATTTGGCGGTCGTGAGAATCTTGATGCGATCGCTTTCATGAAGCGCTGCAACGAAGTCTGCTATGAGCGCTTCCCCGGCATCTCCACCATCGCTGAGGAATCGACGTCGTGGCCAGGAGTTTCACGGCCGACCTACACGGGAGGGCTCGGGTTTGGCTTCAAGTGGAACATGGGGTGGATGAACGACAGTCTTCGATACATTAGCAAAGAGCCGATCTATCGGCGCTATCATCAGGGCATGATCACCTTTTCGATGGTCTATGCTTTTCAGGAACACTTTGTCCTGGTGCTTAGTCATGACGAGGTTGTCCATGGCAAGGGTTCATTGCTCGAGAAGATGCCTGGCGACGCCTGGCAGAAGTTTGCCAATGTCCGCATGTTCCTCGCCTGGATGTGGGCGCACCCGGGAAAGAAACTGATCTTCCAAGGCATAGAATTCGGCCAATGGAAAGAGTGGAATCACGCGCAGAGTCTGGATTGGCATCTGACGCTGAGTCCGATGCACGACGGGCTGCGCCGCCTGGTTCAGCATCTCAACTGGCTTTATGCGAACGAACCAGCCTTTTACGAACTCGATGCTAGCTACGAAGGGTTCGAATGGATCGATTTCAACGACGCCGATAATAGCGTCTGGTCATTCATGCGCAAGGGGCGCGAGCAGACGGTCGTCGTTATCGTCAATGCAACGCCAATTCCTCGCGGTGGCTACCGCGTCGGGGTAAGCGCCCCAGGATTCTACGAGGAAATTCTCAATACCGATGCCGCGACCTACGGCGGCAGCAATCTCGGAAATTGGGGCGGACGCTACGCAGAACACTGGCAGTGGCAAGATAGGCCATATTCCATAGTTATCGATCTGCCGCCGTTGTCCGTTTCGGCATTCAAGCTGGTGCCGCCTGCTCAGCAGACTGCGACAGAGCTTTGAGGCGAATCAAGCTATACGTTCCCGCTACGATAAACTCGGAAACTGTGTAGCGACGCTGGTGCCAAGCGCCTGTTGATTCGGCCGGCGCTCCGGTCAGGCGCCGATCGATTCCTGAATCGCGGACGCGATGCGGTCGGCGTGACCGTTGATGAGCGATTCGTCGCGTCCCTCCACCAGGAGACGGATTTTTGGTTCAGTTCCAGAATAGCGCAAGAGGACGCGTCCCTTGCCGTCGAGAGTTTGCTCAGTTTCCCGGAGAAGCCGCTGCACCGGTCCGAGCGTCTCGAGAGCAGGTTTTTCGCGGACCTTGAGGTTTCGCTGCGCTTGAGGATACTTTCTCAGGACCTTCTTGAGTTCGCTCAATGGGCGGCCGGTTTCGATCATGATGCGCAAGATTTGCAAGGCGCTGACGATTCCGTCACCGGTGGTGGCATAGTCCCGGAAGATCATGTGGCCGCTTTGTTCACCACCCACATTCAATCCTTCTCGCAACATCGTCTCGATGACGTAGCGGTCGCCGACCTTGGTGCGGAGGACCTTTCCCGACGCTGAGGCGAGGGTCTCATCGAGACCGAAATTGCTCATGACGGTGGCGACGAGGGTATTCGCGGCCAGGCGACCCTTTTTGAGGAGATCCAATGCGGCGATCGCCATGATTTCGTCGCCATCGACCAATTCACCGCGCTCGTCGCAAAGCAGCACCCGGTCGGCATCCCCATCATGGGTGATACCGATGTCGGCCTGGGTTTCCTTGACGGCCCTTTGAATCTCCGCCGGATAAGTGCTCCCGCAGTTCGCGTTGATATTCGTCCCGTTCGGAACGTTGTTGACGACCTGAAGGTCCGCGCCCAGCTCGCGCAAGATGCAGGGAGTGGATTTGTAGGCGGCGCCATTTGCGCAGTCCACCGCGATGCGCAGGGCATCCAGAGTAAAGCCACGTGGGAAGCTTTGCTTGGCAAACTCGACGTAGCGGCCGAGGGCATCGTCGATGCGGAAGGCCTTCCCGATCCTTGTGGCCGTTGGACGAATGTTCTCGATCTCACCGCTGAAGACGATGTCTTCGATGCGCTTCTCGACATCGTCATCGAGCTTGTAGCCATCATGGCGGAAGAACTTGATGCCATTATCCTCATAGGGATTGTGAGAGGCGGAAAGGACGATGCCCGCATCGGCGCGGAGCGAGCGTGTGATGTAGGCAATTCCTGGAGTCGGCAGGGGCCCAATGATGAGGACGTCCACTCCGAGTGAAGTGATCCCGGCGACCATGGCGTTCTCAAGCATATAGCCGGAGAGCCGGGTGTCTTTCCCGATGACGATTTTACGCCGGTCTGCCGAGTGGTGCGAGTTGCCGCCGGCGGTTCCAAAGACATGCGCGGCAGCGCGCCCCAATTTCAAGGCGGTTTCGGAGGTGACTGGTTCGATATTGGCGATACCCCGAACACCATCTGTGCCGAAGAGCCTTCTCTGGGAACTCATGTTTTTGGTTTTGAGAGCCTCGAAGGAGGCGCTCCTTGCTCAAACTGCGGCGGATTTTTGTCCACGTTCTTGCTGATGAGATACCACAGGGCGCAGGCGAGAATCAGGCAGGTGACCTTCGGTCTCCAGTCGTTCGTCAGTATCTCTTTGATGAGGCTCATGATGAAGAAGAAGCTGGCTCAGGCGCCGCCGGAATTTGTCGACACTCAGATTGCGTTCAAGAATGCCATTGTGGCAAATCGAAACTTGGCCTGTCTCCTCAGAAACGACGATGGCGACGGCATCTGATTCCTCCGATAAGCCCAGGGCTGCCCTGTGACGCAGGCCGAGATTGCGATCGAGATCTTCACGCTGGGTGAGGGGGAAAATACAGGCAGCGGCGACCATACGATCATTGTGAACGATCAGTCCTCCATCGTGCAGAACGGTTTTTGGATGGAAGATGGTTAGCGCGAGCTCTTTTGAGTAAACGGCATCGAGCATCACGCCGGTCTCGATAAAAGGCTTCAAGGCGATTTCACGCTCGACGGCGATCAGCGCGCCAAAACCTTTGCTGGAGATTTCGAACGCGGTATCCGTGAGTTCTTCAATCGTCTCTCGCTTTTCGAAGGCGGAAGTGAAGAACGGATGGCTGCCGAGATCAGTCAACGCTCTGCGAAGCTCCGGCTGAAAAATCACCACTAAGGCGATGGCAAGAAAGACGGAGAGGCTGCGCAGAATCCAGCCTATAACAGCCAGGTTGAAGAGCTGAGAAAGAAAGGTCAGGGTAAGAAAGAGGAGCGCGAGCCCGATGAGGATGCGTGCGCCATGCGTGCCGCGCAGATAGATGTAGATGTAGTAGAGGACGGCTGCGAGAATGCCGATCTCGACAGGAATCCGCCAATACTGCGCGACAAATTTTCCGATAGTTTCAAGCATTCACATTTGGTCCGATGTTGATAGTCGAAGCTCTCGGCGAGCCAACGAAGCCCTCACCCTCTCCGTTGCGGTTACCTCCGCGATCAGCAAGCGGCAATGTGGAGAAGTGAGGCGTCGTTGCTTGGAATTTAGCGCAAAATGTAAGCAATTGCATCTCAGCCCAGGCAAATTGCTTCGGTCATTCGTAGAGCCTCCCGGTGAGGCTTGGGATCATGAACCCGAAAGAGGCGTGCGCCTTTCTCTCGGCAAAAGCTGGTGAGGGCAATTCCTGGCCAAAACCTCTCGGTAGTGGAGGGCGCCTGCGCGAGCCAGCGAAGGAACGATTTCCGCGAGACACCTATCAGCACCGGCGGGCCTATTTGAACGACTCGGTCCAGCGATCGGAGCAAAGCCGCGTTGTGTTCTGCCGTTTTCCCAAAACCGATCCCTGGATCAATCGCCATCCGTTCCGCGGCCATCCCGTAGCCTATCGCGACCGAAACGCGCTGTCTAAGGAATTCAGCCACCTCTGCGGTGACATCCTTGTAGTCGGGCTTTTCCTGCATCGTGCGCGGCTCTCCTTGCATATGCATCAGAACGACTCCGGCGCCGGATTTGGCCGCCACTACTGGCATGCGTGGGTCGCCGCGCAGCGCGGTGACATCATTGATGATTTCGGCGCCGAGCTCGATGGCTGCCTCGGCGACGGCCGCTTTTGAGGTGTCGATGGAAATGACCACCTGGCTGCGCGCCCGGAGACCTTCGATTACGGGAATGATCCGCCGAAGTTCCTCTTCGGCTTCGACTGGCTCGGCTCCCGGCCGCGTAGACTCTCCACCGATGTCGATGATCTCGGCACCTTCTGACTCCATGCGCAGGGCGTGGGCGATGGCGGCTTCCGATTCAAGAAATTTACCGGCATCGGAAAACGAATCGGGTGTGACGTTAAGCACGCCCATGATGACCCCTCGCCGAGTCAGGTCGAACGAGTGTCGCCTCAGTTTCCAGATCACGGTTTAGGGGACTTTCCCTTGGCCGTCGCGGAGTCGAATTGAGGCCGAACGTGCGTGGGCATCGAGTCCTTCGACTTTGCTGAAGGTTTCGATCGTGCGCAACGACGCGCGGAGTGAAGGTTCGTCGAACATGACTACGCTGGTGCGATGCTGGAACTGATCGGCAGTCAGGCCGGCAAAGCCTTTTCCAGCACCCCCCGTGGGAAGCTCATGACTCGGACCGGCGAGAAAATCTCCTGCGACAACCGGCGACATCGATCCCATGAAAATCGCTCCTGAGGTTGTGAGTCCCAGAGCAATTTCGCCAGGCCGCTTCGTGGCAATGGCTACATGCTCGGCGGCGAATTCATTGGCGAGGGCTACAGCCTCTTTCAGTTCGCGAACCAAAACAAGCTTCGCATTCCTCAAGGCGAGGCCGAGCTCATTCCTTCGTCCCGAGAGATTAACTTGCCTCCGGAGAGAAGCAGCTACGGCATCGAGCACGCGGCTCGAGTCGGTCAAGAGGATTGCGATACTGCCTTTCCCGTGCTCAGACTGGGCGAGCAAGTCGGCTGCGATCCAGTCCGGCTCGGCAGATTCATCAGCGATGATAAGGATTTCGCTTGGGCCAGGGAGAAGGTCGACGCCAACAGTTCCAAAAACCTGGCGTTTGGCTTCGATGACAAAGGCATTGCCCGGGCCAAAAATTTTGTCCACCGAGGGGATTGTCGCGGTGCCGAGGGCAAGTGCAGCGATAGCTTGCGCGCCTCCGACACGATAAACTTCGGTGGCGCCGCATTCGGCGAGAGCGCCCAGCAAGGCGTCTTGCAGTGATCCGTCTGCTCTCGGTGGTGTTGCCGCAACGATTTCTGGCACACCGGCTGCCTGGGCGAGTGTGCAGGTCATTACCGCCGTCGAAACTAGCGGGGCGGTGCCGCCCGGGACATAAATTCCAACCCGGCGAAACGCGTCAAATCTTTCGCCGACAATCGCGCCTTGCCTGTTCCTCATGAACCAGCTCTTGCGAAGGCTTCGTCGGGCAAACGCGCGGACGTTTCTCTTGGCCGAACGGATCGCTTCCCTAACCTCCCGGGGCAGAGCCGCGCGTGCAGCGGCGAGTTCATCGGAGTCGACGCGAAGCTGCGCCGTCTTCAAACGCGGTCCGCTGAACTTTTCGGTGAAACGTATCAGCGCTGAATCCCCTTCCTGGCCGACTGCCTGGAGGATTTCAGATACGGTCTTGCTAACTTCCGCGTCGGGTATCGGACGACGGTTCAGTTGCTTGAGGAACTTGGCGTAACCCGAATCGTAATGACGAATGACTTTCATCCTGCAGAAGCAGACCCTTTTTGTGGCGACCGTGTCCTCACGGCCGAAAAACTTTGATCCCACGGCGGCGGGGATACCGCTACCGCAAAATACAATACGCGGGCTGGTATATCGCGGGCGCTGAGTCTTGCCAATTCATTTACTGCAACCAATGGCGAGCATCGTGCGCGGCAGGCTGGGGCTCCACGCGATCGAGATGCGAACGTGCGCCAGCTTCTACCACCTTGCTCTCCGCACCCGCATCAGGTGCCGAGCAGGAGTCGCGCGGGATTCTCGATACAGTCCTTCACGCGAATCAAGAAGGTGACAGCTTCCTTGCCGTCCACGACCCGGTGATCGTAACTCAGAGCCAAAAACATCATGGGGCGAATGACAACCTGGCCTTTCTCCGCGACGGGGCGCTCCTGGATCTTGTGCATGCCGAGGATGCCGCTTTGAGGCGGATTCAAGATCGGAGTGCTCAACAGCGATCCGTAGACTCCTCCGTTTGAGATGGTAAACACGCCCCCTTGAAGGTCATCGAGGCCGATTTTTCCCTCGCGGGCTTTGACGGCAAATCCCACCAAGTCGCCCTCGATCTCGCTAAAAGACTTCTCATCGCAGTTGCGGAGCACCGGGACGATCAGCCCTCGCTCGGTCCCGACGGCCACCCCAATGTCGTAGTATTTGTTTTGGACGAGATCGTCTCCGTCCATCCGCGAATTGATGGCCGGGACCGCTTTGAGTGCGTCGACCACCGATTTAATGAAGAAAGACATGAAGCCAAGCTTGACTCCGTGTCTCTTTGTAAACTCCTCCTGCATTTGTTTGCGAAGAGCCATGACTCCGCTCATATCGCACTCGTTGAAGGTGGTAAGGATGGCAGCCGTGTGCTGAGCCATCACCAACTGGGCGGCGATCTTGCGGCGCAGCGGTGTCAGCTTCTTCCGCGTCGTGCGGGGATCATCCGGCGCAGCAATCTTTGGTTTGGCCGCTGGTGCTTCTTCTTTCCTAGCTGGAGCCGCAAGCGCTGGCGGCGGCGCCGCGGGTGTTGGCGGTGGGGCTTGGGGAGCTTTCGGAGCTTCCGCTGGCGGTGCTGCGGCCGCAGGCTCAGGTTTGGCAGGCTCCGCGGACTTCTCCGCCGGGGCCCCGCCGGGTTCGATTATGGCAACGACCTGGTCGATTTTGACCTCGTCTCCTTCAGCGACTTGGGTCCTCAAAATTCCCGACTCGGGCGCATTTACCTCGGTAGAGACTTTGTCGGTCTCCAGCGTAAAGAGCACGTCACCGGAGGCCACGGCTTCGCCGTCCTTCTTATGCCACGTGGAGAGAATACCAGAGGTGATGGACTCGCCAACCGTAGGAACTTTGACTTCGACGTTCATAAAGGGGGATGAGGACTACTAGACTTCGAAGGCCTGCTTGACGAGGGCGGCCTGCTGCGCCTGGTGGGCTTGGATGGTTCCCGTTGCCGGGCTGGCACTTGCCGG
This sequence comes from uncultured Verrucomicrobiae bacterium, assembly GCA_963706955.1. Classification (GTDB taxonomy): domain Bacteria; phylum Verrucomicrobiota; class Verrucomicrobiia; order Chthoniobacterales; family Terrimicrobiaceae; genus DASTFP01. Next base: position 700,000 of record CAVPOC010000008.1, on the reverse strand, counting down.
ACGACCAGCATAGTGGATGTAGCCGGGGAAGAGGTTTAGCAGTTGCGGGAGGACAAACGTCCAAGCGCCCATGTTCTCGGGCTCCTCCTGACACCAGATGAATTTCTTGGCATTGATGAAGGGCTTCACCAGGCGGGCGACCTTTTCCTTGTAGAGCGGATAGAGCTGCTCGATGCGAATGATCGCGGCCGCATCGGTGAGGTTGTTTTCCTTCCGATATTTGACGAGGTCGTAATACACCTTGCCCGAACAGAAGATCACACGCTCAACTTTCTTTGCGGAGGCCTCGGAATCCGTCAGGATCTCGAAAAAGCGCGAGTCGGTGAAATCCGACTCGGTAGAGACGGCTTGCTCGTGTGTGAGCAGGCTCTTTGGAGTCATCAGGATCAGCGGCTTTCGGTACTTGCGATGCATCTGGCGGCGCAGAACGTGAAAGTATTGCGCGGGTGTGGTCGGGTAGCAGACCTGCATGTTCTCTTCCGCGCAAAGTTGCAGGAACCGCTCGAGACGAGCACTCGAATGCTCGGGACCCTGCCCTTCATAGCCGTGAGGGAGGAGCAGGGTGATCGCACTTGGGCGGCGCCACTTCGATTCCGATGGTGCGATAAATTGATCGATAATGATCTGAGCGCCGTTGGCAAAGTCGCCGAACTGAGCCTCCCAAAGGTAGAGCTGCGACGGGAAGTCCATCGAATAGCCGTAATCGAATCCGAGTACCGCGTACTCGGAAAGGGGGCTGTTATAGACGCAAAAGCGAGCCTGATTTGGGCGAAGATGGTTCAGAGGAATATAGCGTTGCCGGTTGTCCTCATCATACAGGACGCTGTGGCGTTGGCTAAAGGTGCCGCGGCGGCTATCCTGACCCGACAGCCGCACCGGAGTGCCTTCCAGCAAGAGGGAGCCGAAAGCGAGCGCCTCGCCAAAAGCCCAGTTGTAGGGGCCGCCTGCCTTCCAGACTTGCAGGCGGCGCTCGAGCAGGATTCGCTTAATCTTCGGGAGCACGCGGAAGTCTTCCGGGACCGTGGTCAGCGCCTTGGCGACCGTATCGAGAGTCTCCTTGGTGATCGCAGTGGTAATCGGCGCGTGCGAGTACGGTGGCTGGAAAATAGCGGTAGATCCCGCAAATTCATGCGCCTTTGCCTTCTCGGCGGCAGCCAGCTTGACTTGCGAGAGGGCATCGTCCAGCTCCTTAAGCGATTCCGCTTTGAGGGCCGCAGCTTCCTCGGCGGAAAGCGTCGCGAGCGAAGCAATCTGGTTCAAAAAGACTTCGCTGGGCAGCGGATGATTCTTGATCCGGCCGTAGAGGTCAGGCTGGGTAAAGGCGGGTTCGTCGCCCTCGTTGTGCCCATGGCGCCGGTAGCAATAGATGTCCACGACAACGTCGCGACCGAACTCGTGGCGAAATTCCAATGCGATCTTAGACATCTCCATGACCGCGATCGGGTCTTCACCGTTCACATGGAAGATCGGCGCATCGACCATTTTGGCGATCTCCGTGCAATATTCACTCGAGCGAGAATCGGCTGGCAGGGTCGTGAAGCCGATCTGGTTATTGACGACGAAATGGATGGTCCCGCCAGTGGAATAGCCCGGGAGCTGCGACATGTTGAAAGTTTCGGCAACCACACCCTGGCCAATAAAAGCCGCGTCTCCATGGATGAGAATCGGAACCACCTTTTTGCGGTAGGCGGTATCGTCAAGGACACGCTGACGTGCACGGGCCTTACCCTCGACCACCGGATCGACGGCTTCAAGATGGCTGGGATTGGCCGCCAGATTGATTTCCACCTCATATCCGGTGGCGGTCTTCCGAACATTGCGATAACCGAGGTGATATTTCACGTCGCCGTTTCCACCAACCGAGTCCGGCGCAAAATTTCCCTGGAACTCATTGAAGATAACGTCCAGCGGCTTGTTGAGGACATTGGCGAGAACGTTCAGCCGGCCGCGGTGCGCCATGCCCATGATGATCTCCCTAATCCCACGCCGCTCGCAGTTCTGGACGATCGTATCGAGAGCCAGGATCAAGGCTTCACCGCCTTCAAGGGAGAAGCGCTTTCCGCCGTACTTTGTATGGAGGAAATTCTCAAAGGTCTCGGCTTCGTAGAGCTTGCGGAGGATATCGCGGTGAACGGCCGCGTCGGTCCGCAAGGAAGCGTCACGATTTTCCAGTTTATAAAGCACCCACGTGCGCATGCGCGGGTTTTGGATGTGCATGAATTCCGCGCCAACTGTGCCGCAGTAGTTTGCCTCGAGCTCGCGAATCATCTCGCGCAGCTTCATCTTCTTGCCTTCTCTGAAGAAGCGTGAGGAGACGACCAAATCGAGCTCCCTTTCCTCAAAACCGAGCTCCTTGAGACTCAGGAGAGGGTTGGAGCGTTTGAGGAGGTCAAGGGGATCGAGATCTGCGATGGTGTGACCAAGGGTGCGGTAGGCATAAACGAGCGCCTCGACTCGCGTTTGCAGGCTGCTGTCGGGCAGCGTTCCGGGTGTGGACTCTGCGGTCGCAGTTTCTCCATTTTCTTCGCTTTTCGCAAAACCCAGCTCGAAACCCTCGAAAAAAGCCGCCCAATCGGGATCGACAGATTGAGGATTGGAGCGCCAGCGTTCATAGTTATCGTCAATCAGTCCCTCGCTCCACCGGGCGGTAAAAGTACCTCATATGCAATGGCTAGGTTAGTGTCCCTCGATCGCGGCGATGGGTCGCTTCATAGGGAAGTTTCAGTGTGAGGGAAGAATTGCATTTTCGCAAGCAGGCAGTGTTGTCGGATTGGTGGCAAATGCTTGTGGCATCGGCGATTTGAAACGGTGTCACTTGAAAGCGAAGAGATCTCGCGCTAAACGGAACAACTCCCGAGATGATCAAAGTTGAACGGCTCACCAAGCGGTATGGCAGCGTTACGGCAGTCGACGCGATCGATTTCGAGGTCGAAAAGGGGGAGATTGTCGGAATGCTCGGGCCGAATGGCGCGGGCAAGAGCACGACAGTGCGAATGCTGGCATGCTACCTTCCGCCCACGTCGGGACGCGCTGAAGTGGCTGGGTGCGACGTCTTTAGAGAGTCGCTACGGGCGCGGGAGCATATCGGCTACATGCCGGAGCATGTTCCGCTGCCCCACGACATGCGGGTCAACGAATATCTCGCATTTCGCGCGGCTCTCAAAGGCGTTCCCGGCCGTCGAGTCAAGGAGCGTCTCGCGGATGTGTCGGACCTTTGTGGTTTGGCCGAGGTGGAGCGAAAAATGATTTCCACCTTGTCAAAGGGGTTCCGCCAGCGGGTTGGCCTGGCGGACGCGATGATCCACGAACCGGAGCTCCTGATTCTTGACGAGCCCACGATCGGTTTGGATCCGAATCAAATCCGTCAAGTGCGTGAGCTCATCAAGAACCTGCGCCGGCATCATACGATTCTCCTCTCAACCCACATCCTTTCGGAGGTGGAAATGACTTGCTCGCGCGTCATCATTATTAACAAGGGCCGCATTGAGGTTCTTGATACTCCCGAAAATTTGCGTTCACGCGTGGGATCGGAGGGGGAAGTTATTTTGGAAGCTCGGACGGAGGACCCTCACGCCATCGCCAAGCTGCGGGCCTTGCACGGTGTGAAAGATGCCGTCCAAAAGAAGCTGGGAGATTGGACGCGCTTTACGCTTCATGTCGAGAGCGATCCCCGCGAAATTGTGCATGCGTTTGCCGTCAAGGAGGGCTGGCCCGTCCGTGAGTTAACCCGCCGAAGTGCCACCTTGGAACAGGTCTTTGCCGAGGTGACCCACGCCGAAGAACAGGAATGAGCGGGAGTCGAACGCCGATGCTCTCTCCTCATGACCGAGTAGTGTTCGCTCAAAGCACCCGTGCCACTGGCTCGGCTCGCGTTGCGCCCGTGGAAGTGAGCACGCTCAGAAACAAGCCGGCAATCAGATGAAGCGCTTCTTGACTTTGCTGGGCCGGGAGGTTCGCCACTACTTCCATCAGCCCTTGGCCTACATCGTGTTGTTCTTTTTCTTGCTCCTGACCGCGGCGAATTTTCACGCCGGTCTTCTCGCCTTGAATCGAGAACCGAGTCAGACCTCGGTGGTTGAAGCATTTTTTAACACGGTCCTCTTCTGGTTTCCCTTCATCCTCCTTTTCCCGCTGTTGACCATGCGACTGTTCAGCGAGGAATATAAGCTTGGAACGATCGAGACATTGATGACCGCGCCCGTGCGCGATGGACAGGTGGTTTTGGCCAAGTTTCTGGGCAGTCTGTTTTTCTACCTTATCTTATGGGCTCCGAGTCTGCTCTACTTTGCCATCTTTCGCTGGATCTCGGGCCAAAGCGCTGCGGAATCCGCCGGGGCGTATCTTGGCGCCTACTTAATGTTGCTTCTGGTGGGAATGTTTTACCTCTCCATCGGATGCCTGGCATCGGCCATGACCAAGAATCAGATCGTCGCCGCGACGGTAACTTTTGCGGTGATATCCCTGATGTTTTTTTTGGGTCTTCTCTCGTTTCTGTTCTTGAAGGCGAGTTCGGCGCTACGGGAGGCTATTTATTACTTCTCAACGATTGAGCACATGGGCGAGTTTTCGCGAGGGCTTTTCGATACGCGACCGATCGTTTTCTACCTGAGCATGACGTGCTTTACGCTTTTCCTCACGCTCCATGTCTTCCAGTACCGTCGATGGAAAAGCTAGGCATTCCGCGCAAGACGATCCGATTAACCGTCGGTTTGCAAGTCCTGGCGATGCTGGTGCTCCTGCTGGCGGTCAACTATTTCAGCTTTAATCATTATGCGCGCGCGGACTTTTCGCGGTCGCAAAAGTTCGTCCTCTCTGACCAGACCAAGCGCGTGCTCCGCGAGTTGAAGAAGCCTGTCCGCGTGACGGTCTTTTTCTCGCCGACGGTTCTCTCGCCGGAGACGGCGCTCTTTCCCGACGTCCAGAATCTTCTCAAGGAGCTGATCTTTTCCGGCCGGAACAAAATTGAGGTCGAATATGTTGATCCGACTCGCGATCTTTCCCGAGCGCGCGAGCTTCAGGAGCAGTACAAATTTAGCGCTTCAGAGAATGTCGTGATCTTGGACTACGATGGTCGTTCTAAGTTTGTCCCGGTCTCGGAGATGGCCGACTTCGACCTGGGTCCGCTTGAGGCTGGCGAGCCGCCCCGTTTACTGGATTTCAAGGGCGAACAGGCGTTGACCAATGGGATGATTGCGCTCATCAGTCCAGACCGATTGAAGGTCTATTTTCTCGAAGGCCACGGCGAGCCGACCATCGGAGCGGGAACGCCTCTAGGGGTGTTTAAAGATTACATTGAGAGGCAGAATGTCAGCGCGGCCCCGCTTTCCTTCGCCTCCTTGGATGCAGCGCCGTCTGATTGTGCGGCGGTGGTGATTGTGGCTCCCCAGGTCGACATCGAAGAGCGTGAGGCCAATATCCTGACAAATTACTGGAAGGCTAACGCCCGTCTGCTGGTTTTACTCGATCCGAAAGCCCAAACGCCGCGACTCAACTCGATTCTCAAGCAAGCGGGAGTCATCCCCTTGGAGAACCGTGTTCTCCGCACAGTCCGGCTGCCTTTCGCTACGGGAATCCTGCGAGAAGTGACCGCTGGGTTTCTGCCAAAAAACGCGATCACCAAGCGTATGGTAGGCATCAATATCCTTTTGCCAGGAGCCACGGAGTCGCTCACTTTCGATACGGCGCAGTCGCAGGCCGCCGGAGTCCAGATCTGGCCGCTCATTCAAGCGGGGGAGGAATTTTGGGGTGAAACCGACTACGTCACAGATGAGAAGAAGGGTGTCCGCTATGATGAAGGCAGGGACGCCGGGCAGCCGATCTACGTGGCCATCGCCGCCGCCCGCGGCGGTGTCAAAGACGAGCGGGTGGAAGTCGAATCGGCAAAACTCGTGGCGGTCGGCAACAGCGAGTTTGTGTTGGATGCTGCCCTCAATCAGCAGGGGCTCGACTTTCTTCTCAGTTCGATGAACTGGCTGCTTGACCGCGGGCAGTTGACCGGGGTTGTGCCCAAGACGGTGCAGCACTTCTCATTGCACTTGAGCGACGCGGAGTTGAGCTCGATTGCTTTCTATACAATCGTCGTCATGCCCGCCATGGCGGCGCTGGCCGGGTTGATCGTCTGGTCGCGTCGACGAGCATGAGCCTCGTCAGGACAATCTTGCTGTGCGCTTTCGCGCTTGCCGCTATCGTCTTCCTGGCCATCTACGAGCCGTTGACGAGCAGCACGCGCGAGAAAGCGGAGGCGCAGCGCCAGGGCCGCGTCCTGAGCCTCGATCCCTCCAAAGTGCGCGAAATACGGATATCGACCGGTGTTAACCAATTTGACATTAAGCGTACCGGCAACGGCTGGCAACTCAGCACCAAACCCAAGGATCGGGCCGATGCAGCCATGGTAGAGGAATTGCTGAAGTCGGCCGCCGAGATGAAGTATTTTGACCGGATCGCAGCACGCGAGTTCAAGACGAGCGGCGATCTGAGTGCGTTTGGATTGCGTAATCCCAAACGGACGATTCAATTTGACGGCGAAGAAAAACTGACCGTCTTCCTCGGAAAAGATGCTGCTAGCGAAGAACGCTTCTATGTGCGGACCGACCTGTCGCGCGATGTCTTTCTAGTGAGCGACGAGTTGCTGAAGCTCGCCTTTCGCGATCCCGCTGAATTTCGGGATCGGCGGCTGACAGATCTCTCACCCGATCAGGTCGACCGCGTTATCGTTCGACGAAATGGCGGTGAAATCGAGGCTTTCCGCGACGCTTCTGGCTGGCGGATTACCAGGCCGCTCCATGCATTGGCTGATGAGCAGAAGGTGGAGGGTTTTCTCAAAAGGGTTTTAGGCCTGCGTATCCTCGAGTTCGTGGCAGATGACTCTGGGGATTTGGGTGCCTATGGGATCGTTGAGGGTCGGGACGAGATTACCATCTATGCCGAAGGTAGCGACCGTCATCAGACGCTTCGGCTTGGCACCGATAGGTCCGGAACTCTTTTCGGACAATTTACCGCACGGGATTCAGTTTACCGGTTGCCACCGGAAAGTGCGCAACTGCTGCAGGTCAGCCCGGAGACCCTTCGCGATCGTCGCTTGCTGCCCCTGAACCTCGATATGGTGGACGCCGTTCGAATTCGTACGCCCATCAAGGAGTTTTCCCTTCGCCGCGAAGAAGGGGGATGGATTGTCAATGATGGAGAGAGTAAACGGCCGGCGAGCAGTGCGGCTGTCCAGGCGCTCGCCGATGCTGTGTCCACGGCAGAAGTTTCGGCTTATCAGGCAATCTCTGATGAAAGGGCAGCGGCTTTCGGTCTCGAGCAGCCTCAATGCGAGATCGCCTTCTTGTCAGTTCTCTCTGAGAACACGCCCGAGGCACGCGCGGGTGAACAGATAATAGGGAGTTTAATCATCGGTAAACAGGAGAAGGGTCGCGTCTTTGTTCAAATTAACAAAACTCCGGAAGTGATGAGCGTTCCTGAAGCAATCCTGAACGCAGTCCCGCTGGACCCGACAGCATGGGTATCTCCAGGATAGAACGAGAACCGAATTATTTCTTCATGGGCAGCTCGGCCGCGAGCCGATCAGTTTTGGAGGCCATGATGAAGTCGTTGCGGTGCAAGCCGCGGATCTTATGCGTCCACCAGGTAACCGTGACGCTGCCCCACTGCGTGAGAATAGCAGGATGATGTCCTTCCGACTCCGCGAGCACTCCCACCTTGTTCGTGAATTCGAGGGCTTCGACGAAGTTGTTGACGCGAAACACGCGCTCCAGTTGGGGAATTCCATCGCGCTCCACGATCTGCCAATCCGGAATCTGTGGTTTGAGTTCGGCGATCTCCTGGTCGGTGACTCGCGGAGCATCAGCGCGGCACGCCGTGCATCTGGATTCTTGGAGCGTACTCATGCGGGGAATATCGGCCGGTAACGGACTCAGCGCTAGCCTTGCTCCTACCTTTTTCAGCAACGTCAGGCCTCACCAGCCGCTTCTCATGCCCTGCAATCTGTGTCTATCCATGTAATCTGTGGATAACGACCCCGCCACCACAGCTCCCGCTATGCGCGCCGCTTGACTCGGCGGCCGAGGTAGGCAGTCTGAAAGGCTTTCATGACCAGCGCTGAAATTCGTAACTCCTTTCTCGAATTTTTCCGGGAGAAGCAGCACACGATCGTGCCCTCCTCGAGCTTGATGCCCGATTCGCCGAATTTGCTTTTTACCAACGCGGGCATGAACCAGTTCGTCCCTATCTTTCTTGGCGAGGTGAAGTGTCCCTATGTGCCGGGGCGCGTCGCAGACACTCAGAAGTGCATCCGGGCCGGAGGCAAACACAACGATCTCGAAGACGTTGGGCTCGATACCTATCATCACACGTTCTTCGAGATGCTCGGCAACTGGTCCTTTGGCGACTACTTCAAGAAGGAAGCCATCGCCTGGGCGTGGGAACTGATTGTCCAACGTTGGAAATTTCCCCCAAACCGACTCTACGCGACCGTCTACCGGCCTGGTCCGAGTGACCCGAGCGACTTTGATCAGGAGGCCTACGATTGCTGGAGACAGCATTTCGCTAGCGCAGGACTTGACCCGGAAGTTCACATCGTCGATGGCAACAAAAAGGATAACTTCTGGATGATGGGAGACACGGGACCATGTGGACCCTGCTCAGAAATTCATATGGACCTCACGGCGCATGGTGACACGCGCGGGACCCTCGTTAACAAAGGAGTCGCTGAGTGCATCGAGATCTGGAACCTCGTCTTCATCCAGTTCAACGCGAACCCTGAGGGAACGTTTTCGCCGCTGCCGGCGAAGCATGTCGATACAGGCATGGGTTTCGAGCGGGTAACCAGCATCATCCAGGGCACGCATAATTTCACCAAGTTCGCTGGTGTAACGATCTCCAATTACGAAACGGACATCTTTCGGCCGATTTTTAACGAGATCGAAACCCTGAGCGATAAAAAGTACCGCAGCACCCTACCGGACTCCTCTGAGCTCTCGAAACTGGACGCTCAACAGGCCACCGACGTGGCCTTTCGTGTCATCGCCGATCACATTCGCACCCTCGGCTTTGCGATCGCGGATGGCATCGAACCGGGCAATACCGACCGCCACTATGTTTTACGGCGGATCCTCCGGCGCGCGGTGCGCTACGGCCGGACGTTGGGTTTTCGGGAGCCATTCTTTTACAGGCTGGTTGCAGTTCTTGCCCGGACAATGGGCGATGTTTTTCCCGAGATTCGCGACAAACAACAGCACGTTGCCGACGTGCTCAAAAAAGAGGAGGAGGCTTTCAACAAGACACTCGACCGGGGAATTGAAGAGTTCAATCTTGCGCTCAAGGTCGCCGCTCCACCAAAAGGCTCCTCCTCGGGATTATCGGTCCCCGAAAACGTCGTCGCCGGCCACATTGCTTTTGAGCTTTACGACACCTACGGCTTTCCGTTCGACCTAACAGAATTGATGGCACGTGAACGCGGATTGTCGGTGGACGTTGCCGGTTTCGAAAGGCTAATGGAGGAGCAGCGCGCTCGCGCGCGCCGGGCACAGAAAAGAGAGGTTATTTCGGTTTCTGAAGAGAATCTTCAGATCGGAGCGACGAAGTTCCTCGGCTATGACTTCTTTGAAACCGAAGCCGTGGTCGAGGCGGTCGCACCAACGGCAAGGAGCGCTGAATTCGACCTGATCGTCGATCGCACCGCCTGTTATGCGGAAATGGGTGGTCAAGTGGGTGACACTGGTCTGATCCATGTGCCGGGACCCGACTGGTCGGAGCTCGGTCGCCTGCAGATCACCAATACGCAGAGGAAGGGCAATGTATTTATCCATCGTAGCGCGCTCGCTGACGGTCGCGTTCCCGAGGTCGGTGAAGCCGTGCGTGTAGCCGTGGATTTGGTCCGTCGCGCGGCAATTCAGCGACATCACACCGTGACGCACCTGCTTCATTGGGCATTGCACGAAGTCGTCAGCAAGCAGGCGTCGCAAAAAGGGTCCTATGTGGGAGCGGACAAGCTGACCTTCGATTTCAACCATCAGCCGCTGACACCGGCGCAGATCGGCGACGTCGAGAAACTCGTCAACGAAAAGATCCTTGAGAACGCTCGGGTCTCCTGGACGGAGGTGCCCTACGCCGGAGTCAGGGAGCGAGCCGACATCATGCAGTTTTTTGGAGACAAGTATGGCGAAACCGTCCGTGTCGTTCAAATCGGCGGCGAGCCCAAGGCACTGAACGGCTACTCGATGGAGCTTTGCGCGGGCACACACACCCGTGCCACCGGCGAGATCGGGTTGTTTCGTATCGTTTCGGAGACAGCTATCGCCGCGGGGGTGCGCCGAATAGAAGCTTTAGCCGGCCTCCGATCTTTCGAAACCGCCTCCGTGGAAAGCGAGCGTTTGAGAGCTCTGGCAGCCAAACTGAACAGCCCATTGGGGGATCTGGAAAAGAAGCTTGAGGCGGTGCTCGCGCGTTCCAAGGAGCTCGAAAAGGCGCTCAAGGCTGCCTCTCAGAAGGAATCGGCTGTTCGCGCGAAGGAACTCGCTGCCACCACAGAGCTCATTAATGGCATCCCAACGATCATTGCCAACTTGGGCCAGATTGACGGCGATGCCTTGCAGGCAATTGTCGATTCGTTGAAAAGCGAGTTTCGCGGCGTCGTCGTCTTGGCGGCGAGTGATCGTGGTAGCGTCTCCTTAGCGGCCGCAGTTTCACCCGATTTTACCTCGAAAATTCAGGCCGGAAAACTTATCCAGCAAATTGCTCCCCTGGTCGGAGGGAAGGGTGGAGGTCGTCCGGACAATGCGCGCGGCGGTGGCAGAGAGCCTGCAAACACTAATGACGCGTTGGCTGAGGCGAGGAAGCTAGTTTCCGCCGCAAAGTGAGTCCAGCGTCGCGTTGATGCGCCAGACGAACTCCCGTATGGAGCTTCCTTCTTCAGAGATTGTAGCCGAGCTGGACGAGTTGTTGGGGGCGCCTCCAAACTTTTCGATTCATCATCGCGGCGGCATGATGATTTAACATCCTCTACCGCTGCCAGAAAAACTGAAGCGGAAAACCTATCGGAAGCAAGGCGGCGAGGTTACGTAAGCTGCATGAGGGATGTTTGGCGCCGATCCTACGGAGGGCGAAAGGATCTCGCGTTCCGGTATTCACGCCGAAATCGTAGGTGACGGCGGTCGTGTAGCCGGCTCCCTCGACAAGGTCTCTTACTCGGCGCGACCATTTGCCATACGGATAGCAGAAGTGATGTATCGCGATTCCGAAAAGATCCTCCAGCTTCTTCTTCGATGCGCTGATCTCTTCCTTGGCTTGCGGCTCCGGAATCGCGGTCAAATTCACATGGCTGAGAGTGTGCGAGCCGATCTCCTGGCCGGCAGAAAGCCAATCCCGGACCTCAGCCGCGGCCATAAGAGGATCGGGCACCTCGCCGCGGCGACGGACATCCCAATGATTAGTTCCTCCGATTGCGTCGGTCACGAGAAACTGAATGGTCCGGATCTCGTAGCGCGCGAGCACGGGCAGAGCGTTGCGGAAGACGGTGAGGCTTCCGTCATCAAAGGTGAGGATGACGCGTCGGCGGTGAGGGTGCGAATTCTGGTCCCACGAGTCCAAAGATCTGGTCGCAAAGCCGGCGCGATGAAGTTCGCGCATTTGCCAGGCGAACAGCTTGTCGCCAACATACAGGCTCCTCATCTTTGCACCCGCCGGGAGAGCGCCCAATTTATGGTAGGCGAGAATGGGCATCCCATCCATGAATGACCGCCGAAAGGGGCGAAGCGCCGAATACGAGAAGTCCTTCTGCAGATCGTGTTTCATAAATTTGTTCTTCGAGCTCCCTTCACCGGCACAGCAAGGCTCCCCCCGAACCGTCGCGGAAGAATAGCGGAGCTTGTTCGAAAATGACTTGCCGGTGGCACGGCCCTTTCAATGCAGCATCGCGAGGGTGACTTCGTTCACCAGGGTGTCGCCGCGTTCAAATTCGGTCAGATTCGCAACGGTGGTGTTGGAGATATTCTCGAGAGCTCGATCCGTGAAGTAGGCTTGATGAGAGGTCACGATGACATTGGGAAATGTAACCAGGCGCTGGAGCACGTCGTCCTGAATGATGCGCTCGGAAAGATTTTCGTAGAAGAGGTCGGCTTCCTGTTCATACACATCGAGACCGAGGTAGCCGATTTGCTCGGATTTTAGTCCTTCAATGACTGCACTCGCGTCCACGAGCGCCCCTCGGCTGGTATTAATGATCATGACTCCCTTCTTCATCTTCCCTACGCTCTCCGCATCGATGAGATGGAACGTTTGCGGCGTCAGCGGACAATGAAGGCTGATAATGTCGGACTCAGCGAATAAGGTCTCCAAATCGACATACTTGCCGCCGAGTTCAATAAATTCGCGATTTTGATAGAGATCATAGCCGAGGAGGTTGACGCCAAAACCCGTAAAAAGGCCTGAGAGCACTCGCCCAATCTTTCCGGTTCCAACGATACCAACGGTCTTTTGGTGGAGATCGAACCCGAGTAGCCCATCGATGGAAAAGTTGCCGTCCCGAACCCGGTTATACGCACGGTGAATTCGACGATTCAGCGCGAGAACGAGCGCGAGGGCGAATTCTGCCACCGCATACGGCGAGTAGGCGGGGACATGGGTGATCTTCAGTCCCAAGGAGGAAGCATATCGCACGTCGACCTGATTGAATCCTGCGCAACGCAGCGCCACAAAGCGAACGTTCTGGCGATGGAGGATATCGAGCGTGCGTGCATTCAGGATGTCATTCACGAAGGCGCAGACCGCGACATGTCCTTCCGCCAGCTTAGCTGTATGGGGACTGAGCTTCTCCTCAAAGAAGTCAAGTTCGTGGCCGGCACTGGCGTTTGCCGCGGTAAGGAATTTTGCATCGTAGGGTTTGGTGCTGAAGACGGCCGTTTTCATGATTAATGCTGCCGGTTTGTTGCTCTGGAGCTTCTCGAAGAGTTCGCCAACAGATGCTCACGACAAGCAAGCATGAAAAGGAAATCCGAGTGACACCCGAGAAAGACGAGCTCATCTCCCTCGCCGGCTGGCGATTACCAGAGGCTCTTGGGAGTGGCCCGGATCGCGAGTTGCAAGCGGTGCAGATATTCTCTTCTCGGAATTGAGACCGCCCCGAATTGGACCAGATGCGGGGTAGTCCATTGAGTGTCGAGAAGCTGAAAGCCGGCCTCTTTCAGCCGCGCTACCAATGTCACAAGAGCCACTTTCGAAGCACCGGCAACATGATGAAACATAGACTCACCGAAAAAGGCGCCGCCAATGACGACTCCATAGAGACCACCGACGAGCATTCCCTGGCGCCAGATCTCGAGCGAGTGGGCGTGACCTGCCTGATGGAGGCCGATGTAGCTTTGAACAATGGTCTCGTCGATCCAGGTTTCCCGTCGATGCGAACAGGCGCGAACCACTTGCGCAAAGCTCGTATTCTGGAGCACCGCCCATTCCGGATCGCGCAGTGCCTTTCTTGCACCGTGGGGTATATGAAAGCCTTCGAGCGGCAGGATCCCACGGGGGTCGGGAGAAAAGCAACGAATTGAACCATCCGCCATCGCCATCGGAAACCATCCGGTGGAATAAAGGCTTAGCAATTCCTCGGGCGGAATGAGAGTTGCCATTAAGGGTCGGTCTTTTTATTATGACTGGTGTGAGATGTGTGACTCTTCTTTTCTGCATCTTGGCAGTCGCCCTGGCAGGATGCACCGTCGCCGAGCAGGATGCCTCCGAGGTCGGCGAGACGTTCGAACGCGGGATTAGAGGCAAGGGTCGCATCGTCCCGAATGATCCCACCTCCGATTCCTTTGGGCCTGAATTCCGATGAGCTCCGGAATGCGCCGAAAATGAACGCGGCGCCTCTCACAGTCAGAATGTGCGAGCGAGAGGGCCCCTGGTCATCCTGACCTTTCGAATGCCAGTCGGGTTTTCCAAGGATCATTCACCCTAATTTTCGATAGACTGCCCTTAATGTCCGAACATGCGTTCTCACCCGAGGACAAAATCATCATTCTTGATTTTGGCTCGCAATATACGCAGGTGATCGCCCGACGAGTGCGCGAATGTCGCGTCTATTCCGAGATCCTTCCATTTTGGACCCGATGCTCGACTATTCGAGACGCTGCGCCAAAAGGAATTATTCTTTCGGGTGGTCCGGCGAGCGTTTACGCGCCCAATGCTCCCCTACTCGACAAAGATATCTACGCATTGGGAGTGCCTATTCTCGGGATTTGCTACGGGCTGCAGCTTCTTGCCTTTGATCTCGGCGGGAATGTTGAGCGTTCCGCGCAGCGTGAGTATGGTCCGGGAAAACTGCAGGTAGACAGGCGATCCGATCTCTTTTGCGGCCTTCCCGCGGAACTCGACGTTTGGAATAGTCACGGAGACAAGATCACGAAACTTCCCAAAGGCTTTCGCGCCTTGGGTAGGACGGAGAACTCAGCCAACGCGGCAATCGGAGACGTCCAGCGACGCATTTACGGCCTTCAATTTCATCCTGAGGTCGCGCATACCCCCCGTGGAAAGGTGATTCTCGAGAATTTCGTTCATCGAATTTGCGGGTGTAAATCGAAGTGGACGATGGGTTCTTTTATTGAGCGTTCTTGCCGCCAGATTCGCGAGGAGGTCGGTGAAGGTCGCGTCATCTTGGGTCTCAGCGGCGGTGTGGACTCTTCGGTGGCCGCGGCGCTGGTCCATAAGGCCATCGGCGATCAATTGACCTGCATTTTTGTGGATAACGGACTGTTGCGCGCGCGCGAGGCGGAAGCCGTCGAGCGGCTTTTTAGCGGGCATTTCCACATCCGGCTCAGAACTGTTGACGCCTCTCGACGATTCCTGGCCCGGCTGAAGGAGGTTGTCGATCCGGAACGAAAGCGCAAGATCATTGGCAACGAGTTCATCAAGGTATTCGAGGCCGAAGCCCGCAAATTAAAGGAGACCTCACCGGGGCGATACCGATTTCTCGCCCAAGGAACGCTTTATCCCGACGTGATTGAGAGTGTTTCGATCTCGGGCAACCCGGCCGCACTCATTAAGAGCCATCACAATGTCGGCGGTCTCCCCGAACGCATGAAGTTCCGGCTCGTCGAGCCTCTGCGGCAGCTTTTCAAAGACGAAGTGCGTGAAGTGGGACTCGAGCTCGGGTTGCCAAAAGAAATCGTCCATCGCCAGCCTTTCCCTGGCCCCGGCCTTGCCGTCAGGATCCTTGGTGAGATAACCTCCGAAAAACTCCGGATCGTGAGAGACGCTGACGCAATTGTTCTCGAAGAGATGAAGGCCAGCGGATGGTACTACAAGGTTTGGCAGTCCTTTGCCGTGCTGCTGCCGGTCCAATCCGTCGGTGTCATGGGAGACGAACGCACTTACGAGAACACCATTGCCCTTCGCATTGTTGAAAGCCTCGACGGAATGACCGCGGACTGGGTGCGAATTCCGTACGATCTGCTCGGGCGCATCTCCACCCGGATCATCAATGAAGTGCGCGGCGTCAACCGCGTTTGTTTCGACGTCTCCAGCAAGCCACCCGCGACCATCGAATGGGAGTGACGCGAGCCATCTATCCGGGGAGCTTCGATCCTCTTACCCTGGGGCACATCGACATTATCCACCGTGCGTGCCACCTTTTCGATTCTCTCATCGTCGCCGTTGCGCACAACGAGGCCAAGCGCCCCCTCTTCAGCACTGACGAGCGTATTTCCATGATCGAGGAATCTCTTCAAGATACGCCGAACATCCTGGTTAAGAAGCTCGATGGGCTGCTGGTGGACTTCGCGGTGGCCGAGAATGCATTTGTCGTCATCCGCGGTCTTCGGGCCGTTTCCGATTTTGAGTTTGAGTTTCAGATGGCTCTAATGAACCGAAGCTTGCAGCCTCGGCTCGAGACGATTTTCCTGACCCCCAAAGAAGAGTATACCTTTCTCAGCTCCCGGATCGTTAAAGAGGTGGGTCGGCTCGGCGGAGACGTGACCTCGTTTGTTCCCGCGCTTGTCGCGCAAAGGCTGAAAGAGAAGTTTTCGCAAGGAGAGATCGCCTCCCCGGTCGAGTGAATAGCACGCGCCCCTCGATTCGGAGCGCAGAGGCTTGGCGAAGGTTCTCTCCATTGTTGGCCTCTTTCCTCGTGATGGTTGCGTGGTTCTGGCTCCTCGCGCTTTTCTTTCCCTTGCGGGCCGGACGGGACATGACGACGTACTTCCTCTGGTTTCGAGACCTTTTCGCGCTCGAGCCGGAGTTTCCGCTGCTGATGCTCTTTCGCACGCCGCTAACGCCACTCTTTTACGGAACATGCTTCCAGATCTTCGGGGAGGGAGGGATTGAGGTGATTCTGTCCCTTGCCTACGCGGCAAGCATCACCGCGGTTTTCGCCGTCTTGCGCGAGTTCAGCCTCCTCTTGGCGTGGGCTCTGAACGTCCTGGTGGCCTTAAACCTTTGGCTGTTCTGGTCCTTTAACTCGGTAGGTTCCGAAACCCTCCAGACCGTTCTGCTTTGCTTCTGGTTTAGTTTTACTTTCTTCGCCATGGGTTCGAGCCGCGTTGGGGCGTGGGCGGGCAGCGCAGTGCTCGCCTCCCTTTTGGTTCTCAATCGGCCGGGAAATCAAACTTTCCTGTTGTGTTTCCTTCTTCCGTTCCTCCCTGCAAACGTAACCCTCGCTCGTCGGTTCCTGAATGCGGGCGTTTTTTTGACTATTTATGCGGCAGTTTATCTGGCGATGTGCTCATTCAATTACTTTAGGTATGGTGAATTTTGTTTCGCCAAGCTCGGCGATGCACACCTTCCCTTTTATCGCTTATTCGTGCAGGAGCGCGTGATCTCGCCGGAAAATGGCCCAGCCTCCCGGCAACTGGCAGACTTCGTTGAGG
Source organism: uncultured Verrucomicrobiae bacterium (assembly GCA_963706955.1). Taxonomy (GTDB): domain Bacteria; phylum Verrucomicrobiota; class Verrucomicrobiia; order Chthoniobacterales; family Terrimicrobiaceae; genus DASTFP01. The sequence continues at coordinate 683,147 of CAVPOC010000008.1, read as the reverse complement.
CAAAGATCCTTTCGACCCCAGTGTACCTGCAGCACGAAATCACCTCGGATATTTTCTTTCGATGTTCCACCCAGCGGATGTTCAATTCGCTGATCTATACGGTGCAAAAGGAGGCCCCAGGCTCCGATTTCGATCTGCTGAGAAAGGCCGGAATGGAATCGATCTGGCGAGATCCAGGAGGTTCTCTTTTGCGCTACCTTGAGCACCTCGAAAACGTGTTTGATTACCGTGATAAGAAGACTTTCAAGATCAGCAATTTGCGAGATCTGAGCCGCTCCTTCGCCCGGCAAAGAGAGGAGGTCTATGCCCGCTACACTGCGAAGGGCTTGGCTTTGCCCAGCGAGGGAGATCTCCTCCCCTCGACGCCTTTGTTTGTCGCCAATGAGACAAGAAAGCAGGGTTCTTGGCTCCCTTGGCAGCCTGACGTGAAGCCTTGGGAGGTGTCCGCAACGCCTCCTTACAACGCGCCGGGCGATCCCTTGTTCAACATAAGCCGAAAACTCATTCCAAACTATTGCTGGTTCTTGTTCGGCGCATTCGGCTTGTTGTTGGCACGCTTGGCCGGGCCAGTCGATCTGAGAATTCCGCTGTTGACAGGAATCGCCCTTCTCGGCCTGCTGGCGACATTATTTGGGTCCGTTCAATGGGAATTCCGCTACCCGTTCGATCCGATCTTTACCGCCTTTGCCTTGCACCCGGCTCACGCGCTGCTCGCGTGGCTTCGCAAGTTCTTACTGGCACGTGCCCCGCGGCGGGAATGGCGCTCGGCAGGACCCTAGCACGCTTGTCGGGACTCAACTTGCGCGTTGAAACTTCGTCTTTTCAATGGAGCGTTCGTTAATGAAGATTCATCTGCGCCAAATTCCACAGGGTGGCACTCTTCATGTCGAGGGCGACGAGGATGCCGGCTTCTTGGACCTCGAAGAGGTGGGCGCGCAGCCGTGTTCGCCCCTAGAGTATCAATTAGACGTGGGTCTATCCGGTGGCGGTCTCTTTGCCACCGGTCGTCTCAGTGTATGTTTGCGCCTGAGATGCGTGGCCTGTCTGGACGAATTTGAAACCAGGTTGTCTGTCGACCCCTTCGCGCTGCAAAAGGAACTCGACGGGAGGGAGTCGGTTGACTTGACCGAGGAGGTCCGAGAAGATATACATCTTGCTCTTCCAGCTCATCCCCGCTGTGATGCGGAGGGAAAGAAGACCTGTCCAGCCCGCTTTTTACAGCCGCCCGGCGATGCCTCCCAGCCTCCGGGCAACGCGCCATGGAGCGTTCTGGATGGTTTGAAGACCGAAAAACGACAAAAATAATAGACGGATTTTATGGGAGTTCCAAAACGCAAAACCTCTAAGATGCGCTTGCGCACCCGCAAGGCGGCGAACCGCTGGCATGCTCCAAAGCTTTCCCAGTGCCCGCAGTGCGGCGCCAGTGTGCGTGGGCACACCGCCTGTCCGGCGTGTGGTTATTACAAGGGTCGCCAGGTTCTGACGGTAGACGCAGGTTAATTCTCCCATGAGAATCGCCCTCGATGCAATGGGTGGCGATTATGCCCCGCGAAACACCGTCGCCGGCGCGGTGACTGGCTCTGCGAGAGTATCCGAAAATCAGAAAGCTTTTTCTGACCGGCGATCAAGCCGCCGTGAAGCGGGAGCTCCAGGAGCTCAGCTATGAGGATCCTCGGATCGAGATAATTCATACGACGCAGGTCGTCGAGATGAACGAACATCCGGTGGATGCGATTCGCCGCAAGAAGGACTCGTCTGTCAGTCGTGCCATTGATCTGGTAAAGCGCGGCCAGGCAGATGCCATTGTCAGTGCGGGGCACACCGGCGCGGTTGTCGCCGGGACCACGATCAAGCTCCGCACCTTGGAAGGTGTCGAGCGTCCGGGCATTGCCTCCTACCTTCCGACGGAGCACAACGTCTGCGTGCTGATCGATGCCGGCGCTAATGTCGATGCGCGTCCGGAGCATATGCTGCAGTACGCGATCATGGGCACGGTCATTTCCAAATACGTGCTCGGCTTCGCGAATCCCGCCGTCGGGCTGATGTCTATCGGAGGTGAGGATGTCAAAGGAAGCGAGTTTACCAAGGACATCTTCAAGTTGCTGAAGAGAAGCAAGCTGAACTTCCGAGGTAATGTCGAGGGGCACGATCTCTTCGAGAACCCCGTCGAGGTGGTCCTCTGCGACGGCTTTGTCGGCAACGTTACCCTGAAGGTGTGCGAGGCGACTGCTTCCGCGGTGTTTCACTGGCTCAAGCGCGAGCTAATGGCCAACCCGATTCGCAAGCTCGGCGCTATGCTGGCGAAGGATGCCTTCCTGACGATCCGCAAGCGGACCAACTATGAGACGTATGGTGGAAGTCCGCTGGTTGGGGTCAACGGGGTAGCCATCATCGCGCATGGCGCGAGCAGCGCTCTGGCCATCAAAAATGCCTTGCGTGTTGCCTGCGAATTCGTCGAACTGGGTATCAATCCCCGCATCGTTGAGGCCATCAAGCGCTACAATGAAGAAAATCCCGCGGACGCGGTCCCGCCAGCCTAGCCGCGCCGTTTCCATCATTGGGACCGGCAGCTATGTCCCGGCGCGGATCCTCACCAACGCTGATCTCGAGAAAATCGTCGAGACAACCGATGAGTGGATCACCACCCGGACGGGGATCAAAGAGCGGCGTGTCGCCGCTGAGGGCGAGCACACTAGCCACATGGCAGCTTCTGCCGCGCGCAATGCCATGGAGCAAGCCGGGGTGAACGCTACCGAAATCGATCTGATCATTGTGGCGACGGTTACGCCGGACACGTTCTTTCCCTCGACGGCCTGCCATGTTCAGCGGTTGCTTGGAGCCGATAAGGCCGCCTGCTTCGACGTTTCGGCAGCATGCTCGGGATTTCTTTACGGAATCGAAGTCGCCCAGCAGTTCATCAGCAACCACACCTACAACACGGTTTTGGTAATCGGGGCCGATAAGCTGAGCTCGATCGTGAATTGGGGCGATCGTAATACTTGCGTGCTCTTCGGTGATGGGGCGGGCGCAGCCGTCCTTCGCTGGCGCGCGGGCTCGCACGGCGTGATCACCACCTTCATGGGCAGCGACGGAAACTTCGCCGATATCCTGCATATGCCGGGTGGGGGATGCGCCATCCCCGTCACCAAGGAGAACTTCGACCAGCGGCTTAACACCCTCCATATGAACGGCCGCGAAACCTTCAAGCAGGCCGTGACCTCCATGCTGGCGGCAGCGAACCGTGCGTTGAAGCAGAGCGGTCTTGCCGTCGATGATCTCACCTGCATCATTCCGCACCAAGCGAACCTTAGGATCATCGAGGCCCTTGCCGGTCGCTTGAACGTTCCTCTCTCGAAATTTCAGGTGAACCTCGATCGTTACGGCAATACCTCTGCAGCTGCCGTCGCCATTGCGCTGGACGAAGGCAATCGGACAGGTCGATTCAAGGTCGGAGATTACATCCTGATGGTTGTGTTCGGCGGGGGACTTACCTACGCCAGTTCGGTGGTGCAGTGGTAGGGAGTCGCTTTCTCGACCTCGGCGGGAGAGTTACCTCACCTTAAATTTTTCCGGCGTAAAGATCGGAGCGGAACAACTCTTTTCTGTGCAGAGAAATGCCGCGGCTCTTCCGATTTGGGGGTATTCCACATCCGCGTGCGGCAGAGGACCCTCGGCCTCGTCAAACCATTCGACGCGCTTGTAAGTGGTCGGCTGCTTTAGCGCGGCAAGGAACAAAACACGTGCCGCCGGATCCCCTTTATTTCCCACGACGGTGATGTGCAGGGGAGCTACGGAAAGTTCATGATCGGCAAGGAGCAAGCCGGCCACTTGATAGCCTCGCCGTTTGAGCTCGCCTTGGGAGACGAGATATTTCATCGCGTGCTCGGCCATTTCCCGAAACTTGGCATCGCCGGTGTATTGATTCAACAGATTGGTAAACCTCGCTACGACGACGTTCTCATCGAGTTGTCTGGTCGGAGCGAGAGAGTTCGACGAGACAGTTGTGGAGAAGCCGGTATCGCTCTTGAAATGCGCGTCGATATAGTTTGCCGCGGATCTGGCACGTTCCAGCCACAATCGATCGCCGGTGACTGCATAGAGAGTCAGCAAGGCGTTGCCCATGAAGAGAGTGTCACCAAGGTAGGGACCGGCGACGTCCTCTTCGTCGTGGGAAAAACCGCCTCCGGGCAATGAGCGGTGTTTGACAATCCAATCTGCCGCGACCACTGCATCGCGCAGCGTTTCTGGTTCGCCGGTGACCGCGTAGAGAGTGGCAAGGGCCTGGATCGCCCATCCGTTCTCGCGTGAATAAACATGGGTATCGACTCGTGGAATCCCTTGCTGCCGACGTTCGTGGTCACTCAAAGCAAAATATCCTTCTGAGTGCTCGCCCTGCACAAGGTCAGCGTCCTGGCTGGTGTAGAAGACTCCTTCTGGACTGGTCAGAAAATCCTGCAGGTAGCGGCGGATCTGCCGGGCGTCGTCCAAATACTGAGGGTCGCCCCAGCGCGCGTAGGCGAGGGAATAAATACGAAGATTCTCGGCCTGAAATTGAAGGAGTTTCTCGTAGTGCGGGTGCTTCCAATCCCCATCGGTCGAATATTGATAAACGCCTCCCCAGACCGGGTCGAAGAGGTTGCGTTGCGCAGAAAGGGTCTCCCGCGCCATCTGCTCCCAGCGGGCTCCATCGGACTCGCGAGCTGAGACCGACATGCAGTATTCGATAATGTTCCAGTCAAGGAACTTGTGAACGGTTCCCCAGCCTAGGTTTTCCGGATCGTAGGCATCCAGCAAACGGCTTCGCAATGCGCCGCTCGTTTCGAGAGCCAATGATGCAGTGCTGGCCGCAATCGGCTTCTCTTCAGGGACGACCGAAGGTCCCGGTGTGGGATCATCGATGATTGCCTGAAGCATCGAGGCCATCGGCCCCGGGGGAATGTAGCCTTGGCGTTTGACAATTTCATTGCCATTGGCATCGAAGACGATTGTTGCGGGCCAGCCATAATCCTCATACCGATTCGACAGATCCGGACGAGAATCTTGATCTACGCGAACGGCGATGTAGCGCGAGCGAAGGAGCCGTATCACCTCTGGGTCGCGGTAGGTGATATCCTCCATGACGTGGCACCAGTGGCACCAGACTGCACCGAGATCGAGAAAAACAAATCGGTTCTCCGCGCGCGCCCGCTCAAAAACCTCCTCGGACCATGGTTGCCAATCGATGGTCTCGTCTGCTCGCGCTGGCCACGAGAGGAAGATGGCAGCGAGAAGAATGGAGAAAATCCGCGACATCGGGCTAGAATCGGAGCCTCTCGGGTCGTCTCGTAACCGCGAACCGCTTGATCAGCGCGTCGACCGAGAGGGCGCCCGGGCCAAAAGCGAGCACCAGGAGAGCCGAAAGCAAGAACGGAAATGGGGCCGCGCCGACGAATTTGTCCGGATCGCTGAAAATGCTGGTGAACGCCTCGTAGTCGGCGGTCACGTATGCCACGATCATCGTGAAGGCCACCGGGATCGCCACCAAGCGCGAGGCAAGCCCAATCACCAACAGCAGGCCACCGAAGCATTCGGTCGCCCCGGCCAGGTAGGCGCTAAAGACAGGCATCGGAATATTAAGACTGCCAAAAAACTCGGCCGTCTTGTCGATGTTCAGGAGCTTGCCTTTGCCTGCAAGGAACAGTTGCCAAAAGAAGAATACGCGCACGGCCAGCAACAAGGGCGCTTGCAGGTAATTCGCAACCGTCGCGAACTTCTCGTAGGCGCGGCCGATCGAGTTGACAAACCTATTCATTTCGCTCGACAGAGCCAGCCCAGAGCCGCCCAGTTCTGAAACCAGGCTTGAATTTTGGGAGGCCAATTGACCTCGCTCTTCCCGCTCGAAGAGATGGCTTCGATACACGCATCCGCCAGAGTTACGCCTCGGCTCAATGCAGTGAGGAGCGCGAAGGCTTCGGCTTCAAGGCGCTTGAAGTAGAGGCGATTTTCGTGGCGATGCACGGCCAGAAAAACTCGGCTTCGCCCTGGCAGGCGGAGCCGTTGTTTGCGCCGCACCGCTTTCGGAGCAGAATCGAAAGCATTGCTGGCTTCACCACGTAAGCCATCCGTCGCGCGCTGCTTCAGAGCGACCACGAAATCATCGACGGCATAGTCGAGTTTGAGGAGACTTAGATAAGGCTGAAGGCCGAGGCGCAACTTGTCGGCTGGCGTGTCGAGAATTTGATCAGTCGTGATTGGAGGCTTCGAAGGTCCGTCAAAAGCGACTACCTGTGCCCATTCAAAGCGCACCATATCCAGGGCGAGGGCCTGGCGCGGGCCGCTCCACTGCGGTTCGTCGCGAAGGAATTGCTCCAACCGTGAGCCGAGGTCGCGCAGGGCGAAAGAATCCGACGGATAGCGCGCAAGATAAGCCCGGACGCACCGTAGGAATCGTCTTTCCCCAAGCACCGCTAGCAGGCCGGGATAATCTTCATAGAGACAATCGAGCAGGCGGAACCAATATTGACGGTTGTAGATTTCGAGCCGCTCAAACGAAGTCAGTCGGTCGTTGGGCTTGATGAATTCGGATGCCGCTGCGCGCAGGTTGTTCCCGTCGGGAAGATTGGTTTGCATCCGCCACGCTGGCGTAAGAGGCCGAAAGATGGCGCCGGCCATCGACCGTTGCAAGTCGAGCAAATCGGCTCTGGACCGGACTTCACGCAACTTTGCTTTCGAGATGCTGCTGTTGGAAGTTGAGGGCTTTGCGCGCTTCATTGTGAACCTCGTCAAAGGAGGGAATGCGGTCATCCCATTCGAGCAAGGTGGCGGTGTGACCGATCCGCTGGAGAGCGTGGCCATACATCTTCCAGACCGGATCGAGAACGGGATGATCGTGGGTGTCGAGAATGTATTTTTCGAATTTGGAATGGCCGGCAATGTGGATCTGCCCGACCCGATGGTGCGGAATGTTATTTAGGTAATCGTACGGGTCGAAGTTGTGGTTCTGGGAGGAGACGTAGATGTTATTAACATCGAGGAGAATTCCGCAATCGGCCAGTTCGACGACTTCGCTAAGGAACTCCCATTCGGTCATCTCCGAGGCGTGAAACTCCGCATAGCTGCTCACGTTCTCCACGCAGATGGGCACCTCGAGAAAATCGCGCGCCTCACAAATCTTTTGCGCGGTCACCTTGGCGGCCGCGAAGGTATAAGGCATCGGTAGCAGATCGTGGGTATAGCGACCGTCGACGCTCCCCCAGCAGAGATGATCGGAGAGCCAGGGGGTATTGGTGCGCTGCACGAGGCGCTTGAGCTTCTTGAGGTGCTCGCGGTTGAGTTTGTCCGCCGATCCAAAATAGATCGCCACTCCATGCTGGACCACCCGGTATTGCTCCAAAATCGAATCGAGCACTTCAAGGGGACGGCCACCATCCACCATGAAATTCTCCGAGATGATTTCAAACCAATCGACGACCGGCTTCTTCTCGAGGATATGCCGATAGTGCGGCACGCGCAGACCGATTCCGATTCCGTAGTCCGTGTAAGCGTTAAAAGGATTCGCAGGCATCTTTGCTTATTTGTTTCGAAGCACCGCCGCCTTCATGGGCGAAAGCGGCGGCCTTTCGATTGCTTAGCTAAGCCGCCAGAGGCTTCTTAGCTTGGACTTCCAGCTAGCTGCCCTTGGTGGCGCAGCCGCCTTTGCCCTTGCAGGTGTTCTTGCCCTTACAGCCCGCGTCACCGGACTTGCAGCCGCCCTGCCCTTTACAGGCGTTTTGTCCTTTGCAGGCGTGCGCGCCCTTGTCCCCCATGGTCTGGAGCGAAACTCCCGCGGGAGTTGGTTCGCCGGCTGCGAAGGCGCGGACGGCCATCGATCCGGTCATCAGACCGGCAACAGCTGCGCCCGCAAGGAGTGTTTTCGTTGTATTCATTTTGTGTTGTTGGTTTTGCTCTTGAGCCCCCTCTACCGGTGGCCACCTGCCACCTTGAGGCGCCCAAAATTCGATAAATATGCCAGAAACGATCTTTTAACGGAGATTACGCTCCGTGCGTCTCTCTGGAGCTTGGAAATTATTCTCTCGGACAGATCGCCGCTAACAATCGATAGCTTGAGGATCTGGTCCGACCGAGCAACTATATCGCGGTTCACGTGCCGATTGCGAACTTACACACCACACGATGATTAGAAAAGACAATCTATGTTGATCGATACCCACGCTCACTTGGACTACCATGATTTCGCTGATGACCTTGACAAAGTTGTTGCAGATGCCACCGCCGCTGGCGTGACCAGGATTATCACAATTGGAACTGGAATCGAAAGCAGTGAACGAGCAATCGCCTTGGCGGAAAGGTATTCCAATGTTTTCGCGGTTGTAGGCGTGCATCCGACGAACGTTCAGAACGAAGTCGAGGACTTTCTTCCCGCCTTACGCGTTCTTGCCGAGCATCCAAAAGTCGCCGCCATCGGCGAGACGGGGCTTGACTACCACCATTTGCCCAGCCGGGAACTGGAAAGCTCACCGGCCATCGCCGCGTTGCAAGCCGGAGTCGCCGAGGATGCCGAGGCGGCAGTTTTGGATGGGGCCTATAAGTCGGCGCAAACAGAGGCTTTTCGCGTTCACCTCGACTTGGCGGTCGCCCTCGGACTGAACGTTGTCATTCATCAGCGCGACGCATGGGACGACACCTTGGCGATCTTGGAACCTTACACGGGTCGGCTGCGCGGTGTATTTCACTGCTTCGGGAACCGTCCCGATCAGGCAATGGACGTCATTGCGCTCGGCCACCTTGTTTCGTTTACCGGAGTTGTCACCTTTAAGAACGCCAAGCTTGTTCGCGAAACGGCTGTAACTGTTCCAGAGGATCGCTATATGGTGGAAACTGATTGTCCGTATTTAGCTCCGGTCCCGCATCGCGGCGAGCGATGCGAGCCGGCATTTACGCGGCTGGTCGCCGAACAGATTGCCCGAGATCGTGGGAGCACCCTCGAGGCGGTGGCGCGCCAGACCACCGCGACCGCAGAACAGTTCTTCCGACTTTCCCAGGTTCGCGGCGTCTGATCCGTTCGCAGCTCGCTGGTCGCTCAACATCTGCTGGACTGCGAAACCCGCGGTTGCGAAACGTTGCGCCCCTTGTTCTTATTGGAGAGACTTAGATCATGCCATCCTTTGACGTCGTTTCCGAGGTTGACCGCATGGAGGTCAAGAACGCAGTTGACCAGGCTCAGCGCGAATTGAGTTCGCGGTTCGACTTCAAGGGGGTCACCGCGACCATCGAACTGGATTCCAAAACCGGCTCAGTCCTCCTGGCGGTCGATGACGGCGCGCGACTGAAAGGTTTGCGCGAGATTATCATCGGCAAGCTCGCCAAGCGGGGAATTGATCTGCGCAATGTCGAGCAGAAAGAGCCTGAGATATCTCCCCTGGGACACTCACGACAGGAGTTGGCTATCAAGCAAGGCTTGGAGGGAGACAAGGCAAAGGAAATCACCAAAGCAATCAAGGCAATCGGTCTGAAGGTCCAGGCGACACTCCAAGATCGTCAGATACGTGTCACGGGCGGAAAACGGGATGATCTTCAGAAAGTGATTGGTGCTTTGCGCGCCGGAAATTTTGATGTCGGACTAGCCTTCAAGAATTTCCGCGACTGAGGGTTTCGCTGATTTCGTCCGCGAGGCGCACCGCCGCGGCGCGCGGCGAGGCTGCTGCCGTGATTGGACGTCCAATAACCAGGTAGTCCGCGCCTGCGCCCAGAGCATCCGCGGGAGTCATCACCCGTCGCTGGTCATCGATGCTAGCATCCGATGGCCGCACTCCTGGGGTGACGATCGTGAGCGAGTTGCCAAACTTGCTTCGCAAGGCTGCGACCTCCAATGGACTGCAAACGACGCCGCGCAGACCACACCTTCGGCCGAGCGCGACAAGTTCCAACACTTGCTCGTCCGTAGTTCGTCCGACGCCGACCTCATTGAGTTGATCATCGTCCATACTCGTAAGCACGGTCACACCAAGGACGAGTAGAGGCGAGTTTTGGGATGCCTCGACCGCGCTTCGCACCATGTGGCTTCCGCCGAAAAGATGGATCGTGGCCATGCCGGCGCCAAGCGCGATGGCAGAACGCACCGCTTCGAGCGCCGTATGCGGAATATCGTGAAATTTTAGGTCGAGAAAGACTTTCAATCCGCGGGTCCTCATCGCCTGGACGACCGGCGGACCTTCCGCCGTGAAGAGTTGCAGCCCGATCTTGACCCAGGTGATCGTCTCGCCCAAGTCCTCGACCAAGCTGACTGCTGAGGCCAAATTTGGGACGTCCAGCGCGACGATGATTTTTTCTTTAGCGGTGCGGGTCATTTTCAGAGGATGCGCCGGCCATGAAGGTGCGCGCTCCAGCCAAAGTCAACTTGCAACTGCGCATTCTTGGCCGTCGCGCGGACGGTTTTCACGAGATCGAAACAATCATTGTGCCGGTCTCGCTTTCCGATGAAATCAGCGTCGAAATCTTTCCGGGCGATACTATCACCCTCACGTGCGATGATCCCGCGTTGTCCGTAGATCGGAGCAATCTCGCGGCAGCGGCTGCCGACGAATTCCAAAAGGAGACAGGGCTGCGATTTGCCGCGACCATTCATCTTCGTAAGCGGATCCCGATTGCAGGGGGGTTGGGGGGAGGGAGCAGCGATGCTGCCGCGGTTCTTTCGACCCTGGATCAACTGCTTGAGACGAAACTTGGGACTGAAAACCTGCAGAAGATTGCGGCAAAAATCGGTTCCGATGTCCCATTTTTTGTCCGTCCTCGACCGGCAACCTGCCGTGGTCGTGGGGAAATCATCGAGCCACTCGAAGTTCCAGAAAGCCTGAACATTCTCCTGATAAAGCCTCCATTTGGCGTCGAAACTGCGTGGGCCTACAGGGCTTGGGCGGCTGCACGTCCTGCGCCGGACGGGCTCGAGGCAGAGCAAGACCTTGGCTGGATCAAGATTTTTAATGCGCTCGAGCGGCCGGTCTTTGAAAAATTTATTCTCTTGCCGGCCATGAAGCATTGGCTGTTGAGGCAGCCGGAAGTCCGTGCGGCGGGGATGTCCGGCTCGGGGTCGACCTTTTTTGCCCTGCTCCGGGAGGCCGCTTCGGGGGGTCTTCTCGAGCAGCGCGTCAAAGCAATGTTTGGAGAGACGCTTTGGACGGCGTTGTGCACGGCATCCGCATAAGCAGGCTCGCTTCTTCCTATTCGAACCTGACGGCACTAGCGGGAGCGATTCGTGCCGCGCGCCACGCAGGGAAAAGGGCAGCCAGAAACGCCACCCCGACGATCCAGAGTGGCGTGGTGAGGAGTTGTTCGGCCGGATAGTGCAGTTCGATGGTCCAGCCGAAGAAGGCCTTGTTTATGATCCAGGTAAGAACCATGGCCAAGGCTCCGCCGGAGGCCAATCCGCTGAGCGCCGAGGTGAAGCCGATCAAGGCGGCCTCGGTGAGGAAAATCCCCAGCACTTGCGCCCGGGAAGCCCCAATCGCGCGCAGGACTCCGATTTCACGTTCACGTTCGATTACGAGTGCACTGAGTGAAAAGAGCACCCCGGCGACAGCCACAATGATGGCGATCGCGCGGAGTATGGAAGTGACCGCAAAGGTCTCGTCGAAAATTTCGAACACCCGCCGGCGGAGCGCAGCATTATCGTAAACGGCGAACTGACCCTGCCGTCCAAATCGCTCGCGAAATGCCTCGACAACGGTGTTTGCGAGTTCCGGCGCCCGCAGCTTCAGCGCGAGTGAATGCACCTGCTTTTCCTGCCAATAGCGTTCAAAAAGACTTCTGGGCATTAGGATCGTCCCCCGATCGCGCGCGAAATCCCTGTAAATTCCGCAAACGGTGAATTCTTTGATACCCGCTGGCGTTGGCAGCGAGAGCTTCCCGGTAGGCTGAATCGTAAATCGGTTTGCGAAACTCTCCGATACGGCTACGCATTCGCCGGATTCAAAACCCTCTTCGGCGCCCTGCCCGGCAAGGAACTCCACTTTGCCCCGCGCTTTTCCGTTGATGACAGCCAGGGAGGTTACCTCGTCACGAAAGCGAATGGGAAGTTCGCGAAAGGTGCCAACTTCCAGCACATCGGGCTGATCCGTTGCCCACGCTTCGGTTTCAGCGGGCATGAGAGCTAGCGTCCCGGCGGTTTCATTGACGGCTGGTGCAATATAAAGGTCTGCAGTCAGGGTCTGATCGATCCATCGTTGCACGCTGCCGCGAAAAGAATCGATCATCACCGTCACGCTGATGGTTAGCGCGATGGCGGCAGCGAGCGCGGCAATGGTCAGCGTATTCCGGTGGAGCGAGCGAGCGAAATGATCGGTCGCAAGCCGAAAGATGGTGCCGAGATTCCTGAAAAACAGCGCCACCGCGAGAGCAAGCCAGGGGACCAGGAGGGAAAAGCCGGCGATGATGGCTCCCGCTGCGGCGAAGCCCAGGTATTTCGAGCCGCCTTTTAGCGAATAAACGCATAGTCCAAAGGCGGTCCCAATCAGGAGAACCGCGGCAACCAGACCTCGCTTGCGCAAGGGCGAAAAGACTTCGATGCCCGCGCCAGGATGCAGGATGCGTGCAGGATCAGAATTTGCCGCTTCGGACGCGGGAAGCCATGCGGCGATGAGCGCCGCTGACATGCCGATGCCAACCGCTTCGAGAATTTGCCGTTGGGTCAGCGCAGGGTTTTCGACGCGGACCAATTCATAGAGCGCAGAGATGCTGTGTGACACCGGTTGGGCGATCCAGCCGGCCAGCAGCGGAGCCAAATATATGCCCAAGGCGACTCCGATCGCCGCCTCGAGTGCTGCTTCGCAGAGAAACAATCGGCGAACTTCTCCACGCGTGGCGCCGTTTGCTCGCAAGATGGCAATTTCTACCCGTCGGCGGATGACTGATACTCCGACGCTGTTGCAGATGAGAAACATGCCGACGACCACAGAGACCAGGCTCATGGCTGTGATATTGAGCTGAAAGGCCCCGAGCATCGACTTCATCTCCTGGCTGCGCATTGCCGGGACGGTGACCCGGCTATCAGCAGGCAAAATCTTGCGCAATGCGTCCGCGACAAGTTCGACTTGAGCAGGATCCTTAAGAAGAAGGAGGATCGAAGAGATTCGCCCCGCTGATCCGAAAAGTTCCTGTGCCCACCCGATGTCCATGGCTGCGACGCGTGGATCCGTCTGCGCAAAAGCATTGGGTTTGATGATGAAGGCCGGATACAGTGTTCGCAGCGCGGTTCCCGCGAGCACCTCAAAGCGGCCGGTTTTGGCAAAACCAGGTTGGACAGCGAGTGCCTCTGGATCGCGCATCCACTTTTCAAAGTCGAGTGTTGGGCTGCCCTCCGTATCCAACTGAAAGGGGAAGATCTCACGCCCTGTAAATGGGTCCACACCCAGAATGCGCAGATATTCGCCCGGAGTGTCTGGAAAGGTCACAATTCCCTCAACGATAGGCGTCGCGAATTTGACCTCCGGCAATGCCGCTACGGCGGGGACCAGCCCGTCATCGAGGTCGCCCCGCACTTCCAGATGGGCGCGCCCGGTAGTGAGTTCGACGGCCGCCTCAAAGCTGGCGATCGCTCCTCGATTCGCAATTTGAACAGCTAAAAAGACCGTAATGCCAAGAGCGATGCCGAGAACGTTCAGGCCCGTGAGGAACGGATGCCGCCAGGCCTGCCGCACGACCTGCCGCCAAAACAGGCGTGCGAACCGAAAGGTCATATCCCCTTAGCCCGACGGGCGCACCGACGCGCGCTGCAAAAGACGCTGGATGCGCTTAATGGCGGATTCGTCTATGATCTTGCCGTTGCCATTGGTGACATAAAAAGTGTCCATGGCAACGTCCATTTCCGTGGTGATGCGCGAGAGCTCGATATTCACTTCGGTCTCGCCGAGAGCGCGTAGCAGATCGTAGAGGAGCCCGAGCCGGTCGGGGGTTTGCACATCCACCAGGGTGAAACTCGGGTGCGAGGTGTTGTCGACGACGATCTTGGTGGGGATTTCCGCCTCCTGGGACATACGATAGGTGCGCAGGAGCACGTTCTTGCTTAACAGCGGGGTAAAGTCGTAGTCCTCGAATGCTAGTGAGTCGCAAAGCCGCGTTTCGACGCGGGTAATGTCTCGAGCACTCGTCACGGGCTCCAGCTGGGTGCTGCACACGCGGAATATATCGAGAGCGAGATTGTCCCCGCGGGTGAAAACATCCGCACTCAAAATGTTCACTTGGGCGGAGAGGAACGCACCAGCAATGCGTTCGAGCAGCCGGGGACGGTTCCATCCGCAAACCCACACTTCGCTGTGTCCCAGCTCAGGTCGGGCGATCCATTTGAAAACGGGGGCATAGGGGGGCGGATCTTCCCGCGTAAGATGAGTTTCTAGAAATGTCCGGAAGAGACGAATGTGGCCAGCGATCTGCTCGGAATCGAACATTTGAAAGTATCGCTCGGGCATGTGTTCGAAATGGGCCTCGATTTCTTCAGCGAAATCCTTTGGCAAACGCCGCACGACCGCCTCCCTGAGGTCCTCGAGGTTTTGCCGGAGCTGCGCCATACTGATTTTTCCGCCCTCGAAATAGTCCGTCATCCGTCGGTAGAGGATCCAAACAAGCCCCTCTTTCCAGTCGGACCAATTTTGATCGCTAGTACCTTGGCCATCGGCCAAAGTAAGAAGCATCAAGGCATCGAGGTTCGCGCGATTGCCGATGATGCGGCCGAATTCGGCGATGGTGGCGGAATCATCGAGATTCCGCTTCTGCGCGGTGAAGGAAAGCTCGTAGTGGGAGTTGACCAGCGTGATGAGCATGCGGCGTCGCTCCGGAGAGAGCTGCAGACGTCGCGCCACCTTTTGGGCCAGCACTGCGCTCGCATCCTCATGGTTCCGCTTGTTGCCAGCCTTGCCGGTGTCATGAAGGAGAAGGGCCAGATACAGGATGGCGGGATCCTCCAGTTTTTGAAACAAGGCGCGGTAGCCACGGAACTTCTCGGCCTCGGCAAAAAGGACACCGTCGAGTTTCTCGATGCACACCAGAGTGTGCTCGTCCGCTGTGTAGCGATGGTAAAATTCGTGTTGGACCAGGCAAGTGAGTGCGCCGAACTCCGGAACATAGCGTCCGAGAAAGCCGAGGTCGTGCATTTCGCGAAGGATGCGTCCGACCTCACCCTTGCGCGAGAGGATCGCCAGGAACGTCTCTCTGGCAACGCGGGCATATTGAAATGTCCGGTTCACCAGACGCAAGCGCCGGCGAATGCTGTCCCGCAACTCGGCGCTGAAAGTAAGTTGCCGGACTTGGGCGTGATGAAAAGCTCGGATGAATCGGTAGGAGTCCTCCGCGAAAGTTTCCTTCGATTCCTCGTAGAGCTTTCCATTGCGGGCCACAAATCCGTCAAATTTCTCGAGTTTCGGGCGAAGAATCCCGAAGAACGCGGGCCGTTCGGGAACGTCGCATACGCGCTCGATCGCTGTTTGCGTAACCAGATGGATGTTACGCGCGTGGCTGAAGTACTCGCGCATGAAAGCCTCCACGCGAAGCAGGATATGCTTCTGTGGAAAATTAAACCCGGCGGCGACGCGTCCCTGAAGCTGAAGGGTCAGCGTATCGACAGGGCGGCCGCTCAGATAGTGCATCTCGGTGCGCACCCTCAACAGAAAATCGTAGCTTTTATCGAGTGCGCGACGTTCGGAATCACGCAGGAAGCGTCGCTCGAGCAACTTGGCAGTGCTGTTAATCTTCTCCTTAAAGTAGCTTATCCAGAGGAGATTGTGGTAGTCGCGCAGGCCTCCGACGCCATTCTTCACGTTGGGCTCCTGCATGAAAACGCTGCGCCCGTACTTTTCGCGTGTCTCCGCCCGATTCGAGAGCCGCCAGGAAACGTATTCTCCTTCTCGTCCGCGGACGCATTCCTTTTCAAACTTCACTTTGAACTCGTTAAAGAGATCCCGGTCGCCGCTCAGATAGCGCGATTCCAGAAGAGAAGTTTTCGTGACCATGTCCGCATTGGCGAGCTTGATGGTCTCCGAGATTGAGCGGGTGGAGTGGCCGACCTTGTAGCCAATATCCCAGAGCGTCGTCAGAGTTTTTCGGATAACTTCCTCCGATTCCCTCGACGGCTGCGGGTTGGCCGTCGTGAACATGATATCGATATCACTGAAGGGAATGAGCTCCCGGCGGCCGTATCCACCCAATGCCGTGATAACGAGCGGTTCGGAGAGGCCTTTTGGAACCACGGAACGGACCACGCCTTCGAAGAGTTCCTTAAAGAGTATGTCGACCAAGTCCGAGCGTTGGCGGGCAACTTCCCGTCCGCCGCCGCCAGCGTGGTGCCACATTCGCAGTCGATGTTCCTCGACCTTGCGAAAGCCGCGAAAGATCTCAATGCTTTCGCCGACGCGTTTGAGGGCTTTTTCGCGAAGTGCACGTGCGGCCAACTCGAGGGCCTGTTCGTTGGGAGTAATCATCAGGTGTGGCACACAAGCAACTCGAGGTGTGGCCAGATCATTCCCACCTCTTGAAGCCGATTGCCTAAATTCCTAAATCCACTGGATGATCCGCATTTTGCATGGAGCATCCACGTTTACTTGGTCCGGATGACAATTTCGACGCGTCGATTGATCTGCTGCTCTTCAATGGTTCCCGACGCTGGTGCGATGAGTCGCGTTCTGCCAAACCCTCGGGCGGAGATTCGCTGGGGAGGAATATTCATTGTCTTGATAAGCCAAGCTTTGACAGTTTCCGCCCGGCGGCGGCTGAGCACCATGTTGTAGACGTCGGAGCCAAAGGAGTCGCTATGCCCCTCGATGATGAAGGAGGCTTGTGGATTCCGTCGGATCAGAGTCCCCAGCTTTTCCAAGCTGGCCAACGCTTCGACACGGAGACTGTCCTGATCGTAATCGAAGAGCAAATCGGTCGGCATCAGAATCGGCGCGGTTTCCGCGCTGAGAGGTCCAGTGCGGGCGAGAAGATCGTCCAGGTTGCTGAAGCCCGGGGTGTCGCCGCCACGCAATGGGCCGGTCTTGGCCATGGCACGACCGGTCAGCGCCTGCGGATCGAGCACTTTGCCGGTCGGCCGCCCTGCCGCGCTCGGCTTCTCGGCCAGAAGCGCCTTTTGCAGTGCCCGGGTATCCTCGAGAATACTGTCGGCGCCGCTCCGCTTGGCCATTTGCGTGGTCTCTTCCAGCGTGGTTGAAGAAGCCGTTGGCTTCTCCGAGAGCACAGATTGGTCGATCTTCGGCGCCGCCGGTTCTCCCTTGTTGTCGGCCATCAGTTTTTCGAAGGACGCCTTCTCGTCGGGCAAATTGACGCTTTCCGGCGCCAACGAAGCCTGTTTTTCGGAACCTTCTTCCGGGGCCAGCAACTTCGCGTCAATTTCGACTCGCTCGAGGTTGAATGTCCGCGGGACAATCCGTTCGTAGACTTCGCGGCCGGTCGAGGGCAGGGAAAAATTGCGCGCCCAGAAACAAAACAGGAAATGCAGGAGCAGCGAAAGGACCAGAGCAGGAATGAGCCAGCGCGAGAAGCTCGATGCCGAATCCCTGTGAACATCCTCAAACTCAGCGGCGATCATAGAGGTCTCAAACTATGGCGGGCCTCCCGGAATTTCAATCTGGAAGCCGACGAACCCGCCATTTATCGCTTGTCGCGTGAAAAGCTTGATGGAGCATTTTAAGGATCTCGGATCCAAGTTGGTCACGTTGCGGGATACCCCTCATGCGATCGCTGGCGGCGTGGCGATTGGAGTGTTTGTCGGTTTCACCCCGCTCTTTGGAATTAAGACACTGCTTTCGCTTGGCGGCGCCTATCTTCTTCGCTGCAATCCGATCGCTGCAGTAATTGCTGTATCACTGCACGACATCTTCACACCGCTGTTGCCGGTTCTGCTGCGTGTCGAGTACGATCTCGGTTATTGGCTGCTTAGTCATCCGCATCACTTCCCGCCCAAGATGGAAATGCACCACATCCATGTGAGCGAAATGTTGAAGTGGACCACATTTTTGCACATCGGGTTTCCGCTTCTGCTCGGTTCGCTCTTCCTTGCAGCTCCAGCGGCCGCTTTGTTCTATTTCCTGCTCCTTAGGTTCTTACAGGCGCGGCAAGCGCGACACGCAGGGACCTCCGGTGGTGCGCAAGAATGAGAGAAGCTTTTCCCCTTGCGAGAAAACCGGAACTCGCCGTTAATCCGCCTTCCGCATGACCTCGCGCATTCTGACTCTTGGTCTTCCTTCGGGAAGTCTGATGGAGGCGACGATCAACCTGTTTGCCAAGGCTGGTTTTTCGGTGTCGGGATCGACGCGCTCCTATCGGCCCGCAATCGATGATCCTGAGCTGGAAATCCGGCTGCTGCGTGCCCAGGAGATTAGTCGCTATGTCGAACATGGATATCTCGATGCGGGAATCACCGGCCGCGATTGGGTGGCGGAAAATGAATCAGACGTGCGCGAGATCACTGAGCTATCCTTCAGCAAAGCCAGCGCCCGGCCAACGCGCTGGGTGCTGGTCGTTCCTGAGGAATCGCCGATCCGCAGCGTGCAAGACCTTGAAGGCAAGCGAGTAGCCACCGAAGCAGTTGGACTGACCAGGCGCTTCTTCGAACGCTCGGGAGTCCATGTCGAAATAGAGTTTTCATGGGGGGCAACGGAGGTCAAAGTTCCCGACCTCGTAGACGCGATTATCGATATCACCGAAACCGGTTCTTCTCTGCGGGCCAATAAGTTGCGCATTGTCGAGACTCTCTTGGAATCGTATCCCGTATTTATCGTCAACCACCGGGCTTTCGAGGACAACTGGAAGCGCGCGAAACTCGAAACGCTGACCCTCCTGCTCAAGGGCGCAATCAATGCCAGGGACTTGGTCGGCCTAAAGATGAATCTTCAGGAATCAAACTTGAAGAATTTGCTTGAGGCATTGCCCGCGCTCCGAAATCCTACAATTTCACCCTTGGCCCAGGCTGGGTGGGTTGCTGTCGAGACGGTCATCGAGGAGAAGATCGTCCGGGAGATAATTCCCAAACTTAAAACATTGGGTGCGGAGGGAATAATCGAGTATCCGCTTAACAAGGTCGTCTATTAGTTGGAGTTCACACACCGTTCATGGGTTCACTGAAAAAGAAGAGAAAGGCGAAGATCGCGAAGCATAAGCGCCGTAAACGCATGCGCGAAAATCGTCACAAGAAGCGTTTGCGCTACAAGTCGTAAGAGATACACTTCGAGCATGAGCGGGAAGGGACCAATCGAGGCTGCCGGTCGCAGAACTCGCCAGATCCTCCTTCTTTTGGCGGGTGCCGTCTTTGCACTGGCCGACTTTGCCGCCCTGGGAGCCGTTGCTGATGTGCTTCCCACGGACGCGGCCCAGACTAGCCGTGCCTTGGATAGTAAGGGTCAGCGCAAAGCGGACGCGCTGGCCTGGTTTGTCAATGGCCTCTTTGAAGAGGAGAGCGACGGGCCTGAAAAGGCGCTCGAGAGCTATCGCAAGGCCCTCGCGTTGGATCCCGCCAACGCCGACCTAGCTATCAAGGTGGCCTATGACTACCTTCGCCGCGGAGAGACAGCCGAGGCAATCTCCGTGTTGAAAGACGCAGTCAAGGCGGCGCCGAAGGAAACGGCTCCCTATCTTGCATTGAGCGCAACTTACCTGCGCCACCTGCACAAACCGGAGTTGGCTACCAAATACGCCCAGGCGGCCATCGAAATGGCGCCAAAGTCGTTCGCTCCCTATGAGGCGCTCTGGGAAGTCTATCTGTCAGGGGGCCAAACCGCGAAAGCAGAGCAGGTCCTCGAGAAGGCGACCCGTTCGAAGAGCGAGGATGCCAGCTTCTGGCTCTCGCTGGCCGAACTCTGCAGCCGCAATGTGCTCCGTGACTCGGGAGCTACTTTGACCGAGGCCGAACTTCAGCGCGTCGGCCGCCTTCTGGAAAAGGCGGCCACTTTTGGGGAAAGGGATCCCGCAGTGCTCAGCAAGGTTGGCGACTTGTATGTTCTAACTCGCCAGACGAGCAAGGCGCTCCCATTTTACAGAAAGGTCGTTGAACTAAGGCCATCTTATCCGCAGATCCGTGAGAAGCTTGCAGGTTGCCTGATTGAAGCCGGCCAGATCCAGGCCGCGATCGAGGTCATTGAGGATCTAGTCGAGCTCAATCCACTTAGCATTGCCGCGTATGACCAACTCACGCAGCTCTATCTCAAGATCGGCAGCCAGCAGAAGGCGTTGACCAGCGCCAAGCAAGCTCTTCTCATCGAGCCGCAGCTGCTTCCGCGCCATCTCCAGGTGATCGATCTGCTCTTCAAGCAAAAGGAATACGAGGGCGCGTCTTCCGCTCTGGAGGAAGCTCGAAAGCGCTTCCCGAAGGCTGGGCTGCTCACCTACTATCACGCCGTTGCTCTCAGCCAGATCAAGCATCACGAGGAAGCCATGCGAGCCTTCGAAAAGGCACTCGTGGAGGCCGGTAATAGCCAACCGGACATGCTCAATGCCGATTTCTACTTTGATTACGGCGCCGCCGCCGAACAGGCAGGCCAGTATGTAAAAGCCGGCGAGCTCTTCCGGAAATCAATTGAACTGGATCCTGATAATGCTGCGCGGTCTTACAACTACCTCGGTTACATGTGGGTCGAGCGCAGTGAAAACCTCGAGGAGGCAGCTCAACTCATCCGACGCGCTCTCGAGTTGGATCCGGGCAATGGCGCCTACGTGGACAGTCTGGGCTGGCTTTATTTCAAACAGGGAAAATTCCAGGAATCATTAACGGAGTTGCTGCGTGCGGCCGAGTTGCTTCCCGAAGCCGACGCTGTGGTGTTTGAGCACATCGGAGACGCCTACGACAAGCTTGGCAGGAATGCCGAAGCGGTTCTCTATTGGCAGAAGGCGCTTCAGATCAATCCCGAGAGTAAGACGATTGCCACGAAGCTCGACAAGAGCGCCGAGAACGTCGCCAAGCAACCGGGGCAGAATCCGCCGCCTAGCTCACAAATTCCAGCGCACTGATCTGCGGAATTAGCCTTTGCTCTGCCGCTTCGCTCAAGAACCGGTCGACGGCAACCCTGCCCTCTTCTCCGTAATCAATTGTAAACTCGTTGACGTACATGCCGATGAATTGGTCCGCCAACGGGACATCCAACCCTCGCGCGTGAGCCATGCTGTGGGTGACGGCGGATGCGCGATGTTCCAACGCATAACGAATGCTGGTCCGCACGATGTCGCTAATTTCGCGTTGAACCGCGAGCGGGATGTCTTTGCGGATCACGTTGCCTCCGAGGGGAAGGGGCAGGTTGCGCGTTCGCTTCCACCACTCGCCCAGATCAAGCACGCCGGTGAAGCCTTCTTGCTCGTAGGTCAGCTGACCCTCGTGGATGATCAGGCCGGCTCCAGCGTCTCCCGAATGCACCGTTTCAAAGATCTCGTCGAAAGGAACGATGATGTAATCGAAATCCTGCCCGAGAAAGAGCTGCGCCGCCAGGAATGCGCTCGTCATGCGGCCCGGCACGGCGATTCTTTTGCCGAGAAGCCAGTTCTTCTTGGTTAGATCGTCGGCGCCTTCAGAGAGACCATGAGAATCCTTCGTGACGAAAACGGGACCGTATCCGTTGCCCATACTCGCCCCACTTGGGAGGAGCGCGTAGCGATCCAGAACGTAGGCCAGAGCATGGATCGAGAGTGCGGTGATATGTAGTTCGCCACGCGTTGCGCGCTCATTGAGCGTCTGAATATCTTCGAGGATGTGGCTAAAACGATAGCCCTTCAAGTCGATCTTGTTTTCCGCCATTGCGTAGAACATGAAGGCGTCATCCGGATCCGGCGAATGGCCGAGGGTGAGGGTTGTCGATTTCCAGTCAGGCATTAAGAGGGTTAGCAGGTGAGAATTCGGATTCGAGGGCGGCTATCTCGCGGATCAATTGTGGGCCGCGATAGACCAGGCCCGTATAGATCTGAACGAGGCGCGCTCCGGCGTCAAACTTCTCCTTGGCTGAAGCGGCATCCATTACGCCACCGGACGCAATCAGAGGGAGCGAGCTGTGTGAGCTCAGCATCTGGAGCAGGTGAGTTGCCCGCGCTCGAAGTGGAGCGCCACTGAGACCACCCTGTTGATCACGATTGTTCGGGAGCGCGGAGTGATCGAGCGTGGTGTTGGTGGCGATCAGACCAGCCAGCCTCTGGTCTTCGGCGACCTTAGCAATCTCGAAAGCCTGTTGGTCAGAGACGTCGGGTGCGATCTTGACGAGCAGGCGAGCGTCCGGGTCTTCGCTGCGCAGACTACGGACAATATCACTCAAGCGATGAGTTTCCTGCAACTCTCGCAGACCCGGCGTATTCGGGGAGCTCACGTTGATCACGAAATAGTCCCCCAACCCCCGAAGCGCGCGAAAGCTGTACAAATAGTCTGCGGATGCTTCGTCGAGCGGGGTATCCTTGGACTTCCCTAGATTGATTCCGACAGGTATCGCCGGCCACTTGCCCGTCTTGCGAAGGCGATCCAGGCGGGCGGCGATTACGTCAGCGCCATCATTGTTAAAGCCCATCCGGTTCACCAAAGCGGCTTGCTCGGGATAGCGGAAGAGCCGGGGCCGTGCATTGCCGGGCTGAGGGCGGGCAGTAACAGTTCCAATCTCAACAAACCCGAAGCCAAGTGCTTCCCAGCCTCGCAGGGCGATCCCATTCTTGTCCATCCCCGCGGCCAATCCCACACGTCTCGGAAATGTCACCCCAAAGAGCTGGTGGGGCGGACAGCGCGGGAGCCTGCCAAAGATCGTCTGCACGAGAAGCGGCGGCAAGATCGAGAGCTGTCGCAGGACTAAATGGTGCGCATGCTCGGCATCGAGGCTGAAGAGAAGCGGTCGAAGGATGCGTGTGTAAATGTTCACTTTCCAATGCAGAAAGTGGAAAAGATTTCTCCGAGAATCTCTTCAGCATCCGCCGCACCGATGACCTCGCCGACAGCGTCGAGGGTTTCTCGTAACGGCACGGCGATAAGTTCCGGGTCAACGCCGGCCCGGAGTTTTTCTGCAGCCTCGGACAAGCGGGATTGGGCGCGTTGCAGGCACGCCTGATGCCGAGCGTTGATTGCGGCCAACATCGGAGCATCAGCAGGGCGATCTCCGCGGGCTTTGCTCACGATCAAATCTACGAGATGGTCAATTCCCTCGCCGGTGCGGCAGGAAATGGCCACTGGTCCGCTCTGCCGGCGCTGGTTCGCGGCTGTCTGGGGATCGAGAAGATCGACCTTGTTTAACGCCAGAATTTCCCTTTCCCCCTGGCTCGCTTCGAGTCTCGGGTTTTGCGTGATGTCGGCTATCCGCACGATCAGATCAGCGGACTCCATGGCTCGTCGTGCGCGTTCCACGCCCTCGCGCTCGACGGCGTCTGAGGTCTCTCTCAGGCCGGCGGTATCGGTTATCCGAAAGGGAATACCTCGCAGGCTGGCGAGTTCCTCGATCGTATCCCGAGTGGTCCCCGGACTGGCACTCACGATGGCGCGATCAAAGCCAAGCAATCGGTTGAGGAGGCTTGACTTTCCGGCATTCGGCTCGCCGCAAAGGACCAGGCGAACTCCCTCGCGGAGGATCCGACCTTCATTCGCCGTTGCGAGCAGGCGTTCGATCCGACCATGGATGATACCAATCTCGGCCAGCAACCTCGCACCTGTGTGTGGCTCGATCCCCTCGTCGGGAAAGTCTATGTAAGCCTCGACGTGAGCGACCGTCCTGAGGAGGTGGCTACGAATTTGTTCGACCTCCTGCCCGAGACGTCCAGAGAGTTGCTCCTCGGCAGCTCGGAGAGCCAGCGAAGTGCTGGCCCGTATGACGTCCATGACTGCCTCGGCTTGGGTCAGGTCCAGCTTACCGTTAAGAAAGGCCCTTCGCGTGAATTCGCCTGGTTCAGCCGCGCGAGCTTCGGTGCGCAATACTGCCTCGAGAAGGCGCGAGGCGACGAGCACACCTCCATGGCAGTGAAACTCCGCCATGTCCTCCCCGGTATAGCTATGGGGCGCGCGGAAAACGACAGCCATCCCTTCGTCTAGCTTCTCCTCTCGGCCTCGAAAGCAGCCAAAGTGCAGCCTTCTCTCGACAAGCGGGTGGCCCGAGTTGGCTCGTGCGAAAAGCTGCTCGGCGATCGCGATGGCCTGCGAGCCCGAAATGCGGATGACGGCGATGGCGCCTTCGCCAGGCGGCGTGGATATCGCAGCAATGGTATCCTCGGCAAGCACGTCAAGCGCCTGCCGTCTGATGCGTCTGGTTTTCCAGCAGTCCTTCGGAGTTCAAGCGTTCCAACTCAGCGAGAAAGCGCCGATTCTGATCCATTGTTCCCACAGAAACACGAATCCATTCGGGAAGCTTGTAACTGCGCATCGCGCGAACAATCAAGCCGCGGCGAAGCAGCGCGTCGAAGACCTTGTCGCCGTCGCCCACTCGCACCAGGACGAAATTCGCCGCACTCGGAACAAACTCTAGACCCATCGATGAGAAGCCGGATTGCAAAAGTTCCCGGCCTTGGTGCGTGAGCTCGCGGGTCTTCCGCATGTATTCATCATCATGGATGCCTGCGAGAGCCCCGGCTTGTGCGATGCTGTTGGCATTGAACGGCTGGCGCGTCTTCTGCAGAACGTCAGCGATCTCCTTCCCAGCGAGACCATAGCCGATGCGCAGTCCGGCAAGTCCTTGAATTTTCGAGAATGTCCGCATCACGACAACGTTGCGCCCATCGCGGACAAACTTTAGGACGTCGGGCGGATTGTCCAAAAATTCGTAATAAGCTTCGTCGAAGACCACCAGGACATCTTCAGGCACGCGGGCCATGAAGTCATCGATCTCCTGTTGATCAACCATGGTTCCCGTTGGATTGTTGGGATTCGCGATGAAGATCTGGCGAGTTCGCCAGCTCACGGCGGCGAGCATCGCCTTTAGATCGTGGGTGAAACGGGGGTCGGGCACTTCGATTGTCTTCGCTCCAAAGAGTTGCGCCATCAACGTGTAGACGGCGAATGCGTGACGCGCGGTTATGACCTCATCGCCAGGCCGCAGAAATGCATGCCCGATGAATTCGATGATTTCATTCGAACCATTGCCCAGAACGACATTTTCCCGAGTCAGACCAAGCTTTTCTGCGATGGCGGTGCGCAGTGCCCAGCCACCACCGTCGGGATAGAAGTGGGCGCGATCGAGGGCGTCGCGCATCGCGGCCACAGCTTTCGGCGAGGGGCCGAGCGGATTCTCATTGGAGGCCAGCTTGACGATTTCCTCGGGTTGCAAGCCCATTTCGCGTGCCAACTCTTCGACGGGCTTGCCAGGCTCATAGGAAACGAGCTTTAGAATGTGCTGGTGCGCTGTCTTCCACATAAAGTTTTAGGTTTTAAGTTTGTAAGTTTTAAGCCATCCCGTCAAACGCGGACGCGCCCGCGCGCGATTTCACCGAAAGCTTAAGAGTTAACACTGCCTATGTTGATCGCCGTCGTTGCCGACACGCACAATAGGTTTCCTGCCTCGGCGGCAAGCCAATTGAGAAAGGCCGACGAGATTTGGCACCTCGGGGACTATTGCGATCAGCAAACCCTCGATGCCCTCAAGGCGCTCGGCAGGCCCTTTTATGGGATACTCGGTAACAATGACTGGGGCCTCAATCTGCCGCCCCAACTGCTCCTCGAACGGGCCGGTAAAACTTTTCTTCTCATTCACATCCCTCCATCGCGTATCGGCGGAGCAGATTTCCTCCTCCACGGCCACACGCATATCCCTCGCGACGAAATCGTCGGTCTGACCCGCGTCCTCAACCCGGGGACGCTCGGCGGCCCGAGCCGCGGTGCCCCGCCCAGCTGGGCATGGATGACACTCGACGAGAAGACCTTGGCCGTTTCCTGGAGGCTGGTCCGAGTTTGAGACCTCACCTCTCAACACTCAACTTTCAGCTCTCAACTCCTCAGCAAGTGCTCGGGGGGGACTTGAACCCCCATGCCTTTCGGCATACGCCCCTCAAACGTACGTGTCTGCCATTTCACCACCCGAGCAGAGCAGAGAGAGAGCCGAAGGTTGCCGTTCGCGAACCCCCGCGCAAGGGAAAAATTTCGCTTGCTGGAGCAGGTGAGGTGTGGGATTCTCGCAGGTTCCTACAGAGGAGACGAACCCATGGCATACGCAGTGATACAAACCGGTGGCAAGCAATACCGCGTCGCGGAAGGTGACGT
The DNA here is from genome assembly GCA_963706955.1 of uncultured Verrucomicrobiae bacterium. Taxonomy (GTDB): domain Bacteria; phylum Verrucomicrobiota; class Verrucomicrobiia; order Chthoniobacterales; family Terrimicrobiaceae; genus DASTFP01. Next base: position 656,998 of record CAVPOC010000008.1, on the reverse strand, counting down.
CATTGAGGTTGAAAAGCTTGCCTTCGAGCCGGGGGCCGATGCCAAATTCGAAGAGGTTCTTCTGGTGTCGAATGGGAACTCCGTATCGATCGGTGCTCCGCTGGTGACGGGCGCTGCAGTCACCGTCGAGATTCTCGAGCAGACCAAGGCGCCAAAGGTCATTGCCTTCAAGTACAAGCGCCGCAAAGGTTATCATCGGACTGTTGGTCACCGCCGCCAGCTGACCCGGCTGAAGATCAAATCCATCACCGCTTAGTTCAGGCTTATGGCTCACAAAAAGGGACAAGGAAGCGTCAAGAATGGACGGGACAGCGCAAGCAAGCGTCTAGGTGTGAAAAAGTTTGGAGGAGAGTCCGTGATCGCCGGAAACATCATTCTACGGCAGCGGGGCAGCAAATTCCTTGCGGGCAGTAACGTTGGTCTCGGACGCGATTACACCATTTTTGCTCTCGTGGACGGCCGTGTGAAGTTCGACCGGAACGGCCGTCGCGTAAACGTCGAAGCTCTCTAATTCTGTAGCGACGGCGTCCTCACCGTCGTGTCGTCACGCTTGACTAGTTTTCGGCGATGAGGACATCGCCGCTACAAGGACGCCTCAAAGCGTTTTGCAGAAATCCTCGAGGCGGTCGAGCCCCTTCTTAATGACATCGAGGCTCGTGGCGTAGCTGAGCCGGATCGTCCGGTCGTCACCGAAGGCGATCCCGGGGACGACGGCTACATTCGCCTTACTGAGCAGGCGATCGGAAAAGTTCTGCGACTTTAGTCCATAGCTGCTCACGTTGACGAGAATGTAGAAGGCTCCCGTCGGGCGCACAGCACTCAGGCCGGAAATGTTGCTGAGCCGATCGAACATGTATTCGCGGCGGATATCGAACTCGTCGCGCATATCGATGACGCATTGCTGATCGCCTTTGAGAGCAGCCACTCCGCCCTTTTGAGCAAATGAACATGGGTTCGAGGTGCTGTGGCTTTGCATCGAATCGATGGCCTTGGCGATCGCCTCCGGAGCTCCCAAGTAGCCCAATCGCCATCCCGTCATCGCATAGGCCTTGCTAAAGCCGTTCACCGTAATGGTCAAATCGTGCGCCTCGGGAGTAAGTGAGGCAATGCTGACATGCTCTGCGCCGTCGTAGATGAGGCGTTCGTAGATCTCGTCCGACAGAATATAGATTTCCTCTTCAGCGGCCACCTCGGAGATCGCGCGCAGCTCCTCGCGGGTATAGACCGATCCTGTTGGGTTGCCCGGCGAATTGATGAGGATCATCTTCGTTTTAGGGGTCATCGCGTTTTCGAACTGTTCCGCGGTGAGCTTCCAAGCGCTCTGCTCGGTCGTCTCGACGATGACCGGCTCGGCTCCCGCCAGACGAACCATCTCCGGATAGCTCAACCAATAGGGTGCCGGGATGATTACTTCGTCGCCCGGATCGCACACTGCGGTGACCGCGTTGTAGCACGACTGCTTGGCACCATTGCTGACAATGATCTGGCTCGGCTTATAGTCGAGATTGTTGTCCTTCTTAAACTTTTCCGAGATGGCCTGGCGCAGCTCTGGCAGGCCGGAGCTTGGTGTGTATTTCGTGAAGCCCGCTTGAATTGCTTCGATGCAAGCGGCCTTGATGTGCTCTGGAGTATCCATGTCCGGCTCGCCAGCTCCGAAGCCGCAGACGTCGATGCCTTCGGCCTTGAGCGCTTTGGCTTTGCTGTCGATGGCGAGGGTGAGCGAGGGAGTTAGTTCTTGAACGCGAGTAGCAAGTTGCATGTTTTCTTTAGGAGAGGTGAGCGTAGATAAGTGGTTGAAGATTGTTTTCTGCGACGCGAATAATGTCCATCTCGCGCTTGGCGTTTTCTGCCGAGTCGGAGGCGTGGGCGGCGTTGATCATAATGGTTTGACCAAATTCGCGACGAATCGTCCCAAAAGGCGCTTTCGCCGGATCGGTCGGTCCGAGGACTTCGCGAATCTTGAGGACCGCATCAACCCCTTGGTACACGAGGGCGACGCACTTTTGATTTCCAGCGACGGTGTGGCGCTCGGGCGAGCATTCACTGGGACGGGTCCCCGCCATGAACTGGATGATACCCTCCCAATAGCTACGACCAGCCAAGGGCCCGATGAGTTCGCCAAGTTGGTGTTCTATTGAGTCGTTCATCGCGACGCCGAATTCCTCTTCGAGCGCAACGCGAGCCCGTCTTCCGCTGGTGCCGGTCAATTTCGAAACCATGGCATCCAGCACCGGCCGGTAGAATTCCTCGGCTTCTGCCACGCTCATGTTGTGAACCTTGAAACCGATGATCGAGAGTCCTGCACGTGAAAAGAGATCAACCACACCCCCTAACCGCGCATTCGGAAAGCGAAAATTGTCGGGTTTGATCAAGACCAACGTCTTTTCGACATTTTCACCCGCGGGGTAGGGAATGCAATCATCCAAAATCCCGCCATCGGAGTCGGAATATTTTGCCCAGATTGCCAGGTGCTTCCGCGCCGAATCGGAATCTTGTGCGGCGAGCACTGCCGGTTCGAAATAGACGAGCCGCCCGTCTTCCACGATGTAATCACCGTAGGTGTCGCGGATCGTCTCTCCGCGAGGGTGCTCCTGGACGATGTGACCGGTGATCGCGCGGGTTTGCAGGACCGCGTTTTCTCCCCGGAGAACTAACAGGAGAACTCGCTGACGCAGGCTCTCCGTATCGGGTGAAAAGTTCTTCAAGATATATTGGCGGAGGAGTTCCTGCGCTTGGTGTCGCTTGGTTCCTTCGGGTATCAACGCTGCGACAAACTCGTCGACCAATTCATGACTAGGAGCAAACATCCGGGCCGCCGCCAGCTCTAGACCCGATCGAGACAGGATGCGCGACAAGATTCCGCCTGTCCGCGACTTCCGGATCGAATAGGGTGTGATGATAACGTAAGAGAGCTCCATGCGGCTTTTCACGCCCAGACAGGGCAGTAACCGGTCATGAGCGGACCGGGAAAACTACTGGCGCGGGGAAGAAGCCGTCAATCTATAAAAGAGTTGATGGTTGAGAGGTAAGAGTTGAGAGACAGCAGTCGCCGCCGGTTGCAGAGAGCGCGGCCGAACTTTGTAGATGCGGCGTCCCGTCTTCGTCGAGCTTCATTGGATCTACGTCGAAGGCATTGGCACGCCGGCCGCGCGAGTCTAATCCATCCGAAACGGCTCTGGATTCTTGTCGCGAAGGCGCTTTTCGGGGGTGTCGTAATGGTCGAGATAGTACCGCCGAACCAATTCGGTCTCTCTCATAACCGCTTCCCACGAGAGATTCGCTGGTCGCTGCTCCATGGCTGGCACTTCGAAGACGGGAAGATCAAACGGCTCAAAAGCGGCGGCTTGGACATCGGTCTTCATTTTTCAAATGACTCTACGCGTCGGATGGCTTCCTCGCCACCATAGCGGAGAACGATTTCGCGAAATTCGGCGTTATCGAGATTCAGTCTGCAGATTCGAACTATTTGCCGAATATCCTCCCAATCCGCCTCCGGCCTGGTGCGATCCGGCGCCTTCGCGGCGTGGAGGTATGGCTGGACTTTCTCTGACACACTCCTGCGCACCATTTTCCGTGGAGGATGATGCGAGGGTCTGCGAAGCCCGCGGCCAGGAAAGCCTCGGCGACTGGCCGCACTTGATCGCGGAGGACACCGGAGAAAACCAACCACCCGCCAGGTCGGGTTACTCGGGCAATACGCGACGCCGCTTGGACCAAGACGTCGCTGAAGAGGTTGGCAAGGACAATATCGAAAGGTCTGCGAACGGTGAGCGTTAGGACGTCGGCGTGGGAAATCTTTATCGTCGAGAATCCATTGGTAAGGGCGTTTTGCTTGGCAATGCGGACGGCGACACGATCAAAGTCCACAGCAGCGACTCTGCCGGCTCCGAGAGCCTTCGCGGCGATTGCCAGGATTCCCGCGCCCGTCCCGAGGTCAAGACCGGTGAAGTTGGCGGGAACGTCTTCGGTAATGTCCGCGAGCAGCCGTAAGCAGGTCGCCGTCGTGGCATGCTCGCCGGTGCCGAAGGCCATCCCTGCGGGAATAAAGATCCCGGCGACCCTCGAATGGCTCTGCTTCCACTGCCGCCACTGTTGTCGATCTGAAAAGACTTTCAGCTTTCCGCGGATCGATAATGGAGCGCGTGGATGTGCAGGGTCACCCGTCCAGATATGCTCCGAGACCTTAGTGACGCGTCCGCCGAATCGGCTGACGAGTTCTCTCGCCTGGCGTTGTTGGCAGTACGCCTCGATCTTGAGGGCATTGGAGCTGGGCCAGGTGACGAAAACCACCTTGGAGGGTCCCAGAAATCGCAGACGCTCAGCCCATGCATCTTCCCATTTCTTCGAGCTGAGGCGGGTCCAACGGTGCAAGCGAACACGCGCGTCCGGCTTCTCGGCTCGGGCAGAATTCGTAGGCGAGAGTGGTTCCTTTACTTCGATGCGCCATGCGTCCCCTTGCTTTACGGAATGTTTGAGAAAATCTCACCCGCAAACCGAGAAAATGTGAGACAGGCAAGCCCGGCTTACGCAAGACTCAGTCTCAGTGAAACCAGCACGACTTATCATCGCTGCCAGCGAGACTTCGGCTGACATGTTGTATGCCACACGATTCAGGGCGCCGGATGCATTTGTCTTTCTCGAGTCGCGAAGACGAACCGTTTTGTTGCTGAGCGATCTCGAGGTCGATCGCGGCCGCCGCGAAGCGCGAGTTGACGAGGTCGCCAGTTATTCGGAGCTGGAAAAGGAACTTCAGCGGGGAAAGAAGCACAAACCCACTTTCGCCAAGGTAGTCGGCGAATTCCTGAAGCGCCGCGGCGTCAGGCACGTGGTGACGCCGCGGGATTTTCCCCTTGGGCTTGCCCAGAGCTTGCAAGGCGAGCGGATTCGCCTTGAGGCTGCGGACGGGACTTTTTGGCCGCAACGCCAGTTCAAGACGCCGCAGGAAGTGAAGGCTCTCGAAGAGGCTCTTCGTATTGCAGAGGCGGGTATGGCGCGCGGTCATGAGGTTTTGAGAGGCACCAAGGTTCGGAAAGACGGCATACTGCGGTGGAGAGGGCGGATCCTGTCTGCGGAAGACCTGCGCATTGAAATGGAACTCGCTGTAGTGCGTGCGGGAGGAGAGGCGCGAGGCGATACGATTGTTGCTTGTGGTGAAATGGCCTGCGACCCGCACGAGCGCGGGAGGGGTCCTCTCTCGGCAAACCAACTAATCATCCTGGACATCTTCCCACGCGACTCTCGCACTGGCTATTTTGGGGACCTCACGCGCACGGTAGTTCGCGGGAGGGCCAGTGATGCGCAGAGACACATCTGGGAGACCTGCCTTGTTGGGCAACAGCGCGTCTTGCAGGCGCTCCGGCCAGGTCTCAAAGGCGAAAGGATTCATGAGGAAACGAAAGCCTTCTTTGCCAAGAGGGGCTATCCGACGGCCATCAAAGACGGCCGCTGGAGCGGGTTCTTTCACGGGACCGGTCACGGGCTTGGTCTTGAAATTCACGAGGAACCCCGATTTGCGGCGGCGACGTTTCGAACCGGTCAGGTGTTTACGGTCGAACCGGGCATCTATTGGCCGGGTGTGGGAGGCGTTCGGCATGAAGACGTCGTCGTAATCACTGATCGGGGTCATAAGCTCATCAGCAACTTCCCCAAGCAACTCGAACTTTAGCGTAAATTCGCCCAATCGACCGGTGAACTGAGCAACTGGCGAACTGCGTGCAAGGAGCCGCAACTTACAAAAATTCATCACAGACGAGAGTTGCTTGATCGATTTCGTTGAACGCCGGATCGGGTTGATTGTCGGAGAGTTCGTAATACATTGCAGCACTATGATGACTTGGCTTTTCTTAATAGGCGTTCCGCTGCTCGTTGGGCTGTGGGCTCAGATGCGCGTATCGAGCGCCTTTGGCCGCTGGAAGCAAATCGCCGCGACCTCCGGTGTGACCGGTGCGCAGGCGGCGCGTGATATTCTTGCTGCGGCTAACATCCGCGATGTCGAGGTGGTGGAGATAAACGACATGCTTGGCGATCACTATGATCCGACGAACAAACGGCTGTGTCTCTCCACAGATGTTTACAATACGCCTTCGGTTGCTGCGCTGGGCATCGCCGCGCACGAGTGTGGGCACGCCATCCAGGATCAGAAGGGTTATGCGCCACTGAAACTTCGCATGGCGATTGTTCCCGTCACGCAGTTTGCTTCGAATATGTTGCCCTTTATCTTCCTGGGCGGGCTCTTCTTTGGCCTCATGAAACTGGCTTTGCTGGCCGTAGGCGTTTACCTCGTGCTGACACTGTTCCAGTTGATTACTTTGCCGGTGGAGTTTGATGCCTCGCGCCGCGCGAAGATCATCTTGCAACAGATGGATATCATCCGCCCGGGCGAAGAAGCGGGCGGCGTAATCAGGTGCTCGATGCGGCCGCACTCACCTACGTTGCGGCGTTCGTCGCCTCTCTTGGCACACTCGTCTATTACTTGTTCATCGTTTTCGGCAATCGCGAACGGTAAGGGCATAGCATAATGCTCGATCGGGAAGAATGCCTCGCGGAAGTTCAGCCCGTTCGAGCCTTAGCGCTCGCCTGATCGGCCTCCCGTGACTTCTCGAAGCAGGCCGGTCGTTCTCTCGATCGCCGGTTCGGACAACAGCGCCGGCGCTGGCGCCCAGGCGGACCTGAAAACGCTTTCGTATCTTGGCTGCTACGGGCTAACTGCCATTACGTGTGTGGTGGCCGAAGTTCCGGGTAAGGTGTCGGCTATACAGACGGTTCGACCGGACGTGGTGGGCGAGCAGATTGCCCTCAGCTTTTCTGCATTTCCCATTTCCTCGGCCAAAACCGGAATGCTCTATTCCTCGGCGATCATCAAAATCGTAGCTCGCGAGTTGTCGGGAAAGCGAACAAAGCTTGTCGTGGATCCGGTGATGGTTGCCAGCAGCGGTGACTCCTTGCTGCAGAAGTCGGCGATCACCGCTTATCGAAAAGAGCTGTTTCCACTGGCTACGGTGATAACTCCTAATCTCGACGAGCTGCGCATTCTCGCTGAAGGCGATATCCGCAGCCTCGATGAGGTAAAGGACGCCGGAAAGTATCTAGCGGAGCTCTATGGATGTGCATTCCTGCTGAAAGGTGGGCATTTGCGCGGCAAGCTCGCCATTGACGTTTTGGTGACCCCGAAGAGTCTTGACGAATTTGCGGCGCCGTTCGTTCCCGGCGTCAAGACGCATGGAACGGGCTGCACGTATTCGGCAGCCATTGCCGCCGGGCTCGCGCGAGGTCGATCTCTTTACGACGCTGTGCTCGCGGCCAAGGATTACGTCACGACCTCAATCAGCAAATCGCTGCGGTGGAAAAAGACGCAAGCTCTTAACCATTTCCCCGACGAATAACGCGACAGTCTGGCCCAGAAGCGATAACGGGGCTAGAAGAGGGCATCGATGGCGGCGAGACTTTTTCTGTAAAGAGGGTGGTTGCCGCCGCGACTCAGCTCAGTCACGAGAATGTCGGCCGGTTCACTTCTGCCCGCTGGGACCAGCATCACCGCATCGGAGATACCTTCGCAGCCAACGCGCGCCTGAAAGTATTCGGAGTTCGGTTCGCGCCAGATCTCGAGCGTGGCATCCTCGCAGTCGAAAGCGCATCTGGTCAGGATCGGACCTCCAGTTGTCTGAATCTCGAAATCGATGCGTCTGCCAGTGCCGGAAATAAAAAAATCCTTTGTCGGCTGCAATTTCCAGCCGAGTTGAGCAGCCAGCCAACCGAGCAAAAGAAGACCGGCGGTGTGATTGGCGCAAGAAATCGACACCTTTTGGATTTTCCCTACGCGTGCCAGCGCGCACGAATGATCGAAGAGCTGAGCCAAGGCGAAGCGGGATCCGATCAGCCGGGTCCAATTCAAGTCACACAAAATCGTCCGCACTTCGGTCAGGGAGCGGATTTTTCTGACCAGCTGAAACTGCTCCGTCGGAGTATTCCATTCGGCGCTATCGTAAATCAATCGGTCCACCCAGCCCCAGAGCTTTTTGTCGAGAGGTTCGCGAAATTCGCCTTGCCACCAAAAATAGAGCGGCAAGTCAGAATCAAGGTGAGAGAAGACGATGTTCGGCAGGGCACTAACCAGTTCGCCGTCGAGTTGAAAGGTGATCTGCTCTGAGCAAATCTGTCGTTCGCCTTTGCCCGCCAAATGGCAGTGGGCGTTGATCCATGCCTTGGCCCCTGGCTGAGTAGCCGCAGGATTGGCGAAGATGAGGAGCGCCCGACAGGCGTATTGGCTAGCGATCTTTGAAATCAGCTCCGTGTTAGCAGCGACAGAGTTGGCATCCTCCGTGAAGATGGCCAAATTGACGAGGGAAGCACGCGTTTTGGTATCCCCGACCTCGTCCCATAATTTTCCCAGCTCCTTGTCGATTCTGCCGATCTCCACGGGGAAGCCAGCTTCGATGGTAGCTTGTTCTGTGGCGTTCACAGGCGCCTCCAGGTTGCGCCGAAGCGCTTGATAAGGTCGTCGGCTTCGGTGGGGCCCCAGGTGCCGGATGCGTAGAGCGCAAGGTCGTCGCCGTTCTTTTCCCATTCGGCTCTGATAGCGTCCACGAACTTCCAAGCCTCCTCGACCTCGTCGCGTCGGGCGAAGAGGGTCGCATCGCCGCTCATCGCATCGAGCAGGAGCCGCTCGTAAGCCTCGGGAGTGGCCTTTCCGAAGCTCGTCCCGTAGTGGAAATCCATCTTGACCGGTTCAATCCGGAGACTCGAGCCGGGCATCTTGGAGCTCATGCGCAGGGCGACACCTTCGTCGGGCTGAATGCGGATGACGAGGGCATTGGGATCAATGGTCTGGCCATCGACGTTGAAGAGGACCGCCGGAGCCGACTTGAATTGGATGGCTATCTCCGTGCTGGCCTTGGGCAAGCGCTTTCCGACTCGCACGAAGAACGGCACCCCGGCCCATCGCCAATTGTCGACATTGATGTGGAGAGCCACATACGTCTCGGTCGTGGAATCCATTTTGATATTTTGTTCGTCGCGGTAAGCGGGCACCCGCTTGCCGTTCACAGTGCCAGCGCCATACTGAGCGCGCACGACATGTTGGCGGACATCCTGCCCGCGAATCGGTCGGAGCGTCTTCAGCACCTTGACCTTCTCGTCGCGGACGGCATCCGCATCGAGCCCGGCGGGCGGCTCCATAGCCGTAAGACAAAGGAGCTGCAGCAAGTGGTTTTGGACCATGTCGCGGATGGCTCCCGATTTATCATAATAGCCGGCTCGACCTTCGACACCAAGGCCTTCACTCGCAGTAATCTGCACGTGGTCGATATAACGGGCATTCCAAAGCTGCTCGAAGATGGCGTTCGCGAAGCGCATAACCATAATGTTCTGCGCGGTCTCCTTGCCGAGGTAGTGATCGATCCGAAAGGTGTCTTTTTCCGAAAAGGCTTCTTTAACCAATTCGTTAAGCCGCTGAGCGCTGGGCAGATCGGTCCCGAAGGGCTTCTCGACGATCGCGCGCGTCCAACTTCCCTGCCGCGCCTTGTTGAGTCCGCTCTCACGCAAATTTTCCAGGATAATCGGAAATTGGTCCGGTCCGGCAGAGAGATAATAAAGGCGGTTTCCACGAGTTCCCCGTTGCCCATCCAATTCGTCGAGACGTTTGGCAAGGGATTGATACCCTTCCAGGGAGTCGAACTCGCTTCGGTGGTAAAAGATTGAAGAGGCGAAAACGGCCCACAAATCATCGCTGATCTTCTGGCGGGAGAACTTCCGGGCAGCCTCCTCAAGCTCCCGACGAAAGACCTCATCGGTCTTATCGCGGCGAGCGAATCCGACGACACTGACCGTCGGCGGAAGCGCTCCATCGGCTGCGAGATTATAGAGCGCCGGAACGAGCTTGCGATGAGTCAGGTCACCAGTTGCTCCGAAGATCACCACGGCACAGGGATCTGGCATGATGCGGCTGGTTAAACCCTCACGTAGAGGATTGACTTCAGTTGTGTCTGGCATTGGTTATCAATACCCGAAGGCCAGACTTATGCCAACGCCGAAGGAGATGAATCACTCGACGCTCTTGAAGATGGCGCGAGTCGAGGTTGACGCAGCCATCTGGGAACTTCCAAGCGATGTTCGCGCGATCCTAGAGAGAGTTCCAGTTTTTCTGGAACGGCGACCTGACGCCGACGACATTGCCGCCGGCGTTGAGGCTGATACCTTGGGGATCTTTGAGGAGGGGGCCGGCGCCGCAGCCTCTCCGGCCCCTCGCATTCGCCTCTGGCTGGAAAACCTTTGGGAGATCGCTGAAGGTGACCTCGCCAGCTTTCGAGCGGAAGTGCGAACCACTTTGCTTCACGAAATCGGCCACGTTCTTGGCTGGGACGAGCAGGACCTTGAAGATCGGGGGTTGGACTGACAGCCCATGCCGTTAACCAAGCGAGCGTGCCGTTAACGTGAATATTGCGCCGCTTGATAGAGGCGCGCATAGGGACCTGCCCTTTGGAGGAGTTCGGGACCAGTTCCCTGTTCAGCAACGGTTCCATTTTCCAGGACTACGATCCGCCCGAGTAAATGGACCGTGGCGAGGCGATGGGTGATAATGAGAGTCGTGCGCCCTCGCATGAGCTCGCCAATGGTCTCCATAATCGCGTGTTCGGTACTAGGATCGAGAGCACTGGTCGGTTCATCCAGCAGAAGGATAGGGGCATTCTTGAGAAAAGCTCGGGCGATCCCGATGCGCTGTCGTTGACCCACGCTCAGATGGCCCCCTCTTTCGCCCACCGCACTGGCGAACCCATGGGGCATGTTCATGATAAAATCGTAGGCTTGAGCTCGCTGGGCAGCCTCGATGATCTGTTCGTCGGTCGCCCCGGGCCGGCCGTAAGCTATGTTTTCCTTGATGGTCGTTGAGAAGAGGATCGTATCCTGCAAGACCATTCCAATCTGCAAGCGAACCGACTTTTTCGTCAGGTCACGCAAGTTGCGGCCATCGATGAGGACCGCGCCGGAGGTAGGGTCATAAAAGCGCGGGACCAGGCTCAGCAACGTGCTCTTCCCGGCGCCAGTTCCGCCAACGAAGGCAACGCTTTCCCCGGCGGCGATCGATAAGTTGATGTCTCTTAAGATGAGGCGATCGTGCGAGTAGCCAAAGCTCACATCGCGGAAGGAAATCTCGCTACGAACCTTTTCAATCGGCTTGGCATGGGGAGCATCTGGAACGTCATCCTCCCGGTCGAGCACCTCGAAGCAGCGCGCCGCACCGGCAGCGGCACCTTCCATTGCCCACGCCGTGTAGCTGAGTTGCTCCATCGGCTGATAGAGCATGAGAAGGTAAGCGGCAAAAACGGTCAAGTCTCCAAGGGTGAGAGCGCCGGCGAGGACTTGACGTGCTCCCACGTAGTACATGAGAGCGGTGCCCGTTGCCATCAGGGAGCCAACCACGAGCGAGCTCACGATCGAGGTGATATTAAAGCGCAGCCCAGCTTCCAGACTTCGCGCGGCTCGCTTGCGAAACTGCCGGAGCTCAAAGGATTCGCGGGCAAATGCATGCACCATGCGAATCTGACTGATGCCTTCCTGGGTCAGCGCAAGCAGGTCGCTTTCGCGTTCCTGGATGGTGGTAGACTGCCGACGAACCCGGTCCGCAAAGTAGCCGATCGCAAAGGTCACAAATGGAAGAACCGCCAACGAAGTCAAGGCCAACGGCCAGTTCATCCACACCATGATCGCAAAGGTCCAGATTAACATGACGAACGAGCTCAGGATGGTGGCAAAACCTCGATTGTAGATCGTTTGAATGCTCTGCGAATCGTATGCCACACGAAAACTGGAGTCCGAGCTGCGGCGGGAGTCGTGGTACTTGAGAGGTAGAGATTGCAGGCACGCGTAGAGATCCGTTCGCAGGCGGAGCAAGGCGTTTAGACCCACCCTGATGAAAAGATAATTGCTGACGAGGGTGATCAGGCCGCCGAGCACGGTCACGATCACGAGAATAAGGCAGAGCCAAAAGGCGACCTGTTCCAGCGGAGCAGAGCCGAACCAATGTCTGATGAATGCACGCGCCTCTTCGGTGCCGTGCGTGGCATCGGATGGCAACACTCCATCAACGATATACTTGAAGGGCCACGGCTTGAGCGAATTGACAATGATCGCTACGAAAGTGAGAACCACGCCTCCAAGCGTCGGCCAAAGATAAGGGCGAAAATAACGAAGTGCTCGGGCGTAGATGAACACGAGCTTTCGTTGCTACTCCAAGCCTGTATGATTTTCAACGGGATTGCGCGAGCCCAGGGAAAGCCGTTACAAGATATTTTCCCATGTCAGCCGTTCAGAGCGCTCCGCTGCGCACGATGATCGCACGAGTTTCGATCGACGACGTCATCATCTACGCGAACGATGCTCTGGCGGCTTATCTGAGGACGCCGAAACGCAACCTGATGGGCTCATCTCTAGAGGAGGTTTCGCGGCTTTGCGGTGGCGAGATTCCTGAGTGCTTCGCACGTCCCCCATCCGGTCGCACCAGCAACCGTCTGGTCACGGATGCAGACGGAAGAATCTTCGAAGCCCAGGTATATGCCAGCGGCGGAACGCTCGACATCATTTTGGATGAGATTGGAACCGTCGGCCTCGCCACGAGCGAATTGCGCGAATCGAGCGGAACACCGCTGGAACTGCTCAGCGAGGAGGAACTGCGAACAGTTCGCCATCCGGAGCGAAGATATCTTAGCATCACCTACACGCGACTTCGCGGACTGCCGCAGCTCGCTCTCCGCCTCGATCCGATGGAGATGAAGCTGATCATTGATTCATTCGTTGAGGAGGCATCTGAATCCGTGCGCAACGCTGGCGGCACCGTCGGCGAAACGGCGCGCGATACCGTTCTTGGAATCAGCGGAGCGCCGCGCTATTACTCCGATCATCCCTTGCGGGCAGTTTTGGCTGCTTGCGAGCAGATTCATAGAGCTTCTCAGCTTCACGCGAGGCTGTATCGCGAAGGCAAGGAATTGCCGCCTTGTTCCTGCGGAATTTGGACGGGCGATGCGCTCGTGGGTGTATTTGGCACTTCCATCTGGCAGCGTTACACCGCAATCGGGGCTCCGCTCGATCTCGCCGCCCGCTTGTGTGATCTGGCGCGCCCGGGAGAAGCACTCCTTCCCGAGCATACCTTGACGCACATGCTCCGAACTCTTCCGGAAGGATGGCAGCACATCCGTGCCGAAAGCGAGCACGAGCCTGATTCCAGTGACATCGACTGGTCGGAAACGGAGATCAGTCCGGTCCCTGAACACCTCCGGAAAGTTGTCTACCTGGTGGGCCGTGGTGTTCAGGAGGACCCCGATCGCACCGAATTGTACTTTGATTACCTCTGGTCGTTCCGTGTTCCGGGGAGGGATCAGCCGACGCCCGTTCTTCGGGTGGTTCGGCCGGCTTTGGTGAGCGATTCCTTCGAACTAAGTGAAGACAATGTCGTTACTACTCAAGCGACTCAGGCGCTTGGTAAATACAAGCTTATCGAGGTAATTGGCACAGGAGGGATGGGAACCGTCTGGCGTGGGAATGATCGCTTCGGGAACATCCTGGCCATCAAGATCCTCAACTCCAGTCAAACAGTCACCGAAGGGCAGCTGAGGCGTTTTCGACGTGAGGCGGAGATCATGGCGCGGCTGCCGCATCGCAACATCTGCCGTGTCTACGAACTGAATGAATTCGATGGCATTCAGTACATCGCGATGGAATTCGTCGACGGTGTTCCGCTTTCTGACCTGCTCTATGAGAAGACTCCCGGTGAACCTTCAAGTGGCACTAACGGAGAGAGCGACCTGCGAGAGCTTATCCGATCAGTGCGCTCGGCACGATCAGCGTCCGATCCAAATCCTGACGGAGCGGATCCACCTCCGCGGCCAAAAGAAACGCGGATCCTGCCGATTGAGCAAACGCTCAGCCTAGTCTTGAAGGTGTGCGACGCCGTCCAGTTTGCTCATGAACACGGCGTTCTTCACAGGGATCTAAAGCCGGGGAATATTCTGCTCCGCGAAGATGGGGAACCGCTCGTGGCTGATTTTGGTCTTGCCAAGCTAAAAAGCAGTGAGGGTTCTCGGTCGCTCTCACTAACCGGCCATGTTGTCGGCACACTCGAAAACATGGCGCCGGAGCAGGCTGAATCGAGCAAGGATGTCGATGAGCGAGCTGACGTCTACAGCATCGGCACCATCCTTTATCAGATGCTCTCGGGACGCCGTCATTTCGAGGCTACTGGAAATATCGTCAATGACGGGCAAGCCTTGAAGACGCACGAACCCGCGCGGCTTCGCAATTTCAACCCGCAGATTCACCCCGATCTCGAGATCATCACCTTAATGGCGCTGCGGAATGATCCCGCCGAGCGCTATCGCAGCGTCGCTGCTTTGCGCGCGGACATCGATCACTATCGGCGAGGCGAACTCATCAGCGCCAAGCCGGTTTCTCCAGTGGATTTGCTGAAAAAGCTTGTCGTGCGAAACAAGCTCGTCTCCGGAGTGATCGGCGCATCCGTTTTCGTGATTGTCGCGGGCGCCTTGGTCTCCATCTACTTTCTTAACGCGCGGCTCAAGGCTGCCCACGATCAATACCTTCTGGCCGAGCAACGGGTGGAATCGGCCAATCGAAAGGAAGAGGAAGCGAAGATCGCAGCCGATGAGGCAAGATCGCAGCAGACGCGTGCCGAGCAGGCTTTGGCTGAAATGCAGCGAGCGCAAAGCGCGGCCAGAGATGCGCAGGCGCAAAGCGAGAAAGCGCTAGTGGAAACGCAAGCCGAGCTGGAGCGGCGCGAAAATGTCGAGCGCGCCGCCGCGCGACGCGCGGAAGAGCTCGAGCAACAGATCGCCGACATCCAGATGGCGGAGAGCACGTCGACTCTCCCAGTCGCACCCGTTTCCAGTGAATCAGCGCCCGAGCCCGCACCCGAGGCGGAGCGCGCTCTGAGTGAAGCCCTTCGGATTTATGACGCCGAACTCTCTCCCGAAGAACTCCGGAACCTCGAAAGAACGCCGGATCGGATTGTCGATCGCTTGACCGATGCGCTAAACAGTGTTTCTCGTGCATTGGTCGTCCAGCCCGACCTGTCCGCCGCCTGGATGTTGAAGGGGAGATTGCATTGGGCGCTGATGGAGTTTGAGCGGGCGGTCGACAGCTTTCGGCAGGCCGTCAATCTCGATCAAACTCCCAGCGAAATCGAGGGCCCGGTCGAAGCGCTTGAGTTGGCGACGGCCATGGCCAACGCCGGCTCGGAGAAATACCTGAGGGGGGCCGAAGTTCTGCTGGCGTCTTCTGTCGCCCAAAATCTAACCGCTGGAAGCATTCTTGAATTGTTCAATCGCAAGCCGAGCGTGCGCCACGCATCCAACAAGGCTCCGGGTCCGATTCGGCAAAGATTCACAGCTAACGAAGTCGCGCTGGACTTGATTCGCCGCAATGCAGCCGGTCTGCAGGTCTTTATTGATACCGACCGCCTTGGTCGCATCGATGTGCTGATCTGGGGCGCCGAAGAGGTGAACGACTTGAGCCCGTTGCGCAACATCGATGTCTCGGGACTCGCCGTCATCGGAGCGAGGAGTATCGATTGGCAGACGATCTTTTCACTGCCTCTGGATTCTCTGGATTTCTCGAAATCTCCGATGGAACGTCTTCCTCAAAATCCGCGAGGCTTCCTCCGCGTGCGTTCTCTCACGCTGGCATTCTCGGAAGTGGCGAACGCAGATTTTGCCTGGGGAATGCCGCTCCTGGACAAGCTCGATCTCTCGTTCACTCAGGTCACCGACCTTGCGCCGCTTGGAGCTTGCCGTCGGCTGCAATATCTCGATCTCGCCGGCCTCAATCCGATCAACCTCCGAACCTTGCTCAAGCTCCCTCTAGAATCGTTGACCCTGAGTCCGATGCTCATTACCGATAAAAGCTCGCTGAATGCGCTGCGCTTTCATCGCACGCTCAAAATTTTGCGATCACCGCAGGATCCTCTCGATCAGCCAACCAGTGACTTCTGGCGTCGTCTGGAGGCCGGCCAATACAGCCACGTCCAATAGTTGGAGAGGGGCCGGCGGCGCCCGGTTAGTCCCGCAATATCTTCGCTGAGAATTGAACAAAACAACGGCTTTCTGGGTCTAATCCTGCAACATCGTTATTCGCGGATAGCCATGAAAGATCCATATCGTAAAATCAACGGGAAGCAGTATTCATTGGGCGAGTTGATCAGCATTGTGTCTTCTTGCGCCCGCGACAGTCGCGAAACTCTTGCCGCCGTGGTCGACCTCTTTGAAAGTGGACGTGTTCTGCTCGAGAATCACGGACGCTTAAAGCGCGTGCGCGTCGCGGCCTGAGCCGCACCAATTCCACTTTGCAAGATCGCCCGAGGGAATAGGCTCGGGCATGGTCGAAATCTCCGTTAGATACGAAGGCGATCTCCACTGTTTCGCCATTCACCAACCCTCCCAAGCGGAGCTTTGCACGGATGCTCCAACGGACAATTTGGGAAAGGGAGAAGCCTTCAGTCCGACTGACCTGGCCGCTACCTCTCTGGGCGTATGCATGTTGACGACGATGGCGATCGTCGCCGCGAAACGTTCGCTTAATCTCGATCTCTCGGGAACGCGCGCCATCGTGCGAAAGCACATGACGGCAAAACCGCCTCGGCGGATTCAAAGACTTGAAGTCAGCTTGGAAATTCCTTTGCCGGAGACGCTCCCTTCCCGTGCCACTCTCGAGGAGGCTGCCCTCAATTGCCCAGTGGCACTTAGCCTTCACCCGGAGATTGAGAAGGCGGTGACGTTCTCCTGGAGGTCCTAGGCGCGGAGAATTTCATTGGCCTTTGCCGCCTCCCGAGGTCTACGCTGGCGCGGTGATCGAACGCTATTCCTTGCCGCAAATGCGCTCGCTTTGGAGCGAACAGCGCAAGCTGGAGATTTGGCTCGAGATCGAAGTTCTGGCCTGCGAGGCGATGGCCACCTTGGGAACTATCCCGAAGGAAGATGCCGTGGTCATTCGCAAAAAGGCAGCTTTCGACCTTGAAAGTGTCCACGAGATCGAGAAGCGCACAAACCACGATGTTATTGCCTTTCTCGAGGATGTCGCGCGCCGCGTAGGTCCTGAAGCGCGCTGGATCCACCAGGGATTAACCTCATCTGATCTGCTGGATACGACTCTGGCATTCCAAATGAACGCTTCGTGCGCCATCCTGCTCGACGATCTGAATCACTTGCGCGATGCAATCGCGCGACGCGCCATCGAACATAGGTTTACCCCGATGATCGGCCGCAGCCACGGCATTCACGCTGAGCCGATCACCTTCGGATTGAAGCTGGCGCTGATGTTCGATGAGTTTTCGCGGGCCACCCAGCGTCTCACCCAAATGCGCGAACGCGTCCGCGTTGGCAAGATCAGCGGAGCGGTTGGCACGCATGCGCACCTCGATCCGCGTGTCGAGCGAGTGGTTTGCGAGAAACTCGGTCTCAAACCGGCAGCATTGTCCACCCAAATTATCCAGCGCGACCGCCATGCAGAATTCATAGCGGTGCTCGGACTGATCGCGTGCTCAGTTGATCGTTGGGCGACAGAGTTTCGCCATCTGCAGCGGACGGAGGTGCTCGAAGTTGAAGAGCATTTTGCCGCAGGCCAGAAGGGCAGCTCGGCCATGCCGCACAAACGCAATCCGATTACCGGGGAACGCTTGAGCGGGTTGGCGCGGGTGATCCGGGGAAATGTGGCTGCAGCGCTCGAGAATGTTGCCCTATGGCACGAACGCGATATCAGCCATAGCTCGGTTGAGCGCATCATTCTGCCGGATTCCTGCACGCTCCTGGACTACATGCTCGTCACTCTGCAGAGGCTCGTCGAGGGCTTGCAGGTCTATCCCGAGAACATGAGGCGAAACATGGAGATCACCCGCGGGCTTTATGCCAGCCAGAGCGTTCTTCTCATGCTGACCGAAAAAGGACTGGATCGCCAAGAGGCCTACGAAGCTGTTCAGCGCGCGGCCATGAAGACATGGAAAGCAGGATGGCAACTTCACGGATAACCTCGCCGCCGAGCCGATAGTGGCGCGCTATTTAACCAAAGAGGACCTCGCGCAGGCCTGCTCCCCAGAGCGCCACTTTCGACACATCGCCGACAAATTTGAAGCGGTGGGCATCGTCGGGTGACTTAGACTCACCTCACGGGAAGTCTTTCACGAGGTGAGTTGCTTGATGACGGTCGTCAGATAGACAGGCTCAGGATGCTTGTCGCGCCACTTTGTTATCTCCCGCTTCTCGACCACGCGAAAGCCATAACGCTCGAACACTTTTGCGCCGCGACGCGATTCGAAGGTGACCACCTGTCCGAAGACGGCTTTCTCACCTTTTGAGCGCAGATAGTCGAAGTAGGCGTTCATCATCGCGCCGGTTCCGGCGACACTTTGCGCTTCGGGAAGAACGTTGAAATGGAAATGCGCGATCCGTCGCGGCGCCGCAGGGACTTCGCGCCAGGAGTTGCGAAGGATCCAGCCGATGAAATCGCGTGTAGGTCGATTGTAGCCCGGGTATCTACTGATGCCGCGGATGAATAGGCGAATATTCTGAAAGAAACTGTGAATCTGTTGCCGGTAAGGCTTTCGCGAGCCCAAGAGGTAGCCAACTACACGGCCGTTCTGCTCGAGGACAAAACACGATTCTGGTTCCAGATCCGTATAGTAGCTTGTCAGATAATCGGCGAAGAGCTCGCGATCTTGAAATACCGGGTCGATAGGTTTGCCCAGGAAACCTGTCTGGCAGCATAGAAAACGGACGTCGTCCCGATCGCGTCGCTCAAAATTGCGGACAACAACTCCAGGAGGCATGATGCGAAAAGCTAGGTCGCCAATGGCGCGGGGTAAATGGAAAAGAGAGCAGCGGCTTGCTCGGAGGCATGTCTTCTACTTAGTGAAGGAGTCAATGACCTCCTCGTAGAAGGAAAAGATACGCTCGAAGACGACATTCCACGAATAGTGCTCCCGCGCGGCCCTGCTCGCGAGCAGCCCGGTCTCGCGCAAGTCTTCGCTGAATTTGGCCTCGATCGCATCCGCCAGGGAGTATGGTGTGTTTTCGGCTGCCCAATGGCGTTGATTCGAAAAGATGATGCGGTCCATATAGCTGCCGCGGATGCCGACGACGGGCGTTCCGCATGCCTGACTCTCGAGCGTGACCAGCCCAAAGGTTTCCTGAATGCCAGGATGAACGAAGAGGTCTGATGTGCGGTAAACGGAGGCCAATTCGGCCGGTTCCCTGCAGTATTGCAGCCACGTCACCGACTGAGTTTCCCGGCGCAGTCGCACCAATGCTGGTCGGAGTGCGCCATCCCCGACGGCCAGCAAATGGTATTTGTAAGGCGTCTTTCGGTGGAGAATTTCAAAAGCCCCAAAAAGAGTGCGGACATTCTTCTCTGACGCCAGGCGCCCGACGTAGAGAAGCAGTCGACGTTCGTCGGGAATCCGGAGTTCCCGTCGCAAGACTCTGGAAGGACCACCATTCGGACAGAACACCTCGGCATCCACTCCCAAGTCAATGCTGACAACGCGCTCGACGCCCCAATCGCGCAGGAGCGATGCAAGAACTGGGCTCGGGACGAAGGTGCGCTCCAGGCTGTTATAAAGACTTCTTACGTAGCGACGGCTGGCGTCTTCGGCAATGGCGATGGCGATCGATCCAAAGTATTTGGCGACCGAGCGAATATAAGCCTCGGGAAAGTGAGAATGGTAGAAGCCTACTACGGGGATATCGAGCCCGCGCCCTGAGGCGATCGCTTTCCAAGCGAGTTGATAAGGGTCGCCCGATTCGATGATGTCCGGCTTTTCCCGTTCCAGGACTTCTTCAACGAGGTGAAGCTTGAGGAGAGCGCGGTAACGAGATGTCCTAGAAATGAGGGGCGAAGCGATCGTGTAGACGCGGGAAATGTCGTCACCGGTGCAGGTAGTGGCCTCCCCCGGGACAACCAGAATATGCTGGAAGTCGGGGCGTGCCTTGCGCACGAAAGCCACCTTCTGCTCTACGTAGCGCCGCACGCCTCCGCTCACTGGTGAGTAGAACTGCGTGAGGTCGCAAATTTTCACGGCAGCAGCGGGGGTAATCGCCTCTTGTTAACATCGATATTATTGGCCATGGGCACCTCTTTCACGATCTGGAACTAGCGTGCTCTGGTTGGGGCGACAGGCTTTTACTCTTGTTCTGAAAGCCAGCGTTCAGCATCCATTGCGGCGGCACACCCCTCACCTGCCGCCGTGATAGCTTGGCGATAGACATGATCTGCGACGTCACCGGCAGCAAAAACACCGGCGAGATTCGTGTGGGTGCCGTTTCGCTGGATGAGGTAGCCATTTTCGTCCATGTCGAGCTTGTCTTGAAATGGAGAAGTATTGGGCACATGGCCAATAGCAATAAAAACACATTTGACTTCGAGTTCGCTAGACGCGCCCGTCTTGACGTTCTTAAGTCTTACTGCCCGCATTTCGCCGGCATCGTCCTTCAGATACTCGGTGATCACCGTATCCCAGATCGGTTCGATTTTTGGGTTGGCGAGCGTCCGGTCGGCCATGATCTTCGAGGCGCGCAATTCGTTGCGCCGGTGGATTAGATAGACCCGTGAGGCGAATCGGGTCAGGAAAATTGCCTCTTCGCACGCGGAATCTCCCCCTCCAACAACGCAAACGGGCACGTTGCGGTAGAAGGCGCCATCGCACGTCGCACAGGAGGTGAGCCCATGTCCGATCAATTCCTTTTCACGATCCAGACCGAGGTAACGAGGAGAAGCGCCGCTGGCGACGATCAACGCCTTCGTGTCGCGCCAGTGGCCATCCACTTTGATCCTGCTGTGTGTGTCGACATGTTCGAAATCTTCCACTGTGCCGTATTCGAACCGAGCCCCAAACTTCTCGGCCTGTTGATGCATCCGCAGAATGAGATCAGGCCCGTCGACTCCGTCCGGAAAGCCGGGATAATTTTCCACGGCCGTGGTAGTCGTCAGTTGGCCTCCCGGTTGCCGACCTTCAAGGACCAGAGGTGAAAGGTTGGCGCGGGCGGCGTATATCGCGCCGGTTAGTCCGGCGCATCCCGTCCCAACGATGATCACATTTTCCATATGGCGAGTGAATAAACATGATCTAGACGGTCTGCGAAACCAAGATTCTTACGGCGTTTTCTTGACGAGGATCTGCGTGCCACTCTGCGCTGCGCGATCCAAGGCCACGCCGAGGACCTCTTGCCAACCCGCCAGTTTGCTCTCATCGGTAATGAATACGGTTCGACTGGCAGATTTCCAAAAGGCCACAAATTCCGAGCTAGTCAGGTATCGGTCGCGGCCAATTCCAAACTTTCGGACGACGAAATCATCGTTCGGATCCTGATCAAGGAGGATGACGGGTGAATCGCTGTAAAATAACAAGCTGCTGGCTGTATCGATGCCCCCGTCGTAGACGATCGGAGTTCGCTCGGAAATATCGGCCGCCACGGTCGCCAACGAAAAGTAGGGCGAAACGAGCGCCGTCCCGCTAACCGCGCCCAGATCCAGGCAGACTGCGGAAGCGACGATGGCTCCCACCTTGATGGTGGGCCGCCAGCCGAAAAGCCCGAAAAGGACGCAAAGCACGGCTCCGCCGAGGGAGAGCCACGCCGTTGTCTGGAGGGCAGCCCAAATCGCGCGGTCGAAACTGGCGAGCGTTGCCCAGGCGGTGGCTCGCTCAACCAGGGCTACGGAAGCAGGGTCCTCGGCGATGCTCGGCATCGAATTCGCCGCGGCCAAAGCGACGGCAAAGAGGAGGGCGGATGCTGCCAACAAGGGCTGAATGCGTAAGCGTTCCATCAGCCACGCCACCGTTAGCGCAACTGTCGGCCACATGGCCATCGCATAGTAATCTTGTCTCTGTCCGGCAATTAAGACCGAGCCGAGGATTACCGCGAACCAAGCCAAGATGACCAAACTCGGAAAGCTCGTCGGCAGACGCCAACGGTGCAGCACGGACCTGGTGGCGATCGGAACGGCGGCAAGTATCGCCAGCGACCAAGGAAACAGCCAAGCCAGCTGCAGGAGCAGAAATTGCAACCGCGGAACGTTCGCATAGTGCGTGGCAGGCGTGCTTGCTCCAATCACATGACCAAGCTGCTCCGCGACCAGAAGATTGTGAAGGTAACCAGGAAAGCGGAACTCCACGTAAATGTACCAGGGAAGGTTAATCAGCAAGAAGAGGAGAGCGCCCTGCCATGAGATTAATCCCCGAAGGTTAATTCTGTTTTCCCTGCGGAACAGCGCGGCAACTCCCGTAATCGCGAGGGGATAAAGCAGGCCGTGCCACCCTTTCGTGAAGCTCGCCAGTGAGGCGAAGAACCAGAAGCCGAGGAACCATGCAGCGCGCCACGCGACATCATCAACTCCGCGCAGCACACAGTAGAGTGCCGCCGCGATCAAAGCTGAAAACATTGGCTCGGGCATGACGATACGCCCAAGAGTAAATGTGCCCATTGAGGTGAGCAGAACGATACCCGCGAGCAAACCACGAGAAGTGCCGCCCATCTCCCGTCCGATTAAGAAGGTGATTGCCACCCAGGCGACCACCGCCAAAGCGTTCGGCAAGCGAGCCGCGAATTCGTTCACGCCAAAAAGCGTCATCGACGCGGCAAGCGCCCAATAAAGCAGAGGTGGCTTGACCAGCCGTGGGATGCCGTCATTCTCCGGAATCAACCACGATCCATTCCGCACCATTACTTTGGCAGCCCCTCCGTATTGGCCATCGGTCTCGTTGTAAAGACTGCCCCAGCCCGCCGTCCCGACAGCCAGCGCGAAGGCCAGCGCGATTAGCAGAGCCAGTTGCCAGCCCCCTCGAGTGCTCACGGCGCCAGGGATACTTTGTTCGGAAAACCCACGGGGAGGCGAACCGGCCGGCCCTCGGGCATCTGAAGGAGGGCCAGAGATTGGCGACATGTGACTAGAAGCTGGTCATCCTCGCGACGGGTGATTTCAAAATTTACCCAAAAGCGAGCGCCGGACGATTCTGCAATACCGCCGTTTATCGTCAGGACATCTCCGAGCAGAGCAGCTTTCTTGTAAACGATTTCAGTGCGAACCACCACAGGGTGAATTCCCGTGCGGGCGATCTCCTTGAAGCTCATGCCCATTTTCAAGGCAAGCAGCGTCCGGGCGGTCTCGATGAAGCGCAGGTAGGCGATATTATTCACGACACCGGCAGCATCGGTGTCGAAATACATGACCTGGACTTCAGTGGAAATCGTGAGGCGATCAGAGCTCTCCATTCACCGCATGATGGGCGGCGGCGTCTCCGTCTCAAGCCGAATCATCGCACTTTGGAAGAGACCGCGGAGACTTCCTCTTTGAGTTGGGAAATTTGCTGGCCGACCTCAGCATCCGGAACAACCGCGAACGCCGCATCGAATTTTTCGAGCGCTTCGAGCTTCTTTCCGGACTCGGCCAGCAGTTTTCCTTCAGCTCTCAGTCGCGTGAATTCCTCGATTCTCTCGACTGTCGATCTTTGCAGGGTGGCAACCACGCGCACGGTTTCCGGACCGACAAGTCCGGCTCGTCCAGCCAAATCATCCAGGACATCCTTCGCCTCGAGGTATTGCTTTCCGACAAAGATGGCCTTCAGTTTTGTGAAATCCGCTTCTGTCTCGCAGATGGCTGCGGCTCGTTCAGTGATGGCGACGAGTTGGCTGGGAGGCTTGGTCGCCATGAACCGCGTGATTTTCCCCTTGAGTGCAAAAATCTGCTTGTCGAGCTCGGCGGAAATAGTCGGCAGACCCTCCGCGCTAAAGTCTGCGAGTTCTCGTTCCAGCGCGGCACAAATCTCGTCCGCCTCGGCGCGCGCAGCTTCGGCGGCGGCGAGACCGAAGTCCCATGTTTTTACGAAGGCCGCGGCCTTGGGATCCTCACGGGGTCGCAGCGCTTTGAGTTGTTCCACGATAACCCTGGCCTCCGACAATGTGGTGGATGGCCGGGCAAGCTTACCCAGCAGATCCGTGCGCCTTTCATCGCGCACCAGTGCCTCCAAATGCGTTGAAAGCTCTGTGGCGAGGCGCTGGGCATCCGCATTCGTTCCGCCAAGATCCTTTAGACTGATGAATTTGGGATCGTCCTCCAGGTTGATGCTACTCGGCGGCTGGGCACGGGCAATTTCTGCTTTCAACTGACCGGCAAGCTTCGTTGCCAGGCGTTTGATGTAGCTTTCTCTGGACATCCAGACGCCCTGGCTTTTCACGTTGCCGGAGTCGAACTGCGCGATCTCGTCATTAAGCTTTTCGATGGAAGGTTCCAGATAAGGGCGCGAGGAGGGATACTTACCGGCAACTCGGTCCAATTCCTCGATCGCGGAAACCAATAAGCGTCGGTCCTGTTGTCCGACAATGTCTCCGAATTCTTGAACGTCGGGGTAGATGACCAGCTTGACGATGCGTGCGGTGGGGATCTGCCAACGATCAGCGCTCTTCGTCTGAAACTCATAGTAACCTGCGCCGAAGCCGCCATCTGCCGTCCGATTAATAAAAGCTTGGAACTCGAACACGGTAGCCTCGCTATCCCTCGACCACGGCTGTGGTTTGACGAAAACCACGCCTGCGCGTTTCTGGACAACAAAGCCGCTCCCTGATTGTGCAGCAGACGACGGAGTTGTCGCGCACAACAGCAGCGCGGAACAGAAGCTGGCTAGGCGGGGAACAAACATCGAGCCTCCGGGGACAGTATTGGCATTTGTAGCTCCTATCGCAACGGGATTTCTCCGGTCGCTGGGACAAAGCCTCGGCATGGGACGCGGGCCGGCGCGTCTTACGCCATTCTTATGTGCTCCCACCTCCTAACAGTCGTTCCTCCGCGATGCCTAGATAGTGGTCATCGATCTCGAAGCCGATAAAGGTGGGAATCCCACAGTTTCGGGCGGCGATCGCTGAGCTGCCAAGCCCCAGGAAAGGGTCCAGCGCGACCGTCTGCGCGGTGATGCCGTGAAGGCGGAAACAATTTTCCGCCAATTCCACCGGAAACGTGGCCGGGTGAGGCCGCTGCTTATCCCGATTGTGGATCGTCTTGTAGGGGATAAACCATGTATTACCACGACACCGTTTGTCCCGCCCCTGCGTGTGGTTCCAGCGTTTAATATTGGACTTGTGCTGATAGGGCACACCTATGCTCAGTCGATCGATCTTGACCCCGCCGGTCTTGCTAAAATGGAAGAGGAACTCCTGACAGCCGTTTAAAAATTTCGGCGATTTGATTGGCTTGAAATGACCCCGGGAAAAATGGCTTCCACGTTCCAAGGCAATCGAAATGGACTTGATCCAATGGATTGTATTCTGCAGGACCAGAAAGTCGCTGAATCTCAGCACCAGCTGATGCGGCAACAAGGGGTTTGAAGGAGTCGCTCCGACATTGAGGAAAAGGGAGCCTTCAGCGCGGAGCACGCGGCTGAGCTCCGTTCCCCACAAACAACACCAATCCAGATACTCGCTCCTGCCGCCACGGTCGTTGTAACTCCTGTACTTTGTATCGATATTATACGGAGGAGAAGTGACGATGACGTCGACGGATTCATTCTCTAACGATCTCAGGCCATCGACGCAGTCCTCGTGACGCAAATCTAATTTGGTGACGCCATCTGCAGCCAGGTCGAGAGCAATGGTCGTCGGGCTGGTCACCTGGGCGATTGCTGGGCGGAGGCCCGTGTCATTGGATGCGGAATATCAGCTATCACCGTGTCAAAGGCGACTTCCACTTCGCGCTCCATGCCGAGAACTTCAAGCAAGACGGCGACGCGTTCGCGCGCTGGCATGACGCGGCTGACGACGGCCCGCAATCCGCGAAATGGTCCCGATATCACGTTGACCTCTTCACCGACTTCTATGCCTGGCTCGATGACGATTGTCTCCTGATCCTGCACCGCATTACGCAGTTCGCCGATAATCTCCGGAGCCACTCGCGCGGGAATATCTCCAAAGGTGACGATCTTGACCACCCCACGCCCCGCGCGAACGTGTCGGTTTTGCGATACATACCGAAACCTGGCGAAAACGTAGCCAGGAAACATGGCCTCGGTTACCCAAAGCTTGCCCGAGCGGCGAGCTCGCTCGAAACGTACGAATGGACAAAACACCTCGATCCCAGTCTCTACCTTGAGCATGCTGCTGGTGATTCTCTCGTTCCGAGGCTTCGTCCGCAGGCAATACCATTCGAAATCGTCTGTCATGTCGTATCGGTTAATCTATGTGTTTTCTCGCCCCGGTTCGAGCGGAATTCGGCGACCCATCGGCGTGTATGGCGGAATTGTTACAAAAACCGGTTTGATTGCAAATCGCACTGTGAACAATTTGTGAATAATTCCCATATTGATGACCTATTATCGAACCGGTTGGATCTCCGACGTGCATCTGGGGACCCGAGGGAGCAGAGCGACGGACCTCTTGAATTTCCTGCGCGAGACCGAATTCGAAACCCTATATCTGGTGGGGGATTTGATCGACATTTGGGCATTGCGGCGGGCGATTTATTGGCCACAAGAGCACAACGACGTCATTCAAAAGATTTTGCGCAAGGGGCGTAAAGGCACCGAGATAATCTACATCGTAGGAAATCATGACGAGTTCCTTGAGCGCTTTCAGGGAAATTATGGGAGCATCACGTTGCAAAGGAATGCTGTTCACCTGACGGCGACAGGACGCCGACTATTGGTGATGCATGGTGACGAGCTAGACACGGTGGTGCAGAATCTTGGCTGGCTCGCCCACGTGGGCGACCTAGGGTATCGACTCCTCCTGCGAGGCAATGGCGTGGTCAATTTTATCCGCCGGCGTTGCGGACTCGGCTACTGGTCACTCAGCGCCTACGTCAAAGCCGAGGTCAAAAACGTTGTTGGTTTTATCAGCCAGTTTGAAGAGGCGATTGTTCGTTACGCGCGCGATTTCGAGGTTGACGGAGTCTTGTGCGGGCACATCCATACGGCGGCGGTTCGCGAGATCCAAGGTGTCACTTATTACAATACTGGAGATTGGGTCGAGAGTTGCACCGCGATAGTGGAAACCTATGACGGAACTCTGGAGTTGCTTCGCCTCGACGATCCGCGCGGGATGGAACGGTCCGGACGGGAAGCTCCAGCGGCGGCTGTTTCGTTGGACGTTGAAGAGCCGAAAGCTAGCTTCGCGCGGGAAAATTTAGGCATCCAATGAGACGAAGTCCCTCCAGAGTAAGGGCGGGCGCAATCGCGGAGAAAAGACCTGTGCTCCCGGCGATGAGCTTGGCATCGCCTCCGGTGGCGATCAGGTTCGTCTGAAATTGGGATGGGATTTCCTTCAAAAGTTGTCGCAGAATTTCGGAGACAAGACCCCGATAGCCATAGACCGCCCCGGCCCGCATCGCTTCCGCTGTATTGCGGCCAATGGCTCGATGCGGTTCACGAAGTTTGACACGTGGCAGAAGCGCCGTCCGACGGTGTAAGTAGTCAGTCATCGCTCCAAGCCCGGGGGCGATGACCCCGCCAACATATGTTGCCTTTGGCGAGATAACGTCGAAAGTGACCGCCGTTCCGAAGTCCACAACGATAGACGGCGAGCCGTAGAGGACGACGGCGGCCGCGGCATTGGCGAGCCGGTCGGCGCCGATCGTCTCTGGCTTTGGATAGTCCACGCCTACCCCAAGGAGGATCTTGTGATTTACCCAGCAGATCGGTGATGGAAGGGCCTTTGCCACCATACTGTTGCGGGGCGGAACAACCGATGCGACGACGGCATGTCTCGCCTTACGACCTCTCAGAATCCTGCGCAATGAAGTGACGGTAAGTTCGTTAGTAGGCAGGCGGAAGGTGCGACCAAGACGCTCGCGGCCGGAAAAGGCAACCTTCGTGAATGAGTTACTGATGTCCACAAGTATGAACTCCGCGGGCATCACCCGAGCATTCCCGCTGTCGTCCCGGCGGTCAAGCCGCAGGAGAATCTACCGCCTTTCTCCAACCCCCTTCAGCAATCATGATGACGGCTGTCGCGCTTTCCATGGCGAACGCCTTGACCGTGGACTGTAGCGCAGGTGTCCCCGCCGGCGACGCTGACCGTGGGGATACGGTCGCTACAATAATTCTTCGCCCTGCGGCCGCACTGCTTTCAGAGCAACCAAATTTTTTGAAAACGGCTACCTTCGGGCCAGCAACGGCCGCCTCGTCTTTTCGTTTTTCGCGGGTTGTTCGTCGTAGGCTCCGGCCGCGAGCGCAAGGTCCGCTTCTTCCGCGGGCAGGAACGGCTTAAAGCGATGCTTATCGATGGCCTTCATGTAAGCCTCGTGCGGTGAGGTATTGCCCGCGACGAGTTCGGACCAGATGGCGTCGTCCATGAATTGCATTCCCTCACCTTTTCCTGCGACGATTACATCCTGAAGTTTTTGAGTTGCCCCTTCGCGAATGATGGCGGCGACAGCGCTATTCGAGACGAGAATCTCGTGTACCGCGATTCGACCTGCTCCGTCGGCTCTCTTGAGGAGCAGTTGAGCGACGACTCCGCGCAGCGAAGCCGCCAACATTGTGCGCACCTGGGCTTGTTGGTCCGCCGGGAAGACGTCGATGATTCGGTCAACCGTCTTGCGCGAGTTATTGGTATGGAGCGTGCCAAAGACGAGCAGTCCGGTTTCGGCCGCTGTCAAAGCGAGGGAAATGGTTTCCAAATCGCGCATCTCTCCGACGAGCACTATGTCGGCATCCTCGCGCAGGGCGGCTTTCAGCCCTGCAGGGAAAGTGACGGAGTGCTCCGGCACCTCCCGCTGCGTAATGATGCTGCGCTTGTTGCGATGCACAAACTCAATGGGTTCTTCGATGGTGATAATGTGACGGGAATAGTTGCTATTGATGTAGTCCATCAAAGCGGCCAGCGTGGTGCTCTTTCCGGAGCCAGTCGGTCCCGTTACGAGAACGATGCCTCCGCGCATTTCACCGAAAGTTTTGACCACCGGTGGAACTCCCAACTCATCAAGCGTCCTGATCCTCGTCGGAATGATGCGGAAGACAGCGCCATATCCATGAACTTGCTTGAGATAGTTGACCCGGAAGCGGTTCTCTTCATCCATCTCGTAGGCGAAATCTAAGTCGCCAAGTTCTTCGAACCGCTGCCAGCGCGCCGCCGAACAAATCTCGCTCAGCATGAAAGACATCTCTTCCGGAGTAAGCGGCTCGTCCCGGATGGGCAGGATTTCGCCATGCCGGCGGATCTTCGGAGGTTGACCCTGCGCGAGGTGGAGGTCCGATCCTCCCGCTTCAATCAAGACCTGAAAGAAATGGTCGATATAGGGCATCTATTTGAATCCCAAAGTGTGCCTCATCGTGGACTTATCTTCCGCGCGAAACAGGGCTTCCTCTGGAGAAATGAGACCTGCCTCGCATAGCTGGAGGAGGGAATCATCCATCAGGATCATGCCTTGCTTCTTACCTGTTTGGATGACACCCGGAAGCATGAAAGTCTTTCCTTCTCGAATGAGGTTTCCTACGGCTGGATTGTTCATGAGGATTTCCATGGCGAGACACCGCCCGGTATGATCCGCGCGAGGGACAAGCTGCTGACTGATGATCCCGCGCAGCGACTCGCTGACCATAATCCGAATCTGTTCGCGCTGATCATTGGGAAAGACGTCCAGCACGCGATCGAGGGTCCGCGCAGCGTTACTCGTATGAAGTGTGCCTAAGACCAGATGGCCGGTCTCGGAAGCTGTGATCGCGAGCGATATTGTCTCGAGGTCACGCATTTCGCCAACCATGATCACGTCGGGATCCTCACGCAATGCGCCTCGCAGTGCCGCGCTGAATGAGGTCGTGTGAGTATGGACTTCACGTTGGGTGACCTGGCAGTTTTTGGACGGAATGAGGTACTCGATCGGATCTTCAAGCGTAATGATATGGTCACGCCTCGTGAGGTTGACCTCTTCAACGAGCGCCGCTAGCGTCGTGCTCTTTCCGCTGCCGACACAGCCGGTCACCAGCACCAGACCATTGTGATATTGAGTCAGGAGCTTGAGCTGCGCAGGCAATCCCAGCTCGTTCATCGTCTTCACCTGGCTGTTAATGATGCGGAACGTCAGATCGTATCCGAGTCGCTGCTTGACGATGCTGGCGCGAAACCGTCCGAGAGAATTTGCATACGCAAAATCAACGTCGCCGCGGTCCGCGAGAATTCGCCACTGCGACTCCGCCAAAAAGCCGATGGCAAGTCGCTCGGTATCTGCAGCAGTCAAGATAGCTGCCTTGAGCCAGATCGGCTCGAGGTCACCGAACCGTCGCCACGAGGGCCGAGAATTAACGGCCAGATGGACATCCGACGCGCCGGACTCCTTTCCCACCATTAAGTATTGGTCCACATGATCGAGCGTCGTCGCTCGATCTTCTCCTACGACTTCAATTCTCGATTCATCAATAATGTTAGGACTCACAAATAGCGCCTGAATGACAAAGTTTCGATTCTCCCGAAGCGATTTCCCTCTTGCCCTGGCGCGGCGGGGACCGCCACCCCGAACTTACCTTGGAAGTTTCGTCGCCATGTCGGCGAAGAATTTTCCGGCGTAGGCCGTCACCGCAGGCCTGACGAATGGAAGGGCGAATCGCATCAAGCCGAGAAGAAGGGCGACCAAGCCGGCACGACGCCTTCCTTTTTCTTTCACCACAACTGGTTTGCCCTCAGCATCCGGCTGAATCACTTTGGTGACGACGCGCGTTTTGCTTTTCGGGCCGGCCAGCACCCAACCGAGAGCCGCTGCGCCGCTGAGCCAAACGTAGGGCTTGCGACGAACGATGTTGTTGAGCTTGGCTTTGAAGTCGAATTCCCTGCGCAAGGCCACCCATTCCCGGGTCAGTCCCGCGCGACTTCTCGAGAGTTCGGCCAAAATTTCGTCCTTGGTCATGATCCGAAAGTCTTCAAGGCTTCGAAATCACGCTTCAACTCCGCAGCGGTCGCCTTGAAGAACGGAGAACGCAGAGACCTTCATTGCGAGAAAAGCGCAAATCGCCAATCCCGCGAAATGCAGCAGGGCAAGGCCAAGCGAAATCCAGAGCCAAGATACGCCAAAGACAATGGCCAACAGAAAGGCGATAAAGAGCAGGATGAGCACGTAGCCGAAGACGGCCAGAACAATGCTCGCGATCAGGAGAGCGAGCAGCCGCACGCCGACCATGGCGGCCTCTTTACTCTCGATGCTGGCGAGCTGAACCAGTCCCTGAACATGTCGCCCAAAGGTCCCTGCGAATCGAAGGACCTCAGGCACAGCGCCTTGTGGCGGCTCCCGCTCGTCGGCGGAAGGCGGTAATACAGTTTCCGCCATCCTGTGAAGAGGTTAGCGGCGGAAGATTACTCCAAGGACAAAGCCAATTCCGACGGCGATCCCCATCGCTTTGAGGGGATAACTCCGGATGTAACTCTCCGCATCGGTCTGGAAATTGGAAGCCTTCACGGAAGCATCGCTCAACGCGCCTTGAGCGCGGCCTTTGTATTGATCAGCGACTGTCCTGGCCTGCCCACGCAGCTCTGCATATTTTGCCGTGGCCGCCTCGCTGACATCCTTGGCCGCCGCCGTCAGGTGCTCGCGGCCTACTTCGTAGGCGGACTGCGCCTGTTTTTTGACGGTTTCGCTGACCGCCTTGGTGGC
This sequence comes from uncultured Verrucomicrobiae bacterium, assembly GCA_963706955.1. Taxonomy (GTDB): domain Bacteria; phylum Verrucomicrobiota; class Verrucomicrobiia; order Chthoniobacterales; family Terrimicrobiaceae; genus DASTFP01. Next base: position 625,390 of record CAVPOC010000008.1, on the reverse strand, counting down.
TTCGGTGGCCGCGCTGAGCGCTTGCTTGGCGTGCTCGGCGCTGCTGCCCAATTTATCCTGCGGAGAATTGGTTGTTTGCTCGCTACCAACGTTGCCTGTTTGCTCGCTATTTGTCTCGGACATATCCCTTATAAGTTTCTAAATCGAATCTGCCAGAAGGTTGGGCATTGGCAAGCTTGATCCCGCTATTGTCGTTATCGGCGGAATCATGTAGCGGATAGATGATGCAGTCGGCCTCTTCCTTTGCGCCTGGGCGCGTCGAGCTTCTTGGCAACCACACTGACTACAACGGTGGCGTGGTTCTTTCTGTGGCTATTAACCTTGGGATTGCCGCCCGAGGGCGAACGCGAAACGACGAGAAGATCCGTCTCACAAGTGAAGGCCTCTCGGGGGTGGTTAACGCTGATTTGGAGACCTTAGCTCCAAATGACAGTTGGGCGGATTACCCATTGGGGGTGGCAAAAGTCCTGCACGATAATGGTTTTCCGGTTGCCGGATTCGAGGCGAATTTCTCCAGCAATCTCCCTCTCGGGGCAGGGCTTTCGAGTTCGGCCGCTATCGAAGTGAGCATGGCTGTGCTCTTGACACGGCTCTTTAATTTTCAGGTGCCGCCCATTGATCTGGCCAGACTCTGCCGCAAGGCGGAGAACGAATATGTCGGCGTTAGTTGCGGCTTGCTGGACCAGGTATCGTCCATCTTCGGGGAAAAGGATCACGCCATTTTTCTGGATTGCCGCGCGGAGACCGTCGAAACCTTGCCGTTTCCTCCTGAGGTTGGACTGTTGGTTGTCCATTCTGGTGTCAAGCATGCCCTCTCCGGGGGAGAGTACAATGAACGTCGTGATCAGTGTTTCGAGGCTGCCGAGATTCTGGGAGTTCGCGCCCTGCGTGACGCGACGAGCGAGCAACTCGCGGCGGCCGTGATGCCGGCCTTAGTCAAGCGCCGCGCCGCACATATCATCGGCGAGAATGAACGCGTTTTTCAGGCGGTCGACCATCTCAAGCGCCATGACGTGGTCGCTCTGGGCAAGCTGATGCGAGAGTCGCATCGTAGCTCGATAGAAAACTTCGAGAACAGCACCCCGGAGCTCGATGCCCTCGTGGAAATCTCCTGCGCCCGGGAGGGCGTCTACGGCGCGCGGCTTACCGGCGGAGGCTTCGGTGGCGCTATCGTCGCGCTGGTCTCCTTGAGTGCGATTGACGACATCGCCAAGTCAGTGGAAGCCGAGTACTTCGAGAGAACGGGCCATGATGGAAAAGCCTACAAGTGCCTGATCGGAGATGGTGCTTTGGTTCACGAGTGAGGTCAGTGTGAAGCACTCACATTAGGGCTTAGACAATAAACTTCTGCTGGCCGGTGCCTGCTTTGCTAAGCGAGACTTGCTCTCGGCTTCAATTCTAGCGGTCGATGCGGCCGACGAACTGCTTGGCGACATCCGGACGCTGATTTTCGTAGATGGCCAATCGAAGGCCTTCTGGATCACGAAACGTGTAGCACGGCCCGTCGGGAATTTCGAATGGGCCGCTTTCCGCTCTCCAGCCCCGAGCGTGCAGCGCAGCGACAGTGCTTTCAAGGTGCTCGACACGATAGATCAAAATGGGAGTGTTCCCGTGGAGATGAGCGGCGAGCAACACCATCGGCCCGCTTGCAGAGAGTCGGACCGCAGCGACCCACGTGTCGAACGCATGGATCTTCCAAACGAGTTCGCCGCCGAGTTGTTCGGTGTAATAACCTACTGCGGCGTCAATGTTGGGGGCCGGCACATAGAGGTAGTCGAGCGAAAGAAACATCGATCAGGCAGGATACACGAACAATGTCCAAAGAGTGACACTTCTGCGTTACGTTGAAAGGCGTCTTAAACTAAGAACCGCTGCGTGAATTCGAAAAGTCTGTAAAGGCGGTTGTGCCAACCACCGGTGGAGGTGGAGCCGACAAGGCGTCGATTTCCGCTGGAAGGTCATTCTGGCGTGCATCTACTTGGCTCATGGCTCGCGGCGTTCGAAACTCAGAATAGAGGATCGCTCGGGAACGCTGGCCGAGATGCACTAAGTTTCCTGTTGCGGGAACCGCATGCGGCAATAAACTGCGCGAGGTGGCCGGTCTGGCGCGGATCATCGACCTTTGCGCGGTGAGCGACAGCAAACATACGAGGCTTTATACATTGACTTTGAATAACTTGCCAGAGTAGCTCAGAGGTAGAGCAGGGGACTCATAAGCCCTTGGTCGGGGGTTCAAATCCCTCCTCTGGCACTTGCCGCAACCACGAATCTTGCTCGACTTTCGCATCCTCAACTTCCACTTTACTCCATGGCAAACATCAAATCTGCAGCCAAACGCGCGCGCCAAGGCGTCACCCGCCGGGCACGCAATACCAGCGTGATCAGTACGCTCAAATCGGGACAGAAGAAAGTTCGTGCCGCGGTCGCGGCAGGGAAACTCGATGAGGCAAAATCGGAGTTTGCCAAGATTACGGCGGCACTTGATAGGGCGGCGAAACGCGGGATCATTCACAAGAATAGCGCTGACCGACGAAAGAGTGCGCTCAACCGTGCTCTCAAACCCACTTGAGTCCGTTGGTCGTCGGTAGCACCCAATCGGCTGCCGGCAATCAAAGTTCGTGCACGTCGAAGAGTTCGCTGCGTTACGATCGATAGTCGAGCGCCATCTCCCGGAAGCCCTGAAGTTTCTCGAGAGATTGGTGGCAGTGAATAGCTTCACGGGCAACCGGGCTGGCGTGCTTCGCAACGCGGAGCTCGTGGCGGCACAGTTTCGAGAGCTGGGGTTCGCGGAGGAGCGTGTCCCGGCGGAGAATCCGCGCTTTGGGGATCACCAGTTCCTTCGGCGTTCCGGAAACGGCAGAACCGGGGTGATGCTAGTAACTCACCTGGATACCGTGTATCCGGAAGAGGAGGAGAAAAGGCACGGCTTCAGCTGGCAGGTTGAAGACGGACGCATTTACGGTCCCGGAGTCAACGACAACAAGGGCGGCACGGTGATGATCTGGCTTGTCCTCTCTGCCTTGCGCAACTTCGCGCCGGAAGTCTTTGAGAGTCTCTCGTGGCAGATTGCGGCTAATGCCGCGGAAGAAGAACTGGTGCGCGATTTCCCGCAATTATGCCGCGCGCGGATGCCACGTGAATGCCGCGCAGCGTTGGTCTTTGAAGCGTGCGGTGGTTCAGGCGGAGGAATGAGCCTGGTGCGTTGCCGCAAGGGATCCGCCAACATGCGCGTCTACGTGGAAGGTCGGGGTGCCCATGCCGGAAGCCGGCATCGTGAGGGCGCGAACGCGATCGTCGAAATCGCGCAAGTGATCGATCGGATAACGCACTTAACCGACTATTCGCGAGAGCTGACGGTGAACGTCGGATCCATCAAGGGAGGCGGCCCCGTCAATCGGGTGCCACACTTCGCAGAATGCGGAGTCAACATTCGCGCGTTCGATGAGGCGATTCTTCAGGCCGCGATTGATGCGATGTTTGCTTTGGAGGGTGAGCCCGCTTCTGTCCGTGCCGTCAGCGACGGCTACGCTTGTCGGGTGAAAGTTGAGTTGCTGAATCGAAATCCTGCCTGGCCGCAGAGCGCCAAGACCGACGATTTGATCGAGCTCTGGATGCAGACGGCGCACACGCTTCGACTGCCGCTGCGGGCTGAGCCCCGCGGTGGCCTGAGCGACGGAAACTATCTGTCCCGCTTTGTGTCTACCTTGGACGGGCTCGGACCCTTTGGCTTGAACGGGCATTCCTCGGAGCGCAATCCCGATGGCTCGAAACTGCCCGAGTGTGTGGTCGTGTCTTCATTTCTCGAGATGGGCGCCGTCAATGTCGCAGCGATACGCGAGCTCGCGCGTCGATGAAACTCGAGGCCGAACAATTCACCATCAAGCTTCCACGACCCTTCCGTATTGCGCACGGTTCAAGCCAGACGCGAGAAACCATCCTGGTCCACATCCATGCCGAAGGTATCGAGGCTCATGGCGAAGGGGCTTTGCCACCATACTATCCTTCAACGGCGGAAGCTTCACTGAGCTGGCTGAACTCGATTGGGCGAAAGGGCGATCTTGCTGCGTGGGAAAGGGAGTGCGCCTGCGGGGCTCCAGCAGAAGCTGCGGCCGGGCATGTTGCGCTCGACATTGCTCTGCAAGATTTAAAAGCTCGGAAGGTCGGGAAGCCATTATGGCAGCTATGGGGATTGAACCCCGCCGCGATTCCCGCATGCTGGAGAACTGTTTCCATGGCCAGCAGCGAGCACGAACTTTGCGAGCTGCTCGATGAGGCCATTTCACACAACTCGACCTCTATCAAGCTGAAGACCGGCAGCGGAGACCTTGCGTGGGATAGCCGATGCATTCGCCTTGCCGTTGCGCGGAATATTCGTCTTGGCCTCGACGTCAATGGGGGATGGACGCCCGTCCAGGCGGCACAAATTCTTCCTAAACTTGGCGAGCTGAACATTGCTTTCGTCGAGCAGCCAGTCGGTCGAGGAATCGAAGAATGGCGGGAGCTTCGAACCCGAATGGCTCAGGGAAGGATTTCTCCGCTTATCGCTGATGAATCCCTGCAAGAGCAGCAGGATCTTGCGAGGCTGCGGGGCCTAGTCGATGGCGCGAATGTAAAGCTTCTCAAGGCCGGTAGTTTCGGGGCCGCACTCGATTGGATTTCGCTGGCTCGCGAGCTTGGTATGATGGTGATGGTAGGCGTCATGGTCGAGACTGGAATTGCGCGCACTGCCGCCGCGCAACTGGCGCCCCTGGCTGATTGGCTGGACATCGATCCCCCGGAGGCAATCCCGGCGGCGCCGATGATCGGTTTCGGCATTCACGGAGACCGATTGGTGCTTTCAGATCGTCCGGGACTTGGCCTGGTGGACGTCGCATCGAAAGGGTAAATTCGACGGATTTAAATTTTGTGGAGGCACTTGCGCCAAGCGCCCCTTCGATTCGTCCAAGTTCGCCTATACCATTTTCACGTTGGGGGGATCAGTCGTCGCGTGCGTCAGCCAAGGCCCTGCTCAGAGCAGCGATGTGGGCTGGCGTGGTCCCGCAACATCCACCAATAATGGCTACGCCGCTTTGCGCCAGAGCGAGGCCCATTTGAGCGAACGCTGCCGGCGATAAGTCAGAGCCGTAGCGACCATGAAAATACCCCGGCGCGCTCGCATTTGGGTAGATCGCCAAAGGTAGCTCCGACGGCACCAGTTTCTCCACAAACCTCAAGGCGACCTCAGCACCATTAATGCAATCGACACCAAGAATCTCGGCATCGTGGCGAACCAACTTTTCGAAGGCGACTTTCAGAGGGACGCTGCCAGGAAGCAGGTCGCCGTCACTTGCCGCGAACGAGCAAATCGCCGGACAGTGATGGAGCGACTGCTTGACATGCAGGGCGACGAGCAGCTCGTCGACGTCTTGAAATGTTTGGAGGAAGATCAAATCGACTCCCCCTTCGAGCAGCGCCCCGATCTGCGTCCGAAAACACTCCTCGCGATCCATACCTTCGTGCTCGGCTTCGGAGGAAGAAATCCCCAGCGGACCAACGCTGCCTGCCACGAAAGCTCCCTTGGCAGCCTGTCTGGCCAGTTGGGCCGCCTGCCAGTTAATTTCATTCACGCGGTCGGAAAGTCCATGCCGTCGCAATTGGACGGCATTTGCTCCAAAGGTGTTGGTTCTGATAATGTGCGCGCCCCCCTTCACATAGTCGGCGTGAATCTCTCTGATTAGGTCGGGGCGGGAGATGCAGAGTGCCTCGAGACATTCCTCCTCCGCCGCGCCGCGCTCCTGGAGCAGCGTCGCGATGGCGCCGTCTCCACACAGCGGGTAAGTTTCAATTGCCTCGAGAAGGGCCATTGCGTTTGTCGGCAGCTCTCCTCCCGGTGAGAACCGCTCAGCGCCGAGTAGATGGTTTAACGCAGCAAGTGCCTAACCCTCCATCTCGATCGCAGAGATTGCTGTCATCACCCGATCGCCAAGCCGTTGATATGTTTCGCGGTTGGCAGGAGTAACTTCTTGCGGGCTGAAGCGGAGCGGCTCTCCAATCACCACCGTAATCTTCGTCAGATTCAGGGCGCGCGAGCCCTTGGGAAATGCCTGGTATGCGCCGAAGATGCGCATCGGCATGACCGGAGCCAGCGTCTTGGAGATGACGAGCCCAATGCCAGCCCGCGCCGGTTGTAAGTTTCCATCCTTTGAACGGGTGCCCTCCGGAAAAAGTAGTACGCCATTCCCCTCTCGAATCTTTTTGATGACCTCGCGCAAGGCCGACATATCGTTACCTTCCCGCTCGACCGGGATGACATTCATTGAGGGAAAGAGGGGTCCGAGCAGCGGCCATTCCAGCAAATTCTTGCGTGCCAGATAGTAGACGGCGCGGCGTGAACAAATCCCAGCCAGAGGCGGATCGAAGAAGCTGGAGTGATTGACCGCGAGGATGAGCGGTCCCTCCTCGATCATCCGTTCGGGGTGGACGACCTGCATCGAGAAAAAGCATCGGGCGAAGAGCTTCGCCAGGTTGTAAAAGATATTGTAAACGAGACTCATGGCTGCGCGATGGCCAGTCCTCTCGCGTTCAGCTGATGGATCATCTCATCCACCACCTCGTCGACACTCAAGTGGGTGGTGTCGATAACAATCGCGCCGCGCGGGATCGTTAAGGGAGCGGTCGCTCTCCCTGAGTCGATGCGATCGCGCGTGGCAATTTCATCGTCTTGGCCTTCGGCGCTCCGTCGCTGCTGGCGGACGTGTGGGGATGCATCAATGTAGAACTTGAAAGGTGTATCCGGAAAAACCACCGATCCAATATCACGTCCTACGACTACCACATCGCGCAGCTCGGCAAGCTGGCGCAAATGACTCGTCAGGCATTCTCGCACCGAGGGAACAATCGAGACTGGAGAAACCGCGCGATTAACATCCTCGTCGCGAAGGTGCGTCCGCGGATCAGTCTCTCCGATCCGGAGGTACCCCTCGTCGCCTTCGAATCCCGACTCGAGTTGGCTTTCGGCGACGATCGCCGAGACATCATGCACCGCCGCCGGATCCGTGTTGGCGCGCAACACCCACCAGGTGATCGCACGATAGAACGCGCCGGAATCGATGTAAGAGATCCCGAGCCGCTTGGAAACCCTTCTCGCAACGCTGCTCTTTCCTGAAGCGGCTGGACCGTCGATCGCGACGACAATCTTCACTTCAGGAAAGATCGGAACGTTCGCCGCTTTCCGACGAGCGAGGAAATCACCGGCGTTGGATGTCGGAGCGTGCGATCTCCTCTTTGGAGATGCATCAAAATCGACTCGAACTGCGGATAGGATGTCCGGATGCAACCGACATCTTCGATGATGGTGGAACCCGTGGCAAAAAGACCCGCGATCGCGAAGGCCATGGCAATCCGGTGATCACCAAAGCTCGGCAAGGTAGCCCCACTGAGTTTGCCGCCGCCATAGATTGTCATGCCATCGTCAGCCTCCTGAACTTCCACACCCATCGCCCGCAGATTTTCGGCGATGGCGGCGATACGGTCCGTCTCCTTAACCCTGAGCTCCTTCGCATCTCGAATGATTGTCCTCCCCTGCGCCAGTGCGCCGGCGACAGCCAAGATCGGTAGCTCGTCGATAACGTTTGGCACCTCGCTGCCTTCGATGACTGTTCCGGTGAGTGAATCCCCCTTGATGTCAATGATACCGGAGGGCTCTCCTTCCTCGACGCTCTCGACGACCTCTCGGACACGAGCACCCATTCGGACCAGCACGTCGAGGATCCCGGTTCGAGTAGGATTTAGTCCGACGTTCTTTACGAGCAGGCGAGAACCAGGCTGGCAGGCGGCGGTCACCAACCAGAATGCGGCGCTCGAGATATCACCCGGCACTACAAAATCCCGCGATTCGATCTGTTGCTGACCGAGCATGGAGACGCGGTATTCCTGCGATTTCCGGCTCCGCTCGGTCCGGACTTCTTCTCGCCGAAGCTTGACGAGAAAATACTCGAGCATGCGTTCGGTATGATCGCGACTTGGAAACGGCTCGACCACCGTCGTGACCCCGTCTGCGTAAAGACCGGCGAAGAGAATTGCGCTCTTGACTTGAGCGCTGGCTATCGGCGGGCTGTAGGTGATACCGTGCAGTGGCGCCCCACGGATGACAAGGGGGGCACAATCGTTCGCTCCAAGCGCGGTGATGCTTGCCCCCATTTGGGTGAGTGGTTCGACAACTCTGCGCATCGGCCGCTTGGAAAGGGAATCGTCGCCAATAAGCCGAGTGGCAAAGGGCTGCGCAGCAAGGATTCCGGAAAGGAGTCGCATTGTCGTCCCGGAATTTCCGCAATCGATGTCGCCTTCTGAGGCGATGAGTTTTCCGTGAGACCCGTAAACCACTACAAGTCCCGTGTCAGGACGCTCGATGGTTACGCCCAGTTGTTGGAACGCCTTGATGGTGCTGAGACAATCCTCTCCTTCGAGAAAATTCGTGATCTTGCAAACGCCGTTGGAGAGCGCGGCGAGCATGATGGCTCGATGGGATATGCTCTTGTCGCCGGGCACCACAATTTCGGTTTCCAGCCGTGGTGCCCGTCTGACGCGCAATACATCCGAGCTCATGGCAGATCCTGGCGAATTGCCCGGGCGCGCTCAAGGAACAACTCCAACTCTGCGGAATCGGCCCGGTGGATCAGTTCCTTCATCTTCTCGAGCGTGGAAGTAAAGTCCTCCAATCCCGCCAGCAAAGCCGTGCGGTTTTCAAGAAGAATCTCCCGCCACATGGCGGCTGGCCCCGCGGCGATGCGGGTTGTATCGCGGTATCCGCCTCCGGCGATGCAGTCGACATCCGGAATTCGCAGGTGAACGGCATTCACGAGGGTCGCCGCAATCGCGTGCGGCAGATGACTTACGCAGGCGATCCGTTCGTCGTGGTCCTGCGGCGTCATTTCAACGATCCGACATCCAACAGATTCCCACAGGTCGCGAAGCGCTTGGATCTTGTCGGGCGCCGAGTTTCCCGTCGGAGTGAGGATGCAAACTGCGCCCTCAAAAAGATTTGCTCTGGCAGCGCCGAGGCCACTTTGCTCAGAGCCAGCCATCGGATGGGAGCCGACGAATCGGCTGCCCAAGATTGCTTCCAATTGTCTAACTATTCCCGCTTTGACACTGCCTACATCCGTGACGGTCGCCGTTGGGGCAAGCAGCGGAGCCAGTTGACGGGCAAGCTCGGGCATCGCGCCAATCGGCGTGCACAAGACGCAAATATCGCTACCCGAGACCACCTCGGCCGCATCCGAGGAGACCGTCGGGAAAAACTTGCGGGCGTTTTCCGTCGACTGTGGTGAGCGCGCCCACACTCGAAGGTTCCAGTTTGGGCGCCGCCATTGCAGCGCCAGCGCGAGCGAACCGCCAATCAGGCCGGGGCCAAGAATGGCGACCGTGCTCAGGGGACAAGGAAGATTTTATTCGTGTATGGGCACTTGACCTCAGTTCCTGGGGGAAAACCGCGCACGTCAACGTAGCCGGCGTAAGGCGCGTGTGGGCTGGTCACGAATCCGACCTTCCCTGGGACCGGCGTCCCGTAGGGAATGTCTCGGGTCGGAGCTGTCGTGGCCGCCGTCGTCTCCGGCGTGGGAGATGGAGCGGTATCCTGCGGCGGAGGGGGCTCGGGCGCCGGAGTTGGTGTCGGAGTGGGCGGCGCATCGGCGAACTGGGTCTGCGTCGATTGGGTCCCCTGGTAGCCGAACCGGTTGGGAGCCGGCGCTCGATGAGAGCCGCTCTCGCTGCCGCTTTGACAGGCTGCAAGCACGATCAAGAGTGCGGTGGCGGAGACGATCCAGTGCGAAGATTTCATGGCGGTAATTTCACTAAACACGCACGATTGGACGCCAAGTTGCAATTCAAATCTTGCTCCGGCTGCCCGCCTCAAAATGCCCTTATGGACCGGTCGTGGCAGGCTTGAAGAGGGAAGCACCGGCCGCCGCCGCGATCAAGAAGGCGTGATTCATGGTGATCGGCCCACTTGACTCAATTAGATAACCTTCCGGGATACGAGTTTGTCCGTAGACGATTGGCTGAAGATGCCTGGCGATAGTCTCAGTTTCAGGCAACTTCGAGCCATCGATGATGTCGCTGACGCCCGGCATGATGGCCGCGCCAAAGATGATGATTTGGCGAAGTTGCGGGTAGCTGCGCTCAACGAGTCTCTTGGTATCCACGTATCCAAAGACCTCGTTCGCTGTGCGATAGGCAGTTTCCGCGGCGGCAAAGGCGGGCACCTTATCCAGGGTTTGCCCGCTCTTGAATGACTGCATCGCCTGACTCAACTCCCCTGAACTGATGCCCAGAACCAAAAATTTATCGATCATAGCCAGTGTCGGATTCGCAAACGGACTTTGTAACGAGGGAAAGCTGATATACCGGACGCCTTCGGATTCGGTGACGCTTGCCTCCGGAAGGAGTGAGAGCGCCTCCTGGACTGCCTCATCTGCCTTAGCTTGATCCTTTATCTGCAGTGCGATCACTCCCGCTGGGGTCATTTGTTCGGGCGTCCAAGAAATCGATATGGCGCAATCGGGTCCAAAGCCCTCCGGGATCAAGCGCGGAAGGCGCGAATTCCCGATGGCTTGCGCATCCAGCAGACCGGCGGTGATGGCATTCGAGGTCGCCGTGGAGATCTGGCGAAAATCGCTGGCGAAGTCGAAGTAAGCGATGGTTTCCGGCGAGGTGAGCTTCATGCCGTGGTGGCTGAGCGTGCCGATGTCTGGCGGATTTCTGCGGAGAACAAAAATTCGGTCTCGCAGATTTGCGCCGTCCAACATCGTGGTCGCGCCCACGGCCTCGACTTTTTTGAGCTGTTCGACCTGTTGTGGAATGGGTTTTGCGCCGAGTGAGGAACCGACTTCTAGCAAGGCATCCAAAGCGCTCTGGGGCTGACAGAAAAACAGCAAGTCGGCATCTTTCAGGAGCTTCTCGAGAACTTCCTTATAACCGGTGCTCGCCGCAAGGTTCCCCTCCTTTTTCCGGCCGGACGCTCGATCAAGCGCATCCTTGATGGCATCTAGATTGTTCGAGAGAAATCCCCACTGTCCCTCGCTCGCGTTGTAGAGGGTGTGAGCGCCGTGCTTGCTGGAGAGAATCTCGACACCGTTGTAGGTCTCGCGGACAAGCTCTGCAGGCGCATTTCCTTTGGAAAGCTCTTCGCCGCAGGCGCGCCACCGCGACGTCGTGTCCGCTCTTGCCGCCCCAGAACTGGAAACCGACCAGTATGGTCGCATCGTTCGAGGTCATCGAAACCATCGCGCTAAAGATGCGCCCCGGCTTAAGCTTCCAAAGAATTCCAGCGGCCTCACTCCCTCCTTGGTCGCTGGTCAGATATTGGAGAGGTCGCTCAAGGAAAGCCTTTACTTCGGGTTCAGCGCCAATCTTGGCGAGCGTTGTCTTTGGCCATCGTGAGGCGGTCCGGGGGAGGTCAGGGATGCATGCAAAAGCGACCGTCTCCGCGGGCACAAGCTCTGCAGCGTCGGCCGGTCCAGTGTCCTTCAGTGACCAAACAGCGTAAGCGGCAACAAGAACAAGAATGGCAAGAAGGGGAATGAGGATTTTTTTTATCACGGAATATCGTCGAGGCTCAGTAATTAAGGGGTTTCAAAAGGGTGCTGACAACTTAGGTCAGGGTTTCAAGGGGACCGAGTAAGCTGGCCGTGAGGCGCTACTCGGCCTGCGGAGTCGGGAAAAACGACGGTGGGTGCGGGTTGGCCGGCTCGGGTTCCAGAGCTCTCTGCAACTCTGCCGAGGCCTTCGCCCGGTCCTTGACACCGGTCTCTTCCTCGGTCACAGGATGCATCTCGCACCCGAAACTTAAGGTGCATAGGGCGGACGCAAATAGGATTAACCGGATATTCATTCGAGGATTTCGAGATTTGCTTTTTGGCCGCGCCGGTGAGCGGAAGCGTTCAAAAGCGTGCGAATTGCCTGGATGGTGTGCCCGCCTTTGCCAATGATTCTGGGGACATCGCTCTTCCGGGCGGTCAGGTGAAAAACCACGCGATCGGGCGTTTCGGTCTTCGTAAGGATAATCTCGTCCGGGTATTCGACGAGTTGACCGATGACGAAGCGAAGGAACTCCTCCACGCGTCAGGGCCCGCTCAAGCGGTAGCTTTCTTACGGGCTTTGTTGATGATACTGCCAACGGTAAGTGAAGGCCGTGCACCGACACTTACCCAGTAGTCGGCTCGATCAAGCTGGAGCGTGAAGTTCTCGCCTTTTTTCTTCGGATCATACGTTCCGATAATCTCGATGAACTTTCCGTCGCGCGGCTTGCGTTGGTCTGCGACCACGATCTTGTAGTACGGACTATTGCGAGCGCCTTCGCGCCGGAGTCGGATTGCCACTGCCATTGTGCTGCTGATTTGAGATTGGTAGTTACTAGCCTTCGCGTCAACCGCGCGCTCAGCTAAGTCCTGGTATTCCGGCCTGGCGGGCTTGGGCCATCAATTTCTTCATTTGTCCCGCCTTCTTCATCATCTTGCGCATCTGGTTGAAGCGAAGAAGGAGATTATTGACCTCGGTGACTGTCGAGCCGCTTCCGCGAGCCACCCTCTGGCGCCGTCGCGCGTTCAGAATATCTGGACGTACGCGTTCCTTCGGAGTCATGGAGAGAACTATTGCCTCCACCCGTTTGAGCTGTCTCTCGTCAATCGAGGAATCTTTTAGCTTATCCATTCCTGGAAGCATGCCAAGCACATTTTCCAAGGGCCCCATGCGGCGCAGCAGCTTAAACTGGTGGAGGAAATCGTTCAGATCGAAGGAAGCGGTCCGCAGCTTTTCCTCCATGCGGCGCGCGTCTTCCTCGGTAATTGCCTCGGCGGCCTTTTCGACCAGGCTGACAACGTCACCCATGCCAAGAATGCGACCGGCCAGGCGTTCGGGATAGAACGGTTCAAACTGATCGAGCTTTTCGCCCACTCCGGCGAACTTGATAGGTTGCTTGGTCACCTCGCGGAGCGAGAGGGCAGCTCCGCCGCGCGCGTCGCCATCGAGTTTTGTCAGGACAATTCCGGTAAGCCCAAGTGCATTGTGGAAATGTTCAGCCACACTGACGGCCTGCTGGCCGGTGGCGGCATCACAGACGAGGAGGACTTCCTGCGGAGCGACCGCATCCTTCAGCCGGCGGAGTTCTTCGACAAGGAGCTCGTCGATTTCCTGGCGACCGGCGGTATCGTAGATTTGGACATTGCCACCTTCCTGCTCACACCAGGCTGCGGCTTGACGGCTGACCTCAAGGAGATCTTTCTCGCCGGGTTTCGGCTGAAAGACGCGAACACCGATTTGTTGGCCCAAGGTCGCCAACTGCTGGATGGCCGCCGGACGCTGGAGATCGCACGCGATGAGCAAAGGGGCTTTGCCTTGCGCTTTGAGCCATCGTGCCAGTTTGGCGGAGGAGGTCGTCTTACCGGCGCCATTCAGCCCGACCATGAGGATTCGCGCGGGGCTAGCGAGGTTCAGTGGTGAAGCATCCCCGCCGAGAAGGGAAGTAAGCTCATCCTGAAAGATTTTGACGATTTGCTGACCGGGAGTGACACTCCGGAGCACGTCCTCGCCCAGGGCTTTGTCTTTGACGCGAGCAATAAAGTCCTTGGCGACTCGGAAGTGAACGTCGGCTTCGAGTAGGGCCAGGCGAACTTCGCGAAGGGCGTCGGCTACGTTCTGTTCGCTGATGCGGCCATGCCCGCGGAGATCTTTGAAGACCTCCTGAAGTTTGTCAGAAAGGCGAGAAAACATACAGGTTATCAGACCAAAGGTTGCGGCTTCCGTTCAGAGAAGCGGAACCGTCTTCGGACGGTGCTAGTTATACTCGCGATTCGCGAGGAATCAATGGACCGTAGCCTTTTCTGCTCCCAGACCGGTGTTCGCGCGAACAACCAGTTCGGTAAACTGTGCCTCCGCGCTAGGCTCGCGCGTGAAGAGGGTGCCGAGAATAGCTGCGATGAAGCCAAGGGGAATGCTGATGATGCCGGGGTTGGTCAAAGGAAAAAGTGGCGCCGCCTGGATCAAATGTCGTTTGGCGGCGGGAACATCCGCGGCGTCGATTCCCATGATCGAGGGGCTGAGGAGAATCAGGAGAATGCTGGCGGCTAGACCGACGGCGAGGCCACAAACCGCGCCAACTGTTGTGAAGCGTCTCCAGAAGATGCTCAGCACGATGACCGGCAGGTTGGCGCTCGCGGCCACCGCGAATGCCAGGCCGACCAGAAAGGCGACATTGATTGTCTGCAGCTGGATGGCGAGGAAAATTGCCAGAGCGCCGACCACGAACGCGGTGATGCGAGCGACGCGGACCTCTTCACCGGGCGACCGCTCTCTTCCGTGATGGATGACGTTTGTATAGAAGTCGTGCGCGAACGACGTGCTGGCCGAGATGGTTAGCCCCGAGACCACCGCGAGAATGGTGGCAAACGCGACGGCGGAAATGAACGCGAAGAAGATCTCTCCACCGAGTGCCTGCGCGAGCAGAGGAGCAGCCATATTGTCGTTCGGCTTGCCATCAACCACAATACGGTCCGGTGTAAGAATTGTTGCGGCACCGAAGCCAAGAAAGGTGGTCATTATATAAAAGGCCCCGATGAGCGCCATCGCCCAAACCACCGAGACCCGCGCCGTCTTCGCATCCGGCACGGTGTAAAAGCGCACGAGAATATGCGGCAGACCCGCGGTGCCGAAAACTAGGGCCAAACCAAGCGAAACAAGATCGAGAGGACCCCAGCCATTGGTGACGGCGGCCCCGAATTTGAGGCCGGGTTCGAGAAAGTTCTTGGTTACCTCCTGCCCTTTCACGTGGTAGGTGACGTGAGAAATTGCTTCGAAGAAGGCCGCGAAGCTGAATCCGAAGTGCGCCATGACCATCACGCTGAGCAGGATGCTTCCACCCATGAGCAACACGGCCTTGATGATTTGCACCCAGGTGGTGGCAAGCATTCCACCAAAAACCACGTAAATGATCATGAGAATGCCGACACCACATACCGCTACATTGAAACTCACGCCGGGAAGCAGCAGTT
Source organism: uncultured Verrucomicrobiae bacterium (assembly GCA_963706955.1). GTDB lineage: Bacteria > Verrucomicrobiota > Verrucomicrobiia > Chthoniobacterales > Terrimicrobiaceae > DASTFP01. Next base: position 610,367 of record CAVPOC010000008.1, on the reverse strand, counting down.
TGACCAAGGCTCCTGCGCCGACCATCTGCGCGATCATATAGAAGGTCGAAACTGTGATCGTGCTTAGCGCCGCCATCGCGCGCACCGGGCGTTGTTTGAGTCGGTAGGCCAGCAGATCCGCCATGGTGTATTTTCCGGCGTTGCGAAGCGGTTCGGCAACTATGATCAAGACGGTCAGGTAGGCCACCAGCCAGCCGACTGAATACATGAAGCCATCATAGCCAAAGAAGGCGATCATGCCCGCAATCCCGAGGAAACTGGCGGCACTCATGTAGTCGCCGGCCACGGCGAGACCATTTTGCCATCCCCTGATGCGGCGGTTGGCGGCAAAGTACGCGCTGGAACCTGACGATTTCCGCGCGCTGAAGTAGGTGATAATCAGCGTCGCCGCGACAAAAGCCAGAAACATCAAAAGTGCCGCGTGGGTGCGCTCGGCGGGCGCTGCGGCCTGGGCAAGAAACGAGGTCATTCTTCGACTACGGGAGGGACTTTATTTCAAAGTGGCGGGGCACAGAACAGGCTCGAAGGGGTTGGCTTGGTGGAGGACCGCCGCCTTGAATACTGCACTCCTGAACGAAGCATTAGTCTGCACTTCAGACTCGCGGTTGCCTGCGAAACCGTGAGATGAGGGCGGCGGCTTGACGGTCCCAACCAGCGGCGGCCCCTACGTAGAGAAAGGCGAGAATCCACGCCATAAAGAACTGCGAGAGGGCGAACAGATACGCCAAATTTACCTCTCCGATCACCTTGCGGTCCATCAGTTCGGGAAACCAGCCCACCAGCACGGGCAGGGTGAAATAGTAGATGATAAAAAAGATCGTCGCCAGGAGGATGAAACGGGCCTTTTCGCTGAGGAGTTGCTTGAATTGCGGATCGGCGGCGATGGCGTTCCAGTCGGCAACATCATCGTCTTCGGGCGCCGTTAATTCATGAGAAGGCTTTCGGCCGGCGCGCCCCAGCGGTGCGATATCGGTGGGCGCTTCCGATTCCGGCGTGAAGTCGGAAGCATCTTTGGACGGCATAATGGCGGACAGTAGACAAAACTTTCATGATGTCTAGTTTTCGTCTCCAAATCTTCGCAGGCCGATTCAATCCGTCTATGCTGGCAGCTCGATGCAGCGTTGATCGCTTAATGGAGAGCGGTTTCTGGCAAAAAATTTTCGGAAATCTGGCTGCCGACGATGTCGCGGCGGCGTCCCCACCGCCGAGGGTTTCGGCGACGAGGACCTCGCTGCTACCAAATCCCTCGGCAATGAGGGCATGGCTGCTACAAGTCAGCAATAGAACCTGTGCGTGCGGTTCCCGATGCTTGTGAAGATATCCCAAGAGATGGTGCCCGCCTGTTCGGCTAGTTCTCGCGCGAGAATACTCTCGTTTCCTTGATCTCCGATCAGGACGGCTTCGTCGCCCGGGTTGATTTCAGGCAGCGAAGTCACGTCGGCAAGGATTTGGTCCATCGTCACTCGGCCGAGGATCGGACAGCGCTTCCCGCCCACAAGTACCTGAGCGTTGCGACCTGAAACCTGTCGCGGGAAGCCATCGGCATAACCTACTGCTACTGCTGCGATGCGCATCGCATGTGGGGTGATGAACGTCCTTCCGTAGCTCACACTTTGGTTTGGGCCAACCTCACGGACGAGCAAAATTCTGGCTTTCCAGGTGAGAGCCGGGCGCAAGAACGGTTGAAATTCCGAGGGGTAGGCGCTGCCATACAGCATTAGTCCTGGCCGTACCAAATCGTGCGCATGACCGGGGAATCCGAGAATGCCCGCGCTATTCAAGACGTGAATTTTCGCGTTCGGGGCGAGCGCCCGTAGCCTGATTGCCAGATCCCCAAAGCGGTTCAGCTGAAGACGTGTGTAGTCTGCGTCTTCGTCCGAAACGGGGAGATGGGTGGAAATGCTGTGCACCTTAACTGTCTTCAGCCGCTGAAGAGCCTCTAGTTCTTCCAAGGCATTCCGTTCTGGACAGCCGATTCGCCCCATGCCGGTGTCAATCTTAAAGTTGACCCTGCCGCCGGCGAAGTGCGCTGCTTCCGCTGCGCTGGAGACTGTGGCAATATAGCGCCGGGCGACGACCTCCGCCCGTTCGCCCGGTGCTGACGGGCTCAGCAGCAAAACGTCGCGGCGAAGTCCGGCAAGCGGCTGCGCTTCTTCAACGTTGGCCACTCCAAAGAGGTCAACGAGATCGGTGAGGGTGGCAGCGACCTCGCTGGAGCCGTGTCCGTAGGCATTGGCCTTCACCACGGCGAGAATTCCCGGTCCCTCACCGATTTTGTCTCGCACCACGCCCACGTTGTAACGAATGGCGGACAGGTCGATTTCGGCCCAGCAACGGACGGCTGCTGGGACGATCATCGGACGACACAAGGCAAGTCGGAAACGGCCCTATCGACCTCACGAATGGTCCAGCTCTCGACGATGGTTGCGCAGACCGCTTGCAAACGCTGGCGAAGCGGCGCGGCCCTGCGGGCAAAGTCTCGCTGGAGGCTCTCGTATTCTGCACGCCCTTCCGGCGTTTCGACGCAGACTGGCGGATATCCGATTGCCGTGAGATCGTAGGGACTCGCTCGCATATCGAGCACTCGGATGCGCCAGGCGAGTTCAAAGCAGTCCGCCACGAGGTCGGATGACGTGAAGGGCGCAAGTTTGAAAGCCCACTTATAGAGGTCCATGTTTGTGTGCAGGCAGCCCGGTTGTTCGAAGGCAGATGTCGTGTCGCGCGTCAGCTGATATCTGTTGAGCGGGCGCGCTGGCGATGTGAAAAAACGAAAAGCGTCGTAATGCGTGCAGCGGATTCGCAGCGATTGAATAACGACGGCAATTTCCGCAGCCGTTATACGCAGGGGCCAGGTCGGATGGCGAATCGACTCTGCCTCGTAGACCATGGCCCATTCGTGAAGACCGAAGCAACCGAAGGCGCCGATTCTATCGGCGGTGCGCCGAAGCAGGTGACCGATCCACCCGATGGATTGGATCCGCGCCACGGAGAGCTGTGACACGCCAACGGTGACGCCCTGCTGCGTTTCATGGTAGTCCTTGCCAGAGAGATACTCGCGGGCCGTTTCGCCTTGCAGCTCGACACCGATCCCAGGATGCCAGTGAAGAAGCTTGGCAGGACGGTAGGGATAATATTCGAAGAGGAAGTCTTCCACCGGATCACATTCATGCCGCGCCGCGCGCTCGAGTCGTGGCTCAATCCATCTGCGCACCCTGGCTTTATGCTTGGCACGGCGCTCGTGCCAGTCGTCTTCTTCCAGAAAAATCATCTCGTTAGAATTTGCAGGCATGGCGAGGCACGAACGACAATGGTCGTTCCTATTTTCCCAGCACAATATTTACTAACTTGTCGCGCACGATGATAGTTTTGAGCACCGGCTTGCCAGCGACGGCTTCCCGGACCTTCGGCGTCGTCAGCGCAGCTTTTTCCAATTCAGAGTCCGAGGCGCCCTTCTTCGCGAGCATGCGATCGCGCACCTTGCCATTTATTTGCACGGCATATTCGACTTCATCGACAGTCAGGAGATTCTCATCGTAAACGGGCCACGGCTGCAAAGACGCGTGGGTATCAAATCCGGAAAACTTCTCTGCGAGGCGCTCCCAGAGTTCTTCGCTCAAATGCGGGGCGAACGGTGAGAGGAGCGTCAGCAGAATCCGCAAGCCGGCGACGGGGCGAGGTCTGGCGTTAACAAATTCATTAGTCAAAATCATCATTTGGGAGATCGCCGTATTGAACGCTAAGCCTTCAATGTCCTCAGTGACCTTCTTGATGGTCGCGTGAATCAGACGGAGTTGGCGGTCACTAAGTTCGACCTCGGCGAGTTCACGAGAAAGCGTCCAGTCGCCTTCCTGAGTTTCCTCGCTGACCAGCCGCCACACGCGTCCGAGAAAGCGATACACGCCTTCAACCCCCTTCATGCTCCAGGGTTTCATTTGCTCGAGCGGACCCATGAACATTTCATAGAGTCGCAAGGAATCCGCGCCATACTCCGCGATCACGTTTTCAGGATTCACCACATTACCCCTGCTCTTGGACATCTTCTGATTGTCAGGACCCAGAATAATTCCTTGATTAACGAGCCGCTGGAATGGCTCGGAAGTTGAGAGATAGTCTAAGTCGAAGAGGACCTTGTGCCAAAACCGCGCGTAGAGCAGGTGCAGCACTGCATGCTCAGTTCCGCCGACATAGAGGTCGACGCCGCCGCACGGCTGCGGCTCTGGAGGAGCACCTTCCACCCTCCCAGTCATCCAATAGGCTTCGGCTTGTTTGCCGACAAAGCGCGCTGAGTTCTTCGGATCGCAGAAGCGCAAATAGTACCAGCAGGAGCCGGCCCATTGCGGCATGGTATTCGTTTCGCGCCTGATGGAGTCGGAATAGTTTACCCAAGCGCGGGCTTTGCTGAGCGGCGGCTCTGGCGTGCCGGTAGGCTTGAAATCTTCCATCGCTGGTTGGAGGAGGGGAAGTTCGCTCTCGTCGAGAGCGCGATGTCTGCCCTTTTCCCAAACGATCGGAAACGGCTCACCCCAGTACCGCTGTCGCGAAAACAGCCAATCGCGAAGCTTATAGCTGACAGTTCTCCGTCCCAAATCCTGCTGTTGGAGCCAAGCCACGATCTTTTCCTTCGCCTGAGGTGTGGGTAGTCCACTCAGCAGCGCGGAGTTGACGGCAATGCCTTCTCCGCTAAACGCCGCGGCCATGGGAACGTTAGAACCGTCCATTGTCCGGTCATCTCCAACCTCCTGAACGACGCGCCGGATCTCCAATCCGAATTGCTTGGCAAATTCAAAATCCCTTTGGTCGTGCGCCGGGACCGCCATGATCGCCCCGGTCCCGTAACCCATGAGCACGTAGTCCGCGATCCAAATCGGAATTTTTTCGCCGTTTACCGGATTGATCGCGTATGCGCCGGTAAAGACACCAGTCTTTTCCTTGGTCAGTTCGGTGCGCTCCAAGTCGGACTTCGAGCCGACCTCGCGTTGATAGGCATCCACGTCCGCCCTTTGCTCGGGGGCAGTGATCTCAGCGACTAACGGGTGCTCGGGTGAGAGCACCATATAGGTGGCGCCGAAAAGCGTGTCTGGACGCGTCGTGAATACTTCCAAGTCGCTGCCGCCGTTGGCCAGACTGAACTTCACGGCGGCGCCTTCGCTTCGACCGATCCAATTCCGCTGCAGGAGTTTGATGCCGTGTGGCCAGTCCAGCCCTTCGAGCTCATTGATTAGCCGCTCTGCATAGGCGGTGATGCGAAGTATCCATTGTCTCATCGGGCGTCGCTCGACTGGGTGCCCCCCAATCTCGCTCTTGCCGTCGACGACCTCCTCATTGGCCAGGACTGTGCCAAGCGCGGTGCACCAGTTCACCGGCATTTCGGCGACGTAGGCGAGCCGAACGCTGTCTGGGTCTTCGCCTTGATAAGTTCCTATCGACTCTGCTTTTTGGGTTTGGGGATTAAACCATGAACCATAGAGCTTGAGAAAAATCCATTGAGTCCATCGAAGATAATCCGGGTCGGTCGTGCTGAATTCGCGTGTCCAATCATAACTGAAGCCGATCGATCGAAGTTGTGCTCGGAATCGGGCGATGTTGCGCTCAGTAGTGATCTGAGGATGCTGTCCGGTCTTGATGGCAAATTGCTCTGCTGGGAGTCCGAAGGCGTCCCACCCCATCGGATGGAGAACGTTGAAGCCGCGCATCCGCTTGAAGCGAGCGAGGATGTCGGTGGCGGTGTATCCCTCCACGTGGCCCACATGCAGTCCCTCGCCGCTCGGATAAGGAAACATGTCGAGGATGTAGTACTTGGGCTTTGCTGCATCAAAACCGGCGTCTCCCGGATTGGGAGCGCGAAACCCTCCTTCGACCAGCCATCGCGACTGCCATTTGGGTTCGAAATCAAGAAAAGGAAATTGCTTGCGTTGGGATGCCATGGCCGGGCGATACAGGACATGACGGCTTAGGCTGGCAGTCAAGATCCCGTATGGTTTACTCTTATCTTAGGCGGGATGTCGGCGCAGTCCGACGGGACGGCTCTGCATTCCTCTGACGATCCAGAACGGAAGATTGACGGCGTAGATAAGGAAGATCCACTGGTGCTGAGGAAAAGCGAGGTTCATGGTGATTTCGACGAGTGCGTGCATCGCAATGACCGCAAGGCCGACGAGCAGCAGCCAGACTCGGCCGAAAAGCATCAGAAAGGTGAGCAGTTCCCCGATCAATCCGGGCGCGTAAACGAGCATGCACAGCCAGGCATGTTGGGTGCAGAGGTCATTGAGCGTCCCTCCCAACCCGAGGTCTCGATTCTGTAAGGTCGTATAGTAGTGCTGGGCCTGAATCTTCGCATATTGCACGGGCATATACTGGCTATTCCAAATCCAGGCGCCGTCGCTCTGGATGAGCTTGGTAAGAGCGCAGAGAACGTAATTACCTGCGAGAACCTGGAGAGTCACCCGGGTCGTGAAAGAGTGCAAGGAGGCCGGGGAACGTGTCCAAGCCTCGAGCCGGTCTGGCCCCAGCGCGGCCCACAGCCAGGCGGCGATCGCCTGTCCGAGCAGCATCAGTGTCATTACTTGATAGTAGTGGCTGATGGAGCCCAGCGAGTTCTGCAATGTTCCCGTCACCAAGTAGCAGAGGAACAACACCGTGGAGGAGAGCGGAAAGGCGAGACCGGTGATGTAGAGGGCTGCGGCAGCATTCAGAAGGATCACAATGAACGAGTATGGCCCGGGGTCGAGAGCCCAGGTCAAATCGATCCACTTGGCCAAGCCGTTTGGAAAACGAAGCTCGGCCCCGGGGGCCGGAAGAGAACCAAGAGAGGGAAAGCGAGTCAGGAGGAGGATGGCAAATCCTGCCCGCATGATGGCCGTTTCCCACCAGGCGAAATCTATCCGAGGAACGATGTCGGTGAGAGCACGTTTGTCCATAGCCTGCTTGGTTAGAGGGCTTCCTTGAGGAGGTCGTCGCCGGCGGAGGTCGGGGTGTAAGGTATGCCTTCAAACTCAATTGTCGCCACGGTCTGCTCCGTTACGGTGATCTTGCGATTGTCGTCCATTCTCAGCCGTGCGCTGACCAGTCCCAGCCCGTTTGCGGACTTTCGCTCATCGGGAGACAATCGCTGTGCGAGCCGTTTCAAGAGATGCATTGCGGCATCGCGCTCGATCTCGGCGGGCGTTTTGACCGCCTGGCCAGTTTTCACACGATTGAGCTCCGTCCGCCGCTCTCGCTCAAACTGGCGTCGGAGCCTCGGCGCAGTTTCCAACAGTGTCGCCGCGGCGATCGGTTCCCCGGCGGCATTGATCACATACACGTAACCCGACTCTCTCGAGAAATTTGAATACATCGGCCAATGCGAAAATGGAAAGTTCTCCTCGATCCAAAATCCAAGAACGATGCTGGCCACGAACCAAGGCCAAGCCCGCAACCACGCCAACATCGGTCTTGCCAGTTGTCGTGCGCGTTTGAAGAGCCGATCCATGTTCAAGCCTACTTTGGAAGCAATGCGGGCCAAGCGAAATCAATTTCTTGCCGGCGACTCATTTCCAGCGCAACAGAGGGAAGATGTGCACATCGCCAATTCCCTTGCTTGTCTCCACGCGAAACCCGCACAAGCTCCGCGAGATTCGGACCATCCTCGGAGACCCGTTCGAGGTGTCGGACTTGTCTATCCTGCCGACCATGCATGAAGTGGAGGAGACTGGAACCAGCTTCGAGGAAAATGCCGAGCTCAAAGCTGTAGCTGCGTCACAGCTTTTCGAGGGATGGGTCATCGCTGACGATTCCGGTCTGGAGGTCGACGCCTTGGGAGGCGCTCCCGGGATCTACTCCGCCCGATACGCTGGAGACGCTGCCAGCGATTCTGAAAATAACACCTTGCTCCTGAAAAACCTGAAGAAGGTTCCTGAACAGGAGCGACGAGCACGATTCCGCTGCGTCATCGTTCTTGCGCGCGCCGGCCGTAAACTGGCGGCGTTCAGCGGTATCGTCGAGGGACTAATCGCCTCATGCGTGCGCGGCGTGGAGGGATTCGGGTATGATCCACTCTTTATGCCAGATGGTTTTTCACAGACGTTCGGCGAGCTTCCCGTCGCGACCAAGAACCGCCTCAGCCATCGCGGGCGAGCCCTTAACCAGCTCCGTGCGTGGGGCGGCTGGTGTTGATTCTGCCCACTCCCTGAAGGGCGACACTGGCCACGCACCTCGTCAAAAATCCTGTTCCAAAATGGCGGTCAGCGAGTGTCCGCACCCAAGCGCCGATCGGCGGTTTCGGGCAAGACTTTTGGCTTAGAGGGCCTTTGTCTTTCGGAAAATGAGGCTCTGCTTTCGCGACATTGGCACCTCCTTGCCGTCCAGCAGAACAAAAAGGAAGCGCTTGGCGTCGAGCATCCGCATTTGCTTCACGCGGCTGAGATTGACCACACAATCGCGCCGGGTCCGAAAAAACGTGGAGGGATCCAACCGACACTCACACTCCCGGAGGGGACGGCGAATCAAGGCCGAGGAGTCGTTGAAGTAGACGCGCGTGTAGTTTCCGCACGCTTCGAGCACCGAGATATCCGCAGCCCGCACCACCCAGCAGTTCACGTTGTCACTGACGAAAACGAAGTCGTTATCTTGAAAGATCCCACCGTTGCGCTGAGCAATCTCTTCGCCCTCGAGGCTTTGCAGCTCGTCATCCGAAGCCGAGGAAGGTTGACGATGGGTGCCGTTGGTAAGCCCTTGGAGGTGAATGGTAGATGGCGGCCCGGGAAGCCGCTTCTGGAGATGGTTGAATATCATGGACCGTTTTTCGAAACAAATTGAGTTGCCACTGCTATCGGTTGCGACCGCAGTCGGTTCACGCGGTGGATTTCAGAGCCCGCGTTCGCCCGCAACGAATTCCGTCTCGGCGGAGTTCCTTCGCTCGAAACGGGCCGGGCTTCCCTCGCGTATTGCATGGCCTCGAGGGCGTCGATCAACCCCGGCAGATCGAGATTCTCCACGGTCCGCGCAAGTCGTTCCTTGCTGACAAAAAAAGCCCCAGCCGGCACATCGAAGGGCTCCAGGGCGCTTGCGTCCTGAATCTCTGTTACTACGACTTTCCACATGGGGGCGTGTCCTTTCTTGTTGGGTCCCAATCCCGAAACGCTATCCGCATCGGCCTCTACTCCGATCGGGCTACTTAAATTCTCCACCCGCTCTTCCTGGTCTTTCGCGGGCTACGACGAGAAGAATTTCAAGTCCCAGTATGGAGAAGTCTGGCGATTCTGCTATGGTGCAAATGAACCAAAAGCTTCCACATCTTTCTTGTCTCCGAGGCGGCACGATTCGATCGTTGAGTTCCTTTTCGATGACAGTAGAACAACCGCCGCGACACCGACTATAGTGCATTTGAACCAAATGCTGCACACTTCCTTTGCCCGAGTCTCCCCCGGTTCGAGCTTTCCTCTTAGTCGAGCGGCGTCGAATTCTCCAGCTGGCAAGGCGGCAAGCCAACCCCTTGGCGGCGCCGGCACTTCGGTGCCACCCTCATGGCTCAAGATGTAACACTTGTCGCTGCTAAGGTTGAATGCTAAAGGAAGATTGAACGATGGCTATGGTGCAAACGAACCAAAAGGTGTCGTTTCTTCCGTTTCATACCAATCGTGCGGCGGAGGAGCTTTTAGTTCGACTCCACGAAGTCGATGATGGTGCGAAGCTTGCCAAAGCAACGTTCGAGCTTGTCGACGTCTGCATTCCTAACCGTTTTTTGATCTTGCTGTTTCGTCCGTTGGAGTTTGAACTCCCGTGTCGTTTTTTTCCTTTGAAGTGGAAGCCGCTCGTGGACGAGTACATGGCCGAAACCCACAAGCACGATATTTGGTTGCGGCGAAGTCCAGTAAACCCCCAAGTCACCGTGGTGCGACACTCCGATTTCACGCCGCAAAACATGCTCCACCGGTCGATCTTCTATAAGAAGCTCCTCCTGCCGAGTGAATGCGAGTTTGGCGCTTCGGTGGTCGCCTGGCGCGACACCACTTGGCTGGCGACACTTACAGTGATGCGCAGTAAAGAACAGGGAAACTTTACGGACGAGCAAATGCAGGAACTGCAGGCCCTCCAGCCTCACTTTGCTTGCGTGATTCGCAGAATGGCCGGGCATCAAGAGAGCCGCCTCTTTCAATCGTCTCTGCGCTACTTTGTCTCTTCGCTTCCTTCCGCGACAATCATCCTCGATTGGAATCTAAAGGTCTTGCACAACAACGCCATTGCCAGCCAACTTTGCTTTCAATGGAAGAACGGGAGCAGCCCGTCGATCTTCAAAGCTCCTCGAAGACTTCAAGTCCCCGGCGACATCTTAGCCGAACTCGAACGAATGCGCCCGAACATCATGCGGCAAAAATGGAGCCATACTCCCGGCGGCCGCAGATCTATACAGTTTCGCTATCGACATCCTACGAATGCCGCCTTGAGCGCTTCCATCGAGTTCTTGCCCTCACGATCGCTATCGTTATCGAAGGGAACTTTTTTGCTGACGCTCAACGAAGAACGTCTTTCCAAGAAAGAGACAAATCTTGCCGATAAGCTCAATCAGTTGACCCGACGCGAACGGGATTGCGCGCTGCTTGCCGCCCAAGGTCTGCACAATCGGGATATTGCCCAGAGACTGGGGAAAAGCGAAATCACCGTGCGGAACCAATTGAGTTCCATTTATAAGAAGTTGGGATTTAAGACCCGCCACGAGTTGATTGCTGCTTTTGCGCGGCTTGTTTGAGACCGCCGACGCAAGAATTAAACAGAGAGCGTTCCGTGAATGACTCGGCTGAGCAGCTCGACCAGCGCGCCGCCGCGTTTCGGTCCATAGTGACGATGACAAATAATGTTTATTGCGTCGGTCAAATCTTCGAGCGCGCCACCCTCCCCACCGATCTCCTCGGCTTGGTTCACAATCACAAGCTCTGAGGCAAGGTTCTGCCAGAGAGCCTCACAGAGCCGATAGTCAAAGCGGCTCAAGACACTTGGTTTCGCCACGACGACTCTTGGCGCCCGCTGCTCAATGAGCCGCGTCAACTTTGTTCGTTGAAGTCCAACTCCGGGGGCAATCTCCCGAATCACCCGGGTGATCGTCCATCCTCGCGCCACACAGAAGTCCTGACACATAGCGATCTGCTCCGCCAACACCGAGGGTTCCTGGCGAGCATTAATCCGTGCATAAATTACCGCGGTCTTATCTTGCTCCACACTCCTTAGAGTTCGGCCGTCACGGATCAGGATCGTTCCGGTGGGCATCCGCTCGGCAATCACGTCTTCCGGCAATTTGTCGTCGCGAAACCAACGCCACGCGGTCCGATATGTAATTCCACAACGCCGAGCCCAGCGTCCGAGACTCTCTCCGTGTAACTCACTTGTCATAGGTGTATTGCAGATAACATGTTTGTGATACAAATGTGCCCTATTTGTGCATCAAAGGAAACAAAACGACAAGGCACGCTACAGAAAATTAGCGGTGACGCACCTGCAAACTGAGCCTTAGAAGGGCGAAATTCTAATCAGATTGACTCGTCTTAGCCCCCCGCGGTGAACGGTCTTGTCGGTGTGATTCGCAACTGTCGAAGGCTGCCTTCCCGACGCGGGCGAAAACGAGTGAAGAGATTACCTAAAGAGATATGCGTAGTTCGAAGAAGGTTTTTGCAGATGAAGTGAGTCGCTGGTTAGCTCCGGGGGCGATGGCGGAGTCTTTATGTGGACATCGCCGCCATAGTGCCGGCGTGCTGACTCCGCAGTGTGTGGCCGATGTGCAGCGTATTGTCGCAGCGGCCTCACGGGCCAGAGGCGCCGTCAAATTGCAACCACTTTCATGCGGTCGAAATTGGGGCTTCGGTTCCGATCTCGCGACGACAGACGATGTCTACACTTTGAACTTGTCGGCGCTTCGAAGGATCCGGGCTTTCAATTTGAAGATGCATTGTGCGGAGATTGAACCCGGCGTTACACAGGGCCAGCTAGACGATGCCCTCGAGCACGAAGGGGGCAGTCACTATTTCAATGTCACAGGGGCCGGGCTTGGGGCGAGTGTTCTGGGTAACGCCTTAGAGCGGGGGATTGGCTACTCCGGCCAGCGCCACCTTGATTTGTTGGACTTGGAGGTTGTCTTGCCGACTGGCGAGCTCGCCCACACGTCCCGATTCGGGATGTTGTCGCGCACCAGAGCGGGTCTTAGTGGATTGGGTCCGGACCCGACGGCGCTCTTCTGTCAAAGCAACTTCGGCGTGGTCACTGCGGCGACCATCGCGCTTCACCGACGTCCGACAATGATGGGAGGAGTGCTCTGCCGGCTGAGCAGCGGCGATCAACTCGCCGATCTAATTTCAACCATTTCCGATTTGATGGCGGAGGGAGCCTGTTCTGGCGTGCCTCATATTTTCAATCGAGAGCGGATTGTTACGACGCTGTGCCCGCACCTGACGGATACTCAAGCAGCTGAGCTTCGCTCGAGCGCCGCGCCGTGGACGGCGCTTATTCCGATACGTGGATCGACAGCGGTGTTTGCCGCTTCGGCGGAATACCTAACCTCTTCTTTGGCGTCGCTGGGGTCGGTCGAGGTTCTAAGCAATCAAGAAAGGGTGAAGCTAAGTAATTTGGTGTTTGGTCACCCTTCAGATCTGACGCTGGCGAGCGTATCTTTCAGTGTCTTTGGACGCGCCGCTCCGACGGGGGTGTCTTTGGAGGCGAGTGGCGCCGGTCTCATCCACGTTACGCCGATGTTACCGCTTTGTGGGGAGATGGTCAGCGCTATCGAAAGGCAAACGATGACAACGCTCCGGCGATATGGCTATGAGACAATTCCGCTTTCCATCAACGCGGTAACTGCGCGCCAGGCTGCCTTCATCGTCTCGCTCGGGTTTGACCGTCGTTGCGCCCGAGCAACTAGGATCGCTCGGCAAGCGGCTGACGACTTGCTCGAGACTTACCTGCGGAGTGGATTGATCCCGTATCGTCTTGGCCTGGCCCAGGGCGATCAGATTCCGCGAATGGAGCGGCCGTGGCCGCGGATTCTTTCTGGAATACAGCGGACCTTCGATCCGAGCGAGTGCATGGCGCCTTCCCGCTATGAACCGCTCTGGCAAAACGAGCCGAGACTCGGCACGGAGAAACTGTTGGAGACAGAACTATGCATGGCATAACTCGCCCACGTGTTGCCGTCATCACCGCCATGGGATTGGCAGCGCCAGGCGCCCTTGAGCCAGAATCGTTTTGGGAGATCATTAGGACAGGGCGGACGGTAATCGGCAAAATCAGACGCCTGGATACCTCGGAATCGGGATGCTCCTTTGGGGGGGAGGTGCCACCCTTCGACCTTTCTCTGTTTCCGGCAGAACTTAGGCCCAAGCGTGTCGCGCGGCACACACAACTCTTACTGTGGGCAGCGCGCCAGATCAAAGATGAGGTTAAACAGTTGGGGCAGCGGCCTTCGATTAGACTCGGGGTGGCGACGAGTTGCACCTCAATGATTAGCGAATCAGGCATTGCACGCAGCCAGAAAGGGGGATCGGCGGCCTCTCCGTACGCGGCTTCGCAAAGTCCACCTCATGCCGCTGCGGGGGCAATCGCGCGATACCTGGAAAGTTCGGGCGATGTATTAACCGTTTCCACGGCCTGCGCCGCCGGTTTGGAAGCCATTGGGCTAGCTGCTCGCGATATCGCCACAGGTGCAACCGATCAGGCGATCGCCGGGGGAGCTGATTGCGCTATCGGTTTGACCCCACTCGCCGAATTCGTCAGAAGCGGATTCTCATCGATCCGGAATTCCTGCCCTGAGAAGGCCAGTCGGCCATTCGACGTTTTTGCCGACAGCGGGGTATGCGCCGAAGGCGCCGGTCTCTTCCTGATCGAGGAGAAGCAGTCCGCCCTGAGGAGGGGGGCTTCCATTCTCGCGGAGATCGCCGGGTATGGTTCCCACCTCGATACGGAGAAGGACGTGCCCGGGAGTGGATGGTCCACTTCAATCCAGAAAGCTTTAGACAATGCTGGATGGAGCCCAGCCACGATCGATTCGATCTCGGCGTGGGGTCCGGGGCATCCGGTCATTGACCGCATCGAGGCGCAAATCCTTGTGGAAACGCTCGGTCGCCAGGCGGCCCACGTTCCCGTTTATTCGATCAAAGGAGCCATTGGAAATCCTTTGGCTGCGGCCGGACCATTGCAGGTTGCTGCGGCGATCTTTTCCTTTCGCGATGGAGTTGTGCCGCCCACCGCTAATCTGGATGTGCCCATCCCCGAAGCCCTCGACTTCGTTCGCGAAACTGCCAGGTATTCATTTCCCGAAACAGCTTTGCTGAATGCGCATGGTATCGGGGGGGCCAATGTCACTTTGCTCTTGAGAGCGCCACAGGCAAAGCTGGCGACTTTCCCTAAGGATAACCGGAACTTCAAGTTAATGATATACAATCCCAACCTCAGTAATGTCTTAGTATGAATCACGCTCACTCCATTATAGTTGCTTACGATCACAATGGCCTCCGCTCCGCCCTTAACGTGGCAGAAGCCCTGGAATCAATTGCAGAGGTCCAACTTCGCTCATACGACGAATTGCGGGCCCCCCTCTTCCGTCAGCCGGACGTAGCCCTTTGCGTTGTCATCGACGATGAAACGCTCGAGAAGGCGCACCAAGTTCAGGTCCGTCTCGAAGACGTTCCCACCTTTGTCGTCGATGGCTTAGGAGAATCGAAGATCGAGTTGAACGGTTATGCCGGCCGGCTTTCCTCCTCCCCGGATCAAGTCCTCAACGCCGTCCGCCAGCACCTCGTCTCGCACCCAACAGACAATTTTCCACCTTCACGAAGGCACGAGCCGAGGCGTCAAACCCGCAGAATATCGAGTCCTCTTGATCACACCCTCGCGCGTGCGGCCGGCGACGTCCAGACGCCGCAGGCCGTCCTCATCGCTGCGGCACGGCAGTTGTGTTGGGACTTGCGGGCCGACCGAGTGGAAGTATTTTTGCGGAACGTCGAGAAGAATGCCTTCCGGCGCATCTACGTCGAGCCGGAAACCTACGCCGAGCGAAAATCTCGTGGGCGAGAATGCGCACCTTCTCAGGAGGTTATCCGCTTGATCAAGAAGCGCGCCCATCCGCTCACCACGGAGGAACTTGAAAATCGAGCCTCCCTTCCGCTTTTCAACTATCTGGCCAACCGCAATTGCAATCTGCTGCTCCCCATGGTGAAGGAGGCGCGGCTGCTCGGATGGCTGGCGTTCGGAGTCGACGCCGCTCGTTGCACCGATGATCTGCTCGATGATCTCCAGGTTGCCGGATATTTGCTGACGACAAACGTGGCGGCAGCCTTCGAACGGGACTCTCAAAACCATCAAACCAAGAATCTATTTGAAGCCTTTGCTGCGCTGAAATTCGGCATTCTCACGATAAGTCAAGAGGGTCGAATTCTGAGCGTAGCGGGTGCGACTGCGCTCTTAGGCAGTGAACCCCGAGACGGAGATTATTTCAGGGCGATTCACAATAGCTACGCGCGGGAGGTCATCGCCTTTGCTTTGAAAGGAAGCTTTGTCGAGAAATCATGGATCGATTTCGAGTCGCAGGCGACGATTTCCTGCCTCGCGACCAAGCTTGCCGATGGCAAAATCGCGGTCTTCTGGGGGCCTCGCGGATCTAAGCATGAGGAAAGTCAAGGCGCCCCGAGTACTTTGGACCTGAAGGCAGTTCTCGACTCGCTGCCAGTGCCGGTTCTCGTCGATAACGAAATCTCCCCCGGAACCGCTGCGTTACCTCGTGTTCAGATCTCCGATGCAGATGGTCAGGCCATTAGAGACTGTGCGGTTCAAGCCCAGGCGAAGAACGTCAAAGCGCTAAGGTTACGCCTGGGGAAGGGACGAACCGCGGAGAATGCGGTTCTCTTCTACGAACCGGATGTCAACGAGGGCAGTGCTGAATTCACCGACGACATCAACCATGCGGTTCGCTTTTCCTTAGCAGCTGCCTAAACCGAGGTGATGCTTACAAAATGTTGCAATTGTTTAGTTTTACCTTATCACACTTAGATGCCTAAGAGCAACCAGCTACGTGTTCGTCTAGAAGATGGGCAGCGCGAGCGATTGCTTGAGATCGCGGTTGCTCGCGGCAAGGGCGAGAGACTGTCGGATATCGTTCGTCACGCGATCAGCGAGTTTATCGCGCCTGCAGAGCACGAAGGCAACGGTTCGCACATCGTCAATGTAACGTCGCAGTGCAAGCAGAAGGTGACTGAGTTGGCCGACGAGCTGAACCGCAGCCAGTCGCAAGTGGTAGAGGCTTGCGTAGAAGGCATTCAGGACATTCTCGAAAAAAACCGAAAGCCGCTCATCATCTGTGAAGTCAACCTGCGTCGGAAATACCACAGGAAGCGCCCGTTAAAGCATTCTGCCGTTTTATAGAAATTTCGAGCGGCGGGCGCCGCTGCTCGTCAGATCGTTATCGTTGCCATCAACGACGCGAGTAGGGGTGGCATTGTCTCGCGTTATATTGTAAGCGTATCGTCTATCGACGCGCGATTGGTGATTAGTAGGCCCGGGTGGCGGAATTGGCAGACGCGCCAGACTTAGGATCTGGTGGAGCAATCCTTGTGGGTTCGAGTCCCTCTCCGGGCATTGCCGCGGCTCCTTTGTGGGCCGAAGGTGCGGGCGGCAGCGAATGAAGGAGGAGAGTTTACCGGACGCTTCGCGTCTGCTTGACTGTCGGGATGGGTCTGACCCCCGAATCTCGAAGCGATGGCGGACTCGCGATTTTTGTGGCGCAGCAGGCGATGTATCGCCGCGTCGTTGAGGCGGACTATATGTCGCATCGCGCGCTCTTTGGAATTTTACACGACCTGCTCAAGGCGCGAAGCGCGCCGTTTTCGTTGCTCGATCTCGCCTGTGGGGACGCGGGTTGTTCCGTTGCCGCTCTTCGTGGAACGAACGTCAGCGAATACATCGCGGTCGACCTCTCGGAGCCCGCCCTCTCCGTCGCTTTCGATAACGCTCATTCACTCGGGTGCGCGACGCAGGTAATACACCAGGACTTTCAGGAGTATGTTAACGCAGCCTCCCGCCGGTGGGACATCATTTTTGTTGGCTTCTCGTTTCATCACTTGGATAGCAAAGCCAAAGTTGCCTTCGCACCGCAAATTTGCCGCGCACTTAGCGCAGGCGGCGAATGGATTTTCTTCGAACCGATGCTCGATGGCCAGGAGACGCGCGAAGAATTTCTTGATCGCTGGAAGGCTTCCCTTGAACACGACTGGCAAGCGTTCACTTCCGAGGAAAGGAAAATCATTTGGGAGCATGTTTCACAGTATGACTTTCCCGAGAATCTAAGGACCTTCGAACGGATAGCTTTCGAAGGGGGCTTCCGAAGCTTGGAACATCTTTACACCGACCCTTTCCGCTTCTACGGAGCTTTTCGCGCGCTTGTATGAGCAAATCGAAGAACCAGCTAGAGAGAAGGGACGGCGCCAGTCTCGAATGTGTTGTCAGAGCAGCGAAATCGGCAATTCGCCGATCTGTGAGGCTGATCGGGATTCTGGTCGTTCTAGGCCTCTGGATGACAAGGGAGGAGCTTCACGCCGGCTTGCAGCGCTATCGCGACTTGATCGTCGCGGATCAAGATGTGTCGTTTGCGCCACCGAAAACAGGAGTGCGCATCGCCTATTTGGGAACCAATGCTTATCTGCTACAATCGCGCGACGCGGCGCTGCTGATCGACCCCTACTTTTCGCGCATTAGGCTTTTTCGCGCCGCGATGAATCTTCCGGTCTCCTCGAGTCGCCAGCTAATCGAGCGATACTTGCCGGTGCGCAGAATCGACGCCGTCATGGTGACCCACGGCCATTTCGATCATCTGCTCGATGTCCCTGAGGTCGTCGCTCTCACAGGTGCGAGGCTGATCGCTTCTTCCACCAGCATTCAACTGGCGCGGTCGGCGGGCGTTCCATCGGAAAAGTGCATGGTCGTTACTGCTGGAGAGAAGGTCTCTCTCCGTGGAGCCACCGTAAGCGTCCTCCCAGCAAAGCATGACCGCCTTTTTGGCCGTGTTCCCTTCGATGGACCACCTCGCCGTCTGCCGCCGCGGGCAGCCGGAGATTGGGTCTGCGGAGAGCCGCTCGCTTTCTTAATCGAGATCGGTGGGCGGCGAATCTACATCGCAGCCGGCGGCAGACCCAACGGCGCCTTACCGCCATCGCTCGGGCGAATCGATCTGGCGATCCTCGGAGTGGCGCTCCCAGACTC
Source organism: uncultured Verrucomicrobiae bacterium (assembly GCA_963706955.1). Taxonomy (GTDB): domain Bacteria; phylum Verrucomicrobiota; class Verrucomicrobiia; order Chthoniobacterales; family Terrimicrobiaceae; genus DASTFP01. The sequence continues at coordinate 592,160 of CAVPOC010000008.1, read as the reverse complement.
CCGAAAGCGATTTGCCGAAATTTTGGAACAGTTGCGACCTCGATATGTTCTTCCCAGTCATCAGGACGATTTCTTTCGTCCTCTCTCGCGCGGGTTTGTCTTTGGACCAATGACAGACTTTCCCGCCGTCCTTGAGTCGTCTCGACGCTCCTCTGGTGGCTCGTCGCTCATTCTTCTCGACTACTTCAAACCCTGGACGCTTCCGTGAGGGCAGGCCATGCGCCGTAGTTGCCATGCTCTCAAGCATCGGCTCATCGAGAACCAACGCGCAATTGTGGGCAGACGGCTGCGCACCGGACTTGGGCAACTTTTCCGACGATACTCGCCTCTGGCGCTCCAACTGCAACCGCAATTCATGTGCGTCCGAACTATGAAGGTTTGCCGGGAAGTATTTTAGTGAGAATCGAAGTGGACCTACGGATTTCCCGGAGGGCAGAAGGCTTGCAGGTGAGATAGGGAGGTTACCTTGAAAAACGCTGTTGAATTCAAGGAATTTTAGCGGGATATTCTGGCATTCCCCTGTTCACCGAAAGGTGTCTTTATGTTTACTCCTCGTCGTGGGTTGGTTGTTGTTGGCCCCGCGCTGGCTTTGGCGATATTCTTCGGCGGTTTCGTCAGGACCTCCAGCGGGCAAGTTAATCCGGAAGCATTTCGCCGAAAGATCGATGGCGCTCAAGTCGAGCTCTACACGCTAAAGAACAAGAATGGCCTCGAAGCGACAATCACCAACTACGGTGGAATCGTCGTTTCACTTTCGGTGCCTGATAAAAATGGCAAACTTGGCGATGTGGTGCTTGGATATGACACGCTAAACGACTATATCGGCAACACTCGCCTATTTCGGTGCCTTGATCGGCCGCTATGGCAATCGAATCGCAAAGGGCAGATTCAAGATCAGCGGTGTCGACTACCAACTTGCGCAGAACAACGCTGAGAACGCCCTGCATGGCGGTCGCAAAGGATTCGATAAAGTCGTCTGGCAGGCTGAAAAGTTGGACACTCCCGAAGGACCGGCCCTCAAGCTGACGTACACGAGCAAAGATGGGGAGGAAAACTATCCAGGCACTCTTCGCTGCGAGGTGATTTACACCCTTACGGACAACAATGAGTTGAAGATCCAGTACACCGCTGAAACCGATAAGCCCACTTTCGTCAATTTGACGCACCATTCCTATTTTAACCTAAAAGATGCCGGAGCGAGCGATATCCTGGGGCACGAGCTGATGATTAAGTCTGATAAGTTCACTCCGGTTGACAAGGGTCTGATTCCGACGGGGGAGCTCAGGCCGGTTGCGGGCACGCCGTTCGATTTCAACAAGCCCACAGCCATTGGAGCCCGGGTCGAAAGCGACGATGAACAGATGAAATTTGGTAGTGGTTACGATCACAACTGGGTGCTGAACCGAACCGGAAACGACCTTGAATTGGTGGCGTCCCTCTACGAGCCAACCACAGGAAGATTCATGGAACTCCTAACCACCGAGCCGGGTTTGCAGGTTTATGTCGGCAACTTTCTCGACGGGACAAACAAAGGCAAGGGCGGCACCGCTTACCAACACCGGACTGGCCTCTGTTTAGAGACGCAGCACTTTCCAGATTCACCAAACCAGCCGGACTTTCCCACAACCGAGTTACAGCCGGGTGAGAAGTACACACAAACGACGGTTTATCGTTTCTCGACCAAGTAGATTACACAAATCAACCCATCCCCCAGAGTAAGATCCCATGAAAAAGACGAACCGTTCCCCCAACAGCAGCCAAAAAGACGTGGGCGGCGTTTCACGGCGCGAAGCGTTGCGACGCGCGGCCGGCTTTGGCGCGCTGGCTTCGCTATCCTCGTTCGGTCTCGGAATACCGGAAAGTGCAGAGGCCGCGGAAGGAGGCTTCGGCCTTTTCCCGAAGCATCCACAATGGAAATTCGTTTTCGTGAATCACGTCACAACGAACCCGTTCTTTGTTCCCACCAAGTACGGCGCCGAGGATGCCTGCGCACTTCTGGGCTGTACCTATCAGTGGACCGGTTCCGAGAAATCCATCGCTACCGATATGGTCAATGCCATGAATACGGCGATCTCGGCAGGTGCCGACGGCATAGCCGTCTGTCTGGTTGATCTGCACGGCTTTTAACGAGCCTACCGAAAAAGCACTCAAGGCAGGCATTCCCGTGGTGTCGTACAACGCCGACGCAAAGAACAAGCGATTGTGCTACATTGGCCAGGATCTCTTTCTCTCCGGCAAGGGGTTAGGCGAGCGCATCGTCGAGTTAGTTCCGGAGGGCGAAGTGGTTGGATTTATTGCTACGCCTGGCCAACTGAACATCCAGCCGCGGCTGGACGGCGCAGCCGAGGCGATCAAGGAGTCTGGCAAGAATATCAAGCTGAATGAGATAGCGAGCGGACCCACCCTAAATGAGGAGGTCTCGCGGGTTGCTGCTTACTATGCGGGCCACCCAGACATAAAAGGCATGTTTGCCGTAGACGCGGGCAGCACCTCAGCGGTCGGGAAGACGATGAGTGAAAATAAACTACAGTCAAAGGGTATTCACGCCGGTGGCTTTGATCTTCTGCCAAGTACGCTCGACTACGTGCAAAAGGGAGATCTCGACTTTACCATCGACCAACAGCCGTATCTCCAAGGTTTCTACACCGTCATGGTGCTCTTTCTCTACAAGATCTCAGGCGGGTTGACGGGTCCCTCCGACATCAATACCGGCCTGAGCTTCTTGACGAAGGCAAACGTCGAGCCCTTCATAAAGACTGAGAGTCGCTATCAGGGTAACTCAAGCGAGCAAAAAGTGGTTACGCGGTCGGGCCCCATCGGATAAAGATCGCGCAACGTCATGGCAGCAGACAAAGCGGATCTTCTTCCGCAACGAAAGGATACCGTCCGGCGTGCTGCGCCCCGAAGCTGGGTGAGCCGGGCTGGTCTTTTCCTCCTGCGCTCTCGAGAGGCGAGCACCGCGATTGCCGGTATCGTGATGGTCATCTACTTTCAGAGCACGGCTCCCGCGTTCCTTACGCCCAGCAACATTGGAAACCTGGCCGAATACACGGCCATGACCGCGATCATCGCGGCGGGCCTGGTCATGGTTCTGATCGCCGGTGAGGTAGATTTGTCGGTGGGTCAGGTTTACGCGCTGTCGCCGTTCGTGATGCATTTCGCGCAGCAAGCGGGCGTTCCCTTCGTTCCCGCGGTCGGAATCGGTTTAGTCGCTGCGGCTATTGTGGGCCTCATCAACGGATTTTTTACCGTGATACTCCGAATACCCTCTTTCATCACCACTCTCGGGACGCTGTTCTTTATAAACGGCTTCACGCTAACCATCTCGGGCGGTTTTCCCGTGCGACCGAAAGCGGGGCCAATGCTTCAGGAAATCTTCGGTGGCAACCCGCTCTCGCAGATCCTGTGGGCGATCGGCGTGACGCTCATTCTCCAGTTCGTGCTCGTCAAGACACGTTGGGGGCTACACACCGTGGCCACGGGCGGGAACTTAATTGGTGCCGCCGAGGTGGGCATCAAAATCGGTCGCATAAAGATGGGGAATTTCGTCATTTGTAGTGTCTTGGGAGGCCTTGCAGGCACCCTGGACACCTTTCGCATCGGCTCGATCGATCCGCTCGCGGGTGGAACAGAAATCATGTTTATGGCGATCGCATCTGCTGTTATCGGCGGAACTCTGCTCACTGGAGGCTCAGGCACAATCATCGGTGCATTTCTCGGCGCCGCAGTGCTTGGGATATTGAAAGACGGCTTTACGCTCTCAGGGGTCAGCGCGTACACTTTCAACATGATTTTGGGAGGCGCAATCCTCATCACGATGCTCATCAATGTGCACTTGAGCCGTCTGCGCGCGGCGGGAGGTGGATAATGAACGAGGAAGTATTGCGGACGGAGCACATCTCCAAATCCTTTGGCCGGGTGACAGCTCTCAGGGATGCGTCAATCCGTCTTGCCAGAGGCGAAGTCCTAGGTCTTCTCGGCGACAACGGCGCCGGAAAATCCACGTTGTTGAAGATTCTTACCGGCTTTCATCGGCCGAGCAGCGGGAAGATCTATTTTCAGGGCGAGGAGATCGAGCTCAAGTCTGTCAGCCACGCCCGGTCGCTGGGAATCGAACCCGTTTACCAGGATCTCGCGCTGATAAATGAATTGAATGTTTATCGCAACATGTTCCTACAACGGGAAATCATGTATAGCCGCTTCCTTGGTATTCTAGATGATCGGACCATGCGCGAGCGCGCGATCGAGCAGCTGAATGGGATGGGTGTCAACATTCCCAGAGTCGACGTGGAAATCTCCAAACTCTCGGGCGGTCAGCGGCAGGCCATAGCGGTTGCGCGCTCGGTTTTTGCCAATGCCAAGGTGTTGCTCTTGGACGAGCCGACGGCAGCAATGGGTGTGAAAGAGAGCGCCATGATCCTGGACCTCATCCGTCGCCTCAAAGAAAAGGGCGAAGTATCGATCATTCTTGTAGCGCACAACTACGCGCACGTCTTCGACGTCTGCGATCGCGTCAGTCTCTTGCAAAACGGCCAGATTACCTTCGACAGACCGACGCGTGATACTTCTGTTGAAGAACTGATGAACCTCGTGTTGCACGAGATTCGCACGGCGCGCGAGACGGTCAGCCATTCCTCATAGGGGCGAAAAATTCTGGCGACGGATGGCGACGGACGGAACGCGGATCGCTAGACCGCACTTTGGCTCGCCAATCTAAGGCGCGACACAGCCTAATTGCCGGTTCTGAGGCTTGGGCTGAGCGCTCTTATCCCAGTAGCGTTCGCTGCACGAGCCACCAGGCGCCAGCCAGCACTACCAGGGTGGAGCAGGATGGCACCAGACTCCGCCGTAAACCGGCCTGACTCCGCAACCACCATGATCAATGGCAAGACCAGCGCGGCGACGGCCAATTGGCCGACCTCGACTCCAAGGTTGAACGACACCAATGGAACGACGATTTTTTCGCCACTCATGCCGGCGACTTTTTCTTTCAGATCTGTGGCGAAGCCGAGACCGTGAACCAGACCGAAAATAAGCGCCAACCTCCAGCGACCTGTCGCATTGTCCAGCCGCAGCAAATTTTCCACGCCGACGTAGATGATGGTGGCCGCGATTAATGGTTCGACGATGTGCTCTGGGATCCGCACCAGATCGAACGCTGCCAGCGCCAGCGTGACCGAGTGTGCCAGCGTGAAGCACGTGATCACCCAAAGCGTCGCGCGAAATTGTGACATCGCGATAAGCAGGCCGAAGAGAAAGATCAAGTGATCATAGCCGGTCAGGATGTGTTCCACGCCCATGAAGAAGAACCCTCCGAACGTGGCTGCGCTTTGCAAGTGTCGTGGCTCCTCAGCCAATTCCTGCGTCGACCTCCAGTGCATGATTTTCTGCGCTGAGCAGCGCCTCGCCGACTGGAGTGCCTTGGTTGATTAGCACGCTAATGAATTGCCGATGCCCGCGAGGGAGCTGCTTGAGTAACGGCGACTCCAGGGTAAGCTTCGCGCCTTCTGCGCGCAGGATGCCAGCGACATGAAAATTGTCGTTCTCATCAAGCTGAAAGCCGATTTCCGTCATGCCGGTGGTGCCGTCGTTCCCCCGGACGACGAGCGTATCCCGCAGGAGCGGTTCGAGGATGGGCCGCGCTTGCTGCCACTCCTGAGCGCTGACCTTCCCGTCGTGATTCACGTCGAGGGCGACAAGTGCCTCGATGTCGGCGCGCGCGAAGGTCGCCTCGCGCCTCCATATGATCCGGAAAGATCTTCACGGCAGCCGTGCTCAGGCCGGGATCGTGAGCGAGCGCGAGGCTGGCAACGCCCATGAGAAGCGCTGCCAGCCAGCCACACAGACGGTTTTTCGTACCCATCAACTCATGCGAGTGATCTACCTCAGACTCGTTACTGTTCGGAGCGGAGTTCACGATCCGGCCTGGACCGGCCGCGTGCAGGGCAGCTAAGGTGTTGGGCTCTGACTTGGACTTAGACTGGTGCAGGGTGCGCGTGGTTGCGGCCGTTCTGCGGCGTGCCTTCGTAGGGGAACGTCTTGTTGAAACCGATGTCGTTTCTGCTCACGCCGTCATTGCCGTCCGCCACGCGAATGATCAGATTGTCAGGATCGCGCAGATCGCTAATGAGAGCAGTTACCGCGATGTCCACCACGTCGTCGCCGAAGCGGCGACCATTGGGCCAGCCGCCGGGGACGAATCCGCCGATGTTGAACGGATGACCTGGAATCTCGCTCTGGAAGCACATCGCCACCGAAGATGCTCAGGCGCGAGAAGCCGGGATCATCCGGATTCGTCGGATGCCGCTGGGCCGCTGCCGGCGAAGACGCACGCCCGGCGTCGAGAGATCCACCTTGATCAGGTCGGGGATATAGATGGCCGCGATATCGGTCGTCCGGTTGTTACGGCCGGGGATCCAAGGAGCAACCGGAGCGGCATTAATCAGCGCGCAGTTCCGGGTTGAGCGCATACTTGCTGAAAGAATTCGATTGTCCACCGTCGGGCTGGTGCGGCTGTAAAGGTCCTTGTCCACGATGGCGACGAGGCCTTCGTTGAAGAGCGGGTTGCCCTGGCGCGCAACCTGCACCCACGAAGAGGAGGAGTTGTTCTTCTGTCTTATTGCCCCCGCGGCCTGTCTCGCAACACGGTAACCTTTTGACGGCTGGTTGTGGCATAAACACCGACGATTTGCTGGTCACCGCCAGCCCAGTTCCGCGATCGGGATTCTCAACGCCATAAGGTGGAGGTTGAAACCCCCTTGTGAATCTTTTCCCGGATTCCGGAGACTCAGCAGATCAAAGATGGAGTTGATATCGGCGTAGAAGCCGTCGTCCCTCTGGCCGGCGAAGGCGACATAGCCATCTCCTTTGTCCATGAATCGGTGATGGCTTCTTGGGTATACTGGTCGAGTTCGATCATCCGTCGAAACGCCATCCTTGGCCGGATTGTCGCCGTCGATCGCCCTGGTTGTAGAAGGGCGTTGCGTCTACCCTGGTTGTTCGGCGGAACGATGCCCGTGCCGAGGACGGTCTTCGAGTGCCAATTGACCTTGGTGACCGTGTATGTCTGACGCAGGTTCTGATTGGCGTCGTGGATGGCATCAGCGGATCTAGACCTAAACGCCCAGGTAGGAATCCAGAATGGTGTTCTGGTTCAGGAAAGTAGTCGTGAATCGGAACTGATAGCTGATGGTAGCTCTGCCCGCCGCGACATCACGGCCGGTCGCCACATGGATCTCGTAAAGCACATTGTCGTCGAAGTTGTAAATATTCGGCCCGACTCCCGGTTCCTCGTGGGGATAGACGGCAAGGGCGACGACAAGGGATTTCGGCGGCTGGGTTCCTCCGCCGACCAAATCTGTTTTGCTTGCTCGTCCTGGTCAACGAAAGCGTATACGTCGGTGGTGTTAGCCGATGGATCGCGGGTGATCAGTGGCGCATCCATGTGGCTAGATGCATGCGCCGCCGGGGGCGACGCCATCGCCAGCGAAACGGCTGCTGTGAGTGTGATGATATTGATTTTCATTTTTCTTTCCCTTCCTTGTTTTTGTTTGCGAGTGAAGCTTTCGCTAATTGCTCTTCTCGCGCTGGAAATCGCTTCGGTCGCTGCGGGACCCGCAGATGGAGCGCCGTCCGGTGCCTCCAGGGAGGCCGATGTCGCGGCGAGTTGCTGATGTTCCGACGGGAGCAACATGTGCTGCAGGCTGCGGGCTTTGGTCAGCCACGACTCGGCTTCGGTCGTGCGTCCGAGTTTGGCCGCAAGCACTCCGGCGTGGGTGAAGAGCCGCGCATCGATGGTGCCCTCGGCCAGCGCCTTCTCCATGTGCGGCCATGCCTCGTCGAGTCGACCCGCGGCAGCGAGCGCCCACGCCAGCGCATCGTGCGTAAAAATGTCTGCGCGGGCCTGCAATTCGCGTTGCGCGAGTTGAACCGCTAATTCTGTCTGCTCACCCCGGGTCGCCAGGAACAGAGCAAACGTCCGCGGATCGCTCTGCATGCCGGTCTGCATTAGAGTCGCTTCGACTTTGGCGGCTTCGTCGACGCGACCTGCCGCGTGGAGGTTGTCAGCCAGGGCCCACTGAAATTCGGGCAGCGGATTGACGGCCACGGCACCTTGCAGGGCAATAGTCGCCTCGGCAGTGTTGTCCTCGAGGAGCAGAAATCGGCTCTTCAGCAATAAGGCTGCAGGATAGTTCAGCTGAATATGTTAGAGCCGCCTCGCAAGCTGCCTTGGCATCGGCAAGCGAACCGGCCTGCAAATAATAGTGCCCGAGGCGCGTAAGAGACCACGATGCAGACTCTGGGTCGAGCGGGCTCGCAGCCCGAGCCGCCAGGCGGGCCACCTCGATGGCGCCGTCGAGATCCCCTTTCAGCCAGCGCATATAAGCGACCCGGCTGTAGGATTGCAAGTCAGGCCGAAGGTCAACCATGCGCTGGTAGGCATCGACGGCCTCGGCAAGGCGGCCCTGTTCAACCAGCGCATCGCCCAGCAGTCCGTAGTCGAAGGGGAGCGTGCGTTGCGCGACGAGTTCTTTGGCAATAGCCTCGGCCTCCGCAAAGCGATGAAAGCTAATGAGAACGTGGCCGCGCAGGAGCAACGCTGCCGGACTCTTCGAGTCGGCAGTTTCCAATGCCAATGCGCACTGTTCAGCCAGCTTGTAAAAGCCTTGATCGTGACTTGTCCGCGCCTTGGTGACGTAAAGCCAACCCAGCCGTTCCAGGAATGGGCGCGGATCGGACGCTTGCTTGACGCGGCGCTGTGCGATTTGGATGTTACGATCAATTTCTGCTGCACCGACATGAGGGCTGAGCACTATCTTGTAGGAGATTGCCGCGCGCAATTCGGGGTAAGTCGTCGCTAAGTTTGCACTGTGCTTCGCGGTGGGGAGATCGACCACCGCCCGAGGCAAACGTCCCCGATCTTCGCTAAGTCCGGTGGAGACAAACACTAAGACGCTCGCGCATAGGATGGCCGGAACGAATATCCTCTGTAATTGGCGATGAACTGCGAGGATTGCCCGCGGAGATAAGGCATCTTTGATCATCGCCTGAGCTCGTGGACCAGCGATCTTCATAGATGAAATCCGTCTCAGAGGTCAACATCATTAGGCTGGTTTTAACAATTACTACGACTCTCATCTGATCTCGGATCCTAGTTTAACTTGCAAAGAAGTGTCAGACTGGTCCGGGAAAACTAAGGTGATCCACACCTAATAGGAGAGAGTCTGCCCTCTGATTTCACTTTGCTTATTGTTGAAGCACCGGCGACTAGAACCCAGATCTCATAAGCTCTTGGATGGAAAGGCATTGAGCTTCGCTTGAGCTCGGTAGCCCTTGGCTATCTTCAGCAGGCCTGCGACAATCGAGGGCTTGGTTACGATTGCTGGTTTCAACCGGGAGGAAGCCCTACGAAACAGCTGCGTATTCTGGCTCTCCATCAAAAATTGGGGACATGGGGTCAATGAAAGACCACCATGCCCCCTGTGTGTGATATCGGACTAAGAGGCTACCGCGTCTTGCGGAGCGAAAGCAATCGGCAAGTGCTTGTGCACTTGGAACTGGAAAGGGAACCGGATTGCTGTCGGTGCTGTGCCAGCCCGCGCATTGTCGCCAAGGGACGTTACCGACGGCGCGCTCGGCATCTAAATTCCTTTGGCTTACCGAGCCTTCTTCAGATCGAGACCCGGCGCTTTGAGTGTCGGGCTTGTGGTCGCAGTTTCCTTCCCGAGACGCCCGGATTGCGGCCCTGGAAGCGCAGCACCGAACCCTGGCGGCAGAAGGTCTACATCCAGCACCATGAAGGCATTTGCGCCTCGGCTTTGGCGCGTCTTATGAAGCTGGGGAGCGCCACCGTGGAGCGCATCTACGGGGAATTTACTTCTCGCAAGGCCAGGGAACGTTTGAGTCTTCAATGCCCTCGGGTTCTCGGTATCGACGAGCACACCCTTCACAAGGGGCAACGTTTTGCCACCACCTTCTGTGATCTTAAGAACCACCGGGTCTTCGATATTGTTGCCGGCCGCAGTCCAAGGGATCTGCGCTCCTTTCTGGCCGCTCTCCAAGGCAGAGACAAGGTTCGCGTGGTTTGCATCGATCTCTCAAGTCCCTACCGCAGCCTGATTGCTTCCTATTTCCCCAGAGCCAAGATCGTTGCCGATCGCTTCCATGTCATCCGCATTGTCATCCAACACTTCCTGGAGCTGGCCCGTCAGATCGCCCCTCCTATCACGAACCATCGCGGCTCCCTGGCTGCCCTGCGTAAACGACAGGACAACCTCTCGGCCATTGACCGCCAGCGCCTCAGGGCGCTCTTTGCTAAATATCCTGCTCTCGCGCCCCTCTATGACGCCATGCATCGACTTCGCGCTCTCCTCAACCTCAAACATCAAACAAAACGCGCCTGCCGTCCTCTCACTAAGAAACTCCTCGATTTTATCGATGAGCTCAAAGCCAGTGCCTTCCCCTCGCTCCTTACCCTCGCTCAAACCTTGTCGGCCTGGAGAGAACCTCTCGCGGCCATGTGGCGCTTCACCAAAAACAATGGCATCACCGAGGGCTTCCATCGCAAATTCAAACTCATCCAACGCCGCGCCTACGGCTTTAAAAACTTCTCCAACTACCGCCTTCGCGTTATCGGGCTCTCCATCAAAAAGTGGGGACATGGGGTCAATGAAAGACCACCATGCCCCCTGTGTGTGATATCGGACTAAGAGGCTACCGCGTCTTGCGGAGCGAAAGCAACAAGCAAGTGCTCGTGCACTTGGAACTGGAAAGGGAACCCGATTGCTGTCGGTGCTGCGCCAGCCCCCGCATCGTAGCTAAAGGGCGTTATCGACGGCGCGCTCGGCATCTAAACTCCTTTGGGTTGCCGAGCCTTCTTCATATCGAAACCCGGCGCTTTGAGTGCCGGGCATGCGGTCGCAGCTTTCTGCCCGAGACGCCCGGTTTGCGGCCCTGGAAGCGCAGCACCGAACCCTGGCGACAGAAGGTCTATAGCCAGCATCACGAAGGCATTTGTGCCTCGGCTCTCGCGCGCCTCATGAAGCTGGGCAGCGCCACCGTCGAGCGGATCTATGCGGAATTTACTTCCCGTCAGGCCAGAGAACGTTTGAGCCTGCAATGCCCTCAGGTTCTCGGCATCGACGAGCACACCCTGCACAAAGGGCAGCGCTTTGCCACCACCTTCTGCGATCTGAAGAACCACCGCGTCTTCGACGTCGTTGCGGGACGCACTCCGAGCGCTCTGCGCTCCTTTCTGGCTGCCCTCCAAGGCAAAGAGAAGGTGCGCGTCGTTTGCATCGATCTCTCCAGTCCCTATCGCAGCCTGATTGCCTCTTACTTTCCCAGAGCCAAGATCGTTGCCGATCGCTTCCATGTCATCCGCATTGTCACCCAGCACTTCCTGGAGTTAGCTCGCCAGATTGCCCCCACAATCAAGAACCACCGCGGCTTCCTGGGGGCTCTGCGCAAACGAGAGGACAACCTCGCGCCCACTGATTGCCTGCGCCTCCAAGCCCTCTTTGCCAAATACCCTGCTCTCCAACCCCTCTATGAGGCCATGCATCGGCTGCGCGCCCTCTTGAATATTAAGCATCAAACAAAGCGTGCTTGCCGCCCTTTGGCTAAGAGACTTCTGGATTTTATCGCTGAGCTCAAAGCCAGTTGCTTCTCCTCGATGTTGACTTTGGCTGACACCTTATCGCGCTGGAGAGAACCCTTGGCGGCCATGTGGCGCTTTACCAAAAACAACGGCATTACTGAAGGCTTCCATCGCAAAATGAAACTCATTCAACGCCGAGCTTACGGCTTTAAAAACTTCTCCAACTACCGCCTTCGCGTTATTGCTCAATGCGGCTAAATATACCAATCAAACCTACCCCATCCCCAAAATTTGGTGGAGACCCCGTATTTCTCCGCAGTCGTTCGGCCCGTTCCCCTCGAGGATGGGAAGGTTCAATAAGTGCACCCGGCGGGGCTCGAACCCACAACCTACAGCTCCGGAGGCTGTCGCTCTATCCAATTGAGCTACGGGTGCGTCGGAGGCGAGGTTCGCGCAATCCGAAATCCGAATCAAGCGGTCAGAGCTTGATTTTGGGAGATTTCGCGGATGGATTGGGGCTGTGAGAACATTCCTCGTGGTTCTGGCCATGGTGATTGAGGCGGTGCATGCCCAAAACGAGGTCGCCCTCTCCTCCGCCTTCGGTTCTGGCGAAGGTGTCAATGGCGAAGTCCTCGCCGCTGTCGTGCAGGTGGACGGTAAGATCGTGATCGGTGGCCGCTTTACCGCGGTTAATGGCATCGTGCGTAATAACATCGCGCGACTGAATCCAGACGGAACGCTGGACCGTTCGTTTGCTGAGCAGGAAGGGGTGAACGGCCAGGTGAACGCGTTGGCCATCCAGCCAACCGGACAGATTCTTGCCGGCGGAACTTTCTCTCAGGCGGGCCAAAGGGAGATTTTGAATCTTGTGCGCTATGACGCAAACGGCCAGGTAGACGCGGCGTTTGGCGGTGGTGCCAGCCCAGGCATCAATGGAAGCGTTTTCGCTCTCGCTGTGCAACCGGACGGCAAAATTCTCGTCGGTGGGAATTTCAATGCGATCTTCGGCGTCTCCCGTCACGGGATAGCCCGGCTGAATGCCGACGGCGCGTTGGATGAGCCGATAATAACCGGGCAGACCCTTTCTGGCGCTGTGAGAACGATTAAGATAGCGCCGGACGGTGTGTTCCTGGGAGGCGATTTCACCCTGGGCAACCGCAGCGCTCGCAACGTGCTGATGCTCCCGCCGCGTTAGCGGATTTCTCTTATTGAACCTCGACGACCACGACGGTCGTATTGTCGCGTCCAGCCTGCAAGACAGCCTGTCGGACAAGGCGTTCGGCCGGGTTTGATCCCGTTCCGAACGGCTGGGAGCTCGAAAGGATGTCGAGGATCTGAGAGTCGAAGAGGCCGTCGACTAGGCCGTCGCTGCAGAGAAGGAAAAGGTCTCCGGGTTCGCAAGCGACGGCTCCCACCTGTGGATCGACGAATTGATTGTCGGCGCCGAGGGCTCGCTGCAGAGAGTGACGGCTAGGATGCTGGCGTGCTTCGAATTCGCTGATCTTGGCGTTGCGAAAGAGCCAGCCTGCATAGGTGTCATCGTGGCTGACTTGTTTGATCCCTCCCTCCTCCTTTGGCAAATAGTAGATCCGACTGTCTCCGATGTGTCCGAAATACATCCAGCCCGGTGTGAACCAGCACATACTCAGGGTGGCTCCCATTCCCGCGCAATCGGGGTCTGTGGAGCCGAGAAACATCAGCGAGCGGTGAATCTCTTCAAACAACTCGTCGAGAACGTCCTCGAAATCATTCGGTAGGCCAGCGGCGGATCGCTTGAAAGCCGGGGGTAAGAGGCGCGTGACCTTATCAACAGTGACTCGGCTGGCGAACTCTCCAGCCATTGCGCCGCCCATCCCGTCGCTTACAGCAAAGACGAAATCGCAGTTTTGGGAGGGCGCTTGGCCGTACTTTCCCAGGTATTGCAACTCAACAGCGTCGAATTGAAGGCAAAGAAAGGAATCTTCATTGTTCGGTCGAATCTTGCCCTTGTCCGTCAACCCGAACCACTGCAGTTGTGCCGGGATTATGCGTTGTCCGTCCGTCATTCGATTCTTCGAAGCCGGGAAGGATCGTGGAAAACTCGAAGTCGATCAAGCAGAAGCGGCCGTCGGACTGTCGGTAAGTTACGTTCCTTACCTCGGCATCATCATGCCTGACGCCATAATGTTCCAGCTCTGCAAAGAGCTCTTTGGCACGGTCCTCGTCGAGATGCTCGACACGTGTCCCGCAGTTGGTTGTGACAATCTTGAGTTCATCCGGATGGATCTCAATAAGCCTTGGCACGAACGGGCATCCGTGGCTTTCAAGATGCCGGAGCACACGGACTTCATTGGCAAAGCGCTCATCGGCCTTCGGTCCGCGAAACGTCTTATGAACACGCCCATCGTAGCCGATGCGAACCTTTGCCCTCAACGTATCCTTGACCTCGTTCATGCTGGAGCCAACATGGCCTACCAGAAGGACCGAGCAAGCTCCGAAGCAAGCATCAACCAGCTCGCTTTCACGATGGCGAAATAGTTGCATCGCCGGGTCGGATAGCTAGTCTCTGACGGTGCGTAAATCGGCTAGGGTCTTCAGCATCATTTTGTTGGCAGGTGGCATGCTTCCTGCTTTTGTCTCCGACACGCCTGAAAGGGACACGAGGACAGAAGAAATCAACAGTATGCGGTGGACAGCAGGCGGATCCGCTCAAAAATAGACATTCAACCAAAGACAATATGGCGAAGTACAAATTGGAATACATCTGGCTCGATGGCTATGAGCCGATTCCCAATATTCGAGGCAAGACTCTGGTAAAGGACTTCGAGAGTTTTCCCACCTTGGAGCAGGTGCCGAACTGGGGATTTGATGGCAGTTCAACAAAGCAGGCGGAGGGACGTGCCTCCGATTGCGTTCTCAAGCCGGTGGGAGTGTATCCGGACGCGACCAGGCCGAACGGCGCCATCGTTATGTCAGAGGTGCTCTGGCCTGATGGCAGTCCTCACCCAAGTAATTCACGGGCGACAATTTTTGATGATCCCGACGCCTGGTTCGGCTTCGAGCAAGAGTATTTCCTCTTAAAGGACGGCCGACCGCTCGGATTCCCGAATGACGGGTTTCCTCCTCCGCAGGGCCAATACTACACAGGGGTAGGTTATTCCTACGTGGGAGAGCTTGCCCGTGACATTGTCAACAAGCATCTCGATCTGTGTCTCTACGCCGGCGTTGGACATGAGGGAATTAATGCGGAGGTAGCCAAGGGACAGTGGGAATTCCAGATTTTCGGCAAAGGATCCAGGAAAGCCGCGGACGACGTCTGGGTTGCCCGGTATCTGATGGCACGCCTTGGGGAGACTTACGGCGTGGACCTCGAACTCCATTGCAAGCCCATTCGCGGCGATTGGAATGGTTCGGGAATGCACTGCAACTTTTCCACCAAGCATCTGCGCGAAGTCGGCGGAAAGGAATACTTTGAGAAACTCATGGAGACCTTCGAGAAGTATCGCAATGAGCACATCGCCGTCTATGGTCCTGACAACCACTTGCGTCTGACTGGACTGCACGAGACTCAGTCGATAGACAAGTTCAACTACGGCGTCGGCAATCGCGGAGCATCAATCCGTATTCCGCATAGCTTCGTTAACAGCGGATATCGGGGATACCTCGAGGATCGTCGTCCGAATTCTGCGGCTGACCCCTACAAGGTCGCCAGCCGGATCCTTCAAACGATCGCCACGGTGCCGACGAACTGACTTTCGGGTTAGCACTCTGCGCCAAAAACGCCGCCCCAAACGGGCGGCGTTTTCGTTTCCAAGCGCACTCAAGCCGGATGGATTTGCGGCCGACCGCAAATGGCCTCTCTCGCGGTCCGGTGGCGTTCAGGCGCCTATCGTGAAAGCTATGCCTACTTAGGCAAGGCAAGTGCCTCGGCCACGACGCGCTCCGCAGTGATTCCCTCCGCTTCGCCTTCAAAGTTAATTATGAGCCGGTGCCTCAGGGCGGGCAATGCCCACACGTCGATGTCTTCTTTGGCGACGTGAAAGCGGCCATCGAGTAGTGCGCTAACTTTTGCGCACAGTATGAGGGCTTGGGCACCGCGCGGGCTCGCCCCATAGCGGACGAACTTTTTCGCCAGCGGCACAGCTTCCGGGCGCTCGGGATGCGTGGCGAGGACCAGTTGCACCGCCCTCGCTTCAATTTCGCGAACTACCGGAACGGCGCGAACAAGTTCGCGCAGACTGTCGAGACTTTCGAGTGGAACGGTGGAAATCGTAGGGAAGTGTTCGCGGGTCGTGCGATTCAGAATTTCATGGAGTTCGTCAGCGCCGGGATACTGAACGCTAAGCTTCAGCAAGAACCGGTCGAGTTGAGCTTCAGGGAGTGGATAGGTGCCCTCCATCTCGATGGGATTTTGAGTCGCCAGCACCAGGAACGGCCTCGGCATGCGGTGCTGTTGTCCCGCAATTGTAACGTGCCTTTCCTGCATGGCTTCGAGGAGAGCGCTTTGTGTTTTTGGGGTGGCGCGGTTCACTTCGTCCGCAAGAATGATATTCGCGAAAATTGGGCCTGGTTCGAACTGGAAGCGCTTGGTGCCGTGCTGGTCCTCGACGATGAGATTCGTTCCGATTATGTCCGAGGGCATTAGGTCGGGCGTGAACTGGATCCGGGAAAATCTCAGTCCGGCGGCGGCTGCCAAGGTTCGAACGATTGCGGTCTTTCCCAAGCCTGGCGCTCCCTCAAGCAGGGCATGGCCTTCGGCAAAAAACGCCGTCAGCACGCTGTGAATGACGTCTACCTGACCAACAAGAATCTTGCCCATCTCCGTGCGCAAGCGCTCGAAAGCTTCGCGGAACTCCCCCGCGCGCGTCTCATACTCCTCACTGATGGATTCTGAAATCTGACTACTGGCTGGCGCAACGTGCATGGTTATTCCTTTGGGCGAATGGATTCGAAATAGCGTCGCACGAGAAGACGGGATCCGGCTGGGATGTTCTCCTGATTTACGGCGTCAAGAGCCGCGGGAGCGGCGACTTGATAAGCCGAGCGGTAGGCACGTCGGGCCTCTGGATCATCGCCGCCGGCCGCGCGGAAGAGCTGGACGAGCGAGGCGCCTTCGCCGATCTCGCCTTCAAGGAAATCTTCACTCCCTTCTTGCGCAACTATAGGCTCGGCTTCTTCCCCCAACTCGGCGCCACGGCCAAGGTCCATTTCCGAGCCGGGCGCACCCGCCGGTTGCGATTGCTCCGCGCCGGATGGCGGGGATTTATCTCCATGCTGCGAGGGATTAAAACCCGCACCTTTTTGACCGTCCTGAGCAGCAGCGCTCGTCAACCCTGTCTTCATTTCCCGCAAAGTTGCGACGAACTGACGGCGACCATCTTCCTTGCCGAGTTCGCCTGAGGCGCCGAGCATCATCCCGAGCTGAACCTGAACTATTTGACCTTCCTCGTTGGCGAGCTCGCGAAGGCGTCTTGACTCCAAATGACGTGCGGCTTGTTCCAGAGCCTTCGCCAGTTCAGCCGGATCCAACTGTGCGACTGTTCGCGCTGCCTCGGCATTCCTGCCGGCTCGCAGATCGGAGGCGAGCTCTGCGTGATTTTGGGCGAGGGCGTCCGCAACGGCGCTTCTCTCTGCTTCGCTCAATTCCGAGGGCCGCGAAAGTCTCTCCTCAAGTTCGGCGAGGGTTCGGAGAGCTTCTCGGAGCGGTTCGGAGGATGCCGCGAGCTCTTGCTCGGTTTCCTTGAGCTTCTCGGCAACGTCGTTAAACTCCCGATCAACTTCTGCCTGACGCTCCGCGATTTCGCGGACTTGCTCCAGTAATTGGCGGGCACTTGCAAGCTCTGGAGCAAGTTGCCCAGCGCGCCACTCCTTCAATCCCTCGATGAGGCCGAGTGCCGCCAGTGGCAGCAGCAGCCACAAGGCGTTTCGCCAAGGCAGCCTTGGACGCAAGTAATCGCCGACCCGCAATCTCGCTGCAAATCTGGAAGTCTCCCGGCGTGCTGCGTCCGAGAGCAGGCTCTCTTCGATTGTCGGCAGGTCAAGTGCGGTGAGGAAGCGATCTTTGGTGCCTGCTCGCGCGTCCAGTTCTCTGGCGACCACTCGCACCGATTTCCACCGCCAGAGTGCCCCCGCAAAGGCAATTGCTATCGAGGTAAGAATCGTGGCGATCCAGGGAAGAGAAGCTTGCAGCTGTGGTGGACCCATTCGGCTGATCACGAGCACTCCCAGCGCGACCAGCAAAGTCCATACAGCATATTGGAGGAACTGCTGGAGCGTGAGCCACTTTCTCGCTTCTCTCAGTTGCCTCAAAACGATCCCATCCACAGCCTCCAACAAGAGAGCAGAGTCGAAGAGAAAAGCAATGTGTAGCGGGCAGGATGTCTTAATTTAGACAATCATGATGGGCCTGCTTCACCGCGACGGCACACAGATTGCCGAGGGCCGCTCGACCGTGGAGCGACGACCGCATAAGTCCCATTGGCATAGTCAATGCTGCTACGTTCCCGGTGAAAAAGATCGAAGCCGTCATCAAACCTTTTAAACTTGATGCCGTCCAACGCGCATTATCTGAGTTGGGGATTGGAGGTATGGCGGTGACGGAGGTGAAGGGTTTCGGACGCCAGAAAGGTCGCGCCGAGCCTCCCAAGAGTGGATCGTTCAGCGCCACGTTTTTGCCAAAGGTCAAGCTCGAGGTTGTCGTTGGCGATAGCTACGCCAGCCGAGTCATGGACCTCATCGTATCCTCGGCCAAAACGGGCAAATACGGGGACGGCAAAGTTTTCGTCATTCCTATTGAGTCCGCAATGCGGATACGGACTGGAGAACAGGGAGAGGCGGCCATCTAGATTATCATCGGGGAGGAGCTGCCGGAAGAGCCATTCGGCAGCATCCTCCCCACAGGTCTTTGCCATTTGCAGCCCCTCCGACCCGCGCCTGGAACCTCGACTTGCTGCTCGAATCCGACCATCGCAGGTTTGTCTTTTTGCGCTTGGCGGCTAGACTCTGCTCTCGATGGAGGTCGATTGGGCCAACTGGAGGCCAAAGGAATTCGCAACATTGCTTTTTGTGGTTCGCAATGGAGAAATTCTGCTCATGCGCAAAAAGCGCGGTCTCGGTGCAGGAAAAATCAATGGTCCAGGTGGGCGAATCGAAGCCGGGGAGTCTTCTCTCGAGGCGGCCGTTCGGGAGACGCGTGAGGAACTCGGTATCGTCCCCGTCTCCCCCGAATTGCGCGGGGAGCTTCACTTCCAGTTTGTCGATGGATATAGTCTCCATTGCAGCGTTTTCGTGTCTTTGGATTGTATTGGCGAGCCGATCGAAACGGCCGAAGCAATTCCCATGTGGACACCCCTGCACGCGATTCCGTATGATCAAATGTGGGCCGACGATATCCGTTGGTTACCGGACCTGCTAGCCGGTTCGAGAATTCGTGGCTTCTTCCACTTTGAGCAAGAAACTCTGCTCGCGCACCGCGTGTTCTCCGAATTAGGCTGAGACCTCTCGGCACGTTTATCGCCCTTCGACCCGGCCTTTTAAACAGCCAACGCCGAAATAACTTGAAAAAGTGCTTGCGGAACCGAGAGGGCTCGATATCGTTGTGAACATTAAAGATTGTTCTGGGGGGAACAACAGCCCGTCGCAACATTCGTTGCGGCGGGCTGTATCTTTTTGCACTCTGAACGGGTTGCGGACCTCCTGATGGACGATGTCGTGGTCTCCAGATTTGGACCGGTCGCCTTGCTAGTCGCGTTTGCGCAGAAGGTCGATCTTGAATCGCTGGCCCGATGCCGCGGCCTACTCAGTTCCTTTCAAGAGAATCGTCTTGAGGGGCTCGTGGACGTGACGCCCGCCTACTGCTCGCTGCTCTTGGAATTTGACGATCCAGAACATGCTTCGGACCAATTCGACACAGTTCACCAATTGCTAAAAGCCGCACGCGCACACCCCGTGGAAGAAGCGCCGGTTTTCGAGATTCCCGTCTGCTATGACGGTCCTGATCTAGAGGAGTTCGCGCGGCGCAATACGCTTTCGGTTTCGAATGTCATAGAATTGCATACCGCTCCCATCTATAGCGTCTTCCTGATCGGGTTTTCACCGGGGTTTCCCTATCTAGGGCCCTTGGACGTCCGCTTACACGCACCGAGACTTGACCATCCTCGGCCACAGGTGCCTGCCGGGTCGGTGGCGATCGGGGGCGAGCACACAGGAATTTACAGCATCGCCTCGCCCGGCGGGTGGTGGCTGCTCGGACGAACGAACGCGGAAATTTTCTCGGCCGAGAAGGCGCGCGATGGTGGAAGTGCGGACGCGTTCCTCCTTCGACAAGGCGATTCCGTGAAGTTTTTGCCGGTGGAAGAGTTGAGTCACTGAGAAAGGTGCCCGTGATGGACTCCGAAACTCCTATTCTTGAGGTTTTGGCAGTCGGCGCGGGGATGACGATTCAAGATCTTGGAAGAAGCGGTTGGAAGCGTTTCGGAATACCGCCCGGCGGCGCGATGGACCTCGAGTCGGCGCGACAGGCAAATTTGTTGGTGGGCAACAGCGCGGGAGCGCCTGTTGTCGAGCTGCTGTTCACCGGGGCAAAATTCCTCGTGCTGAGCTCTTCCGAGTTGGCCATTGCTGGGGCGGAGGTCGAGTGCGAATGGCCCACCTGGAGAAATTTTCACGTTGAACCGGGCAGTGAAATTTCTTTCGGGCCGCTCCGTGCCGGGGTATGGAGTTATCTTGCCGTCAGGGGTGGTTTTGCGGCTTCGAGATGGTTTGGAAGCGCGAGTGCGAATCTGCGCGCGGGCTTTGGCGAGGCCGTCCAGCCCGGCGCTCGATTGTCATGCGAGAAGAAGCTACTATCCGAAGAGATCTCTTCGCGCTTTGTGCCCGAGTTGGTGCGGGAGGAATACGCACAAACTCCCGTCCTTCGGGTTTGGCCCGGTCCCGAGTGGGACGGCTTTACCGAAGAAGCACGGCGTGAGTTTTTACGGCAAACGTGGCGGGTATCCTCCCAGAGTGACCGGGCGGGCTATCGCCTCGAGGGTATCGCCCTAGAGTCGCGGCTACGGATGCCCAGCGCGCCTGTCGCTGTTGGAGCAATCCAGATTCCCCCGAATGGCCAGCCAATCGTGCTGCTCCGCGATGGACCGACAGTAGGTGGTTACCCGCGCCTGGCGATCCTGGATGCCTCGGGGGTATCTCGATTCACCCAGTGCGCTCCGGGAACGTGTGTTCGCTTTGCGCTGGCCGAGTAAGTGGACATCAACTGCGATCTTGGGGAGGGCGAGCCTGCGGCCCGAACTCGCCAGATTTTACGATGGGTTAGCTCTGCCAACATCGCCTGCGGCGCGCATGCGGGCGGTGAGCGAACCATGCGAGCCTGCCTGAAGCTATGTCATCACCTTGGGGTGAATGCGGGCGCACATCCCGGATTCGACGATCGCGAAAATTTTGGGCGCAAAGAAGAAGCAGTCTCGCGGGCGCGATTGCGGGCGCTCATCTCATCTCAAGTCGGAAAACTCGTCTCGCTAGCTCGAGCGGAGGGGATTCCGATTGCACATATCAAGCTCCACGGCGCACTCTATCATGTCGTTGAACGAGACAAGGATTTGGCAAGTGTTTATGCCGCCTTCGTCAAAGAGCGTTTCCCTGGCACCCGACTTATTGCTTCTCCTCGTGGTGAGCTTATAGGCGCGGCCAGGCGTTGTGGCGTCCAGGCTTGGGGTGAACTGTTTTCGGATCGCGCCTACACCCCGCAGGGTGAGTTGGTCCCGCGCAGCCAGCCGGGTGCGGTTCTCACCGACTGGCTGAAGATCAGGGGGCAAATGGAAACATTCCGAGCGAGCGGCGCGGTCTCCACCATCGACGGAACGCTACTGGTGCTCGATGCCCAGACGGTCTGTGTTCACGCCGATTCTCCGAATGCTTTGCGCATCGCACGTTTGCTGGCATCACTCTTCCGTGCGGCCGACTGATCTTGCCGTCCGCGCGGGTGAGCAATGTCGTCCACGGGACCAAGCACTCTAGCTAGCGCTGGTCGAGGCTGTAGCGGCTAAAATCAAACGTTTGCGCACTGTGGGCCTTATATTTGGCGACGAGCCGGTCGAGGCTTGGTTCGAATCCGCGCAGATGGACAGGTTCCTCAAAGAGATCCTGGTTGTTGAATAGCGTCCACATCTGCGGGCTGTATTCACGTGCGGCCCAGGGCATGCCAATGTTGACGAAGAGGGGAATTCCGTCCTCGTCTGAACGTTGCAGTGCGGCAATGAAGCCGCCGGCGGAATCGAGTCGCTCCATGTGAGCATCGTAAAGATACGGCGGAATGCAGAAGCTGGCCGTCCTGATATTCTTTTGTTCGGCCGCCGCTGGATCGAGCGTGCCGCGTGAGTAGATCACAGACTCTCGGATTTGCTGCAGCGGGTTCTCGACCAGCCATCGCCGAAATGAGTTTGTGAAAACGAAGTAGCCCAAGAGGAGGGATCCCGTAAAAATCCACCCGACGGTCTGCTTCCCGGAAAGTTTGGCCAGCAAAGATGCCACCAACGTAAGTCCGGCAGCAGCACAAACGATCACGCCCGGCAGTGAGTAGATGACGTAGTTTTCGTAGAGCAGGAATTTCTTGAAGAACGCGACCGTAAAAGTAATCGGCGGGCAAATCGCCATGACAAAGACGAACGTTGCCGAGGGCCAGCTTCGCCAAAGCAGCCGAAAAGCACCGACCACGACGAGTGTGAGGGCCAACGATGCCGCCGCCACGAAAATAACCGGGTGCTCGACGTAGCGCGCCAGCCACTCCGGGTAGCCGGCCCATGGCTCGCCGCTTTTCGTCCAGGGACCTCCGCCGACCATGTAAGCAACAGTATTGCGAACCCATTGCCCACCGGAGACGAATCCCTGCGAGGAGACAAAATCGAAATAGAGCTTCGCTTGCGGATAGAGGGGCAGCATGAACTGAAGCGTGAGCATAGCTGCTAGGGCATTCACGCAAAACCAGCGACCGGCTTGCGCAAAGCGCGGCTCCGCACAGCCGGGGGCCGCCGCAAGAAGTCCCAGCGTCAGGAGGTTGAGCACGATCAAGATGAATGCGGAACCCGGATAACAATAAAAAAGCAAAAACTCAGCGAGAGCATAAGCGCTCCACCAACGCCAGGACCCGATCACCATCGCTCTTCGCCAAAACACAAACAGAGCCGGAACGATCAAGATGACGAAGCTATATCCTCGCGCTTCGCTGGCATAACGAATACTCCAGGGGTGAACGGCAAGCAGCCACGCCGCCACCACCCCGGTGGCTGGCATTCCGAAGTCTCTGAGCAACCAGGCGAAGGCCGCGATTGCCAAAATGCCAAAAACGAGTGCCGGCACACGAAACGGCCACTCGACCACCGGAAAACCTTTTGGCTTGGCGATAAGATTCCAAGTCTCCTCGCATGCACGCGACAGGATGCTGAAGAGAGTATGAGTGTTAGGCCCCTTGCTGTAACCGTAGATGGTCTCCAGCCAATCGAACCGGACGAATTCCACCTCGCCGGTCTTCTTGTTTGATTTGAACTTTCCCCAGAGAGTGGTGCGGACGTTCAGCTCCTCGTCGTCCCAAAACCCATGCGTCATTCGGGGCAGGCTGTAGAAGAAGGTTGTTGCCATGGCAACGATTACCAAAGGCCAGAACCATCGAGGCGTGGCAGATCCTTCCACCGAGGCGCCGGAATTGGGCGTGAGGTCTCGTAATTTTGCCCACCAAGGACAAAGGATGATTAGGAACGTCAAAAGAACGACGTTGATGGCGCCTGCAATCCATCCGTAGATGCGGACGTAGTCCAGGGTATCCGTCTTGCCGCGAATCTCGGTGACCGCCACCCACGGCTTGGTTGTCACCAGTAAAGCAATGACAATCGCACCGACCAGAGCCCCGAAAACAATCCTCCAGCGGAGAACCGAATCGCTGCGCATCCAAAAGCCGATGCCTGGCGCGAGGAAGGAGAGGACGGGATTGTTCATTCGCAATCGTCGGCCGACAACAAGCTCGGCAGGTGCGCGTCGATCCGGCCAAGTGGCCGCCTACGGGCCGAGCAGCCGTTCGATATAGTCTTCAGGAGCGAGTTTGAGTGGCACCGGACCGTCGGCTTCCCCTTTGATGAACTGCTGAACCTCCGGGTCAGGATGTTTTGAAATTTCGTCGGGCGTGCCGCTCGCGATGACGGTTCCGATGCGCTTGCCAGCGCCCAACACGATCATCTTGGTGCCGATGCGAAATGCGCTGGTCATGTCGTGAGTGACGACGACAGCTGTCATATCGAGCTTACGGGTGAGGTCGAGCGTGAGTTGATCGATGACCGCCGTCATGATGGGATCGAGACCCGAGGTAGGTTCGTCACTGAAAAGCAACTCCGGATCGAGCGCGACCGCGCGGGCCAGACCTACTCGCTTGCGCATCCCTCCGCTGAGCTCGGCTGGCTTGAGATTCTCGAAGCCGGTAAGTCCGACCAATTCCAGCTTCATCTTGACCACCAGTTCGACGATCTCAGGATCGACATGGCTATTTTCAATCAACGGCAGCGATATGTTTTCGCCCACGGTCAGCGATTGCAGCAATGCACCAAACTGAAAATTCATGCCGAAACGCAGGCGGAGCTCGTCGAATTCTCGGTCTGACATGTTGGTTATCTCCTTGCCGAAGACTTTGATCGAGCCGCTGGTCGGCTTGAGAGCCCCAATGATATGGCGGAGCACGGTACTCTTGCCGCAACCGGAGCTTCCCATGATAACCAAAGTGTCCCCTTTATTGACCGTAAAGCTAACGCCGTTGAGAACGGTCCGGTTTCCAAACTTGCGCACCAGGTCCTGAACTTCGATGACGGGATCCTCGTCCATCTTAGTCCAGGACCAAGCGTTCTCCGGCGATCGCCTGTTTTGTTTTGGTCAACCCGTTGAGCGTGTAAGTTACGGTAAGGACTCGATTCGGCTTGTGCACGGCGGTTTGTCCGGTCACGGGATCCGCCATCACCTGGGTGCTTCGGTTCAGCTTCTTGGCGGCCGCGGGCGTGAGTAATGCGTCTGAAACAAGGATTTCGTAACGTCCCGTTGGATCCGGTGCAATCAGCGACTGAACCATCCCGGTGACGCTGTAGAGTTGCGCGCCAGGAATGCCGTAGCGGGCAGACTCCACCTTGACAACAACAGGGGCAAGTTCGCCCGGTACTAATTCTCGGAGCACTTTAATGAACTTCTATAACTAGCTCCTCGTCCATCTTAGTCCAGGACCAAGCGTTCTCCGGCGATCGCCTGTTTTGTTTTGGTCAACCCGTTGAGCGTGTAAGTTACGGTAAGGACTCGATTCGGCTTGTGCACGGCGGTTTGTCCGGTCACGGGATCCGCCATCACCTGGGTGCTTCGGTTCAGCTTCTTGGCGGCCGCGGGCGTGAGTAATGCGTCTGAAACAAGGATTTCGTAACGTCCCGTTGGATCCGGGGCAATCAGCGACTGAACCATCCCGGTGACGCTGTAGAGTTGCGCGCCAGGAATGCCGTAGCGGGCGGACTCCACCTTGACGACAACAGGGGCAAGTTCGCCGGGTGCTAATTCCCGGAGGACTTTAATGTTATCAAGCCAAAGAAGGACCGGCTCGCCGTTGACAAGCGTGATCCCACGCTTGCCGTAATCCTGAATCGCCTCGAGGAGAATTTGCTGGTCCTTCCGAAAGGATGCCTGGGTGGTGCTGAAGCTTCGCGTCACCAGCGCGAGAAAGCGAGGACCTCGTGTTGTTCGGGCCTGGGCAGAACCAATCCTCTGCGGAGCGATCCCGAGAGCGGCGGCCTCTGTCGCAGTCACTCGCAGCGGCCAGTTTGAATCGAGGAAAGCGGCGCGATTGTGAAGTTGCAGCCACTCGATGCGGGAGAGGATTGCTTTGCTAAGTGCTGAGTCGGGTTGCGCTGATTCCGGGTAAAGGATGCGCGAACGGTCGAGACTTCGCTTTACAGCCTCGCCGAATTCTTCATCTTGCGCACTCGCAAGCAACGTGCCGGCGACCATCAGAAGCCAAATCGCCGCCGTTCTCATGGAGCCAAAGTCACCTGACACCGAAGTCGCTGTCAATCCTCGCCAAGATTTCGAAGATTCAAGGCGCTAATGCTTAGGCCACGAGATAGAGCGAGCGCGGCTATTTTCCGGTAAATTGCTCCTCAACCTTTTCGGCAAGTCCGGCCCGGCGGACAAAGCGCGCGTTGGCCGTTACGCAGATTCCGCGTCGGGCGGCGCGCCACACCGGAATATCTGCGCGTGCATCGCCGATGTAGTCAAAACCAGCTCGCCCGAATGTTTCCACCAACCGGCGGGCTTTCTTCTTCGCCTTCAGGTTGAGAGCGCCGTCACTCGAAAGCGCCCCGGCAAAAAATCCAAGGCGCTCGCAAACAGCTTGCGCATAGGCGGAGTCAGCTGCGGTGACCAAATAGATCGGTCGACCGTTCGCCGCTTCACTGCGCAGCCAGCTAACCAGGGATTCGCGCCAGGGAAGAGAATCGACGCTCACTGTCGATTTGGCCGAAACTGCCTTCTTGAAGGGAGCGCGTCCGCCCCGCAAGGAAGGAAGCATCCAGAGCAGGGCAAGGGGCTTACGCCTCAGGAGGAACTTGATCCCTTCCCAGAGGACATCGGTGTGGATCAAGGTGCCATCAAGGTCCACACAAAGTGGAACGATGCTTTCCTTAGAGAACTCGTGTGTCATGATCTATGTCACACGGTTTTCAAATAGGTCCAGCCAGCGCCGAGGAATCATGGTAACAGGGTCACTGCCGCAGGGGTGACGACCAGGTCTAGATACACTTAGGCGGGTTTGCGTGCGGACATGAAAAGGCTTCCAATCTCCCGGTGCTGCGAATCGATGCTCCGATCAAACGAGACACGTTTGACGTCTTGAAATCCGACTCCTTCCAGAAGTTTTCTTACCGTCTCCTCATCATAAGCGAAATGGTGTTCATCACGTTGACGGAAGTGATAATTGATGTGTTCAAGACGAGTCTCGCAGTAGCTGGGATGCCACGACGGGTTCACTTTGCACGCCTGAAAATATTCGGCGGCAGGTCCCTCGGCATAGCTCAACAGAGGCCACTCTGTATCAGGCACGCTGAAACGAAAAACTCCACTCGGCTTGAGAATACGCAAGCATTCCTGAAGCAGGTGAGAAACGGCGTCTGGGTAGTCGAAGTGCTCGATGCAATGCTCCGAGAAGATCTGTTCACAGCAGTTCGACTCGAAGGGAAGATTTCTGCGAAGATCGAGAGTCAAATCACCGCCCGGAAAGACATCCACATTCAAATATCCGTCCTTGCAATGTGCGCCAGATCCCAGGTTCAGCCTGGCAGGGGCTGACCAAGACATGCGTTTAATCTTACGCAGACCGCATCGATGGTGGCGTGAAATGCGAAATTCTGAGAGAAGATGGCGCAAAGCAGAAAGTTCTCCGGGAGAGAGCAGTCGCGAGACAAATGATTTCAAGAGAGCTTTCATGGCTCATGGACTGGCATTGGCTTAAACGCCACACTCAGCGCCGCCCGGCGCAATGCCGAGTCGCGGGCGATGGTCACGTAGTTTCCTGGCTAGGAGTAGTGTGCGTCAAGTTCAACAGGAAGGGAGTAGCAACAGTTGGAAAAGGGCAAGGCGCTTGTGCAGAAACGCCCGGCAGGCGAGATCCTACCAGCCCTTGCAGGGTCCAGGAAACACTCAAACACGGTGAGAAAAGCATTGCGGAGAGCCAGGGCGCTTCAAGTCGATGCACAGGCAAAAGTGCCACGGCGGCCAAAGCCTTCG
This sequence comes from uncultured Verrucomicrobiae bacterium, assembly GCA_963706955.1. GTDB lineage: Bacteria > Verrucomicrobiota > Verrucomicrobiia > Chthoniobacterales > Terrimicrobiaceae > DASTFP01. Next base: position 564,793 of record CAVPOC010000008.1, on the reverse strand, counting down.
CAACGCGCGGGTATAAGCCTCAAGGCATCGAGGAGAGCCTGGCCAGCTCGGCATGTGCCATCTCGGCGATCAACTCGTGCACGGACGATTGCGGCTGCCACCCGAGAACGGTCCGAGCCTTGGTGGCGTCGCCACACAGGTGTACCGGATCGGCTGGGCGCAAGAGGTGCTCTTCGGAGCGCACGTATTGCTTCCAATCAAGTCCGAGACTCGCAAAGGCTGTCTGCGCAATTTCTCGCACCGAATGCGTGATCCCGCTGGCAAGGATGAAATCATCTGCAGTCGAGTGATCGAGAATCATCAAGAAACCTCTCACGATGTCGCGCGCATCGCTCCAGTCTCGCCGCGCATCGAGATTCCCTAGACTTAGATGGTTTCGCTTGCGCAGCTTAATCTCGGCGGCGACGCGACAGATCTTTCGCGTGACAAAGTTCTCCCCTCGCCGAGGAGATTCGTGATTATACGAAATGGCATTGCAAGCGAAGAGCCCATGGTGGTCGCGGTAAATTCGGACCATCTGCGATGGCAAACGCCTTAGCGCATCCATAGGGGGTTATCGGGCGCATCGGAGTGTTCTCGGTTTGAGGAGATACATCCGGAGAGCCGAAAATTTCACTTGAGCCGGCGTGGAGAAACTTTGGCGGGGACGCGGTGTCTCGGAGAACTTCCAGTATCTTTAAGCGTCCCGATCGCCGTGAGTTCGCAGGTCGTCTCGGGCATTTCGAAGCTCAGCCCCACGTGGCTTTGGCCCGCCAAATGGTAGAATTGCTGCGGCTTTACGCGGTCAATGATCCGCCGGAGAGTAGTTATGTCTTCCAACTCCGCGTAGTGGAGAAATAACTGCTTGTTGTAGATGGCGGGGTCCGCGTGGAGATGCGCCAACCGTGATCGTTCGAGCGTGCTGGTTCGACGGACCGTTCCATGGACGACATCGCCCCTCTCCAGCAGTGCTTCCGTCAGGTAGGAACCATCCTGTCCGGTGATCCCGGTGATTAGCGCAATCATGAAGGTGCGATTATCCGGAGCAGTCTGCTAAAACTCGAGCATCGCGTCTTCCGCGAACCCCTCGATTATCTTTACGGCTAGCGATGAAAGCTCGAAGCACGGACGCGAGCGTCTTCGCTGCGTCACCTCCTTGAACGTCGAAAAGGTTGTATTTGATGATACACCACATCGCCCTGAATCCATCCCACGATCGAATCTTCTTTCCTTCCGCATAGGTTCGGCCGTGATAAGAAATCGCGACCTCGTAGATGCGCGCATTCATGCGTGCGACTTTGGCCGTGATTTCCGGCTCAAAGCCAAATCGATCTTCCTCAATGGTGATCGCCTGAAGGATCTCGCGCCGAAAGACCTTGTAGCACGTTTCCATGTCCGTGAGATTGAGGTTGGTGAACATGTTCGAGGCAAGGGTCAGTAGTTTATTGCCGATCGAGTGCCAGAAGTAGAGCACGCGATGTTCCTCCGAGCCGACAAATCTTGACCCGAAGACCACGTCGGCCCGGCCTTCCATAATCGGGGCAATCAGCCGCGGATATTCGTCGGGATCATACTCCAGATCTGCATCCTGCACGATCACTATAGGCGAGTTGGCTTTGGCGAAGCCCGAGCGCAAGGCGGCCCCCTTTCCGCGATTGACAGCATGGCGAAGAATGCGAAGGCGTTCATCAAGAGCGGCATACTGCTCAAGAACGGCGACCGCACCATCAACCGAGCAGTCGTCAACGCAGATCAACTCGGCCACGAGCGGTTGCTTGAGCACCGCTTCCACGATCGCGCCCAGCGTCGCCTCCTCGTTGTAAACGGGCATAACAACGGACAGACAAGGTGTCGTGTATTCAGCGGTCAAAGCGAGCGAAGTGTGGGGAAGGAGGCGGGTAGAAGTAAAGTCAAGCTGCCGCCGGTGGTCACCGCTTGCGGAAACCATTTCAAATTTCAAGGGTATTCGAGCCGCAGGCAGCGGAGGGGATCGGTCGGCTTGCAACCGTTTTAGCCCAGCGAGAGCAAGGCGCGATCACGCTTATGCCAATCGGCAACTTTCTTCAGGTGCAGCTTGGGCAGCGCGGTCCAGGCTTGGAAAGCACTCTCTCCAGCTGCTTCAAATGCGCGGCGCCGGTTGCAAGGCGTGGGGTGGGGTGCTTCCGCAGGAAACCGGCGATCAGGGACCTGAAGTCGATTCTGAGGATGTCCGTCTGGCTACACTTTCATTCGCGAGGCTCCGCAAGATAAAGCCGAGCTCTTCGAGTTGACATAGCCCTTGCTTGGCAACTTCCTTGCTGATTTTCAACCGCGTGATGATCTCGGCGACGATGAATTCTTTGCTGCTCAAGTTCAAGCCAGCTTTGAGTTCATTTAGATTCAACGGGAGCGTGTCGCCGGCCGCTGAGCTTAACTATGTGTCGGGCGCAAGGAGCATGCGGTTCTTCCAAAGATAGGCGGAGCCGGAGAAGACAGTCAGCACGACCGTGATAGTCACCAGCGCGGCTCCCCCATAACCCCAGAGCAGATCAACGACATCAGAACCCTCCGGAGCAAAATCGTCCGCGGCGAGGAGGGCAAGAAAGAAGACAATCGTGATCATCTGCCAAGCCGTCTTGTGTTTGCCCAGCTTCTCCGCCGGAAGAATCACGCCCTTTGAACTGGCAAGGAGCCGTAGTCCGGTGATCAGGAATTCGCGACTGATGATAATGATGACGGCCCACGCGGGCAGAGCCCCAAACGGAATCAGGCAGATGAAAGCGGAGGCAGTCAGGATCTTGTCTGCAAGCGGATCCATCAGCTTGCCAAAATCGGTAATCAAGTTCCATTTGCGGGCGAGGACCCCGTCCAAATAGTCCGTCAGGGAAGCGAGCAAAAAGAGGACGAGCGCAATTGCGAAACGCCACGGATACTCGACGGAAAGGCTGGCAACCAGAAGCACTGTCAAGCCGAGCCGGAGCAACGTAAGGATATTCGGCAGATTCATGTGCAAGTTGTCGATTGCGTTGCCTCGGTTCGAACGACTACTCTTATCGCCCACATTCCTGCACAATACATGAAGCAAAGCGATATCGGATTAATCGGCCTCGCCGTCATGGGCGAGAACCTCGTTCTCAACATGGAAAGTCGAGGGTTTCGAGTCAGCGTTTTCAACCGAACAACTGCGGTGACCGAAAAATTCGCTTCGGGGCGCGCCCGCGGGAAGAATATCGCTCCGACGAAAACGCTCGAGGAATTCGTGCAATCCCTCGGCCGCCCGCGCAAGGCGCAAATCATGGTGAAGGCTGGTGCGCCTGTTGACGCTGTCATTGACCAATTGGTGCCCCTGATGGAACCCGGAGACATCATTATCGACGGTGGCAATTCGCTTTGGACCGACACGCAAAGGCGTGAGAAAGACGCTCAAAGAGAAAGAAATTCACTTCTTCGGAGTCGGGGTAAGCGGTGGCGAGGAGGGCGCTCTGAAGGGTCCTTCCATCATGCCGGGGGGCTCCAAGGAAGGCTGGCAGGCGATCGCTCCGATATACACGAAAATTGCCGCTATCGCGGAGGGAGAGCCATGCTGCCGACACATGGGACCAGACGGGGCCGGTCACTATGTGAAAATGGTCCACAACGGCATCGAGTACGGTGATATGCAACTGATCTGCGAGGCCTATGCCATTCTCAAGGCGGCCGATTAATCCGAGCTCGGACGAGTTTGCTCAGATCTTTGGCGACTGGAACAAGGGCCAGCTGAACTCCTTCCTGATTGAGATTACCGAGAAGATTTTCAAGAGGAAGGACCCGGAAACCGGAAATCCCCTCGTGGACGTCATCCTCGATAAGGCCGGGCAAAAAGGCACCGGAAAATGGACGGTCGGCCATGCGGTGGAAATGGCGGTGCCCTTATCGGTGATCGGTAGCGCGGTCGAGGCGAGGATCTTGAGCTCGCTCAAGGAGGAACGCGTTCAAGCAAGCAAAGTGCTGCCAGGACCGTCGCCCAAGCCCTTCTCCGGCGATCGTGCCAAACTGATCGAGGCGGTTCGCGACGCCCTCTACGCCAGCAAGATCATCAGCTACGCGCAGGGCTTTGTCCAATTGGGCGCGGCGAGCAAGATCTATAACTGGGATCTGAATTTTGGAGACATCGCTGCCATTTGGCGGGGTGGCTGCATTATCCGCGCCCACTTCCTTAATCATATCACCTCCGCCTACCGCCGAAACCCAGACCTGAAGAACCTTATTCTCGACCCCTACTTCTGTGAAATCATCGGCAAATCCCAAGCGAACTGGCGTTACGCCATCCAGACTGCCGTCGAATTTGGCGTTGCCGTGCCGGCGTTTAGTGCCGCCCTCAGTTACTACGATAGTTACCGCGCCGAACGGCTGCCGGCCAACCTCCTGCAGGCGCAACGCGATTACTTCGGCGCTCATACCTACGAACGCGTCGACAAGCCAGCCGGACAGTTCTTTCACACCGAATGGCTCGCCGAAGAGAAGTGAAAATGTAGTCGCCAGGCGACAACGACTTTGCAGAATCTCGCCTCCGGACGATATGGTCTAGCCTACCGGAAAAGGGGCGAAAATTTTCACGGAAAATTTCCAAAAACTCCGTTGACGAGGTTCGTTGATGGGGTATGCTGACAATCCCAGTCGATGTAAAAGTCGAGTGGGCAAAAGTTCTCGCGGGCGCTGACCTCGCTGGTTCGCGTTGATGACTTACCGATCCAAATCGGCATTGTCGTCGCCGGATCACGGCGAGTAGCTCGCTGAGCGTCGTTTTTTGACAGCCTGACTCTGGTTTTGCCGGCAAGGCAAAATTCAGAACGTTTTTTAGCACAAACACATTCAGCAAATGCTGGATAGTGCGTTCTTTCGTCGATTTCGAAACGAAATTTGACGGCTATTCCTGATCCGCGGTTTTCTCACAATCACGGCGGATCAGTAAAGATGAATGCCGGAACTTTCCCGCCGATAGCAGGCGGGGAGAAACTTTTCACGGAGAGTTTGATTCTGGCTCAGAACGAACGCTGGCGGCGTGGATAAGACATGCAAGTCGAACGGGACCAGGTTTGTAGTAATACAAACTTGGTTCAGTGGCGCACGGGTGCGTAACACGTGAGCAATCTGCCGGGAAGTGGGGGATAGCTCGCCGAAAGGCGAATTAATACCGCATGTGGCCATTCTTCGAGTGGAGGAAAAGCCAAAGCAGCAATGCGCTTCCTGATGAGCTCGCGGCCTATCAGCTAGATGGCGGGGTAATGGCCCACCATGGCTTTGACGGGTAGCTGGTCTGAGAGGACGACCAGCCACACTGGAACTGAGATACGGTCCAGACACCTACGGGTGGCAGCAGTCGAGAATTTTTCACAATGGGGGCAACCCTGATGGAGCGACGCCGCGTGGAGGATGAAGGCCTTCGGGTTGTAAACTCCTGTCATGCGGGAACAAGCAAGTGATAGTACCGCAAGAGGAAGAGACGGCTAACTCTGTGCCAGCAGCCGCGGTAATACAGAGGTCTCAAGCGTTGTTCGGATTCATTGGGCGTAAAGGGTGCGTAGGTGGTGATGCAAGTCTGGTGTGAAATCTCGGAGCTCAACTCCGAAATTGCACCGGATACTGCGTGACTCGAGGACTGTAGAGGAGATCGGAATTCACGGTGTAGCAGTGAAATGCGTAGATATCGTGAGGAAGACCAGTTGCGAAGGCGGATCTCTGGGCAGTTCCTGACACTGAGGCACGAAGGCCAGGGGAGCAAACGGGATTAGATACCCCGGTAGTCCTGGCAGTAAACGGTGCACGTTTGGTGTGGGCGGGTTCAGACCCCGTCCGTGCCGGAGCTAACGCGTTAAACGTGCCGCCTGGGAAGTACGGTCGCAAGATTAAAACTCAAAGAAATTGACGGGGGCCCGCACAAGCGGTGGAGTATGTGGCTTAATTCGATGCAACGCGAAGAACCTTACCTGGCCTTGACATGCATTGTGTCCCCGGTGAAAGCCGGGTATCCTGCAGCAATGTAGGAGCCTTGCACAGGTGCTGCATGGCTGTCGTCAGCTCGTGTCGTGAGATGTTGGGTTAAGTCCCGCAACGAGCGCAACCCCTGTGTCCTGTTGCCCGCAAGGGATCTCTGGACAGACTGCCCTGTGAAACGGGGAGGAAGGTGGGGATGACGTCAAGTCAGTATGGCCCTTACGGCCAGGGCTGCACACGTACTACAATGCCCAGGTACAGAATGAACCGAATCCGCAAGGTGGAGGAAATCTCTAAAACTGGGCCCAGTTCGGATTGGAGGCTGCAATTCGCCTCCATGAAGCCGGAATCGCTAGTAATGGCGCATCAGCTACGGCGCCGTGAATACGTTCCCGGGCCTTGTACACACCGCCCGTCACATCATGGGAGTCGTTTGTAGCCGAAGTACGCACGCTAACCGCAAGGAGGCAGCGTCCTACGCTATGAGCGGTAACTGGGATGAAGTCGTAACAAGGTAGCCGTAGGGGAACCTGCGGCTGGATCACCTCCTTTCTAAGGAGTAATGCCTAACCCGCGAGACTCTCGCGGTACGGCAAGTCTGATTCCGCCTCGGCGGAAACAAATTCTCTGGACCGAAAGCTCCAGAGGTCGAGATCAAGAAAGAACGCACTATCCAGTGTTTGCCTGAATCACACAACCTGCTGGCAACTGCTCTTCGAGTTGAGAGTCGAAAGTTGAGCGTTGAGTGAAAGTCTCTCAACCATCAACCCTCAACCATCAACTTTAGAGGGGGCATAGCTCAGTTGGTAGAGCGCCAGCTTTGCAAGCTGGATGTCAGGGGTTCGAGTCCCCTTGCCTCCAATCGTAATCGCCGTTTTACAGGGCGAACGAGTTGAGAGGTTTCCTAAGCTTGAGAGCTTGGAGAGAATTCCTTCTCAACGAACTATCAAACTTGAAACTCTCAACCAACTTCCCCATGGGCCTGTAGCTCAGTTGGTTAGAGCATGCGCTTGATAAGCGCAGGGTCATAGGTTCGAGTCCTATCAGGCCCACAGTGCTGAAAACTTCTTTGAAAAACGTTTTGAATTTTGTCGCCGGTTCGAGAACCGGACAGGCGTCAAGCCGCTGCGGGTTCGTCCCGCGGCAAGTTCTTTGACATCCGCATACAGGGCAAATTTAGAATGCAACTTCAACAATTTGCTGAGTCTGCGCAATCATTGCTCCGCCATCGGCGGACACGGTGATTGCACAAAAATAAGAGATTTCAAAATATCGAAGAAATAAAGCTACTAAGAGCGCATGATGGATGCCTTGGTGCCAACAGGCGAAGAAGGACGTGATAAGCTGCGATAAGCCGCGGTGAGCCGCAAATAGGCCCCGACCCGCGGATTTCCGAATGGGGTAACCCGTTCCGGTTAATACCGGATCGTCTCCGATTGAATTCATAGATCGGAGGACGCAAGACCCGCTGAAGTGAAACATCTCAGTAAGCGGAGGAGAAGAAATCGAATGAGATTCCGTAAGTAGCGGCGAGCGAAAGCGGAAGAGCCTAAACCCGAGAGCTTGCTCTCGGGGGTCGTAGGAGCCCGTCGTGGCAGTGCAACGGTTAGGAGAAGCGGATGGAAAGCCGCTCCAGAGAAGGTGAAAGACCTGTAACCGAAAACCCAAGCACGCCTAGGGATTTCCTGAGTAACGCGTCACACGTGAAACGTCGCGTGAATCCACCCCGACCACGGGGTAAGGCTAAATACTCGTTGGCAACCGATAGTGAACAGGTACCGCGAGGGAAAGGTGAAAAGAACCGCTGTGAGCGGAGTGAAATAGTCCCTGAAATCATGTGCTTACAAGGTGTGGGAGCCCGCAAGGGTGACCGCGTGCCTTTTGCTTAATGAGTCTGCGAGTTAGTGTCAGTGCCAAGTCTAAGCCCTTCTGGGGTGGAGGCGAAGCGAAAGCGTGTCCGAAATGGGCGATCAGGTGCTGGTGCTAGACCCGAAGCGGAGGTGATCTACCTATGGCCAGGATGCAGCTCCGGTAATACGGAGTGAAGGTCCGAACCGATGGACGTTGAAAAGTCCCCGGATGAGCTGTGGGTAGGAGCGAAAGACTAATCAAACCCCGAGATAGCTGGTTCTCTCCGAAATCTATTGAGGTAGAGCCTCTTGTGCTGACCTGCGGAGGTAGAGCACTGGCTGAACTAGGGCCCATACCCGGGTACCGAATTCAATCAAACTCCGAATGCCGCAGGGTGTAACAAGGGAGGCAGTCCGTGTGGGATAAGCTGCACGGTCGAGAGGGAAACAACCCAGACCAGCAGCTAAGGTGCCTAAATGACGTTTAGTGGAAAGGATGTGAAGATACTTAGACAGTGAGGACGTTGGCTTAGAGGCAGCCATCGTTTAAACAGTGCGTAATAGCTGACTCATCGAGTGTTTTCGCGCCGAAAATGATTGGCGATAAGCGTCATACCGAAGCTCTGGATTTCTACGTAAGTAGGAGTGGTAGGAGAGCGTTCTCAATGCGTCGAAGCCGGCTGGTAATGGACGGTGGAGCGTTGAGAAGTGAGGATGCAGACATGAGTAGCGATAAACCAGGTAAAATCCCTGGTCGCCGTAAACCCAAGGTTTCCTGGGGAAGGTTCGTCCTCCCAGGGTTAGCCGGATCCTAAGTCGAGGCCGAAGGGCGTAGACGATGGCAAGCAGGTCAATATTCCTGCGCCGCCGACATTTAAACTGAAAGGACGCTGGTTGGGAGAAGATCCGCCGATTGAAAGTGGCGGTCCCTCGCGTGAGCGGGGGGACGTGGAGGCTTCGGCCGAAGCGGATTCTTTAAACAGCCAGCCAAGAAAAGCTTCAGCGTATACTAAGGCGTCCGTACCGTAAACCGACACAGGTGGGTGGGCATCAATGTGCTCAGGCGCGTGAGTGAAACCTCGTTAAGGAACTCGGCAATCTAGCCCCGTAACCTCGGAAGAAGGGGTGCCTTCCTGCATTTTGCGCTCAGCAAAATGCAGGCAGTTGATGGTTCTTGGTTGTTGGTTGATGGACAAGTTCTCTATCAACAATCAACTCTCAACTATCAACCGCATTTTACGCTGGAGCGTAAAATGCAGGAAGGCCGCAGTGAAATGGGTCAACCGACTGTTTAACAAAAACACAGCACTCTGCTAAGTCGTAAGACGACGTATAGGGTGTGACACGTGACCAATGCCGAAAGATTACGGTAAGAGGTTAGTCCGCAAGGGCGAAGCTTCGAGCCCAAGTCCCGGTGAATGTCGGCCGTAACTATAACGGTCCTAAGGTAGCGAAATTCCTTGTCGGGTAAGTTCCGACCTGCACGAATCGTGTAACGAGTTGACCGCTGTCTCAACGAGGAGCTCAGCGAAGTTGTAGTGGCGGTGAAGATGCCGCCTGCCCGCAGTAGGACGGAAAGACCCTATGCACCTTTACTGTACGCTGTTACTGTTGTTTCGATTTCGATGCTTAGCGTAAGTGGAAGGCTTTGATTCATCTCTCTAGGGGGATGATGAGCCGCCAATGAAACACCACCCTTTGGAATTGAGACATCTAACCGCGACCCGTGATCCGGGCGCGAGACACTGGCAGCCGGTCAGTTTCACTGGGGCGGTGTCCTCCTAAAAAGTAACGGAGGATTACGAAGGTTGGCTCAACCTGGTTGGCAATCAGGTGACGAGTACATGGATATAAGCCAGCTTAACTGCGAGACCCACAAGTCGAGCAGATACGAAAGTAGGTCCAAGTGATCCGGTAGTTTAATGTGGAATTGCTATCGCTCAAAGGACAAAAGGTACGCTAGGGATAACAGGCTGATCCTGCCCAAGAGCTCATATCGACGGCAGGGTTTGGCACCTCGATGTCGGCTCATCACATCCTGGGGCTGGAGAAGGTCCCAAGGGTCCGGCTGTTCGCCGGTTAAAGTGGTACGCGAGCTGGGTTCAGAACGTCGCGAGACAGTTCGGTCCTTATCCACTGTGGGCGCAGGAGAGTTGAGGGGTTCATTCCTTAGTACGAGAGGACCGGGAATGACGAACCTCTGGTGTTCCGGTTGTTCCGTCAGGAGCAGCGCCGGGCAGCTATGTTCGGAAAGGATAAGCGCTGAAAGCATCTAAGCGCCAAGCCTATCCCAAGATGAACTCTCCCTGAAGAACCGTGGAAGACCACCACGTTGATAGGGTCCGGGTAGAAGCGCAGTAATGTGTTTAGCTTAGGACTACTAATGTTCGTTCGGCTTTTTTATTCTTCGATCAGCTTCATGCAGATTCAGATCGTTGGCGTTGCGGGTTTGCCCTAGTATGCGGTTGTCAGAGAACCAAGAGGTTCTTTCAAGTTTTGGCAGGAAGGTAAGATGCCAGACATCTAGGAGTCGAATGACGATTCCTATCGTCTGGTGATTCTTGCGTGGTGGTCCCACCCGTTCCCATCCCGAACACGGAAGTGAAACGCCACAGCGCCGATGGTAGTGCTTGTCTAGCTTGCGCGAGAGTAGGTCATTGCCAGAATTAATGCCCAGCCTTATCGAAAGATGGGGCTGGGCATCTTTGTTTGGTTCTCTGTAGCGCCGCTACAGTTGGATTCGTGCTACGGGCGATTCACCGCGCCGGATACTCGGTATTAGTATTAAGCTAGTCTTCGTTGGCGATTTTAAGCGCTGCGAGCAGCGTCAGCGTGTCGGCCAACTAGCGATTGATTTGCTCACTTGCGATTGTTGCAAGGCGGAAACGATGTTTTAGCGCCGGCCGCTTTCTTTTCCACCAAAGCAGAAATCCCGTAACGGCAAGGATGCCGGGAGCCAGCCCGCCAATAGACCAAAGAATTTTCACCGGCAAGGCGCCAAACGTTCCGTAGTGAAGCGGCATGAATGCATCGCTAATCTGGTTCCAGAGGCCGCTGGTGCGAATATCCAGAAGGTCTTCGAAAGCGCCGGTCTGAGAATTAAACGTCACGGTGGAGCCATACTCCCCGCGAAGGGCATGTTGATTCGCCAGTTTTCCATAGAAAACGAGAGGCTCATCGAGCTTTGTCGGAAATGAAAGGTAGGTCCACTCAAAATCGGGGATCCTGGAGCGCGCCTCCTTGAGCAAACCGTCCAGCGAAAGTGTCTCGGAGAATCTTGGGCCGGTGACTTTGGGCGGTTCCGGATCCGGTCCATGGACAAGATGGCCGATGACGTGCGTGAGGTTCCAGTAGGCTCCTGTGAAGCCAAGAATCAAGTTGAAGGCGACCGAGGAAATCCCCACCGTTTTGTGCAGGTCGGAGAAGAAGATGCGTGCGCTGCAATTGAATCGCAGGCGGACAAGATTCTTCCAGAAACCGCGGTAAATCCATACTCCCGAGATTCCCAAAAGGCAGAGCAGCGTGGCAAGGATTCCGGCCAGAAACGTTCCGATGTGTCCGCCGAGAAGCGAATAATGTAATTCGAGAAGCCACCCCGTAATTGTCTTGTTCGAATCAGTGGGTTGGCCATGAATTTTCCCGGTTGCAGCATCGATCCAAATGACCTCCGGTGGGCGACCGTCCTCTCCGGCGACAGAAACTTGATCATTTCTGCTCCGGGATTGCGCGGGCAGCCAACCGACGGGTTCGTAGCCAATCAACTGCTCTCGTAGCCGAATCACCAACTCATCGAGGCCAAGTCGAACTTCAACTGGGTGCGTCGCTAGCACTCGCTGTGGCATCACCACACTTTCGATCTCTCGCCGAAATACCAGCGCACTACCGGTCAGAGCGATAACGAGAAGAGCTGCTCCGGCAGCCAATCCCATCCAGGAGTGCAGGTGAAATAAGAATCGTCTCATCGCGTTCGAAACGAAAGGCCCACTAATTTCTTCACCCCGTGTGAATGTAGGGACCGCCGCGCGTAACACGCTGTCCCCACCTTGCGCTTTTTTAGCGCTCACTTGCGAACTGCAAGAGAACGGCAATTCTTGGCAAGCGCGCGTTAGTCGCACTCGCTCGATCCGTGCGTGGTCGCCGGGCTCTACACCAAGTTACGGTGCGCTGCGGCTCGATATCAAACCTGCTCTCGACAATAACCCTGTTGGCGTGCCCGCTACTATTCCCTGTGCCCTGAGAGCGTAGAGTGAACTAGGCAGCCAAGCGTCGCAGAAACACGACTTGGTTGCGGAACCCGTTCCTACGCTGGAGGAGGTTGTTACCGACCGCACCGATCAGGAGGGAACGGGCTACGCGGCACGAGAATCGCGCACGGCGACAAAGACGAGAACTCTGCTCTTGGAAACGCCTCAAGCGCTTTCCGTCGTGACACGCAAGCTAATCGACGACGAAGGCGCTCAAGATCTGCTTATGGGGTGATGGATACGGCTATCTATTACCAGAGAGGCCGCTATCGGGCTCGAGTTAATTTCAACAATGGTTCTGAACAGTCGTTACTTCGTGGGCGCTTATGACGAAGTCTAATTCCTCCCAGGGGCGCCGTTCAACGTCTTGGCAAGCCTACGGTGGAGTTCTAAAAGAAAATCGGCGCAAACGATTTTCAACGCGATGACGGCGGTTCGTGACTGCCGGCCCTCGAGCATGCGGTGGCTTGCTTTTCGTTCTGTAGCGGCGCTGTCCGCAGCGCCGGGCTTCCTCGGCCGTGGGGACACGGCCGCCACAAGATCTATTTGGCGTTAGGCGCGGTTCACCGCCTCGGCCTCGAGGACTTCGCGCCGGATGCTCTTCCCGCGCAGCCTAGACCACCAGAGCACGATTGGCGCAGCGATGAAAATTGAGGAATAGGTTCCTACGAGAATGCCAACGAGGATGGCGAAGGAGAAATCGCGGAGCACGGCGCCTCCGAAGAAGTAGAGCGCCCCCACCGAGAGAAGAGTTGTTCCGCCCGTGAGAATCGTCCGCCCGAGTGTCTCATTGATGGAGGTGTTCATCAGCGACTGGATCGAACCGCGTTCCCGGTGCTTGAGGCCTTCACGAATACGGTCAAAAACGACGATGGTGTCGTTGATCGAGTAACCGGCGATCGTGAGGATGGCTCCTACCATGACGAGCGAAAGCTCGCCGCCAATCAGGGAAAAAACTCCCATCGTGATGATCACGTCGTGAAGCAGGGCAGCGACCGCGCCGATGGCGAACGAAAATTCAAACCTGAACGTCACATAAATGAGAATGCCGATCATGCCCAAACCAAGTGCCAGCGCGGCTCTCTTGGCGAACTCCAAGCCGATTTGGGGTCCGACGTTTTCCTGCGCCACCGCTATCACGTCGCGATCGCGATAAGTCTCCTGCAACTTGGAAAGGATGGTGGCAGAACTGCCTTGCGGGCTTCGAATCGAAAGTCGGTCTTGCATGCCTTCACGCTCGAATTGAATAACCACATCGCCCAGCCCGATGCCCTCCAGAGCCTGGCGCGCCTCGGCGATGTTCACGGGCTGTTTGGAATCGATCACCAGCAGATCGCCACCGCGAAAGTCGATGCCGAAATTTTTCTCACCCCGCAGCGCGAAGATGCCCATGGATCCACCAATCAGTGCCAGGGAAAGAAGAGCCGCGAGACGGCGCTTTCCGAGGAAGTCAAACTTCCGTTTCGGTATGAGGTCGAGCATGGAGAGCTTCTTCAAGCCGAATCGCTCGATGAGCCAGCGGAACGCCGTGCGGGTCACCAGCAAAGCGGAGAACATCGAGGCGATGATGCCGAGTGTCAGGGTCACCGCAAAACCTTTCACTGAGCCGGTCGCCTGCCAGAAAAGAATCACCGCCGTAATGAGGGTCGTCACGTTGGCGTCGAAGATCGCGCTGAAAGCCTTGTCGTAGGCGGCTTCGAGTGCAGCCTTGAGCGACTTACCGGCCGATGTCTCTTCTCGGAGCCGCTCGTAGATGAGAACGTTGGCGTCCACCGCCATGCCCATCGTGAGGATGATTCCGGCGATGCCGGGAAGTGTCAGCACGAAATTGAACATCGCCATCGCTCCGAAGAGGATCACCATGTTCACCAGCAAGCCTAGGAATGCCACGACGCCGGCGAAGCGATAATAGACAATCACGAAGCCGAAGACGAGCACGAGACCAGTGAGACCTGCGAGGATTCCGCTCCGAATCGAATCTGTTCCCAACGTCGGAGAGACGCTGCGGGTTTCTTCAACCTCTACGGGCACGCGAAGGGGGTTTTCCAGGGCGCTCGCGAGGTCTCGTGCTTCCTTTTCGGAAAACCGACCGGTGATCACGGCACTGCCGCCGTAAATTGGCTCATTGACGTGGGGCGCGCTTTGCACATCGCCATCAAGTAGAATGGCGATCTGTCCGCGCGTCGGAGCGAGCGATTGCGTCAGGTCGCCGAAGATTTTCGCTCCTTCGGAATCCAAAGAGAGCGAGACACCGTAACCCTGCTGGTCAAAGTAGGCGTAGGCACGTTTGACGTGTTCACCGGAGAGCTCCGGACGCCGCTTAACGAGCAGCTTGAACTCCTGGTCCTTCCCTTCGACGCGATCCTTGTAGGTTTTTATCACGTAGCCTGGCGGCATAATTTCCTCGCCAGCTTCAATGCGTGCGATCCGGTCTCCCCCGCCGGCAACCGTGGCCAACTCGAGCTTGGCCACACGCTGCAGTTCGCCCTTGGTTGTCTCGATCTGGCCGGTATCCAGTCCGGGAATCTGCACGAGGATTCGGTCGCGCCCCTGTGGCGTGATCAAAGGTTCGCTCACTCCATAGGCGTCGACACGCTTTCTAATTACCTCGACCGCCTGATCTAGGAGATCGGAGGTAATCGGTTGATCGGCCTGCGGGGTGAGTCTGATCAGAAATGATGTGCCTCCTTGCAGATCGAGTCCCAGCTTGATTTTTTTCGACGGAGGCAGTGCTGCTTCAAGGCAGAAGGCTACCAGCAAAACCGAGAGGACTAAACCAAGCCAACGCTTGCGGACCGGCAGGTCGGAAGCGAAATACCACCCGAACAGGATCAGGAGCAAAAGCCCAACGAAGAACGTCAGCGCGGGGGACATGGCAAGGGAAAGGCGATCCTCAGAAAGACGGCAAAGCTCGGAGGTGAATTGGCTTGGGCATCTGGGACGCGATTGGAGGGCTCTACTTGACCTCTTCTACGACTTCGCTGCTCTTCTCCACCCCTGCGACCGAAGAGCGGTCAAACTCTATTTTAACATTATCGGCGACCTTCACGAGGAGGGTCTTTTCCTTCACGTTGGCCACGATGCCGTGGATGCCGGAACTCGTGACGATCTTGTCTCCCGTCTTAATTGATGCCACCAGCTTGGTGTGGTCTTTTTGACGTTTCTGCTGAGGGCGGATTAGCAGAAAATAAAAGATCACAAAGACAAAGATCAGCGGCATCATCGACACCAGGAACGACGGCTGTGGCGTCTCTGGGCCGGGGGTGGCTGCTTGCGCGAGGAGGAGAAAGTCGATGAGATTCATGAGAACCGCGCAGAATACGGAGCCCGTGGCGTCAACGCAAACGAGAATTGACGCCCCAGAAGGCGCTTACCTGTTGCTCGCTACTCTCCGAGAGGACAAAAAGGGTGCCGCCGCCAGTGACTACGGTCAGGATCTGCAAAAAGGGGCGATTTGCCCAGGCTGTTCGGATTACACGTCGTTCGGTCTTGCGACCATGATGCCGGCGTTTGTGCGATAGCGGTTAAGATAGCTGCTCAGCCGTGAATCAATGATGACTTTGCCGGCATTCTTGGAAGCGTGCATGAATCTTAGGACGCCGTTCGTGTCCCGGTAAGCAAGGCCAACGTGCGAAGTGTATCCGCTCGGCCAGGTACTTACGATGCAGACGATATCGCCATTGCGCAGATATTTTTCGGCAGCCGCGACCTTCGATTTGGGAACATACCAGATTCCGCGTCTGGAAAGCTGGTCTTCAATGCGGGACATTTCCGGAACCAACGACGGATTTGCGCGCAGCTGCCTGCTTTTGTACCAGAAGGCAGACATCTGTTTCAGGTCGCGCTTGAGCCTTCTGGCGCCAGGAAGCGAAGGCGTCACGTTCGAGACCAGACCACGCTTTTGGTTATCGTAAAGCCATTGTTCGAGATAGTGCAGCCGGGAGGTGAAGATACCGTTGCACGTTCCCCCGCGGTATCGATCGAGCTCGATCATGCGCAGGAGATCTTGCGTTGTCGGGCTTTCGGTCGTCTTCAATGCGCGGGCAGTGCCGAGGGCAATCTCGAAGAACGTCCAGCAGTCCATTCCAGCCATGTTTACGCTCGGGGCCTCGATGCGGTCATCGAGCTCCAGCGTGTAGTTCTTGTAGGGTGTCCCCAATAAGGCGAGACCGACTTTGGTCGTGCGCTCCCCGACCGGAAGCTCCCTCCAATTTTCATTGAGACCGCGGCTCACCAACGCCTGATATCTCGTCGGACCTACGAAGATGATGCTCTCCGGTAGCGTCGAGGCCTGCAAGCTAGACCAAAGGGCCAAGGCGCAGGCCCACACGACTTTTCGCATGAGCTTCCATCTTAGCAGCGATTTTCCCAGCCGCAACAGTCAGAATGGGCTTCAGTGTCAGGCAGAGATCCTGCATAGTGCCCCCAATGGACACTCCGCCACCGCCACCTCCCCAGGACGCACCTCCTACATTGCCGCCGGCCTCGGGGGTAGACGCCACGGAACGACAGTGGGCACTGGGCCTTCATTTGAGCGCTCTGCTCGGCTTCGCCGGTCCTCACCTGCTCAACGTCATTGGGCCGCTGATCATTTGGCTGATCAAAAAACAGGACAGCCCTTACTTAGACTCCGTTGGAAAACGCGTCCTGAACTTCCAGCTCTCCTATTCGCTTTACGGTTTTGCGGCGATCACTCTCTTCGGGCTCCTCTGGTGGCTGGTGATTGGATTTATTTTCCTGCCCATCTACGCCATCGTCGGAGTTGCCTGGCTAATTTTGACCATTATCGGCGCAGTCAAGGAGAGTAACGGCGAGACCTACGAATTTCCTTACGTAATCAAGTTTCTACAATAGAGCGTCTTACGAAATTCTGTAGCGGCGATTTCCCGGTGCCGTTTAGCTACGCCCGATAGCATCCTGGAGGCGGTGTTCACCCCGCGTCGCGCTGATACGACCGCCGCTCCCTGCCTTGATCTTTCCACCTTTTCCAGTATCTTAAGTCCTCTACTTGGGGGCGTATTGGTTTCGACATGAAGTTCGATGCCAGGCTCGCATGCCGAGGATGATTCGTTGGCCTCGCTAAAAATCGAATCAAACAAATAAACGCAGATCACGAAGATCTAGCTCTCGCGGCCTAACGTGCCGTGACGTGTCCGGGCTGACGCCTGCTAAGAACGGATACGATGGCAGCAGGCTGGCCTTCCGCCGGGGTGACCGCGGTGTGGGGTGAATTCGATTTCGTGGACGCTTGGGAGCCTGTGGCGTGACGGTCCGCAGCAGCGCTCCGACACCAAAGATCGCCTAAGCATGTAGAAGGTCTTGCTGACCGCTTTATGGACAGGGGTTCAACTCCCCTCGCCTCCACTTTTCGGTGGATTGGCCCCTCCTTTAGTTATGTGAGTTATGTGAGGCTTGCCACCTTGTAGCAGTCATCGTTAGCACCGCGGCGGGCGAAAGAAAAAGAATACTGCGCCCGCCTCGCTTGGGCGGGCGCTCGAACCCAAGGCGGATCTCGCAAGGAAAATCATGCGTTGCATCCGCCATGACAACAAGCGGCGGTCCTGTTCCGATAGAGCCACCAAATACCGACAAGCGAATCCGATGAGTTGTTAACTTTTCAACTGTTAAGTTGCACGAGGAGGGAGTCAGACTTTGTGCGATGAGCGAAGGAACCTTGGACGTATTGGTGATCGGGTCGGGCACTTCAGCCCATTATTGCGCGCATGGGCTGCGCGAGGCTGGAAGGACGGTGACGATCGTGGATGAACGCGAGTTTGGCGGAACGTGCGCACTGCGGGGCTGTCGGCCGAAGAAATACCTCGTCGCGAACGCCGAGGCGATCGCGATGGCGAGCCATCTGGTCGGACGGGGAATTGCGAGCGCACCGGTCTGCGATTGGCCGGCGCTGCAACGACTCAAAAACGAGTTCCTGGACGGCATTCCGGAGGACACCGTGAAAAATTTCCAGGAGGCAGGAATCAAAGTTCTTCGAGGCCATGCGCGCTTCATGGCTGCAGATGCGGTTCAGGTAGGTGATGAGATTGTTCGGGCGTCCAACATCGTTCTCGCGACCGGTTCGACACCGCGCAAGGCCGGCATCCCCGGAGAGGAACATGTCGGGACCAGCGACGACTTCCTCAACCTGCGGGAACTGCCGGCTCGAATTCTCTTTATTGGTGGAGGCTATATTTCGTTCGAATTCGCACACGTCGCGGCGCGGGCCGGCGCGAAGGTGACGATTCTCCATCGCTCCGAGCGCCCCCTGAAAGCCTTCGATCCGGACATGGTAAACATCATCATCGCAGCATCGCGGGATGCCGGAATCGACATTGTCCTGAATGAGCCCGCGCAGGCAGTCGAGCGTAATGGTCAGGGGTTTTCCGTGATCGGAAGAAGCGGAGAACGGTACGGCGCGGATCTGGTGATCGAAGCGAGCGGTCGCGTCCCGAATCTTTCCGTCCTCGAGGGTGACCTCGGCCGCGTCGAGTCAGGGCCGAAAGGCGTGATCGTAAATGAGTTTCTCCAAAGTGTGAGCAATCCGCGAGTATATGCCACCGGCGACGTGGCCGCAACGCCCTATCAACTTGCACCAGTGGCTGACCTTGAAGGCATGGTGGCGGCGACGAACATCGCCAGTGGGAACGTGAGGAAAATGGATTACGCTGGAGTCGCGAGTGCAGTCTTTACGATTCCGCAGTTGGCGACTGTCGGGTTGACGGAGTCAGGGGCAAAAGAGCGCGGACTGGAATTCCATGTGCACGAGGGCACGACCGAAGAGTGGGCATCCTCGATCCGTATCGGTGAAAAACATGGCGGCTACAAGATCCTGTTTGAGAACGGCACCCACGGAATTCTCGGAGCGCACCTCGCGCGACACAACGCATCTGAGGTTATCAACGTCTTTGCCCTCGCCATTAAGTTTGACATGACGGCCAACGATCTCGAATGCGTCACTTGGGCCTATCCTACATACACATCGGATCTGAAGAAGATGATCCGGCATATCTACGAATAAGGCGTCAATGACGACATCGCAGTCCTCATCAACGTCGGGCTGGACTGGAGTGCAGAGCAGCTAAACATGGGGAGCCGGGGGGCCTGCCGCCTGGATAGAGCATTAGCCTGCCCCATATCGGCCATCTTGAAGTAAAGGGTGACCGCCACTGAAGCTTCGTTGCGCTTGGCTTCCGGCTGGCTCTTCAAGGCGAGCTTGGCCATGAAAAGCGGCAAACTGGACTGCGATCCGGGCGGATGTCCGTAGTTGGAGGAAAAATCGAGGTAGAAGCGCAGCCACTCGTGGAAGTGCGGGCGCAGTTCGCGGCTGATTGATGCGGAATCGAGCGCCTTTTCGTGCTGAGTCTGCAAATCTTTGGCCACGACAAGCATTTTGATCTGTTGTGGTTAATCTCGCAATTCCACGTGTTTACCGACAGATCGATCAGAAAGTGCCCTGCAGGCGTCAAGCTCCTTTAATGCGGAAGTAACTCTTTGCACTCTGAACCCGAACTTTCATCTCGGCGCTGAGTGCAATCCATCCGACAACCATGAAAGCGTTCGCTAACCACGCAGTTTCCGGAGTTCAACAGATAGGTTCAATCACTTTTTAGGCCATGAAGAAAGCGATGAATCATTTCCGTGCAGCGCTTTTGCTCTTGATCTTGGCATCTTCGGGGGCATTCGCCGGCGAGATAAGGGATCAGCTCCTTGGCAAGTGGCGATATGTCTCAAAGACGACCAACGATGGGCCAGAGTCCACCATGGGGACTACGTTGAATTCCGCAGTGATGAGATACGCTGGAGATGGAAGAGCGAAGGTCGTCGGCACGTTTACGTCGTGGACAGAGTAGGGAGCCGCAATTTGATTGTTGGATATTTGCCATCCAATCCGACCAAGCCAGACATCTTTGGGATATATACGATAAAGGACGGCAATCTTGTTATTTGTGATAGAGATGCAAGTCTCGGTTACCCGAGCGGATTTTCTGCGGACGAAGGAACGCTGTTAGTTCTTAAGCCCGACGGATCAACAGAGGCCGAACAAGGCGCTGCACCGAATCCCTACCAGCAGAGCGGTTCGCCTTCTCTCGAGCATCCGTCTGCCTGATGGACACCGGTTTTAGAGTTGTTCACTTGCTCGGGATAGGTGAGCTTGATTGTTAGCGTGCTGAAGAGCATGCGTCTCGGGTCCCGACACACAGGAGGAATGACGATGCCTAAGCATCACATTTTCGCGATGACATTTGCAAAGGTTTATCCGCTGTATGTTCAAAAAGCGGAACGCAAGAATCGTACGAAAGAAGAAGTTGACCAAATCATCTGCTGGTTGACGGGCTATGACCAAGCGGGACTACAGCAGCAAATCAAAAAGGAAAACGACTTCAAACCTTCTTTGCTCAAGCGCCAGCCATTCATCCGAATAGTTCGCTTATCAAAGGCGTAGTGTGTGGTGTTCGCGTGGAAGAAATCGAAGATCCGCTGATGCAGAAAATACGCTATTTGGACAAGCTGATCGATGAGCTCGCAAAGGGAAAGCCACTCGAAGGGATCCTGCGGTAATGAGTTCGTTAGCCGTCAGCGGCAAAGTATGTAAGGCGGCATCGCTCGTGGATATATCATAAAAAGGGTCAGTCATGGTTTCTTGACATTTTGCGAGCGAGCGGTCGATAGTCGTCGGCGATGGCACGGCAGATTCGCATCGAGTTTCCTGAGGCCCGTCTATCATGTGATGGCTCGCGGGGACTGACCGTGATCGGCTCGCTGCTGAGGCCGGCAGTCATTGCGAGCGAGCGCCTCGTTCCTTGACACGCCCGGCTGCGAGCTGTCCTCTTAGGGTGAGAAGCGCCAGCGCGATCAATCCGGCGTGGAAAACAAAGCCTATGATCAACACGATCTCGCCAGGAACCGGGCCAACTGCCGCGCGCGCCCACAGTTGCTCGAGCGCCGTGACCGGCGTTGGGTGAATGCATATTTTGGCAACGTAGCTCACCCCTTGAATCAAAAACAGGAAAGAGTAGTTGCGTCGCAAGCGGCGTCCCAATGCTTCCCACATGCTGATGTTAAAGTGAGGCTCCTCGTAGTCGAGAGCCAGTGCCTCGTTCCAGCCGTCGTCAACGCGAACCCCTTTGAGCCGGAGAAGTGGGCTGTACATGGAAACTTCCATCATGCGCACGCGCGTGCGCCAGATGTCGAAATACCGATAGCGACGGGCTTCCATGGCAAGGAACACCAGATCCAACAGCACGACCAGAACGAGAGGGAGAGGTGAACTCCCGGGGCTACTAAAGGCAACCGAGACCGCCACGCCGGTGGTCACTACAGCCCAGTTGGTCGTCGCGTCCAGTCGCGTGCGCCAGACCTTGCTGCGGTACATCTCGCCTCGATACAGATGGGCGAGCATGGTCAATTCCGCCGCGTTGAACGGTGGCTCCGGCGGACGACTGACTGTACTCATGACCTTGGCCCGGTAACTTCGCCGAGACTGAGGACGGCACGGAAATTGTCAATCTGTTTCCGAAAACGGTGTTTAACGAAAACGGGTCAACGAAAACGGGTCAGTCATGGTTTCTTGACATTTTGCGAGCAAGCGGTCGATAGTCGTCGGCGATGGCGCGGCAGATTCGGATCGAGTTTCCTGGGGCCATCTATCATGTGATGGCGCGCGGGGACAGAAGGGAGCCGATTGTTAAGGATGACGAAGACCGAGATACCTTCGTGCGGACACTGGGAGAGGGCTGCGGGCGTTCTGGCTTCCGGGTTCACGCCTGGGTGCTCATGCGCAACCACTATCACCTGCTGCTGGAAACGCCCGAAGCCAATCTCTCCCGAGGGATGGGCTGGCTGCAGAACGCCTATACCAGGCGAATCAACACCCGACATCGGTGGTGGGGTCACCTTTTTGGTGGGCGCTACAAAGCGATCCTGGTGGAGCCCGGAAACTGCTTTTGGGCTTTACTGGACTATATCCACCTCAACCCGGTGCGAAGCAGATTGGTCGGCGATCCTGACGGGCTGGAAGCTTTTGCCTGGAGCAGCCTGCGGGCCTATCTCGGCTGGCCGAGCAAGCGACCGCCGTGGATGGAGACCGCGATGGGATTCTCGGTGACGGGCTGCAAGGATAGTGCCGCCGGCCGCCGCGAGTTTCTTAGAATGCTGGAAAGGCGCGTGGACTGGCGCAAACCCTCGATGGCCGGCCTGTCGTTTTCCGAGGAAGAGGCAAGAGCCGAGCTGGCCATCCAGAGCGCTTTGCGACGAGGCTGGCTTTTTGGATCACAGGCATTTCGCGAGAAAATGCTTGGCTTGCTGGCAAGGAAGACAACACCCGGGACCCGGCGTCGGGAGGACGGTTACCATGGAGCCGAAATCAAGGATCATGGCCTTGAGAAGGCTCAGAGGATCATTTCGGCCGGATGCCGCAAGCTGGGTATCTCGCTCACGCAACTTCGTGGCGCTCCAAAGGGCGATTGGAGAAAGGCCGTCCTCGCCGAGCTTGTGCAAAGCCACACCGTTATGCGCCTTGACTGGATTCGCGACACCCTGGCCATGGGAGATCGATCCCACTGTTGCCGCCTCATCAGGCAAGCCCGACTACTCAAGGCTGGCGGCTTGCAGACCAGACTTCGGAGCCAACTCCTTATAGCTATCAATAAACCATGACTGACCCCCTTTTTCGACGCTGCCTTCGCGCCTTTCGCGACAGAATGCCAGTGTCCCGGAAAGTTCACTACCGCAACTCGGGCAGACGCGTCTGTCATGACGTTTTCATGGGTCTAACCGCCGGATGCATGAGGGCGTCGCAAAGAGCATGAATCTCCTCGTCGATATCCGCTAAAGCAAAATCCCCCTCCTGACGATCGTTCGCCATCGCGCCCTCCCCTGGTGGACGATGGTCGCGTCTCACGAAGAACTTGGGTCTTTAGCCAACAATAGCGGGCGAAAGCATGTTTACGAACACAATTCCTGAAAGTCTGGACCCACCGCCTTTGTAACGTGGGTGACGACCCTCATCTCCATTCATGCGCACGAACTCCACTTGGATGGCACTGCGAACCCCGGCATTCAAAAAGGATTTCGCGGGCGGAGTGTGGAACGAAAGGCAGGGAGCTGCCGGAAGCTTTAGGAAGCAGGCGGTCGGAAACCCGTGCTTCTCTAACGCTCTGCTTTTCGACTGCGATATTCTGTATACGTGGCTTCCGCGCGTTTCGCCAGTGAAGTCGACTTTTGCTCTTGTGCGGTGCGGATGGCTTCGCAGAACGAAGCCTCAATTTGGGTCTCGTCGGCACCCACAGCCACAAGAAACACGCCGCGGAGCCGATGCAGTTCGGCAAAACACTCCCGCCCTTCAGTTCTGTTGGCAACTGTCTCCGCCTCTGCTATCGCCGCAAGAGCCTCGGACGTACGATTCGCAAGGTGCAAAGCCTCAGCCTTTAGCACGAGCGAATCCGGCAACATCAAAACCGAGCCGGTTGCCCGATATTCTCGGATTCCGTCCTCGATCCACGCGATACCTTGAGCTGTGTCACCCAAGGCGCTACGCGCCCAGCCATGGGAAATTGCTCCGCAAGCCAGCCAAAACGCAAAATTCTGGCGTGTGGACAACTCAATTAACTCCGATGTCACGTGTTCCACTTCAGCAGGATTGCCTTCATAGCGGGCGAGAAAGGCAGCAAAATGAAGTGCCACGGCTAATGAGTTCGTCTCATTCAACTCCTTCGCTAGTGAGATTGCTTCTGCCATGGTCGCGTGAGAAGAGGCGGTCTCTCCGAAATGCCACTGGCACAGCGCCTCATAGGACAAACAAACGACGGCGGGAGCGTCGAGGTCTTCTGCATTATACTGTACGCCCCCCGACCGCCATATCTGAACACCGTGCATCGCATATTGTCGCGCGGTCTCGAACTCGCCCAAATAGTAGAGCGTCGATACCAAAGCCTGACAGGCTCCAATCATTACCGCGGAGTTGTTTTGCTCCATTGCCAACGAACGGACTCGTTGTGCGACCCCCAGCGCTGCACTCAGCTTGTCGGCGATGTAGAGATAGCGCCACTGTCCCATCAGCGCGGAATACAGGAGCAGGGGACGATTAAGAGAATGACACAAAGGCGCCGCGCGCTCGTAACAGATTCGTGGCTCTGGTGCGGCGAACCCTCGCGTAGACGATAGATAAAGCCCTGCCTGCATGAGGATGAAAAGCTGATCTTCCGCGGTGAGACGCTGCGCCTCGACACCCACTTTCACGGGTGAACTCCAGCGTCCACTTTCAAAGAAATGAACCAAAGCCGAGAGCAATGCTCCTCTGGCTCCAAGAACGTTGGCCACAAAGTAGGCATTGCCTCGCTGAATCCGGGGAATGTAAACTTCATGCAGCGCTTCCCGAAACAGACCGGCGTTGCAGCCGCAGATGACGGCTAAGAAAAGTGGCTCCATCTCCCTGAAGCTATTCGGCAGCTGCGGCGCAAGCGTTCGATAATAGTGATACAGCCGCCTGTTACATTCCTTCCAGGCCTCCGCTTGGCGATCCCGGAGCTGTTCACCAAAGTATTCACGGACAAGAGGATGAGCATCGAGATGTCCAGGATTGTGCGGATCTTCTCCCAGGAGGAGCTTTGCCCTTCTTAACCTGGCAAGAATCATTTGCCACTCGCTTGAGCTCAAATCCGTCAACGACTCTGTAAGGCCCGGAATAGCGGGTGGTTTCAACAGAGCTTCAAGCGCCTTTTCGTCAGCCGGTCGATCGAACAGACCTAACATGCGAAGAACCGATAGCTCCGGTCCCTCGCCAAGCCAGGCTTGGTAAGATTCCATTACTTTCCGAGCATGAACTCCCTGTCGGACGTCATGAGAAAGATGTTCTGACACTTCCTTGCGGCAACGAATGGATCCGCTGTAGGCATCTGTCAGATAACTGCCAAGAAGCGTCAGCGCGAGACAATGGCCACTGAATTCGTCGCTGGCACTTCGCAGCTCCGCTTGATCGCCCTTGACGCCCAGCGCTCCCAGCAGCTTTGCACCGGCATCGCTGGATAGTTGCTCCAGGTCACGCCGCGGAGCTGAACTGCGCTCGTGATCTGCAACGTCCGCAATGGGCAGCCGGGTGGTAATTACACAAAGCCCCGAATTGAAGGCAGCAAGCTCGCGCAAGAGCGCCTGAAGGGAAGGATCGCGTAGGCGTCCTTCTTGTGGACCAGGCGGATTTTGGAGCGGCTCGAGGCCATCCAGAACCAGTAGCGTTCGACGATGTGAGACCAGTTTCGCCAATCTCTCGCCCTTCTCCCACGCCGTTCCGATCCGTGGATCTGGGTCACCGAACCAAGTGAGAGCAGCCTCAAGAAATTGATCTGCCGACGAAGTGCCCCCACTGCTACCCTGCAGGTAAAAGGACCAGCCGAAAACGAGCTGCGCGGATCGATAATGTTCAGCCGCCATCCTTCCAAGCCAATGATTAACCAGCGTAGACTTCCCCATGCCAGCCCAGGCGACTATGGTAACGATATTTACATCTTGGTTTGCCCATGCAGCATCTAGGAAAGCGATATCCTCCTCTCGACCAAACAAATCGCTCCCTGTTACGGGCAATCTGGCTACGGAAATTTTTTTTGGTCCTCGTCTCGCTCGCGGTATGCGAGTTCCGAGGCGCAAATTGGCAATGGCCGTCTTCTGGAAGCTCTGGCGAGAGACTCTACGCCGTGAGTCGATCGCGTCTCTTATCGTCGGTATCAATTTAGAGAGCTCGGCCGGGTTCTGCAAACGCCGCCCAGGGTCCTTCTCCAAAAGTATTTCGAGTAGAACAACCACCGGCTGCGGGACATCTTCGAGTTGTCTAAGCGGGAGTTGTGCGTGCTGATGCTGATACATCAGCTCAGCAGGAGAGCCGCTAAACAATGCATGGCCGGTCACCATCTTCCAGAGCGCCACGCCTAGAGAGTAGAGATCCGAACGGATGTCCACGCCGACTCCTGCAAATTGCTCGGGGCTGGCGAACTCCGGTGTCCCGGCAAAGCCTCCGGGTATTGAAATCGCAGTCTGAGCACCTGGTTCATTGACCGTCTTTGCCAGGCCCAGGTCGATGATCTTTGCGGTCACTGTCCCGTCATCCTCGAAGTTCACCATGATATTGCTCGGTTTGATGTCCCGGTGAACGAGGCCCTTCTTGTGCACGGCAGCCAGACCCGCGGCGACCTGCGCCGCAATGTCCAGCGTCAGCTTTACCTCAAGCCGGCCCGTGCGTCTGACGAGTTTCTCGAGCGTTTCCCCCTCCAAAAACTCCATCGCGTAGAAATAGTTCTTGCCCCGCTTGCCCAAGTGGAAGACCGAGGCAACGTTCGGGTGGCGCACGCTGGCCGCCGCACGTGCTTCGCGCAAGAAACGAAGGCAACCTGACTCGTCACCGAGGTATTTCTCGTTGATGACTTTCAAGGTCACGGGACATCGAAGATCGACATCGAACGCTTTGTAAGTGACCCCCATCGCACCGCGACCCAACTCGACCGGTTTTCCATCCTTGTCGGACATCAGCTCATAATGCTCGAACCGATGCGATACGCGCGTGGGTGTTGATTCACCGCGGTCTTGTTCAGCAAAAGACTCGCCGGATTCGAACCCACTTTTAGTGAGCGCTCCATGGAGCATGCACACTGGACAGAACTCCACTGCTCCGGGAAATTCGTTTCCGCAACACGGGCAGACGCGTCTGGCGTCTGTTTTCATGGGCCTAATCGCCCCTCGGATGCAACCAGCGCGTCGCAAAGCGCATGAATCTCCTCGTCGATCTCTGTCGGATCTACCACCGTGCGACCGACCTCCTCTCGCAACAGCGCGGTGTACCGCTTTCGCAACCTGTGGATGAGTGTCTTGACCCCGCCGATGCTGAGCTCAAGCCGATTCGCCACCTCCTCGTACGAGGGCGGAGCGACGCTGTTATTAGGATCTAGGAAAACTTTTAGCGCTTCGAACATGGAGATCTTTCCCGCGGTGGCGTACTCCTGGCGGAGTTGTTTCAACGCTTCTCCCAGGAGCGTCATCGCCCAGCGGGCATCGAAGATTTTTTCTGCTGTCAAAAACTCGACCGGCTCGCGTTGGTAGCGTTCTTCGGCCTCTTGTGCATCCAGGTGGACGAATTCGTTGCCGCCTCCTCTTTTGAGGCGGTGGGCACGGTCGACTGCATGGGAGAGGTGATTCTGAAAAGAGGCGAGCAAGAACGACCGGAATTTACCCTTGAGCCGGTCAACGCCCCTAAGCGCCCGGCGTTCCAGCAGGTGCAGGAAAAAACCTTGGGTCAAGTCCTGCGCGTCATCCGGAGAATACCCGCGGCGCCGAGCGAAAATGTAGAGCGGATACCAATAGAGCCGGCACAACTCGGCTAAAGCGGACTGCCCCCCTTGCGCCTGACTTTGCGCCGCCCTCATGACCATCGTCCAGCGCGTGGTGTGAAAGCTCGCTGCGCCCTCCGCTGGCGGACCATTGTCGCGTTTCACGAAGAATTGGGTCTTTTACCGACAATATCGGCTGAAAGCATCTTTAGGAACAAAATTCCTGAAACTCTGCAACCCCACCGCGTTTGTAACGGATGAAGACTCTCATCTCCGATCATGACTACGAACTCCACTTGGGCGGCACTTCAAAACCCGGCATTCAGGAAACTCTGGATTGCCGCGGTCATCTCTGGGACCGGCGTGGTCGCTCACGACAACGCAGCGACCTGGATGATGAATATTTCTACGGGGTCTCCCCTATTGCTTTCGCTGATGTCGACCGTGGCGTCGCTGGCTTTCTTTCTGTTCACACTGCCCGCCGGCGCCCTCGCCGATAGGGTCGATCGTCAGAAGCTGGTCTGCACGATCAATGTCTGCATGGCAGCCACAGCCTCCGCTTTAGCAGTGCTTGGTTGGATCCATCTACTCAATCCTTACCTGATCCTGGGTTACGTATTTCTCATCGGCGTCGGATTTGCTATTAACGCACCGGCCTGGACGTCGATCGTGCGCCAAATCGTCTCCGACGCGGAGTTGCCGTCCGCAGCGATCTTGGGGAGTTTACAATTCAGCATCGCGGGAATTATTGGTCCAGCGCTCGGCGGTTTGTTAGTCTGGGTCGCCGGAGCGAGTTTTGTCTTTGCCCTAAATGCCGCCTGCTTCCTCCTGGTCGTGGTGGCAACTTGGCAATGGAAACAACCACCCCGGCCGGCAAAGCTTCCGTCGGAGACCTTTTTCCAATCTTTCGGAACAGTAATTCGCTACGTTCGAAACGCGCCTGGGTTTCAGGTCGTGTTGGCCCGAAATTTCCTGTTTGCTCTGTTCGTCTCAGTAATTCCGGCATTGATGCCGGTGGTGGGCTTGAGAGTGCTGCACCTCAGTTCGTCTAGTTTGGGGCTGTTGTTCACTAGCCTGGGAGCTGGATCGGTTGTCGGAGCGGTGTTCGCTGTTCCGTGGCTGAGAGCTCGTTTGACGCCTGATTGCCTCACCTTCTTGGCGAATTTGCTGCTTATCTTGGTTTACGTGTTAATGGCGTTTGTTCGCCAGACGGAGGCATTCTTTGTTATTGCGGCGCTTGCCGGCGTGGCATGGACGATGTCGGCTTCCGAACTTTGGGTGGCCGCGCAGCGCGCCATGCCGACCTGGGCGCGAGGGCGCATGAACGCCACAGTGATAATGATCTCGCAGGGGGCGATGGCACTTGGAGGGGTGCTCTGGGGTTCGGCTGGGGCAATAGCTGGAACAAGTCATACCTTGCTTGGAGCAGCAGTTCTGTTCTTCACGAGCCTGCTTCTAGCCCGTCGGCTCTCGATCAACGGTGCAGGAAGCTTCAAGGAGAGTGTTTCAGGCGTTCCATCCTTTCATGTCGAACCAAGAGAGGCCGCGCCAATAGCACTCAAAAGAGAATTGCTCGCAGCCTGAATGATTCGGAGAAGAACCGAACAACTAACATCAAGAAAATGGGAGCACCGAGAGGGGGCAACTTGTCGTAGAAAATGCTGAAGTAGCGCCGCGAAGCGCGTGAGGTTGCATCATCGTCCAGCGGGCTACGAATGATCCGGTCTTCAGGCTCGGCTTTGCGCTGCGAGGAACAGAACTTGGCCTGGACTGATCATTTCGCGGGCCGCCAAAGCTTGGCTCACAAGAACATGGACAGTCTCGAAACTCAGTCCTATCCTCTATAAATTCTTCTCCCATTGAGTCCAATCGCTGTAATTCCCAAGAGCACGACGCACTGGTTTTGGAAAGCGGTTGAAGGAGGAGCGCGTGAAGGGGCAAAAGAGGCTGGCGCGGAGATGATATGGAAGGGCTCTCTAAAGGAAGACGACCCCGCACAGCAGATCCAAATCTTTGAGCAGTTCGTTTCCGAGGGAGTGGGCGGCATTGTTCTGGCGCCGATTGATGACACGGCACTCAGACGTTCAGTCGCCGCTGCCATGCAAAAGGGAATCCCTGTGGTGATTATGGATTCGGCGTTCGAGGGGAAGCCCCTCAAGGACTTTGTCTGCACGGTATCGACCAACAACCACCGGGCTGGAGAAATGGCTGGCGAGCAGTTGGGAAAGCTTTTAGACGGCAAAGGCAAGGTGGTGCTCTTTCGCTATAAAGAAGGTGCGGCTAGCACCGGTCAGCGGGAGGCGGGCTTCCTCGAAGAGATCAAGAAATTTCCCGACATTCAGGTTATTCTCGACAATCGCTACTCCGGCACAACCATTAGCGAAGCACACTCAACCGCGTTGAAGATGCTGGACAAGCTCAAGGAGGCGGACGGAATTTTCTGTTCAAACGAACCGAGCACTTTGGGCATGTTGCTCGCGCTCAAGCAGAATAACCTGACGCGCAGCAAGAAGTTCGTCGGTTTCGACACGTCGCCGGGACTCGTGGAAGGCTTGAAAAGAGGTGAGATTCAAGCACTCGTCGCCCAGAATCCCAGGAAGATGGGCCGTGATGCTGTGCGGGCGCTGGTTGCCAAAATGAAGGGAGAAACGGTGGATGCGGTTATCGATAGCGGCGCAGCCGTTGTCACTAAGGAAAATCTGGGAATTCCGGAAATTCAAGCGCTCTTAGTCCAATCAAAGGATATACAATGGTCTTGGGTTAGCGATACGGTTGCATTGAAGGAATTGGACTCCTGCTCGAATCTGATCTGAAGGGAATGCATAGACCTTGCCACACCGGCAAGCTGTGCGCGATCCAGACTTGGATAAGGCGGAATCGAACCCGTGAGCCTTAAGGGCGCCTATTACGAACCCGCGCTGATCGTCGGTGTTGAGCCAAGCTTGTAATCTGCGTATCTTTGATGGAACGCTCCTCACCGTCGGCAGCGGTCGGCATCCGGATTGCAGAAACCCCGAAATCGATGACAATCTGCGGCAAACTTCGTCCGGACAAACTCCGCTCAACGACGCGCAAGATTAGTTTATTTTGACACGGCATCAAATAGCGGGGTTGGTGTGGCTCCGCACGGGTTCAATTCCCCCTCGCCTCCACTCAATGAGTTTTAAGTGTTGAGATTGAAGTTTTAAGCCTGCGCGAGGTGGCTTACTTAAAACTCACAGTCGCAAGACTTAACATTGAACTCAGCAGTGGATTGAAATCTCGTGGGCTTTGCCACGAGGACCGCTCGTGAAAATCGCCGACGAGATGTAGCCGTTGGATGGATGGCGGACATGGCTGAGGAACGGCTCCAGACCGTCGTGATCGGTGTTGTCGCTGGCGACGATGCCTCCAGCGCGCAGGTGCGGTTCGAGGAGCTTGAGCACGTCAATGTAAAGTTCCTTGGCGCCGTCGAGAAAGATCATGTCGATCTCTCGGGGTGAATCCGACAACGTCTCGCGGGCGTCGCCGATGCGAAGCTCCACCCATTCTTCGACTCCGGCTGCGGCGAGATTCTCCCTGGCTCGTTCCGCTTTGGCAGGCTCGAATTCGGTGGTAATCACTCGGCCGGCGCCGTTGTCCCTGATCGCGGAGGCGAGAAAAATGGTCGAAATGCCAAACGAAGTGCCAAACTCGACGATGGTTTCCGCCCGGATCGAGCGGGCGAGGCCGTAGAGCAGTTTGCCAAATTCCCAGCCGATGGCCATGTAGGCCATGCGCATCGATCGGTAGAATCCCAGCACGGAATCGCCATCCGACGCGGTTTCTATGGCCGCTCGACGGGCAAGAGGATCGTTTCGCTCCGCGTCGGCATAGAGTTCGTTAAGAAGCTTGGTAACTTGGTCCGTGGCAATCCACGGCTGCGGAGCGTTCATATCTTTCATGGTGTATGTGTGTGAATGTTAGGTGTGGTCGCCCCTAAGACGGGCGGTGTTTGTGGGAATGCGAACGAGTTTGCGTGGTGGCACGACGTGATTAGGGCGAGGAGTAGACGAGTCAGCGGCAGATGCGGTATTCGTGGGAGCGTCGGCGACGCCGCCAGTTTCACGGAAGCGGTCGCAATCAGTGAGAGGAGGAGAGCGCCGATCCGGTCGCGCGCTTTCCTCCCGCGAGCGAAACTGCTTTCGGCTCGCAAAGGAACGTGAACTTGCACGAACGAGAAACTAGTTGAAGTTGCATGGCAGAGAGATTGGTTGACAAAGTCTTCTATCCTCTCGTTAGTTGACACTGTCAACGGACAATCGATATTGTCGGGACTTTTCTGAACCTACCATGCAGGAGATTCTCGGGCCGGAAGGCTATCTTCCAGGCACCACCGACAACTATGTTGCCAACGAAGTGATCGTCGCCAGCCCGCGCGCCGTCTACGTATGGCCGTTCCTAAACGGCACTACGGCCTGGCCGACTTACTTGGCAACGCCTCGGATATCCGCTTTCACGATGGATCCGGTTCGGAGCTGAGCGCGGCGCCGTTTCCGCTTCACGGCCTTCGGTTTTCCGGTGGAGGCGAAAGTGACCCTTTTGATTTTTTAAGAGCGGTGTCCTTTTTCACAGGCGTTGTTCGTCGAAGAATCGAAGCCGTAAACCTTAGCCATGATCAAGAAAACCGCGATTACCCGAGTCAGCCTCAAGGGGTGCGGGCCTTGGATATCATCGGCGATACTGAGCTAAGAGGAACCCGTCACCATGTGTCCATTTTGTTTTGCGACGGTCGCGCTGGCCAGTGCCGGTGCCGCGACCTCCGGTGGGTTGACTATCTTGGCCGTGCGCAAGTTTTATGGAAGAGAGCGATCAGCCAAGAATCGAATTAACCCAGGCCGGAGCGAAAGGCCTCAAAATCCCATGAAACATCCTGAGGTCGGTGTCGAGAAAGGCGTGGCCGCGGGCAATTCCTAGCGCTTTCTTGGGATCAGTCTGAGACCTCATCCTCGGGGGATGGTCGTCCACAGGGTTTGTCCTTCAGACGCGTGGTTCGGCTCTTTAGTGTCTTGGCACTCGCGCGCGTGCTGGCCAACGAAGAGTCGCGGCTTAAGATCAGGCAGTCGCGCAAAACAATCCTTCTGCGCATTTAATCCTCACCAATGAATTGAGCCTAATGCCCACTTTGTCCCTTGGTGTCACCGATTCACTAACACCTTGAGCAGCGTGCCGAAAGCGTCTCTGCCAGGACAACTCCCGACCGCCGAGTCGCCTTCGTTGGCGAGCTCCTGCTACGGACTGTGCTCGCTGAGAAAAGCTCACTGCAGGTTAGCTGCAGACGTCAAAACGGGTTCGTTTGCACCGACTGCAAAAAATCGTCCTCCTAAAGGAATTTGTTGGTGCGACGTCGTGGGCCATTCAGTCGGTCTTGAGGACCATCAATCGGCTGATTACTATTCATGCCATGACTTCTTTGAGTTCATGAGCGAGGACTCTCCTTCCTACGAAGCGAGACCTATGCTCGCTCGATTTGAAGAGTTGGCTCAGAAGCGTCGTGCGACTCGCCACTTTTTACAGCAACCGCTTGAGCACGACCTAATCGAACGTTTGCTGCGCATCGCACAATGGGCACCCAGTGGGTATAACCTCCAGCCGACGCGTTTCGTTGTCGTCGCCGATCCCCGCGTCCGCTCGCGGATCAGACGGGCATGCCTCAATCAAGAATCGATAGCAGAGGCGCCCATCGTGATCGTCTTCGCGGGAGACCATCTCGCATTCGACCGACTCGAGGAGACTTTGAGCCACGATCTTGCAGCTGGTGCGATTACTCCCGATTACGCCAACTTTCTGCGTAAGATTGTGCGCCTAATGTTTAAACAGGGACCCCTCGGCATCAATTGGCTTTGGAAAGCAGCCCTAATCCCGCTTGCAAGGCGGCTCGTTCCGATTCCGCAGATGATGGCAGTCCACAAGCGCTTTTGGCTCGCGAAACAGGTCATGCTTTGCTCGATGAATTTCATGCTGGCGGCGGAGGCGGCGGGCTTGGGAACGGTGCCGATGGAAGGCTTCGATGCAGGGAGATTGCGGCGTGCACTTGACTTGCCACGTTCGTGGGAACCGATTCTTGTCGTTCCCGTTGGCTACGCCAAGGGAGATCCACCGAAGAAGACTCGGTTGCCCCTGCATCGCGTCATCCTTTGGCGATAAGCCAAGCTCGTCCTGCTTAGGAGACTGTTGAAAAACTCACGTATGCCACGTTGCTGCCAATTTTCGGAAGATCGCAAAGAGCCAAGCGCAGGCTTGATGGGGTTGCGGGGACCCCATCTCCCCGCAAGCCGCAGTGCTACGGACAAGCTTGGCGACACCGCGAGGGCCGAAAATTAGCGCAACCGGAGGGCGCGAACTCTTTGGGCACCTCCGCGTCGCTCCTCAGTTACAGCCCCTTCAGGGGATGCTCCCTCGTCGCTTCACCGATATCTACCCCAAAGAGCTCGCGCGTGACAGGCGTGAGTTTTTCAACAGTCTCTTAGGCAACCTCATCCGGCCCCGGAAATCTACATTTGCTCCATACTCATCAAGTGGCAGAACATCGCCGGACCTTAGGGTAGGTTTGCGGATCTCAAGATATCTGAGCGGGGCACGCTTCGTCCTCTACCTGTCATCTCGCGTGTCCGCGGGCTGGAATGGCCAGCTATCAGGCCCGGCCGACCGGGACCGGATAGGCTCAAACGATGCGGAGTTCATCCGAGCGGACAGCTGCATCCGTTGTCCTTTTGGAGTAAAGTTGTTCGTCAGGAGATAAAGAGCATCAAGGAGAATTCATGCAGGTTACAGAATCACACGACGAGAAACTGATGAGCCATCCGCCGATCGTCTCGCGGGAGGAGTGGCAGCGAGCTCGAGACCAATTGTTGGTGAAGGAGAAGGCAGCCACTCGCGCGCGCGATGCCCTTGCGGCTGAGCGGCGGCGCCTTCCGATGTTCCGGATTGAGAAGAACTACGTCTTTGATGGACCCGAGGGCAAAGCGAGCTTGCTTGATCTTTTTGGCGGACGTCGCCAGCTCGTTATCTATCACTTCATGTTTGCGCCAAATGTTGAGGGGTGGCCTGCGGCCGGTTGTCCAGGCTGCTCGATGGTGGTGGACCACCTGGGTCCCGTTGCGCACCTGCACGCTCGCAACACTTCCCTGGTTTTGGTCTCGCGCGCCCCGCTGGCAAACCTCGAGTCGTACAAACGGCGGATGGGATGGAGTATTCCATGGGTTTCCTCTGCCGGGACGGATTTCAATGACGATTTCGGACTCACCACTCCTGAGGGCGAAACCTTCGGGCTGAGCGTCTTCCTTCGACAGGACGATGCTGTTTTCCAGACCTACTTTACCAATGCCCGAGGCGTTGAAGTCCTCGTCAGCAGCTTCGTCCTGCTCGATCTGACGCCGTTCGGACGGCAAGAGCAGTGGGAGGATTCTCCAGCGGGATGGCCGCAGACACCGCCCTACGAGTGGTGGCGTCGTCATGATGAGTATTGACATGGCATGATCGCTTCCGCGGGTGCTGAGAGCTGCGAAGGATTTTGTGAGCCCTTGTGACCTGTTGATTTGGGCGCTTGACACAACTGCCCCGACAATTCGCCTCATCCGCTATCTCGTTCGGTCATGTCTTTAGTCGAATCGGCGTCGTGCAGTCGAAGCAGCTTGTTTTCGGTTCGCGCGCCTGTGCGCCGCTCAGGTGCGACGAAAGGAACTCTTGAGTTACGGGCCTCCGCAGATTTCTGCGGGACCATTCGCCCGGGCGAATCCCGTGGTGTGACGAGTTTTCGGCGTCCCGCCGAAGGATCTTTAGCCAAAGGCGCTTGCGACCGAAGGACTTTCTTTTCGCAAAGGGCATTTGGGCGTGACGAATGCGTTCGGCGAGAGTCGTCGAACGGGGCACGCGGGACGCGGGGACGCGTGCGCTCCCCAGAATGTCATGGCGCTGCCGTCGCAAGTAGAGCACACCTCAGGGCTTTCCCCTTCTCGTAGGCTCAGGTCAAGCGCTGCTTCGACACCGCGACCGCATTGTCTGCTGGGGTGACACGCGAGCCGAATTGATTTGCATAAGCCTTGGTGAACTCGGCTCCGAAAAAAAGGATTTGCGCCGAATAATAGACCCACAAGAGCAAGACAATCAGCGATCCCGCCGCCCCATACGACGAAGCCACTCCGCTCTTTCCTAAATAAAGGCCCAGGACTTCTTTGCCGGCGGTAAAGAGCCCAGCCGTGATGAGCGCGCCGATCCAGACATCGCGCCAGGCGATCTTCACATCAGGCAGAAACTTGAAAATCATTGCAAAGAGCAGCGTAATCACCACCAACGAGAGGATCGCATTCAGGATCTGGATGAGCGTTTCAATACCCGGCACAAAGCCGCCAACCCACTCTCCTATAAACGCGATGATCGCTGTTAGAAGGAGGGAGATCAGAAGAAGGAACCCGACGACGAGAATAAAGCCAAAGGAAAGAACGCGGTCCTGAATAAGTCCCCAGATGCCTCGTCCAGGCTTTGGTTCCACGCGCCAGATCGCATTGAGCGAAGCTTGTAGTTGCGCAAAGACTCCCGAGGCGCCGACGATTAAAGCGACGAATCCGACGATTGTGGCGAACACACCGGTCTTCGGCTCTGAATTGGCACTTTCCACCACGTCTTCCATGGCGGCGGCACTGGTCTCTCCGATCATGAAGCGCAATTGCTCGAAAATTTGACCTTGCGCTGCTTCCCGGCCGAAGACCAAGCCCGCGATGGCCACAGCAATAACAAAGAGGGGGGCAAGTGAGAAGACGGTGTAATAAGCTACGGCCGCTCCCAAGGTCGGAGCGCTATCGTCAAACCAATCCCAAGCGGCTTGTTTTAAAAGATCAAGAGCGGCTTTCATAGTAACAGTACATAGACAGCGCTGCCGTGGCGCGTCAATGCGCACACGAAACCGCTTACCCTGAGGGTTTTCTACGAGAGAACGCTAGGGACTGCGTTTAAAGGCCTTCGAGCTCCTTCCGGATTTCCTCCTTGGTCCTGCCAAGCCGTTGTTGCAGACGACCGAGTAGTTCGTCGTCCTTGCCCTCGGCGAAGGTCAGGTCATCGTCGGTGAGCTGCCCGTACTTCTGTTTGAGCTTGCCTTTGATCTCGTTCCAATTGCCCTTGAGTTCTAGTTTTGTCATACTGATATTTCGCAGGCCTTGGCCGGCCTGGATGCCGCAAGCTAAGTCTCTGACCAGCTTCTCCGAAGTTCGTCGGTATTCGCGCCCTGGAGCACAAACGATCCCACGGCGGCGCAGGCCGCCGGGCGTCAGTTGTCGGATTCGTGCGGGCTCAAGTGTGTCTTCTTCGACGCTTTTGGTGCCAATTCATGAGCGGCGTCACCGTAATGCCATGCACGACGATGGAAATGGCAATAGTGGTCAGCGTGATGGAGATCAGTTGTGATGTCAGATCCTGTGGCACTCCGCGATTGAGCACAAACATCAGGTAGTAGAGTGATCCAATCCCCCGGATGCCAAACCAGGAGATGAGGCGACGCTCTGATGCGGGCATCTTCTGTCCGAGCAATCCGAGGCTTACCGAAACCGGTCGGATGACCAGGAAAAGGATCGCGATGAACCACGTCGCTTCGAAATGGAGATACTGCGGTGAAAGTGCTGCGGCGACAACGAGCACGAGCGCGATTTCAACGACGCGTTCCAGTTGCTCGTTGATCGTTAGGATAGCGCCGGCCATGTGTGCAGGCCCTTTCTCTGGGTGGGTTGCGATTTCATCGGGCTTCAAGGCGGCCTCCACGGCAAGCTCTTCGGGTGGCGGCTCTTTCCCGGTGTGCTTCCGTTCGACTGACCGCAAAGTAAGTCCCGCGGCAAAGACGGCGAGAAATCCATATCCATGGAGCTGCAGCGCCGCGCCGTAAGAGAGAGCGATCAGCCCGAGTGCGAGCAGTTCATCCCTTCCAATGCCTTCATGATGTTCACGCCGAAGGTAAATGACCCCTTGCCCGATGAGGGTTCCGCAGAGCGCGCCGACGCCGAGACCCGCGAAAATTGCCCAGAGGACATCAAGAGTCCACCACTTCCACCCCCAGGCGCCAAGATCATGAAGGCCGCAGAGCCCGAGACCTAGCATGACCAGCGGAAAGGCAGTGCCGTCGTTCAGGCCCGCCTCACCAGTAAGGCTGAAGCGTAGTCGATTGCGGTCGCGAATGTCCTCGAGTTGAACGCCGGAAGCGAGAACCGGATCGGTTGGCGCGAGGATTGCACCGAGGAGGACCGCGCCGCCGAGTGGCAGACCAAGTCCAAACACACCGACGAGCGCTATCATGCCGACAGTCAGCACCATCGAACCGGAAGCCAGGCCGAGAGGTATCCACCATTGTGGATCACGCAGCGACACGCGTAATTTCAGTCCGGTCGTGAATAGCGAGATGATGACCGCGATCTCCGCCGCGCGTTCGAGTATTTCGGAGTGTGCTTGTGGATCAACATACAGAAAGTGGAGGCCGAGTGGCCCCAAAGCGGCTCCGGCGGCCAGATAGATCATCCCTTCGGAAAGCGGCAACCGCTTGACGGAGGACGCGAGCATGGCGACCGCCACGAGCAGCACGCCAAGCAGCAAATATAAGAGGTCGAAGCTCACGGTGATCTAAGGGAAGCGTTGGCTCAGGGAATTACCAGTGAGCTAGTCACGCGGACAGCCGGTTCTTTAGTGGAGCAAGAAAAAGCAGGAGAACCCTTGCTATCTGCTATGACCAAGGCCTGGGCTGGTAGCTCTAGACACTCCGTAGCGGCGATATCCTGAAAAAGTGAGCCCGCTGACGTCTCTCATACCTTGAATCTCGCTTTCAGCGCTAGTTCGCATGTGTGTGGGCCATTGCCTGGGGCGTGTGCCGCAGTCTAAACTTGAATCGCGCCCCTGGCGCTAACCGATAGACTCACCTTCTGACTGACGGAAATCCTGCTCGGTCGCGCGCAGGCCCAGCGCCAACGGCGCGACTCATGTCAGCCTCGGGCACCGCCCGAGGAATCCACACCTCACGCACCTAGCGCTGAAGGTGCGACTCACAAGTGAAATTCGCATACGAGCTCGCCGAGAAGATGCAGAAATAAAAGTCCATTCTTCGGGAGGACTTCTACAAGGTCTAATGCGGCCGGCTCCGCAAACACCCTTGCGCCGCGCTAATGGCCAAAAACTTCCTGCAATGCCCATCGTGCCGCGTGATAGCCGCACATTCCGTGGACGCCACCCCCGGGCGGGGTCGAGGCGGAACATAGATAGACACCGCGCAGCGGCGTCCGGTAAGGATTTGCGCTGAAGACGGGTCGGACGAGCAGGTGTTTAAGATCGAGAGAGCCGCCGTTTACGGCCCCGCCGATGAGATTAGGGTTGTGATGTTCGAGGTCGACGGCATTCATCTTGTGGCGTGCCAGAATGCAATCTCGGAACCCTGGAGCAAAGCGCTCGATCTGAGTCTCGATGTTTTCAGTCAGGTCTGTGACGGATCCGCTGGGAGTGTGGCAGTAAGCCCAGGCAACATGCTTGCCGGTCGGGGCGCGCGATGGATCACTTAGCGTCGGCTGCGCCAGGAGAACGAAAGGATTAGGTGCAATCGAGCGCCTCCTCGCAACCGTGTCCTCGGCGGCGGCGATCTCAGCAGCGGTTCCGCCGACGTGGACCGTCCCGGCCTGGCGGCATTCTTCGGCACTCCAAGGAATCGGAGCGCTTAAGGCATAATCAATCTTGAAAATCCCGGAACCGTAAGGGAAGCGCTCCAGCGCGTGACGATATCGAGGGGGCAAGATGTTTCCAGCAAGCGTGAGAAGCGCTCGGGGCGTTAGGTCGAAAAGCACCGCGCGCGAAGATGGCAAGTCGGAAAGTTGAGTCACTCTTCTCCCGACTTCGATCTGGCCTCCGAGGGATTGGAGGTAACTGGCGAGAGCGTTGGCGATTTTCTGTGCGCCGCCACGGGGGAAAGGCCAGCCGACGGCGTGTCCAGCCGCGCCGAGCACCAGCCCGAAGGCGGCGGAAGCCGGTGCGCTCAGTGACAGAAAAGAATGCCCAGCCAATCCGGCGAAGAGTGCGCGAGCGGGCTCATCGGAAAAGCGCCTGGCCAGCCATTGCGCCGGCTGAATCGCCCGCAGACCAAAACGGATAAAGGCGAGGGGATTCCGCGGCAGGTGGATCATCGGTTGCAGAAATTCACGAGTCAATCCCCACCAGTCGTCGACGAGCGGTTCCATGAGAGCCCGGTAAGCGGCGCCGTCTTTTCCAATGAGGGCGGCGGTTTCAGCCAAGGATCGCCGCAGCGAAACAGACCTATCTCCTCCCAGAGGATGGGCCAGTGGTATTTCTGGGTGGATCCATTCGAGTCCATGGTCGCGCAGCGGCAAATCGCGAAAGAATGGCGAACCGACCGCGAGTGGATGCACGGCGGAGCAGACGTCGTGAATAAATCCAGGCAGGGTTAGTTCCATGGAACGGGTTCCGCCACCAATCGATTCGCTCGCTTCGAGCACCAGGACCGAAAGCTGCGCGCGCGCGAGGGTCACGGCGGCGGCGAGGCCGTTCGGGCCAGATCCGACGACGACAGCGTCAAAGTCGGTTTGTTTTGCGCGAAGAGGATCCATTACATCGGGCAGCTATTCCTTGGCTCATAGAAGACGATCTCTCTTGTCTTGACCATCCTTCTGAAACACCGGCGCGCGACTAGTTTTCCTTGCATCTAACGAAGCCTTTGTTAAGCGTCGGGACGCTGCTGAAGCAATCTATGGGAATTCATCGGGTTCTGTTTGGACAGGGCGAGACGCCGGGAGATTGAGCAATCAGCTTCGGCTTAGCTAAGCCTGCTGCATGTCACGTTTCTACGCTTATACCCGCTTTAGGAACCCTGGCTTGCACGTCTGGCGTGAGGGGACCCCGACCAGACTTCATTTGCACCCCTCGTCGGGCGCAGCAGGGCCCGGCTGGGTCGAATTCGATTACGGTTTCGAGCCTGGAATCCTCAACGATGTCTGCTTCATGTTGTTCGATTTCAATGAAGCGGGCCGCCCTGGCAACTGGGAAAAGGATGCGCATCAGCGCAAACTTCCGCGCAGCGCGGGCGGGGCGCTTGCAGAAGAAGTATGGTTCGCCCAGGACACCCAGCGCGTCTTGACCTCCGATCCGCTGGGCCGGTCGGCACTTGCTCTTAAGCTGCATCTGATTTCTCGGAGCCGATATCGCCCCAGTGAGCTTTTTTTGTGGGATCCCGTCAAAGGCGCGGAGCGTCGTATCGCGCAGGCAGGCGAAGACGATCTCGGGCCGTTTTTCGATCTGAATCTTGCGGCTGACGAACAGTCCTTTTTTCTCTTTAAGTTCATTCGGCGCGTGGATAGGGACTTTACCGGCTTCGAGCCCGACTTTGCCAACCGCCTCTGGTCCGCGGAAGATGGACCCGAAATCTGGACGCATGGCGATGCCGCTGAGATCGCCAGCGCGATCCCGCAGAAAAAGACCCTTTTAGTCCACTTTCGGCAGGAGCTTTCACAGAGGGCACAGCTTCACTATTGGCAAGACAATTCCGACTTCAGCGCGGATGTCGAGGGCAACCTCGACGCATCTGGCTGGGCTACCTACGAGGCAGCGCTCTACACGGGCTTGGGATACAGATTGCAGTTCCGCAATCCCGGAGCGGACGCGGAATGGGAGAGTCGCGAAGCCATTCGCAGAGTGAATATCCGGCGCGACTCCGAGATTTGGACTCTGGAAGGTGACTCGGCGATTTTTGACGTCGAGCCTCAGCGAAGCATGCAATTTGATCTGACAATCGTCGCGCGGCCTCCCGGGAGTGCTCTTAGTGGGAAGCTCTTTGTTCACGTTTGGCTCAATCGGGCCCGCGCCGCCATCATTCAATCACAAGAGGTCGGAGAAGATGGGCGGCTTACCGTTTTCACATACTCGCAGGTCGTAACTTCGCTCAAGTTCCGTGATGAGCGGGGGAGATGGGAGGCGATTGATCGCCATTCAGTCAAAGGGCCCGAGGTTCCTGGAATACTCGAGCGTTTTATCGTCTTGGAACGCTCCCCTCTGCTCGAGTCTAAACCGCCGCCCGAGATCTTCCAAAATCCACCGTTTCACATCCGCCGTCCGGGAGCACATGCGGAAGACGGTCACCTTCACTTCGCCGTGCACGCGCCCGGAGCCGCTCGCCTGCGCGTGATCGGTCCATGGACGAACTGGGAGCAGAATGCGGTGGAGATGCGCTCAACGCTCGACGGGGCTTATTGGTGGGCCCGTGTTCCCATCAATGAGATCCAGGTGAACCTCGGTCGCACCGATTATCACGGTGTCGAGTACCAATTCCTCCTCAACGACTCCGAAAAGCTTCAAGACCCGGCGGCGGGCTGGGTGAAGAGTTCGTGGAACCAGGACCTGTCCAAACTGGTGCAACCAGACAAATTCGCCTGGCAAGATGCAAGTTGGCGCCGTCCCGGTTGGGAGCACTTGAATGTTTACCAGATTCATGTGAGGCGGTTTTCGAATCGCTTTGGCGAAGAACTTCCCTTGCGGCGCGTTGCGCGCGAAATTGATCGTGATGGCGGTTACCTTCGCGAACTCGGTGCCACCGCCATCCTGGTGATGCCGCTTAACGAAGTCGGAACCGAGAATTCCTGGGGATACGACCCGGCCTACTTTTACGCGATCGAAAATAGCTACGGCGGGCCCGATGCCCTCAAAGAACTGGTGGATACCTGTCATCGGAACGGACTAGCCGTGCTGGTTGATGTCGTCTTCAATCACGCGGGATCGACGGACAACATCCTCTGGTCGATCGCCAAAGAGAGCTTTTTCGATGGCGACACACAATGGGGCGCAATGATCAATTTCGATCAACCCCAATGCAGACACTTTTTCGCGCAGAACCTTGTCTACCTTGCCCGCGAGTACCATCTGGATGGTTTCCGTCTCGATCATACCGCCACGATCGTTCACTCGAGCGCTTGGGATCCGTGGAGTGGTTTCGTGCGCGAGTTAGGCTCGGGCGGCGGGTGGGACTTTCTTCATGCCATCCGGAAGGCTCTGCGGGAAGAGGTCGATTCGCGTTGCATTCTGATGGCCGAACACCTGCCCAACGAATGGCCACTGACAAATTTCGGCGGCCCTATGGATACGCAATGGTGCGACGATTTCCATGACCGAATGGTTGACGCTTGTCGAAGGCAGGTTGGAATGTCGCGACTGGCGGAGGCCTTCAAGCTGAGTCAGACAGAGTGCGATGAATGGTATAACGTCACCAACTACGCGGAGAGCCACGATGAGGTGGGAAACGTCCGCGATCGGATCGCCTACGTTGCCGGTTGGGGCCAGGGTTTTCGGATGGCCAAGGTTGCGGCGGCCGGCACACTGCTTTCGCGAGGAATTCCGATGGCCTTCATGGGTGCCGAAGCCGGTGAGGATAAGCAGTTCGAATTCGGCTCGTCGACGACGCTCGACCTCGACGGCTACCTGGCCGATGCCGACCGCGGCCGGATTCGCGCTTGGTGGAAGATTCTTTGCGACTTGCGCCGAACCCGTCCAGCGATCAAGGGTCCCGCGTCGATTGATGTTCGATTTGCTGATGGCCAGCTGTTGGCGATTTCTCGAGGTCAGCGCGGTGACTACTTCGTCGTGCTCAACTTTGGCGGATGGGCCGGATTTCACAACCTTGGCTACCTCAATTTGCCTGACGGAACTTACCGCGAGCTCTGGAACTCGACTTGGCCGGCGTTTGCGATTTCTGGCGAAAACGAGGGCGAGCACTCCAATGGCGGCCGCGACGCTCGGCTCGGGCGCTCCCATGCCTTGCATATTCCAGATTATGGCGCTGTGATCCTCGAACGGGTTGACTAGAATTTCGGCCGAGCAAAAGCGTCTCCTTGTCTGGCAGTGTTTCAATACCAAGATCGGGCTATCGCGGTCGGATCGCACCGACACCGACCGGCTACCTTCATCTGGGACATGCGGCCACTTTCTGGAGAGCCCACGAGCGTTCGCGACAATTCGAAGGCCTCACCCATTTGCGGATTGACGATCTGGATCCGCAGCGCTGCAAGCCCAGCTATGCCGAGGCCGCCATCGCAGACCTCGAATGGTTGGGAGTCGAATGGCACGAGGGTCCCATTTATCAGAGCCAGAGACGCGAGCTCTACCTGAACGCTTGGCGCAAACTGCGCGATGCTGGTTGCATTTATCCCTGCCTGCGCTCCCGAAGGGATGTGTCGGAGGCAGCTCTCGCTCCTCATGAGGAAGAGCCCATCTTTCCGATCGAATGGCGAACACCCGTCGGGGAGGGGATGCACCTCTTGGAACCACGCGGCACCAACTGGCGATTTCGCGTTCCGGACGGAGAGTCGATCGCGTTTCACGATGGAAACTACGGCGCCATCACCCGCATGGCCTCGCGCGATTTCGGGGATTTTCTTATCTGGAATCGAGATGATATACCTGCCTACGAGCTTGCTGTTGTCGTTGATGATCTGGCGATGGGGGTCACCGAAGTTGTCCGCGGAGCGGACCTTCTCACCTCGACCGCAAGGCAAATCCTGATCTATCGAGCGCTTAAGGCTCAACCGCCGACCTTCTTTCATTGTCCTCTTCTGCTGGATAACGATGGACGCCGGCTGGCCAAACGTAATGCGGCCCTGAGCTTGCGAGGCCTGCGAGCGCAAGGCTACTCGCCGGAGGACCTCATCGCCCAAACGAAGGCTTCGATATCCCAACAGGGAGAAGCTAACCGACTTTGATGGTTTCGTTGGGTAGATGGCGCGTGCAGTATTCTCTGCCATCGCTGGCCACGCGAAAGTCGGCGTGGGGATCGGTTGCTTCCGTGATTCCGCACGCTTCGCAGCGATGCAAAGTTGGCGAAGGGTCCTTGCCCGCTTCAAATCGGGCGCGCCGCTGCGTGGTTTGACGATTTTCCCGCGACCGCCTGATCATGGATGGAGCGAAAAAGATCAGGTAATTGCCAAGGCACATGATGACGATCATCTTAACGGGCAGCGAACCCGTCACAAGGATGTAGGCCGGCCAGAGTAAGCTGATGAGGGCAACCCACTTCAGTTTAAGTGGGATGACGAGCAGGAAAAGAATCTCCATGTTCGGCGCGAGTGTCGCCACTGCGAGGAATAAAGAGAGGTTGAGAAACATGTTGCCGCCGGAAGCGCCGAAAATCAGCGCCGAGGCGACGCAGAAGAACATGCCTAAGAAATAGTAGGCGTTCAGTCGGAATGTTCCCCAAGTGCCCTCAAGCAGCTCGCCTGTCCACCAAACAACCATCAGGTAAAAAATTACCCAGATCGGGCTAAGCGTATCAGGAATGAAGATCCAACTGACGAGTCTCCAAACCTGACCTTGAAGAATGGCGTCGCGGTCGAGGACCAGCACTGAGACATACTTCGGGTCGAGGGTTAGCAGGATGAAGACGAGCGCGTTGAGGGCGACGACATAC
Organism: uncultured Verrucomicrobiae bacterium; assembly: GCA_963706955.1. Lineage (GTDB taxonomy): Bacteria > Verrucomicrobiota > Verrucomicrobiia > Chthoniobacterales > Terrimicrobiaceae > DASTFP01. Next base: position 520,026 of record CAVPOC010000008.1, on the reverse strand, counting down.
CGAATGAGCCGCGGAATAGCGAAACGAGAGAGATGGCGTTCGAGCCAGTCAAGTGAGGTCACAGGGGCCAATTCTCAGCTCTTATGGGATAACCTTCAACGTCCAAGTTAGGTGGAGGGCTCGACCGGCGCACTCGCCAGCTTTTGCATTGAATGTTCAGAGCCGAGCGCCGAGCGTGGACTGCCCATGGCGCAGCCTCCGACCCTGATTTATGATGGCGACTGCAAGTTCTGCGCCCGGTGGGTCGAGCGCTGGCGTGCGACGACTGGCGAGCGGGTTCGCTACGTCACGTCCCAAGAGGCGGCTGCGGAATTCCCGGAGGTCGCAGAGCAGGAATCAAATGAAGCGGTCCAGTGGGTAGGAGCCAATGGCGAACGATTGTCGGGCGCGCCGGCGGTTTTTGCAGCGCTGGCGACGGCTTCTGGGAGCGGGCGGACACTTCTCTCGCTCTACAACGAGAAGCCTTGGTTCGCCCGGAGCGCGGACGCGGCTTATGGTGTGGTTGCCCGGAATCGGATTCTCTTTTCCCGGGGGACTCAAGTCCTTTGGGGTGCAGATGTGCGAGTGCCAACATTTGCGATCTCCAGTTGGTTATTCCTGCGGCTGCTCGGCGTGGTGTATCTCTTGGCGTTTGCTTCCTATTTGCTTCAGCTTTCCGGACTGAATGGAGCAAAGGGAATTCTTCCCGCCCCTGAGTTTTTTGACAGAGTCCGCGAAATTCTCGGGGAGGCTGGGTTCCTGCAGTTTCCTAGTATCTGCTGGTTGGGCGCCGGCGAGACAGCGCTCTATGCCTGGTCTGGTGCCGGGATTATTGCGTCCCTCGCTTTGATTGTTGGATTCGTGCCGTTGCCCTGCCTGGTATTCCTATGGTTCGACTACCTTTCGCTCACGATTGCCGGACAGCAGTTCTATCAATACCAGTGGGACATCCTGCTGCTCGAAGCGGGATTCATGAGCATCTTTCTGGCGCCACTGACTCCGCGTTTGGGAAGCCCTGCCAATCCGCCACGTGCCGCACGCTTCTTACTCGTCTGGTTGTTGTTTCGACTTATTTTCGCCTCCGGCGTGGTCAAGCTAACGAGTGGGGATCCAGCTTGGGTCGATGGGACTGCGCTTGAATACCACTATTTCACGCAGCCTCTTCCGACTCCGCCCGCCTGGTATGCCCAACAGTTACCCATCATTTGGCAGACGATTAGCGTCTGGACGATGTTTGCCATCGAACTGGTGCTGCCTTTTTTTCTTTTTGGGCCGAGACGCGCTCGATTGTTCGCGGTGGGAGGCATCGCAACGCTTCAGCTCTTGATCGCGCTTACCGGCAATTATGGATTCTTCAATCTGTTGACGCTGGTCCTCTGTTTGATGTGCGTGGACGATGCGGTCTGGAGGCAAGTGACCTCATCAAAGCGGCAACTCCATCGTGAACGCGTCCACCCGGCGCGTTTTATCCCGAGGAAGCTTGTTCTTGCGGGGGCGCTTGCGATCGTTCTGTTGAGCTTGGTGCCGCTGGCGGCTGCGTTCCGTCGACCAATGCCTTTACTCGGGCCGCTGGTGATGGCTTATCAAGCGGTGGCTCCGTTTCGCACTATTAATGGCTATGGGCTTTTCGCCGTCATGACCAAGGAGCGCAGGGAAATTTTGGTCCAGGGATCGGATGACGGAGCTACTTGGAAAGCCTATGCTTTCCGTTTCAAACCGGGCGACCCGCGGCGCGCTCCCCCGTGGGTCGCTCCCTACATGCCGCGGCTCGATTGGCAAATGTGGTTTGCGGCCTTAGGAACAGCTGAGCAAAATCCCGTGGTTCTTGCGCTTTCTCGAGCGTCTCACTCGAGGGTTCACCTGCCGTCTCCGATTTGCTCGAGGAGAATCCCTTCGGGAACAATCCGCCACGCTTCGTGAGGGCGCTGAGTGACCGCTATACCTTTACTACCATGGCCGAGGGGAGACGAACGGGCCTTTGGTGGAGCGTCGAGCCAGCGGCTATTTATTTCCCTGCCGTCTCACTGGAAGCGCGATAGCGCCGGGTGATGCGTCCAAGATAGAAGAACCCGCCGACCAATCCCCAAAGTAGATAGACGGTCATTCCGGCGATGGAAATTAAGAGTCCCGTGCCGCGTGAAACGCCGCAGAGTTCCGCCAGTAATTCCTCGAAGAGTGCCTCGCGCACGCCGATTCCATTGAGGCTGATCGGCAGGGAAGAAATCGCCGTCACCAGAGGCATGATCGATGTCATATCCCAGAAGCTTACTTTGTCGGTGAAGGCTTTCGCAGCAAAGCAGAAGGCTGCAAAATAAGCTAACAGCATCGGGACCGTGTAGATGGTCCCCAGGAGAGCTTCGCGGCGATTCTCCAGGCAGAGCTGCCAAATCCTGGAAAGCTTAATAATTTGCCTGCGAAATGGAAAACGCCTCGGGAGCAGAGTGACCAGGTGACGGCTGGTCAAAACAAACGAAGCCACCAGTGCGAGGGCCATCACGAAGAGGGTAATCGCGAACCACTTCATCAGGTGGCCGACCGCAAAACTGCTCGCGAACCAGTCGCTACGCATCCAGGCAAAGAGCAGCCCCATGATCACCAACACCAGCACCGCCAGCAGACGGTCCACGGCGACACTTAAAATCCCTCCGTCTTGTTCTCCGGATGATCTTGCATAAGAAAAATAACTCGGATGACGTCTCCGCCGGTCGTGCCGGGAAGAAATTGATTAAAGAATGCGCCAATGAAGAACAAATTCGAAGTTTTGCGCAGCGGCAACTTCGATGTGCAGCATGCGCAGGAAAAGCTGCCAGCGAAGGATCCCAAAGAACTCGCAAATTCCCGCTGCGACAATGGCCAGCATGATCCAACGCCAATCGGCCACCTTCAATGCCGCGGCCATCACGCCGCGACGCTCAGGATCATGAAAGAGCCACCAAAGCAACCCCACGGTGACGGCGACCTGCAGGACTGTGAGCGAATGGTGCAATAGCGAGAACCCGGCCGCCGGCGGGCCATTCGTCTGCTTCGCTTGCGTGTCCGAAACCGGGATCACAGGGGCAATCAGGTAAAGCAATTACCCCGCCGCAGCAACGAAGGAGTGATGGAAACTAATATGTCGCGCCGACCGATTCTCTCGCCGCGGCCACGGTGTAGTCACGATTTAACCGCGCAATAAATGCCGCCGGAATGCCGGCCGGGCAGACAGCTTCACATGCATAATAGTTCGAGCAATTGCCAAAGCCTTCTTCGTCCATGGTGCGAACCATCTTAAGAATTCGGCGGTACTTTTCGGCTTTGCCTTGGGGCAGCAAGCCAAGGTGACCAGTCTTAGCGCTGACGAAGAGCATCGCGGAGCTGTTCGGGCAGGCAGCGGCGCATGCACCGCAACCGATGCAGGCAGCGGCGTCCATGGAAAGGTCGGCAATGGTTTTAGGAATCGGGAGCGCATTCGCATCCGGAGCCGCACCGCAGCGCTCGGTGATAAATCCGCCCGCCTGGATGAGGCGGTCGAAGGCATTGCGGTCGACGGTGAGATCACGCAATACCGGAAACGGCGCCGCCCGAAATGGCTCCACCGTGATCACATCGCGATCGTGGAACTTGCGCATGTAAAGCTGACATGTCGTGCCCCTGCCTGGACCATGGGGCACTCCGTTGATGGTGAGACTGCAGGTTCCGCAAATGCCTTCACGGCAATCGTGATCAAAGGCGATCGGCTCAACGTTCTTTTCGATCAGCCCTTCGTTGACAATGTCTAACATCTCCAGAAAGGAAGCATCCGCGGGGATATCATGCGCGGGGTACTCTTCGAAACGTCCGCTTTCCTTGGGCCCGTTCTGGCGCCAAACGCGTAAAGTAAAGTTCATGGAGAGTTGATGGTTGATTGTTGATGGTTGATCGACGCGCTCATCACGAAAGCAGCGAACCTCGAAGCCCACTCAACATTCTTCCGAGCTTTTCGGCGGCTTGATAGGCCTTAAGATAATCCGTTTCACTAAGAAGTCCTTGGCGCTTTGCGATAACGCTCTGTGAAATCACCTCGAAGAGTGAGCCGGTAGCGATCTCGGTAAATCTGGCGAAGTCCACGCGCGAGGACCGCGAACTTCCCTCCGCTAAATTCGAAGACACTGAGACAGCAGCCCTCCGCATCTGCATCGCAAGCCCGAATAGTTCCTCGCGCGGAAAGCCGCGTGTTGTGGCGTAAACGAGATCCGCAAAATCAACGGCTCGCTGCCAAGCTTCTAATTTTTCAAAGTTAAACATGAGCTGCTTTGGAAGTGTCCATCAACCATCAACTCTCAGCCATCAACCTACTTATAGCTTCTCGTCGCCAGTTTCACGGTTTCATAGACGAGCGGTTCTTTGATCCTCGTTGGTTCCTTGTCTGGGCCTTCGTACTTCCACGCGGAGACGTGGGCGTAATTCTCGTCATCGCGCAGCGCCTCGCCTTCCGGAGTTTGATATTCGACACGGAAGTGCCCGCCACACGATTCATTGCGATCTAAGGCATCGCGACACATCAGTTCGCCGAACTCGAGGAAATCGGCGACCCGTCCGGCCTTTTCCAGCGATTGGTTGATGTTTTCCCCGGCGCCAAGAACTTTGACATTCGACCAGAATTCGTCACGGAGCTTGGGCATCCGGGCGATGGCTTCCTCCAGGCCAGCCTTATCGCGGGCCATCCCGCATTTGTCCCACATGAGGAGGCCAAGCTCCCGGTGGAAGCTGTCGACAGTTCGGGTGCCATTGATACTGAGCAGGCGCTGAACGCGTTCGCGGACCTCCTTTTCCGTTTGCTGGAATGCGGGATCGCTGGGCTGGGGACGCTTTTTGTTGAATTCGCCGGCGAGATAGTTGCCGATGGTATAGGGGATCACGAAATAGCCGTCGGCGAGACCTTGCATCAGTGCCGAGGCGCCGAGGCGATTGGCGCCGTGGTCGGAGAAGTTTGCTTCGCCCATGACGTGCAGACCGGGAACGTTGCTCATCAAATTGTAGTCCACCCACGATCCTCCCATGGTGTAATGGACGGCCGGGTAAATGCGCATGGGCCGTTCAAAAGCATTTTCGCCGGTGATGTTTTCATACATTTCGAAGAGATTGCTGTAACGCTCCTCGACAACACTCCGCCCGAGGCGCTTGATCGCATCGGAGAAGTCAAGGTAAACGCCAAGCCCGCCCGGACCGATTCCTCTGCCCTCGTCACAGGCTTCCTTCGCGCTGCGGGAGGAAATATCGCGCGGCGCCAGATTTCCATAGCTTGGATACTTACGCTCAAGATAGTAGTCGCGCGCCTCCTCCGGAATTTCGTGAGGAGGCTTGTTGCAATCCTCCTTACGCTTGGGAACCCAGACCCGGCCGTCGTTGCGGAGCGACTCGCTCATCAGGGTAAGTTTCGATTGATAGTCTCCGGCCACCGGGATGCAAGTGGGGTGAATTTGGGTGTAACAGGGATTGGCAAACAATGCGCCACGCTTGTAGGCGCGGAACGTGGCGGTCACATTGCAGCCTTTGGCATTGGTGGAGAGGTAAAAGACATTGCCGTAACCACCCGTGCAGAGCAGGACTGCGTCACCGGCATGGCTGCGAATCTCGCCGCTCACCATGTCCCGAACGACGATGCCCTTGGCATGTCCATCGACAATGACGAGATCGAGCATTTCGGTGCGCGGGAACATCTTCACCTGGCCGGCGGTGATCTGTGCGCAAAGCGCCTGATATGCGCCCAAAAGAAGCTGCTGGCCAGTCTGGCCGCGCGCATAGAATGTGCGTGAGACCTGCGCGCCTCCAAAGGAACGATTGGCCAAAAGACCGCCGTATTCGCGTGCAAATGGAACCCCTTGCGCCACGCACTGATCGATGATCGAGGCGCTGACCTCCGCCAGACGGTAGACATTCGCCTCCCGCGCGCGGAAGTCTCCGCCCTTGATAGTGTCGTAGAAGAGCCGATAGACGCTGTCGCCGTCGTTCTGATAGTTCTTGGCCGCGTTAATTCCCCCTTGTGCGGCAATCGAGTGGGCGCGGCGCGCGCTGTCCTGATAGCAGAAACATTCGATATTGAATCCCTGCTCGCCAAGTGTCGCCGCAGCTGCGCCTCCCGCTAATCCGCTTCCCACGATGATCAGCTTGAACTTCCGCTTGTTTGCCGGGCTAATGATCTTGGCGTTATTCTTGTAGGTCGTCCATTTTCTTTCCAGCGGACCAGGAGGCATGTGTGCGTCGAGTGTCATTTTACAACTCCGTTGCCCAAGCCAAAGACAAGGATCGAAACCGGTATCGCGACATATCCGACGAAGAGGATCCAGGCCAGGATTTGCCCTCCAGTCTCGTAATAGAACCGCATCCTCTGGTCCGTGACGCCCAAGGTCTGGAACAAGCTCGCGACCCCGTGACTCAGGTGGAATGCCAGAAGCGCCATGGCCACGATGTAGAAAAGGCTGACGAACGGATTGCGGAAACCGACAATGACCATTCGGTAGACATCGTGCACTTCTCTCCCATGGAGATCTGTGTGGTAATTGGCGTAGCCGGGATCGACGAGGAGCAGCGTGAAATGGGCCAGATGAAACACAATGAAAGCCAGGAGGATCAGACCGGTGAGGCGCATCGTCCGCGCGAAGATCGTCGTCTTCATCGGAGCGAAAACTGCATACTTCTGAGGATGAGCTTCCACATTTTCCTTCCACACCAGCATCGTGAACCAAATGTGGAGGACCACCGAGGTCAACATGAAGAGCCGTATCAGCCAAAGTAGTGGACCCAGATCGCGAAGATGCATCGCGTATGCGTTAATTGTATCAGGGCCAAAGAACACCGTCATGTTGCCAATCATGTGTCCGATGACAAAGAGCACCAGGACGATGCCAGTGACTGCGACAACGGTCTTCTTGCCGATGGAGGAAAAAATCCAGCGAATTAATGCATTCGAAATTCCTGGGGAGGTCGTAGTGGAAGCGGAGGAGACAGACATTTTGATATTAGATTAACTAATATAAGGCAAGCAAACCAACGTTCAACTGCCAGCTTCCTTCTCTATCAGGACCGCTTTAGGGTTGAAAGAGGAAATCTCGGAAGCGCCAGATTCACATCCCGGCGAGACCCCGAGTGGCGCTCTACTCCAGGGGTGTTGGCCGCGAACTCCTTTTCCACCCAGGAGATGGCCTCTTCGCGGGTGCGCAGGATCCCTTCGAGCTGCCGCACTTGGACGGCGTCGAGGACGGTCTTGAACTTTGGTCCTGGCTTCCACCCCAAGGGCGATGAGGTCATGGCCGGTGAGGAGTGGCGGTGGGATAAGTGGTTCACTGGCAAGTTCTTCGCGACGGAGTTTCAGAAATTCGTAGTTGTCAAGATTGCCGTGGCTTGCCAGGCAATCGACCCGATGCAGTTCGAGCTCGTCGTCGAAGGTTGGACGCGCCAGGAAGCGCTTGAGGCGCGAGACGCGCATATTTTGGACATCCTTGAAGACCATGTGATTTTGGACCATGGCTGTGGTTGCCTCGATTTCCTCATTCGAAAAACGCAGTCGCCGCATGATTTCCTCGGTCATTTGCGCGCTCACCGATTCATGCCCGCTGAAGCGGATGCGTCCGGTTTGGTCGCGTTCCATTGTCGGTGGCTTGCCCAGGTCATGGAAGAGTGTTGCCAAGACCAGAGGCACGGAGGCCTCTGTCGGGCAGGAACGCAAGCATCAGCCGCGTATGGACGAACACGTCGCCTTCTGGATGGAAATCCGGCGGCTGTTCGCAGCCTTTTAGGGAAAGCATTTCCGGCAGGATCTCCGCCATCAATCCGCTGGCATCCAGTAGGTCGAATCCGCGTAGCCGTTGAGGTGAGGCAAAAATCTTGACCAGTTCGTCTCGGACACGTTCGGCGCTGACGTCGTGAATGGTCTCGACCTCGGCGCAGAGTGCATTCCAAGTGCCAGCCTCGATGGTGAAGTCGAGCACGGTGGCGAGGCGCACCGCCCGCAGAAGGCGCAATTTATCTTCAGCGAAGCGCTCCGCGGGATTTCCGATCGCGCGCAGAGTGCGGGTCTCGAGGTCCGTCGCGCCCGCCGACAAAGTCCAGCACTTTTCCTTCGATCGGATCGTAGAAGAGGCCGTTAATGGTGAAATCCCGGCGCTTGGCGTCTCCTTCCGGAGAGGTGAAGGTCACGGTTCGGGGATGGCGGCCGTCGAGATAGGTCCCATCGGAACGGAAGGTCGCCACCTGGTAGTCCCGACCCTCTTCAACCACCAGAACGACACCGAACTGCGCGCCCACGGGAATGGTTCGCGGAAAGAGCGCCTGAACCTCTTCGGGCCGGGCAGAGGTGGCAATGTCGAAGTCATGCGGCGTTTTGCCCATTAAGGAGTCACGAACACAACCTCCCGCAAAGAAGGCCTGATGACCGGCCTCTCTCAGACGCTGAACGATCTTGCGTGCCACCGACTCCATTACGAGTCAACCGTAACGGGAAATACCGTGCTTTTCTACTGCGGCGCGGGGGCGGTTGGTAGAGGAACGCCTTGCGTCGCGAGAAGGCGTGCGAACAGGCTGTCGCGTGGGACGAGTGTCAAATCGACATCGCCATCGAGCATTTTCTCGGTTTCGAGAATCTGAAAGACCGTCTCGAGGATTTCCTTGTCCTTGGCGATCTCCTGGATGGCCTTGCCGACGAGATACGGGCGCACCGCGGCGGCGTGCGCGAATTCGGCCGCGGCCGTGCGTTCCGCGCCGCTCTTGATGACTGCCACCTGGTTGGCGCCTTGTTGACGTATCGCCGAGGTGACCTGTCGAAGTCGATTGACCACTTTCTGCTCGATTTGATGGATCATCTGATCGTCTCGAAAGTGGACCTTGCGGATGTAAACTGATCCCAGGTGGAACCCCCAAGCCTCTGATTTCGGCGAGACTTCCTCCCGAACCCGGCGGCTCATCTTGTGGCGGTCCTCGAGAAGATTTTGCAGAGGCATGTTGCTCAGGCAGCGGACGGTGGCATTGCGAACATTGGCGCGCAACGAGCCGCGCGGATCAGTGTTGCGGAACAGGTAATCGGCGCGGATTGCCTACGCGCATTTCGTACCACACACCGATTCCCATCGGTGTGCCTTCCTCCGAGTTGACCGGCTCGCTGCGCAAGTATTCTTGATCGAGGCGCAAGTCGACGCGGCGCACTGCGCCGAAAAAGCGGATGAGGAGCGCATGCGGGCCGATCTTCAAGGCGAGAAGATGCAGGCCGGGTTCGTCGATGACGCCAATCACGCGTCCGAAGAGCAGAAAAACGTGGGCTTCGCATTCCTGGACGATGGCGAATAGACAGAAGAACTTTCCCAAAGCGGTCAGCAGCGGCACAAGAATTAGGCACGCAATCAGGGTGATGAAAAAAGCGAGCAGAAAGGTCATTGTCCCATCTCGAGAATGATGCGCTTAGCGCGCTTGTAGAGATCGAGTCGAACATTGCGGAGGTAGCCGGGAATGGCCTCGGGACCGCTTTGCTTCAGCAACTGCAGCTGCTCGGCGAGCCACCTCAGCGGCTCCACTTCCGCCTCCGCTTTCATCGTTTGAATTTCCACCGCCCGCTTGGACTCCTCGATTCGTTGATCGGCAAGCGCCTGCGCGACGCTGACCTCGGAAGAAACTTCGTTATGGGCGGTATTGATTGCGGCGAGGGCGCTTTCGATTTGGTGAGGCGGATCGATTCCGGTGATCAATGACGCGTCGAGCGTGATGCCGTAGCGTGCCGCCGAGCTCCGGCATTCGAGATCCATTTGCTCATTCAGCAGATTCACATTTTTTCGAAGATCGTTGATGGAAATGCCTTCAAACCGGAGATCTTCCGGCACAAGCGCGCCATCCTCTCGCGGAGCCTTGAAGTTGGCGATCCGCTCCCGAAGAACGGAAATGAAATACCCCATCACATGGGCAATCGGTTTTTTCACTCCGAAGAGGAACGCATAAAGGTTGCCTTCACTCACGCTGAAGCGAATCTGCCCGCTTAAGCCAATATTGAGTTGATCCTGTGTAACCGCCTCGAGCACCAGACCTCCCTGATTCGCTTCCGGACTCTCCGGATCGAAGGCAATGCTGGCGGTAGAGATGGCGACATTAACCTTGTGCACGCGTTGCCACGGCCAGCGGAAATAGGGACCGCCCGGGCCGATCACCTGTAGCTGCGGATAACGGTAGCGTTCCCGATCGAGCTTCGGGAAGGTCGTCTGCCAAGGGGGTTTCGAGGGTGGTGGCTTGTCCGATGCGTTGTGCCCGGCCAAAGCTCGTCAGCACGGCGCGTTCGTTCGGCGCCACCGTAAAGAAGCCCATCATTAGAGCACGAAGCAAGACGTAGGCGGTAAGGCCCAGTCCAATCCCAACGATAATCTCAACGCCTGTCATGCTTCCAAAGGTGAGCGGACGTTATTTTTGACGCGCCGTTGAAGGCAAGTATGGAGTAAGGAAAATCTGCGAGCTGCCCCACCTTACGTTTCGGGAGCAGATGTCCCAGGGAGCATCCCCGTCCCGGGTGTGACTCTTCGGCGTCCCGCCGAAGAGATCTTTAGCCAAAGGCGTATCGCGAGTCGAAGTAGCTTGTTTTCGCAGGAGGGTTGAACGTGACCCTAACGTTCGGCGGGGACGCCGAACGAGGCACGCGGAGACGCGTGCGCTCCCCAGGACGTCATCGTTGACACTGTGTCTGGGACGCAGGGGCGACAGGCGACGACTCGCGCTTCGCCAGGACGTGCACCTCGTTGTCGCCAGCAGCGCCAAACATTCCTGCGCTCCACGTTCAACCGGTGGCTCGACAAATTTCGGCTCGGGCGTGACTATTCGAGCCTTTCTAAAATCCATGGCTACATATCCCTACAAAGACTCTCGATTGCCGGTAGAGGAACGCGTCTCCGATCTTCTCGGGCGGATGACGTTGACCGAGAAGATCGCGCAAATGTATTCGCATTGGCTGATCCTCTCGGCGGACGGCGAGCATCGCATGCGTGAGGATGTCTTCTCGCAAAGAACCAGCGGCGAGGCCTTCAAGGAGATGCTCAAAGCGGGGATGGGCCAGATCACCCGACCGCTCGGCACCCATCCGGTCGATGCCAAAGAGGGCGTGCGCGCCCTCAACAACCTGCAGAAGTTTCTTGTCGAGGAGACGCGGCTCGGCATACCGGCCATGTCTCACGAAGAGTGCCTGGTCGGCCTCATGGCAAAAGGGGCGACGCTCTTTCCTTCCGCCTTGAACTATGGCTCGACTTGGAATCCCGAGCTCATTGAACATGGTCGGCGGCGAGATCCGAAAGGAGGCCAAGCAGATCGGTTGCCATCAAGGTCTCGCCCCCGTCCTCGACGTGTCCCGCGACGTTCGCTGGGGACGCACCGAAGAAACGATGGGAGAAGATCCTTATCTCATCGGGGTTCTGGCCACCCGTTATGTCCGCGGACTGCAGGGCGAGAATCGCGAACTGCTCGCGACCTTAAAGCACTATGCCGGCCATTCGTTCAGCGAGGGCGCTCGCAATCATGCTCCGGTGCATCTGGGTATCAAGGAGCTGAGCGACACTTTTCTGCTCCCTTTTGAAATGGCGGTGAAGCAAGCCAATGCCGGCTCGGTCATGCCTGCCTATCACGACATCGATAATGAGCCGTGTCATTCCTGGCATTACCTGTTGACGACTCTCCTGCGCGAGCAGTGGGGGTTTGACGGTCTTGTAGTTGCGGACTACGGCGGCGTCAGCTTGCTCCACATCCATCACGCGGTCGCCCGCGACAAAGCCGAGGCGGCCGCGCTCGCCTTCAATGCAGGCTTGGACATCGAATTGCCGGCATTCGATTGCACAGAAAATCTCCACGAGGCGCTCAAGCGTGGTCAAATAACGGAGGAAAAAATTGATGAGATCGTCGGACGCATCTTAACCGAAAAGTTCCGTCTCGGTCTGTTTGAAAAACCGTATGCCGACGAAGATCAGCTGAATCTTCAAGCGGAGAGCGCAACGAAGCTCGCCAAAGAGGTGGCCTTGCAGTCGATCGTCCTGCTGGAAAATCGAGGCGTGCTCCCGTTGGACCCGACCAGGGGCCCAAGACTGGCGGTGATAGGTCCAACCGCCGACGATCAGTTGGCGATGTTTAGTGGCTACTCCTTTCCGGTGCACTTGATCGTCGCCAACATGCAGGAAGATGCCCAATACGCGAAGACTCCCTTGCAAGCTCTGATCGAGAGATTTGGTGAAAGTAATGTCCGCTACGCGAAAGGATGTGAGATTCTCACCGAGCGGAACCCGGAAGCGCCAGTCTTTCCCGGTGATGTCGATTCAGACGTTGCGGCAAGCCTGAAGCGAACCTCGCCAATTAGCCAGGATCTCTCCCAGATCGACAGCGCGGTGGAGTGCGCACGTCAATCCGATGTCGCCATCGTTTTCGTAGGCGACCTGGCCGGTTTGTTTCAGACTGGGACGGTCGGCGAGGGCTCAGATACTGACAGCCTCCAGCTGCCAGGAGTGCAGGAAGAGCTCCTGCGCCGAATCATTGCCACCGGAACCCCCAGCGTGATCGTGGTAACCTCCGGCCGCCCGTATTCTCTCAATGGGCTTGAAGAGAAAGCCGCAGCGGTTCTGATGGCCTTCCAGCCCGGCCAGGAAGGCGGCGAAGCCGTTGCCGATCTGTTAACCGGCAAGGCAAACCCGAGCGGGCGCCTCGTCGTCTCCATCCCGAAGAACGTCGGAGCAGTGCCATATTACTATAACCATAAGCTCAAGAGCGGCGGTGCACCGATCGCCTACCACTTCGGCACCAAGTACGCGTTTGGCTACGGCCTCGGCTACACGCAATTCACTTACGGCGAATTGCGCATCAAAGAGAATAAAGTCGACATCGGCGACGGCACCGTGGAGTTGGCGATCGAGCTCGAGAATACTGGCGAGCGCGAGGGGTGCGAAGTCGTTCAAGTCTACTTCCGCGATGTGTATGCATCCTTGGTCCGGCCGGTGAAGGAGCTGAAGGCTTTCAAGCGAGTCACCCTGCGACCGAAAGAACGCGCGGTGGTCAGCTTCTCGATCCCGGTGGATATGCTCAACTTCACCAATGCCGCCTATCAGCGCGTGGTCGAAGCCGGTGAGTTTGAGGTCATGGTCGGCGCGTCCAGTAGTGACATCAAGTCGAAGGGCCGGATTGAGGTTGTGGGTGAAAACCGTGTGCTCGACCGTCACTGGCGAATGGAAAGCCTCGCAAACGTGCAGCTTCTTGCCCGATGAGCCACGCGGCCACTGGCGATTTTGAGGTATCGTCGAAACCGCAGAACTGTTATGTTCCTCAACGTGAAGCTATCAGGTCAAATTGGCGGACCCATAAACGTCGATGACTTGATTATTCACCGTAGCGATCGTTCGGGAGTCAAAGAGCTTTCGGTCACGATCCATAGGTTTCCGGCGAATGCCTGGTCCTCGTTCACGCCTGAACGAGACGCATACACGTTTTGGTACAGACCGCGGGCAGAAAGAGGACACACTTGGCTGACCGTTCCAGAGCTCGGCTTGGACCACCATCACGTCAGCCGCGATCACTTGCTGATCTCTCCGCCTGCGTTGCCTGTGCACGGCGAACAGGAAGAGGCTGAGGGCACCGTGGCCAACTTTAGCTTTGGTTCGCGCTTTTTCGAAGCTTTTGCCGGGCAGATGGGTCTGGCAGAGTTTATTTCGAAACGGCCCTGGCACCATTTTTTTGCGATTGATCAGCGTATCGAAGCGTTGTGCCGACTGCTGATGGAAGAAACCGAGGAACAGTGTCCGAATGGTCCGCTCTACTTCGAACCGCTCGCCCGCGCATTGGCGCTGAAGGTCCTCGGCACCGTGCGCGATCAGCATGGCCGAGCATGGCGTGCCGCGACCGTGCCGCCTGGCGTCCGCCATGCTGTCCAACGCCTCGAGTCCGATTTCGTGGACGAGATTTCTTTAGCCGAACTTGCGACCATGGCGCAGATGAGCCGCAGCCATTTTGCGCTCATGTTTCGCGAATATACCGGTTACACGCCGCACCAATACCTGCTTTTGGTACGTCTGAATCACGCGCGCAAACTTATCACTCAAGGCAACTCGGCCTTCTCACTGGCCGAGGTTGCCGCTGCGAGCGGCTTTTGCGACCAAGCGCACCTCAGCCGTCATTTTCGCCGCGTTTTCGGCACGACACCGGCAGTTTTCCGCGCACAGCACAACATTGTCCACGCTAGGCGGAGCAAGCAATTGGCAACGGCCAGGCAGGATGACCGACCCTTGAGTCGGAGCGAGAGCGCAGGGGAAGTTCCTGAGTCTGCCAGGACTGCAACCGGGAGATTTTGATTGCCTCGAGATTGAGCTGTTATGTTTGCGCGCGTGAAGCTGTAGCCGAAAGATGGCCCGAGCATTAAACGTCAATGACCTGATTGTTCAGCGAAGCGACCGATCAGGCGTTGATGCGCTGACGATCACCATCCACCGGTTTCCCGCGAACGCTTCCTCCGTAACTCCCGCGCAGAACACCTACACCTTTTGGTACCGGCCAAGAACAGAAAAGGGGGAAACGTGGATCACGGTCCCCGAGCATGGTTTGCACCATCATCACATTCACCGGGGAAATGTCTTTGTGTCGCCACCGGGCCTGCCGGTCTATGGAGAGTGGGAAGGTGCCGCGGGTCTAGTCGTCAATTTCAGCTTCTCGCGACGTTTTTTTGAGGCGATGGCCAAGGAGGTCGAACTTTTCGAGGTGGTCTCCAAGGCGCATTGGCATCATTTCTTTGCCATCGACCAGCGAACGGAAGCCCTGTGCCGGCTTCTCATGGAAGAAACAGAGGATCAATGCCCGCATGGTCCGCTTTATTTTGAGCCGCTGGCCCGCGCCTTGGCGTTGCGCGTGCTAGGCACAATAAAGAAACGACCACGCAAGACGGCTGTTCCGCCTGGCATCAGGCGAGCAGTTGAGCTTCTGGAGAGTCATTTTGCTGAAGACCTCTCTTTGGACGAGTTGGCTTCGATGGCCAAGATGAGCCGTAGCCATTTTGCGGTGATGTTTCGTCAACTCACCGGCTATACCCCGCATCAATACCTGCTGCTCGTGCGCCTAAATCATGCGCGGAGGCTCATCGGTCAGCGCAATCCTCCCTTGTCGCTCGCGGAAATTGCTACCGCCATCGGCTTCTGTGACCAGGCGCACCTTAACCGTCACTTTCGACGCTTCTTCGGCACCACCCCCGCAGCATTTCGCTCTCAGCAAAGCACGGTCGAATTAGCAACCTGATTGAGTATCGCCGAGAGCCGGTGACTTTTCTGCGGCTCATGATGTAATCGCAGAGGCAGCGGCGCTGTCCGCCAGGGCGCGCTCTGTACGTCCACTGCCTGAAAGTCGGACGAATGTTCTAAAGGCCATTGGGAAATTCTATCTGAGGACAGGTTGTCCGGCTAATCTGCTGGGAAAACCACCTATGACCAGCCACGCCAAAATCGCCTTGAACCCGCTCCCGTGGGTGCTCACTGAAAGAGGATTTGACCTCTCTGTTCCAGTCCTGCGACAGGCCTTCTCAGAGATCGCCAGCACTCCGTTCAAAGCGATTCAGGCGGATCCGCCGGCCGATTTGTCACCCTCCGAGTACCGTGCTCTTCTTGCCGATTACGGCTTTGTGCCGGCGCCCGGATACTTTGCAGCTTCGTTCGGTGACACTCCGCTGGATAAGATCGCCGAGAGCGCGAAACGCCATGCGGCTATTCAGGCTGAACTCGGCAACACAGAGGTCTTCCTCGCCGCCAATGTGGATGGAGTTCGCGTGGAACAGCCGGCGATCGGCGCGGATGCCGACTCGGCGTTCTTGGCGAAAGTCGTCGATGGCGTGGGCGCCGCTGCCACCGCCATCGTCGCTGAAGGAGTCCGCCCAATGCTGCACCCACACGTTGGGAGCGCGATCGAAGTGGAAAACGAAATCGACACAGTTCTGCAGGGCGTCCCAGACGCGATCCTGGGATTCGGTCCGGATACCGGCCATCTCACTTGGGCCGGAGTCGATCCAGTCAAGATCATGGGTCGTTATGCCGCGCGAATCGCAGGAATGCATCTCAAGGATGTTCACGCCGATCAAGTGAAGTCTTCAAAAGCTGCCGGCGCCAGCTACCACGAGGCCACCCGAGGAAAGTTTACCGTCTGGACTGAGCCGGGCCGGGGCGATATTGACCTGCCCGCCGCCCTAGGCGCGCTTCCCTCATCATTTAACGGTTGGATCGTTGTCGAAGTCGACGTGCCGGAGGCCCCGACGAACCTCGAATCAACGAAAATTTCCGCAGCCTGGATTGCCAAGCAGTTCGGCTCGGAGGCATTTACCGCCAATCGATAACTTTCAAACGATTTCAACGGGAAAACATTTATGAGCAATACTTTTGAACCGGTCGGAATTGCCGTCGTTGGTTGCGGTAACATCAGCGACCAATACCTGACGAACCTGGTCCGGTTCCCAGACGTCAATGTTGTGGCGTGTGCGGACATCAATTTGAGCCGCGCGTCGGCGCAAGCGGCGAAATACGGCGTCCCACACTCCGCGGATCTGGACTCGGTTTTGGAGATGCCCGACGTTGACCTGATCGTAAATCTGACCATTCCTGCGGTCCACGCTAGCGTTGCGCTCCAGGCGATTCGATCAGGCAAGCATGTCTATGGCGAGAAGCCGTTCGCGTTGTCGCTCGAAGAGGGCCAGACGATTATCGCGGCGGCTGCTGAGAACAAAGTCCACTTGGGCAATGCTCCCGACACCTTCCTCGGTGCGGGCTTGCAGACGGCACGCCGAGTAATCGAGGCCGGCCGGATAGGCACCCCGATCTCGGCCAAGGCCACGTTTGGCTATCCAGGCCCCGATGCCTGGCATCCAAATCCAGAGTTTCTTTTCCAAAAAGGTGGAGGGCCCTTGCTGGATATGGGCCCATACTATCTCACTGCGCTCGTCCAGCTCTTTGGCCCCGTAAAGAGGGTCTCTGGCTTTGGCCGACGAGCCCAAAATCAACGGACAATCGGTAGCGGGCCGCGTGCGGGAGAGACTTTTGCAGTCACGGTGGATACGCAGATCTCGGCACTGCTGGAGTTTGCCTCCGGGCCGGTCGCCACTGCCAGATTCAGCTTTGACGAACCCATTGCGACACGCGAGCTGGAAGTCCATGGCACAGGGGGCGTCATCCGCTTACCCGACCCGAACGCCTTTGATGGTTCCGTGTTCGTCTGCAAGAAAGATCTCAACAAGACCTCTCCAAACGAGTGGTTGGACGCGCCAACGGATGCCGATTGGACAGAATTTCCGGCGGAGGGCAGCGCGGAAGGTCGCGGAATGGGGGCGTTGGACTTAGCGCGCGCGGTGCGCAGTGGCGGCAGCCCCCGAGCCAGCGCCGATCTGGCCCTTCACGTCCTCGACATCATGGAGTCGATCATCCGATCGGTCGACTCGGGGCAAACAGTTTCCTTAGCGACGACCTGCAAGCTGGCCGAGCCATTATCGGCGACTTGGAATCCTCTTCAGAAATCCACCCAATAGCGCGACAAATCAGTCCGACGAATCTTCAAACCATGGCCAGACATCCTATCCAAGATGGACTCGATCTGGTAAGTTGGCCTGCGAGGATACAACGACTATCGGAGCGTTTCGTATGATGCCAGACCATCTCCCCCTGCCTTCTTATCGAACAAACTCAGCCAAACATCGCTTCCGGCACGGATCTCGAGAAAATCCGGCCTCGTGGAATGCGCGACCAAGTTACAACCTCTACTGAAACGTCTTGTGATTAGCAAAGAACTTACTTCCACACATGAGACGGCGCCGCCTCCTGCGGTTGCAAAGCAAACCATTGGCAAGCGTCTGCGGGACTTTTCAAAATCGGGCCAACTCAACACCTGCCTTCTCTTTCTGCCCCCGGCACTTCTCCTGTTTACCATATTCGTGACCTTCCCGGTGGTGGAAGCAGCCTATTACGGATTTTACAACTGGAACGGTTACGGGGCACCGACGAAGTGGATCAATCTGCAGAACTACGTTCGGGCATTAAGCGATCCCATTTTCCACAATGCACTTTTCAACAACCTGCTGGTGATCCTCGTCTCGGCATTCATCCAAGTGCCGCTCGCGTTGAGCGTCGCTCTATTGATCTCGGATCGGACGCGCTCGAGCGTGTTCTTCCGGGCGGTTTTCTTTCTGCCATACATCCTTGGCGAGGTCGCGGCTGGCCTCATCTGGCGCTATATGTATGATGGCAACTACGGTGTCGTTGCCGTGATTTACAGCTGGTTCGGTCTCGAAGCGCCGCAAGTGCTCGCCGAGAAGGGCTGGGCCATGGCGGCCCTCTTGGTGGTCGTCATTTGGAAATATTTTGGTTTCCACATGGCGTTGTTTGTTGCCGGCCGGCAAGGCATTTCCAGTGAGATCCTCGAGGCAGCGCAAATCGATGGCGCCAGCCGCTGGCAAACCACCCTGCATGTCGTCCTGCCGATGATGAAGCACGTCATTGTCCTCTCGCTGTTCTTCAGCATTTTGGGCTCGCTACAATTCTTCGACATGATCATCCCGCTAACGGATGGTGGCCCGTCGAATTCGACCCACTCGGCGGTGTCTTACTTATATACTTTTGGAATCAAGCGCATGAGGGTCGGCTTCGGCAGCGCCGTCGGTGTTATTCTCTTCGTCATCTGCGTGCTGGTGATGATTTTCTACAAGCGGCTGTTCATGCGCGAATCTGAGGCTCGCTAATTATGGATAGAGGACTTTTTCGTTATTATCGGCTCCTGTTACTGTTTTTGATTTCCGGCCCGGTGTTGCTGCCCTTGTGGGCGACGGTCATCGGCGGTTTTAAAACGACGGGAGACTTGCGTACTAATGCTTTCGGACTGCCCCGAGAATGGATCGTCGATAATTACGTCGAGATCCTCACCGGCCAACGCTTTTGGCAGATGCTGGGAAACTCGGCCATTATCGCCCTCGTGAGCACGGTGCTAACGGTGCTGGTCAGCTCGATGGCGGCGTTCACGCTCTCCCACATGCATTTTGCCGGCCGAAAATTTATTGGTAATTATCTGGCGCTTGGGCTCACTTTTCCCTTCGCGACCGCTGTCTTGCCGGTCTTCATTCGAGTGCGCGATTTAGGGCTGCTGGATACCTATTGGGGGGTGATTCTGCCTCAGGTAGCCTTTAACCTTGGCTTTTCGGTGGTGATCTTGCACGGGTTCTTTTCGCAATTGCCCAAAGAACTGCTCGAGGCGGCGGTGGTCGATGGCTGCAGTTACACGCGCTATTTCTGGCAGATCACTCTGCCTTTGTCGCGACCGGTCCTGGCAACAGTCGGCGTCCTGGCCTTGGTTGGGAGCTGGAATGCCTTTCTGCTGCCTCTGGTCATGATCAATAGTGAATCTCTTTACCCGTGGCCATTGGGTATCATGCAGTACCAGGGCCAATATGGAACCGACTGGGGCAAGGTGCTCGCCTACATCAGCCTGACTCTGGCGCCGGCGATCCTCTTTTATCTGGCGGCACAAAAACATATTATTGCCGGCCTCACCTCCGGCGCGGTCAAGGGATAGACCGATATGAATCGACTGGATCATATCCCTGACTGCTCGATCCCGGATCACACTGGGCGAACCGTGGCCTCCACAACGATACTAACGAGCGTCCTTGCCAGCGGGGTGGCCGTCGGGCTATCTTCTCACGGAGCCGAAAGCCGGTAGCTAAACAGCGAATCTGAACCCCCTAAAACCGCGAAATCAAGTCTGCGATCGGACGTCGCATTTTCACCATAGAAATAACGCCATGAAACTCACACTATCACTACTCTGTACCCTGCTAGGATTGCTTAGTTCGTCCGTGCGGGCGGAAACCGTCGTCAGAATCCTTCACATTCAATCGAGTCCTAAAATTGTAGCCATCATGGAAGAGGCTGCCAAAAAGTACGAAAGCGCCAATCCGGGCGTGGACGTGCAGTTCGCCTATCTGGAGAATGAGGCTTTCAAGGCCAAATTACCGACGCTGCTTCAGTCCAAGGATCGCCCGAGCGCGTTCCATAGTTGGGGCGGTGGAGTGATGTATGAACAGGTCGCCGCGGGAATTTGCAAAGACATTACCAACGAGATTGCCGAGGGAGGGTTTAACGAGACTTTCTATCCTGCAACCGCACAAAACTTCGTCGTTGACGGCAAAGCCTACGGGGTGCCCAACGATCTCGCACCGATCGTCTTTTGGTATAACAAAGACTTGTGCCAGAAGGCCGGTGTCGATCCGACCCAGATCAAGCAATGGGAGGACTTCATCGAAGCCGTCAAGAAGATCAAGGCGGCTGGCATTACGCCGATAGCCGCGGGTGGCAAGGATAAGTGGCCCCTGCATTTTTACCCCGCTCTTCTCATGATGCGCGTTCTAGGCAAGGAGGGATTGCAAGCCGCTTATGAAGACAAGGACGGCGGGTTTGCAAATCCCAACGTTCTCAAGGCGTTCCAGCTCTACAAAGAGCTCACTGCCCTGGAGCCCTTTCAGAAAGGGTACCTGTCCAATACCTTCCCGGAGGCGTCCGGCACTTTTCACGACGGCCAGGCGGCCTTCCATTTAATGGGCACGTGGGATTTAGTCGAGGGCAGAGCAAGCTCCGCTGACAAGAAGGGGCTTCCTAACGAAAAGCTAGGCTGGTTCTTCTTTCCTGAAGTCAAGGATGGTAAAGGCAAAGCCAACGATCTGTTCGCGAGCCTTGATGGGTGGCTGGTGTCGAAGCAAGCACCTAAAGAGACTACGGATTTTATGAAGGTGTGGCTCTCAAAGGACATCATGAACAAATTCGCGGCGGAAGGCCTATTCATTCCCGCGGTCCAAGGAACGGCTGAAGTAATCAAGGATCCATTCCTCAAAGCGATCGCTGGGGAAATCGGCACATCGCAGTGGATCGGGATCGCCATCGACCAGTTGCTCGGACCTGACACCGGTCGCGTCTTCAACGATGTCTCCGCAGACATTGCCGCCGGAAACATTACGCCCGAAGCCGGTGTCGAAGCCATCGAGGAGTCCTGGCAGCAGAACAAGATGGATTGAGCTGTGGCTTGGAGTCCGTGTTCTCGCGGACGATTGCCCGAGGTCACCACGCTCGCTGCGCGCAGTCGTGCGGACTCGCCGCGTATTCCTGCCGTGGCCTACTGCCAAGGCACGCCTCTTCGTAGTGAAATCGAGGCGCGTGGTCCCTCACGCCTAGTCGAGGCCACCGAAATTGCGACGGCGGCAATCACAAGTCGGTTCGGCGCGGGTGCTGTGGACGGCAAGATTCAAGCCCACATCATCACAATCGAACGGTAGCCGGTCCACAAATGCGCTCTGACCCAATTGTTGAGCAAGCCCGCCGTGGAATTTGCAGCCGATGCCTTCCAGTAGTGCCTGAGGGCCTGGGGCGTCACTCCAAGCATGAGTCGCAAAGGCAATACTTTTCGAGGATCGAGTCGGCGGAAGCTGTCCACCGGAAGGGTTTGGGATAGGTATTGTGATGAGCGAGGTAGTCCGTGATGGCTTGGCGCAAATCGGCGACGCTGCGAAAGCAGCCACCACGAATGCGGCGGGTGGTTATCACTCATCGTCATAATGGACAGGGGCCAGCATATTAATCTCACGGAATAAAGCCAGTTCTCGAAGTGCTTTCGGCTCTGGCTTAAACTCCTCGCCCGGGCGAGGGCAGCTCTGCAGGAATTGAGCTGCTATTTCACCATGCCCAGAACGCGATGCGCTTGAGTTCGGTACTCGGGTACGATGGTATGACGCTCACTCAGAATCGCCACCAATACCGTGGGACCTTCGTCTTGTAGCGCCGGTATTCGTCGCCGAACTTGCGTTCCAGATAGCGCTCCTCGCGTAAGATGATGCCGTAATGCACGAGAGGCAGGCTCACTACCAGGAGCAGTAGAACCCAATCGAGGGCGAAACCGATTGCGATGCCGAGGAGCGCGAGGCTACCGCCGACATACATTGGATTTCGCGTCCATGTGAATATGCCGGTGGTCGCGAGCGCCAGTGTGGGCTGCGACGGTCGAGCGTTTGTACCGATCCGACGAAAGATGCGGTTTGCGCCGATCACCATTCCGATGCCGACAACGAAGGCTATGGTGCCGACCACGATCCGTCCCAGGAATTGAACGTTGGCGAGCAGGCCCAGTGGCATAAAAAAATTGAGGACAACCCCCACTACCAGAACAGAGAGCGGGATCAGCGGGGGGAAGATCAGGACATTTGGCGTATCGCGGGAGGTATCGGTCATGGTGTCGTTCGTCTCGCCTGGAGTATTTCAGTCCGAG
The DNA here is from genome assembly GCA_963706955.1 of uncultured Verrucomicrobiae bacterium. Lineage (GTDB taxonomy): Bacteria > Verrucomicrobiota > Verrucomicrobiia > Chthoniobacterales > Terrimicrobiaceae > DASTFP01. Next base: position 497,775 of record CAVPOC010000008.1, on the reverse strand, counting down.
GAACCTCGACAAATAGTAATCTGCAAGCCTCGGGGTGGTGGGCGGATTCTTCGCCGCGCTCCTCGCCGCGAGCATACTCGGAGTGCGCAATCCGCTCCCATATGCGTTGCTCGCGTTCTGTATGTGGGTAGCGATGCTTCTCTCCGGAGTTCATGCCACGATCGCCGGGGTTCTCGCCGCGCTGGCGGTGACGGCCCGGCCGCGGATCGACGTAGAAAAGTTCATCTCGCGCGGACGCCGACTACTCGATCAAATGGAATATCCCGACGATGGCGAAGAGCACATTTTGCGAAGCCACGAGGCCGAGCACGATGCCTAGGGACACAGGGCTGGTTGCGGCCGCCGTGCTAATGCGGGAAAGATGGTCACCACGATGAGCGTATACCCGCCGAATTTACCCAGCCCAGAACACGCGCCGAACGCGCTGGCCTGCGCACGTGAAGCCAACCGTGGCGAACCTTAATCACCCTCAAGACTGTGCCTCGTCGCATCTGCGATGTGATCGAGAAATGGCTTCGGTTCGTCGCCCATTTGACGAAAATCAAAGAAGCGCCGGCAATTCATCTGGATCCATCTCCGTGTTTTCAAGCTCCCGTGCATTGCGAGAATTATTCCCCCGCCGCAATGAGCCCGGTCAGCTCCTCCTGCACAACAAGCAATCGCCGGAACGATCAATCGGCGCAAGGCTGGACGGCGTCAGTCTTGAATAGCGCTCAGGGGAAGTCAGTTTCTGACCTCCGGCAATTTCACCTCAGGAGCTGGGCTTGAGCCAGAGTGAGTCAGCTCTCTCTCGATCTCCTCTCGAGCCGCGGTGAAGTCTCTGACGGCTCTGCCCATCGCCCGGGCCAATTCAGGGAGCTTCTTGGACCCGAAGAATAGCAGGGCGAAGAAGAGAATTGCCAGCAGATCAGCACCTGCAAGGTTGAAGATACTCGCCATGATCATGTTCGTACTTTTGGTTAAGTGCCGATCGTTTCAGGAGCCGTCGCCTCTAGAGGCGAATCAATGATGGCCAGAGCCTGTTTGCCCTGAACATAGTTGACACTGGCCAGACCCAGGACGCTTCGCAGCTTTTCGGCGGGAACTTTCATCGGGCCGGGCGAAGCTGCCGTCCCGGGAGCCGGTTGCGGAAAGGCTGTGGACATAGCCGTGTGGAAATGCACGTTCCCTTCGATCTTTTGCAGCGTCTGATGAATATGGCCGTTGAGGACTGTCACGGATCCGAACCTCCTTAGGTAGGAGAGTGCCTGTTCGCTGTCATCGGTGCCCCATCCCCACTCGGGATATACGGTCCACAGCGGAATGTGCGCGAAGACGACGATGGGAGTGCTGCTCGCGAGGCCCTTTACGTCGTCTTCCAACCATTCGAGCTGTTCGCGCCCAAGGTTGCCCAAGCCACCAGCCTTCAGATTGAGAACATTCACAAGTCCGATGAAATGCACACCCTTGACGTCAAAGCTCTGCCAGCCAGAGCCTTTGGTCCCCCTTCCATATCGCTCCATATAAATCGCCCCATTTTCGGTCAAGACGTCGTGTTCACCGGGAACGTAGAAGATCCTCTCCGTCCTGGCCGATTTGAGCAATTGATCAAGGGCATCGAATTCCTCGGGTTTGGAAAGATGACTCAAATCGCCGGTGTGAAGAATAAATGCTGGCGGAGTCGGCAAGGCGTTGATCTTGTCAATGGCGGCTTGAAGGGTGGAGAGAACATTCTTGTTTGCTTCTTTGCTGAAACCAATGTGGCTGTCACTGATTTGCACAAAGCTCAAGTCCCCCGGCCTCACATGCTTTTGAAGATCTCCGGCACGAGTCAGCGTTTGAGAGCGTAAGACTCCACCACTGACGGCCAAAAGCGCGCCAGTCCCGGCCCAGGCCATGCATTTGAGAAATCCCCGACGGTCGATGCCGTCGTGGTTGTGGTCGTGGATGATTCGATCGGACATGGTAGTGTTTCTTTTTGAGATGAGTTCTTGCGGCGTCTGTTTGGAAGCGCCGTCATTGGTTCATACCGGATTGGCCAGATCTTTATTCCCGGAGGGTCATGGAAACTTTCTCTCGAAAAATTGGAATATCGGGCGGGGCGAAAGCGTTCTTTTAGACAAATGCAAACATGTGTGAGCAAAATCTGCTTCCCTCAGACCAGAGCCGTCGCGGAAATCTCGATTGACGACCTCCCGGAACTCGAGCGGGATGCTCGCGCCCGAGCCCGCCCTCGCCTGCTGCATATCCTCGCAATGCTCAGACGTCCGCGCACGGTGCAGTTTTCAGTGGCAGGGGATCGTCCGCGAGCTGCGCGGCGTGGAAACTCTGGTTTGCCGCCCCCTTCCGCAGTGGGGGGTGCTCCGGGCGAAATGACCGCTGGAGGAACGCTATGGCGGCAGTATTGACAATGGAGTACCCTTTAAGGGACGAAGATCTCCAGTCGCGGAAGAAGGTCGTGAACTTATTCGTGCTTAAGAAGCCGGAAGGACCAGGTATGTCCCAGGAGCACGAATTTGCGTCATTCGAAGCGCTGATGTTGCCGCACTTGGACGCCGCGCATAACCTGGCCCGATGGTTGGTGCGTAACGAAGACGATGCGCAGGATATTGTGCAGGAAGCCTATCTGCGTGCCCTCAAGTCTTTCCACGGGTTCCGCGGCTCCGACGGGCGCGCCTGGCTCCTGAAGATTGTCCGGAACACCGCCTACACATGGCTGAGAAAGAACCGAGCGGTGGAGCTTGCAACTTTTGACGAGGAGATACACACCTCCGGCTGCGACACGGCAAATCCGGCGCTGACGCTCGAGAAGACCGAAGATGCGGAGGCCATCAGAGAGGCCATGGAGGATTTGGCGGTGGAGTTTCGGGAGATTCTGGTGTTGCGTCACCTTGAAGAATTATCCTACAAGGAGATCGCCGACATCGCGCAGATTCCGCCCGGCACGGTGATGTCACGACTCGCACGGGCCCGTGCTCGACTAAAGGAATGCCTGGGTGATCGCCTTGGAAAGGAGAAAGCGTGAACTGCAAGGAAGTCATCGAACTGGTCGACGCATATCTGGATGGCGAACTGGATCCGGTCACCAACAGGGAGATCGAAGGGCACCTGCAAAAATGCTCAGCTTGCGATCAGCTTTTTAAGGAACATCACGCGGTGGTTGGTGCGGTTGGCGTGGTCGCTCCTTATCACAAGGCTCCAGCAGGTTTACGTGAACGGGTTCAAGCGTCGCTACGAGATCAAATTCCCGGGTCAGTGCCAGGTGCCGCGCCAGAACTTGGGTCCGACGTTACCAGAAAGCAACCAGATGTCCGGACACTTCTCTTTGAGATGCCATGGAACTGGCTGGGCCTGGCTGCCGCCCTCGCTGTGGCCTTTCTGATTGTGTGGAATTTGGCGCCAGGCTTGCGACGACTGGATGCAGAACCATTCCTGGCAACACAACTTGTCGCCAGTCATGTGCGCTCGCTCATGGTGGACCATCTTACCGATGTGGCCTCCTCGGACCAACACACAGTCAAACCGTGGTTCGACGGCAAGCTCGATTTTGCGCCTTCAGTGGTTAACCCCGCCAGCGACGGATTTCCGCTGGTTGGGGGACGACTCGATTACCTTAATAACAGACCAGTGGCCGCTTTGGTTTACCAGCGGCGTAAGCACTTAGTTAACGTCTTCATCTGGCCGATTGAGACCGGTGACGGGAAAACTACGAAAGCGATCAGCCGCCAAGGTTATCAGCTTCTCCGTTGGGCCGATCGCGACCTCAATTACTGGGCCGTCTCGGATGCTGCCAGCAACGAGCTGGTGGCGCTTAAGCAACTGATCGAGAGGCAGACCGCGCCGCAGCCTTAACCGCCTGTGGGCGGGTTGCAATCCGCGAATAGAGCGCTCCGGGCATACTTCGTAGATATGCCGGTCAGCCGGCACTTGCCACCACACCGGCGCTCGAGCCAGCGCGATTCACAAAAGAAGCTGGGATCCTGAAGCCACCCTACCGAAGCGACACATTATCGTCCGACGGGAATATTCGGGCCGAACACTTAGTATGATGCAATGAGGGCGATCTCATCACTTGCCCGTAAGTCAAATACACCACTACTAACAACGAACCTAACTCAACTTTTATGAAATCACATTTGCATCCCTATGTTTCGAATCTTATGGGCACATCAGGCGGCCGATACTTGGCGATTACCGCGACCGTTACCACTTTCACCGTTGGCAGCATCCTCGCCCAGGAGTACGACCAAACGAACATGGTCGCCCCGAACGACCCCTTCGATGTCCGAATGCCTTCGGTCGACGAGTAACGTTACGATCGGTGGTTTTCAGCTCAGGGTTGACCGCACGAAATGGGGTATCGAGCTTAACCCAGGCAACCATGGCTTGCTCGGGCGGCTAGACGGGGACGATGTCGATATAATAGTCACCGAGGTTTCAAGGTCGCAACCTGAGGCGGCGGTAGGAGCGGGTTCAATGCACAGCGAACGCGTCTTTACGAGGCACGCTGTTCGCGGCCTGAAGATCGTTTACGGAAAAAAACCATCTCTCTTCACCCAGAATATTCGGGCAATTCGTTATCTCTTCGTCAATGCTGAGGGCAAAACGATCTGTTTCGACGCACGTGCCAAGACTGCCGATCCCGACTGGTCCGAGGCAAATAGTCTTGTGCTAAACACATTATCTCTGGTACGGCGCACAGTTCCCCGGATTGGGGAAGCGATGTCAAGACCGGCTTCGGTTCATTTCTCATCGTAACCCCGCGACGCTCTTAGTCGTTCGCTGCGGAGCGACTCGTCAATAAGCACCTGCAAATAGCGTCAATCCTGACAATGAGCCACGTCATTAGCCGCGCCTTTGCGCAAGCCGTGCGCCGGCGTGTAAACCACGGATACCATTGGAAAGATTTACTAGCGTTGGTGAAGGAACGCGTCGCTCGGTGGGAATATTTTCTCACTCTCTCGGTATGGAGAGCTGAGGGGGACATCGCCCTTAGTAAATAACCATTGAAAGGCTGATTTTTATGTCACTCTATTGCCTCCATTGCCAACAGCGCTGCCGCAGGTCCGCTTGGCGCAATTACCCGAGACCTGAAATTGTCATCTGCGTCCTGGCTATTGGCCTCGTGCTCCTGGGCCTTATGCGATCTGAGGGAAGCGACCCACAGCAGGTATCGGTCCCCGGTGCCGGCAAGGCCGAGGTAGCTATTGATAACTTCAGCTTCTTGCCAAAAGAAATCACGGTTGCTGCGGGCACGACGGTAGTTTGGACTAACCACGATGACGTGCCGCATGTCGTGGCGAGTGCCGACAATCAATTCAAGAAATCAGCGGCCTTGGACACCGATGAGAGCTTCTCCCATACGTTCACAACGACGGGAACCTTTACCTACTTTTGTTCGATCCACCCTCATATGACCGGGAAGATCATCGTAAAATAACATCAACCGCGGCAATTCGAATGAAATCTAGAGGTCTTTGGAAGACGGCCCTCCTGGGAAGCCAGCACCTGCTAATGTTGCCTGTCAGCCCTTACATGGTCGTGGAGCAACTACAAGGACACGGATTGGTCGACATTGGCGTCGTTATCCCGAGGCTAGGCGACGATTCTGAAAGAGAGCGCGGGCCAAGGCGATGCGCTGTCGTTGACCACCGGAGAGATTGGAACCTCGCTCCGTCAGCGGCGTGAGGATTCCATTCGGTAGCGTGGCCCAAAGTTCGTCCAGACCGAGCGCGGCGGAGACCTCGAGGAGACGGTCTGTGTTCGGCGCGCTTTCACCAGGGGCGATATTCTCGACGATGGTGCCGTTGAACAACTCGACACGTTGGGGAACCACTGCGAGCGCCGAGCGAAGGCTGCGCATGGTGTAGGTGGACAGGTTGTGTCCACCGAGGGCGATATTTCCCAGGTCGGGATCGTAGTGGCGCTGCAGAAGCGCCAGCAGTGTGCTTTTTCCGGAGCCACTCTCGCCGCAAATGACGGTGAGAGTGCCCGGCATGGTCTCGAGGGAAATGTCGATGAGAGCGGGCGTTCGGCCGGGATGGTGAAAGGTTACTTTCTCAATCGTGTAACCATTTCCACGTGTCGGCGAGTAGGTGATGATCCCTGAGTCCGCCTCCACGTCGAGATCCATAATCTCGAAGAGGCGATCGGCGGCAATCAAGGCCTGCTGGAGAGCATGGTTTCCATTGAGCAGCACCATGACTGGTCCAACAATGAAACCGGACAGCGTGTAGCAGGACATCATCGCCCCCGCGGTCATCTTCGAATCGAGGACCAGAGCGGCGCCGAGCCAGAGTAGGCCGATAACATAGGCCTGAGTGACAAGGTTTGCTGTGCTCGAGACGAATTGCGTGCGAATGGTTGCCTGCCAGGCGGCGCGGAGGAGATCGACAAATCGGGTCTCAGTTTTCAGCGTCGCCCAGTTTTGTAACTGGAGTGCACGCAGGGATAGTTGGTTCGATAGTGACTCGACGAGATGGCTCTCCAGATCCGCAGTTTTCTCCATCAGCTTTCGCTGGAACTTGCGGTTGATGAGATTGTTGAAAATCATCAAGATGAAAATCGCCGGAATAATCGCCAGCGAAAAAAGCGCGAGTTGCCAGGAGTAAAAGAAGAGGGCCGCGAAGGCGAAAATGACAAGAAATGCGTTCAGAATTAACTCTAAGGCGGTCTCACTAAGGAACGCGCGAATGTTGAGCGCGTCGTCCATGCGGGAGATAATGTCGCCCACGCGCATCGTATCAAAGAAGCGCTGCGGGAGCCGCAGCAGCCGACGATGATAGGCCATGATCAGCACCGCATCGATCTTTTGCCCGGTGATGATGACGAGAAGTGACTGCTGCCAAGTATTGCAAATGGTCCAAACCTCGCGCCATCCTGACCTTTCTAAGCTAATCTTAACTAATTTTTCACGTGGTTTCCCATCGGCACCGTTTCCAGGCCCCCGCCGCTAGCGTGAAATTCATCGAGCAAAGCATGACTTGTTCCGCAAGCCAAAGCGCTTGTGGACGGCGGTGATTTGAGAAATCGGAACGAGCAGCCTTGCGAGCGGAATTAGGGCTGCTTTCCAAGCAAATTGATGCCAAGGGGTCCGTGTTTAAACATTAACCGGACAATCTTGCGCAAGAATTGGCGTAATCGGAGTAATGGCCCCCGGCTGCGAGATCGTGGTGCAAAGTCTCCTCGAGTCGGTCGAATGAGAGCTCTTCTCCCGCTAACAGGATCACGATGGGCATCCTCGTTGCTCGGCGGGTGGATCGCCGCCCCAAGTAGAACTTACGAATCCGGCAGCGTGAACGGTTTCGAATTATTCAGACAACGATGGCAGCACTTGACAGAGGAATGGGCCCATCCACAAGATCTGGTTGTCCATCATTCCGGCCATGAAAATTGCATTTGTTTCTGTTCCAGTGCCGGGACATCTCAACCCAATGAGTGTCCTCGCCCGAAAGCTTCAGTCACGGAATCACGAAATAGTCTTCATGTGTTTGCCAGATACAGAGCCTTTGGTTCGTGCGGCTGGATTACCATTTCTTCCCTGTTGTGAAAACGAGTTTCCAATCGGGTCAGTCAATGAATATGTCCGCGGGATCGGCACATGTGAGGGGGAGGCGGCTCTCCAGCTTTCCATCGAGGCCTGCGCCGCCATAACTAATGCCATGTTCCATTCCTTTCCGGACATGCTGCGTGCGACGGGAGTGGACGCGCTCGTCCTCGACACCTACCTGTTCTATGCTGAATTGGTGCCTCTAAGTCTAGGAATGCCCTATGTGCACGTATCAAACGCGCTGCACTTCGATTGCTCCGGCTACACGCCACTTCCTATTTACGATTGGCCTCACGAGACCGGCCCGGAAGCCATGGATAGAAACCGAAAAGGCGTGGCAAATTTTCTTAACATCGTTAAGCGAGCCAACCCTGGAGCGAGAGCTTACGCTGAGCGAGTTGGACCCAAAATCGACTGGGAAGATCCCGGAGCTACGATGTCGAAGCTGGCTTGGCTCACCCAACTACCGGAAGAGTTCGACTTTGAAAGTTCACATTGGCCGCCCCAATTGCGCCATACTGGACCATTCCATGACGGCGTTGGCCGAATAGATGTCGCATTCCCATGGGAACGACTGACCGGAGAACCCCTCATCTATGCATCGATGGGAACACTGCAGAACCGGGTGGCCAACGTTTTCCACACCATTGCGGCAGCCACCTCCGGTCTCAAGGATGTGCAACTCGTCCTCTCACTCGGCGATCACGTTGATCCGCAGGAGATCGGACCTCTTCCAAAGAGCGCGATCACCGTAAAATCGGCCCCGCAATTGGAGCTTCTCAAGCGCGCGTCGGTTTGCATCACTCATGCGGGATTGAATACGGTCCTCGAAGCTTTGGCCCAAGGCGTTCCTCGAGTCGCAATCCCGATTACCAATGATCAACCCGGTGTCGCCGCGAGAATTGCCGACAAGAAAACAGGGCTTGTTGCACCGCTAAAAGAGCTGACGGCGCCAGGTCTTTCGCGTCTCGTGGACGAAGTGCTCACCGACCCTACGTTTCGCGACAATGCGCGTTATTTCCAGAAAGTTATTGCCGAGACAAACGGGCTCTCTATGGCAGCCGATATCCTCGAGCAAGCTTTCGGGCTCACTCGCGACCCAAGCAATGAGCCCGCCTAAAGACCGACAGTAATCACCTCAGACGAAATCTAAGCTAGTCAGAAGCTTAGAGCGTCCTCCGTTTAAGGGCTGGGCTTGGGGGAGGAGACGTTTGCTAGCGAGCTTCAGGCGCCCAATGACCGAGAAATGCAGCACTCGAAATTTCTGGGGAGCGCATTCGCCCCTCGGCGAATCCGCGCGTGCAATTTCCGGCGTCCTCGCCGGAAGACTCTGCTCGACGGGACACTCCGGCAACTGCTCGGAGCATTGCGGCAGTTGCTGCATCGACTCGCGTTCGAACTTACTCGAAGTCATTGGACTTTGCTCCTCCTAGCACTAGCTTATTGGGCAAGAAGTTCTTGATCCCCTCCGTGAATCGTGAGCCCGGTATGCGAAGTCGATTTGATCGCATCGGCTGACAACGTAAGGTGATTTCGTTTGCATAGTGGATCCGAGAGCCTCCGAGAACTAAGAAAAAGGCCTAAATTGCATGATTGCATTTGAGTTGTCGGATGCTGTTGACAGCCAGAAGACCGTCTACAAGGTCGTGGACATCTCGGCTGGCATTTCGACAGAACGGTAAGACACGATGCGCTCGTCGAGCCGAAGCTCATCAGCCCACAAGGTGCCTCGCGGCTTCCGATAACCGGCGAATAGACCGTAGGATTTCCCGCGATTGTTGGTCCGCCAGAAGTCGAGAATGTCGATTGAATGGGTCGGGCCGCGAATTCTCCTCGGCGGGACGTCCAACCCTTTTGCGGTAGCCTTCCAGATTTGCAGACGAATGTTCTTTCCCACGAACTCGTCGGCATACTCCAATGATTCGAAAACAAAGAACTTGGTCCCTTCAGGAGCCTTGACAAATTCTCCCGGGCGATAGTGCACATAAAAATTCCCGCTCGCCAGCGCGCTTCCGAGGCCGGCATTGGGCGATTCGCGATTCGGCGGCTGCTCGGCGTAACATCAGAACGGCCCAGCAACGCTTTAGCCCGCCTAAGATTGACACGCACATCTCGTTCCGTTAGGTTTGCCGTATGCGAACGCTGATTCTCAAGGGCATTCGCGACACCCGAACACGATTTCGATTAGTCACCTTTGGGTGCACAGCACGCATCATTTGTCGATTTAAGCGTGACCGAACCTATGCCTTAAGGAGGAGCTCGTGATGGCCACAACGGTTGTTAAGCAATTTGTAGCTACCATCAAGTCGGGATCGACAACCAGATGGTACATAACCAACGTGCATTCACCATTCAATCCTAATCTTAGCGAAAAAGCGGAGCCAAAGTATCTCGTGGAATGGCAAGCGATTCCGCTCGTTGTCAGAGTCAATCCTGATGATCCGGGCGTCGCGACAGCGAAAGCAGGTTTGCAAATCAGTCCGGTCATCATCGTTCAGGAACCAGACACAAGTCTTAGCCACATTGTTCCGATTACGTGCCACGACGCAGGAAACCCGCCTCCCGGCGCTCGCTTCGTGGCAACTTACGTGCTCTATGCGATGTTTACCGATTTACCGTAGGAGGTAGCAATAGTGAAAGCAACCGTTTACTACGACGCAAATGGCGACATCCTAAGCGTCGTTCAGGTGGATCCGAAAGCAAGCATTGTGCCACTCATCGCGCAGCACTTGTCCTTAGACATCGACTCAAAGGACACGCAGGCTGACACGCTTGCCGAAATGCATTCCAATTTCCGCGTGGATACTGCTCGTCGCACGCTCATCGGGCGCCAGGCAAAAGACTAGCGCCTGCAAAGCGAAACATTGCGTAGATAGGCGAGGCTCAACTACCCAAGGGCCGCAGACGAGAGCCGGACTTTGAGAAGATCGGAATGAAAGAGACTAACGAAGAGGCTGCCGAGAACGCTCGCTGTATATACTGGAGTGAACTTGCACCCTGACCCCAGTTGTTCCCCTTGCGAGACATGCGGGTTAGCCCGCGTGTGTTGTGGTCAATGCGGCCAGACGATGACAGTCCAGGCGCAGTTAGCCCCCTGGCCGCGTAGCTTAATTTTATCTCCCGGAGCGACGGTCATACGGATAATGCGAGGCCGTTGGGTCGGCCCGACCGGTGGGATTACGAACCCAGTGTCCACAACGAAGACATTGGAGCCGCCCGTGTTGACGATCTTGAAGCTGACGTCGACGCGATTCGAGCTATCATTGTCATAGATCGCGGGGTAGTTCCCTGGGTCCTCCGTACACGGATCGGCAAAATCTGTTGATTTGAGAACGAACCCTACGCCCGAGTCGTGGGGCCGCCCGGCACATGCAACGAGCAATGCGCTCATGAGAATCGCGAGCACCGTGTAACTTCTCAAGGGTCGTCTCCGCCTGTGCGAACACAGCATCCGTGTAATGTCCCCGATTCGTCAAGAGTGAACTTCGAGCAGCGTCGGCCGGTCGGTGTGATGGAGAGTGAATGCCTAAGATATGTTCATCTCTAACAAACTGCCCTGACCCCCAGTGTTGTTTCCCTGCTAGTGCAATATTGACCTCGGCCTGAACCCTGCGCGTTCCATCCTCCGACAACCCTGGTAGCAGGGCGGTGATATCTGCGATAATGGAGCGCTCCGTTGGTTTGGAGGGATCATTCTTCGCCACTCTTCAAGCCAAGCGTCGATAATCTCGATTGAACCTTTCCGGGGCGTTATTCAAAATCGCCGATATGACACACCAAGCGACTGTGACCAGCGGGTTCATGCTGTCCCCACCGCTCGACTACCCGCTGCGCCTCCGGGCCCCCGGTGGGCGGTGGGGTATGGCCCGGTTGCAGGGCTCACCCTCCGCGACCTGCTCCAGCGATCATTTCGCCTCGATAGAACCCGATGGCGTACCGGGCTTGCACCGCATCCACGAGGCGTTCGATCTGGCATCTGGTGAAGGCAACTGCGTCTTTGCCGCCTACGCGGGCATCATCGTCGACAAGAGCTCGGCCCAGCTCACCATCACCCACCACGACGACGGCGCTGCCTTCGCCACCCAGTACATCCACATCGTCCCCGGCCCCAAGAATGTCGGCGACCGGGTGTTGACGGGCGAGCCGATTGCCTCGGTTGATCATCATGACGCCGGGGACCACCTTCATTTCGAGCTTTGGCATTGGGTCACCTCTCCCTCAAGCGGAGACCTCACCCGGCAAGCAGTCCCCATCGACCCGACCCGTTTGCTCTACCGGTGGGAGGTGGAACTCGAGCTGGACTATGCTGTCCTCGGCGGCATTGATCCCTCCGTCAGCGGTGACCTCGACGCCGTAACCTGGTCCGCCTCACTCCAAACCGCCTACGACTCGGTCGGGATTCCCAGCTTTGTAAACCCCACGATCACGGTCCTGGCGACCGGGATGGTGTGGCGCATTGAGGAAGACGAAACCACCCACCTGCTCCGCAAGGAAGGCCCCGCCAAGATCACTGTCATCGACGAGGCATACGGGACCCGGTTGGTCCCCTCGGCTGCCCCCGATCGGATTGGCATCCAACGCCGGCGCGGCTTTCCCATCTTCGTCGTCGAGACCGGTGGCGCCACCTACGCCATCCCCCTGCACCAGGCCCCGGCCGAGGATCTAGCCAAAGTGGCGCTGATCGAGGGAGCATTCGCAGCCAGAACCTCGGTGGAGCTAGATGTCCGCCGGTCGGCCTTTTGGGCGATGGATGGTTCGACCGACTCCGTTGTGGGAGTGATCGAAGGGGTTCGCCTCGGCTGAGGCAAGCGGATCGAGTCCGTCCTGTTCGCCCGAAGACCCGACCACTTCAGAACTCCGCACCGGCCAGCGGACAACGGAAGCCGATCGGCAGCGCAAGTTAAACAAGAAATGGTGGCAGTTCTGGATGTGAGGGCCGCTTCCGAGGGTACCGAGCAAACTGGGGTCAGTGTGCAAAACGGCTCACAAGGGGTCAGGTGTGAGCGCTAGATGGTGGCAAGGCGAGGAGTTTAAGATTGGAGTATGCGGCGGCATACTAGGCATGTGAGACGAAAGCCGGCGCGTTGGGAATAAAGGAGCTGGAGGGGTCGCCTAGGCCGAGGTGCGCGAAAGCTGGCAGACACTTGGGACCCTACCCAGGGAAACGGAACAGGGCGTCTTACGGATGGCTAGCGGCGAAGCTTAACTGCCCGAGCGCCGCGGACGAGAGCCGGACTTTGAGAAGATCGGAATGCAAGAGCTTGAGGAAGGGGATGCCGAGAACGCTTGCGGGATATATGGGAATGAATTTGCACCCAGCCTTCAGCTTAGTGCCATCACGAGAGCTGCTGATTTTCCAACCGGATTGCGGCGAACCTTCCGACCTTGCACATCATTTGGAACAAGGGCAGGGTTCTCTACGTCCACGATCTATAACTGGTCGATCGAAGAAAGCCGGCGTGGCGAAATGGCAGACGCAAGGGACTTAAAATACATTATAGTAATAACTCAAGTCGCTTCTAAATAGCATTTTATAATTACCGCGTGTCACGTGTCAGCGAATAGCGTAACAGATATTGTGGCTTTTGAAACCGGAGTCGATCGTTTCGCGACTCGCGTAACCCGATCGAACGAGCACGGGCGCACTCTGAAATCAATTGGAAAAGAGAGGAGTTTAAAAGAGCAGTGCCCAGATTAGAATGGTAGTTAACATCATAGCGGGCGATGGAGAGGGCATTTACAACCTTGTCATCCGGAAGCGTCCTGCGGCCCATCAAGACCGGCGTTGCCTCTCGTGTGTGCTCGAACGACTCCGAATTCCTGCGAGACGGTAGGGTATCGTTTTTACCGCTTTTCAAACGACGCCATCGCGACAAACGGGGTTGCGGATGGCTGGCGAGAAGATCCATGCGTGTACTTGCCGTTATCTGGGTATTTTTTCTCGCTGTCGCCGGCTGCAGGAAGAATCCCCGGCCCGTGCAGGTTCCCGCCCAGGACGTGGCCAAAGCTACTCCTGCTCAGTCTGCGGCGCCCGTTCCGGAACCTATCGATCTAAAATCACAAGTCATCGTGCTTTGTTATCACCGATTTGAGGACCGGCCGAAGGACAGCCTTGCGATCAAGCCTGTCGATTTTGAGATCCAAATGCAGGCGCTTAAAGATAAGGGGATCACCGTGATTTCTATGGAGGACTTTTTGGCCTGGAGACGAGGAGAAAGAAGCATCCCGGAAAAGGCTGCCATCATTAGCATCGATGACGGATACCTTTCAGGATACAAGGTGGCGTGGCCGATTCTGAAGAAATTTGGCTATCCCTTTACGATGTTCATTTACACCAACTACATAAAGGGAGGACCGAAATCCGGAGGACAATCCATCGGTTGGGATCAGCTCGCCGAGATGCGCGACGCGGGCGTGGACATTGAAAGCCACACCGTTTCCCACAGTGCGCTGAACGCTAGAAAGGGAAAGAGCGACGAGCAGTATCTCGCCTGGCTGAAAGCCGAGATCGCAGGCTCAAAGGAAATCCTCGAGCGAAATCTAGGCATTCAAGTGAAGGCATTCGCATATCCATATGGACTCCATAATCAGAGCGTCCGTGATGTCGTCAAACAGGCCGGCTACGAGGCAGCATTTACCGTGTGGGGCCGGAGGATCGCCTTCGGGGCCGATCCGATGACGCTGGGACGTTATGGTATTGAGTCGACAAAACCGAAAGTTTTCGCAGAGGCGTTGAATTTCACGGGAGCCGTCGAAGGTAGCGATGGTGAGGTCTTACCTGCTGCTGTCACGATGATTACGCAGCCAAAGGATGGCGAGACCGTGAATGAGCCTCCGGAAATTAAAGCCAATCTTGCGACGTTTGGCAGTCTTGACCCCAAGAGTGTCACCATGCGAATCAGCGGGCTAGGCTTAGTGCCGGCAACCTATGATCCCGAGACTAAGCTCGTATCCTACAAGATGACGCAGAAGACTTACGCTCGCCAAGTCACAGTGATCGTGAGTGCCACCGTCAATGGAAGGAAGACCGAAGCTCGGTGGTCATTCGACATTGGCTCAAATGAACCTCCCAAATAGAGCTGCATCTGCGGAGAACTTGCCCTGCGTATCTGTGACATCGACAAACCCGCGGACGAGGTGATCTTCGGATTTGAAGGACGTATGAAACGAGAGCCCGGCATCCTGCTCGCACTTGGCGCAGCGGTCCTCTTTGGTGCGAGCACTCCTTTGGCAAAACTTGCTCTTTCTTCTGCAAGCCCGCTGCTCGTCGCGGGTCTGCTTTATCTTAGTTCAGGAATCGGCCTCTTCGCTGTGCGAGCGATTCGCTTTAGGCAAACGACAGAGACTCCGCTTTCGCGGGCAGACTTTCCGTGGCTCGCAGGGGCCATCCTTGCCGGGGGTGTGGTTGGGCCGGCACTCTTCATGCTGGGGCTAATGAATACTTCGGCAAGCGCCGCATCCCTCCTTCTCAATCTGGAGGCAGTCGCGACCGCGGCAATCGCATGGATAGCATTTCGTGAAAACGTGGACCGACGCGTGGGTGCGGGGTTCGCGCTCATCACTTTGGGGGCTGTTTTTCTTTCGCTACCTCGGACAGGTGAGCTTGCTCTCTCCAGCGGCGCGCTTCTGATCGCCGCCGCCTGCTTTTGTTGGGGCGTTGATAACAATCTCACGCGTAAGATCTCCGGCAGTGATCCATCGCAAATCGCCATGTGGAAGGGCCTCGTCGCGGGCGCCGTAAATATCGGGCTTGCACTCACCATTGGCGCGAAACTGCCTCCCCTGAATACTATTCTTGCCGTGGCAGCTATCGGGCTCCTTGGTTACGGTGTGAGCCTCGTCCTTTTCGTTCGGGCGCTCCGTCATCTTGGCACCGCTCGCACGGCAGCCTATTTTTCCACCGCTCCGTTTGTCGGAACTGCGCTCGCCTTCGCCATGGGACAAGGCCAACTCGACTGGGCGTTCATCGCCGCCGGCATTCTCATGTCAATCGGTGTCTGGTTGCACGTCACCGAGCGACACGAACACCTGCATATTCATGAACCGCTGGAACACGAACATCTACACTACCACGATGAGCACCACCGGCACGAGCACTCTTCGTCTGATCCGCCGGGCGAACCCCATGCGCATCGACATCGACATGCGCGACTGAAACATGCCCACCCGCACTACCCCGACATCCATCATCGCCATGAGCACTGAGCGACGTGATGCGTGAGCGAATACCTTCTTTTGGGGAAAACTGCCGGCAGGGTGCAAAAACGACTCGCCAGTTCGAGCCGGCGCTCGGTCTCGTGCGTGAGCGTTGCAAAACGCCAAAATCGGTCCTTAAATGGAGCTTGTCCCCACCAGCCGGCGTGCCGGAATGGCAGACGCAAGGGACTTAAAAGACAACAACATTCCTAAAGATCAGCTATTGCAGACAAACTACTTGGTTGACTGATCTAGCTTGCAGAGAATTGAGTAACGCTTTCTCGAGACGGTGGCTGCCCTTCGCTCCACCACAAGGCTACCGAATCGACACTTTAATCGCTTTTGAATGGGCTCCCCAATTCCGCGCGCCTAATGCCGAACGCGAGCCCGAATTTCACGTTCTTGTTGGGTCTGTTGCGCGTTATCGGTTAGTAAATTTGTTCATGATTGAGCGACGTCTCAAACTCCTGATCCTCACTTATCTCTGGGTAGCCTTGGTCGAAGATACCGTCCTTTTCGTGATGGCTTGGATCGCGCCCGACATCTGGTTTCGGGTCTTCCATATCGCTGCTCCGGCTGGCCTGGAAATTGCTCTCTTGCGTCGCTCGGGTGGTCAGTGGGCCGCGTTTGCACTCGCGCACGCCATCACGCTTTGGCGCTGGCGAACCGACCCCGTTTGGCTTGCCGTGAGTGCTGGCGTGCGCTTTTCCGACTTATTTACCGACCCGTCGTACATCGTTGCCGTCCCATCGCTAACTACGCTCGGCTGGATCCTCCTGCTGCCGCCTCCTTTCCTGAACCTCCTCGGAGTCGTGATCATGTTGGCCGGCTACAGACAAGCTCAAAAGACTATTCAGGCAGCTAGGCGCTGATTTGCTTTGGATGCTCTCAATCGGCTGACGGCGGGTTCTTGACGCCTACGAGACTCGGACACTGCCGCCAAGTGGTGCCGCTCCCGCTGCCGTTCACGATCCGCGATGCGCGCGCGTATTCGGGAATCCCGCAGTGAGTGGGCAGACGGCATGTGCTGTCGCAGTTGCTATTCGCACGAAGCTTCCGGTAGCGTTACGAGCGTTGCTTTGCCGAGTGCGACCTTGCAGATCT
The DNA here is from genome assembly GCA_963706955.1 of uncultured Verrucomicrobiae bacterium. Lineage (GTDB taxonomy): Bacteria > Verrucomicrobiota > Verrucomicrobiia > Chthoniobacterales > Terrimicrobiaceae > DASTFP01. The sequence continues at coordinate 480,947 of CAVPOC010000008.1, read as the reverse complement.
CGTTGAACAAAGGCAACGTTCCTCCGAGCGCGCTTTCATAACGGTTTTGCTATCAGGATAGGCCGGCGTGGCGAAATGGCAGACGCAAGGGACTTAAAATCCCTTGTCCTGAGAGGGACGTGCGGGTTCGAGTCCCGCCGCCGGCACTAGGTATTAGATACTCGCTATAAGTAATTTATTCCTAGTGGCAACTACGCAAAGACTGAACACGCAGACCAAGCGCGATCCCTTTAAGCGGCCGTGTTACGAGCGACGAGAGGCAGAAGGAGAACCACCTCCCGTCGCAATGTCATAGCATTCGATGATCTGCGAGCCCAGCGACGCGAGGTCCCGCTCAAGGAACTGGTCAGGCAATTGCAGAAAAACTGATTCAAAATTTTCACGCCTGCGTCGTAGGAGGCGTTGCCGCCCTGCTGGCTGCGTGTCCGCAAAGCCACCGCGCAACCAAAGGGCCTTCGACCTGCTGACTGGCGCATTTTTATGAATCTCGACCAAACTTGACAGGAGAAATACTTGTTGCCATCAGGCATTTCGGCCGCGTGAAGCTAGCCAACGTCCGGATGGCCTTCTTGAAAAGGTTAAGTCACGACGGGCAGAACTTAAAGCTACAGAGCCTGCGACGACCTACGTCTATGCGCTCTTGAATTCCTGAATGATCTCCTGCGGTAGCAAGGGCGTCGCCCCATCGTGCGAGGCAACGAAGGCGCCCACACGGCAAGCAGTTTCCAGAACTTTTTGAGTGTTGGTTCCACGGGTTAGTCCGACCATGAGGCCAGCCATGAATGAGTCGCCCGCGCCCACCGTGTCTTTGACGGCTACTTTAGGAGCCGGGGCGGACAGGAGATTGCCACTCTCCCAGAGCGCCGCGCCCTCGGCGGCTCTCGTGACGCAGATACGCGAGGTATTGGTTGCCTTCGCCAACGCTGCACAAGCTTCGGCAAGGGCGTCTGGACTTCGAGGCGTATTGAGAGTCGCTGTGCCGGTCTTCAGCCAGGAATCGAGTTTACCAACTTCGTCATCGTTGAGTTTGATAACATCGGCTCGCTTCGCGATGTCCATGACTAACTCCGGATTGGCAAAGGGAGGACGCAGATTGACGTCGAAGAACTTCATGGGGCCTTCGATTTCCAGCAGGCGATTTAACTGATCGAGGTTGTATGGTGACCGGCCCGCGAGTGAGCCGAAGATAAGCGCGCGGGCCTGCGCAACAGCTTCCAAGGCTTCTGGAAGAACTCTAATTTCGTCCCACGCCACCGGTTGAACGAGTTCGTAGGACGCATTCCCGTTGGCATCCACCGTTACGAGCACAGTTCCGGTGGGAAGACCGATGCGCGCACGGGTCACAAACTGCGTGTTGACTCCCTTGTCTTCGGCCACTTTCAAAATCTCGTCGCCAAGCGGATCTTGGCCGATCGCTGAGATCAGCGACGCGGAGACACCAAGTTGCACGAGATGAGCGGCGACGTTAAACGGCGCTCCGCCAGCATGCCGCCCGGAGGGTAGACAGTCCCATAGGATTTCGCCAAAAGTGTAGAATTCGGTGTTCATAAGGAGAAAAGGTCGCGCTTAGCGCACGTCAATGGGTTTAGGCAGCGTCCGGCTCGTAGATGAACACGAGGTCCTGGTCCATGCCCTTGGGATCAACGGAGCGCTCGAATACGAGCAGATTCTCGGTCCCGATGAGGCAGTGCTCCATGCCGGGCTCGAAATGAAACTGGTCACCCGGCGCAAGAGCCTCGACCATGAGGGGTTGGTCAGCGGCGCGCCGCGACAGGATAAGGCCCGCGCCTTCCTTCACCTCAAGCCGCTCATCCTTTTGTTCGTGCGTCTCGAGAGCCAGGTATCCGCCTTTGCGGATCACTAAGTATTTTTCGACGCGCGGGTGTTCGTGTAACTCGATCGCCACGCCGCCCCAAGGCGTTTTGATGACCTCTCCCTTCCCCTCATCGACTCGATCCAAAAGCGCAGTGAAATGCGCGGACGTTTTTCCTACTCCGTCGCCGAGGTGCTCGATCCAGAGCCGGCATGCTTCTCGGCAGTAACGGTTGAAGGAAGCGCGGGATTCGATCCGCGACTGGGCGCTTAGCTCACGCGCAGTCGCGGCAAATCGCGGGTCAGCGGCGAGCTTCTCGTGATTCAAATTAAATACAGCGCTCATAGCCTAATGCCCGCCTGTAGCCGACACACCGTGCATGGCCTCATGACCGCTAAGTCTCGGCCACAAAAACCCATAAGCTGCGACGAACGCGAAGCACAGTAGCGGCACAATGAATCCACGGGAAAGATCGTATTTGTCGGCAATCGCTCCCATCAGCTTAGGGAGAATGGCGCCACCCATGATTGCCATGACGATGAAGGAGGATGCCTTTTTTGCCCCTGCGCCAAGTCCAAAAATACCCAGAGCAAAGATCGTAGGGAACATGATGGACATGAAGAAATAGGTAAGGAAGACGCTGACCACCGAAATCCAGCCGAGTTTGAGAAAGATGATGAGGCAGAGCGCGACATTGATGGCGCCATACAGACCAAGAAGGGTGTGGGCGGCGAATTTCTTGAGGATAGCAGTGCCGGTGAAACGGCCGACCAGGAAGCAAAGAAAGCCCAGAGATGCGAGATTGGCAGCGGCCTTGTCGCTGAACCCAAGCATACCGTTCTTGTGAGTTTCAAACCAGCCAGTGAACCAGCCAGAGGCTGCGCCAGTGGGTGCTTCCCACGAGGCAGGAACGGCCGGCACCTGAGAAGTCATGTAGTTGATGAAGAAGCTGAAAATCCCAGCCTGCGCGGCGACGTAGAGAAATTGGGCGGCGACGGCCATTACAAAGTGCGGATGCGACCAGATGGAATGCGAAACGTTCGGCGTCGAGTCGTCGAGGTGATAGTCGTCCTCCATTTTAATGTCAGGAACATCGGCAAAATAGAATACAACGGCGAGAAGGATGACGATAACCCCGATGGCGGCGTAAGGGATCCAGAGCTGCTCGGCGCCCGTGCTCTGTCCAGCCGCGTCTTTGGAATAAAAAAACATGCCGCCAGCAATCGGTCCGAGAAGCAAACCGATGCCGTTGCAAGATTGCGCGAGATTGATGCGGGTCGCTCCGTATTCAATAGGCCCCAGAACGGTCGTGTAGGGATTAGCGATGGTTTCGAGAAAGGTAAGACCCGCGGCAATGATGCAGACACCCAGCAAAAATGCCCAAAAGGCCGCGATTTGAGTCGCCGGAATGAACCAAAATCCCCCAACCGCAACTAACAAGAGACCCGCGATAATTCCGCCTTTGTAACCCATCTTCGTCGCCAGCCATCCCGCGGGGAGTGCCATTAGGAAGTAACCGAGGTAATGCGCGAACTGCACCCACGCAGATTGGGCCAAGGTCAGGCCCAGTTCTTCCTGAAAGTGCTTATCCATTACGTCAATCATCCCGTTGCAAAATCCCCAAAGGGCAAACAGCGAGATAAGCAAGATGAAGGTGAAGAGAACGTTCCTGCCATCATCGGTGACAAACATCTTCTTTTTAGGAGCGGTGCGCGGATCGTCGAATGGGACCGGATGGTCTCCGGATGTTGTAGTACTCATGGTAGTGTGTCTAACTTTTCGATTTTTGCCGGAACGAGCGGTCCATCGGGGAGAAAGTTCCTGTGTCCCGGGCAAATGCGGAGGGCGCGAGAGCGAAATACGAAATACGACTGTGGTGCAGTTTTCTCATAGGTGGACTGAACCGTAGCTGAGGGTAACAGTGGCCACTGCGATGTCGACATATCGTACGGGAGAAAGAAGTAAACGCCTCGCACCCCTAGCCGCCGCGGACACTCTCTGCGAGTAGGCCCTTCCTCCGGAGGCGTTGCCAGAAACACATTTGCCGGATAGAACACACGCATACCGAAAACCCATCCCTTTCTATGAGCGCCCATCCCCTTGCAGGCAAACCCGCACCGAAAGACCTTCTGATCGATGTCAACAAACTCGAGGAGGCGTTCTATGCATCAAAGCCCGATCCGAGCGACCCAAACCAGCTTGTCAGCTTCGGCACTAGCGGCCATCGTGGCACAAGCTCAAATGCGACGTTCACCGAGGCGCACATCCTCGCCATCACGCAAGCGATCTGCGAGTATCGGCGCAACCAGAAGGTAACGGGTCCCCTCTTCATGGGCAAAGACACCCACGCCCTGTCCCGTCCAGCTGAACGCGTTGCGCTCGAGGTGCTCGCCGCGAACGGCGTGGAGACTTTCATTCAGGGCGACGACGGCTTCACGCCGACGCCGGTCATTTCGCGCGCCATCCTTACGTACAACCAGGGTCGCTCGGAGGGCCTTGCCGATGGCATTGTCGTCACTCCGTCGCACAATCCGCCGACTGACGGAGGCTTCAAATATAACCTGACAAATGGCGGCCCGGCCGACACTGACGTCACGGACGCGATTCAGAATCGCGCCAACGAACTCTTGCGCGGTGGCAACCAAGGTGTTCGCCGGATCGATTTTGAAGCGTCCCTTAAGGTCTCCACAACCCACGCGCAGGACTTCGTCATGCCTTACGTGCAGAATCTCGCCAACGTCATCGATCTGGAAGGCATCCGCTCCGCTGGCGTGAAGATCGGCGTTGATCCGCTTGGCGGAGCATCCGTAGCCTATTGGCAGCCGCTGGCCGAGCACTACGGTCTCGACATCACGATCGTGAATTCAGATGTCGACCCCACGTTTGCGTTTATGACGGTGGATCATGACGGCAAGATCCGGATGGATTGTTCGAGCCCCTTTGCGATGGCCAGCCTGGTAAAGCTTAAGGACCGGTTCGGCATCGCTTTCGGGAACGATCCCGACGCTGACCGGCACGGCATCGTCGCTCCGTCGGTCGGCCTCCTGAACCCAAACCATTACCTAGCCGTCGCCATCCGGTATCTCCTAACTCACCGGCCGCAGTGGTCGAATCGCGCGGTCGTCGGCAAAACCCTCGTCAGCAGTTGTCTCATCGATCGCGTGGTTACCAGCCTCGATCGCAAGCTTTGGGAAGTGCCCGTCGGCTTCAAATGGTTTACACCGGGCCTCTTCGACGGCTCCTGTTGCTTCGGAGGGGAGGAAAGCGCCGGAGCTAGTTTCCTTTGTCACGATGGCACGGTATGGAGCACCGACAAAGACGGCCTCATCCTCAGTCTGCTCGCCGCCGAAATCACTGCACGCACCGGAAAGGATCCGGGCGAGCATTACCAGGAGCTGACCGCCGAGTTCGGCACGCCGTATTACACCAGAATCGACGCTCCCGCCACCCCCGAACAGAAGAACCTGCTCAAGAAACTCTCGCCTGAAGACGTCACCGCGACTGAACTCGCTGGCGAACCGATCACGGCGAGACTGACCCGAGCTCCCGGAAATGACGCCCCGATCGGGGGCCTGAAGGTTGTCTCGCCCAGCGGCTGGTTTGCCGCACGTCCTTCGGGCACGGAGAACATCTACAAACTCTACGCCGAGAGCCTGAAAAGCGCCGAGCATCTCACCGCCATCGTTGAGCAGGCTCAGGAGATCGTCAGCCGCTCTCTTGGCGGAAGGTGACTCGCTCCTGTCCGCGCAAAATCGGTCCGTTCTGCTCATATCGTCGTCTAAATACCTGCTGCTGGCGAGTGTGGTCAAAACCGGCCAACAGTAGCCCTTGCAGATCGCCGGAGCACCATGATCGTCAAATTCGATCCGCGAGCCGCCAGGTTCGGAGCGTGACCTACTTAGTTTCCGGCCCTCGGTCCAGACTGGCATTTCTGGGTCTCCGAATAGGAGATTTTGTCGCACATTTTCGGACATTCCTAAGATTTTTTCCCAAACCGTCGGTTACCCCGAGTCAACTATCGCTTTGGAAATCCTACGCCGCTATATTCGCGCAAGACCATGAGTACAACCAAAAAATCGGTCCGCTATCTGATCGCAAGTGACTTTGACCAAACGCTGAGTTTTAACGACTCTGGACATGTGCTTGGAGAAATCGTTGGTATCAAGGATTTTGCGGACAAGGTTAAAGGGCTTTCCTCGACCCATCTGGTGCAATCGGGTGCTGAACTGGCCTATCTCTTGCGGCACGACCCGGAATTTCGTGGTGTGCGACGGGAACATTTGGTCGAGGCGGGCAAGCGGGTTCGGCTAAAGGAAAACGTCAAGTTGCTTGCAGAAATTCTGGCGGGGGAGTTGGGGGAGGCGTGCTTCCAGTTTGTCGTCATCTCGGCAGGCCCGCGCCAAGTGGTGCAATCGGCACTGGAGGGGATTGTGCCGCCCGAGAACGTGTACGGCACTGAGTTCGGCTATGATCCATCCGGCATGGAGATTACTTCAGTCGAGCGGGTGCCAGCTGGATACGGTAAGGTGGTTGTCCTCCAGGAACTTGAACAGAAGTTCGGGGTTCGGCCCGACCAAACCATCTATATCGGCGACGGTAGCTCGGATCTCTATGTGATGCACCACGTCAATAGCCGCGACGGACACACCATCGCAGTTTCCGAAACTAAGGATATCGGTCGGATCGCCAAGCGGACCGTATTGAGCGATAACGCAACGAGCGTCTTCGTGCCGATCCTGGAGGACATTCTAAAATGGAATTCCAAGCAGATCCGCGAATTCTTCGAGGCTCACGGTCTATCAGTGCAGGGTTGGGACAAGATTCGTACCGATTGGCTGGCGTTTCGCAAAACTTAGGCCCAAACCACGGGACGCCGAGTCGGTAAAGTAGTCGCGTCTGCCCTAAAAGTCGTCGACCTCGGGTGTCGGACTTAGATGATTCTGATTTACTGGCTCGGTCCGAGGCCCATCTTTGAGAAACACAAGGGAAGCCTGGATAAGGCTTAAGTAGCCATCACGCGCCCTTGTTGAGCGGACGCTCAACCCGCAGCGATAGGATGTTAACACTAACGACGGGCTTCGACGATGAGGTCGAAAATGGAATAAAGGCGATGCAGATCGCGTCGAGTTTGTTTGAAGCGAAAAAAGATCCCTTCAATCGACGGAATTGTCAGGGTGAAAGCTGATTGAGATTTGGTCCACTTCATCATTGGTTTTGGCTACACCAAAGCTAGAATTCCAAGACGTGCCCGGCAAAGATCAGCCCGTGCGAGTTTCTCCACTGTCCGCTGTCGAATCGTATCGCATGCTGCGCGATCAGCTCCAGCACGAAGACAACCTCATCACGCAGCGGCTCTCATGGCTGATGGGGTCGCAAGCATTTCTTTTCACCGCATACGCGATTGTCCTAAACGGTCCGGAGCGCCCGAAGAACGCCTTGATTGGCTCACTGCAAAACGTCTTGCTAGGAACCCTCCCAGTGGTCGGTTTTCTTAGCGCGGCACTCATCTACGTGAGCATAATCGCGGGGGTTCTCGCGATGATAAACATTTATCGGTTTACGCAGAGTCGTAACGATGTTGGCGATGTTGACCGGTTTCTACCTCTCCGAGGGAAAAAGCTCACGCGCTACCTGGGATTCGCCTCTCCGATATTGCTTCCACTGCTTTTCATCTTCGTCTGGACACTGCTGTGGAGTCACGGGTTGCCGAATACGGGATCCCCTTAAGCGGCGAAGCTTCAGGCGATCTGAAGTCGTACGATTTCTTCTTCAATGGACAATAAGCCGACTGATTTCAGCGCGTTCGAGGGAAAATAGGCCTTTCTTTGGATTCAGGGACAACGCGCCAATCGCGAGTGCGCCACCGGAATACCTCCTGGATGGTTCGCATTACAGTGTTTACTGCGGCCTCGACTCTGGGGAATGATTACAACGCTGCCGAAATCGCGGTCGGCCGACAGTCTCCTCGGTAAACACCCGAGTGCACCCTTCGAGCCGACAAAGAGCCGCGTCGTGTCATACTCCGCCGAGGACCTTCCGCGCTCGGCGTAGGGAGTCATTGGCGCCATCGAGTGATCCGGCGTTCCGGCTCGACACCGCTATCTCTAGGATCAGACCCTCTCATAAGCTCGGCCGCGCCCCGTGGTTTGCGGCTTGTCAATCATGTCATGGAGTCACGAGTTGATATTTTGGACAAATGCGCATGCGGATTGAGCCGCCCTTGGGGGAAACGCGCGCGTGGTGTTACGCAGAGATAACGCGCTGCATACTCTCAAAGGTGAGCCTAACGAGATGCAGGCCGAATCCACCCACTTTTCCGCAAGATCGAGCAACTCGCCGCGGCGAGGGAAACTTGCTGCAAGCTGCAAGGAATCCTGTATTTATGCGGTTCTCAAGGGTGCGTGTGCAGGTTCGAGTCCCGCCGCCGGCACGAATCCGAAGGTCACCACAGAGAACACCGATGACACAGAGGAAAGGAGGTTGACCTGAAGTGCGGAAGAGGACTTGATGGTTAAGGAATTTCTAATCGCCGCAGCCGAGAATCTGTGTGCATCTGCGTCAATCTGTGGATGGTAGAGAAGGCGAATTATCTCGCGAAGATCCAGTGCAAGTCGCACGGCTTGGCGCGAGGGTGTCGCGCATTGGGGTGAAGCGATCAAAGGGAGACCGTCACGCGGAGGAACTTTGCCGGAATGGAGGTGGCATTTTTACTTTGATTTTGGCTGCTGAACAACTCTGCAAGTTCTTTCTGGAGCTCAGCGGCCCGGCCGGTCTTCTCTGCGGCTTCGAAGGCGTTCATGGTAGGTCCGTAGTAGGTTTTGAATACATTCATGAACGCCGCCGGCTCGCCGGGAAAGTTGAAGGTGAACGTGTCTCGCAGGAAAGATATCTTCTCTGCCGGAACTCCGGCAGCGCCAAACCGCTCGATGACGTTGCTCTCGACGCCCCAAGTCATCGGGCTGACGAACCCTTCTGGCGGTGGCGGCGTGTAACTCGAGCTAATCCGCAAGATTTGCGCGACGAGTGTCGGATCATTGGGGATCCAGTTGCCCATGACAATTCGACCTCCCGGCCGCGTGACCCGGACCATCTCCTTGGCCACATCGAAAGGTTTGGGGGCAAACATCGCACCGAAGATCGTCACGACGAGATCAAACGTTTTATCCGGCAACGGATGGAGATTGCACGCATCCCCTTCCTGAAATTTGCAGTTTGTCAGGCCCTGCTCGGCGGCTCGTTTGTTTCCGGCCTCGACTAGATTCCGGGCGATGTCGACGCCGAGCACGTCCGCTCCCAGCTTGGCCGCTGGCACGGCGGTGGTGCCATCGCCGCATCCGAGATCCAGAACCTTGAGTCCGTTGGTGATTCCCAGGCTCTGCACGAGCGCCTCTCCGCTCTGGCGCATGGTGTCGGCGAGGCGGGTGAAGTCGCCTTTTTCCCAGAGTGCTTTGTTTGGATTCATAGGAGCGTTATCGTCAAATCTTCAGTGCTTTTCAGGGGGGCAACGGTGCTAGGCTGATTCATACAGGAGGAAACACAATGTCCGATCAATACGTTCTTTCACGACGCAAGGCGATAGCACTTTTGGGGATCTCCGCCGCCGGCCTTGCGGTCGAGGCCAACCCAGCGACGTCACACGCCCGCGCCGGCGAACTCGACAAGGTCGGCGGCTCGGCGCGTCCGCAGTATATTTTTGGTTACGGCTCACTCGTGCAGCGCCAATCACGCATGGGAACCTCGGCGGGAGCCGAATTCGCTTACCCGGTAATTGTCCGCGGCGTGAGCCGTGGCTGGTTCGACCAGACCGGCGGACCGAGTTGGAATCCGACCTACCTCGGCGCGGTGTTGGAAAAGGATTCGGTCTGCAACGGCGTCATCTTCCCAGTCGCCTCGGCGGAGTTTGCCGCTTATGGCGAACGCGAAGTTGGCTACCAGCTCACGAAGATCGATCCATCCCAGATCACCATGCTCGATGGAAGCCAGACCGTGCCCGAAGCCGACATCTGGTTCTACGGCAACACGGAGAAGAGATTTCCATCATCCGAACACCCCATCGTCCAATCTTATGTGGACGTCTGTCTGGATGGCTGCCTGGAGATCGAGGGGATGTATCCGCTCGCGCGGCAAGCCAATTTCGCCGAGCAGTTCGTGAAGATCACCAGCAATTGGCAGCCCCCTTGGATCAACGACCGCATTTACCCGTGGCGGCCGTCCGTATGTGTGCCGCGGGCATCGCAAATAGACGCCCTAATTCAGAAGGTCCTCGGCAAAGATTTATTCGCAAAGATCACGCTAAAATGACAGATGGGCCGCCGTGAGGCAGCGTCGGTCGCGCAATAGTTGATGGTTCATGGTTGAGAGTTGATGGGTTTAACGCAACGGAGCGGTCAAGACATAGGTAACACTTCTGGTTCAGGACATAGGTAACACATTGGGCGGTTTATGTTGGTTTGTTATTCGTTGGTTTGATTCGGATTTGTGGAATTGGAAGAAGGTGAGACTTATTCACAAACGCCGAAGACGAGGTTGCGGCAGCCCGAGCCCCGCAGGGACAAAGCTCGGGCGCTGGCGCCCAGCCAGAGCAACCGGTTTGTGAATAAGGCGTCGAGTTCACTTTAGGCGGCCGCCAACATCGGGAGTTCCTTAGATTGTTCCCGAAGCAGACTTGAGCTCGTGGATTGCGTTTTGGTTATTGGAATAAAGGCTGCTGTCGGCGTTTCGAGCAGTCCCAAGAGAAGCTGCGCGAAGTAAACCTCCAGGACCTGCTCACTGCGATAACGCAACCCCAAGTCCCATCCGGCCAGAGCTTGGGAGATGAAGATCCGCTGGTCCTGGTAACAAATCGCTCCGGCCTTTTTTACTCGGCGCGTCGCCATGCCAACATAGCTGATCTGCGCAGGGGTCCCCGTCCACTGGCGCACGGAGGGTAGGTACAGGTCCGCGGGCACTCGCATCCCGAGGGCCTGGTGGGGTCGCTCCTCATTAAACTCTCGCCGCCAGGTTTCAAAGGCGGCCTGGCGTTCCTCATGCTGGACGCCTTCGAGTTCTCGGGCGATGTCTCGGTGCAAGCGCTCGTGGGCGCCGTTGTCCTGCGGACACCCCGAGCGACTACGTTCCAGGTCAATACCAAGGGCCAGCCACCAGACACTGAGTTGGGAGAGTCCGAGCAAACCGTTGGGACTGGCAAAGGGAACTCCATTGTCGCTGCGGATGGCTTCGGGCAATCCGTGTTGTCCAAAAAGCCGTTCAAAACACGCCTGCACCGTCGCGCCGCGGGCATTGGGTAGCGCTCGTAGTTCGAGCACATAGCGACTATATTCGTCGCGCACGGTCAATGGCTCACATCGGCCCTCCCGATCGTGCCACCAGCCTTTAAAGTCCACCGTCCAGACCTCGTTCGGTGCGCTCGCTTTGCGCCCGCTGGCAATCCGTCCCGTCTGCTTAGCGGGTCTCACCTTGCGCTTTTCCGTCAACCCGCAGCGTTCCAGCACCCGCTTAAAACTGCTCTCGCTCGGCGCCTGCCCATGCTGGCGCAGGTAAACTTCCCGAATCTTCTGCGCCCCCCAATGCCGATGCCGTTCTTTGATCCGCACCATCGCGCAGATCTCTTCCTCCCTTAGCTGACCAGGACAACAATGCGGCCGCCGACTCTGGTCATCCAGCCCGCAGAGCCCTTCGGCCATAAATCTATCGCGCCACTTGTAGCCCACTCGTGCGCTGATCCCAAACTCCCGGCACAACGCGCGAAAATTCTCCGTCTTCATGGCTCTACTCGCAAATTCAGCTCTCTTTTTCATTAGGTTCGAGGTCGCCCAAGGCATCCCAGATCCTTTCAGATCTAGGCGCCAACCTGTTACCTATGTCTTGAACCAGCACCAACCATTCCGGCGGTATCATCCATGCATCGGAGCGGTGGACCTGAATCTAACTTGTCTTTCGCAATTTCCTTTGATCTGCTCGCCGAACTTCTTTAGTTCGCTTTGCAAAACGGAAGTTCATTTATGCATGATCCGACATCGAGATCTTGGAAAGCATCGGCGATCAAGGACGATAAGCCGGTTTTCTTGTATACCGTCACCACCGACGCGATGGTGCAGATCGATCTTAGTCTTCCGAAGTTTGCTTCGCTGATCGAGAGTGCTCGCCGCATCATTCTCTCCAATAGAACAATCGAGCATAACCACATCGATCTGGCGACCGGCGCCTTTATCGAGCACGTAAGGAAAAGAGAATATTCTTCGACCAAGACGCTGCACGTCGAACCCTCTGAGCGCGCACCAAGCACCCCACCGATTGCCTCCGCGGGAGGATCTGGCGGAGGTGTTCTTTGTTCGATCTGGGAGGAAGAGAAGTGGGTGAAAATCAAAGAGGCGGTCCTCAATTCGTTCAAATGGTCACGCAAACAGGTCCGCTTTTCGCCCGATCTCTTGCGCGATCGATGGGACCTCTCCGACGACGAAATACGCAAGCTTCCTGACTACGCCAATTTGGATGCGGAGATAACCTGCAAGCGCGCCGGGGACGATCTTATCTTTTATGTTCGGAAATGACGCGGGGGTTACTCACCACAGAGAACACAGAGGACACAGAGAAAAGTTGGCAGCTTCTTAGGATCCGTTCTAAGTGGCGGAGTTATCGGGGCTTTTGTGTCTGACGTCGAACGCCGCACACCAGGTCTGGCACAAACGTTTGCGCAAATCTTCGCCATTCAAAATCTCCTCTGTGCCCTCTGTGTCCTCCGTGGTGGTAAATGACTTTGCAGGCGCTCTAGAGCGATGGCAGGAGCATGAAGGCCAGGGCGACGATGATGGTGGGGAGGAGTGCGCCCAGGAAGAGCTTCAATGGGCTGATGCCCCCGTCTTCAAAGTGCGACTGCAGAATTGATTGGCCGGCTGGGTTTGGCGCGTTGGCGATGACAGTTAGGCCGCCGCCGGCAATGGCCCCAGCGACCACAGCGAATTTGAGTTCCTCCGTTAACCCGGGAACGAGGGTCGCAAGGTAGGTGATGGCGGCGTTGTCATTGAAGGCGGTCAAGATGACAGATCCTATCATGAGCGGCCATCGGCCTAGATCGCCCAGCACCGGCGCGATCCACCATCGTTGGCATCCCCCGTGGATCACCAATGCGGCCAGAAAAAAGCCGACCAACATGGGAGCGCGCAGATTGATAGTGTGTTGATGGCGCTCAGTAGCCACGACAAAGGCGAGGAAAAAGAGCAGTCCGATGACCACTAGCGCTGGATGATGGGCGTTAAGGACCGTCCATGTGATCGCGAGAAGGTGAGCGATCGTGATGAAGGGCGGAATTGGCCGTCTAGTCTCAGCCGATCGTCCGCTCGAAAGCATCGACATTAGCTCGGAACGGAAAACGGCGAAATAGAGCAGATTCGTGACGAGGATACCGAGGATGGCTTTCCAACCAAATCCCGTGAACATGTAGTCCATCCCCCAGTTCCATTTGCCCGCCACCATGACGACTGGGGGGGCCGCGAAGTGCGTGAGCGTCCCGCCCACCGAGATGTTTACGAAAAGGAGGCCAAGGGTGGCATAGCGCAGGTTCATGCTTGGCTGGAGCTTGTAGAATCTTTCCACGAGGAGCAGGGCGCAGATGGTCATCGCGGCCGGCTCGGTAATGAAGGAACCCAGAAGCGGTCCAACGGTGAGTATCGAAAACCACCACGCGACCGGGGTCTTGCCCCCCGCCGCGGCGAACAAAGAGAGGCAGTTTTCCGCAAAGCGGAGGATGGGCTTGGAGCTCGCGATGGCCATGATCACGAAAACGAAGATTGGCTCGGTGTATTCGATGCCATCGAAGTAGTGGACCATCGTTTTCCACCCCTTGAAGGCCACGATCGCGATCGCCAAGGGAATCGCCCAGATTCCGAAGACCGCCTCGACCTCACCAAGAAAATGGAAAACGGTGCCTCGAAACCGGAGATCATCGCGTCTGCGAGCTACGTCCGAAATCAGTCCAGCCTTTTCCTCCTCGTTCTCGAGCGCGTCATAGGCGCGCTCGTAGCGATGTGCTATCGCCAGAAATCTTGAGGCCAAAAAGGTGTGGCAAATCGCCAGAACAAAGATGACTGTCGCGACGAGGTTGAACGGCTCCGCGGCCACACGGCCGGCAAGCCTTTGCCAAATATCCGCGACGTGTTCGTCGTTGTAGCTGTCGGTCGGACGTGGAAAGGGGGGCAGATCAGAAGGCGGCTCAGCGCCAGCGGCGTCACTCAAGCAGGCGGCAAAGTGCCAACGAGAACAACGGACAGGCAGATCCATACTCTGGGGAATCTCATGGCGCCGGAGTCTGGCGATTCGAGCACGAGAGCGCGAGAAGTTTGGCGCGCCATTGCATTCGCCCGAGCGCCAAGCGACTCGCTAGATCCGCGCTGCCGGTCGGGTAAACGAGGGGGAAGCTGCTCTTAGCTTCAGTGCTTAAATGGAGGGATGCGAGCTCGAGATAACCTCGTCGGAGCGCCGCTGATGTGTTTCGGCCATGCGCGGCGGCCCGGGCATCTCGCGCGGCTCCGCGGAACTCCAGACGGCCGCTGCCGGAGGGCCGATCGGAGCGGGCGTGATGGCCATTTCGCCTTCGGAGTTTTCTCGCATGGCTTCGTCGACAACTTCGGCGTCAGTTGTCAGCACCCATTCACGCCAGATGGCGACAAGTAAGGCCATCAGCACAGGGCCGACGAACAGGCCCACCATTCCCATGGTCTTGACCCCGCCGATAAGGCCAAACAACGTCGGAAGGAACGGGAGACGAATCGGGCCGCCAACCAACTTAGGGCGAAGCGTCTTGTCCACGACAAAAAGCTCAATCGCTCCCCACGCAAATAGAGCGACCGCGGCAATCGGCCTGCCACTGGCCAGCAAATAGAGCGAGACGAGGGTAACGGAGAGCGGTGCTCCGCCGGGAACCATGGCCATAAATCCGGTAAGCACTCCCAGCAAGAACGAAGAGGGGACCCCGGCGATCTTGTATGCGAGGCCGAGAACAATTCCTTCGCCGATGGCAATCAGCGTCATTCCAGTAACGGTCGAGCTGATTGTCGCCGGAACGACTCGCGAGAATCGCTCCCAGCGGCGCGGCAAGATACGTTCGCCGACACGGTCGAGTTGCTCGACCATCACCGCCCCGTCCTTGTAAACGAAGAAGAGGGTGATCATAATGAACAACACCGAGAGCAAAAGGTTGAATGCCTCCCGACCGGTAGCCAGAACCCAGCGCGAGATGTTTCCAACATGTTCGCCACTCAGGATCTGAATAATTTCGCCGAGAGCGCGCGGTTCGCCCAAATACCTCTGCCAGCTTTCTGCCAGCCATTGTCCGAAAAAGGGCATGGTGATGATCGACTCCGGGACGGGAACTCCGTTCCGGTTTGCCTCGACTAGCCAAGCCACCCAGGTGCTAATCTCGTTGGTGGCGTACCAGAAGGCCAAGGCCAGCGGGATGACAAGGACGAGCAAGACAATGATCAAAGCGATGCTGGCCGCAAGGGGCGTATGCCCGTCGCATGCCTGCACCAGCCTCCTGTAAAGAGGCCAGCTTGCGAATCCAATCGTCAGCGCTGCCAGCACTGGAACGAGGAACCCATGGAAGAAATAAACGCCCGCGGCCAGAACCAGGATCAACAACCATCGCGCGACCGGATTTGCAGGAAGTGGCGAATTCATTACGGCGGAGCAGGTCTAGACTGGCAACATGCCATAGTAGCACATCAGGTGTGCGGACACCAAACGTCTCTACCGGCCAGTTCAAGGCGGAAGCGGACTCTTGAGGTTGGCGACAATCGAGGGCTCAGTTGTTTCTGGAATTGAAGGAGTCGCTTACCGCATCAGCGGCGTCTTTCATCGCATCTCCGGCTTTCTTAACAGCGTCTCCTGCTTTTTCCAAAGCGCGGCCGGTGACCGCCTGCGCCTTCACGGATGCGATCTCGAGCGTGTAGAGGTTGGACTGAGTGCGCATGGCTGACAACTTGCCGACGGCTCTTGTCCTTTTCGGCGCCGCCTACCTGAGGCTCGCGGGCTTCCAATTCCTTGATCTTCGCATTCATATCCGCAAGGGCCCGGTCTGCTTCTTCCATGTTCTCTCGGTTGGGCGTGGCTTTGAATTTCTGAATTTTTCCTTCCACCTCAGCAGTTTCCGCGCTGATGTCGGGCTTTGGCGGCTCCTGAGGTTTGCATGCGACGACCAGGCTAAGGCAGAACGCCGAAAGCATTGCTCCGAGCAGTTTTTTCTTCATCATTGTCCTTCAGCAGGTTGTTCGATCCCCTGGGTTGGGCGAATCCTCTCTCGCAGCAGGTGTTCCCAAACAAACTATGCCGAAATGGGCCCCCCGCCATTGCGAATCCGGACTTGAAGCCAAAACGGGAGGCGGTTAGGCGAGGATGACGAACAAGTTGTCAGTTGAAGGAAGCTGCACGCATGATCGAAACGATCCTGCAGCTGGGGTTTTGTTGTCGGGCCTGCAGGCCAAGTGAAAATTGCTACTTACAATGAATATGCAACAGAGAGAAAGCCACCGGCGAGTCGCCGTCATTGGCGGTGGTCCTGCCGGACTTGTGGCGGCCAAATCGCTGCTTGAAGAAGGTCTTCAACCGACCGTCTTTGAACAAAGCTCGAACATCGGCGGACAGTGGAATGCCCCGGCAGCGCACAGCGGGGTGTGGCCAACCATGCGGGCCAATACCAGCAAAGTTACAATGTGCTTTTCGGGCCTTCCTCTTGAGGAGGATTTGCCGATGTTCCTTACCAATCAACAAGCTCATGCTTACCTGCTGAAGTACGCCAAGCATTTCGATCTAAATAAACGTATCAGGCTCCATAGCAGGGTCGAAAGGGTATCGCGCGTCGATGATGGAGGCTGGCTTGTCGAGTCGACCTCGCAGGGAGAACGCCGCGAGGCCGAAGTCTTCTCATACGTTCTAGTCGCTTCGGGACGTTTTAATAAACCGCGGATTCCCCGCCTCAAAGGCACCGAGAGATTCAAAGGCCCGATCTCGCACACCTTCGACTATCGCGACAACGAGAGATTCCGCGACAGGCGAGTGCTGGTGATCGGCAACAGCATTAGCGGATTGGAAGTCGCCAGTGAACTGGCGACGGATCCGACAGTCAGGGTGATTTCCTCTTGCCGCAAGCCCCGCTACATAATGACCAAAATATTTGCCGGCGTGCCGTCAGATTGCGCGCACTTTACCCGCTTTGGCGTGATGCTTAATCGCGTCCTTCCGGCGGAAAAGGTGGCGAAAGGACTCAAGGAAATCATCGTCAAGCACTGCGGCAGTCCTGAACAGTATGGCGGTCTGAAACCTGCAGACAACATCTTCGAGGCAAACATCGCGATGAGTCAGTCCTACCTGGCCCAGGTGGCGGAAGGCAGAATCCTTCCGAAAACAAGAGTGCTGGAACTAACCGAGGAAACTGCTGTTTTTGAGGACGGAACCAGTGAGAGGATTGGCGCGATTGTTTTCGCGACGGGATACGACTTGAACTTGCCATTCTTGGCGCAGGATATTCGGCAGATCATCAATGCAGATGGCAAGCACATTGACTTGTACCGCCATACGTTTCATCCGCGCTTCCCCAATCTGGCTTTTGTCGGTCTCTATGTGCAAATTGGGCCATACTTTCCGGTGCTGGAACTTCAGGCGCGGTGGGTCGCTATGGTGTGGGGTGGAATCAGGCCGTTGCCAACCGGCGAAAGAATGATGAAGGGGATTCGAGAATTTCAGGAATGGAAAAAGATTCACGATGAGACACTGTTCCACGAGATGGCCATCATGCTGTCGGATGAAGCCGGTGTTTCTCCCGCACTAGATGAACATCCAGACCTTTCCAAGGCTCTGCTCTTTGGCCCTTTGGCATCTTCGCAGTTTAGACTCGACGGACACGGGCGGTCCCCAGATGCGGCCCAAGAGATTCTGGCCGCGGCTTCCAGCTTCGGTAACATCACGTCGCCCGATCTCACTGACGAGCAGATGGCTGGCTTGGCGATGGTCGCTGAAACCGGGAAAGACCCGTCGTTAACCGCATTGCTCGCAACATTGCAGCAAAGAAGTCAACCGAACGCCTAAAGAGTGCTGTCCCGCCGCCGCTCCGGTGGTCGTGGTTGCTTCCAGTTAGCCGCATTCGCGCACCTTCAGACGCGGCCGCATGATAAAATTGGAGCGGCGATGTCCTCATCGCCGAGGGAGTTTTAGCGACCATGTCCCCACGGTCGAGGGCCGCGTCTAATCAGCTTTCGAGCACGAGGGCTCCGCCAAAGGATGGAAAGAGCCGCACATCGTGGTATCTTTGGCAGAGAACTCACCTTAACCTGGAAGAAGTATGCCCGTTTACGAATATTCCTGTCGCAAATGCGGAGAGAAAATTTCCGAGGTCATGACCATGAAGGAACATGAGACCAGGAAAGTTTTGTGTCCGAAATGTCAAAGCAACGATTTGGAGAAGATCATTGAGCCCTTCTTTGCCAAGACGGCCAGAAAGAGCTGAGTGCGATTGCCGTGAAGGCTCGAAGGATTAAAGCGGATCGGCGGGGGAAACGGAGAGCCGCCCGCAAGACTCGACGCAGGTCAGCGGCAAAGTCACTTCCGGTCGGAAAGCAAGATGCCGAGATTCCCAAGCGCTGGGTCTGGCACTATGAAAAGCTTTCGTCGCTTCGCGAACGGTTGCTCGCAGAGCGGAAGGAACGACTGAACGAAGTCGCTCAGCCATTGGAAATTCACAATATGAGTCAGGCCGATTCTGCCACGGACGAGTTTGACCATGAGCTCGCGCTCAGCCGGCTCTCCGTTGACCAGGATGCGCTCTATGAGGTGGAAGCAGCCATGAACCGCATTCTGAGGGGAAAATACGGGATCTGCGAGCAAACCGGCAAGCCGATCCCCGCAGGCCGTCTCAGGGTGCTTCCTTGGACTCGCTATTGCACGGAAGTGGCCACTCGCCTGGAGCGGGCTGGAACTATCGCACCGGCGCAGCTCGGGCGCCTTGGCCGCGCGCGCCACGATTCTGATGGTGATTGAATCTCGCTTGTGAAAAGTCGCTCCGCGTCGATTTTGGCACTATAGACAGGAGTTGGGTTTGAAGGCGCTCATGGCGCTCTTGAGATGATAACTCTCAAGACTAACGCGACGAACTGAATGGAGCTGGGTCATCGAACCGACGGGCGCGATGCGGGTGCCTGTCGTGATTTTTGGCAGCGAAGTTCTCGTGTCTCGAATGGATGAAAGGGTGTGGGTGCAAGCGTCAAACGTAGCTGCATTGCCGGGCATCCAGCAAAGCGTCTTTGTGATGCCGGATGCTCATTCAGGCTACGGGTTTCCAGTTGGTGGTGTAGCGGCTTTCGATGCGGATAACGGCGGAGTCGTTTCCGCGGGCGGTGTCGGCTTCGATATTTCATGCGGAGTGCGCACGTTGCTGACAGGTCTAAACGGCGAGACTATCCAGCGGACGCTGCAAAGGGTCGCCGATGCGCTGGCGCGCGAAATCCCAGCGGGGCTTGGCGGGGGCGGATCGATCCGAATGGAGGCGGATGGCATCGACGCCATGCTCCTTGGCGGAGCGAAATGGGCGGTGGATCGGGGATATGGAACTCCGGCGGACCTGAACCGAATCGAGGAGGGCGGATGCATTCAAGGGGCTGCTCCCAAACACGTCTCGAGCGAAGCCAAGCGCCGCCAACGCGACCAGATGGGAACATTGGGTTCGGGCAACCATTATCTCGAAGTCCAAAAAATCGTGGAGATCTTTGATCACGATATTGCCGCCGTCTTTGGCCTTCACGAGGACGAGGTGGTCGTTACGATTCACTGTGGATCCCGCGGGCTCGGTCACCAAATCGGAACCGACTACCTGCGCGAGATGAATGCTGAGGCGGACCGACTCGGCAGGACATTTCCTGATCGTGAATTGGCCTCAGCCCCCATTCATTCAGAGCTTGCTGAAAGGTATTTGGGGGCTATGAGAGCCGGCATCAACTGCGCTCTGGCGAATCGGCAGATGATAGCTCATCTCGCACGACAGGTCTTCCGGCGGTTATTTCCTGAAGCCGAACTCAAGCTGCTCTACGACGTCTCGCATAATACCTGCAAGACGGAGCGGCACACGCTCGGCAGCAGGTTCGTGGACCTTTACGTTCACAGAAAAGGCGCGACACGCGCTTTCGGCCCTGCCCATCCCCAGTTGCCTGCTGAGTTTCAGAACGTCGGCCAACCGGTATTGATTGGCGGCAGCATGGGCACCTCGTCGTTTATTCTGGCCGGCAGCAAACCGAGCGAAGGCGACGCCTTCAGCTCGGCTATTCACGGCGCAGGTCGGGCCATGAGCCGGCATGAGGCCGCACGCAAGTGGCAAGGGCGCCAGATAGTCAACGAGCTCGCCAGCCGGGGCATTCTCGTCCGATGCAAGTCGATGCGTGAAATCGCAGAGGAGGCGCCCGGAGCGTACAAGGACGTGACGCTCGTCGTCGAGAGTGCCGTCGAGGCGCGTCTGGCAAAGTTGGTCGCCCGCGTCGAGCCACTGGTCTGCGTTAAGGGTTAAAAAGACGAAGAAAGATGCCAGTTTTTCCCTGCTGGCCGCCCAAAACCAGCACCGCTACGGATAAAATGCGCGAGCTGATTGACTTTGTGGCGAGCGCCACACATCCTTCGAGTTAACCTGAGAGCGAACCAGTTGATGGAATAGAGCTGCCTCGCCTTTCAAGGTCACCTTGCAATGCCTCAAAGACCCAATAGCGCTGGGACGACACGAAAAGACCGGCTAATACACGAACATGTTCACGACCCTTACCAAAGTCCCTCCAAACTACCCGAACCCACGGTATGCCCGGTCTGTGGAGCGATGTATCAGGACGGGCGTTGGCGGTGGATGACGTCACAAGCAGACGGCGCTCATCGTCACATCTGTCAGGCGTGTCGCCGGATCCGCGATCAGTATCCGGCTGGGATCATTACGTTGAGTGGAGGCTTCGTTGCCGGCCACAGGAACGATCTCCTTTCTCTGATTCGAAATAACGAGTCTCAAGAGAAGCAGGACCACCCCCTCAACCGAATCATGAGAATCGACCAGCGTTCGGATTCGATCGTCATTACGACCACCGACATTCATCTTCCTCACCGCATCGCTGAAGCACTTCGCGATGCCTACAAGGGCGAACTTGAGATTCGCTACGATAAGGAGGGATATTTCGCACGGGTCGAATGGCGGAGGGAATCTTGAACACTATCGATTTCAGGAGGGCCTTCCGGCAGTGGAGAGATTCTCCGGCGGGAGTGAAAGACGGGGAAAGGACAAAATGAGTTTCCAGATACAACGCTGTCGCCGACCGGCTCGGACAGCGGTCATGGCGGTCTTATTAGTCGCAGCCCTTTCGGATATCGGCTGCACCACACTGGGAAAGAGTGGTCTCAATCCTACTGAGACGATGATCCTCTCGACCTATCCTTTGGCTTCGCGAAGGGCATTCGGCACCGGTTTCCTCGTAGCCATGAAGGATAAGCGGGCGCGAGGTGGTGTGGTGCCGGTTATGGTCACCTCCACCCATTTGGTCAGTTCGGCCGGCCGAGGCGCGATTTACATGCCGCTGCGAGGATTCGATGCGGCGGGAAATCTCTCCGTGGCTCTTCTGGAAGTAGTCCCAAGGCGGAAGGGAGTTCCATTCTATGTCAAGCATCCCCGGTTGGACGTGGCTGCCTTCAGGGTGCGATTTCCGGTCGGCATGCAGGTGCCGCTTCTCTTAACCCTCCTGGAGGAGAAGAATCTCGACAGCGGTGAAGATCCGCGGGCGGGCGAGGAGGTCGCCTTCGTCGGATTTCCTGAGGGGCAGAGCACATCCTTGGGGATGTTTCCAGTCCTCCGCTCGGGCAATGTTGCTTCCCTCGACCAAAGTCTCTTTGGACTGCGCAGTTTCCTGATTAATGGAGATGTCTATCCTGGAGACAGTGGCGGGCCTGTCTTTCGGCTCTCCAAGCACGGGAAACCTCAAGTCGTCGGAATGGTAGTCGAACGTCTCTCGACAGCACGTCGCGAGCGGTTTCCTCTGGCGCTCGCCGTCGATGCCAGTGCCATTAAGGAGACCCTGCAACTGCTGGCAGAACGCAAACGGCCTTGAGCTCGCAAAGATCTGTTTTTCGTTAGATTGCGCCGTAACTTTCGCCCTGGCCGCTACGCGATTTATTCTAAACGAACTCTTGCTCGTGCTTCCGCACGACCAAGACCGGGCAAGGCGCGTGCCGCACGACGCGTTCGACAGTGCTCCCCACGAACACGCGCTTAAGACCGATCTTGCCATGGGTTGTCAGAACAATCACATCGACTTCGTAATCACGGGCGATGTTCGTAAGGACCTCAAAGGCGCTTCCCACCTGGACAAGCACGTCCTGGAGAAGTTCCGGTTCGATCATTCTGTTTCCCAATTCTTCGAGTTCTTTCTTGATTGATGCAGTAGGAAACCCCTCGCTCCCGGGATGTAGCTGAGGTCCATCGCGTAGGGAGGCGGTTCAAATCGCATGCAACAGCGTGGCCGTCACAACGTTTTCAGGGAGAGCCTCTTTCCAGAGTCGACCGCAACTTCCTCCTGAGCCGATCACTCCAGATGCAGCACACGCAGGGCGGAAGCCCCATGCGGGAAAAAGTCAATCCCGTGAGATGCCATCATCTTCTGCAAGTAGGAATTCGTAGCCGTGCCCCGTCTACCGGTTGCTTTTTGATCCGTCAGCGTCACCAACGCCGGCTTGTGCCTGGCGATCCGCACCCACCGTTCGACCCAGTCCTTGACTG
The DNA here is from genome assembly GCA_963706955.1 of uncultured Verrucomicrobiae bacterium. Lineage (GTDB taxonomy): Bacteria > Verrucomicrobiota > Verrucomicrobiia > Chthoniobacterales > Terrimicrobiaceae > DASTFP01. The sequence continues at coordinate 458,355 of CAVPOC010000008.1, read as the reverse complement.
TCCGTGGCAAGTGCGTGCTGCCGGCGAACGACAGAATGAGCAGGTGTGCGTCAGCGGCCGAGCGAGCAGACAACTCGAAAGTTTCGGATTCACCCAAGATAGAAAAACTCCACATCAAATGGCTGAACTCGAAATCCCTCGCGAACTTGCCAGTCAGCTGTTCGTAAAAATCCCAGGCGCGCACCCCGAAATTCAAATCTTCATAAAGAAGAACCGTCGTAAAAGAGGGAAGACTTTTTCGACGTCGGCTCATGCGTGGAAGGGTGACGACCTCTACATTCACAACAGCGAACTTATTTGTTCGTCGCGGTATCGACAATCGGCACGAAGCTACTTCGCTTCTAAGCCATCCACCTAAGGAACTAGGAATTTTGCCTAGACCTTGTCCTTCACGGGGCTGTGTCTACGAACCCGTGAGGCGGTCCACCGCGCGGCGTAAGCGATCAACTCGTTGGTTGTGCGCAGTTGAAGCTTCTCCTTCATGTTGGCGCGGTGCGCGCTAACGGTCTTCATGCTGACACTAAGCTGGGTGGCAATCTGCTGTGTGGACAAGCCTTGGCCAAAAAGTTCAAAAATCTCGAACTCCCGATCAGTGAGATTCTCCACGAGCGAACGTTGTTGCCGCGACGGTCCTCCCGAGAAGGTTTCCAAGATCTGCGCAGACATCTTGTCGCTGACATAAATGGTCCCACTTAGCACGTGACGTATCGCCCGCATCAGTCGCTCGCCGCCTTCTTCCTTGGTGATGTAGCCGCGTGCTCCCGCTCGCAGCACCCGTTCCGCATAGAGCGACTCCTCATGCATCGAAATAACAAGAATGGGGAGATCCGGTCGAACCGCCCGGATATCTTTAATGAGTTCCAAGCCGTTTTTGTCGGGGAGAGCAAAATCTGTTAGCACAAGATCTGGCTTTGTCCTGAGAACGCCTTCGAGGGCTTCCGCGGCATTTTGCGCCTCACAACAGGTCGCCATGTCAGGTTGATGATTGATAAGATAAGCAAGGCCGCTCCGCGTCATCGGATGATCGTCCACGATCAGGACGCGCGTTTTATTCGAGCTTGGCTCGGCGTGTATTATCGTTTGTCGGCGAGCAGACATGTAACTCGCGCTCCCGAGCCCTTACCAACGTCGATCGTGAGCGTTGCTCCGATCAATTCCGCGCGATAGCGCATGATGTGTAAACCCATGCCTCCCGCTCGGTTCGGGGAAACACGAAATCCCGAACCATCGTCTCTGATGCTCAATTGGATGCCGCTCGTTGTTCTCTCCAGCGCGACGACTATGCTTCTAGCGCGGCCATGCCGCGCGGCATTACTAACGGCTTCCTGAGCGATGCGGTAGAGATGTGTGGCAACAACGTTGTCGCGAACTGCGACCGGCTTGGTGCACTGAAACCGGCAAGAATTTCCGAACAGATCGCCAGAGCTCTCGGTCAACTCCTTAAGCGCGGCCATCAAACCCTCCGCCTCGAGGCTGACGGGAGATAGGCCGCGCGAAAGCATTCTCGCCTGCCGGGCTCCCTCCCGAATCAGCTCGCCGATCTTGGTAATTTCTCGCTGCGCCTCAGGCACAGTCGCAAGTTGATCAGCGAGCACAGCCGCTCGAAACTCAATTCCTGCCAGGTGCTGGCAAAGCCCATCGTGAAGGTCTTGGCCGATACGTCGCTGTTCAGCGCCGAGAATCTCCAAGACCTCCTGTTCCAGTCGGCGCCGCTCGGTGATGTCGCGATCTGTTTCGAGGATGACCGTTGCCGCGCCGCTCGCTGGGACAAGTTGAAGTCGAGAAGATACAATCACCGCCCGCCCAGCCTTGGTCGTCCGGTGCAACTCTCCTTGCCAAAGTCTGCGTTCGTGGAGCTCCGCTTCCATTTCCGACCACGGAGTGGCGGTGTGGCTGAAAAGGACCCGCGGCGCCACTCCAAGCACCTCGCTTGAGGCATACCCATAGAGCTGCGCAGCACCCTTGCTCCAGAACTGGATGCCCTCATCCTCACTCCAGGCAAAGATCGCATCGTGGGAGAGGTGAAGAAGTTCAACCTGTCGACGCAAGATAGCCTCCTCGCGGATGCGATCGGTAATATCACGCAGGATGATCGTGTAGATGTGCTCTCCGCCAAGGTGAATCTGCGAGATGGAAGCCTCGATCGGAAACTCCTCGCCGTCGGCGCGCAATCCGAAGATGGTTCCCAGGCTCCGATTACTTCCGCGCGTCTGGCGAAAGCGGCGCATCTGCCGGACGACTTCGGCTCGAAATCGCTTGGGAATGAAGCGTTCAATCGACGTTCCCATCGCCTCGCTCGCGGGGCATCGAAAGACATGCTCAGCGGCAGTGTTGAATAGGATGACTCGCTGTTGCGCATCAGTGCTGATGATCGCATCCATCGCAGACTCCAGAATCCCCTGCAGCTGTTGGCGACTTTGGTTCAGTCTCTCATCGCTTTGGAAACGCTCGATAAAGTCAGCCGCCTGACGTGCCAAGAGATCCAGTAGTCGGAGGTCTCTTTCCGCAAACTGACAGGCAGTGCTCTTATAAGTTGAGAGGATTCCCACCAGATGGCCATAGCGTGTCAGAAGAGGGGTTGATTGAACGGCGCGGCAACCTGCGGACAAGAGGACTCGCAAAGCTGAAAATCCAGCGAAGAGAGGATGGGTTGTCACGTCCCCGACGGTTAAACGCTCCCCGGTTTCGAGAACAGTTCCACAAGCACCCTGGCCTTTGTGAACGCGGCTGAAGAAGTCGAGAAAATCCCTTGGGAGACCCCGCTGCGCAGTCAGTCGGAGAGTGCATCCGTCTTCCTCCAGCAGCTGAATGCTTCCCTTGTCAGCGCCGGTAATGCCAATGGCGGCGTCCAAAATTTGGTCAAGAAGGCCGTGCAGGTCGTCTTGCTGGACAAAGCGCATACTGACCTCATGGAGGAGGGTCATGTTATGAAGATCGGACTCGAGTTGCCGCTGTGCCTTGCTCAGCTCGGCTTGCGCTCGTTTTCGTCCGGTGACGTCGCGATTCGTTTCCAGAATCAGCATGCCGTCGCCCTCGTCAGACACCAGTTGGTAGCGCGATGCAACGAAGACCTCGTCGCCTGTTTTCGTAATGTGTCGGAGTTCGCCCTCCCAAAAGCCGTGTTCGCGCAGTTCGGCCTCGATTTCTGCCCAGGGGCGCGGATGGCGTGTCTTGAGAAGATTGCGTGTAACCTTGCCGAGAGCCTCAAAGGCTTCGAATCCGTAGAGAGTGGTTGCTCCCTTGTTCCAAAACTCGATACCGCCGGGCTGCCGCCAGGCGAGAATTGCATCAAATGAAAGTTCGATGAGACCCGCCTGCTGTTGCATCGCCCGCTCGGCCTTTTTGCGTTCGCTGATGTCAACCAACATGTTCGTGGCGCCGATGAGGCGCCCGGTTGCATCGCGGATTGGCGTCGGATGCGGAATAAAGGTTACCCGTGTTCCATCGGGACGCTCCGCAAGGACCTCAGAGCAGCGGACGACACGATTTTCCTTGAGCGCGATCGCCATGGGACATGTGTCGTGAGCCATCGGCGTGCTGTCCGCGCTAAAAAGCTTCCAGAAGCCGCACCATCGATCCGTGCCCAGCTTTGGCCTTCGACCCCAAAGGTCCGCAGCTGCCTGGTTGTAGAACGTCAGGTAGCCCTCCGCATCGGTCGCATAAAATGCGGCGGGAAGGCCTTCGAGCAGGTTCCGATAGAGATGGTCGCCATCCGGTCGCGGGTTCTTAGAGCGCTCGGTCTTCGCAATACCTGCTTGCCGCGCATCAATCATTTGGCCGGAAGGAGGAGCCAGCTGGCTACCCGTAAGGTCGTGCCGGCGCGCCAGACGGACCCGAATTCAGTCCCTTGCTTTCGAACTGTGCGGGATCTCATCCTTGCTCGCAATTATTCTCAGACACCTCTTACTGGGCTTGCCGATGCCACCATAAGTCAGGGTTTCGCAAAGGCAAGATTTGCGGATGCTATAAGAAAATCTCAATTGGGCGTGTTTGAGCGCGCACTCGCCTGTTTCGGCGCCCGCAGTCACTCGCGCACGTCAGAGCTTCAGCATTCTTCGTCGATAGTGCTCGTCCGGACGTCCGAGGATGCGACTGATATTTTCTTGCGAAAGGAACCGCGGACCCCCAAGAGCCGTCGCTCCCACGAAGATTTTGGCCGCTTTCTCCGCCATAAACATGGCGGCTTTTACCGCATCCGGTGATCGTCCGAGGGTGATAATGCCATGGTTTTCGAGCAGAATTACGCGCGGCGCGAAACCCATCTCCTCTACGTAACGCGTCGTCTCCTTTCGGATGACCTGAGAGAGTTTCAGCCCTGGATCCGTATAGGGGACAAAGACGGACGACGGTCCGCAGCAGACGATATCGTCGGGGAAAAGTTTCATCGCGGCAAAATCGTGTGCGCGCGGTGAGCAGAGGATCTGGTTGATATAGATGGCGTGAGTATGTCCGACGAAGTTGATGTCTGGCAGGCTGAGAAGATACGCATGAAAAAGAGCTTCGACTGACGGCTTCTTGGCGGCGGGATTGACACGTGATGCGAGCAGTTCATCGTCGACTTCTTTGTCCTCCAGATCATTACGATCGAGCATGTTGAGAAGTGGCATCGATCGGCACTCGGTAACGTCCGCATCGCTCAAGGTTCCCAAGCTGCTTCCACTGGCTTTGACAAGGAAAGTGTCATCGTTGAGTTTTGCTGACACGTTTCCTTCGCCAAGGATGGCCAACCCGCGGTGCTCGGCCCCGAGCTCGCGCGAAAGCGCAACGAGGACCTGAAGAATTTCGGTCTGATCGGCCATGATCAAATCTCCCCGCAAAGAGAGACGTTTATTCCGAGCTCATTCATCGCCGCAGCTTTGGCGAATAGGGCGCGTCGCGCGGTCGCTTTGTCGGTCGCGTATGCCACTTGAATGTGGTTTGCCTTGTGCCGACCCATCATTTGATCGCGATTGATTCCCTGGAGGACGGCGTGCATGATCGGCCACTGGGGAGTGGTCAACTTCCAGCGCTCTTCAGTTTCTTCCGGAGGAAGCTTTACGACCTCGGCGAGACCGGTGTCAAAGTTCAGGCGGCCTTTGGAAACGTCTACCCGGCTCCAGACGATCCAGCCGGGCTTGCTGACACCGCGGAGCGTTCCGCCGCCGAGGCGCCAATACATGGGAGGCTGGCGCATGCTCTCGGCGCCCTTCCAGCCGCCCATGAAGTGCTTTGGCGGCGCTGCCCCGGAGATGAGGAAGACCCAGACGTAGGCGTCGACCTTTTTTCCGTCAACCTTGCCGGTAAACTGTCGGCCCCAGCGCAGATCATGGAGGGTATTTTCAGGCGGCAGGCCTAGTTCTCTCCAGACCCGATCAGTGATCAGACCGTCGATGCCCGCGCATTCATCGACTTCATTGAAGTGGGGAAGGGCTCGACCTTTGTAGAGTTCTTCGCGTGTGCCTTCGCGAAAGACGGGCGGCCGGTCCTCGTTGTTCAGGGTGCCTTCGACGAGATCCGAGGCGGGGCAGAGGTCCTTAAGTCCTTGCTGGTATTGGATGCCGATGGTGGCGCAGCCAAACTCGTCCGCGATGCGGACGGCCGCGACATACATTTTACATTGTTGCAGGATTTGTGACTCGGTCAGGTCGGTTTCCTCGTTTTCGCCGAGGTGAAACTTGAGTTCCTTGCGCCGATACCAATCGTAAACCGCGCGTGCTTCCTCATCGGTGACGGTGAGCATCTTTGCGTAGAGTGAAGACTGGCTGAGCCGTTCCTTGAAAATCCCAGTTTGATTCAAGAGCTCATCGGGAACGATGGCGTTGTACATTCCCATGCAGCCTTCGTCGAACACACCCATGATCGCTTTCTCTTGTCTGAGAGATTTGGCCACCCTGCTGCCCACTTTCTGGCTGGCCGCCGGAATTTTGGCGCCGGCGAGGGGTCGCACATGGGAGGCGTCATGCTTGGTCTTGCCTGTTTTCAGCCAGCTGCCGAGGCCGCGGTGGAAATAGTCGTCCTCGAAGTTCTCGCTCCAGAGCGAGCTGAATTTGATGCCCGCTTTGCTGAGCGAACCATTGAGATTGAGCAAACCGACCAGACCCGGCCATGTGCCGCTCCAATTCGCGACCGTAAGGATAGGTCCTCGGTGTGTGAGAAGGCCCTGCAGAATATGGTGGCTGTATTGCCAAACCGACTCCGCGACAATCAACGGTTCATCGATAGGTATTTTCCTGAAGACCTCCATTCCGTATTTCTGGCTGTCAATGAATCCGTGCTTCTTTTCGGGATCGAAAGGATGAGCACGTTTAACCGCGGCTCCCTGCTTTTCGACCGCTGCGACAAGTTGCTTTTCCATTTCCGCCTGGGCAGCTTCGCAGGTGCGGTTTGCTTCGATCCTCAGGTCGCCGTTTGCAATGAGATGAATGGTTTTCATGATTTGTTTGATGCCGCTTGGTGATTTCAGCGAAGAACTAGCTCTGCGTAAGGCCGCTACGTTGCGGCGCAGAGCTTTTCCTTCGGGGAAAGATGCATTCCAGAAACTCCAGTATGCACGAGAGAGTTTCGGTCTTGAAGCGCATTTTGTAAACGCCGGCAGCTTTCGGGCGAGCTGTCCGCACGAGCGCGATGTTGATTCGCTAAGCAGCCTTGGCGGTGGGGACGCCAGTCATCGCGAAGCACCGATTCCGGAACGCTTCCTGGCGCGATAATTCTCCGGCGAGACTGCCATCACGCATGCACCCAGTTTGCGGGTGGAAAGATTGATGACCTCGGGCACCTCGGAATGACCATGACCGCCAAACCCTGGCAGGCCAGGTTGTCAACCCTTTCGTCAAGGCCTAGCAAGTTGGCGCGCGTTCCAGGCCGCGCCGTAGGCGCCCGCCCATTCTCCAAGCTGCGCCGGCACAATTCTGACGCGATGTCCCGCCGGGCGCCACTCGAACTCGCCCAGGAATTCATCGAGCGGATCGAATAAATAAGCTCCTGCGCGGATAATCCCGCCTCCGAGGATTATGATTTCGGGGTCAAGGATGTTAATGAACGAGGTGATTGCCCGGGCAAGGACACGAACCGACTTTATCCAGACTAGCGTCGCCTCAGAATCTCCGGCGCAATGCGCTTCGATCATTTCTCGAGTTGATGAAAAACGTCCGTTACTGCGAACCGGCACGGTGTAGTTGCCGATCGCAGCCTCGAGCGATCCAGGCGTGCCAAAAATGCTTCGTTCAGAGCTTTCGGTCACGGAAGTATGCCCGAGATGTCCGGCGCGACCGAACGTTCCCTTCAGCAACTTACCATCGCTCAAAATTGCGCCGCCGACACCGGTGCCCAGAGTTAGCAGGATAGCATCTCTGGCGCCCTGCGCCGCACCTTGCCATACCTCCCCGAGCAAGGCCGCATGGGCGTCATTGAGCACCGGCACTTCGCGTTGGAGGAATGCTCCCCAATCATAGCCTTCGATTCCATGCATTTTGCCGGGCTGGTAGGCGATTGAGTGTCCATCCTTCGCGGCCACGCCGGGTGCTGCGATGCCGATGGTTGCGTGGGTGCCGTTCGCTTCCTCCACCATCTGGCGCACCGTTTCCGCGAATGCAGGCGCGCCGGTTGTCGGCCGATCGCCTGTCTCCCGGGTCCATTGCCCGAGCATGTTCCCCTCGGGAGAAAACGCCCCCACTTTGATTTGTGTGCCTCCGATATCAATGCCGATGAGCCGGTTCATGTGCGATCGGTCAAAGTAAGTGCGATCATCCGGTCGGTTGATCATGGGAGAGGTGACAACTGTCAAGCCGCATTCCCGTAGCGCGCGACGATCGTATCGGCGCAAGTTCCGAGGTTGAGGTTTCCAGAACTACCGAGACAATCCAGCAGGTAAGACTCGGGTTTCGAACCGAGACGCCGATCCCTCGCTCGATCAAATCTGTTTACAGAATCTTGTCGGATTGCTTATGGTGCCGGGTCTATGGCTGAGCCAGCCGTTCCGCCCGTCCTCTGCTTTGGTGAAGTTCTCTGGGACTGCCTACCGCGTGGGCTTTTCCCGGGCGGAGCACCTATCAACGTCGCTTATCATCTCCAAAAACTCGGCATCACCGCCTACCCGGTTACCGCCGTCGGGTCAGATTTCCTAGGTCAGGAACTGATCCGCCGGCTGGAGCAATGGGGGCTTGATTCTCGCTTTGTCACGGTGCTCCCCGATAAGCAGACCGGTGTCGTGCGTGGGCACATTCAGCCCGATGGCAGCGCGAAATACGAAATCGTTGAGGATGTGGCCTGGGATTGGATTGAGCCACAGGATGAGGTTTTTCAAATGGCGGAGCGCGGTGCCTCGCTCTTGTTTGGAACGCTAGCGCAGCGCTCCCAACAGAATCGCAAGCGCCTGGACGCGACCCTGGAAAAGATGTCCGGCGGATTGAAAATCTATGATGTAAATCTGCGGCCACCTTTCGACAATGCCGAGACGATTCAGTATCTGGCTAGCAAGTCCGATTTGATCAAACTCAACGACGAGGAACTCGGAGTCGTCACGCATGGTTTATATCCGACACTTTCGCTGGAGAAAGCGGCCCGCGAGTATGCCGCGCAGGTGCACTCTGAGCGGCTCTGCGTCACCGCCGGGGCACGTGGGGCCGGATTGCTCGATGCGGGCCAGTGGTACTGGGTTGACGGGCGCTCGGTCGTCGTCAGGGATACCGTCGGAGCCGGAGACTCTTTCCTGGCGGCGTTGATTTCGGGCTTGGTTGGCGCCACCAAACGGAGTCCGGAAGCGATTTTGACGCGCGCGTGCCGGTTGGGAGAATTCGTTGCCTCCAGCGACGGAGCGACGCCCAAGTACGCAGTGGCTCCAGACGGCACGGTCTATCCCCAGTAGCGAGTTTTCCCAGTAGCGAGTTGCCGGATCCCAAGAGACCGGCGATTCGCAGAGATGTTCGTATGAAGAAAAATCCAACGAAGGTGGATTCGGACGGCGACCGCGCCGGGCAATCCTATCGAAAAACACTGACGAGTGTTACGGATAACCTGCATGTCGATGAATGGGAACTAACGGCCGGTGAGGTCATTGCTGGCGCGCAAGGCTGCTCGATCCGAAAAATGACCCTTCACGGAGGGAGACAGGAAGGGGTCGATGTCATTCTCGTGGACAATGGCAAGTTGAGGTTCACAGTTTGTCCGACCCGCGGCATGGGTGTGTTGTCGGCGACCATGGGCGACGTCTTTCTCGGATGGAGCTCGCCGGTTAAGGAAGTCGTGCATCCGAAGCTGATCAATTTGCAAAGCCGCGGCGGTCTTGGTTGGCTGGAGGGGTTTAACGAATGGATGGTGCGTTGCGGTCTGGAGAGCGCCGGCCATCCCGGTGTCGACCGGTTCATCAACAATGTCGGCGCTGAGGCGACCATGGAGCTGACTCTTCACGGTAAGATCGCCAACATCCCCGCGAGCGAAGTCGAGGTGGTCATCGATCCTGAGCCGCCCCATCGGCTCAGAGTGCGCGGAAGGGTGGAGGAGCGAATGTTCTATGGTCCTAAACTTGTGCTCCAATCGGAAATTTCCACCACTCCTGGTTCCAACACCCTCCAGCTCGCTGACCTCATCGTCAACGACAGTGAGGACGAGCAGGAATTTCAGATTATTTATCATCCCAATTTCGGTCCACCTCTGCTTGAAGACGGATCGACCTTCGCGGGGGCTGTCGAGCGGGTCACCCCGTTCAACGAGCATGCCGCCCAAGATGTTGCCTCGTATGCGGAATATCACGGTCCACGGTTGGGATTCATCGAGCAGGTCTATTGCCTTCGGCCGAAGCCGGACCGCGCGGGACGGGCTACGATCATGCTGCGCAACAAGGCTCGTGACAAAGCGGTCTCCATGAATTTTGCGACGAGCGAACTCCCCTTTGTCAGCCTTTGGAAAAATACCAACGCGCTGAAAGAAGGTTATGTCACGGGGCTGGAACCGGGGACAGGATTCCCGAACAATCGCCGCATCGAACGCAAATTCGGCCGCGTTCCGAAGCTACCTTCAGGAGGAACATTTAAAGCTAGCATCGACTTCACCATCCACACGACTCTGAATGAGGTTGCCGAAGTTTCCAATCGCATCGAGGCACTCCAAGGTGGAATTGAGCCGATTGTCGATGAGAAACCGGAAGACAAGAGCTGAGGGCGGCCCCCGTCAACAGCTTACCGTTCGGAGTTGTAACGGCGGCATCCCCACCGGGGACGACCCTCGACCGTGGGGACACAGTCGTTACATCAATAAGTTTTTTCGCACCTGGCTTCGGGCTACCGGGCAGATCTAGCCAAGCAGGGTGACGAGTGCAGGCGCAGTGGCCCGCACGGAGAGAATGTTCCGTATTCCGGTTAGCACGAGATTAACCGCGATCGCGAGAATGAACAGGCCGAGGATGCGGTTGAGAGCTCCAGCCCCATTGACGCCCAGGAAGCGAACCAGCCGCTCAGCGGAAAGAAAGCTTGCCCAGGTGATTAATCCGATGACGGTGAAGCCTAACAAGTATCCGCTATAGTTCATCCAACTACTTCCATAGGTCGACATGCCGATGGCTAGACTCATTGAACCAGGTCCAGCGAGAATCGGAGTCGCCATGGGAGTCAGTGCGATGTCTGTCTTATCCGCCGCCGCCGCATGCTCGTCGTTGGTCATACGGCTTTGGTTGTTGAGCATGCCCCAGGCGGTGTGGGCGACGAGCAATCCTCCCGCGATGCGCAGGTCATCCAGTGTGATGCCAAAAAACTCGAGCACCCAACGGCCGAGCAGGAGAGAGGTCGCCAGAATTGCGGTCACCCAGAGGGAGATCTTGAAAGCTTGGGCCCGGCGAAATCCGGACGACTCGTCCGCCGTCATTGCAAAGAACATCGGCGCATGTCCGACGGGGTTAACGATCGGAAACATTGCCGCGATGGAAATTCCGACAGCGTAAAGGAACTCGTGCCACATGCGTGCACTCTGCCGGCAGTGAACGAATTTGCCGAGGATTTGCAGGCGCAACAAAGACAATAATCGGGAGTTGACCACGCTGGCCTGCTTTGACTACCGAGGTCGCTGCTGTCTGCCTGGATGGCTTAGGCGGACTTTCGTGCCGTGACTTGAATCTCGATCTTGATTCTCGGGTCGGCCAGGTCCGCCGAAATCATGGTGGCGGCAGGCCGGACGTCCCCGAAGCATCCTCGCAGCGCCGGCCAGCAGTGTTCGAACTCCGAGGCATTCGGAAGGATGTACAAGACTTGGACCACGTCTTTGAGGGTCGCGTTCGCCTGATGCAAGGTCGCCTCGATGTTTTTTAGACACTGTTCAGTTTGCTCGAGGAGATCGTCCGAAATCGACATTGTCTTATAATCGAAGCCGGTCGTCCCAGAAACGAAGATCCACTTGCCGTCGACAACGGCGCGCGAGTAACCGATCAGTTCTTCGAAGGTCGAGCCTGAGCTAATAAACTTCCTGGGCATTCCGATATGCCACTAAGCGAGACTTCTACTGATGTATACGAAATTCTAGAGCCCAAGAGTCGCAAGGGGGCTGGTGTCAAGCGTCCGATATCTTGAAAGTTCGTTGCACGATTGCGGCAAGGACGCTGAGTCCCACGAAGGAACAAGCGAGAGGGATTGCCGTGGCCGCTTCGAGGAAGCTTGCTCCAAATCCCGCCAGCGCGGATCCGGCAATGAACAAAGTCCCGACCAAAGCGCTGGCCGTGCCGGCCTGATCGGGAAAAAGGCGGATGCTCAGACCAAAACATCGCGTAAAAATAATAGAGCCGCTCATAAAGACCACTGCGGTCGGAATAACCAGGTTGGATAGCGAGAGCGGACTCGCAACGGCAAGCCAGGCCATAGTGGTACTGCCGACGAAGGCCACGGCAGTAGCAATCTGCATCACTGGAAGCTGCGGAAAGGTCGCGGCGAGAATTCGATTCGCCAGGCTGCCAATGAACCAGGCAACTCCAAGGCTAAGCGCGACACGTCCAAAAACAATCGGTGACTCGCCTAAGACCGTCTGGATCAGAAAAGGCCCGACCACGTTGAAGAGAATTAGTTGCGCATAGATGATCGCAAGCACGAAGGCGCAGCCCAGGAACAACGGACTCGCCAAAACGGCCTTGTAGTGATCCAACAGCTTATCGGGCCTTAGTTGATGGCGATGAGCGTTCGTCTCCGGCAAGAGAAAATAGACAAGAAGGAGAACAATGCCGCCATAAGCCGTCAAAAAGTAGAAGACCGCCTTCCACCCAAAAACGTGTTGCAAATAACCCCCGATCAATGGGGCGATAATGGGTCCCAAGGCCCACGCCAGCGTGATGTAATTAGTGACCTGCGGCAAGCGCTCGAGAGCGAAGCTGTCGCTGGCAATTGCTCGTGCCAGCACTCCCGGAGCTGCGACGCCCAAGCCTTGCACAAACCGCATCAGAATGAGCACGCTGATGCTGGAAGCGGATGCCGCCAGTAAGCTCGCCCCTATATAGAGAACTACTCCGATGATCAAAAGGCCGCGCCGTCCCCATGCATCGGAAAAAGCTCCGCAGAAGAGTTGCGCCAGGCTGTAGCCGATGAGGTAGCTCGGAATAGTCCACTGAACGAGCTGAGCCGGAACTCCAAAGTGTTCGGCGATCGCCGGGAGAGAAGGCACGTAAATATCGATGGTCGCTCCGGTCAGCGGTACCATGGCCAGGAGGATAGACAGCCTGAGCGTAAGATTACCCTGGAGCTTTGCTATGTCAGGCATCTACTCCCACAAAGACAGAATCGACTCTCACGTCTTGAACTGCGAGAACGTGCCAGCGAGCTTGACGTCAATGGCTCGCCGCCGGCGGGCTTTCACCTGGCAACGAGTTGGTCGACAAGGATAGTCAAAACGAAAATCGCGCTCACCGCGGCGTTGACTTGAAAAAAGGCCTTGTTAATTGCAGCGACCGTTCCCTTGACCGCCAAAAGGTGTTCGTAAACCAGTCCGGCGCCAACCAAGCCCAGTCCGAGAAAGTAAACGGGACCGAGGCGGGCGATCGCCCCGAAGAACAGAAAGCCGGCCAGCGCGAACGCGTGAAGTAACGTCGCCATGGCGAGCGCCCGGGGAACTCCGAGCCACACGACCATGGAATGTAAATTTTCACGTCGATCGACGTCGAGGTCCTGCGTCGCGTAGATGATATCGAACCCGGCTACCCAGCAGAGGACGGAGGCACCCAGGACGAGCGGCGGCATGGCGAAACTGCCGGTGACCGCGATCCAGGCTCCAATCGGGGCCACCCCGAGTGCCAGGCCCAAAAAAAACTGGGCGCCGTGCGTGAAACGCTTGGTCAGCGAGTAGAAGAATACGATCAGGAGTGCGACCGGTGAGAGCGCAAAGCAGAGGGGATTGATCATCCAGGCGGTGCCGACAAACGACAAAGCCGACAGAAGGCAAGCGCCGATTGCCAGACGCTTCGAAACCAGTTTGTGCCTGCCCGCGGTGCGGGGGTTGCGCTTGTCGATTTCCCAGTCTGCGAGACGATTGAAGGTCATCGCCGCTGTGCGCGCGAAGACCATCGCCATGACGACAAGTGCAAATACCCGAAACGAGGGCAGCCCGTGAGCCGCGACAAACATCGAACCGAGCGCAAAAGGTAGTGCGAAGATCGTATGCGAAAAACGGATGAAGCTAAGGAAGCGGCTGATCATTTGCGTGGGCGGATACTTTCCTCGAAAAGCTCCACCAAGCCATCATCGACGCGCAAGTCAACCAGCTTCCACGTGCCCTGGGCCTTGTAGAAGTAGAATCTCCAGCGCAACGGCAAATCGGAATTGAACGAAATGCAGGTTCGGCGGAGAAGCGTGCTGCCAACGGTCCTTTCCTCCAGAACTTCGTAGCCGGAAATCGGGCCAAAGTTATCCAGCGCACGGCGGGTGCGATCCTTAAGACCGGCGACATCCTCGCTGCGGTCGGCGATGACACTCCCTTTCACGAGACCGTCGTACGCCGCATCGACTTGCCCGGCCTTCAAGCCGAGGAAAAACATATCGATGAGGTCAGAAGCGCTGGTTTCGCGCCGCGGACCGGAAGTTTGCTTTGGCGAGTTAGTCGATTCTTTCGATTCCGGGGGAAAGAACATGCGACCGGCGCGTTCCTTCTCGCTCTCCTGCTGAGCCACGCAGACTGAGCCTGAGATGATCAAAAGAATTGGAATGAGACGCATCTGCGGAGTCTCGGCGAGTTCACCGCGGTGCGCAAGGCCGCTGGTTTCCATGGGAATCGCTCGATTGCCGCTCGATTACAAGCTTGGCGAGCTCAGCCTGCGAGGTCAGCATTGGGCAAGTCATAGGACATGTTCGCTTCTACTTCCGCAATACCCTGGTATCGGCTCGCTTTGCAGACACCGCTGACAACCCTGGCGATCTTTGTGGCCGGTTCGTTGATCCTCAAAGAGACCTACCCGTTTTCGCATTTTCCCATGTTTTCGTCACCGACAGCGCCAAGGGCGTACTACATGGTGACCGATTCTGCCGGTCAGCCTCTGCCAATTTCGAGGCTCACCGGCGTTACCCCTCCGAAGATTGGAAAGATGCACTGGCGAAAATCGCGTCAACGCGAACGCGCGATCGAGACAGCAGAAGGGCCAAACGCGGGCAGGAACGACGAAATTGGCCGGGAGATCTGCACTATGCTACGGGATCAGGCAACTCGGCGCGGGCAGGTTCTTCCGCCAGGCATTCAACTGTTTCGCGTCGAGATACAATATGGCGACGGGAAGGTCACAGAGACCAAGGAGCTCCTTTTTGCGGAATAGTCAAAGGCCGTTCAGCCGCCTCCTGGCGGGGTTTTTCTCTCCTCCGAAGGTCACGCAGCTTGAGGGCCTACTCTTGCGTGTCTTTTTTGCTGTCGTGGTGGCGTACACCTTGCGGTTTGAAGTGCCTTTTTCCACGCAACCGCATCCGACGGGACTCGCCCATTTTTTTGATCTGACCTGGTTATCCAATCCTCTCTCTTATTCGATATTTCGGGGCGTCATCTACTCCCTCCTCTTCTTTTACGCGGCTGGAGTGCTGCTGCCGATCACTCTTCCGCTGCTGGCGCTCGGACACGTCTTGGCATTCACTCTCTATAACTCTCAAGGCTACACGCATCATGGCTTTCAGATTGTTAGCCTGACCTTGGTTGCCCAGGCGGGCACGGTTCTTTACGACGCGTTCTGCCGGGGCATTCGCTTGCGTCCTCCCGATGCGCTTCTCAACTCGTGGCTCCTCTGGCAGAGCCAAGTGATCGTCGTGGGAACCTATCTGATCTCGGTCTTCTCGAAATTGATCAACTCTCGGGGGCTGTGGCTCTGGAACTCCAGTTACATTGCCACCGACTTGATTAAGTCGCGCCGGCAGCTCTACTACGGCTCGCTCGATCCGAACTATGCAGGGGATCCTGTTGAAGCAATGTGGCTGCTGGAAAATCCCTGGATGGCTCGCGCGCTGTTTGGGACGGGCTTCTTCTTGGAGGCGATCGCGTTTCTTGCTCTTGCCAACCGGAAGATTGCCTTCGTGATTGGCGTCGCGCTGATTCTCATGCACAGGAGCATCGCCGGGCTGATGGGTCTGAGGTTTGACAACAATGAGATGCTCTGCGCCATTTACCTGGTCGGCCTCCCGTTTCTGGTGGCATGGTGTTTGTATCGTATCGCCAATCCTACGGTGCGCCTGGGCGTGCTCGTCGGAATTGCCGTCGGGATTCCACTGAGTTATTTCGCCCAACCTGCATCGATCCAAACGGCAATGCCGCTCCCGGTCTACGTCAGCAACTTGATCGAGTCACTTGATGTCTGGCACAATGGCCGAGTGACTGACTTTCTCCGCTTCACGCTCCCGATGTGGATGACTTGCATCGCCATGGCTCTTGCCGGTGCGATTGGCGCCCGCTTGCTCGGCGGAACGCTTCGAAAGCATCGTCTTCGAATCTAGAGGATCCCGAGCGTCGCGGTTGGTCCGAGAATAAGGCTTGGCGGAGCTGTTTCACATAAGCAGCATTCATCGCGGATGCAGAAGAATGAAGAAAATGTGCTCGTGATACGCCGCGCTCTCTTTGATGACCTTGGCGCGTTCCAGGGCTTGGAGCGCGATGTAGATCGCTACATCGAGACGTTCATGACACGGCAAAACAATTTTTTCCTGCCTCGGTCACGCGCAGAGCAGGATCCTGCCTTCAAGCAGATCATTCCTTACGTGATCTTCACTTTCGAGAACACGATTCTGCGTTACGTGCGCGGAGCCAAATCTGGTGAAAAGCGACTGGTCGACAAGGGCTCGATCGGCATCGGAGGCCACATTAATGACAGCGATGAGAGTCTTTTCTCTTTCGACAAGGATGCCTACCGCGCCGCGGTTCATCGGGAGGTGGCCGAGGAACTCAAGTTCGAGGGAACGTGGGAGGATCGACTCGCCGCTTTAATTAACGACGACTCGACTGAAGTCGGGCAAGTCCATCTTGGCGTTGTACATGTGGTCGAGCTGCGCCACGACGCCGTTCGCGCCCGGGAGAGAGCGATCCGCGAGCTCCGTTTTCTCGCACCCGAAGAACTCCGGAAACAGCGAGACAAACTCGAATCGTGGTCGCAAATTGTGCTGGACGCCTGGGAAACGTTGTAGCGTCCCAACAATGAACGGCCGGTCGACGAGTGCACTTTCACGCCAGGAGCCATGGCCGCGGCTTCTATGGCACACGCCGCTGACGGCCTTGGTGATCTTCGTGGTGGTCTGCCTCATCGCCAAAGAGAATTTCCCCTTTTCGAACTTTCCGATGTACGCTCGCCCCAGTGCGGAACGGGGATACTTCCTGGTCACGGATGGTGACGGACAACCCATCCCTATCGGCAGTTTAACCGGTGTCACTGCGTCGCAAGTGGGCAAGGCGTATCGGAAGAAGTCCAAAGAGCTCGGCCGACAAACCAATCCTCTCTCTGGTCAAAGCAGGGGAGATCGGGACCGCATGGTCGGCATCGAGATCTTTCAAATGCTAAGGGAGCAGTCGGCCAAGCGAGAGAAAGACCTTCCCGAAAAGCTGCAACTCCATCTCGTGGAAATTCGATTTGAAGACGGAGAGATCAAGGAGAAGAAGCGTGTCCTTTTTGCCGAATAACGCGATCGTTTCTCTGCGGAACTTTGCGGCCGGCTTCTTTTCTCTGCCGACAGTCAGCTCGCTGGAGGGCTTTTTTCTCCGTTTACTTTTCGGGGTCGTGGTTGCCTCGACGTTGTCTTTGCAGGTGCCCTTTCACGATCAACCCCATCCGGTGGGCCTGGCGCGCTTCTTTGATCTGACGTGGCTATCCGATCCAGAGAAGTTATCGGCGTATCGTGGTCTCCTCTACCTATTGCTTCT
Source organism: uncultured Verrucomicrobiae bacterium (assembly GCA_963706955.1). Lineage (GTDB taxonomy): Bacteria > Verrucomicrobiota > Verrucomicrobiia > Chthoniobacterales > Terrimicrobiaceae > DASTFP01. The sequence goes on along the minus strand of CAVPOC010000008.1, from coordinate 441,039 downwards.
CGTCTACGCGTCCGGTTGGCTTCTCCCCATTGTTCTTCCCCTGCTCGCGGTCGCCTACAGCCTGATGTTCACGCTCTATAACTCGCAGGGTTACACGCATCACGGATATCAGATCATCGGTCTGACCCTGCTCGTCCAGGCTGTTACCGTCGTCTACTACTCCGTGCTAAAGGGCCTTCGGTTGCAGCCTCCGGACGCATTGCTCAACTCCTGGCTTCTGGTTCAAAGTCAGGTCGTGGTTACCGGGACCTATCTGGTGTCATTCCTGACTAAACTGTTCGCGACCGGTGGGATGTGGTTTTGGAATGCCCATTACATCGCGCTCGATATGATCAAGACACAGAGGCAGCACTATTTCAGCCGGTTCAATCCGGCGGATCTAGGCGACCCACCGGAGGCGATCTGGTTGCTGGAGCATCCCTGGATGGCGAGGGGACTTTTCGCAAGCGGAGTGGTCCTTGAGGCAATTGCCTTTTTTGCCCTGGCGAGCAGAAGGTTGGGCTTTGTCATCGGCGTCGGCCTGATTCTAATGCATCGGAGCGTGTCGATGCTTATGGGGCTTAGATTTCAAAATAACGAGATGCTTAGCGCCATTTTCCTCATTGGGGTTCCCTATGTCCTCGCGCGCGGTCTCGAACGAGTGCATCCCGTGGCAGTCCGGTTGGGGCTCTTGATCGGCGCCGGTGTCGGCATTCCGCTGAGCTACTTCGCCCAGCCGGCGGCGATCCAAAAGGCGATGCCTTTTTCCTACTATCTTGTCGCGCTGGTCAATTCGCTTAGCGTCTGGGCCAATGGCAATTGGGGGGAGATAATGAAATTCACCCTGCCAGTCTGGACGACCTGCCTGATTACGGCCGCAGCGGGGGCCTTGGGAGCTCGACTCCTCACTGGAGTCAAAATGCGACCGTCGATTGGGTGATTGCGGGCTTGGTGTTGTAGGGGCGCTTGTGTCAAGCGCCCGGCGAAATCACAGGCGCTTGGCACAAGCGCCTCCACAAGTTTTTCGAGTCCTCGCTTGGGAGCTGCGACGAGGCCTCAAAGCAAGTCGCCGCTAATTTTTTGCAATCGAGCGTGAGCGCGTTTTTCTGAGATGTGGCTGAATTCTAGCATGCCGCATCGGACCGAGCCCAACGACAGAGGATCGAGCCTGATTCAGAATCCGCTCGTCGCCTCAGTGCTTCGCGAGAATGTCCGCGTCGCGGACGGCCGCGCCGTGATTGGGCTTTGGGAGGGTTGGCCTTTTCTCCTTTCGGAACTGCCGGCCTTTGGTCCGGTCCTTGCGATTACTCGGAATGGCTACGCGGTGCTCGGCACCATTGCCGAATACCCACAGATGGTTTCGGTGCCTTGCGGCCATCGCGGCCGTGCCGTGGACGGTTCGCTCGAGTTTGATTTTACTTCTTGGGCGCGCGGAACTGCAGTCGTCGAGTCGCGCCGGGAGGGTTGGCTTTACGCCGTCGAGTTCTCCGACCACAGCGGAGAAGTCATCCACAAGATCTGTCTCACCGAGCATTCCGACTTCGAGGCGTTTCGCGCCTGGGTCGAATTGAACCAAAGCTCCTCCGCATCACGTGGCTTTGAGGGTGTCCGCGTGGCGTCGTGGCTCGAGAATTCATTCCTGTTGTCCGCCACGGGCGGGGAGACGCTTCGGTCCGAAGCACTCTCGACATTCTTCCAGGTGGCCACTGGTGAACGAGCGGGCTTCCAAATCATCGTGGGCAATGAAGGGGCTGTGCAGGGCGTCGCCATGACGCCGACTATGTTTCGCCGCGATCGGGAGTGGATCTTCGTCGGGGACCAGGTGGCTGGAGTTCACCTTCGGGTTACGAAACTTGCGGAAGTATTCCTCCAGACGATCGCCCAATCCCTGGCGCTCAAGGCATTTGACCCGGAAGGTCGTTTCGTCTGCGCGGTGGTCGCCGCCGTCGACGCAGAGCTCGATACCTGGAACGGACACCTCCGCGAGCTTGCGCGAAATTTTTCCACTGACCAGACATGAGAACGGATATCGCCATTCTTTACGCGACGATGACTGGCAACGCCCGCGAATGTGCAGAGAAAACCGCGACGGCGCTGCGGAAGGCCGGTCTTTCCGCACGAGTGCACGATCTCGCGCACTACGATTCCCGCGATTTTCTCCAAGAATCAACCGTGCTCCTGGCGATCAGTACGTGGGGGGATGGGGAGCCGCCGGATGATGGCATCTCTTTTTTCGATTACGTCAAAGATCTTGGAGAAGCGACCCTTCGTAGATTGCGGTTTGCCGTCTTCGCGCTCGGTGACACGGGCTACGACAATTTCTGTCAGTGCGGTCGGGACCTCGACCGGATGTTTGAGGAACGTGGCGCCAGCCGATTGCTTGCCCGCGTTGACAATGACGTCGATTTCGAAGAGGCGCTCGCTGGCTGGCATGAAGCGGTCGTGGTGGCACTTCAGGACGCGGTGGCCGTTTAGCGCGCACTCCTCGGCTGGAACCGTTCGGCCGAGTTCAAAGTCCTTTGCTGGTGGCGCACAGCGAAGCGGCCGATGCTAAGAACGACTTCCTGTTAGGAAGTATCCTCGCCGAAACACTTAGATCTAGGCGTGGGCGAACGCGTGCTCTACTCTCGCGCGAAGGGGCTGCAGACGCCCGCAGCCGTTTGCTGGAGAGCGCCGAGATGAGAAGAGTGTTTCTATTGCTGACAATTAGCTTTCTTCAGATAAACCGCGTCTGGTCTCACGGTATTGGCGCCCACCTGTCCCGAACAGAGGAAACACAGAACCCGCTTGAGGATGGGAAAGAGCGAACTTTCTCGAGCGCTTCATCTTCGGCACCGTCCACGGGAAAGGAGAAGGAACGTCGCTGGGCCGCGATGCTTTCAACAGGTTGGACCAGCCGCGAAGTTCAGTATGGAGTCGACCAGACGGGCGACTACGGTGCCTATACGATGGAGCTTGCGGTGCGCCTCCAAAATCTAACCCTTGGCGGTTGGTGGGGGTTCGGCACTGGAAACCGTTACCAGGAATGGGATTTCACCGTCTCCTCCACGTTTGAGCTTGGCCCGGTCTTCATCACTCCGGGGTACAATTTCAGCTACCAGCGAAGCGTCGTTGTGCCTCAGGCTGCGGGACCTGCGAATGAAGCGCACGCGCATTCTCTAGGGAGAACTCACCGCGAGGCACAGGTTCAGAAGGAGCGCGATCCTGTCGAGTCCGCGCAATCGTCCGACGGTTATGGACACGAGCTCTTCTTTTTCTTAGGGACCTCAGTGATCCCGCACGTCACGCCCGGGATGTTTTTTGTCAGCGACGTAGTCCATCTGCCTTCCTCGTATTTGGAGGTTCGACTTGATGGGGAGATTCGTGTCTATAAGGAAATTTTCGAGCTGCAGCCTTATGTCCTTCTCGGCATAAACCTTGGCTATAATACAACCGATTACTACGGTTGGAACAATTTTCAGTTCGGTCTCTTAGCCAGTTGGAGGATTAATCCATTCGTCTCGATATTCGGCGGAATCAACTACAGCGTGGCTTTGACTGCGCTTCAACAAATCGAACAGGAAAACGAGGTCTGGGCCAGCGGTGGACTAACGTTTAGCTACTGAGAAGAGCCGAATCGAGCTCTAAGGCGCAGAGTTTTCGCAGACGTCCTCGATTGCGTGGTGAATAGCTTCGGTCGCGCGTTCCAACTGCGCGCGCGTGATGCACAGGGGAGGAATAAGGACGATTGTATCGACGATGGGACGCGTGAGCAGGCCGTACTTTCGTGCCGCGATGCAGACTCGGGCGCCGGTCTGCTGATGCCAGGGGAACTGCTCTCCGGAGGTTTTCCGGACTTCAATCCCTGCGATCATTCCACACTGCCGGATTTCGGCGACGTTCGGAAGTTCCTGCAATCCGTCCAGCAACTGCCGGAGAAAGGTGATTTTGCCCTTTAGCGATTCAAGGACATTCTCCTCTTGGAAGATCTCTAAATTAGCAAGAGCTGCCGCGCAGCCGAGTGCGTTTCCGCAATAGCTATGACCATAGAAAAACGTCTTGAGGTCCTGGTATTCGCCGAGGAAGGCGTCATAAACCTGTTCGGTGGTCATAGTTGCGGCGAGCGGGAGATAACCACCGCTGAGACCCTTGGCCAGGCACAGAAAGTCGGGAAGAACGCTCTCGTGCTCGCAGGCGAAAAGTCGTCCGGTTCGTCCAAAGCCGGTGAGGACCTCGTCGAAGATAAGGAGCACATCGTTCGCGTCGCACCATGCGCGCAGGGAGCGAAGCATGCCTGCTGGCCAGAGGCGAATTCCTGCGGCGCCTTGAACGAGAGGTTCGATGATCACCGCCGCGAGCCGGTCAGGATTCAGAGACGCGAGTGCATCGACATTGGCTGCCCGCTCAATCGGGAAATGGATGGCAGTGAACCGGCTCGTGAAAGCCTCCACTCCCCCGAGGCTGGACGCGCCGGCAGTGTCGCCGTGATAGGCATTCTCGAAGGCGACGAAGCGACACTTTTCCGGTTGGCCGCGCAGTTGCCAATACTGCAGCGCCATTTTTACAGCCACTTCCACAGCGGTCGAGCCATCGTCGGAATAAAACGTGCGCGTCAAAGTCCCGCGCGGAAAACATCCGGCAAGCTTTTCGGCGAGTTCAATCGCAGGGGCGTTGGTTGAACCCAGGAATGAGACGTGTGCCACTTTGTCGAGTTGCGATTTAATGGCCGCGTTTATGGCGGGATGGTTATGACCATGGATATTTGTCCAGATCGATGAATTGCCATCGATGTATTCACGACCGTGACGATCCCAAAGGATCGAGCCTTGGCCCTCGACCAGGACGATAGGTTCGTGATCGAGGGCGCACCATGCCTGCATTTGCGTAAATGGATGCCAGACGTGCCGCTTTTCAGCGACGATGAGGGGATCGTTATTCACATGCCGGCATCATGGGGCGGTTGACACAACCGGCTCGACAACATTTTCTCTTCGGGGTGCCCGCCCTAGGGAAAATCCTGCTGTATCTGCTGGTCGTTGTGCTTCTTGGCGCCATCCTCTCGCCTCCGATCTACTGGATGCTCCACCCCGCGGTGGATTTTCCATTCTATCGCTATCTCAGCCGGGTGACGCAGGTCACGGCTTTTGTCTTGCTCGCGCCATTGCTCTTCTGGCTGGGAATTCGTAGCATCCGGGAGTTCGGCCTCGAGCCAAATCCTCACGCAGCCAGAGACGCGTTCGCCGGTGTGGCGCTTGCCCTGGTCCCCGGCGCCCTGCTCGCCGGTCTTTACCTGATGTTCGACGTTTATCGAGCCAAGCAGGATCTCGTTCCTTGGTTGCTTTTACGCATTGCGATGACGGCCGGATTCGTCGCGCTCGTCGAAGAATTTCTGTTTCGGGGCGTCTTGTTGGGGCTGGCGGCCAAAGCATTCGGACGGTGGCCAGCCGCAGCAGGAGTTTCCCTGGTTTTTGCGGGCGTCCACTTTCTCAGGCCCGCCAAAAAGGAGGACTCGGTAGTGGAATGGTGGTCTGGATTTGCCCAGATTGTAGGATTCGTCGATGCCGTGCCGCCGCCATGGCTGCTCTGGTCGGGCTTTGTTTCTCTGGTGGTCGCCGGGTTGATCCTCGCAGTCGCCACGCTCCGGACGCGTTCGCTTTGGTTGGCAATTGGGCTTCACGGGGGCTGGATCTTTGGCCAGCAAACTCTTCAATTGCTGGCGAGGTATCGGGCGAAGCCACCGGACGTCTTCTGGCCTTGGATCGGCCCAAATGTCGTCAGCGGAGCAGTGCCGACCGGCCTCCTTCCACTCGGGGCCCTCGTCTTGACCGGCCTGGGCCTCTGGTATTATCTCAGGAATGCCTCTGCGGACCGGCGTAGTTCTTGAGACGCTGGGCGACCTGTTTTTTCCTCGGCACTGCGCCGGTTGTGCCGTGGCGATACGCTCGGGCTGGTTGTGTGGAGACTGTTCGGATTTGCTGATCGCGGTGGAGCCTCCGCGCTGCGAAACTTGTTCGCGACCGTATTCCGGGTCGCTCGAATCGTTCGTCTGTTCCAACTGTCGAGGGAAGGCGTTTCATTTCAGGCATGCGGTGGCGGTGATGCAGTCACGCGGGGTCGTGCGTGAGCTGATTCATCGCTTCAAGTATGGCGGCGAGACATGGCTCGCCGGATTGCTTGGGCAAATGCTTAGGCAAGGCCTGCGCGATGCCCGCCTGATTGGCAAACCTTTTGACGCGGTGGTGCCGGTGCCGCTCCATCCGTTGCGAAGAAGGGAGCGGGAATTTAATCAGGCCGAAGTTCTTGCGCGCGATCTGGCGCGAGATCAAGGGTGGGAGTTTTGTGACGCCCTCCAAAGAACTCGCTACACGGTCACTCAGACGCACTTCGATCGTCGCCGTCGCATGAGAAACCTGCGCGACGCTTTTCGGGTCCGCCGAAACGCCGCAGTCAAAGGAAAGCGGCTGCTGCTGGTAGATGATGTCTTGACTACCGGATCGACGTTGGACGAGTGCGCCCGCATGCTCCTGGGCGCCGGAGCTGAGGGGATCTCCGCTTTGACGGTGGCTCGTGGTTGAAGCTTGTCGTTGCGCCGCAATCTGGTGCAGGTTAAATGACGTGCCAGCAGTGACGTGCTTGCTTGAATTTGCTGTGGTTCGCCTTGCGCTCCGAAGTCCGTTCTTGCACGCTATTAGCGCCGTCGCGCGCTCTTAATCATGCCGATTTTTAGAAAACCGATTCTCAAGGCCATGGGAGGCAAAACTCGCGAGATGCCAGAGGGGCTTTGGACCAAATGCCCGTCTTGCGGGGAGGTGATTCATAATCTCGCCCTGGAGGAGAACCTGCGCGTTTGCCCAAAGTGCGATTATCACTTCACCATGAGCGCCAGCCAGAGAATCGCCAGCCTGATCGATCCGGCGAGCTTCGCGGAGACCGACGCGGAGCTTACGTCGGTGGATACTTTGGAATTCAAAGGCGTGGCCACCTATGCGGATCGTCTCAAAAGCTATCAGGAGGAAACCGGATTGAAAGACGCTGCGACCACCGGGACCGCCAAAATTTTGGGCCATTCCCTGGCCCTCGCCGTCATGGATTTTAACTTCCTGGCGGCCACGATGGGCTCGGTAGTCGGCGAGAAGATCACGCGAACGATTGAACTCTCCACAAAAAATAAGTGGCCGGTTGTGATCGTCTGTGCTTCGGGAGGCGCGAGGATGTACGAGGGCATGTTGAGCCTGATGCAGATGGCCAAGACCAGCGGAGCGCTGGCGTTGCATAGCGGGGCAGGCCTTCTCTACCTCTCCATTCTGACAAATCCAACCACGGCCGGGGTGATGGCCAGTTACGCTTCCCTGGGCGACGTTATCATTGCCGAGCCCAAAAGCATGATAGGATTCGCCGGGCCTCGTGTCATCAAGGAGACAACGCACCAGGATCTGCCGGAAGGATTTCAGACGGCAGAGTTTTTGGAGAAGCACGGTTTGATTGATATGGTTGTTCCGCGTTCGAGGTTGCGGTCAACCATCGGTCAGCTTCTCGATTACTTGTCGCCGACGCGGAAGTGACCTACGAAGAGTCGCTCGGCTGGCTTTATTCCACGCAGCAGTTTGGAATTAAGCTCGGCCTCGACAACATACGAAGGGTTCTAAAGGCGTTGGGCGATCCCCACGAGCAGCTCTCGTTCCTGCACGTGGCCGGAACGAACGGCAAGGGCTCGGTTTGCGCTATGTTGGAGGCGATCCTCCGCGCTGCCGATTATAAGACTGGATTATATACTTCGCCTCATCTGATTGATTTTCGAGAGCGCATCCGTGTGTGCGGAAATAAGATCCCGCGCGCGGCAGCCTCGCGAGGCTTGGAGAACCTCCGCCGACTCGCTGCCAGCTGGGATCATTCGCCCACGTTCTTCGAGTTTGCCACCGCCCTTGCTTTGCAGCATTTCGCCGAATCGGACTGCGAGTTCGTCGCTCTGGAGACCGGAATGGGCGGACGGTTGGACGCAACAAACGCGGTAATGCCTGTTGTCTCGGTGATCACTCCCATTGCATTGGATCACACGCGTTGGCTTGGGAAGACAGTGGCCGAGGTCGCATGGGAAAAAGCGGGGATCATCAAGCCAAGCGTGCCTGTCGTCAGCGCGCCACAGGATCCAGCGGCTGCGGAGGTGATCGTCAGGCGTGCGGGAGAACTGGGGTGCTCCTTGACGTTTGCGGAAGCAGCTTGGGACGGCGCTGAGCTCGGCTTGCGGGGCAGGCACCAAAAAAGAAATGCGGCGCTGGCCATCGCGTCACTTCGAGCGGCCGGCCTGGACATTTCGGATGCTGCCATCGCGCAGGGGTTGCGCGATGTTCGTTGGCCAGGCCGTTTTCAAATGATCGGAGAACGATTCGTTCTCGACGGATGCCACAATCCGCATGCCGCGCAGCAACTGCTCCTGAACTGGAGAGATCTATTTGGCACAGAGCAGGCGGACATGATCTTCGGCGCACTTAGTGACAAGGATTACTCGACGATGCTCGAGATCCTTGCGCCGATCAGCCGCGAAGTCCTCCTCGTCCCAGTTCGCAGCGAGCGCGCGGCAGCTCCCGAGATCCTCGCATCCGCATGTCGTGTGCCGCATCGAATTTTTGCCCACGCGAGAGAGGCGCTGGAAGCATCCCACGGCAAGACGTTAATTACGGGTTCGCTGTTTTTGGTCGGAGAAGTCCTGGAATTGCTAGGATCAGAGCCATAGCCACACCATTTGGAAATGTTTTGGCTTTAAACGCCTGAATGCACCAACTTTTTGTGGTGGACGAAAACCTTCGGCTGAAGATCAACGAGATCTATCTGTCTGTGCAGGGCGAGAGCACGTGGGCAGGCCTCCCGTGTGTTTTCGTGCGTCTTACCGGCTGTGATTTGCGGTGCACCTATTGCGACACCGAGTATGCCTTTTACGAGGGAGTCCGAAGGACCTTGGGCGATATTCTCAGGGAGGTGCTGGCGTTCGACTGTTCGTTGGTAGAAATCACGGGCGGCGAGCCACTCCTGCAGAAAAACGTCCTTCCGCTGATGACCGCGCTGTGCGACGCAGGCCGCACCGTGCTCATCGAGACGAGCGGTGCTCATGATATCTCCAAGGTGGACCCTCGCGTTCACCGCATTATGGACCTCAAGACGCCTGCCAGCGGCGAAGTGGACAAGAACCTCTATTCGAATATCGCGTGTTTAGGCCAACGCGACGAGGTGAAGTTTGTCATCGGATCACGCGAAGACTACGAATGGACACGCAGCCAGATTAACAGTCACCGGCTGGCCGAGCGTGTGAAGGCGGTGCTCCTGAGCCCCGTCTTCGGCTCGATTGAGCCGCGCCAGATCGTGGACTGGATGCTGGCAGATCGGTTGCCTGCACGATTTCAGCTCCAAATTCACAAATTTATCTGGGAGCCTCGGGCTCGTGGAGTATGACGATCTGGTGCGCCTGTGTTGGCAAGTAGACTATTCCCCGCTCGATGAATAGCAGACGGCTTCGTCGAGCGACCTTGATGGCTTCCGTCTTGGGGCTGGGAGCGCTGGCCGCTGTCTTCTTTCTCCCGGTAAATCGAAGGCCATTCTTCCACGATACAGCCGAGAAGAAGTTGCTTGGCTACGACGAAGCGGTGCAGGCGATCAAAGCGCTGGCCGCTGCTGCGCCGACGACTGTTCGACGCAATTGCACCCTTCAGCTTCTTGAGCATGGCCGGCCCACCGAGCGGGTCTTTGTCCTTCTTCATGGGCTCTCCAATTGCCCGGCGCAGTTTAGCGAACTTGGTCGGCAGCTATTTGAACGCGGCCACAACGTTCTCATTCCACTTCTTCCTTATCATGGGGAGGAAAATCGACTCGCGACGGAGTGGGGCGGCCTTACCGGCGAAAATATGCTGGAAGGTGGAAACCAGGCAGCCGATTTGGCGCGGAGTCTTGGCCAAAACGTTATCGTCGCCGGCCTCTCGATCAACGGGGCCACGGTGGCCTGGATGGCACAGAATCGCAAAGATTTACACAAGGCGGTTCTCCTTGCTCCGTTTTTTGCTCCTTTCAATTTGCCAGACTTCGTTTTGCTACCTCTAGAACGTCTCCTTCTCCGACTTCCCAACATGTTTTTCTGGTGGGACCCGCGACAAAGAGAAAACTTGGCAGGACCACCCTATGCCTACCCGAGATTTCCCACCCGGGTCATCGGCGAGACGATGTTTCTCGGACGATCAGTGTTGGACCAATCTCGCGTCCTTCCACCGAAATGCCCTCTCATCCTCACGATAACATCCGCTTCAGATATCGCTGCAAATAACGCAGTTACCGAGCAACTTATCGCCAATTGGCGGGCTCTCCGCCCCACTGGCATTGAGACATTCCAATTCCCTGCCGATCAAGAGATTCCACACGACTTTATCGATCCGAACCAAACCAACCAGCGAATCGATATCGTTTACCCGAAGATCATCGAGCTTCTCGAGAAATAAGGGCATGTTGCACTATTAGAAAAAATACTATTTGCACAATCCTGGCTGCTGCGTATCGTTCCGGCCCGATGAAACCGAGACCCCTATTTTGCACGGCAGCGTTATTGAGTGCCGCGGCTTCGTTGTTTGGCGCCCCTGACATCGACAACCAGATTGGACAACGGTTTGAAAAGGTCCGGACGACAGCCTATACCCACGGCGCAGCCGAAAATGGTGCGCATGCCAATTCGAATTCCATTGGCACGCGTCTGAAGTCGGGCGCGCTCAGCAGTGCGGCGGCGGATTGGTCGCGTTGGCCCTTGGGGACACGCTTTCGAGTTGTTGAGACCGGTCGTGAATACATCATCGATGACATCGGAGGTGCGATTGTTGGCACAAATACAATTGACCTTTTCAAGCCGAATAGCCGTGCCATGCATCGATGGGGCGTCCGGGAGGTCACCATCGAGATTTTGGAATGGGGGTCGCCCGACGAGAGTCTAGAAGTTCTCTACCGCCGCAAATCTCGTCCGGCTCGCAAGGTGGTCGAGCGGCTCCTGATTCAGAATGCCACGTGAGCTGGCTTGAAATAAGTGCTTACAATGCAGAATCTTCCTCGACCCAGAGGAAGCTATCCTCCGAACTCACGAGCGACTGGAGATCCGCGGTGCGATTGAAGTCCGCGTCGAACACATCCTGCTCCTGATTCTGGTAGGCAAACCAGCCGAGGACGAGTCCGGCCAGCGCCGCAGTGGGGATAAGCCAGCGAAGAAGGACACTTAGCGAGAAGCGAGAGGGCTTTTGCTGGTTTCGGATCGCTCCAACGACCCGCCGCGCGAAATAGGGAGATGCTTCGACCCTGCGAGCCTGGCCTAGAAGCTCCCACAAGGCATCGTTCTCGTCGTCCTTATCCATATCGAAGAAACACCACTTCCGCCGGGAAGTTTCAACTCTCAGTTCGCGTTTGGCAAACTCCCTTGACTGTCAGGACGCCGATTTCTTTTTGATGACTTCCTTGTTGATCGAAATACGGATGCTTTCTGCGTGCGAATCGGGGTCCACGCGCAGGCTGGCGAGCTTGTCAAAAAGTTCCTTTTCATCCCTGGTCAAGCGTTCGTGTTGTCGTTGGTAGTCGTTCCACGAAGAGGCGACCACTTCCATTTGGAAGCGGTTTGACCGGCGGCAATCCTCGTATAAATGCCAATTGCGGGCGCCATTTCGGAGATAAACAAGCCGGATTTCTCGCATCAAATCAGTGCATTGCGCGCGGTTTGCCGGATCGATGGCAAACTCTGTGATAATGGAGACGGGGTTCTCTTCCGCCTGTGATAGCCGCATCGGGTCCAGGTCGTGGGAAAAAATCGTGACAGCGGCCGGCTGCAAATTGAGGTCGGCCGCGAAGTCGATGGAGAGTCGCTTTTGCACCGCGAAATGGACGACTACCAGAGTGACCATGGCGAGAAGGCCGGCGCCAAGAAAAGTAGGCACCACCCCCGCCGTCGCGGCTGCCGATCCCCAAATCACGCCACCCAAAGCTGTCGCCGCCTGTGAACACATGACTATGGTCGCATTCAAGCGTCCCCGAGCCCAGTCCGGCATGGCGCGTTGCGCGGCGATCCATAGCTCGGTGGCCGACAGCGTCCAGCCTGCGCCACCGAGGGCCGCCAGCAGCAGAAATGCGTACGGCCAGTTGACGAAGGCCATCAAGAACAAGTTAAGGATGAGCAGGAGGTTCGCGTAAAGAGTCAACCTATTTGGCGAAAGGCGCGCCCGCGCTAGCGGCATGACGCAGACCGCTGCGGCCACCGATCCGGTCGCCATGGCCGTGAAAAGGTATCCCAATTCCGATGCATCCAAGTGCAATTCCTTTAAGCCGACCACCGGCATGAGCGCTGGAATGATGGAGATGAAGAAGGAAAAAAGAGCGATTCGGGCCAGGACAACTCTTATGCCCGGCGTGTAGCGGACGTAGCGAAGCGCCGTCTCGATTGTCGCAAAGAAATCCTCGGGCGCAGTTTTTGCCTCACATGCCGGCCTCTTCCAACGTGAGATCGCCAGGAGCAGCACTAGGAAGCCTCCAACGTTGGCAGCAAATGCGCTGCCGGGTCCTGAAAGGGACACGAGGAAACCTCCAATGAGAGGACCGATGATGCCCGCGATGTTCATCTGCAAGCCCCCAAGCGTGTTGGCTGAAGCCAAGTGATCGGGTGGAACCATCTCCACTTCGACCGAGGCAGATGCCGGGGAAGCAAAGGCAAATCCAATCCCGAACAGGAATACGCTCGCCAGGATAACATGCGGACTGAGCGAATCCGTCAGCGCGAGGATGGTCAGGCAGAGTGCAACCGAGGCTTGCCATAGGCTCGTTCCATAAAGAATTTTTTTGCGCTCCGTCATGTCGGCCAGCGCCCCTGCTGGCAAGGTGAACAAGGCAAAAGGCAGGGACGAGAGGGTTGACATGAGAGAGATAAGGATGGTCGAGTTGCTCTCCTGGCCCAGCACCGAGAAGGCGGCGGTGTTGTGGGCGGCGACACAGGTTCCCGAAACAAGAGCAGCCAGCCAATATCCCTTAAAGACCGGATTTCTAAGGGCGAGCCAAATGGATGTTTTTCGCTTGTCAGGAAGAGCCAAGCCGTCGGGGGAGTGGCCCATATCGATTTTGGATCACGCTAGTGTTTAAAATGACGCGCGCCGGTGAACGCCATCGCCAGGCCGCGTTCATCGGCGGCCGCAATTACCTCGTCATCTCGAACCGAGCCGCCAGGCTGAATTACGCAGGTCGCGCCCGCATCCGCGGCAGTGATGAGTCCGTCGGGGAATGGAAAGAAGGCGTCGCTGCAGACAGCGCTTCCTTTTAGGGAGAGGCCAGCCTCATGAGCCTTCCAGACGGCGATGCGAGAGGCATCCACCCGGGACATCTGGCCTGCGCCGATACCTAAGGTGCGATCTCGGCCTGAATAGACGATGGCGTTTGATTTGACGTGTTTGACCACTTTCCATCCGAATTCCATGGCTTCAATCTCGTCCTTGGTCGGCGGCCGCTGTGTGACGACCTTCTGCTCCAGCCCAGCGACATCGATGGAGTCGGCGTCTTGAACAAGAAGGCCTCCCACCACCGAGCGCACATCACGACTACGCTCCGGCGGCGATTTAAGCATCTTCATCAGCCGGAGATTTTTCTTCTTCGAGAGGAGGGAGCGTGCGTCGGCGTTGAATTCCGGAGCGATGATCACTTCACTGAAAATCTCCGAAATCGCCTTCGCCAGCGCGAGCGTGACTGGACGATTGCAGATGATGATTCCTCCGAAAGGCGCTTGCTTGTCCGTGGCAAATGCCTTGTCCCAAGCGTCTCGCAAATCCTGGGCGGAGCCTACCCCGCAGGGGTTGGTATGTTTGAGGATCGCTGCCGTCGGCTTTGAGAACTCAGAGATGAGTTCCGCGGCCGCACTGATATCGAGAATGTTATTGTGCGAGAGTTCCTTGCCCTGCAGTTTCTCGAAGTAGGAGCCGAAGTCGCCATAGAGTTCGGCATGTTGGTGAGGGTTTTCGCCGTAGCGGAGGCGAAGCTCCAGTGGAAGATCCAGCCGGAAAGCGGCGAACGTTTCCTGTTTGCGATTAAGAAATCCAGCGACGGCGCGGTCGTAGGCGGCCGTGACCGTGAAGGCCTTGATGGCGAGCCGTTCGCGTAACGCGCGGCTGGTGCCACCTCCTCCCTTGCTCATGTCTTGCAAAACCGCCGCGTAGTCGGCGGGATCAGTAACCACGGTGACCGATTGATAGTTTTTGGCGGCGCTGCGCACTAAGGAGGGGCCGCCGATGTCGATCTGCTCAATCGCTTCGGCCAGCGTGACATCCTCGCGGGCGATGGTCGCCTCGAAGGGATAAAGATTTACCACCACCAGATCGATGGGAACTATCCCGTGCTGATCCGCCTGCTTTTCATGCTCCTCGTCGCCTCGAACATAGAGCAGGCCGCCGTGAATCTTTGGATGCAATGTCTTGACGCGTCCCTCGAGAATCTCAGGCGAGCCTGTGAATTGAGAAACCCCGGTCGTGTGCACACCTTCGGATTGCAATGCACTGGCCGTTCCACCTGTAGAGAGAATTTCAACGCCCAGGCGCTGCACTTCGCGGGCAAAATCAACGATACCGGCCTTGTCAGAAACTGATATCAGCGCGCGTTGTATTCTCATGAAGGGCGAGAAGGCTCCGATGCTGGCGGGAAGATAGGCTGGTGACAAGTGACGAGTGAAAGTTCTTGCGCCCAGCCGGGGACCATCACTCACTCGTCTGAATGATCATCAAGTATTGGAGCGTGTTCACCACGGGTTTGCAGAACACCTTCGTTTACCGATGGAATTTTTTACTTCGATCGCTCTTTGGCATCATTCCGCTGGCTGGAACCGTTTTTATTTGGCGAGCCCTCTTCGAGTCCCGAGGAGCAGACATACGAGGCTACGATTTCGGCCAGATAGTCTACTACTTCATGGTCGTTCTCCTCGTCGACAACCTGGTGACCCCGACAGATGATGAGTGGCAAATTGCGGCCGAGATTCGCGAAGGCCAAATCAACAATTTTCTTTCCAAACCGGTTGATCACCTCGCCTATCGTGCAAGTCTTTTTCTCAGTGCCAGGCTGCTCTATACGGCGGTGACCATCGGTCCCGTCATCGGAGTCTTTGCCTGGTTCCACGAATTCATCGTGCTGCCACGGGATCCCCTGACTTGGCCACTGTTCGCCGTCTCGTTGGTGATGGCGGCGGCGCTGCAGTTCCTCATTGCCTATGCCTTGGCCATGCTGGCGTTTTGGATCCTCGAGATTTCCACCGTCGTTTTCATTCTCTACTCGTTTGAATATTACCTGAGCGGCCGCCTTTTCCCGCTCGACGTCATGCCGGACTGGCTGCGAAACGTGCTCAAGTTTCTGCCCTTTACTTACGAGCTCTATTTTCCAGTGGCCATTTTGTTGGAAAAGGTGCGCGGGTTTGAACTTTGGGGCGGGCTGCTCGTGCAGGCTGCTTGGGTGGCGGCGGCCTTTGCCGGCGCTCGACTGATGTGGCGGGCTGGTTTGCGCCGATACGAGTCAGTCGGTGGCTAAACGGGAGTTGGCGGCAAACGATTCGTTTTCACGGCGGGACGAAAAGCAGCGCCGCCGGTCTCGTTTCCAAGGAATTGGTGCTATTTTGCATTTTGGTTTGGCAGATACGCGGTTTAATCCGGCTCATGTGGATCGTCTATGCTCTCGCCGCGGCTATCATTTGGGGTATCAGCTACGCCGCCAGCGGCAGAGTGATTGAGCGCGGGATGACGCCGCTGGTTTTTTTCTTCTTGTACACTTTTTTTGGAGCTGCGGCAGCCGCCGCGGCTCTGGTGGTTAGTGGAAAGGCGGGAGCGCTGGTTTCCGAGTTTCGCTCGCTGGAACACGATTGGATCTGGCTTCTGGTAGCGATCATATCTTCAGTGGCCGGCGGGCTTCTCATCTACATCGCGATCGGAGAAAAGAACGCCACCCTCGCCTCTCTGATCGAAATCTCGTATCCATTCTTCGTTGCGATATTCGCGTGGCTGTTTTTTCGCGACATACAATTCACCTGGCAGACCCTTGTCGGCGGGGCGTTGATCCTCGGTGGAGTTGCCGTGGTATTTCTCAGTGAAAGGCATTAGAGTGATGTCCTTCGGCGCCCACATGCCCCGGGTCGGATTTCGACTGCGCCGGTCGCCCCGGTGCGTTGAAAATCATGCTTTTAACGGGTTTCGAAATGGTCGGAGGAATAAGACGTTTTTCTCTTGCCAGCGAGAGTCGGCAAAATAGCCTCCGGTGATCGGATGAGAAGGACTCTTTTGCTGCTTGGACTCGCCTGGTTGGCCGCAATGGTCGGCGCCGTGGCCCAATTCGGAAGCTTTGGGGATGTTCCCGTCTCAATCACCGCGGATGGAGCTACTCGCTTCGAGGGTGGGGTGGCTATCGCTGAAGACAATGTCCAGATCCATTACGGCGACTACAGCATCTATTGCGACTACGCGGAGTACAATCCCGACACCCGTGATGTGCTTCTCATTGGCAATATTCGCCTTTACACTCCCAAGGAGGTCCTCACCGGCCAGCGAGCCCTCTTTAATCTGGAAACAAAGCAGATGCGAGCGCTCGAGTTTTCCGGAGCGCATTTTCCACTGTTTTTCCATGCCTTCAGTCTGCGGGCGCCTTCGACGCGCGAGTTCCGCGTGCGCGATGCCCTCTTTACGACCGATGACTCCTCCAAACCTGACTTCCATGTCAGGTCCAAAAGCGTGCGCATCTATCCGGATAGCAGGGTCATCTTTTCCAATTCGACCATTTACATCGGTCAAACGCCGATCTTCTGGTTTCCTTATATTTTTGCTAATATTAACAATACCGGTTTCGAATTTCTCCCGGGGTTTTACTCGCCGTGGGGCGCCTATTTGCTGACCGCCTATAGCTTCCCGATCGGGAGCGGCGATAGCATGATCGGAAAGGTGCATCTCGATTTACGCACCGAGCTCGGCGCGGCAGTGGGATTCGACACCAGATTTAAATACGGAAAGAACGATCGAAGCTACGGCGATTTTATTTCCTACTACGCTTTCGACACGCAGCCCGACCAACAATTGAGCGGTCCAGGCGAACCGGTCGAACCAGGAGAGGAGGGCCGCTACCGCGTCACTTTCAAGCACCGGCTATTCCTCACCGATGATATCTATGCGACCGCTGACCTAAACCTGCTGAGCGATGTTGATTTTTTGGAGGATTATTTCCCGGGAGAGTTCCGGGTTGATCCCCAACCGGATAATTTCCTCGCCTTAACGAAATGGGACGAGTTTTACACCCTCAACCTTTGGGCGCGCTGGCAGATCAACGATTTTCAGGAGACTACCGAGCGTCTGCCGGAATTGGTTTTCGACTTTAAGCAGCACCGTCTCTTTGGGTGGCCTGTCTATTACGACGGCGAGTCTAGCGTCGGGGAATATCGGCGCGCCTTTCCCGTAGGTCCCGAATTCGACATCTTCGATTTTCCTGACTATAACGCCCTTCGGTTCGATACTTTTCACCAGCTTTCCTATCCAGCCCAGTTCTTCGGTTGGCTCAACATCACGCCGCGCGTGGGCTTTCGCGCGACCTATTACAACCGCAGCGGCACTTTCCAAAGCTTTGGAGGAGAGACCACTGAAATCGATCCGGTCACCGGACTTCCGCAGGTTATCGCGACACCTTCCATTGAGAGCACGCCGCTCAATGCTCCCACGCCTGATCTGGTGACCAGTGGTGGGCGTTTCCGGCCGGTCGTGAATTTCGGCGTCGAGGTATCGACCAAGATGTCCAAAGCCTATGAGCGTGTTCAGTCCCGGTGGCTTGGCCTGGATGGACTTCGCCATGTGATTCAGCCGTACGTTAACTATTCGCTGGTAGAGAATTTTGGGGCCTCTCCGCAGGAGATTCTTCAGTTCGACCGCGTGGTGCCCTCCACCGAGTTGCTGCCGATAAGCTTTCCCCAGTTTACTGCCATTGATACCATCGACACGTGGAACATTTTGCGTCTTGGCGTCCGCAATCGTCTGCAAACCCGACGAGATCAGGGCACGCTTCAGTGGATGACGCTGGACACTTTCATGGACGTCAACTTCGATAACCCGTACTCGGACGCCGACGTCTCCAATCTCTTTAGCATTTACACTCTGCGTCCGGTGCCATGGTTTACGTTGACGGTCGCCTCTCAGCTTCCGATCGTCGACGAGGGGTTTTACGAGTTCAACACGGGGTTCAATTTCATGCCCACCCGGAACTTCACCTTTCGTGTCGGCCACCAGTATATCGATAACAACACGTTCTTTGCTGACAATAGCCAGGTTGATTTCTATGCATATTTGCGCATCAACGATCACTGGGGTGTCAGCGTTTATGAGCAATACGAGTTTTTCTCCCAGGTCTGGCAATACCAACGCTACATGATCCATCGTGACCTTTCGAGTTGGGTCGCCTCCCTCGGAGCGCAGGTGCGTGAAAGCGAAGGTCAGGACCAACCGGACCTCGGCGTTCTTTTTATCCTCACGCTCAAGGACGCCCCGCAAGTGACTTTGCCGATCTCGTTCGACACGGCGACCGATCCGATCGAACCGGGTGCCAGCGCCGACTAGGGTAGGGAGCTCGGGCAAGTCGCAAAGGAAATCCCAGGGCTGGCAATAATCCGAGTGCGGCGAGCGTCGCTCGCTCGCTACCGATAACTGCCGACACCGAGATCAAACTAAGATTTCGGACGCTGGTTGTCAGCGAGGCGCTTCTTCGTCTCCCCTGACGTTGCTCCGAATCGCCCATCGATTTCGGTTAAAGTCTGAAACTCGAGGCTGCAAATATCTTTGTAAGTAGCGCTGGCATTCTTAGAAAGCTGCCGGCGGGAATAAACGAGGAGAGCGTATGCCAGCAAAGAAATCTCGCCGTGGTAAATCGCCGAGGCGATCTCGAGGAGAATACCGTCCGCGAGTCATTGTAAAGTTTCGTGACCACATTCAGTTGCGGCACGGGCAGAGCGCAGCCAGAGAGATCGAACAACGCGGTATCGGCCCGTGGCAACGACTTGCCGCAGAGTTCAAGGGGATTACGATCGAGCCGCTCTTTGCGTCGAAAAAGCGCAGCGATATCCTCGGCCTGGTCAGGCGAGCGGCGGCAGCCGATCCGACATATCGCTCACCCGATCTTTTAAGTTATTACGCAGTGAAGGTCCCCGTCGGAGTAGATCCGGAGACATTGACTAAGGCACTATCAAGCTGGCCCTCTGTTTTGTTTGCCTACCTTGAACCGCCGCCGGTGGAGCCACCGGCAGTAAACCCGGCGGACGATCCGCGCAGCCCCAACCAAGGCTACCTTGATCCGGCCCCGGATGGAATCGGTGCCGAGTACGCCTGGAGCTTTCCAGGAGGGGACGGCGCAGGCCAATCGCTGGTGGATCTGGAATGGGGGTGGACGTTCAACCACGAGGACCTCGCGGCCCACGGCATCACCCTTATCTCCGGCATCAACCACTCGGTACTTTTTCCACGGCACGGGCGTGCTGGGCGAATTGAGCGCGGTGGATAACGCGGTGGGGTGCGTTGGGATTGTTCCCGCGCTGGGCTCTGTCCGTTGCGTGAGTCAATGGCTGACGGGCGGAGGGTATAGCACGTCGCAAGCTATTGCCGATGCGGTATCCGTCATGAGCTTCGGCGATGTCTTGTTGCTAGAGGCACAAACGACTTTGTGGGGTTACTCGCTAGTTCCCGTGGAGATCGAACCAGCGGTGTTCGATGTGATCAGTTTGGCCACAGCGCTCGGTATCGTGGTCGTCGAGGCGGCGGGCAATGGTGGCGTTGACTTGGACACCGTGGTCAACCCAAGTGGGCAGCAGATCTTGAATCGCGCCAGTGCGGACTTCCAGGATTCCGGAGCGATTATCGTCGGAGCGGCAAGCTCCATTGCTCCTCACACTCGCCTCGCGTTTTCCTGCTTCGGCAGTCGAATTGACTGCTACGGCTGGGGCGAGAACGTCGACACATTGTCCTCCGATGGAACCAATACGGCGACGAATCTCTACACCTCGAGCTTCAGCGGCACGTCGAGCGCCTCTCCCATCGTCACGGGCGCGGCACTGGCACTGCAGGGGCTGGCTGAAGCAAATCTGGGGCATCGCTTCGGCCCCGGGCCGTGCCGCGCAATCTTAAGCGATCCGGCGAACGGAACAGCATCCCAGAACCCTCCGGGAGATCGCATCGGGGTGATGCCTAATTTGCGCGCGATCATAGATGGCGACGTGCTAAATCTCGCGCCCGATCTCTACCTGAGGGATTTCGTCGGCGATGTAGGCGACCCGCACACAGGGGCGATCTCCGCCAGCCCAGATGTAATTCTGCGGCCGACCGCGGAATCGGACCCGCAAGCATCGTTCGGTGAAGGAAGCGGGACGGAGAACAGCCCAACCCTGGGCTTCGAAGCAGAGGCCGGGCAGGACAACTTCGTCTATGTGCGCGTCCGCAACAGGGGTAGCTCGGTCGCGGCTAACGTCGATGCGACAGTGTATTGGGCCCCTGTCGCGACGTTGGTGACCCCAGACCTTTGGACCTTGGTTGGCTCAACGACTCTCCCCAGCGTGCCGACCGGCGATCTGTTGACAGTATCAGATGCCATCGTCTGGTCCTCGGGCGCAATACCCACGACCGGACACTATTGTTTCGTTGCGTTGATCGGGCACGCGCACGATCCGGCACCGGCACCAGCTGATTTTTTGAGCTGGGACAACTTTCGGCTTTTTATCCGCGCCAACAACAACGTGACGTGGCGGAATTTCAATGTGGTCAATAACACCCCTCCGCCCTCAGGCGAACCGCCGAACTATGTGCCGCTGCCATTTTTGGCGGCCGGTGCGCCAGACAGGGCGCGGCGGATGCGGCTTGAAGTGGTGGGTCGGTTGCCAAAAGGGTCGGCGGCGGTCCTGGAAATTTCACTCGACTGGGCACAACTGCTCCAAGCGCAGCCGACGCAGGTGAAGGGAGCGAAACAGCGCCGCGTGGTCTATGCTCCGGTGAATCCTTGCGGGCGCACCTCATTTCCCGAGGTGGTATTTCCGGCCAAATCGCGGATTCCGATGCGATTGCTGGTAAATGTGCCGCGCGAGATGCGGAAGCACCAGTTCGAGATCTTCGCGCGCCAGTGGTTCGAGAACGAAGAGGTAGGCAGGGTGACATGGCGGCTAGTCCCGGCGAGGAAATCCAACTAATCCTACCGAGCAACCAGCGAAAGCCGGGAATCTTTTCGGAGTTCGGTTGGAGCGAAGCAGCCGTCGCTGGCTAATGCGACCTTCTCTGGCCGTGGAGAACGGTATTCGCATCGGAGGGTGGAACGGCGGGCCCTGCTCTGAGGCTGAGAAAGCGCCGCAAACTTAGGGATAAGTTCACTCTGTCTAGGCGCGCGAGGCGGCACCTGCTTCTGCATACCTTGAAATTGGCTCCTTCTCGGGCCGGACCTTGAAAAACATCGCATAGAGGACGGGGACGACGAAAAGGGTAAGCGCGGAGGCGAAGAGGAGACCGACGACGATCGTGACCGCCATCGCCCCAAAGAACACATCGAAGAGCAGTGGGATTAGCCCGAAGACGGTGGTGAGAACCGCCATCGATACTGGGCGCACGCGGCTAACCGAGGCATCGACCACAGCGTCCCAGGGCGCCTTGCCCGAAGTGAGCTGGGAGTTGATTTCGTCGATCAAAACGATTCCGTTTTTGATGAGCATGCCCGACAGGCTGAGTGCGCCGAGCAGCGCCATAAAACCGAAAGGTTGGTTGAAAAGCAGCAGACCGACCACGATTCCAATGATGGAAAGCGGCACGGTCAACCAGATGATGAGAGTGACGCGCAGAGAATTGAAGAGGCAGATCACGATCAGCACCATCAACAGCAAAAAGGCCGGTAGCGTGCCAGCGAGCGCCGCTTTCGCTTTCGAGGAGTCTTCGTATTCGCCGCCCCACTCCATCCTGTAACCATAGGGCAGAGGGATGGCCTCAATTTGTCCTCGCACCCGGTTGAGCAGCGTGCTGGCAAGGCCGGAAGTCTGGTCCGCGTGCACGGTGATCGTCGGCAAGCGGTTTCTTCGCATGCGGATCGGATCTTCCAAATCGGTGGTGAAATCGGAAACAATCTGTCTTACCGGCAGAAAACGATTCGCCACTGGGCTAAAGATCTGCACATCTCGGATAAGGTCAGGGTCGGCGCGCTCGGCCTCAGGGCCTCGTGCCATAATCGGCAGAAGTTCGTCGCCCTCACGATAAACACCGATACGCTGTCCGCTGAAGGCGGCTTCAAGCGTTCGGCCGAGGTCCGTGCGTGTGATTCCTGTCAGGCGAGCCTGCGCTTCAGAAAACTGCGGGCGCAGCGTGGGAACTGGCTCGCGACTATCAATCCGGATCCCCTTGGCTCCGCCATCAGCGCGGAGAATTTCCATGGCCTGCGCGGCGAGGGAACGAAGGGTGCCATAGTCATCCCCCGAAAAGCGCACTTGTATGCGGCCGCCTTCGCCGGGGCCTAAGAGGAATCGCTTGGCGATGATCTGGGCATCGGGATACTTCTCGGTGAGTTCGGCCTGCACGCGTGGCAAAACCTCGTTGATGAGAGACTGCTCCTTCACATCGATGAGAAATTGCGCGTACGATGGATCGAATCGCTCAGGCGAATAGGTCAAAAGAAAGCGCAAGGCGCCTTGGCCGACGGACGTGGTGATGTGTGTGATTCCGGGAATGTCCGCGATGAAGTTGCGCATCTCCTGGGTCACGCGGTCGGTCTGATCAAGCCGAGTCCCCCCAGAGAGCCAAACATCGACCATGAATTGTGCGCGGGTCGATTCCGGGAAAAAGCTGTTGCTGAGAAACCGGAATGCGAAAATGGACAGCGCGAGCATTCCCACGAGGACTGCGACGGTCAGGCCGCGCGCCCGCATGCAGGCGAGGAGAATTTTTTTGTATCCCTGGAAAATGGAACCCGCATAGGGATCTTTCGCTTTGATGTCCTCGCTTGACGGGACAGATTTCAAGAAGAAGTAACCAAAAAGCGGGGTGATGGTGACCGCGGTGATCCAGCTCAAGCCGAGAGCGATCAGGAGAACTACAAAGAGGGAACGGCAGTATTCTCCGGTCTTATCGTCCGAGAGTCCAATCGCCCCGAAGGCGAGCACCGCGATTGCTGTCGAACCCAAGAGAGGGATTGCGGTCTGCGAAACGACATCTTTCGCCGCCCGCAATTTATCGTGGCCTTTTTGCATGGCAACGAGCATGCCTTCGGTAATCACGATAGCGTTGTCGACCAACATCACGAGAGCGATGACGAGGGCACCGAGGGAGATGCGCTCCAGAATCAGGCCCGTTTGCGCCATGACGATCATCGTGCCGCACATCGTAATGAATAAGATTCCGCCGATGATCAGCCCGCTACGAATGCCCATCGCAAGGAGCAGCACAACGAAGACGATCACGATCGAAATGCCCAGGTTGAGAATGAACTCATCGATCGCTTCAGTCACAGTATCCGCCTGAAAGGAGATCTTGTGTAGCTCCATACCCAGGGGGATCCGCGAGCCAAGTTCTCGGATGCGCCGCTCGACGGCCGCGCCCATGGTGACTACGTTGCCGCCGCCCACCGTCGAGATGCCAATGCCGATGGCCCGTTCACCATCATAGCGCAGCGATGTCGTTGGAGGGTCAATGTAGTCGCGACGGACATTCGCAATATCGCTTAGACGGATGAGTTCACCGCCATCGCCTCCGCCGCGGATGAGCAAGTTTTCGAAATCCTCGACGCCCGTCCATTCCCCGGTCGGATTGATCGTTAGCGCGAGTGGCCCGACGTCCACAGCTCCGCTTTGAACAACAAGATTTTGCTCGCGCAGAGCGGCAAAAATCGTCTCTGGGCGAATACCTAGTTGGGCGATGCGATCGCGGGCGAGTTCGATATAAATAACCTCCTGCTGGTGCCCGAAGATCTCGATTTTCTTAACGTCGGGAACCAAGAGCAGTTCGCGTCGGAGCAATTTCGCCGTATCGTAGAGCTCCGCGTCTGAGAACTCCGGTCCCGTGAGCGCATAGAAAATCCCAAAGACGTCACCGAAATCATCGACCACCAGGGATGGCCCGGCGCCCGGTGGCAGATGGCGCTGGGAATCGGAGACCCTACGCCTGAGCTCATCCCATACCTGTGGAAGCGTGTGTCGGTCGTATTGGTCCTTGATCGTGACGGTGATTGTGCTGCGTCCCCTTTCGGAGCGGGAGACCACGCGGTCGAGTTGCTCGAGCTGCTGGACTGCGCGTTCGATAACGTCGCTGACCTCTTTCTCCACCTGCTGGGCGGACGCACCAGGGTAGGGCGTAACAATAAGGGCGTCTTTAATCGTGAACTCGGGGTCTTCCAGCCGCGGCAAGTGAATGTAGGACCAAATGCCCAAAACGACCATGAGGACAGCGAAGACGAGCGTGACCGTCTTCTTTCGAATGGACGCCTCAGCAATATTCATTGCCGCATCAGGGATTGTTCGCTTGCATCCGGCGCACCTTCATCCCCTCCGACAAAAAGCGAACGCCGGAGGTGACGATTTCGTCGTTTGCGGCGAGAGCGGCACTTCGCAGTTTCATCGAGGCGCCGGCTACTCCAACCATATCGACATCTACACGGCTAACTTGCATCGATGTGGGATTCAGCTTCCACACCGAGCTCTTTCCGTTGGCCGTGGAAACGGCCCGCACCGGCACTTCGAAGGCGCCTTCTTCAGCCAGTTGGCTGCTGAGCCGGCTCCTCTGCCTCAGGAGAACGGTACAGGTCATGCCCGGAAGGATGTTCTGACCCTCAGGCGGGTATAGGTTGAAGGTCACCCTAAACGTCCGGGTGACCGGTGTTGCCGCCGCGCTGAAAGACTTCAGCTCGAGATCAAACTGTCGATCCGGGATCGTCGGGAACTCGGCCCTGGCCTCCAGGAGGTCGCGCGCATTCCGGGCAGTGATGCCACGTTCGGCTCCGGACATGTCCGTTTCCGGCACCTCGATATCGACTTCCAAAATCGAGATGTTTTGAAAGACGAGCACAGGCTGGTGGGCCTGCACGTTCTGAAAGTTGTTCACCAGGGTTCGGGCGACGCGTCCGTCGAATGGAGCAAGCAGGCGCGTGTCGTCGAGCGCGCGCTGCGCCTCGCGAAGCGTTGCTTCCGCCACATCGTTGGCGCGTTGAAATCCATCCAGTTCACTGCGGGAGATCACCCCGCGTTGGAAGAGCTGACGGCGCCGGGCGACCTCGGCGTGGGCGTTACTGAAGTCGGCACGCGCAGAGTCTACCCGGGCAACAAAGTTCGTTTCGTCAAGGCGCCCCAAAAGTTCGCCATACTTAGAGACCATGCCCTGGGTTGCAGGAAATTCGATCAGCCGGCCTGGCACGTCAAAAGACATGTTTGAGCTGTCGGAAGCGGCGACCTCGCCTGGGAAACGTCGGAACGGCGCCTCGCTGGAGGCTCCAAGAACAAAGGTCTGGACCGGCGGAACAGCGGGCGCTGGCTTTTCGTCTGGAGAACATCCGCTCACCCAGACCAGAGCGGTTAGCAATCCGATCCTATGAAAGAGAACCCACAAGGTGATATTGCGATGCATGCCCGGCAAAATTTCCCAGAGCTTCGTGGAAGCGCGAAGTCAGGGCGAGAAGATTATCTCTTCTCCTGGGGAAGAGCATAGCCGATACGAACGGCCAGCGAAAAATCGCACTGGCGGGTGTTCAACCTCCGGCCCCCATCGCCAGGACCAGCAGGAGCACAATCAAAAGGAGCATCAGGCATGCAGCAGTCCAGAATCGCAGAATGCCGTCGAGTCTTGCGATCATGGCTCCCCAGGTGGGGATGGCGCGCGAGAGGCCCGCGCCAAGCGCCACGATGTCGCCGCTCGGAATGCTGGGGAGCGGAGGGCGCCAGTGCCGCAGGCCAATGAACAATCCTACACCGACCAGCACTGGCCAGAGCGTTTTCCAAATAATCGCTGGGGCGAAGGCATCAGAGAAGGAGCCTAGCCCCGCCATTGGATAGACCGCCCAAGGAAGTCCGACGCATAGACAAGCCGTCGCTAGCCATGCGATCACCGGTATGGTCGGCGGCTCCTTGGCAGCCTTCTGATTCGCCGTCGAGGCGATGCGCTGAAGAAAATGGAGCATCAAGAGTGCTGTCCCGGCTGCCGAGCAAGTCGCAAGTACCCCGGCGAGTCCATAGCCGAAGGGAACTTTCGCGGCAAGCTTAGCTAAGGCGCCTCCGGTCAGCGGCAATCCCGCCAGGCCAAGGCCGATGGCGGCTCCAGGCACCAGCACCAGGGCCATCCGACGTGCTCCAATCACGGCAGCGACTCCTACCGCGAGGAACAGAGCGCCTTTTACCAGAACGTGGTGAGCTGCGTAAAAGGCGGCAATCGGTGCGGCTTCGCCATCGCCGGCAGAAAGTCCCATGCCAAGGACCGCCGCCAAAAACCCCATCTGGCTGACGCTGGAATAGGCTAGCACGGTCTTGGGATCCGATTGCGTGATACCCACCACAACGCCATAGAACGCTCCGCAAAGTCCGACGATCGTCAGCAGTTCTCCCCAGTCCGGAAGCGCCACATCGAGAGGCAAAAATCGAATGAGCCCGATAATTCCGGCTTTCACAGCGGCCCCACTGAGAACCGCGGCCGCCGGAACCGGCGACGCTGTGTAGCTGAGCGGCATCCAAAAATGCACTGGCAGCAGAGCGATCTTGATGCCAAAGGCTCCTATCAACAACGAAAGGATCACATCCCGCCAGGGCGCCGCATAAAGGGCGGCGACGAGGTCTGCGATTATCAAACTGCCGCTCGGAGCATTCGAGGCAAGTAGCACGAAGCCCACGAGAAGTAGATTCTCGCCAAGCAATGCGAAGCCCATGTAAATGGCGCCTGCACGACGAGCGGCGGGCGTGCCATCATAAGTTATCAGTCCATAGGCGGGCAGGCTGACGAGCGCGTAAAACACCAGAAAACTCGCAAGGTCGGCGGCGAGGAATATTCCGATGCTGCCAATGAGCGTGAGCAGCCAGCACACTGGAAAGCTCCCGCCGATGCGCTTTCCCCGAAAAAAACCTGGAACGGAAGCTCCTGCCGCGATCCATAACGCCGAAGCGGCCATCATCAGCATGCAACCGGAGGGGTCGAGCATCAAACTTAGTCGGTCCGGCGTCCTGCTAAGGATTAGGGGAAAATTCCAGCTGCCGAATATTGCGGCCGTGAGCGCCGGTAATGGAGCAAGCCAAAGCCAACTCGTCATGTGCCTCCTCCCGCTTGCCGATACGCACGCAAACAACATGGCAAGCGGCAGGACGATAGCGCCAGCGAGCAGGGATTCGCGAGTCATGGCAGCGCGATCCCCGATTGCTGTGGCCGCCCAATCTGAAGGAGCTCGATCGGGATCTTTGGAAACATTCCAATCAACAACGCGCAGATCGCTAGGGCCAGCACGACCAATTCGCGAGCCCTTGGGACGGGCGCCGCGATGGACAAGGGAGCCTCGGAATCCGCCAGGGCGGACGCGAAGGCGCGAAACATGTACCCTCCTGCGAGAAGAGCTCCCGTGAGAATGACCGCTGCCCACCACCATTGCCCGGATGCAAACGACGCCGAGAGCAACAGCCACTTTGCAAGAAACCCGCCCGAAGGAGGCACCCCAACCAGCGACACCGCGGCCACGACGAAGGCAAGGACTGTGACCGGCAAAGCCCGTCCGATCCCCCGCAGATCAGCGATCCGATCGTGTCCGAGAACTCCGGCCATGAGACCCGCGGCCATGAACATCGCAGCCTTGGCAAATGCGTGCGAAATGGCCTGGAGGATGCCGCCCGTTAGCGCACTACTCTCTTTCGCAAGTGGAAAGATCAGAAAAAGGTAGCCGATCTGCGCCACGGTCGAGTAGGCGACGAGGAGTTTCAACCGCGCCTGCCCCAATGCGACCACCCCGCCAATGACGATCGCGCCGGCACCCATCGTGCCGAGAATCTGGCCAGCCATTTCTCCGATGATTGTTGGCGCCAAATCGAACCAGAGACGAACCACGAGAAAAAACGACCCCTTGACGACCAGCGCGGAGAGCAACGCACTCGCGGCGGGCGGCGCGCCCGAATGAGCGGGCGGTAGCCAGATATGAAGAGGGAAGAGAGCGGTCTTGGCCGCCAGGCCCGCGGTCATGAGAGCAATCGCCAGCCACGAGCCAAGTTCGGGTCGCAGTTCGCCGGACAGCAGTCCGATGTCCAGTGTCCCATAATTGGCGTAAATCAGGACGGCACCGAGCAGGTAGATCACCGACCCGAGCAGGGCAAAAAGCAGGTAGCGGAGCGCGGCGATCAACGTCGCGGGGCTTCCGGCCAAGCAAACCAGCGGCACCCCGGCGAAGGTGAGCAGCTCAAGTGCGACGTAGAGGTTGAATAGATCGTTGCCAAGAAAAACTGCGTTCATCGCACCCCACACTCCAAGGAGGAGAATCCAAAACGAATACGACGCGCGGGTTTCACGCCCTCGGGGAGTCACGCGGTACTCGCTTGGCGCGTACAACGCCGCGGCGAGGACGACCAAGCTCGTCACCACCATCATGGCGGCGGAAAGCCCGTCGGCGCGGAGCTTGATCCCGATGGGAGGCGCCCACGCGCCGGATAAATAGGTCAGCGGCTCTCCGGTTGACCATAGAATTGTCACAATTGCGGCGGTGACACCACTTCCCAGAACGAGCGCACCCAATGCGATACCGCGCGCGTAACGCCCTCCGGCGAGAGCGATCAACAGAATGCCCGCTACAGGAAGGGCGAGCGCCAGAGGGAGAAATGCCATCAACGATCCGATTCCGTAGGCGTGGATTGCATCGGATCGCGCAGCGACGCTTGGCCGGTCTCCTTAAAGAAACGGAGCAGAATCGCCACTCCCAGCGCCGTCGCCGAAAACGCCACGACCATGCCAGTAATGACCAGCGCCTGCGGCACTGGATCACCACCAAAGCCGGCCGCTGCACCGCGTCGGGCGATCGCTCCGAAAAGGAGAAAAGTTCCACCCCCTAGGACATTGAACGAAAGCATTTTTCTTAACGGATGCGGTTGCACGATCAGGCCGTAAAGACCGATCCCCACGAGCAAGGAGGCGGAAATGCCGAATATGGCGGCAACGCTCATGGAGGGGAAGACTCTCCCGGCGGTCCCACCACCAGCATCGCTAGGGTCACGCCGATCGAGAGGGTCATCGCAATTTCGATCAAGACGATGACAGGCTTGGCGAAATTGCTCGGATAAGTGAGAAAGCCGGAGCCTGCGGCAAGGCCGGCCAGTCCGATGACGAGGAAGACTGCAATTCCGATCACCAGCGCAATCCGCAACCAAACTCCATCCACTCTGGGAACCGCGTAGACGCCGGCAAAAAATCCAAGAAGGGCCATTGCTGAGATCATTGCGCCGCCTGCAAACGCGCTGCCGGGGTCGTCTGCCCCGACCCAGAAGAGATAGATCCCGACCATCACGCCCAGGGGAATCAATACACGCGCCAAAAAGATGAGCGGCCCTTCGGAATCTTTACGGCTTTCAAACACTGGCCGATCGCCCCAATTCCGATCGGCCGCCAAAGACCAAACCGCCACCAGCGCAAGCAGGAGCACCACCTTTTCGAGCAACGTATCGAGGGCCCGATAAACCATCAGCACCGCCGTGACCGCGTTCCCCAGCCCTGTCTCTGCCAGGTGGGCGAGCGCTTCCGGGGCCAGTGTCGGGGCCGGAGCCGGGAGCGTCAACACGACGATGATCAGGCACGCCGAAACGCCTAGGCACAAGAAGAGGGCTGCCATACGTTCGAACATTCCGACTGATTCTGGCTCCTCCTTCGGTCGGTGCAGCTTGGCGTGCGCTCTCAGCAGTAAGGTGCCGGTTACCCCTCCACCCAGCGCTGCTTCGGTAAGCGCCACATCGGGCGCGGCCAGTCCCATCCACACCAGCGAGAGGAGGAGACCAAAGGCGACAAAACCGACAATCACCGAAAAGGTGCCACGTCCGACGGCAACATAGACGGCCAAGGCGACGATAAGCACCGCCAGTTCGATGGAAAAAATCAGCTCCATCTTATGGTTTGTTCCGAACCGCGCGTGCCACAAGCTGTGACGCACCTGCGCTCGCCACCATAACCAGCAGCCAAATCGCGAATAATTTGAGCGCGCCGAACGGCCACGCCACGTGTGGAAGCAGCCCAAGCATCGTCAAGCCAAGGCCTAGATTATCTGCCTTCGTCAGGGCATGCAGGCGTGTCAGGGTGTCGGGAAAACGCAGCAAACCGACCGTCCCCGCGAGAAAGAAGAACACGCCTAAAGAAATCGCGGCAACGCTAAAGACATTGAGCGCCGCGCTCATTCCGCTCTGTCGCGTTCCTGGTCTGCATTTGGCCGCGAAGCTCCGCACTCGACGAATGCGACCGTGACGAAAGAGGCAAGCAGCGCCAGCGTCAGCGCCACATCCGCAGCTCCAGGCAGCCCACCCCCAGCAGCCAGCAGCAAGACGGCAATGCCTCCGCTCCCGAGCAGTTGCGCCGCCATCATTCGATCGACGTTTTGCGGGCCGCGCAAGATGCGCAGCAGGCCGATAGCGACCAACGCAAGCACCAAACCCGCCGCGCCAAAGAAGAACTCACGCATCGAGCGGGCGGTCTCCCGTAGCGTCCGCGAATCGGACCTCAGTTTCGGCCATTTGCGCTGCGTGCGGTTGTTCGACATCCAGTGCATGCAAGATAATTAGCCCGTTTCCATCCTCTACGGGCAGGGAACCTGGCATGAGGCTGCTCGTCGCCAGGAAAAGATCGCGCCGCGGCCCACGAGAAATCGCGCAGGGGCAGGAGACAAATCCCGTCCGGAGCGGCAACCGCGGGTGCAGCGCTCGGATCGCCAGATCGATCCCCGCGACCAGTGAGCCCCACAGAAAATGGCCGAAGAATGCAAGCAATGCTGCAGGAGAGGTATACCCGCCCCGGGGCGGGATCAGCTTTGTAGAAATCCAGGTCGCGAGGGCTGCTGTCGGTAGGCCGATGAGTAGCCCAGGCGGGTTTGCTCCTTCAAGGATCAACCAGAAAACCAGCAGCGCGACAAAGCGCGGAAGCAAAGAGCGCGCCGCGGTCTTCACTTCAGCCAAACCTCATTTTTGCGATCGCCGAAATCGCGTGGCCTCCAGTCTGCGCTGCCCAGAGAGCCGCAATCATCGGACAAAGATAGTAATGCCGGCGAAACCATGGCTGACACCATGCAAAAATCCGCTCGCTTCTCCTAATTCGACATGGCATCGCTGGCGCAAGAGGCGGCAACGGTCAGCAAAGGCATCGCGCGTTTTTGAGCTTTCATGTTCGGCGATAACCGCCGGAAGTTGCGTGCTTGGTAACAGGCAGAAGACCCAAGTCAAGAAGAAGAGGTTCTGCTTGGACGACTCAATCCAAGGACGTTCACCGCTGTGCTGAGCGGATATTTGTCGGCGGGTCAGAGCAGTCGACCGCCTTTCTATTGGACTAATTGTTTCCTCCTTGCTCGTAACTGCAACGATGCTTCTTCCCATCGCCCGGTGAGCGTTCCATTTGTGAACTCTGCTTGGGATCGTCGGAGCTGGCCGTCAGATTTGGGGAGCGGCCGACCGTCAGCAAGACGCCTTTCTCGCTTGATTTTCCTTGGACAGCCCTTCAGGAAATGTCCGTGGCCTTTTTTGACTCCCATGCTCCAAACTATAGGGAGCACAATCGCAAGCTTCCGGATGTCGGACAATTCCAGGGCATGAAATCGGCAGGTGGCGAGACGAGCCTGCCGAAAAAGAAGTGGGCGGCGGACAATCTCCGCATCAAGGAACTCGGCCTGGAGCCGGCGGAGTCCATCGAGGACAAGACTGAGTTCAGCTGCTTCCAGCGGGGCAGTCTTCCGCATTGGTCGGGCATCAATACTCTCCTGCGTGCGCCCTATCTCGAGGACGTTCACAAAGTGGGCGAATACGACGTCGCCTTTGTGGGCGTTCCGTTCGACATTGCGGCGACCTTTCGCACGGGAACACGGTTCGGCCCTCAGGGGATGCGCCGAATCTCGGCGCTTTACCAAAAGTATAGTTTTGAACACGCAGTCGATTTAGGGGAGTCGCTCAAGATGTGCGATGTCGGCGACGTTTTCTGTCCGGCGAACATCACCAAGGCCCATGACCAGATCACCAAGGGGGTGGCGCATATTCTTTCCCAAGGCACCCTGCCGATGATCATGGGTGGGGATCATTCCATTGGCTATCCATGCGTTCGAGGGGTAGCCCAATGCGTAGAGGGCAAGGTCGGCATCATTCATCTGGACCGGCATGTGGACACCCAGGAGCGCGACATGGATGAGATCATGCACACTTGTCCATGGTTCCACGCCACCAACCTCGCCAACGTGCCGCCATCGAATCTGGTGCAACTGGGCATTGGCGGCTGGCAGGTTCCGCGCGCCGGCGTGAGGGCCGGCCGGGAGCGGGGCACCACCGTGCTCACGGTCAGCGACATTGAACGCATTGGGATCGACAAGACCATCGAGATCGCTTTGGAGGTGGCTTGGAAAGGAGCCAGTGCGGTCTATCTCTCCTTCGACATCGATGCCGTGGATGCGGGGTTTGTTCCGGGAACTGGCTGGCCGGAGCCGGGAGGATTTCTGCCGCGCGAGGCTCTCAAAATCATCCAGGGGGTTGCTAAAGAAGGCATCGCCGCCATGGAGGTCGTCGAGGTCTCCCCTCCCTACGACATCTCCGACATTACCTCCCTGCTGGCCGTCCGGGCCATGGTCGACACGCTCGCCACAATGGTGAAGCACGGGCGCATCGGCGGTCGCCTCCAAGTTGGCTGACTTTCGACTGTATATCTCTGCCAATTTTCATCCCCGCGATCGGTCGTTGAACTTAGAGCCCAGCGGAAATTTGTAGTCGCGTCACTTTCGTGTTCTGGGGAGCGCACGCCAGAAGGGGGAGGGGCCCCTTCACCCCTCCTGCGTGCGCAATTTCCGGCGTCCCGCCGGAAATCCGTGTTCGGCGAGACGCCGAACACCACACGCGAGGATGAGTATGCTCCCCAACAACGCCCCCCATTTCAAGCGACTCCTTTTGCGAGCGCATGAGACGAGCATAAGATCCTACCTGCGCTTTGCGGATGCGATTCGTTCGAGGTGTAATGCGATCGCGACGGGCCGGCACGGATGTCCCACTAAGTCTTGCTTGGTGTGGCCTGTCATCTCACACTGCTAGCATGACAGAATCCAGGTCCCTCGAGAGCAATGTATCCTGGCATGCGCTGCCGGTTGGAGAGCTAATTAAGAAGCTGGGAACAGATCAGGACGCCGGCCTGCGAGCAGAAGAGGTGTCGGCGAGGCTGACCAAGTTCGGTCCCAATCGGTTGCCGACTGCTGGCAAGAGGAGCCCGCTCACGCGCTTCCTCATGCAGATCAA
Organism: uncultured Verrucomicrobiae bacterium; assembly: GCA_963706955.1. Classification (GTDB taxonomy): domain Bacteria; phylum Verrucomicrobiota; class Verrucomicrobiia; order Chthoniobacterales; family Terrimicrobiaceae; genus DASTFP01. The sequence continues at coordinate 407,621 of CAVPOC010000008.1, read as the reverse complement.
TAACGTGCTCATCTACGTGCTGCTTGGCGCCGGCGTGGGCAAGATCTTGCTCGGCGAATGGCTGGATGCCTCCGTCATTTTAGGCGTCGTCATAATCAACGCCTTGCTCGGCTTTGTTCAGGAAGGAAAGGCCGAGAAGGCCTTGGACTCTATCCGGAACATGCTTTCATCCGAAGCCATGGCCGTGCGCGACGGAAAGACGCGCATGGTTTCAGCCGAAGAGTTGGTTCCCGGAGACGTGGTCCTGTTGCAGTCAGGCGACAAGATTCCCGGTGACATCCGGCTTTGCGAAGTCAAGAACCTCCGCGTCGAGGAAGCGCCTTTGACGGGGGAATCGGTTCCAGTCGATAAGATCGAGGATCCGGTCGATGACAAAGCTCAGATCGGCGATCGCAAGAGCATGGCTTATTCTGGCACGCTCGTGGTCTCGGGTCGGGCCAAGGGGATTGTTGTCGCCACCGGAGGAAACACCGAGTTGGGGCATATCAACCAGATGCTCTCGGGAGTCAAGACCATGGAGACTCCGCTGCTCCGGCAGATCGAGAGGTTTGGCAAAATCCTCACTATCATAATCCTTATCGTTTGCGCGATCACCTTCGCGTATGGCCGGCTCTTCCTGGATATCGGTTTTGTGGACATGTTTAAGGCCACCGTCGGCGTGGCCGTGTCTGCCATCCCGGAGGGTCTCCCAGCCATCGTCACAATTACCCTTGCCATCGGTGTCCAGCGCATGGCCGCGCGGCACGCCATCATCCGACGGCTTCCCGCGGTTGAGACTCTCGGGTCAGTATCGCGAATCTGTTCAGACAAGACCGGAACCCTCACCCGCAATGAAATGGTGGTCTCCGCCGTGGCGATCGCCGACGCCTCATACGAAGTGACGGGTGAGGGTTACTCGCCCCGGGGTGAAATTCTGAAAGACGGCAAGCCCGCCGCCAAAAATCCCGTTCTTGAAGCGATGGCCCGCGCCTCCGTGCTTTGTAACGAATCCTCCATCCACGAGGAGGATGGCGCGTGGAAACTTACCGGCGACCCCACCGAGGGAGCTCTGCTGCCCTTCGCGGCCAAAGTCGGTCTTTCCGCGGAGACTGAAATAGCCACCCTCCCACGAACGAACATGATTCCGTTCGAGTCGGAGCACAAGTTCATGGCCACTCTTCACGACTCGCTCCTTTTCGTCAAAGGCGCTCCCGATGTGGTCATCAATTACTGCAACCGTCAGGAACTTTCTAATGGCATCCAGGCTCCGCTCGACCGTGAGTTTTGGAGCAAGAAAAACGAGGAGATCGCGAGCAAAGGCCAGAGGGTGCTGGCACTGGCTCGACTAACGGACGCCAAGATCGACGAAGCCACTTTCCATGCCGAGGGCCTCACCAAGGAACTCGTGCTCCTCGGGCTTGTCGGCATCATCGATCCGCCGCGCGATGAAGCCATAGCCGCCGTAAAGGAGTGTCACCAGGGAGGTATCCGCGTCACCATGATTACTGGCGATCACGCCGTTACCGGAGCCAGCATCGCGAAGATGCTCGGCATCGGCGACGGCAAATCGTATGTCACCGGCAGCCAGATCGAGGAAATCGACGACGATGCCCTTGAGGCCAAGTGCCGGCGGATCGATGTCTTTGCGCGGACGAGTCCCGAGCACAAGCTGCGCCTTGTCCGGGCCATGCAGGCTTCCGGCCAAGTGGTCTCCATGACCGGTGATGGTGTCAATGACGCTCCGGCCCTTAAGCAAGCCGACGTCGGTGTTGCCATGGGCATCAAAGGCACGGAAGTTTCGAAGGAAGCCGCTGAGATGGTCCTCGCCGACGACAACTTCGCTTCGATTACCGCTGCGGTCCGGGAAGGTCGCACTGTTTACAATAACATCGAGAAGGCCATCCTTTTCATGCTTCCGACTAACGGTGGACAGGCTTTGACAATCCTTGCGGCGATCTTCTTGGGTCTCGTGCTTCCGATAACTCCCCCTCAGATCCTCTGGATCAATATGGTCACCTCGGTAACTCTGGCCCTCGCGATCTCCTTCGAGCCACACGAACGGGATGTTATGGGCCGGCCGCCACGCATCGCCAATCAACCTCTGTTAAATCGGTTCGGCATTTGGCGTATCGCGTTTATCTCGCTGCTGCTACTGGTTTTTACGTTCGGCACCTTCTATTGGCTGAGCCACCATGGCGTGCCTATCGAAATTGCCCGCACCGCCGCGGTAAATGCGATGATCCTGGGTCAGGTCTTTTACCTTGTGAATAGTCGCTTTTTATTTGAATCCTCCCTCTCGATTCGTGCCCTCGTGGGCAACCCGCTCGTCCCGGCGGCCATCGGCGGCGTCGTCCTGCTTCAGGCACTCTTCACCTACGCACCGTTCATGCACCACATTTTCGGCAGCGAAAACCTACCGCTCTGGATCTGGAAATGGCTGCTCCTTGGAGGCGTGGTCTTCTTCATCGTGGTCGAACTCGAGAAGGTCCTCGTTCGTTTGGTCTACCCTCAAGTCAAATCTGCCTAAGGCTACAGAGGGCGAAAGAGAAGTCGCCTTTTCCGAAAACTTCGTCGGGACCCTAAGCTCTCGCGCCGATCAACGTGCCATCGCAAAAGAACGTAAGACCTTAGTTTCATCCAGCTTTGCAATCGAGATGCCGGAAATGATAACCGTTGCGCAGGGGACGGACTACGGCAGCTTAAGAAATCATTAACGAAAGAAACGGGTCCAGTGCCTCGACGACCTGGAATTGCTGGCAGCGGGCCTTAGACCGCCGTTCCTTCGAGGAGCGGCTGGCCGTTGGCAAAACGGCGCAGATTTTCGACGGTGACGCGGGAGATCTCGCGCAAGGCTTCCTCAGTAAGAAAAGCCTGATGCGAAGTGATGAGAACGTTTGGGAAGCTAAGTAGGCGGGCAAGCTCATCATCTTGCAGCACGATACCAGAGAGGTCCTCGAAGAAAACTCCTTCCTCTTCTTCGTAGACATCCAGCGCGACTCCTCCAATGTGTCCACGCTTCAAGCCGGCGATTAGCGCAGTCGTGTCAACCAAACGGCCGCGGCTGACGTTGATCAGCATCACCCCGGGTTTCATCATGGCTATCGACTCTGGCCCGATAATGTGATCTGTCTCGGGGGTGAGGGGAGTGTGTAAGGAAATCACATCACTCTCCTTGAAGAGCGTTGAAATCTCCACGTATTCGATTCCTTTTTCGCGGGCCCACTCGTGATCAGCGAAAGGGTCAAACGCCAGAACGCGCATGCCAAATCCTTTGAGAATCTGCGCCGCGATGCGCCCGATCTTGCCTGTTCCCACAATTCCCGCGATCTTTGCATAGAGATCGAACCCCACCAAACCGTTGAGCGCGAAGTTGAGTTCACGAACCCTGTTGTAGGCGCGGTGAGTTTTTCTGTTAAGTGTGAGGATGAGCGCGATGGTATGTTCGGCCACCGCATGGGGTGAGTAGCTGGGAACGCGGGTAACGGCGATCCCCAATTCCTTCGCAACCTCGAGCTCAACGTTGTTAAAGCCAGCACATCGCAGAGCCACCATGCCGACGCCTCGCTCGGCCAGACTTTGGAGAGTCGGCCGGCGGACCTGATCGTTCACAAACACGCAGACCGCCTTTGCTCCCTCCGCCGCGAACGCAGTGGCTGCCTCCAGTCGGAAATCGTGAAACCGTAGGTCCAAGTCCTCTGCACCAGCAGCCTTGCTGAGATACTCGCGATCGTAAGGCTTCGTATCGTAGACAGCGACTTGCGGCTTTTCAGATTCCATGACACGCCACAATTCCAAACCGTGCTGCAATGACAAGCAATTCCTGAGCCGACCTCAAATTGAAAGATCCTCCCACGGCCTTCCCAGCGCGTGTCTGCCGGTTCCCGTTGGGGTGGTGATAGCCGCGGCCGGATGTAGAAACCATGGAGGCGGCCTGATCCTGACGCAATGATATGCTGACGGTGCTAGAAGAGGATTGCCGTCGCCAGAGCAAGCAGTAGTCCGTAGAGAACAACGACCGGAAAGGCTTCCTTGAGGATCTTGCCCTCGACATTGGAGAGCATAAGCACTGCGCACGCGGCAACGATGTTGTGTATGGCGATGATGTTACCCATCGCGGCTCCGGCGCACTGCAATGCGAGCAGCATCCCTGGATCCGTGCCGACGTCATGTGCGATTGAGGCTTGAATTCCTCCAAACGTCAGATTCGAGATGGTCGTGGATCCGGAAAAGAAACTCCCGAGCGCGCCGAGAAAAGGGGCGAAGTATTTCCAAGCGCCTCCGGTTACGTGCGCGAGCGAATGTCCGAGAATCATGGTGGAGGATTGTTCACCGCCCACCATCAGAAGGTTCACGAAGACAAGGGCGCCGAAGAGGGCGATCACCGGCTTGCCGATGCGTGCCACCGTCTCGCGCAGGGCCAGGGAAGTCGTGCTAGCCGCCGAACCAAACAAAACAAACGCAAGTCCCGCTGTGAGAAAAAACGGAATAACGGAGGGAATGTAGAGGAATGCATGCGACCAGTTAAGCCCTTGACCAAGGATGTTTCGAAACTGGAAAACGAGCGACGGACTGACTGTAACCTCGCCCAACGCGCCGAGCGAAATCCTCAGGTGCGGTTCCGGAGAAGTTAGCAGGCTTCGCAGACCCAGAACCGGGATGCGCGTTACCAGCAGGATCACGACAGTAACCATGAGGGGCGTCAGCGCCAGGACAACGCGCCGTGAGAGAAGCGGACCCTGAGGGCCTCGGACGTCGCCCCGTTCGAGCCCGATCTCAAATCGGGCAAGCAGGATCGTGGTGATTAGTCCGACTACGCCACCAACGACAGCGGGGAACTCGTAGTTAGCCATTGCCACTGCGAGCATCGGGCCAACACAGGAAAGAACAGATAGGTAAATGAAAACCAAATTTCGCCGAATGGTCCCCCAATCGACGATAAAGCGTAAGGAGATAACCGGGATGATCAGCGCGACCAGGCTCTGCAGGAGCGCTGTCTTCCCGCCAATCTCGATGAGCTCAGGTTGCCCCAGCTGAAGGAGCTCGAAACCAAACCAGATCGGCGTCCCCACCGCACCGAACACCGTTGGAATGGCATTGAAAATCAGACACAGCAATAATACTCGGACGGCCGGAAAACCAAGCGCGACGAGGATCGGTGCTGCCAAGGCCGCTGGAGTGCCGAATCCGCAGGCGCCTTCGATCAAGAAAACGAAAGCCCAACCTACCAACATGAGTTGGGCCACGCGGTTGCTGGAGATACCGCGAAGCCACGCTTGGAGGACATTCATGGCGCCGGACTTTTCTAAGGCAACGAAGAAGAAAATGGCCCCAAAGACGATGGAAATTGGCGTTAGGGCTTCCAGAAGTCCCGCGACCACGGCCGCACTCAGAAGGGGCACTTCGGCGCGAAAATAGATGAGACGCACAAGAAAAGCACAGAGAGCCGCCAGAAGAAACGCGATCGGAGCCGGCAACGGATTCGGCTTTGTCATGAGAACCACCAGCACCGCGATGGGCAGTCCTGCGAAAAAAAACTCGATCATGCTAAGCGGCGTGGATTTCGAACCATCACCTCTTAGCCGTTACGGCAAGTAGTGAAAGAAACTTGTGAACAATGAGAGAGTCGAAGCGCCTTTGCCCTTGGGCAGAGGGCGTCGTTGGGTCTGGATCAAGGCGGGCTGTCTTTAACGCGCTTTCAAAGCTCTGGTCTCTCCTGGCACGACGTCCCTTTGGAGCGCTGCTCCGGGCTAATAGCAGGCCCGCCGTGCGCTAGAGAATTACAAGAATATGTTGCGCCGAACAATTGTCGCGACCGCGTCCCCACGGTCGTGGGCGGCTCCCCGGCGATGGGGACACCTGCCGTAACAGCAACCATACAGAGGCTCGATTAACAGTTAACAGGCCTTGACGGCGGCGAGATCAATGGTGGCGATTCGGCACCGCGGCATAGCTACCAGTTAGCCTTCCATTGGTTGGTATCCGAGGATGCGCAGCGCGAGAACAGATCGAAAAAATTGGTGCCGCTACGATTTGCATCCCCAGGGTATTGATATCCGTAGCTCTCACCGAATGGGTCCACGACGTTGCCGCCGGCATTCGTCATCGATTTGTTAAACTCGAAATAGACCTTGCCGTTCGTTGGCATCAAGCTCGTTAACAGAAAGGTGTTGCTCGAGGGCGCGGCGAATCCGTTCGTGTTCGTTCCGTGCGGATAGTCGCCATTGTCCGCCTTATAATTCTCGAGCGCAACAGTCAGTGCCGCAATTTCCGTCTCGGCTCGGGATGAGGCACCTTTCTTTTGAATATATCCTGCAGTGTTGAGGATCAAACTGGCGAGAATGGCGATGATGGCAATAACGATGATCAGCTCCAGAATGGTGAAACCGCCCATCGCCACAGAAGCGCGATTCATGAACTACGTTTGCTGTTGCATGCCGCTGATAATGCTGATGAGCGGCAGGAACAACGCGATGACGATGGTGCCAACGACGACGGCGAGGAACACGATCATGATCGGTTCGAGCAATGAAGTGAGCCCCGCGACCGCATTATCGACCTCGTCGTCGTAGACTTCGGCTATCTTCAAGAGCATCTCGGGAAGCTGTCCGGTCTCTTCGCCGACATCAATCATGCTTATCACCATGGGTGGGAACACGCCGCTGACCTCAAGTGGATGGACAATCGACTCGCCCTCTTTGACGCTGTCGTGCACCTTGGTGATCGCGTTGGCGACAACCGAGTTTCCGGCGGTTTCCCGGGTGATGTTGAGGGCCTGGAGAATTGGAACGCCGCTGGTGACGAGCGTTCCCAGCGTGCGGCTGAACCGCGAAATCGAGCTCTTGCGTGTCAGATTGCCGAAAAGCGGCATCCTTAGCTTGAAGTTATCCAGGACAAAGGCACCCTTCCTCGTCTTCGCAACCAGCTTAAGGAGAAGCGTGATCCCGATGATCGCTCCAATAATGACCAAAATGTTGCTCTTTACGAAGGTGCTGGCGCCGATGACAAACTGGGTGAGCGCCGGCAGCGGCTTACCTCCAAGCATGTCTGCAAAGATTGCCTCAAACTTCGGCACGATGAATACGAGTAAGAAACCCATGATCAAAATGGCGATCAAGAGCACGATGATCGGGTAGAACATGGCGGAAACGACCTTGTTCTTTATCTTTTGGGCCTTCTCTTGGAACTCTGCCAGCCGTAAGAGAACCAGCTCGAGCACGCCTCCAAGTTCGCCGGCCTTGACCATATTGACGTAGAGCTTGCTGAAGATCCGGGGATGACCAGCCAGACTCTCGGAGAAGGTTCCACCTCCCTGCACCGTTTCCGCGAGATTAACAATGACCTTGCGCAGCACCGGATCGGGCTCCTGTTTTGCCAGAACCGTCAGACCGCGCAGGAGGGGAAGACCAGCGTCGATCAGAGTGGCCAACTGACGCGTGAAAATCATCAGGGTCTTCCCCTTGACCGTCTTACGTTCGAAAAATGGAATCGATACGCTGGTTGGCTTCTTGGCAGCAGGAGGCTGCCGTGTGGCCGCTTTCAACGCCTTCGCAGCTTTACCCCCTTTGCCCTCCTCAGCAATCGCCTTTGGGAAATAACCCGCTTGGCGTAATTGCCCCACCGCGTCATTCTGTGACTCAGCCTCGATCACTCCAGAAGCTTCCTGGCCGCGCGCATCAAGGGCAACGTATGTATAGCGTGGCATGAACAATTATAGGGAAACGAAAACAGAAAAAAACGTAGAACCGCTCCCTTTTTCTGTCGAGCAAAGATTCCTTTCAATCGACGAGAAAAGGATTGTTCCGGCGCTCCCAGCCGATTGTCGTTGGTGGCCCATGCCCGGGAAGCACAGTGATTGCGTCGTCGAGGGGAAACAGCTTCTGGCGAATGCCGGCGAGAAGTAGATCCCCATCGCCTCCGGGTAGGTCCCAACGGCCTATTCCTTCGCGGAAGAGCACATCGCCGCCGATGACAACGTTCTCATCGAGAAGGTGAAAGCATAAACTGCCAGGACAGTGCCCAGGAATATGGTAGATGCGCATGGCCGCTCCGAGAAGTTTGGTAGGTTCCCCTTCGTCGAGAAAGAAGTCGGCGGTGAATGGTTCAATCTCGAACTCGAATCCCCATTGGCGAAAAAATTCAGGATCGTTGACCATGGGGGCGGTATCCGGATGGAAAGCGGTCTGGCAGCCGTGACGCTTGATTACTGCTGCGCCATCGACGACATGATCGAAATGTCCGTGGGTAAGCAGGAGCAAGTCGACCTGCTCGCTGGCGAAAGCAGAATCGGCGCCCTGTGGCGCATCGAAAAGAATTCCGCCTTCTGGAGCCTGGTAGTAGAAGCAATTGGTGTCGAAGACACCCCCGGTGAAGCTTTTGAACCGATTCATGAGAAAATGGTCAGAGAAATGATGTCCAGGTTTGATTTTCGGGAGTCTGTCTGCAAGTTTTTGACGTTTACCATTTCATGAAGCGCGCTCTATCACGATTTTGTTGTTCGGGATGCATCGCCTTGGTAGGGCTCATTCCGCTATCTCTGTTTGCCCGCAGTTCTGTCGAGCCTGGTCAGGTAGCCATCTCCGTTGCGCGTTGGCTAGAGCAGGGCCACTACACTCGGGAGAAACTCGACGAGAAGATGTCAGCGAGGTTTTTGCAGACCTATTTGACGACCCTGGATTACAACAAGCTCTATTTCACCCAGAAGGATGTCGAGGAATTCGAGAACAAGTATGCCTCCACTCTCGGCGACAGCGTTTTGCGCGGCGATCTGGGTCCGGCGCGCGAGATCTTTGTCCGCTTCAAGCAACGGGTGGAAGAGCGTGTCACCAAGAACAAAAAGTTGACTCAGAAGAAGTACACGTTCGACAGCAATCGCACGGTTGAGATCAATCGGCAGAACGCGCCTTGGCCAAAGAACCAGGAAGAGGCTGATCGAATCTGGCAGGACCGCATCGAAGCCGAACTCCTTAAGGAAGACCTCGCGGAACTCAAGCTGCGTCCGCCGCAAGAGACCGTGACACGCCGCTACGAGCAGGTGCTGCGCAACGTGCGGGAAATGGAGGAAGACGACGTCGTGAAGACTTTCCTCAGCGCCTTGGCACAGACGTACGACCCTCATTCCGAGTACCTCAGCCCATCGGATCTCGAGAACTTCCAAATCTCCATGAAGCTCTCGCTGGTGGGCGTGGGAGCCGTCCTTTCTTCGGAGGACGGCTATGCCAAAGTGAAGGAAGTTGTTCCTGGCGGGCCGGCCGATCGTGATGGACGTTTGACCGTCAACGATCGAATCGCTGCGGTCGCCCAAGGAGAGGCGGAGTTCGAGGACGTTGTCGACATGAAGCTCGACAAAGTGGTCGAAAAGATTCGTGGCAAGAAGGGGACTTTGGTTCGTCTCCTGGTAATACCTGGCGACGCCACCGATCCCTCCAAGCGCAAGATCATCGAAATCCGCCGCGACGAGGTGAAGCTGAAAGATCAGGAGGCGAAGGCCGAGGTGCTCGACCTCGACGGTCAAAGCGGAACTCCGGTTCGTATCGGTTGGATCACGCTGCCCTCGTTCTATGCAAACATGGAGAACCGCGGAGCTCCGAAGAGCACGACCGAGGATGTGGCTGCTCTGATCTCCCGCCTCAAGCGCGAAGGAATCCAGGGCCTCGTCATCGATCTGCGTCGTGACGGCGGAGGCTCGCTCGAAGAGGCGATTAACCTGACTGGACTTTTCATCCCACGAGGACCAGTGGTGCAGGCCAAGGATTCCAACGGCAAGATCACTGTCTCTCAAGACACCAATCCCGAGTTGGTTTACAATGGTCCCCTGATTGTGTTGGTGAACCGCTTGAGCGCGTCCGCGAGTGAGATCTTCGCCGCGGCCCTTCAGGATTACGGCCGAGCCGTTATCGTTGGTGATGAGCGCAGCTTCGGAAAAGGAACCGTCCAGACAGTTCTCGACCTTGGGCGCTTGATGTCGCCGTTCAGCCTCGGAACCGCCGATGCCGGAGCGCTCAAATTGACGATTCAAAAATTTTATCGGGTGCGAGGAGGCTCGACTCAGCTCAAGGGCGTGGAATCTGACATCGTCCTGCCATCGTTGACCGATAATTCTGAAATTGGCGAAGGTTCGCTGAAGAACAGGCTGGCCTACGATGAAGTCGCTCCAGTCAAGATCGTTGATTCGATGGCGGCAACTCCGCTCTTCCTTGACGAGCTCAGGGCGCGCTCCGCACAGCGGATTGTTGGCGATTACGAGTTTCGTTACACCATCGAAGACATGAGTCGTGTTCGCGAGAAGATCAAAGAAAACGTGATGTCTTTGAACGAGAAAGCGCGCCGCAACGAACTCGCCGACGATAAGAAGCGAAAAGAACTCCGGGAAAAGGAGAGGCAATCACGCGGTCCTGCCCTCGACGTCCACGCTTTCGAGCTTACCCTGGATGATCTCAGCGCGCCAAAATTGCGGCCGGTCGCCTTCGATCGTAAGCAAGAAAAAAATATGCTTGAGACGCCCGACGAAGACGACGACGGCAAGAAGCAAGGCTCTGAGCCTGATGCCATCCGCAATGAAGCCCTTCGCATCATGCGCGACCTGATCGATCTGGGAAATCGCACCAAAACTGCCAGCATCCCAAAAGAGCCGCTTTGAGACGATAGGTCCCCGTTTGGTACTAATTCGGTTTGACAGCACACAGCCGATCTGTGAGCGTCTTGAAGCGCCCGTGCCGCGTCCTAACTCATGAAATGCTATGTCTGAGCCCAAGAAGGAAACTGTGCGCATCGTTCTCCCCCCGCGCCGAGATGGTCAACCGCTTTCCTCAGGTTCGCGGGAGACCGCGATGATAAATTTGCCCCCCAAGCCGGTTCAGAAACCCCCGGGATCCATTTCAACGCAGCCGCCATCGCAGGTGGCACCCTCGATCCCAAAGCCGCCGGCACTTTCTCCGGTTGGTGGTCAAACGCTGACGCCGCCTATTCCGCCGAAGCCTCCGTCGATTCCGGGGGTCGTGCCACCTGTGCCCGGTCCGTCCTCGGCCGCGGGCGCCGGCGTTGCTGGCGCCGTGAGTTCACCGCCCCCTCCGCCGCCGGGAATGCCAGGGAGCGTGTCAATCCCGAAGCCGCCTGCGGTCGCGAACGTTCCGCCTCCTCCGGCGACGGCCAGACCGGCTTCACTCGCCAGTGCGGCTCCACTCGCCCCGAAACCTCCCGGCCTCAATATTCCATCCGCAACGATACCGCCGACAGGCCTGGGAAAGGCGCCGTCGGTCGCAGCTGCGCCTCCGCCTCTTACTTCTGAGCCTAAAAAGGAGACGGCGAAGGTCCCGCCGAGCGCCGCGGGTTCGAGGCCGTTACCTCAGGCATCAGTCCACTTGCAGAAAAAGCCTGGCGCATCCGTCGCTGCCGTTCCGGCCTCGAAGTCGGCTTCGACGAGTTCTGCGATCACTGTGGCGCCTCAAATTCAAGCTGAGCCTTCGGTGGGCATCGGTGTGGGCCTTTTGGCTTTACTTGCTTCGGCGGCAGCGGTTGCGATCCAGCTCTGGATGATTCTGGAATAAGCTTGCTCCTGGGGTTTCGTGCCCATGGCAGGCGGGTGTTGGGCTCGCTTTTCAGCAAGCCTCTGCTATTTTTCCATCCTTATGGCTAGTGAAAACGTCGTAGAGTTGAACGATTCGAATTTCGACACTGTCGTCTCGGGTGCATCTGAACCGTTGCTGGTCGATTTTTGGGCTCCTTGGTGCGCGCCCTGCCGCATGCTTTCGCCGGTTGTCGAGGAGATTGCCGGAGAGAACGCCGGCAAGTTCAAAGTCACCAAAGTCAATGTCGACGAATCGCCTGCCGTTTCTGAGAAGTTTGGGATTCGCAGCATTCCTACGCTGCTTTTCTTCAAGGGCGGGGTAAAGCGCGACCAGACGGTGGGTGTTCTCGGAAAAGCGGAGATCGTCCGCCGGCTGGAAGCTTTGGCGTAGGCGGGAAAGCTTGCGCCGTGCTCGGGAGGAGGTCTCTCCACGTGTATTAGGGTCCTGCGCTGATGAATTCGGCGAATTTGGAGGTATGCTGGTGCCAAGGGTCCCGACAACTCGTTCAATCAGCGAGAGAATTTCTTATACTCGCATAAGCCACCTGCTTTAGACTGGTTCGATGGCTGCGGTCCCTTTTGTCCATCTGCATTGTCACACGGAGTATTCGCTCCTGGACGGCGCAATCCGCACAAAGGACCTCGTTGCCAAGGCCGCCGCCTGTGGGATGCCCGCAGTAGCAATAACGGATCACGGCAATCTTTACGGCGCGATTGAGTTTTACCTGGCTGCTCAGCGTGCCGGGATTCGACCAATCATTGGGTGCGAAGCCTACGTGGCGCCGAATTCTCTGCGCGAGCGCAACGCCTCGACCGGCAAGGAGGCCGCCTTTCATTTAACGTTGCTGGCGACCGATGCGGCTGGCTACCGCAATCTTGTCAAACTTGTCACCGCCGCGCATCTGGAGGGCTTTTACTACAAGCCGCGCATCGACAAGGATCTGCTGGCGATCCACTCAGGCGGTTTGATTGCGTTGAGTGGTTGCCTCAAGGGCGAGATCAACAGCAAGCTTCTTTCAGGCGATTTTGCAGGAGCGAAACGCGTCGCGGGCGAATATCGTGAGATGCTGGGAAGAGAGAATTTCTTCATCGAGTTGCACGATCACGGTCTCGAAGCAGAGCGGCGGTGCAATCCCGGGCTGGTGCGAATTGCAGGCGATTTGGGCCTTGATCTCGTCGCGGCAAATGACGTCCATTTCCTCGAGCGTGAGCATCACGAAGCCCATGACGTGATGCTCTGCATCGGGACCGGCGCGATGGTCTTGGATGAGAAACGGATGCGATATGCTCCGGAGCTCTATTTCAAGTCCGGTGAGGAGATGGCCGCGTTGTTCTCCGAATTTCCGAACGCCCTCGAGCAATACCCTGCGGATCGCCGAGCGTTGTGAACTGAAGCTCGAGTTTGATCAGCCGAAATATCCTGCCTTTGAAGTGCCCGCAGGAGTTTCCCGGGAAAAATTTTTCCGCGAGCTTTGCTGGCGCGGCCTCGCCGAACGCTATGGTGCGAGGGCCGAATCTGACGCCGAGCTTCGTCAGCGCCTCGAGTACGAAATTTCCATCATCGAGAAGACCGGCTTTGTCAGTTACTTTCTGATTGTCTGGGACTTTATTAGCTATGCTCGGCAGAGGGGAATTCCCGTGGGGCCTGGACGAGGTTCTGCCGCGGGCTCGTTGATCGCGTTTGTCCTCGGCATCACCGACATCGATCCGCTCCGTTATGGATTGATTTTCGAGCGTTTTCTTAATCCTGAGCGTATCAGCCCGCCGGATATCGATGTGGACTTCTGCATGGAGCGACGCGGCGAAGTGATCGACTATGTCCGCCGCAAATATGGCGAGCGGTGTGTATCGCAGATTGTCACCTTTGGAACCCTCGGTGCCAAGAGTGTCGTGCGCGACGTCGGCCGAGTGCTTGGATGGAGTTACACGGACGCCGATCGTCTGGCAAAGATGATCCCCAATGAGTTGAATATGACTCTCGCGAGCGCCGCGCAGAAGAATCCCGATCTCCGCTCGGCACTGGAGAACGAGCCAGCGACCCGCCAACTCTGGGACTACGCCCTCGTCCTCGAAGGGCTGAGCCGTAACACGGGGATTCACGCGGCCGGGGTGGTCATTGGTGATCGGCCTTTGGATGAGTACATCCCGTTGTGCCGCGGGAAGGACAACGAAGTCATCACGCAGTACCAGATGAACGCTCTCACTGAGCTCGGCATGCTCAAGATGGATTTCCTCGGACTAAAAACACTCACCGTGCTTGAAGAGACGGTTCAACGAATCCGAGAAGCGAATCCAGGATTCGACCTGGCAGCAATTCCTATCGACGACCTGGCTGCTTTCGATATCTACAACCGCGGCGAGACGCTTGGAATCTTCCAAATGGAAGGCGGCGGCATCACCAGTTGCTGCAGACGCTTCGATGTGGGGTGCATTGAGGACATCATTGCCATCGGAGCTCTCTATCGACCGGGACCGATGAAGTTCATCGACGATTACATCGCCCGCAAGAAGGGCCTGAAGAGTATCGAGTATGCCCACCCGCTTCTGGAGCAGGTCTGCGCTGAAACCTACGGAATCATGGTTTATCAGGAACAGGTGCAACGCGCAGCCAACGTGCTGGCCGGGTATTCGCTTGGTGAGGCCGATTTATTGCGGCGGGCCATGGGCAAGAAAGACCGGGATAAGATGGCCAAGGAACGCGACCGCTTTGTGAAAGGTTGCGCGCGGGTCAATGGCATAGCCGAAGCGACCGCCAATGCTATTTTCGATTTCATCGCGCGCTTTGCCGAATATGGCTTCAACAAGTCACACAGCGCCGCCTACGGATGGGTTTCGTATCAAACTGCCTACCTCAAGGCGCACTATCCGGTTGAATTCATGGCGGCGCTGCTCACCCATGACGCATCAACTACCGATCGGCTGGCCGAGATTATCGCAGAGTGCTCCCGCATGGGGCTCAAAATTCTGGCGCCGGATGTCAATTCCAGCAGCCTGCACTTCACCCCGGAGCCGCTCGGTCAAGGGATGGCCATTCGATTTGGACTGGCCTCAATTAAGAACGTTGGCTCCGGCGCCATGCGTTCGGTGATCGAAGAGCGCGACAAGTTGGGATTCTTCCGATCCCTCGAAGATTTTTGCGCACGACTTGACGGGCGCACTGTGAACAGAAAAATCTTGGAGAGTCTCGTCAAATGTGGCGCCTTTGATTGCTTCGGGAAGTCTCGCGCCGCGCTGTTTGCGGATCTGGATAGGGCGATGTTGCACGCCGCGGGTCTGCAGCGAGATCGAGCCAGTGGGCAGGGAGCATTGTTTGAAGAACTGCACGGCATCCATCGGTCGGCAGCTCCGGTGGCCACCGTAGAACCTTGGCCGCGAAACGAGATGCTCGCCTACGAGCGGGAGTTACTGGGGTTCTATCTCACCGGCCATCCGCTGGAGGTTTATTCAGGACATTTCGATAGTCCAAAGATTACGACCATCTCCGCCGCGCAGCGGATCGAGGAATCTTCTACGGTCAGGCTCGCTGGCATCGTTTGTTCGGTTGAAAAGAAGTTCACCAAGAAGGATGGCAAGCCGTTTGGCGTGATCGTGCTGGAGGACTTTTCCGGCCAGATGGAGTTAACCGCGTGGGATGAAGTTTTTGCAGACAAGGGCTCTCTGCTGAACCCTGGCGCCGTGATTTCGGTTGCCGCTCGACTTACCCGTCGCGACGACAGCGTTCGGGCCATCATCAATTCCTTGGCGGCGTTGAAGCCTAAAGCCTCCCTAAAGCCTGTTCGTCTACGACTTGCCCGCGGAAAACTCACGGAAGGGGTTCTCCCCGATATTCTCGACGCTGTTCGGCGATTTCCTGGCAAGAGGCCGCTGATCATCGAGATTGTCAATGATGCCGGGCTCACCTTCGAAATTCGCGCGGCGGAAAGTCTGGCGGTGGGAGATGAAAGTGGTTTGAGAAACGCCGTCATCCGTTTTGCGGCTGCCGCCTAGGAGACTGTTGAAAAACTCACGTATGCCACGTTGCTGCCAATTTTCGGAAGATCGCAAGGAGCCAAGCGCAGGTCGTAGCCGCAGAGCTACGGACAAGCTTGGCGACACCGCGAGGGCCGAAAATTAGCGCAACCCGGAGGGCGCGAACTCTTTGGGGCACCTTGGAAGGGTGAGGGGCCCTTCCCCTCACGGGCGTCGCTCCTCAGTTACAGCCCCTTGAGGGGATGCTCCTTCGTCGCTTCACCGATATTTACCCCAAAGAGCTCGCGCGTGACAGTCGTGAGTTTTTCGACAGTCTCCTATAGCATCTGCCAATGTTGAGACCAGGGGGTGGGGAGTTCTTTTCCGCTATTGATTGTCCTGTGTAATCCAGATAGCAACTTTTCTTCAATGAAGACGATTTTTGTCACTGGGGGAGCAGGTTACATCGGCAGCATCTGCGTCGAACAATTGCTCAACGAAGGCTACGAAGTAGCTGTGTTCGACAATCTGACGGAAGGCCATCGCAAAGCCGTGAATCCCAAAGCAGAATTCTTTCAGGGCGATCTGGCGGACCGCACCGTCATCAGCCGGGCGATGAGTGAAGTGAAGCCGGATGCAGTCATGCACTTTGCCGCCAACGCTCTCGTCGGTGAGTCAATGCAAAATCCTTCGAAATACTTTCGAAACAACGTGGCCAACGGCGTGAACCTGCTCGACGCCGCTGTTGAGAGCGGTGTGAAGAAGTTCGTCTTTTCCTCGACATGCGCGACATTTGGAATTCCTGATCGTGTCCCCATCGACGAGTCGATGCCGCAAATCCCCATCAACCCTTATGGAGAATCGAAGCTGCTCTTTGAGAAGGTTCTCCGCTGGTACGATGAGATTCATGGTTTGAAGTATATCGCTCTGCGCTATTTCAATGCCGCCGGCGCGACGGAAAAGTTTGGTGAAGATCATCGCATTGAAACGCACCTGATCCCCAATATTCTGAAGGTTGCGCTTGGGCAGCGCGAAGCCGTCGATATCTACGGCACCGATTATCCCACCCCAGACGGCTCCTGCATTCGGGACTACATTCACATTCTCGACCTGTCGCAGGCTCATATCCTGGCCTTAAAAGCCGAGAAGAGCGCGCGCTTTAACTTGGGGACCGGCGGCGGAACGTCTGTCAAAGAAGTGATCCAAACCTGTCGGGAGGTCACCGGCAAGGACATCAAGGCGGTTGAAAAACCGCGACGGCCTGGTGACCCTCCCAGGCTGATTGCCTCCTCTGACGGCATCAGGGAAGCACTTGGATGGAAGCCGAGATACCAGGATATCCGGACCATTGTGGAAAGCGCTTGGGCGTGGCACGTTAAGAATCCGAACGGCTACGGCGACTAGCCGGTCTCCTGCGGGCTAGGAGATTGGGTTCCGGCACTTTTCCGGGGTAAGGCTGCTGCTTACGAGCGGTCGATCTTCTCCGGGCCCAATTTGCACGCCACCTGCCGGTGTGGTAAGCGAAAGGCATGCTTCGCTGCGTTCTCTTTTGCCTGCTGACGATAGTCGCGCACGCGCAGGTCTTTGAGGGCAAGACGCTCGTCAAGGCTTCCCTCCTGGCCGATACGACGGCGATTGTTCCCGGAAAGCCGTTTGAAGTCGGCGTCCTGCTGGAGATGGAGCCTAGCTGGCATACCTATTGGGAGTATCCCGGTGACGCTGGGCTGCCCACCTCGATTAGCTGGACACTTCCCGAAGGTTTCGTAGCCGGACCGATCCAGTGGCCTCTCCCGCACCGTGTGCTCGAGCCGGGTGACATCGAAGTCTACGCCTACAAAGACAAGGTTCTTCTCCTGACGGCGATTGTAGCCCCTGCGAAGATTTCGGAGACTACCGTTACACTTCAGGCCAAGGTCGACTGGCTGGTCTGTGCAGAAATATGCATTCCGGGATCAGCGAACCTGGAACTGTCTCTTCCCGTTGCCGATCAGTCCGCACGAGCAAACGCGGAGCTCTTCGACGAATTCCGCTCGATTCTTCCCGCAGCCACAGCACCGCCGTACTCGCTGAAGTGGACGAAGAGTGGCACTTCGTTGGATCTGACGGTAAGCGACTTAGCCGGTGCCAAGTCGGTCGATCTTTACCCTCTGCCACCAAAGGGCGAACAGGTGACTCATCCAAAGAACGGACCCATTCAAAGACGGGCAATCGACGATTACGCTTGCAGACTCAAGCGAGTTTCGCGGGGTCTTGGTGGTCGAAAAAGAGGAGGATCGCAAAGGCTGGCTGGTCTCCTCGACTGAGCAAACATCGGTCGTCCCCGGTATGCCCGCGCAGGTCTCGGCGGCGGCCCCGAACGCGACAAGTCTCTGGCAAGCGTTGCTTTTCGGATTCGTGGGCGGACTGATCCTGAACCTGATGCCGTGCGTGCTTCCGGTGATCTCGCTGAAGATTTTTGGTTTTATTCGCCAGGCCGGCGATCATCCAGAGAGGATCTTTCGCCATGGGTTGGCGTTTGTCGGAGGAATCTTTGCGTGGTTCTTGGGGCTCGGAATAGTCATTGTGGCACTGAAGCTCGCTGGCAGTGAAGTGACGTGGGCATTTCAGTTTCAAAATCCCTGGTTTAACTTCGTCATCAGCTGCATCGTGCTGGTCTTTGCGCTCAATCTTTTCGGCGTCTTCGAAATTGTTTTACCCGGCCGCGCGAGCACCGCACTGGCGGACGCTTCTTCACAGGAAGGCTACGCCGGTTCCTTCTTCCAAGGGATTTTTGCAACACTGCTCGCGACGCCTTGCACGGCTCCGTTCCTCGGAACCGCCCTTGGTTTTGCCTTTAGTCAGTCCTGGATAGTGATCCTGGCGATGTTTGCGTCGGTAGCTTTCGGGATGAGTGCTCCCTATTTTTTCCTCTCTGCCCGTCCGGGTTGGTTGAAGCTGCTGCCCAAGCCGGGGTCGTGGATGGAACGGGTAAAACAATTCATGGGATTCCCGCTTTTGGCGACTCTCCTCTGGCTCCTCTACATTCTTGGCAATCAAAGGGGACTCACCGCCGTCCTGGGGACGTGCGCGTTCCTTCTCTGTCTTGCCTTGGCCTGCTGGATTTATGGCGCCTTTTGCGGACCGCTCTCGTCCCGACGAGCGCGGCTCATCTCGCTGACGGTCATCACCCTGGTCGTCCTTTTCGGTGCGCGAACCTTTCTCCCGGGTATCTTCGCGGGTTCGGCGACACCTGAGACCGCCAAGCGCTCGGGTGAGGGCATCGATTGGAAGCCGTTCTCCACAAGCGCGCTCGAACAGTTGCTAAATGCCGGAGAAGCTGTCTTCGTCGACTTCACAGCAGACTGGTGCATCTCGTGCAAATTCAACGAGCGCACCGCGATCAATGTTCCTGCGGTGCGCGAAGCGTTCGCCAAAGATGGTATTGTCCCCATGAAGGCTGATTGGACCAATGCCAATCCCGAGATCACCGCCGCTCTGAAAAAGTTCGGGCGCGTGGGAGTGCCATTTTACGTGCTTTATCCCCGCGGCAAGGCTGATCAGCCGATCATTCTGCCGGAACTGTTGACCGAAAGGATTGTCCTCGATGCGCTTTCCAAGGCCCGAGGATAAAGAAATTCTTCACAACTTGCGCGAGCGTCCGAAGTGAATAACTTCTCGGACCATGAAAATCTTACCTGCACTTTTCGCCGTTGCTCTGGCTGTTTCAGCTTACGCCGCTCCGCAAGTGGGCAAACCAGCGCCCGACTTTACGCTTCCCGATCTCTCGGGCAAGCAGCACGAGCTTTCTGACTACAAAGGAAAGTATGTCGTGCTCGAATGGGTGAATTTTGGGTGTCCATTCGTCAAGAAGCACTACGGCTCGGAGAATATGCAAAAGTTGCAAAAGGAATTTGCCGATAAAGGTGTCGTCTGGCTTTCGATCTGTTCGTCGGCTCCTGGAAAGCAGGGCAACGAAACTCCGGAAGCTGCCAAGACAAGGCATCTCTGAATATGGTTGGGCGGCCAGCGCTTACCTCGTGGATGAGGATGGCAAGGTGGGCAAGCTCTACAATGCGAAGACGACGCCCGAGATGTTCGTCGTCGATCCTGAGGGGACTCTGATCTATGCGGGAGCGATCGATGACAAGCCGACGCCTGATCCTTCAACTGTTAAAGGGTCGAATAACTTCGTGAAGGCCGCGCTGACGGAAGCGACCTCTGGGAAGGCTGTGTCGGTGCCGAACACGAAGCCATACGGTTGTTCCGTCAAATACTAAGTCGCGGATGCGT
The DNA here is from genome assembly GCA_963706955.1 of uncultured Verrucomicrobiae bacterium. Classification (GTDB taxonomy): domain Bacteria; phylum Verrucomicrobiota; class Verrucomicrobiia; order Chthoniobacterales; family Terrimicrobiaceae; genus DASTFP01. The sequence continues at coordinate 387,862 of CAVPOC010000008.1, read as the reverse complement.
AGCTGATCGCGCCAGCGATCGCGCTTCGGCGCGAGGGTTAGCAGAGCCCGGTCCCGCAGAGCATGTGCGGGATGACGGTTTCGAGGCTTCCCTTTCACGGTCAATCCAGCTAAAGGGCCATGAAATCCCCAATGCTATGGCTAAAGACCGCATCCGGCTCGATGAGCTTGACCAGTCGAAATCTCTAGATCAAGACCAGTACAAGAAGCTCCTCAAGAAGTACCAACTGGAGCTTCTCAATGCTCAGCTTGTTCTCAGAGAGAGCAAGAAGTCGCTAATCGTTGTCTCTGGAGGGTCCTGACGCCGCCGGCAAGGGTGGTGCCATCAAGCGTGTAACCGAGCGGCTCGACCCGCGGCTTGTGCGCGTCTATTCTATCGTCAAGCCGACGCCGGAAGAATACCAGCACCACTATATGTGGCGGTTCTGGAAGAAGCTGCCCCCTCACGGCGAAATAACAATCTTTGATCGTTCCTGGTATGGACGCGTCCTGGTCGAGCGCGTCGAGAAATTTTGCACCGAGGCAGAATGGAAGCGCGCCTACCGCGAGATCAATGAATTTGAGCGCCAGTTAGCCGACGACGGCGTGATCCTCATCAAGTTCTACCTTCACATCACCAAGGATGAGCAGCTCGACCGATTCAAACGCCGAGAAGCCGATCCCTACAAGCATTGGAAAATCAGCGACGAGGACTGGCGTAATCGGAATCATTGGGACCAGCACAACGAAGCGGCCGAGGATCTTTTCGAGAAGACCTCCTTTGACCATGCTCCTTGGATCGTCATACCGGCAAATTACAAGTGGTATGCCCGTGTGAAGGTGGTCAAGTCGGTCGCACAGCGTGTCGGTAAGACTCTGAAGAGACTAACTCTATTGCCCGGTTCGCGCCTGAACCGCGATGATCCCGGGAGTGCGCAGGCCTGCGTCGATCGCGCTTGCCGCCGTCACTGCTGGCAGGCTGTCGTCGATCTCGAGAAATGCTTTGGCCTCGCGAACGGTGGCACCGGCGGAGACGCTTTCGGGAACTCCAGTGGTCTCCTTGAGAGAGCGACGCAATCGCGCGAGCAGGATGGCATCTTCGTAAAGCCCAGACCGCGAGGAGCGCGTCAGTCCTGACTTCGAGAAGACCAGCGCGCCGTCGCCTTGATTGACGAGCCGCCCTCCGCGAACAAGTCCAATTATCTGCTCCGCTTTGCTGGGCGGCGGTTTCGGTGCCACGGTTTGCGGCGCGACGCTTCTTTCCCGTTCGGGCGGCGGCGCCTTCCTCTCCTTCGTTGCCGCCGGACGAGGACTTGATTGATCCTTCGGATCGGGTGGAATCGTCGTCCGGGTGCGATCAGCGCAGGAACTCAGCAAAATCACGACGCTGCAGGCGAAAGCCGAGCATGCGTCGGCAAGAACGGCTCGTGTTTCACAGGATCCATTTCGCATGCGTGCCATGAACACTCGGGAAACTCAAGTCGGCAGACGGCAGGGATTTCGCAAATTTGCTCTTGCCGGTTGCGCGAGGAAAAATAGGTTCGTTGTCATGAGGGAATCAAGCCCGGTCGCGTACGACTCGAAGATCGAGGGTAATGTGATCTTTACGCGCCTGGATGCGGCTATAAACTGGATGCGCAGCAACTCCCTTTGGCCGATGCCGATGGGGCTTGCCTGCTGCGCCATCGAACTAATGGCGGCGTCCTCGTCCCGCTACGACATTTCCCGTTTTGGGGCCGAGGTAATGAGATTTTCTCCACGGCAAAGCGACGTGATGATTGTGGCCGGCACCGTTACCTACAAGATGGCCCTGGCGGTGAAACGAATTTGGGAGCAGATGCCTGAACCGAAATGGTGCATTGCCATGGGAGCCTGCGCCTCGAGCGGAGGCATGTATCGCAGTTATGCGGTTCTCCAGGGGATCGATCACTTGTTGCCCGTTGATGTTTATGTCTCCGGCTGTCCTCCAAGGCCGGAAGCTTTGTTGGACGGATTGATCAAGTTGCAAAGGAAGATCATGACCGAGCGGTCAGTCGAAAATCAAAAAAAGGCCCTCGCCGAAACCGTATGACCCTCGCCGAAGCTGTGACGCTCATAAAGAAGCCGTTTGGCGAGGCAATCCTTTCGGAAGGAAACTTCCGAGGCGAGCAATCGCTCTCTGTCAAAATGGAATCCCTGCGTGACATCTGCAAGTTTTGCCGCGCAGAGCTCGGGTTCGATTACCTCCTTGACGTCTCCAGCGTCGACCATTTTGGCGACTACCCGCGCTTCGAGTTGGTTTACGAGCTCTATTCGATGGCTGGAGGAATTCATCTTCGCCTGAAGACGCTCCTCCCCGACGAGGACAATCCGGTCGCCCCGACCATCGCGGACATCTGGCCGACGGCTGACTGGCACGAGCGCGAAGTCTACGACATGATGGGGATACGGTTTGAGGGTCATCCTGATCTTCGCCGAATTTTGATGTGGGAGGGATATCCCTACTTTCCGCTGCGCAAGGATTTTCCGCTGGAAGGAAAAGCGAGCGAAGCTGCCGATGTTGCATTTTCTGACGTGGCGCCACTGGCTGGCGGGCCGTTTGTCACGGCTCCGACTGATGGCACTACACAGGTCCGAGAACCCCGCGCGCGCCGGGCTGGAGACGAACTCCCGCGCGACCAATTCATTGCCGAGCCTTGATTTCAGATCCTGAGGGCTTGGCCGATCTTATCGCCAAGCTCACCCCCCTGTCGCGAATCGCTTTGGACACTGAAGCGGATAGCCTTCATAGCTATTTCGAAAAACTGTGCCTGATCCAGATTAGCACCGAGCACGAGAACCTGCTTGTCGATCCACTCGCCGGATTCTCGCTCCAGCCTCTCTATGAGGTGCTTGCCAGCAAGCGACTGGTTTTCCATGGTGCGGATTACGATCTGCGCATGCTGCATCGCGCTGGGCGGTTTGTCCCAAGCGATATTTTTGATACCATGATCGCCGCGCGGCTGTGCGGATACCAGGAATTGGGGCTGGCCGCGCTTGTCGCCAAGCATTTCGGCGTGAAGCTCTCGAAGGCTTCCCAGAAAGCCAACTGGGCCTTGCGTCCTCTCTCGAATCAAATGGTCGAGTACGCGATCAACGACACCAAATACTTGTTGCCCCTCGCGAAAATTCTCGAAGCCGAGCTTTTGCGACTAAACCGTTGGGAATGGTTTTCCGAATCGTGTGATCGCATGATTGCCTCCGCCGGTGAGCCGCGTGGACGAGATGAAGGGAAGGCGTGGCGAATCCCGGGCACGGCGGCGCTTTCCCCGCGGGCGCAATCGGTCTTGCGTGTCCTCTGGCATTGGCGCGATGTGGAAGCACGCTCCTGGGATCGTCCTCCTTTCCATGTGATGAGCAACGAAGATATCGTTCGCATTGCCGAGAAGGCGGTCGACGGGAAGGCGTTCTCGACTCCCAGAATGAGCAATCGGAGGCGCAAGAGTTTTGAGATCATCCTCGCGTTGGCCCTCCATATTCCGGAAGGCGAGTGGCCGGCCCCCTCCAGGTCGACGCGGCGGCGGCCCAGTCGCGAGCAAACCGAACGATTCGAGCGCTTGAAGACTACCAGAGACAAGATCGCCGCGGAATTGGGTCTTGACTCATCGATCGTTGCTCCTCGGGGCGCACTGGAGGCGGCCTCCCTGGATGCTGATACTCCTCTTCTTATGCGCTGGCAAAAGAAGCTTCTCGAGCCTGAAACTTCCGGGCGTGGCGTGCATGCCTCCTGAGGGCGACATCATTGCCCTGGCGCTCGCTGAGGACATTGGGTCCGGCGACGTCACCTCGGAGTATTTCACCAATCAGGATACCGTTGCGGAGGGGCGAATAGTCGCACGAGAGTCTTGCATTGTTGCCGGCCTGGGCGTGGCCGAGGAAGTATTCCGGCGAGTGGATGCAAATCTAGAGATTGTCAGGCGTGTGCCAGATGGCGCGCGTGTCACTCCCGGTGACATCGTGATGGTAGTGCGTGGTCGAGCTGCCTCATTACTCACCGCCGAGCGCACCGCCCTGAATTTTCTTCAGCGACTCTCAGGTGTAGCTACGCTGACCGGTCGGTTCGTCGATGCCGTCAGGGGCACGTCGACAAAAATTCTCGATACGCGGAAGACAACTCCGGGAATGCGCCGTTTTGAGAAAGCTGCCGTCGTCGCCGGCGGGGCGATCAACCATCGCTTTGGCCTGCATGATATGGTGATGGTAAAGGACAACCATCTCGCCGCGAGCTCCAGTCTCGAGGAACTGCAGGACGCCATTTCAAGAGTAAAAGCCGAGCGACAAGGTATCCGCGTCGAACTCGAGGCGGATACCCTCGAGCAAGTTCGAAGATTTGTCAGGTTGCGCGGAGTAGACGTAGTTCTGCTCGACAATATGACACTTGCCGAGTTGCAGGAGGCTGTTTCGCTGAAGCGGCCGGGTGTGGCCTTCGAAGCGAGCGGAGGGGTGAATCTGGAAACAGTTCGCCAGATCGCCGAAACGGGGGTTGACTTCGTTTCCGTCGGCGAGATGACCCATTCCGCCAGAGCGGTGGACCTTTCGCTGGAAGTTTCCCTGGAGCGCGGTGGAGGGCTGCGGGACTTGCAAGGCCAAAAAACGTGATAGATTTTGCGATGTTGAGGATACTGGCAGCCACTGTTCTTCTGGTTTTGGCCGTGGGAAGTCTGCGCGCGCAGGATAGCGAAACCGCACAGGAAGTCGATCCGGAGTCCCCTTACGATAACGTTCAGGTGCTCGCTCGCGCCATGCAACTCATCCGCCAGGATTATGTGGACGAGGGAAAGATCTCCTATCGTGATTTGACCTATAGCGCACTGCGGGGGATGCTCGCGGAGCTCGATCCGCATAGCCAATTCATGGAGCCGCGTGACTTTCGCGGCATGCAGGAAGATACCAAGAGCGAGTTTGGCGGCCTTGGCGTGGTTGTTACCATGGAAGATGGAGCGCTCACGATCGTCAACCCGATGGAGGATACCCCGGGTTTCGAGGCCGGACTCAAGCCCGGCGACCGAATTCTACGCATCAATGGAATTTCCACCGAGAAGCTAACCCTGACACAGGCCGTGGACAAGCTGCGCGGGGATGCAGGCGAAAAAGTCGCTTTGACGATTCAGCGGCCCAGCACCAAAGAAATCAAGGACTACGAGCTCACCCGGGTGATCATCAAGGTGAAGAGCGTCAAGGACGCGCAGATCTTGCCTTCGGAGAATCCCGAAGACCTCAAGGTCGGATACGTGCGCATCACGCAGTTCAACGAACCCACTGCCGGCGAACTGGCGAAGACGCTCGACAAGTTGGAAAAGGAAGGCATGCAGGCCCTGATTCTCGATTTGCGCTACAATCCGGGGGGACTTCTCAGCAGTGCCGTGGATGTCAGCGGGCTTTTTCTTCCGTCAGGAACCAAGGTGGTCTCGACAGAGGGGCGCCTCCCTGGCCGCGAATACCGCACCACCTCCCGCGCAGGCAAGACGCGCACATATCCATTGGCGGTTCTGGTTAACTATGCCAGCGCCAGCGGATCGGAAGTGGTCGCCGGTGCGCTCAAGGATCTGAATCGCGCCATCATTGTCGGCGAGACAACTTTCGGCAAAGGATCCGTCCAAAGCGTCATCTCCTTGCCGGACGGATCGGCTTTGCGCCTGACAACAGCAAAATATTTCACCCCTGGACGCCAGGTCATTCATGAGATCGGTGTCACGCCGAATATCCGGGTTAGCCTCACCCAACAGCAGGAGTTCGACCTTCTGGAATCCCGGAGGGACCCCGATGGCGGGAGCAATCGGAGGGTATCGGTGGATGGCGATCCCCAGCTTGCGCGTGGGGCCGACATTCTCCGCGGCACGATCATTTTCTCGCAGCGGCAGCCCGTCCGCAAAAAGAGCGCGGGAAAGGGTTCTTGAGCCGCATAGTTCTTGCGGTCGAAACGTCGTGTGATGAGACGGCGATCGCAATCCTACGCGACTTTGATCAGGTCCTGGCGCATCGGGTGGCTTCGCAGGCGGCTCTCCACGCCCCTTATGGTGGCGTCGTTCCCGAGGTCGCCTCACGAAACCACCTCGCGCTTCTTCCTCGCCTGCTGCGCGACGCCCTCAGCGAAGCTGCACTTTCCATCGATGGGGTAGACGCCTACGCTGCCACGACAGGTCCGGGTCTTGCCGCCGCGCTCCTTGTTGGTGTCTCCGCAGCCAGGGGATTGGCGCTCGGAGCTGGAAAGCCGTTCTTTCCGGTAAACCATCTCGAAGGGCACTTGCTGTCGCCTTTTTTCGGAGAGAGCGAAATTCCCGCGCATGTGGCTTTGATCGCCAGCGGCGGACATACGCTGCTCTTCGACGTCGAGGGCTATGGACGCTACCGTCTGCTGGGCCGCACGCTGGACGATGCCGCGGGTGAGGCATTCGACAAAGTTGCCAAACTCCTCGGACTCGGCTATCCCGGGGGCTCAGAGATTGACCGTCTGGCCCGATCGGGCAACCCGCTCAGATTTGCATTTCCCCGGAGCATGATCGCCTCGAATGATTTCAACTTTAGCTTTAGCGGACTCAAGACTTCCCTGAGGTATTTTTTGGAAAGCGGGTTCAAGCAGGAGGATTTGTCCGACATTTGCGCCTCGTTTCAAGAAGCTGTTGTCGATGTCCTCGTGACCAAGCTTGCCAGGGCGGCCCACGAATCTGGACGTTCCCTGCTCGGACTCAGCGGGGGCGTCAGCGCGAACGCTCGCTTGCGTGAAAGAGTGGCCCAGATGTGTCGCGAATCGGGTCTGCGCCTGCGGACAGCTCCACTGGAGCTTTGCACCGACAATGCCCTGATGATTGCGTTCGCAGCTTCGCAGCGAACCGCTCAGTCGATCTCAGGCGATCTGGATATCCATCCGAACTTCGATCCGTCGCTCCTCGCCTCCGCGGGAACATTGAACTTTCCCAAAGATGAGGGAGAATAGACGATGCTTAAATTGTTTAGATTTCTTCTGCTAGGATCACTCGTCTATGGCGGCATCGTCGCCTCTTCGGCGGCGGCCGAGGGATGGAAGACAGATTATGCGACTTCACTTGCCCAGGCCGCAAAAGAAAACAAGATGGTTCTGCTCGACTTTACCGGCTCGGATTGGTGCGGCTGGTGCATCAAACTCCAGAAGGACACCTTTTCGAAGCCCGAATTCAAAAAATTCGCCGAGCAAAGTCTTGTGCTCGTCGAGCTCGATTTTCCCCGCGGAAAAGCGCAGAGCGACGAATTGAAGAAGCAGAACGAAGAGCTTGCGGAGAAATTCGGAGTTCAGGGATTTCCCACCCTCGTCCTGCTCGACCCGCAGGGCCAGGAGGCGGCGCGGAATGTCGGCTATCTGCAAGGCGGGCCCGAGGCTTTCATCCAGTGGGTGGAGGCAGCCCGCACTCGCTGAGCTGCGGCGACGGCAGGATCACAAATTACCTACCCGAGATGACAGTTCCGTCTCTCCAGATCTTCGAACGGTAGGAGCGTTCGGCATGGTGGCTTTTTGCGGCGTTCATTTCAGATTTTCGACGATTGTTTGAATATTATGCCGGATCATGTCGGGGTAGGTTGACGCCTCCTTCTCGCCGAGGCCGTCGACGAAAAGTTCGCCACCGGTTTTTGCTCCTGTCTCCTTCGTAATCTCGGTGATCACCTTTGGGTTTTTGATACTCTCAAAAAACACCGCCTTTACCTCCTGCTCGCGTATTTTGTTGATGAGGTCGGTGACCTTTTTCGAAGAGGGTTGATCTTCCGTGCTCACGCCTTCAATAGCGTAGATCTTGAAGCCATATTCCTGTGCAAAATATTGGAGGGCGTCGTGGGAGGTGACCAGCTTGCGCTTATTTCGCGGCAACTTCGCAATCTCTTGGCGCACCCATTTCTCCAAATCCGTGAGCTTCGCTAGATACGCGGCGGCATTTGTCGCGTAGAGAGGCTTGTTCGTCGGATCGGCTTCAACGAAGTGCCTCCGAATCACCGAGGTTGCCTTTTTCATGTTCGCGATGCTGTGCCACCAGTGTGGGTCTTCGACGGTGCGGCCATCCTCTTTGAGAGTCAGAGTCGGGATTTCGGCGCCTACATCAACGAACTTCGATTTGTTGCCGACGGCGTCTTCCAGCTTCGTAAGATATCCTTCCATGCCCTTGCCTGTGAGCAAGACCAGGTTCGCACCCTCGATTTCCCGGACATCCCAAGGAGACGGCTGAAAATCATGCGGGTCGATGCCTGGCCTGATGAGGGGTGTTACGCGAACGGCTGTGCCGCCGACATTCTGCGCGATCTCGGTCGTAATCGTCGAAAGCGACGCAACTTTCAGCTCCGCGTTCGCACAGCCCAACCAGGCCAACGTCATGAAAAGTATCTTTAGTCCCGTCTTCATCCTGGGAATGCCTACTGAAGATCACTTCTGGTGAAGAAGACAAGGGAGTCTTTCACGGCGCTCTGAACGGAAATGAGGAGAAATTCTGCGACGCGCCCAAGACCATCCGTCTTCCGGCGACACTTTTAGTTAAGAAAACTTGGAAGCCGGATCTTTCAGATGCGAAAGAAACTGAACTTGACCAGACACGACTTGAAAAAGACCGACGAATCTCCTGCGATATTCTGAAACTCGGCACTTCCGTTGCCGTTTAGCGATGTGAGGCAGGACTCGACTGCATCACGGTCGCACAGAACTCGTTCCCGCGACAACCTTGACTGCCTGTAGCCTTTTCTATATACACTTTTTTCCCGGACGGGCTGATTGGACCCAAAACTCATTCATGAAGGATGATCGGATCCCTTCTCTAGGCGCGGCAGCCGGAGATGGGATAGACCAGATCGCTGCAAGTGTTCGCGAGGGCAGGGTGGTGCTTTTTCTTGGGGCCGGAGTTCATGCGTCAAAGCCCTTATCGTCTACAGAGCCACCGCCGCCTCCAGATCCGCGCCGTCCGCTGTTCGCCGGAGCATTAGCAGAAGAGCTGGCGCGGGAAACTCGATGGGCAGAGCGCTTCTCAGGCAGGTCCCCGAAGCAGCATTTCCAACGCGTCGCGTTGGACTATGAGTTGAATGTCATCTTCGATGAGCAGTGGAAAGATTGGGAGCAGAAAGGCAAGAATGAGGGTTCTCCACCGCCGCCGGGTCGTCCGGCCAGTGCCAACGAGGCTATCGACCTCCGGCGTCGGGGCCGGGCCAGACTCGCAAATGCTGTCCAGCGCGCCGTCACGGTCGGTAAGACTCCTTCGCCCGCCTTGCGCGCGCTGGCGGAGTTAAATTTTCCCCTGATTATCACGACGAACTACGACCGCCTGTTCGAAGATGCCTTGCTGATGGTCGGCAAATCTCCGACCACCGCCGTTTACCAGCCGAGGGCAACCGCTCGCCCCGACGATCCGCTCCAGGATCCCTCTGCTCAAAATCCATTCATCTTCAAGATCCATGGTGACATCAACACGCCAGAGTCTCTCGTTATCACCGACGAGGACTATATCGATTTTGTGCTTCGGATGACTGCGCCTGGTGAGTTCAACCCGGTGCCGGAAACATTCCAGTTCCGTCTTTCGAGATGGCCGACGCTCTTCATCGGCTACAGTATGCTTGACTACAATCTGCGTCTCCTTCTTAAAACCCTGCGCCATAAGAAAGATAGGTTCCCGCGCTCCTATTCGATTGATCCCTGGCCTGATCCGCTGGTTGCCAGAGTATGGGATTCCGAGCTTGGCTACGTAGGCTTTCTGGCGAGTAACCTTTGGGAGTTTGTGCCCGAACTTTACCGGCGGATAAAAGGATGTGAAATGCCCAGTTATGGGGAATGAAGCTTCCGTCCTGCCTTTACCATCCGCACCCTATCGGGGGATCGAGCCGTTCCGCTTTATCGACCAGCCGATCTTCTCCGCCCGTACCGGCGAAGTCCGAAAGCTGATTCGACTGATTACAATTTATCGCGGCATCTTTTTCTACGGGGAGTCTGGCGTTGGCAAATCCTCATTGATTAATGCGGGGCTAATTCCCGCTTTGCGAGACGAAGGATTCGCGCCAGAACGCGTGCGCGTGCAGCCGTTCGCAGAGAAAGAGCTAGTGGTGGAACGCATTGCCCTTACCGAGGAAGGGGCGCCGCCATTTCTCTCATCGCGATTTGCAGTGCCTCTTGAAAATTGCGCGCTCGGGCCGGCGCGCATTGTCTTGTCAGTCGAGGAATTTGCCCGTCGCATCGAAGAGCAGCAACCGACTGAAGAAAGTGAGATAGCTGAACGCTCCTCAGTCACGCCTGTTTTAATCTTCGATCAGTTCGAAGAACTTGTGACCTTGTTCGAAGAAGCAGTCGAGAGCCGTGACAAGTTCAATCAGGCTCGCATGATCCAAAGCGGGATCGTGGGACTTTTACTCAGGTTTCTAAACGACCCCGCGCTGTCACTGAAACTTGTCTTCTCCTTCCGGGAAGATTACCTAGCCAAAGTCTCTCGCTGTCTGGCGGACGCCCCACAACTTGGCGAGCAGGCATTCCGGCTTTCCTCGCCACCGGAAACCGCGCTACGCAAAGTCATACGCGGACCCTTCGAGAATCCGACCTTTCCAGCCGGACATTTCAGGCGACGCCTCTCGGAGCCTGCCTGCGAGGCGCTTGAGTCGGCTTTCAAAGAAATGAGCGACAGTGGGACGATCAACCTGACTGAGGTTCAGATCGCTTGTCTCGCGCTGTGGGAGAGCGAGAAAGAAGAAACGGCATTTCTCAACGAGACCGATCGCCGCGAAGCCGTCCGCTCGCTCTTCGGCAATCATCTTGACGCGGCTCTGAACGATTTGGAGCCCAGGTTTCGGAAACCGGCCATCACTGCGCTCACCTACCTGGTCACCTCCAGCGGAACTCGCAACATTGTCTCCGAAGAGGATCTTATAGGTAACCTTATTCGCGACGAACATCTTACTGAGTCGGATGGGCGCGGGGTTCTCCAAGCGCTGTCTCGGCGGACGCGTCTAGTCCTTCGCCAAGCCCGCGGCGATAGCGCATTCTATGAGATCACCAGCGAATTCCTCATCCCCTGGATTCGCGAAAAGCGGGAACGACAACGCGCCGAGCGCGTTCGTGCAGAACAATTGGCGCAGAAGCGAAAGCAACTGATCACGACCCTCGTGGCTTGCTTATTGGCACTTACTCTTATCGCGACGATTTGGGGTGGCTACTACTTCCTTTTTCAGGAACACGTAAGTTACTATCGCAATTTCGGGAAACGCTTGGGGTTTCCGGTCGGGATCGCGCCAATCTCAAAAGCCGAAGCGCAGAGACTGCCTGTTTCACTCTTGCTCGTTCACAAGGGGATCACGCGGGAAGGCTGGACGCTTCGCTGGAAGCCCGCATTTCGGATGGTAGCGGTTAACGGAAATTCCGAATACACGACCGACCATGGGATCGGCACTTACCTGTATTCTGAAGAGGAGGGGGAGGATGCTCGGGCGATAGAGACTAGGCAGAGGGCCCAGTCGCTGGGACTTCATCGGGTGTGCCAATGGGAGTTCGTTTCCGACGCGCAAGGAAACATCGCCTACGAACGAGGCTTGGATCGAAGCGGGCGGATGGTTTGGGGGTTGGTCTATTCGCCGGGCGGACTTGATGCGGGCTCAACTCGACGGGCCCGCTTTGTCGGTCCTGACGGCTTCTCTCAATTACAGCGCGGCTCTTCGGCCGAATACGTGGAGATCCATTATGGCAAGGAGGGATGGGAGGAACGCGTTATGTTCCACGATGCCAGAAATCTGCCCGCAATTGGACCTGATGGTGCTTTTGGGAGGAAGATGACTTACGATGCTCATGGCCTCCGGACATCCGTGCTTTCACTCGACGCCAAGGGACGCGAAATGGTCGATAACGTCGGCAACTGCGGCGTGCTGATTGCCTATAATGAAAAAGCGGTCCCAATAGAGTTCAGGTCCGTCGGGCCGGATTTGAACCCGATGTCCGTAACGGACGGGTACATCCTCGCGAAATATCAATACGACGAGTTCGGTAGACCACAGAGGCTCACCTTTTACGGCGCTTCCGGCGAGCCGTGTGCTTCACAAGGACGGCAATCACGGCTGGATGGCAGAATATGACGAGCGCGGCAACCGAATCGCCCAGACCTTCATCGGCCTGGACGCCAAGCCGGTTGTTGTCGCTTGGGGCTATGCGAGCATTAGATCGAACTACGACGAGCGCGGTAAGGTGACTCGCACGACCTATTACGGCGCTTCCGGCGAGCCTGTGCTCCACAAGGACGGCAATCACGGCTGGGTGGCAAAATACGACGAACGCGGCAACCCGGTCCTCTGGACGTTTATCGGTCTGGACGGCAAGCCAACTGCCCTGACTGGAGGTTATGCGAGCGTAAGCTCGACCTACGATGCCCGTGGGAATGAAACAGGCCGCACGCTTTCCGGCGTTTCCAGTGAGCCCGTGCTTAACAAGGACGGCTATCATGGTTGGCGAGTAGAATTCGACGAGCGGGGCAATCAAATCGTCCAGACCTTCATTGGTCTGGACGGCAAGCCAATTGTCCTGGCAGGAGGTTATGCGAGCGTAAAATCGAGCTACGACGAGCGCGGTAAATTGACTCGCACGACCTATTACGGTGCTTCCGACGAGCCCGTGCTCCACAGGGACGGCAATCATGGCTGGATAGCAGAATATGACCAGCGGGGCAATCAAATCGCGCTGACCTTCATCGATCTGGACGGCAAGCCAACTGTCCTGGTGGGAGGTTATGCGAGCATAAAATCGAGCTACGACGAGCGCGGTAAGGTGACGCGCACGACTTATCACGGCGCTTCCGGTGAACCCGTGGTCCACAAGGACGGCAATTACGGCTGGGAGGCAGAATACGATGAGCGCGGCAACCAGATCGCCTGGAGCTTTATCGGCTTGGATGGGAAGCCAATTGCGCTGGTGGGAGGTTATGCAAGCGTAAAATCGAGCTACGATGCTCGTGGGAATGAAACAGACCGGAAGTTTTTCGACGCTTCCGGCGAGCCCGTGCTGCTCAACGATAGTTATCATGGTTGGCGAGCAGAATACGACGAACGCGGTAAGGTGACCCGCACGACGTATCACGGCGCTTCCGGCGAGCCCGTCTTGCTCAAGGACGGCAATCACGGCTGGGTGGCAGAATATGACGAGCGTGGCAACCAGACCGCCTGGACCTCTATCGGCCTGGATGGTAACCCAATTGTCCTGGCCGGGGGTTTTGCGAGTGTAAGATCGACCTACAACGCTCGTGGGAATGAAACAGGCCGGATGTTTTTCGGCGTTGCCGGTGAGCCCGTGCTCCAGAAGGACGGCAATCACGGCTGGGTGGCAGAATACGATGAGCGCGGCAATGAAATCGCGTGGACCCTGATAGGCCTGGATGGGAAGCCCATTGTCCTGGCTCTGGGTTATGCGAGCGTAAGGTCGACCTACGACGAGCGCGGTAAGCTGAGTCGCACGACGTATCACGACGCTTCGGGCGAGCCCGTGATCCACAAGGACGGCAATCACGGTTTGGTGGCAGAACACGACCAGCGCGGCAACCAGACCGCCTGGACGTTTATCGGCTTGGACGAGAAGCCGGTTGTTCTGGCTGAGGGTTATGCCAGCGTAAGAATGACGTACGACGACCGCGGTAACGTAATTCGCACGACGTATCACGGCGCTTTCGGCGAGCCCGTGTTGCTTAAGGACGGCAGTCACGGCTGGGTGGCAGAATACGACGAGCGTGGCAACGAGACCGCCCGAGCCTCTATCGGCCTGGATGGGAAACCTCTTCCATAGATCGTCGTCGTCTCGGAAGTTTCGGCCACTAGGGCCCGGGGCGCCCGTGTTTGACTTCCGACCTCACTCTTGTCACTCTGCGCGCATTGAAACGCTCGCCCTTCGGCTTCAAACCCCGAGCCACGCTCCGGAGGACCAAAAGCGACTTCCTATCGGGACGATGTCGAGCCACAAGATAGGCACTTCGGCGGCGATCCGGCGTCGGCAGCCAAAGCCCGAACGAGCAAGCCTTTGAAGCCGCGCGGCCACCTCGAAGAAGTAGCGCGCCCCGGCGGACGACGACGTGCTGCTGGCGCTCCCCTTTCTCCACAACGAGGCAATATCGGCGATGCGACGGACGCCAATCCCGGAATGATGGACGTGCTCGAGCAGGCCAAGCTTGATACCTGGGCTGCGCGCAAGCGCTTGGCGCGCGTGCGAGCCATGGCGGACCAAGTCAAGCTGGTGGCGGCCCTCGAGGCCAAGATCGCCTGAGATGGCAGCTCACCGCGACCAGATCGATCGCGTGCGTCGCGATGCGCTCTTCGCCAACTGCGCGCCGCTGCAACTGGCGCGCGTGTTGGGTAAACTGGAGCCTGTCACGTTCGCCGCCGGGCAGGACCTGTATTCGCGCGGTGCCAAGGCGGACGCGTTGTATCTACTCGATGGTGGCGACGTGGAACTCGTCACCGAGAGCGGTCGGCGTATGGATTTGCAGGCGCCGCGGTGCGGCGAAGAAGCCGCTACCGACCTGAAAACCTATCTCGCGACCGCTACTGCCCGCACGCCGGTGCAGGCCCTGCGCCTGCCGCGCGAAGCCTTGACCGAACTCGGTATGGCGTCGCGGGCGATGCTCGGGCTGACGAGCCATCTGAGCGGCGAGGCCTTGTTGCCAGCACCGAAGCCGGCGGCGGCCCCGGCCGCTGCGCCGGTACCCCGCAAGCAATTAGTGGGCTGGCTGGCGTTGCTGCTGGTGCCGCCCCTGCTCTACTTTGCCGGCGGCTCCGCCGGCCTGACCCAGGAGGCGGCCCTGTTTGTCGGCATCTTGGCTGCCACGGTGCTGATGTGGCTGTTCGGGCTCGCCGACGAGTACGTGCCTCCGCTGCTGGCGATTTCGGCGGTGCTGATGGTAGGGCTGGTGCCGTCGGATATCGCCCTCGGCGGCTTCGCGTCGCGGACCCTCACGACGTTAATCGGCGTGTATGCGCTGGCCTCGCTCATCGGCGCCTCGGGCCTGAGCTACCGGGTGATGATCTGGCTGCTAATCCGCCTGCCCGATACGCCGTTCTGGCAGCAGACCGCGCTGCTGCTGTCGGGCTATGCGCTGTCGCCCATCATGCCCTCAGGAAACGCTCGCCTATCGCTGCTGCAGCCGCTCTACCGCGACATGGTCAGCGGCCTCAGCCTCAAGTCGCAGAGCCCGGCCGCCGTGGCGCTGATGGCAGCGATGTTTTCCGGCGCGATGCTGTTTTCACCGATGATGCTGACTAGCAAATCGTCCAACCTCACCGTGTTCGCGATGCTGCCGGCGCAGGTGCAGGAACAGTTTCAAGGCGTGTTCTGGCTCGCCGCCGCGGCGGTGGCGTTAATCGTCGTCACGCTCACGCACGTCGTGGCCATGCGGTTGAGCTTCACGCGCGAGCCCCAGTCGCCGCTGCCGAAGGCCCGGTTGCGCGAGCAGCAAGCCCTGCTGGGGCCGGTCACGGTGCCTGAAAAGGGCGCACTGCTGGGCTTCGTGCTGTTCGTGGTGGGCGCCTTCACCGTTTCGTGGCACCAGATCAATCCCGCATGGCTGGCGGCTTTCATTCTGGTCGCGCTGCTGCTGACGGGGCTGGTCAGCAAGAAGGATTTCCAGCAGAAGATCGACTGGCCGATGATCTTCTTCCTGCTCAGCCTGGACGGCCTCAGTCGCTCGATCAGCTACCTGGGGCTCGACACCGCGCTGAGTGCCGCAGCCGGCGACCGCTTCGACTTCGTCGGCGGAAACCTGCTGTTGTTCATCCCGGTGGTTCTGGGCGTGACGCTGCTGCTGCGCCTGGCGCTGCCGATCACCGCCGGCATGGTGGTGGCGGCGGTGGTGCTGATGCCGGTGGCCGCGAGCCAAGATATCCACCCCTGGGTCCTCACGTTCCTGACGGCCATGTTTAGCGACATGTGGTTCAAGCCCTACCAGAGCTCCCAATGCCTGCAGCTCGCCTCCAGCGGCTACGCCAACTACATCGCCGATCCGGGCTTCCAGCGCTACAACCACTTCATAAACGCCTCGCGCATCGTGGCGGCGTATGCCTCCGTGCCATACTGGCAGTGGCTGGGTTTGGCATGAAGCGCGGCGTGCTCGGCTGGCTGGTGGCCATCTTTCTGCTGGCGGCGATGGTGCTGCTAGTTGGTTTCAACCTCACCAAGCCGCGCATCTTGGTGCTGCACAGCGGCCAACGCAGCAGTGGCTGGAACCAGCGCATCGACGAGGGCGTCCGCACCGCGCTGGACCGCAACCGTCGGCCGGTAACGGTGCATTGGTACTACCTGGGCCTTGAGCGCTCTCCGCACAAGACCGGTTGGCACGACGCCGCCGCGCAGGCACGACGCGCCATTCAGCAGCTTCGTCCGCACATGCTGGTGGCGGTGGACGACGAGGCGCAGGCCTATGTGGCGCGCCACTACGCAGTGCCGGCGGGATCGGCGGAGGCGGCCAACCCGACGACGCGTATCGTCTACGTGGCGATCGACAGCCAGCCCGCGAGCTATGGCTACGACACCGCAGCCAACGTCAGCGGCGTGCTCGAGCGGCTGCCGCTGGCGGCCATTCGCGAAGCCTTGCTGACGCTGCGCAACGGAGAGCCAGCGCGTTTGGCCGTGATCGGCTTGACTGATCCCACTGGCTTCGCTGAGATCCATCAGGTGCAGGCCTTCGACTGGAGCCCGCATCGCCTGGTGGCGGCACAGGTACTACCCGACTTCGCCGCCTGGCAGCAGACGATCCCGCGACTTGACAGCTTGGCCGACGTGCTGATTGTGCTGTCCTTCAGCGGCTTGCCCCAGGGCGGGGGGGTGTCCAGGCCCACCAGCGTGGAGGAAGTCGCGAGCTGGATCGAAACCCATGCCAAGGCGCTGCCGATCGGCGTCGACACCACCTTTGTCGAAGGCGGTGGTGGCTTGGCTATTGCGCCCTCGCCGCGCGAGATGGGTGAAGTGGCTATGCAGATGAGCCTCGATTGGCTGCGCGACGTGGCCAACGGTCAACCGGCTGCGCCGCCGGTGGTCACAGGCAGACACTACCGCGTGGCCGTGCGCGAGTCGGCGCTGCGGGCCCGCGGCGTAGCCCTGCCCTCGATCTACCTCGAGGCAGCCCGTCTCGACCGAAACAATTACCCGTGAACGCTGGCGGCCGTGGGGCACGCACAGCGGAGAACTTGTTCTTTGATCTGGCTGCGCATTTTCGTTATGGTATTTTGACTTTTAAGGAGGCCGCTCGCCACGGCTAGACGCTTCGCTTGAAGTCCGCTCGAGCGTTACCGGCTCCTCGTCAGCGAAAGAGCCGTCAGCAGCTTCTGGCCGTAGGAAAACCGATCCGCTGCGACATCGGCCATCATATGGATTTGATACGCGACGGTCTCGAGCGCCAAAACCGTTGGCCGATGCCGAGAAATTCGTGAGCAGGTGCTGCGCACAGATCTTAGCGGCGATGTCCCGCCCGATGGTTACAGTTGCTGGTATTGAACTCTCGTTACGGTGACTGATTGTGGCCCGGACGGTGGCTGACCGTGCATCAGCCAGAGATTGATATGTATGCGCGCGCAACTCGTTGCAGTCACCTGAGGAATTAACTCACCGAAGCCATGCTGGCTTGGCGACCACAAGGCGTATGCTCTTTGCTCCCAAGGTGGCGGGGGCAGAGTCTCAAGTGAGTAATCGCCCAGAAAAACGGCGAAGATGGCCACGGGAGCGGTTTCCGGGACGTACCAATCCGTGACGATCGTGATAACCGGGGTGCTGGCCGGCAGCGTAAATGGATACCATGGATGGGGATCATAATCCCATGGCTGCAGGGTGAATTGTGCGTTGCTGCTCGCACCGCGCAAGACCTCCGTCATATCGATTTCACGATGCTTGTTCGGTCCCTGAGAAGGCGGGGCTTCCGAATACTGGTAGGTGAAAACGCCGAATACGGCGTTCGCATCAAGGTCTGAGAAGGAACCACTGTCAGCGCGGGCAGTCACAAGGTGTCTGCCATAAGCGACCTTTTCTACACTGACCAATTCCGAGGTTTGCCATCTGTCGTACTGCCCCGGCGGCTTGATCCAGAGCTGCACCCCGTCAGACGTCCGTTCGATTATCTTTGGATCGAAGATAGAATCGAAATCTCCGCCCGCATAAATTCCACTTTCTGGACTCCAGTGGTAATTAATCCACCATTCCCTTCCGGCAAACTCCAAAACCGGGTTCCCGTTAGGACAGTAGCTGTTGGCGTCCGAGTTTTGCATGTTCTTAATGTGATCGTCGTTGTCGTAGTTACTCATTCTAATTCTCTGATGGTGTATTTGTTTTCTTACCCGCCTGCATTGACGGAAGAGTGTATTAGGGAGATTTCAAGGAACGAAAATTTATGCACGCGAGACTTAGGGTGAGAGCCACATAATCTGTCTCGATACTAGTGACTTGGGTATCACGTGGATCGTAAGAGGTACACTTCCGAAACATCCTGAACCGGCAACTCGGCTCGCTACTAGTGACTTTTAGCCAGTTTTGCGTGCTACCCTTCCGTTAAACTCATTGCGCAGACTTTGAGGGCCAGAACATGCGTAAATTTCCATTCTTGAGTTCTCCTAATTGCGTTTGAGAACGGCCTTCTTAAGCAAATGTTCGGACCAGATGCAGACCTCAACAAGTTTGTGACGAATGCGCCATGCGGCCTTGCCAGTGCGCTCTCGCAGACCCTGCGCGAACCCCCTCTTCTGATCGATTGCGAACGGAACGAGATCAGGAGCTCCTGGTTGCAGCATAGCACTGCAGTTATTCAGCTCCTGAGGCCAGTGACGTGTTTCGCGCGGAGAAATCCGGCAATTCTGTTCCGATGGCCTGCGAAGACCCAACGAAAGCGATTCTATTACGTAAGCTGGCCCCACCCGGAGTGTTCTGTTGAATCTGGCTGGACCGCCCCTCGCGTTGCAAGTAATAGGGAGGCCTAGCCGGGAAGTCCTTAGGCATGCGATGCGATCTTCGGTTCAACATGAATGCATCGCTCTATGAGAGTGTTGACGGCCGCAAATTCCTCATCGAAGCCTAGGGTTTGATCGTGCCGCGGATTTTCGTTGTAGCATAGCGATTGCCCGTTTCAGACGCGGAAATTCGGCCCAAATAGACCGGCCGTGGTTCTGGCTGACTATGTGTAACTAATTGAACAAAGCACTGGGGGATATACGCTCCGTTGATATAGCTTCTCGTTTCACAATTCGATCTGAGCGAATTTACTCATGCTCTCCCAGTTGCTCCTACGTGGGCAAAACCGCATGAATAGAGGCCTCTCGAACGATCCGAGGTTTTCTTACATGCTCACAAATGCCCACACGTGGGCAAAGCGAGAGTAACGCCTACAACGCCGCCAGAGATCCCGCCGCCGACCGCATCGCCCTTGCGGTCCGTCTTCGTCCTCCCGCGGTTGTCGAGCATCGTAGCGCTGATTGTGGTTCTTCCGCCACCAACGCCAACGCTCCGCGATGGCCTTCAGCGCGATTCATGGCGAAGCATGGGGCTAGGGGGCGCTCCTTCGCGCTCTAGCACGCGCCGGCGATCGTGATCGCGGTTTCTGCGACATCGATGCCAGCAAGAACCAGCGCTGCCGCCCGAGGCGCCGGCCAGGAGCCGTCCTATCTGCGAACACAAATCCCTTGACTGTACCAACCGGTTAGTATATAAAGGAAATTGAGATGGCAGCCAATGAGTCCAAAGAACGCATTTTGGCCGGAGCCAAAGAGCTGTTCCTGGCCCGTGGTTATGCGGCCACGACTGTGGATGCAATTTGTGAGAAGGCCGAGCTGACCAAGGGAAGTTTCTATTATTTTTTTGATTCGAAGGAGGATCTGGGTCTTGCGGTCTTGGATTGGTCTCTTCAACGAAGCGCGCAAATGCTAGCACGTGGACCGCACGTCCGAACCACGGATCCGGTTGAACGGGCGTTTGCGTTTCTTGAATATTTCGAGAAGTGCTCTCCAGAGCTTTGGAGTGGAGGGTGCCTGATGGGCTCGTTTGCGTTGGAGCTTGCCGATACGAATTCTCGTATGCAGCGAGCCGTTGCGGACATGTTTCGGGCGGTCTCGGACGACTTCGCGGAGAAACTTCAACCGATCACCGCGCAGTGGGTGGGGAGGGAAAGGCCGACAGCCGGTGAATTGGCCGATACGCTTCTCGGCGTGCTCGAGGGATCTATCGTGCTCGCCAAAGCCCATCGCGATCCCACCCGTATTCCCAAGGCCATTCGCGCATTCCGACTCTCGTTGGCTACGCTCATCGCCGAACCCGCGTAAATTTTTTTGCCCAGAAGTATACTAACTAGTCGGTACAACAGCACAAATGCAACAAATGAACGCAACAACTCAACCGAGAAGGTCGGTCCGCGCCGACGCCTCTACTCTGAACCCCGAAGAAATCGAGTCCCTCAACGCTGCTGCTCAAGATCCAAGCGAAGAAAAGAAAACAACTTTTTCGAAAGAGACGGTTGAGAATCTTCGGAGAAAGGTGAAGGGCCAGATCGTCCTACCGAGTGACCCGAGTTATGACGAGGTTCGCGAAATATGGAACGCGATGATTGAACGGCGGCCTGCTCTCATCGTGCGATGTGCGGAAGCCGATGACGTTCCGCATGCAATCTTGTTCGCGCGCGAGAACGGACTCGAAATATCAGTTCGAGGTGGAGGCCATAACATTGCAGGGAACGCTTTGTGTGAAAACGGCGTGATGATCGACTTTTCAACGATGAGGAAAGTCCGCGTGGATGCCGAGAAGAGACGCGCCTATGTTGAACCGGGGGCGACGTTGGCCGATTTTGATGGGGCGGTGCAGGCCCATGGGCTCGCCACGCCGGTCGGAATCAACTCCACCACCGGGATCGCGGGTCTAACGCTAGGCGGGGGATTCGGTTGGCTAACGCGCAAATACGGCATGACCGTTGACAATCTCGTCTCTGCGGACCTGATCACCGCGGACGGCAAGAGGATCCGAGCCAGCGAAAACGAAAACGCCGACCTGTTTTGGGCAATTCGAGGTGGCGGGGGTAACTTTGCGATCGTCACCCAATTCGAATTCAACCTTCATGAGGTGGGTCCTGAAATCCTGGCCGGGTTGATCGTTTTCCCGTTCGAGCAAGCAAAGCAGGTGCTGAGACAATATCGGGAATTCGTAGCAGCCGCCCCGGAGGAACTCAATGTGTGGGTTGTCTTGCGCAAGGCTCCCCCGTTGCCGTTTCTTCCCAAAGACGTGCATGGCAAGGAAGTCGTTGTGCTCGTTCCCTTCTACATCGGGGATCTTGCTCAAGGGAGAAAGCTGATTGAGCCTTTGCGTCGTTTTGGGACTTCCCACGGCGAATATATCGATGCTCAGCCGTACACCCAATGGCAGCAGGCGTTTGATCCTCTGCTTACGCCCGGCGCGAGAAACTATTGGAAAACCCATAACTTCACAGAACTGACTGATGCCGCGTTGGACTCGATGATCGAGTTCGCTGGCAAACTGCCCTCGCCGCAGTGCGAGATCTTCGTCGGGCTGATCGCAGGCGCATCCAATCGCGTTGCGGCAGATGCCATGGCCTATCGTCATCGTGACGCAAAGTTTGTGCTCAACGTGCACGGGCGATGGGATGAGAGGACGGACGATGAGCGGTGCATTGCCTGGGCGCGCGCGTTTTTCCGAGCCTCCGCCCCATATGCCTCCGAGGGGGCCTACGTGAACTTCATGACGGAAGAAGAAGGTGATCGGGTGGCCGCCGCCTACGGTGGCAACTATGATCGTCTGGCGCGGATCAAAGAACAGTATGATCCCGACAATTTGTTCCATCTCAACCAGAACATTAAACCGCCTCGACAAGGTCGCGAAACGGGAAGCTCCGTGCAGAAGCAGCAAAGGCGCGATTTATTCCCTACTGGCCAAACGCGGTGATCGAGCTCTCTCGGTCCATACCGGCTGGAAATGGAAGCAAATCGATTTACCAGGTAATTTGCTTCTTGTAGGCGTCTTCACCAATGATGTTTTTGACGAATTTTATCCATTCATCAACGTTACTCGCATTGATGACAATCGGTCCCGTTATGACGTCGCTGAGCGGGTGCATCCCAATCTTCTTGTGAAAGTAAAGGATCTCCATCGGAAGATAGCCCTGGAGCCAGAAACCCTGGCTGTGTGAAGCGAGGATTTTCCCCTCTTTGATACCCTCGAGGGAATTGGGGCTGTCGTCGACACTCACAATCGTCATCCCCTTGTCAGAAAGCTTCGGTTTCAATCCCATCTGATCGGCAACGCTGTAAGCCCATGGGCAGGACAACGTGCCCAGGGTAAAAATGTAATTAACATCCTTATTGGCGCTTAGATAGGACTGCATGATGCTGCGGGCCCGCTCAGGATCCGCGCCGATCACGAGTTCATCGACGCTGACGCCGATCTTTTTCATCGCATACGTCATTCCCTGAAACCGTGCCTTTAAGCCCTGATGAGTCGGATCGTGGTTGGCGCACATCATTTTGGTTGGCTTCGGAATCTTGCCCGCGTTCGCTTGCTCAATGACATACTCCCCCAGTTTCATGCCCGTGAGATACTCATCCCCGCCCACATAGGTAAGATAGCGGATCCGCTGGTCCGGAGGGCGAGGATCCTCAATGTTGAATGCGACCACCGGAATGCCGCTGCTAATCGCCTTCTCAAGGATGGGCTCGAGGGCTTTGTTATTAAGGATCGGCACGGCGATCCCATCGGGCCGAGTCGCGATCGCCTGGTTTAGAATCGCAATGAAGCTTTCCAGGCTGGATTCGCTCGGCGACAGATACTCCGTTCTTACCTCGGGGTATCGCTCGCCAAACGTTTTCATGGAACTCGTTAGCCAATTCATGTTCGGATCGTTGGCGCCGATGTGGGACACCATGACGAACCGGTATTGATCCCCTTGAGCGCATACTGTCTCGGCAAACGGCAGAGAGAGTGAGAGCAAGAGCGAGAGAGTGGCGATCAAACCCTTCATTTGTGAGTGATTTTCGATTGTTGCAGCTTAGTGCTCTTCGGCGCGCGAGTTTTTCGTTTTGGCGTTACTGCTCCGTTTCGATCGCAGCCTTAATGGTCTGAAATTCAGCGAGGGCCGCTTCGAAATCGTAACCGGCCACCTTTTTTGTCAACACCTGAAAGAGCTCGGCATGCGGGGTTTTTTGAAAATGAGGGAGCAGCTCCTCAAGGATATTCCGGGCGTCGAAGTCGTCGTTTTTAAGCAACAACTCCAGCTCACTAAGCTTCGGGAGGAGCTTGGAGAGGTCCGGAATCGGCTGAGAGCAGGGGCTCGGTGGTTCGAGCTCGCCGAGGTTTGCGATGGAAGCAACAACACGGCGCAGCGCAGTTTCAAAGGCCGAAAGGTCAGTCTCCATATGCGCTGAGTTCGAGACCCGAAGTCCCTGTTCGACGGTCGCGGCGGCAGCTTGTAGCTCCTTGGCGCCGACGCTGCCAGCAATGCCTCTTATGGTATGGGCGATTCGCTCCGCGCGCTGGCGATCTCCTGCTGCCAGAGCCTGGCGGATCTCCGATGCTGCATCAGCTTGGCTCTGCCGGAATTTCAACAGAAGATTGCGATAGAGAGGACGATTACCTGCAACACGTTTGAGTCCGTCAGCGAGGTCAATACCGTCGAGGTAGTCGATAGCCACTTCTCCGTCGGTGATTGAGGCGGGTGGCGTGCCGGACTGTGGAGAAGAAACCAATGCGGGCGGCTTGAACCAGCGCTTGATGGCCGCGTAGAGTTCTCCCGGATCGATGGGCTTGGGGAGGTGGTCGTTCATGCCGGCATCCAGGGCCTTGGCACGGTCGACGAGCATGGCGTTCGCAGTCATGGCGATGATTGGAAGCGTAGCGAGCTCGGCCTGCGCACGGATGGCTCTGGCGGCCTGATAGCCGTCCATCTCAGGCATCTGGATGTCCATCAAGACACCATCGAAGGATTCAGTTGTGACCTTCTCCACCGCTTCACGGCCATTGTGCGCTATAGAAACAACAATTCCCACATCGCGCAGCAACTGACTCGCGAGTTCCCGATTGATCTCGTTATCTTCAACCAGGAGCACACGGAGACCAGTAAGATCGACCAGCCGTTCACCGTCGGCAGCACGTGGCTTGGTGTCAGCGTTGGGAGCGCCGCTGATGAAGGCGCCCATGATAGTATTGAAAAGCGAGGAATTGCTGATCGGCTTTACGAGAACACCGACCAGTCCCGCCTGCTCGGTTTGATTGCTCAGCAGCTCACTGCCATAGGCAGTGATGAGAATCAGCTTGGGCCGCTGCTGCAGCGATGTGGCCTCGCGAATTATCCAGGCCGCTGTCAGCCCGTCCAATTCGGGCATCTCCCAGTCCATAAGCACCAGTTGAAATGGGTCACTTGCATCTGCTGTGGTCAATTTGGCGAGTCCTTCCCGTGCCGAGTTCGCTAGCGTGACCTCGAAGGACATTGCTTCGAGCATTTCTTGGAGGATTTGGCGTGAAGTGCTGTTATCATCGATCACGAGAACGCGGGTCCCGCGAAGATCGACCGCGGCAAGATGGTGCGCTCGGGCCGCCCGATCCTGACAGCCGAAGCGGGCGGTAAACCGAAAGATACTTCCTTTGCCGGGCTCGCTCTCCAGACGAAGCTGACCGCTCATCAACTCCACCAAGCGCAGCGAGATAGAGAGGCCGAGCCCGGTCCCACCAAACTTGCGCGTGGTGGAGGAATCAGCCTGGGTGAACGGCCGAAAAAGACGAGCTTGCTGGTCGGGCGTCATTCCGATGCCGGTGTCACTGACGGCGAATTCGAGTTCGACTTCGCCGTCATCGATTTGTACCGGCTTCACGGAAACGACCACTTCTCCCTGCTGGGTAAACTTAACGGCGTTGGAACAGAGATTCACCAAAACCTGCTGCAGGCGCAGGGGGTCCCCCACGAGATGGAGCGGCGTCTCGGAAGCTATTCGGAACAAGACTTCCAGTCCCTTCTCGTGAGCGCGCATGCCGACGACGCTGGTGAGGTTTTCGAAGACTTCCTCGAGGCCGAACCCGATGCGCTCCATGGTGAGTTTTCCTGCCTCGATTTTGGAGAAGTCGAGGATGTCATTGATGATCCCCAGCAGCGAATAGGCGGAGCGGTCGATCTTCTGGAGATAATCGCGCTGCCTCGGGGTAAGATCGGTTTTCATGCAAAGATGAGCCATGCCGAGAATGCCATTCATCGGAGTGCGAATCTCGTGGCTCATGTTTGCCAGGAAATCACTCTTTGCCTGTGTCGCCTCCTCGGCCTTTTGCCTTGCCGCGCGAACTGCTTCCTCCGCGCGTTTGCGCTCGGTAATGTCTCGCCACACCGTGTGGACCAGTCGCCGGCCGTGTTGCTCGATGGTCGTCAACAGGATCTCGACCGGGAAGACCTCGCCGTCAGCGCGCCGGTGCAACCACTCGAAGCGGAGGCTGCCGCGCTCCATCACCTGCGCCATAAGAATCTGTGCTTTTTGCGCCGACGGTGTGCCGTCTGCCTGGATTGGCGGAGAGAGATCAGTGGGACTGTGATTCAACAATTCGTCGCGCGACCTCATACGCAGCATGGCGACGGCCGCAGCATTACATTCGACGAAACGGCTATCATCGATAAGTAACATGGCGTCGGCCGAATCTTCGAACAGCCGGCGAAAGCGCTCCTCGCTTGCTTTGAGCTCATCTTCGGCTTGCTTCCGTTCGGTAATGTCTTGGTAAAAGCCGTTCCAGATCACCGTGCCGTCGGGAAGCGGCGGAGCAGGGTAAGCGCTCGAACGGACCCACCGCGGTTGGCCGTTCGACAACACACGCACAACGATCTCGACGCTATCTTTGAAGTCGCCCGCCCGAACGCGTTGTGTTGCGTCGGCGAGGATGCTCCGCACCACCTCGGCGTCATCCGGGTGAACATGGCGCCATCGCAGCGCGGCCTCGGCCATCAGCTCCTTCACCGGCACGCCAAGGATCTGCTCGACTCTACTGCCGACGAAATTATAGCGCACGTCAGCGCCTGACTTGAACTCGATCTGAAACATTGCCAGCGGCAGGGCTTCAGACATTGCCACCAACTGTTGGCGGGCGGATTCTGCCTGAGCATTGGCGCGCTGGATCTCGCGCTCGGCTTCGCGCCGTTCGATGATCTCTGAGTTGAGGCGCCTGTTGAGCCTGGCGATCCAAAGCGCCACCAACGTCGCCACCAGTCCCAATATCGCCGCGCCTGCCAGAGATGCCTTCAGCCAGAGCGGAATGGCACCTGTTTCCGCTTTGTAGATCAGATCTTCGGGCACCTTTGCGTCTGGCAGCATTCCAAGAGAATGATAGGTATCCGCAATCGCCTGCCAGCGGGCTGGGTTTTGATAACCGAGTTCGATCAAGCCCGGTTGGACAAGCACTTCCGTCTGGTTTGCTTCGAAGAGAAGGGCCTCACGATTTTTGGCCTGGGAGTAACGGCGCAATATCAGATCAACGATCTCCTCCTTGTGCGACAGTGCATACTGCCATCCTCGAAGGCTTGCTGCGCGAAAGTCAGCGACGCGCTGAGGATGCGTCTTCATCTGCTTTTCGGACGTCACCAGGTTGTCGCTGTAGAAATCGATGCCGGATCCTCGCGGAGAGAAGGCGAGGTAAGGAACGCCCAATTGTTCAAGAACGAAGGGCTCGTTCGTACTGTAGGCGACCATGGCATCCGCCTTGCCGCTGACCAAGTCGAGCGGGTCGCCGTTGTGTTTGACGCGCGGCATTTTGGCGTAGTCCACACCCGCGAGCTTTAGCATCGCTGCGATGTCTTCGCTGCCCGGGGTGTCCATCAACGGTCGATCCTGCAGCGCAAAGATGCTGGAGACGGCGGCGCGACGCGGAACGAGGAGAATGGCCGGAGAATGCTGAAACACCGCCGCCAAAACGACGACCTCTTTGCCCTGGGCGCGGGCGATTAAAGCGCCGGACGTCCCCACGCCAAAGTCAGCGCGTCCAGTGACGACATCCTCGACAGCATCCACGTTGGGACCACCTTCGCGAATCTGCACATCGAGACCGGCTTCGCGATAGAAGCCTTTCTCAAGGGCTGCATAGTAACCGGCAAATTGAAACTGATGAAGCCACTTCAGCTGCAGCGTCACCTGATCGAGTGCCTGCGACTCTCGGGGCATCACCAGGACAAGAAAAATAACCAGGATGAAGCGACAAAGCCGACTTTGCCACCATCTTGGAACCGCGTGGTCGATGAGAGACTTCACTTAGTCGAGGCGGGCGATAGCCGCGCGGAGTTTCTCCACGACAGCTAACCGCTCTGAGGGCTCAACCTGGGCGGGATCAAGCGTTAATCGGAATCCGGGGCGAGCCTCTTCGATGACTGCTGGGTCTTCGGAGAGCTCGGGACCCGTTACAGCATAGGTCTGGATCGGGCGTTCGAAGCCTTTAGCGTGAACTGGTTTCTTGGCGACACAACGGAAAACGTCTCTGACTAACAGCCAAGTCTCCTCACCGATCAGGATTTCCCCTGGCTGCGCCGCAGCTTGCAGCCGGTTGGCAAGGTTCACCTGCTTTCCAATGATTGTGTATTCCATACGCTCGTCGCTCCCGAAGTTGCCGACGGTCGCAAAGCCAGTAGAAATCCCCATGCGAACTTCGAAACCTTGTCTGATGCCTTTAGCCAGCCACTCAC
Organism: uncultured Verrucomicrobiae bacterium; assembly: GCA_963706955.1. Taxonomy (GTDB): domain Bacteria; phylum Verrucomicrobiota; class Verrucomicrobiia; order Chthoniobacterales; family Terrimicrobiaceae; genus DASTFP01. The sequence continues at coordinate 360,243 of CAVPOC010000008.1, read as the reverse complement.
GATTCAGTTCGACGATAGCTTCCTTCATCTCCAATGCCATCCAAACACAAGCGGCGGCATCTTCCGCAACTCCGTTGGTTTCCGGATCGCCGAAGAAAACCAGCACAGCGTCTCCGATAAACTTGTCCAGAGTGCCGCCATGCTTCGACACGACCTGGGCCATTCGATTGAGATAACCATTAAGAATGAATGTGAAGTCCTCCGGCTCAATGCCCTCAGTCTCATTGACGAAGCCAACGATATCGGAAAAAAAGATGGTCAGTTTCTTGCGGCTACAGCCGATCCGCGCGTCTTGTCGACCCTCGAAAATGGACTGATAAACTTGCTGTGGGAGATAGCGCGCCAGTTTCGAGGAGAGATCCTCCAGTTTTTGGAGCGAGTGTTTTAGGGCGAGATGGGTGCGAACGCGGGCGAGAACGATGGCGGGATTTACGGGTTTGGTGATATAGTCTACGGCTCCAAGACCGAAGCCCTGCGCTTCGTCTTCAACCTCGGATTTGGCGGTAACAAAGATCACCGGGATGCGCCGGGTCCGCTCATCAGCCTGGAGCTGTAAGCATACTTGATAGCCATCCATTTCCGGCATCATGACGTCCAGAAGAATCAAGGCCGGAGCAGGATCACTCTGCGCGATCTTGAGCGCCTTGGACCCGTTCAAGGCGACCTTGATCTGATAATGCTCGCGCAAGACCCCTGCCAGCACGTCAACATTCTCCGGGGTATCATCAACGATCAGAATAACCGAGTTGTTTGAAGGCGGTTCCACGGGGGACCCTATCTATCAAGTGATTCCCTCGCAACTGTTCAGGCATGGAAGTGAAGTCTTCGGCATGAGCTTAACAGCCTCCCTTGACGACACAAAATAGCGGGTGTCGCTCTCGCACACGCCATGGCATCGAAGATAACAGAATGCGGTGGGCATCTTTTAAGCCGCTTTACCTAGCTGACTCGCCGAACTCAGTGAAGAAGATTTGCCCCGGTGTTCGATTGCAATGGTAATAAACATTCTCCGAAATGCCCGTCTCGCGTGGACCTGGCACAGAAACACTCTGCGAGGATATCGTGGACACGGTGCTTCAGCGAAACATGATAGCGCTGTTCAGCGTCCTCGGTGCTGAGCTGGAGGGGTCTTCCTTGGCCCTCCAGATTTTTTCCACACTGCAAGATGGCGGATGTGCGTGTTGACTTTCGCTCCGCGTTCTATTCGACTATTTTCCAGACTTGTTAGATTCGTCCCATGTTGGCTCAATTTAACCCCCGCCCCGCAGGTTTTTGCTGCGAACAACGAGAGTTTAATGCACGAAATTGACTCCCGTGATTTGGAAGAAGCTTGGCCCGACCTCTGTCTGAAGCTTGCGGAACTTTATGCGCGGTTGCCGCCGCTAGAGGCTACCGTATTCGAAGCGATCGTTCGTGCAGCCGCCGAGGACACGGTGTTGTCCGACGCGCCTGAGCTCCCGCCTGAGCTGACAGAGAATAACCAGCCCCAACGGGACGGGCTGACGCGGCTACTCCTTGGAGCGATTGCGCAGCTCCCGAGCCGGCTGGGTCTCGATCAGGCGACGGGAGGAATCCCCAGCACGTCGGGCGCAGCCTCGGAGATGACGGCGCGTCCGCTTGTCCAAAAGCTAGCGACGATTGCCACAAACGAGGCCGAACGCGAAGGCGTGAAAATACTTCTGGGCACGGCCGCTTCCAGCCTTGCTCGCGGTTTGGAGAGAGCATCGAACGCTTCTGCTCCTCAGGCGTTTCCAATTGTGATGGAGACTCTCCGATTGCTTCAGCCCCACCACGAGCGAATTCCGTCAGACGGAACGGTTTGGCGCGGACGGCCAGCATTCCTCACAAAGGACTGGCTGGACGACCTGCAAGCCGACGCAGCCGAAGCGCGAGGACGCGCGATTCAACTGAAATGGCGGGCCCTCGCACGCGCGGGACCAGTTGCGAAAAAGCTCGCTATCTCACAGCCGCTGATCGACCTGGTCGAGAGCCATGCCGGCAGCTGCGAGTCGACAGCAAGGGCAGCGTACGTTTTCTATGACTCGCCTGGTCACGGCGTATACCCCCATGTTGATGCGAGCTCATATGCTTTGACCGCGCTATTTATGGTTAGACACGACTATCGCCATGCGCCTCAATCGCATCATTTGCACTTCCTCGCTGACGGACGTACAGAGCGAGTCGATCTCCAGCCGGGGGAGATGCTGCTATTTTATGGCGGGAGCGTCGTGCATGCGCGAACACCGGTGGCGCAAGAGGAAGCCGTGGCGGTCCTCACGGCGGGCTTCCGACCGCTGTGATCGCGGTGCGCACAGGCGTGCGCCTGTGCGAGACGTTTCGGCGTCCTTCCACTTGCGCCGCGCAGTGGGCAGATTGTCTGTGCCGAGGCTGCGCTTAAACTACCTGCCCCGACTTTGACCAAGGCATAGTAGTTACCGATCGAGGGATCGCGATAAAGCAATCCCTACCCTCTCGAAACATGGACTTGAACGCATCTAAACTTTCCTTTGCTGACGCTGGCCGGACTTGTGTTTAAGCTTTGGGTTACAAGTCTTTGTTCGAGAAGCTCTTTCGATCTTATGAGTATTTTGATTTCAGAAACTCGGGGGTATAGCTCAGTTGGTAGAGCGTCTCGTTCGCAAAAAGTTTGGGCGGTTGGGGACGCAAAAGGTCCCATGTGGACAGAGGGGGACAAATCCGTTTAGCTAATGCGGTTTCAGACTGTGACCGCTTACGACGCATGAGGACCTAAAAGGCCCGAATTTTCCACGCCGGTATAGACTTGGGTATAGACGCTAGTCCTTGGTGCTGCGTGTCGTGGATGGAATCCGTTATTTGGCTGCCCGTGGCTCGCTCCTGACGCGACTTTCCTCAGCGGGCGCGTTTCCTTCCGACAAGCGCCTCGAAATGACAATATTATAAGCGTCGGAAGCGATTTTGGGGAAGAGCCCATGATTCTGCCCCAGGGCTTCCGGAGGTTATGCTAAGCGCACACGATAAGAGCGGTTATTACAAAAGAGCGCCAACTCTGTAAAATGACACCGTGCTTGTCGGGAGTAGATACTAGCCACACCCGACATCGCGCCGAGCGTTCACTCGGCATCTGAGGCGCGCACATGCTTTTACGGACGCAGCCCGGGCGGCTTTGACGCCTCAACTTCTTGATGCTCTCCTTGCTGCGGAGTAAGCGCGGGAACAGGTCGAAACATGGATTTTTTGGCACAACTCCCCTTCGGCGATGGCAGCGGGTTTGGCCTCGCTTCGAAAACTTGACAAGCAATGGGGGCTCCCACCACTTGGCGAGAACTCCTACTTTGACTTCACTTCGATAGTCCCGGAAGAGGCTGGGTGTTCAGCGGTGGCAGGATGGCCCGATATGGGGTGATGCTGTGCCTCTGTGGTTTTCTGCTTGTCATGGTCGGCAGCCAAGCGTTTCGCGTCATGCTGGAGGTCTTTTTTGTGCTTTTCCTTCTCTGTCTTGTCGCCCATCTAGCACTCTACGGCCGATACAATCATTAACAAGTGACCGCTGGCGTTCCTCTCGGCCGGTTGACCGATGTGCGCTCGTTGAGGTGACTTGTAGAAAATCTTGTAGAAACCTAGAGAGGAACCGGGCGTTTCAGTATGCCCCGACGAGATCAGAGAAAGTGAATTGGGCAACAAAGCTGTTCTCTGCGAAGATCGCCGTCCACTGACATTGTGGGTCGCTGACTACGGCTGCTTCTTGGTTTATGAAACGCCCGATGGCTCGGGGAAATTTCACCATTTCGGAAACCGCGACCAAGTTGAGAACTTTCTTGAGAAGAGGGAAGAAGTGCGGCACTTGAAAAGCCCTGCCGACCATTTCAAGTCGCCGATCCAGTCCCACGGGGCCTTCATCTTCATCATCGCGCGCCAATGCAGAGATCTCTTTATCAAGTTCAAAGATCCCAGTGTTGTGAAAGCGGCGTAGCAAAGACTATCTTGATAAAAGTGGTCCCTTACTGCAGCGGAGGGTCGTTGCGCCACACAATTTCTCCCATTCCCAGAGCAAACGGAATAAAGTTCGCAAGAGTGGGAACAATGTCCCTTTCGTAGTCTAATGAAACTAGAAAGATGCTTGCCGTCTTCCCGAAATCCTTCCCGCCCCTACCGTAATACGTGCTGATGATCGTTTTGTCGCTTACGCTGAAGTGGAACTCGAGGCCGGCAATAACATCGTTGCCAACACCAAGGAACAGCATCATTGGCCCAGAGCTGACCCCGAATCCCTGGTCATCAGAATTTCCTACGGTTACGGAATAGCCTCTTCTATTCATAAAATCTGCGACTTTTTCCATGTCGGATCTCAGCCGCTCCCAAAGCTCAGTGTATTTCTCGAGAGTAGCTTGATCGGCGGACGTCTCCTCTGGTCGCTGCTCCTGTTGATTCTTCTCAAAAATAGCCAATTCCCGCTCAAGAACTTCCAGAACTCTACCGATTTTCATTGCAGACATTTTAGTATCTTACAACGTAGGGACGCCTTCAAGGGTCGGGTTGCCGGGCAACGACGCCCACCCACGCACAAAGGAGCGAGTCGGCCGGATCACCCTCGGCGCTTTCCATCCCCTTTTGTTTCCTAGCGGCCTAAACTCTAATCCAAAAATTGCTGGCCACGACCGCAAAAATCCCTCGAACAGGGCCCAGCACACGAGAGCAACGTAGGAGAATCGTTCGGCAAAGGGCGAACTCGTCGCTGTCCTGGTATTCGATAAAACGCCAGTGGGCAGCCGTATCTGGTTGTTTTTGGCAGTCGGCCAACTTCCTCTCAACAGGAGGCAAATATGGTTCGGAGCATTCCCACAATATGAAATCCGATAGGGGCTCCTCTGATCGCGCAGGCTAAGTGCAGCTTGATTTGCAGGAATTTAGACATTCGAAATTCGGAGCCGTCGGTCCAATGGTATTTCATTGGAGTTGTGTCTTGCGGTTACGTTCGCGAATCGCGACGCTGAGAATTTTCATCGCTATTCGTCTGTCGAGCCTCATCACAGCGGCCCATAATAGAGCGCATCCAATCGCATTGTCGTGCTCAGTCGATGACTGGCGTTTCATCACACTTCCGTTCTTATTCAATTCCATTTATATTGCGCAAAAGCGAGCATATCTTACCTAGGCGCGGTCCGGTTGGTGCAGGCTCTATCTTTTGATTGCCCTTGTTAGAGGCGCTCCACGGTAGGCCGTTCGTGCTACTGCTCGCAAGCTTGCTATGCATACGGTTTCAGGGCGTCCTTGTTTGTCGCCAGCGAAACGCGGTGGAACAACAGTTAACCTATTGGTGGCTGCCTCCCAGAGTAAGAGCGCCTGTTGCGCGAATGACGTTACGACTCATTTGTGTCTCCTTCCGGATCTTCTCCGGGGGAACAAACGGAGCATCCATTACAATTCTGTTACGAGCAACAGCGACACTATTTGCAATGAATCGCCAAAAAGAGACCGGGGAAAGCCACTCTTGAAGAGCAGGTGATACCTATTCATTTTCCAAGAGTCCGTGTCGTTGCAATTGAAAATACAATCTGCCTATCATCGGCAATCCTTGCGAGCTTTCTCACCTTAGGAATGTTAGAGTCGATCCAGGTGACTGTGATTGTGGAATTTGACCGTGGACATGTAGCTCGCTGCTAACCCAGCCGGAGCCTGTGCCTTGTCGATCTCAACCAGTCTGCAGGATAACATGTCCTTCATTTCGAGATCCGCTCTCAGGATACTCCAACATTCACCATTCTTCCCCAGGGCACAAGGCGCGCAGATTCTTAAGGCTGTTCGATGAACGATTCGACACGATTATCCATGATTTCAGTTTGAGAAGCCTATTGTTGATGCGTCGAACAGGGAAAATCGCATCCCGCAGGGATCAACCTTGGCGGGCTACACTCGCTTTGAGAACCACATTTCGCCTTTTGCGCTATAGAGGGGCATGATATCCACATTCCTTGATCTTACCATCCGTGTGGGATGCCACTTGACGTACGAAGCGACCGCACCGACTCCGGTGGTGTTCATGCTTAGGCCACGTCTCGACGACGCACATCTTGTCACTATTGAGAAGCGATCATTTGAACCTGATCTTCCCTCGAATGAGTTCCAGGATACTCACGGCAATTTCCCCTGCCGCTCGATGCTCAAGTCCGGCCGCAATGACATCCGCTACGATGCTTTGGTCGCTGTATCCTCGACACCTGAAAATCAAGGGGCGCCAGGCGTACTCCCAGTCCCAGTTTACGACCTTCCGGCAGAGCTGCTACGCTACACTCTGCCCAGCCGCTATTGTGATTCCGATAAACTGTTCGATTTCGCATGGAAGCACTTCGGCCGGTTCGCCAATGGGCATGAACGGGTGCAAGCCATTTGTGACTGGGTTCACAACAACATCGAATATCGCTACGGTTCAGGGCGGCCGGATCTCTCCGCATCAGAGGTGATTCAACAACGCTACGGAGTGTGTCGTGATTTCGCCCACGTGGTGGTGGCTCTTTGCCGGACGTTCAACCTGCCTGCCCGCTATGTGTCGGGTCACCTTCCAGAGATTGGCTTTCTCGTCTCAAGTCACCCAGAGGACTTCCATGCCTATTGTGAGGTCTATTTAGGGGGACGGTGGTTTACGTTTGATGCTCGCTTTAATGCTCCGCGTACCGGACGCATCAAACTCTCACATGGCCTCGATGCTGTAGACGGAGCATTTGCCACAATTTACGGAGAGGCTCGTCTGTCGTATTTCGAGGTGTGGACCTATCAGGTAAACCCAAAGGAGGTCGGGATCGGTGATCCTGTGGATTTGTCCAAACGGCTCGATGGGTCTTCAAATATTCGTCTCAGCTGATCCTGCGTACCGACCCCGAGAGCAACGCAACGCCCTCTGCTGCTCCCGATTTCCCACCTCCCTCGATGACGGCAGTGCTTGCAGCTATTTTCTCTTCCCAGAAGCAGGAGCGGACGGCGCTACTGGTTTTTTCTGGCTGCTGACTTTCTTTGCGTTTTGCTGAGTTTTTTTCTTCTGAATATTTTTTGGATTCGAATCACCCATACTCGTTAGTATCCCGTGATTAGGTGAGGAGATGCAAGAGCGAAGCCGTCGATGAACGAAACGATACGCATTTTTCGGTGAGCCCTTCGGACACCGGAGCGCGTCGGCCTCCCATACCTTCTTGATCAACTCGCGCCATTTCTTGGATGGCATGCGGCGCGGCTGCAGTGACCTTCGACTTTGGAGTATATGAGGATTTTATTGGTGTAGGGCACCGATCCGACATGATCAGGATGGCGGATACCGCGACGATGCGATCCTAGCCGACGCTGCTGCCCTTGCGGACCTTCCAGATCTGCTCTGCAGGCCACTTTCGCGCCCATTCCGGATCGACGAGGGTGTGGGCACTGGCGGTCGCCCCTACCGGCGCCTGCACCTCGATGACGTCGATCACCTCGAATCCGTTAGCCCGCAGCAGGCGGACCCAATCGCCGAAGCCGAGGTGGAACTCGACTCCCGGATCGTCCGACCACTCGAAGCGAAGCATGCCGAGATAGAACCGCAGGAGGCGCTCCGTCGCCGGGCCCTCCTCCTCGGTATCCGGGACGGTGAGAAGCCGGAGGGTGCCGTTCGTCAGGAAGACCAGCTCGCCGCCGGGGCGCAAAAGACGGGCGGCCTTGGGAATCCAGCGATACGGGATCAGCCCAGATGGATGCCCCGTACTCGCTGGCGGCGAGGTCGAAGCTTGCATCGGGCAGACCGGTCGCCTCGGCATTGCCGTGGATGAGCGGGAAGTGGTGGTCGTGCTCGTCCTGGAGCGAGCGCGCCGTGCTGAGTTGCTCGGCGAGTTGTCGATGCCGGTCGGCCGACCCCCCCGTTGCGCCAGGCGGGCCACGTCAAACCTTGTATTCGATTTCGGCGAAAACCGCGTTCGAATTGACGTATTGAAAATCAGGAAAGGAAAGATAGGGCAGGCAGAAGGAACCGTCACGATCTCTGGATTTTCGGAGGCGTTTGCTCCGCGTTGCTCCGTCCGTAGAACGGTGCGCGCGTCGCATTACAGTTCACTCCATGATGAACAAAGATCAAAGTCCGCGCGGACGCCTCTGTTGGACCCAGGAAGAACTGTAAGAAATCTGCGGCAGATGGCTGGCCACGTATCTGGAAGAACGCCTGCAGGGGTCGTCTTGCCGCTCCCAAACGAGCTACTCGCGTTTGCCTCACGAGCTTTCTATGTCATGGCAATGCAGCTTGCTCAGCGGGGAGCGCGGCCTTTGATCTTGCCGTGGATTTCCTTTTGCGCATAGTAATCCCCGATGATCTCATGACGTTATAGAGAGCGTCTTTCTTGCTCTGGAGGTCGCCATCGAACTTTCTGAAATTAATCAAGTTGGGGGTATAGCTCAGTTGGTAGAGCGTCTCGTTCGCAAAAAGTTTGGGCGGTTGGGGACGCAATAGGTCCCATGTGGACAGAGGGGGACAAATCCGTTTAGCTAATGCGGTTTCAGACTATGACCGCTTAGACGCATGAGGACCTAAAAGGCCCGAATTTTCCACGCCGGTATAGACTTGGGTATAGACGCTGGCAGGCAGTCCTTGGTGCTGTGTGTCGCCTGCGGATTCCGTCTCCGGTGCCGCGCGATTGCCGCGGCCTTCCTCAGCGCGTTTTCCGATGATCGACCCGTGCAGACGGAACTCAGCGCGCGCGTAGCTGACCCGACTCGTAAGGGATTGTGGGGAATTCTGCCGACGAGCGGCTGGCCCGCTCCGGATCTTGGAACCGTTCCGTCCAATCAGATCAATCCGTTTGATTACTGCTTCCCGACGATCTGCTGATCCTCGCAGCTCCATCTTTGGCCGCTGCCTCCGGAGAGATGTTTTCGAGTACCACTCGTGCTACGGTGTCAGACAGAACGTTAGACCTTCAATTTCTCCGGCATGAGGGTTAGGCATGCCGTAGACCCATGCGTTAGGCAATTCCGCAAAGACAGCGTCAACGACCTCCCGAACGGCCTTGAGTTGGGGGCTGTCTTTATAGGCGGCACTCTCCTGCGCGCTTTTGGTCACCGGGCCGAAGGCCGAAGGATCGGTCAGAACATAGCGAAGATAGTTTTCATCCTTCATTAGGTAACTAACGAACGCCTTGGCTTCCGCCTTGTGCTTTGCGCCCTTGAACACGATCAGGTTCGTATTGCCCATAAAAGCCCCTTTACCTTTGTTATGAGGGACAGGTGCCGTGCCGAAATCCCCAAGCACTCCAGTTTCATTTAGCGGTCAGCCGAGCCAACTCCCGTAAATAAACATCGCGGTTTTCCCTGTAGTCATTGCCGCTTGCGCTTCCGGGCGATCATAACCGCTGGCGCCCGGAGGCGAGTACTGAGCGAGTTCCTTGTAGAATTTTAGTGTTTCCGCCGTTTCCGGACTATCAAAAATCACCTTCTCTCCGGTCTCGCGATCAACGATGTCAGCCCCGTTCGACAACATGAGGCTATAGAAGGTGTGCTGGGTCACATGGGATTTGGAGCTCGTCATAAGAATCCCGTCAATTGATACGGCAGGCTTACGCCCTTCTGCCGCGGGTTAAAATCACCGAGCTGTTGCTCGAGGTGGACGATTTGACCGGTTTTACGCGGCACTTTACGCGTCTCAAAAGTCAAGAAGTTTCAAAAGATCGCTTTCTTCTGCTAACCGCGATATTGGCCGGGCAATCAACCTCGGGTTAACCAAAATGGCAGAAGCATGCTTGGGGCGACTTACGCGCGACTGACTTGGCTGCAAGCATGGCAAATCCGCGACGAGACCTACTCAGCTGCGTTTGCACAAGTGGTCAATGCTCAATTTCGGCACCCTTTCGCGACCTTCTGGGGCGATGGCACCACGTCTTCCTCGGACGGTCATTACTTCCGTGCAGGTGATCGCGGTGAAGCCGCAGGTCAGACCAACTCCACTACGGCGGTGATCCTGGAGTGCTTTTTTATACGCATGTTTCCGACCAGTACGCGCTGTTTCACACTCAGGTGATTAACGCCACAGTTCGCGACGCGATTTACGTGCTCGACCGGCTGCCGACCACGAGTCCGATTTATGGGAGGGAGATCGTCGCTTTCCGGATTAAAAGCCTTCGCCGAGCGAAGTGGCGCGCGGGGAAAAAGCGACCGACATTTGGGAATGATGGATTACCAGCACGTGGGGGTCGCTTCGACATTTTCGCCGACATTTACCGGTGTGCTTGCCGAGGCTAAGCGCTTTGCCAGCCATTGCGGCGCCGATTTGGAGATCCTGCACGCGGGGGCCTTCGACATCGAAAAGGAAAAGCGGTTTCTCGGAGCGCTTAGCCAGCGGGCTGAAATTCGCTGGGTCGAAGGGGAGACGGCTGCCAGCGCCATCATCGCGGCGGGGGAGAATTTCGCATATGATCTCCTCATCGCAGGAACGCCTCACCGTGAAATGGACGACAAACCCTTCGCCGGCGACGTTGCGAAGGAGCTACTGCGCAATGCACCGTGCGATCTCCTGCTAGTGCCGCGGCCTTTGGAGGACCCGCCGCCGCCGCAACATATCGTATTTGCCTTTGAGCCGGAGCATGAGGAAGACCGCGAGTTGCTGCGCCGCGTTGTCGAAGTCTTGCGTCCTCAGCGCGTTACCATCGCCGTCACTGAGAGGCCTTTCGCCACGGCCATCGCCGCGTCGCGCGGGGAAGAACCGGGAGACGTCGAAGCGTGGCTGGAAGACTTGGCCGGCTCCCTTGCCGGGCACGATGTCGAAGTTGAAGGGCGTGTCGTGACTTCCATCACTGGCTACACCTTGTACGACACGATGGAGGGACTGGGGGCCGATTTGTTGGTCGTCAAGGCTGAGCCAAATGGCTCGCTCCCAAAACATATGGATTGGTTGTATCAGGTGATTCCAACGCGGCTGCTCCTGGTGCGCGGAGGCTGAAGGGCGCGGAGCCGCGTACCGACCAGCGAGACCGATTCGGAAAATACACGGATTTCTTCCCCCGAGCCGCTGCCTTCCAATCTGCGTAATCCGCAGGCACTGAGAGCGAAAGGCAGTCCTTTTTCGATCACCTTAACTTATAAACCACCTTGTGTGAGGATTCCGTCCGAATCGTTCTCGTCGGTCGATGCGGTAATCGATGCGGAAGTTTGTGCCCTGGCGTTCGCTGTGGACTAGCTACAAAATGAGCCCTGATTTCCAATGAACCAACAAAATTCCTTATCGATCGTCCTACGGGCAGTTCACCCGCGAAACAAGCAGCCCGGAAGACAATCGTGCATGCATTTCAGCAGCCCTCCGCAGGACGAAGTGCCTGGCAGCTTGCAAATTCAGTAGGCGGTTACCTCCTTCTGTGGGGCATGATGTATCTGACTTCGGCAATTTTCTATTGGCTGAGAGTTCCTTTGGCCATCTTGGCGGGCGGGTTGCTGGTTCGCATCTTCATTATTTTTCACGACTGCACCCAGAATTCCTTCTTTCGATCGCGCAAAGCAATGGGTTTGGGGTTTCATCACTGAGTGCTTTGCTTCACGCCCTACCACCATTGGAAGTGGGAGGACACCATCTCCCATGCCCATGCGGGCGACCTTGACAGTCGAGGTTTGGGTGATGTCTGGACGCTTACCTTGGACGAATATCTCAAAGCCTCTCGTTTTACCAAGCTTCGCTCTAGGCTGAATTGCAACCCCTGATCCTGTTTCTCATCGCTCCGCTGATCCTCTTTCTTGTGTTGCATGCATCCCTCCCCAAAGGCGCGTGCGAAGGCTAAGCGTTCCGTGCACTATAATAAACGGGTCCAAATGCCCATTTTTGGCAGTTTTCGGGTGAAAAATTACTCCAGAAGCCGTTTAGGAGGCGGCTTAGAGTAAATTCTGCACGCGTACCTGCTTGTACCCCAAAACGTAATAATATCAACCTAGTTCGAGTGCAATATGCCGCTATGAGAAGGCAAAAAGGAGACTTGTGATGAACCATGCACCTCGCAGACTGTCTTGGGTTCCACTTATGGTGGTTTTTGGCTCAAAAGAACCGCGTCTGACCCGTCCCCACTCTCCGAGGAGCACCGTGCTCCTTCATCAGGGCGAATGCAGCCCTGCTTTCTGAGCAAATGCCCCTGGATTTTCACTGCATGCACGCCGTCGCTCCTGAAGAAGCTGCAAATGCCATTCTGGAGCTCATCCAAGGACGGCGTTAAATTCTGGAGGCAAAAGTGCAGTCGGTATACGGCCGCTGGATTCTACTTTGCGGCTGGTGACATGAGTGTTGATTTTACCCTGTCTGCAAATGTCCGCCGTTTGCTACTGCCGACTCTTGCTTCCTAATCCCATATTGTGCCCAGGATCGTACCTGGAACGCTTGTAGGAGACGAGTTCAGAATTGAGGCGATAGAAAAGGGAATTCCTGGAGCTGCTGCGCGAACGATGTTTTTGACTCAATCCTTACCGCCGCCCAAAACGGCGAAAACCCAGAAGAGAATAAGCTGCATCAGGTAAGCGGGAAGCGGATGGGTTTTAGCAGTGCCCGCCAGAGAGGGCTATTTTTTTTGGTTCCACTTATAAACCAGCCCCTCCATCACCCCGCCCATCTCAAGAAGTTTTTCCTTGTTATTTACCATCTCTTTGCGGGTGTAACCCGTAATCGAGTATTCCTTCTTGAGGAAGATGGCCTGCTCCGGACACACCTCTTCGCACAAGCCGCAGTAGATGCAGCGGATCATGTCGATCTCGAACTCTTTGGGGCGCTTCTCGACCTTTGCCCAGGGATCCGACGAGGGGATTTCTTCGGGCACGATTGTGATTGCGCGTGGTGGACAGATGAATTCACACAGCTGACAGGCTACGCAACGTTCCTTCCCCTGTTCATCCTTAACCAATGTCGGAGCGCCGCGAAACCATGGGGGAAGTTGGGAGTCCCAGCGCTCTTCGGGATACTGCATTGTCACCTTGGTCTTGCCCGAGACGAGCTTTCTGAGATGCTTCAAAGTGATCGCCAGGCCAGCGGCAATCGCGGGCAGGTAGAACTGTTCGGCGAGACTCAATTTTGGACGTTTGACGACCATTGCCATGCTTGCCGTAAAGATGATGGCTTTTTAACGACGAGTCAAAAAGTCATGACGTATCTAGTAGAAGCGCAACCACTTCTTCGGGCTCAACACATGATCCGTAAACCGCGAATTCTATAGCGTGCGTGACGGGTAAGCTTTGGTGAATCCGGCAAAAGTTGTAGTGCGTAACCACCTGGCAAAGAGAGGTCGAACATCAAATAAATTCCGAGTAGCTTAAACTCGCTCCTTGCATCTTTGCGGCTAAGCCTTTGTCCGTGCAGTCGCAAGGCTTGCGCATTCGTCGTCAGATTTCCGGCCTTGCCTGTCGCACGCATGGGCGACGTAGAAAACCTGCGCCAATTGGTTGAACTGCCTCCAACGGACCTCATGAGTTCGACAACACGAGCTGGTGCCCAAAGAAAATGAGTATGAAGAAGACGGCGAGCGTGCGATGGCAACGCTCGACAGCATTACAGAATAATCGGTGCCCGGGGACAGCGGTCGGTTCGTGTGATTTGCTGTTTAAGCATCTCTGCGGGCTAGTCGCCGTCGAATTCCAACAAATGGATACCAAGCCAAGGGAACATACGTCGTAGAATGCAATGGATTGAAGTCCGCGACATTAAAACGTCACATCCGATAGTTGAGAGTCCTTTACGCTTTAGGCGGTGTTATGGGGCCAGACCAGACAAAATACTCGCGCCCAGCTACGAACTCAATGTCCTTGACGCCCTGTTCAATAACGGTCCAGCCGCCGATGCCTTTTGAGGAAGTTCGGTAGAGAACAACGCGATCGGAAAATAGGGTCACGAGAAAACTGATCACGTCTTCTGTAATAATTTGTTCCTTCTCTTCTGTGTTGAGATTTTCGTCATAGACACCAAAATCTCCGTGCGTAATCCCAGTAATGATAACCGTCGCCTGGTCGCCATCATCATATATGTGCAGATCGCCGATTTCCGCCAAACTGGAAGAAAGCGAAATAATAGGATTTGAAGTAGGTGAAATCTTAAACGCAAGATTCGAGAATACCTCTTTAACAGCCGGCACAAGATGATCGCGAATCATTTTTCTCACCTAAATAATTTAGAATCTTGTGTCAAATCTTGCAAGACAGCTAAATAGAAGAGCCGGTCACGGACGGGATCGTTATTGTCAGCGCGTAGCTTCGCCAGTCGAACGCCCTGGCGGCTCCAGCGGCGTTGCTTCCTTCCGCTTCCTCTATGCTGGGCGGAAATTTGCTGGGTCGACGAGAGCGTGATAATCTTAAGTAGTCTGAGGTGGTATGAAAGCTACGGTTACATGCTTAGCTTTGTGGTTCACAATTTTTCTGGCGTGCGCTTCTGGGGAAAAAGTTTGCCTCATCAAAATCAACGGCGCGATCGGTCCCGCCACGGCGAGTTACATTTCGCGTAGTATTGGCGAAGCGCAGTCGCAGAACGCCCAATGCCTGATCATTCAACTCAACACGCCCGGCGGACTGCTTGATTCAACGCAAGTGATCGTCCAGCAATTATTGGCGTCGCCGGTTCCGGTCGTCGTCTATGTCGCCCCGATAGGTGCGACTGCGACGAGTGCCGGCTGCTTCATCACGCTCGCGGCGAGCGTCGCCGCGATGGCGCCGGCGACCACAATTGGTGCGGCGCATCCGGTGACGATCGGCGGGGGCATCCCGAGCGGAAATGGGCAGAAACCAGATGACACCATGAAACAAAAGCTGGAAAATTTTGCCGTCAGCTACATCGAAGCGATTGCGGCCAAACGCAATCGCAACGTCGAATGGGCGCGGTCAGCCGTGCGCGAGAGCGCGTCGATCCCGGTGGACAAGGCGCTTGAATTGAAAGTGATCGAGATTATCGCGAAGGATTTATCGGATTTGCAACAGCAGTTGAATGGACGCGTGGTCGAGGGCAAGGAACTCAAGACCGCTGGTGCCCAGGTCATGGAGATCGCGACATCCGCGAGTGAGAAGATCTTTCAATTACTGTGGCGGCCCGAGGTGATGTTCGTCCTGATGCTCGTGGCGATCTACGGAATCATCGGCGAAATCAGCACCCCCGGCGCAATCCTGCCTGGCGTGGTCGGCGCGATTGCGCTGGTGCTTGTCCTCTACATGGCAGCAATTCTGCCGATCAATGTGACGGGCTTGCTCTTGATCGGGCTCGCGTTTGCGCTGTTCGTCTTCGACGTGTTCGCGCCGACGCACGGCGTCTTGACGGTGGGTGGGATAGTAGCGTTTTTGATCGGTTCGCTGATGTTGTTTAACCGAGACGATCCTCTGTTTCGCCTGTCGCTTGCTTACATTATTCCGGCAACGATCATCACCGCGCTGTTCTTCGCATTCATTATGGGCAAGGGATTACGAGCGCAGTTCTTGCCGATAAAGGCCGGTAAGGAGACGATGGTCGGCAAGACAGTAGCGGCGTTCACGCCGATCGACGCGGCCGGCGGAAAAGTTTTCGTTGAAGGTGAATACTGGAACGCGGTGAGCGACACGCCGGTCGAGCAGGGGAAGCCTGTGGAGGTTTCCGCCGTGTTAGGATTGACGCTGAAAGTAAGGCCAAAGACATAAGGAGAACTAACACATGCAATCATTAGAAACATTCGCAGGACTGATCATGTGGGCGCTCCCGCTCATCGTCCTTGGAGCAATCATACTTTCGCAAATGATTCGCATTCTTCGCGAATACGAGCGAGGCGTGATTTTCCGGCTGGGTAAATTGCTACAGGCCAAGGGACCCGGATTAATCCTTCTCATCCCCATCGTGGATCGCATTGTGAAAGTGGACTTGCGCGTAGTCACGATCAATGTCCCCCAACAGGAAATGATGACTCGTGACAATGTGCCCGTCACCGTGGACGCTGTGGTCTATTTTCGTGTGCTGGACCCGGAGGCCGCCATCATCAAAGTGGAGAACTTCCTGAAAGCGACTTCGCTGATCGCTCAAACCACCTTGCGCAGTGTTATTGGGCAGGCCGAATTGGACGAGTTGCTTTCACAGCGCGAAAAAATCAATCAGCGCCTCCAGGAGATTATCGACCGTCAAACCGAACCTTGGGGAATAAAAGTCACGGCCGTTGAAGTCAAGGATGTGATGCTGCCTGATACAATGAAGCGTGCCATGGCTAACCAAGCTGAGACTGAGCGCGAACGCCGCGCGAAGATCATCAACGCGGAGGGCGAGTTTCAAGCCGCGGAAAAGCTGGTGCAGGCGGCTGCAATGATATCTGGGCAGCCGATCGCGCTGCAATTGCGCTACCTACAGACAATGAAGGAGATCTCCGGTGAGCATAATACGACGACGTTCTTGCCGATCCCGATGGACTTGTTTGCCCCATTTATCAAACCGTCGCCCACCTCGCCGAGCTCAGCAGCGCCATGATCAGGTCGTCCTGCGGCTCTCTTGCATCGACGGGCTAGGATTCCCGTGCAATAGGCGCAAATTCTTCAAATATTTTAGCGGCTGGGTGCCACCCTGCTGATTGAGGCGCGCGAAGTGGGTCTGGACGGTCCCCGAAATGCGATCGGCACAGGTAGGGCGCGAGCATCGGGCAATTTTGCGCTGTCTTAGCGACATTACGGCTGCATGCATGGTCGCGCCCGTGGCTGGGCCATCGTCCGTTAGAATGACGGTTTTTTGCTCCAAATCCTGGAGGATACGGCTGTCTCGATATTGTCGCTCGCGTCGCCCCATTTCCCCGGTCTTCGCGGGCCGTAACCGGACATCCCGGTTCAACACGCGCACCATACCGGAAGCAATGGCTCCCATGGCCCGTTCCTCGTGTCCAGGCATTCCTAGCTTGCGCACGACGAGAACGTCCAGCGACACGTTCAAAGCCCGCGCTATTGCATTTCCGATCGGCACTCCGCCCCGAGCAAGTCCCAGAACAATCACATCTGCATCTTTTTGATCGGCATAAGAGGCAAGGCGAGGGGCAAGAAATCGACCCGCTTCCGATCGATTTCGAAATGATAAAGAAATATGGCGGGACAGGAACCTACGTGCAGATACTCATTCGCAAGCTGAAACGTTTCTTGAGGGCTCCCCAGGGACAGCGTGCCTAGCAATGATGCATAGACCGGCCTCGACCCGCCGATGATCATGCTGGCCAGCGGCCTCAACAAACCGGCCGAGTAATCACTTGCGTTTTGAGAGAACTATGGCATTCTAAATGTAGGCAAGGTTAACTCCGCTGGTCTCGTTAAATAAACGAAATTGCTTTCTGAAAAGAGAGTAAAAACAGTGAGAGCCGACTTTGCTCTTTCTTTTTTAAGGGCAGTGGAAAGCGACTGTCGTTCGTTTTTCAAAAAGCGAGTGCGATCCTCAGACTCGGCAGTAACGGGTCTTTGCCCAATTCGAGGTACCCGTGAATCCAAGCACGAGTAACTGACGGCCATCTCAGCTATTCGCTGATATGGCGCGGATCAGTTGCGAATCGATTGGGCGGGTCAACACGGCTTGCAGGTTCGGATACGCTTAAGCTGGCTGATCCGGCGGTCATTCTGGCGAAAAATCCAGCTCTTGGCAGCAGTAGCGCGACCAGCTCACATATGGTGAAATGTTTGCGCGCCTCAGCCGAAGCAGCGTATGAGGCTCATTTATGATTTACACGATATTCAAAGGTCAGGCTGGAGAATACCGATGGAGGCTTCGCGCCAAAAAACCAAAATAACAATTGCCATCTCGGGAGAGGACATAAAACAAAAAAACTGTTCTGATTCGACTGATGTGGTGCAGGAGTCGTCTTCGATGCCAGTGATCGACACGCTCCTTTCCATCAGCGAAGCTTATGTAAGCCGCTGAAATACGACCGAGACGGCTTCTTACGCTTGACTACCAGCACACCGCGCATGGAACCGCTAAGCATAACATTCACCACAGCCTTCGTGCTATCGAGTCAGCACAGCCGCGCCTAAAAAGGAAATCGCGCGAGAACATCCATTGCCGCTGTTTGATGAGCTGAAAAGCCCTAGCGGATCGCGCATCTCCTTTAGGAATTTTAGCAAAATCGCGCGTACAGGTACATGAGAAAAAATATCCTCTCGCCTAAGCAACAAATTCGCCTGCATTTCCGCTGTCTCGTGCGGGAATACAGATTCCGCACGCTTGGATGGCATCTAAAGGGAATCCGCCGGACGCTTTTGCTCTCGAAACTTGGCCATATTTCCGAAAAGATTAAAACGCTCGTGCCGCTTGCCCGGATCCCTTTTGCGCTTTCGGGGTCGATGACTGATTCGGCTCCGTTCAAGGCTTAGCTCTTTCATTTTAAATCGCACCTATGAAACCTTTAGCCTGGATCGCCAGCCCAAGGCATAAGTCGTTGGTCTTCTGTGTTTAAACAATCTCACCGCACAGCGTCTTCTCGCCAACGGTCCTGGCTTTGTCCTCTACGCCCTGATGGATTTCGTGGTCGACCAGTACTTCCCGATCTTGGAAGCATTCGAAGATCAAGTGGTTGAGCCGGAAGATGTTATATTGGGTGAGAAATTCATCCAGGAGGCAACGAGCCGCATCTACAACTTGAAGCGCGAGCTTCTTTCCATCAAGCGGGCCGTCTGGCCGCTCGGGGACGTGTTCGTTACATTGCCGACGCCATCAGCCAGCCCATGTCGGCGGTTACGCCGCCGATCTTAAACTGATATTCAAATTTCTGCTCTCCTTTGTCGAAGCCTTCGAAGAAGTGCTCGGAGGCCACTTTGATTTCGTCCGGCCAACCCAGATCTCTCCGGGACCTATGCCAAATGATCGCAAGCTTTTCGGTCAGGCATGCGATCACGCCCTTGAGATCATGGTTCGTCACGGCTTCGTCGTGCACTTCAAGAGAGCCCGATCACCGAGTGCGTTGAGAGGAGTTTATTAAGGCGCGTCACCACCCAGCTACAAGCGGAGAATCACGTGGTCCAAGAACGTCGCAATTGAGCCGCCGCCCGCGTGAGGCATTCAATCTCATCGCAGCAAAGGAGCATGAAAGGAATGCTATCGGGCGGTATGATTGTCCCGTTCTCCCTCCGGCTTAATATTTTGATTCAAGCGGAAGAAGTTCGTCGTGTCGTACTTATTCTTCAAAGCCGCCAACCGATCGTAGTTCGGCCCGTAAGCGGCCCTCACACGCTCATCTCCCTCCTCACCGAGATTGTTGACATACACCGCTTTCTCCAAGTGGGGCTGCATGGTCTCGAAGAATGCCTTTGTCCAAGCGACGTTTTGCTCACCCGCGGAAGAATCCTCCCACTGCGACTGGATAGCGAAGTCAAACTGGTCAGCGCGGTGAGGGAAGGCTGTTTCTGTGGGCGAGACGCGGGCTGCCGCTCCGTGCAACTGCTGAAGATAGCACACGGTCAACGGCGAAGGCTTGCGAGCCATGAAGTGAACCATGATCTCGATGCCCTCAGCACTAAGACCGCTTGCGAAACCGGACTTCCAGTAATGCTGTCGTCCGTGAGGAAATGCACCATCAATAATTGATTGGTGCGCCGCATATAGCATGGGCTTGATTTCATCCATGAGGGGCGGACCGAACGACCGAACCGGCTGGAGCACTTGTTCACCATCGCCCATCGGCCCGCAGTAGCAAACAACGAAGGCAACGACGGGTGAGCCATCCGGGCTGGTCAACAGGGCGATGGCGGTTGAGAGTTCATCAGGGCATCCCGCCGATAGATCGAGATAGAAGCGGAGGACATCCTTCGCCTTATCGAATGCGTAGAGGGCCATCCCGCCGAGCACCGTGTCCACTGGATGCAGTCGGTACTCGAATGAGGTTACGACGCCGAAATTCCCGCCGCCGCCTCGTAGGCCCCAGAACAGATCCGAGTTCTCGCTGGCGCTCGCCGTCAGGAACTGGCCGTTTGCGGTTACTACATCAGCCGAGAGCAGGTTATCGCAAGCCAGCCCGTATTTACCGTTAAGCCAGCCGAGTCCGCCGCCGAGCGTCAGCCCCGCAATGCCAGTCGTGGAAACAATCCCAAGGGTGGTCGCCAAATCGAAAGCCCCCGTTTCACGGTCGAATTCGCCTAATCTCAGGCCGGGCTCTGCGCGGGCAGTGCGGCGCACAGGGTCAACGCGCAACCCCTTCATTAGGGAGAGATCAATCAAGAGTCCGCCATCGCAAACCGACTTACCAGCAACACTATGGCCGCCACCGCGAACCGCCACTAAGAGGTTATTTGAGCGGGCGAAGTTGATTGCTTTGATAACGTCCGCGGCACCGGCGCAACGCGCAATGAGCGTTGGCCGTTTGTCAATCATTCTGTTAAAGACCTTACGGGTCGCTTCGTAGCTATCGTCGTTAGGTCGTAGAAGCTCCCCGCGTAAATTAGCCCTAAAGCTTTGGATAGCTGTCTCATCAACGATTGCACCTGAGATTGTTGTGACCCGCACGTCTATCATTGCTCTCCTCCATATATCCCTAACATCCCTAACCTGGACGCTCGATTAGCCTAAATCAACGGTGGGTTCACCACTGCTTGAAAACGCTGTCAATATGAGACTTCGATAAGAGGATGGCAACGTTCCACCCTTTGCGGCAAACTACGGATCAAAGCAGGCGAAAACCTTCTTCTCTGCTGATGCCGATCTTCAAGCGTCAATCGCTGCTACTCTGTTTCCCACCGAATCAAATTCTGCGAATCGTTCCGAGCTGGCTCACGCTCGCCGGGCACGGCGTTGGCTGGCGGCGAGACCGCCAAGGTCGGGAGTTGTTGAACGAGCTTCGCTACGGCGTCGAGGTGGGGATCCCGCACGCACGGCCTTCTAGTTCCAGTCGACCGGCGATCTCAACCCGGAATTGCTCCTTCTGACGATGCGCGCATGGCCTGGATTAGCCGAGGCCGAATCTGTCCGTCCGTGGTGCGGCCACGGTTCGTGCGTCGCACTACAGTTCAGTCTTATCATGAACAAACGACTTATACGAATCTGTGGGACCGAAGATCAAAGTCTGCGCGTACGCCTCTGTTGGAAACAGGAAGAACTGGCGAAGAATCTGCGACAGATGGGCTGGCCGATTATCTGGAAGAACGCTCGCAGGGTTGAAAGCTCGTCTTCCCGTTCCAAACCAGCCACTCGCGCAGTTCTCGCTCAGCGAGCTTTCTATCAGTAATGGCAATGCGGCTTTTCGGGCGGAGAGCGTGGGTTTTGATCTTGCCGCGGATTTTCTTTGCAGCATAGTAATCTCCGTTGATCTCATGACGTTTCAGACAAGGGTGGTGCTCCGCTTGGTGGCGCCTACCAATAACGTTGCTGGTACAGACAAGCATCTTTCTTGCTCCAGAGATATAATGTAACTCACTGAAATCAATGATGTTGGGGGTATAGCTCAGTTGGTAGAGCGTCTCGTTCGCAATGAGAAGGTCTGGGGTTCGAATCCCCATACCTCCACAAGTTCGGCGAAGCCGAATCAAATGACTTGAGCTGGGGATGAGAACTTCAGTTCGACTGCCCGGCGCGGAAGCGCCCTTGCGGGCGGAGCCAAACTAGCAGAGCTCGCCGGAGGCGAGATAATCCCCATACCTCCACAAGTTCGGCGAAGCCGAATCAAATGACTTGAGCTGGGGATGAGAACTTCAGTTCGACTGCCCGGCGCGGAAGCGCCCTTGCGGGCGGAGCCAAACTGGCAGAGCTCGCCGGAGGCGAGATAATCCCCATACCTCCACAAGTTCGGCGAAGCCGAATCAAATGACGTGAGTTGGGGATGAGAACTTCAGTTCGACTGCCCGGCGCGGAAGCGCCCTTTGCGGGCGAAGCCAAACTGGCAGAGCTCGCCGGAGGCGAGATAATCCCCATACCTCCACAAGTTCGGCGAAGCCGAATCAAATGACTTGAGCTGGGGATGAGAACTTCAGTTCGACTGCCGGGCGCGGAAGCGCCCTTTGCGGGCGAAGCCAAACTGGCAGAGCTCGCCGAGAGGCGAGATAATCCCCATACCACCGATTCTGCGAAGCGGAATGAAATGACCTGAACTAACGAGGTTATTGGTCCACGGATTGGGAGAGTTCACAGATTCGAGCTCAGGGTGGATTCCGTTCGTAACCGCGGGATGCACCTGCACCAGCACTCATTCAGAATGGATTGGAATCGGTCGCCGGCGAGACACCGGCGACGACACGCGAGGACGCGTTTGCTCCTCGGAATTTTGTCCCGAATTCGCCTGCCGGGCGAGAGCACCGCGGGTGGTGCGGTCGGGCAGTGACAGCAGTATTCAAGAATCCTCTCCCTCCGGATATTTGGTCTTGAGCCTTGAAGCCTGCGCAACTTTGCTCGGCTGATGCCACTACGAGCGGTCTTGTTCGATCTTGACGACACGGTGATTGTTGACGAAGCGGTCTCGCAGGAAGCCTTTGAAGCGGTGGCGCGATACGCTCGCGACAAGCATGGAGCAGAAGAAGCGCGTTTTGCCCGCGATGCGGCCGAGCAGGCCAGGGTTCTTTGGGCTGCAGGACCCTGCTATTCCTTCTGTCGGTCCCTGGGGATCAGCGCCTTTGAATGCCTCTGGGGAAGGTTCGAAGGAGATGGAGAATTTGCCGAACTGAGAAAGTGGGCATTTGCTTTTCGGGAACAGGTTTTCGATCACGCGCTGCGTCAGCAGATGATTGAAAGTGGCGAAGGGTCGCGGGATCTTGCCGCGGCTTTTGGTCGTGAGCGCCGGTTGTTGCAGCGCCTCATGCCAGACGCTCGCGAAGTTCTCACCCGGCTATCCTCGCGTTATGCACTGGGGCTGTTGACCAATGGCGCGCCCGATCTTCAGCGGGAGAAGATCGTCGCGAGCGGAACCGAAAGCCTCTTTAGCCAGATCGTAATTTCCGGCGTTTATGGCATCGGGAAACCGCGTCCGGAGATTTTTCTCCATCTCACCGATCGCCTCGGTGTCTCACCGGCCGAAGCTGCGATGGTCGGTAACAGCCTGGAACGCGATATTCGCGGCGCTCGCAACGCCGGCATCATCTCCATCTGGCTGAAGGTCCCCGGATCAGAAGAGCATTCTCCAGTTGACCCGGATTTCACCATATCGGGACTTCCTGAGTTGCCGGCTCTTCTGGAACGCATCGGTTCTTAATTCGGAGGGCCTGCGGTCAGCTCACGATCCCTGCTTTCTCCTGGGATGATTGCGGCGAGGGCGAGGAGCCGACCAGTCGAGCCTTTTTCTCGTCGGTAGGAGTAGTAGAGGTCGGGATGGCAGGCAGTGCAGGTGTCGCAGTCAAAGATGGCCTGCACTCCGGCTTCGCGAGCCTGGCGAACGATATCCGCAGCAAAGTCGACCTCGTAATGGGGAGGGCGAATGCAAGGCGAGATCTGCATTACCAAATTGCGGGGATCGATGCCGAATTGCTCCTGCATTGCCGCAATCGCTTCTTTCACCACGCCAAGTTGCGCTCCCTTTTTCCCGGCGTGAATGAGACCGATCGAGCGAGTTTTCTTATCGGCAAGATAAACGGCCGCACAATCGGCGACGTAGATGGCCAGACAAAGCTGCGACTGTGAAGTAATAAGCCCGTCCGCGCCGGGCACGGGAACTGTGGACGGCGCGTCGACCCGAGCAACGCCGCTTCCGTGGACCTGCTCGGCGAGCACGAACGGCATCCCGGAGAATCCCAACGCGTCCGCCGTATCCCTGTGAGCTAACCAGAGTCGGGTAAGTGCGGTCTCACGGTCGGTAACAACCTCAACACCGGGACAACGTCGGATGAACGCCGTCCGCACGAAGGCGAGTGCGTCAAGCGCAGGAAAGAACTCCGCTGGGCAGGGCGCTGCGAGTCCTGATCGGCCAACTGGTTGCACCTCGTGAGACGCCGACCTGCAGAACAACGTATCGGTTATTTGCCGCTCCGCGCCGACGTCTTCTTTTTCTTTTGCTTCGAGGTGGGCGACGATTCCAGAATTGGCTCGATCGGATCTTCCTTGCGGAAGGCGCGCGGGAGCCTGGGTTGCGGGTTTGCCGGACGCGTGACCTTTTGAAAGCGATTTCGCTCGGAGCGATTGAGCGCCTGTGGATTGAGGGGACGGACGATCGGGTCGTCAAACGTTTCGACATATTGTGTGTCGAGCGAGAGAGCGAGGTCGTAGCTGGCCATGGCGGCAATGTAGTCAAAACGCGCCTGGAGAACGTTGGTCTGTGCCTGGAGGAGTTGCACCTGCGCATTCAAGACGTCGAGCTGCGTGCCGGCGCCAGCATCCAACCGCTCGCGGGAAAGGCGCAGCGCCTCGGTCGCCTGCACCACGCTCGCGGTTTGGCTGTCGAGCGTCTCCTGCGCTTGCTGGAGATTGGAAATCGCCTGCTGCACATCGAGGACAATTTGGCGCACGCCGTTGTCGTAGTTGTTCTTGGCCTGCATGAGTTGAGCCTTGGCCTGCATCACGTTTCCATACGTCAGTCCGCCGTCCCAAATATTCCAGGTTCCGGTCGCACCGAAAAACCAGCCTCCAACGTTGCTGGAAATGTTTTGCGACGCCGAATCGTTGACAAACTCGTAGCCGGCATTGGCATTGATGGTAGGAAACCATCCGGCGATTTGGACGTTCACGTTGGCCGCATTCGAAAGGATCGCTTGCCGTTGAGCTTTCAGCGAAGGATTACGGGCAATCGCGACACGAATCGACTCGTCGGTGTCAATCCTGCGCGGCGAGTAGCCGAGGGTGCCCACGACGTTAAATGGAACCTCGCTCGGGTGCCCTCTCGGATAGTCCATTCCTAAAAGACGAACCAGCTGATAGGTCGAAATCCGGTAGGCGTTCTGCGCCTGGATGAGCGGCGGCAGAGCGTTGGCTAGTTGCACTTCGGCTTGGAGAACGTTGAAGCGGGGCACGGTGCCCGCATCATAGCGATTTTGCTGGTCTTTGACCTGCTGCTGCAGCAGCGCCACGTTCTGCTCCTGGGCGACGATGAGAGCCCGATTGAGAACGACTTGGTAAAACTGGTTGATGACCTGAGAGACAACGTTGTCAATCGTCGATCGGAGGCTGAAAAACGCGCTGTCGTAAACTGCGGTTCCGCCTTTGATGCCGTAATAGGCCGCGCCGCCGTCGAAGACGAGCTGGGTGCCTTGAAATTGAATGTTCCAGCTTTGGTTCTGAATGGGGGTGCTATCGGTGCTGCTGAAGACGATTCGGGTCGGTCGGCCGCCGGCTGGATTGGGAATTTCACCGATGAGTGGGCCTTGGGTGCCCTGTCCATTGGTTGTCAATGCTTCGGCCTGGTTTCGATATTGGGAGTTGATGACGATTTTCGGAACTGCTTGCGACGCGACTTGGATGAGCTGTCCGCGCGTGATGCGGATCTGTTGAATGGCGTTGAGAATGTCAGGATTTTGCTTGAGCGCGATTTGCACCGCATCATTCAGCGTCATGTTCGGCACATTGGGGTTGCGCTGCTTCCCGATGAGTTGGGCAAGTGACTTCTCGAAATCCGCCATCATCATCTTCTGCTGCATCGCCAATTTCTCGCTGTCCTTGAGAGTGTCGGTTTCCCTTCCAGGACCTAACGGTTCGTGGAGCTGGCCCGGTGCTGGCAAAGGCAAATTGAGCTGGTCTGAAAGAGTACTCGCATCGGGAAGCGCAGGCGTAGGCATCGGCGGTGGTGTCAGGGGCATCGTGCCGTCTGGAAGTGGCGTCGGACTCGCGAGCGGTGGCAGGGTGGGAAAAGGCGACGGGCTCACCAAAGGAGCGAGGGTGGAAAGAGGAGACGGCGTTGGCACCACAGGCTCGGGAACTGCCATCGGGGTTGGCTCTGGTATCGGCGTTGGAGTGGGTGTCTGAGTGGGGGTGGGCTCGAGCGCGCCGGGAGGAAGCTGACTACTCTGCGCGAGTGTCGAAAAGACGGCGGCCACGGCACAAAGAGCCGGCAGGCAGGCCTTAAAAATGTTCACTCGGAGCATGAGCTTTGTTTGCTTAGGCAGTAGGAATGCACCTTTTCGTAGATGCTCAGCCAAGCTTTTTGTTCATCGGGGGGCAGCAGATCCATGATTTGCGAGAGATTTGTAACTATGTCCTGTCGGATTTTTTCAACCAGAGCACTTCCTTTTTTGGTGATTTTCACAAGAACTTTGCGGCGGTCGTTGGCAGCGTGCGAACGCTGAACGTAACCAAGATTCTCCAACCGATCTACCAAGCCCGTGGCTGCGGCGGTCGAGTGGTTCATCTTTTCCGCGATTTCGCTCATGGACAAAAAGTCGTGAGCGGCAATGTGACCGAGAAGAAAAAATTGGGGAAATGAGACCTGCCCTCGGGAAAGTTCTTCCGACAACCGGAGCATCAAACAGCGCTGAAGCATCATCATGATGTCCGCAAGCCGTTCCACATCGGGACGGACTTCAGGTCTTTGCAGTTCGATCACGACTATTGATTAACCCCATTAGAATTAAGGAGAACGTAATAGAACTTGTCAATCGGGATTGCGGGGGGCTTAGGGTTTAACGACGCGGTCCCCTGGCGCGGGCTTTCCGCTGGCAATATCGGCGATGAGAAAGGGAGGATTTTTCAGATTGCTCATGCGGAGGTTGGCGGTCTCTTTTTGATCCCGGATGCAGATGAGGAGATCTCCGGCTCCGGCGCCTTGGAAGGTGGTGGCATCGATGAGGACGAAGCGATCGTCTTCATCAACCATCTTGATGACGCCGATGAGGCGGGGCACCTGAGCCTGGGGAGGCTTCGGCCGCCGGAAGGAAAGTTTCGGAAGCCAGGAAAAGGCTCCGACCAGGAACGGGCGTTTGGTCTGCGGTTGAGAAGGCGGGGTGGCGCGGTCGGTGGAAACTTCTTCGCCTGCGGGCGGTGGAGCAGACTTGGTCGCGCAGCCGACGCCCGGCAAAGCAAGAAGAAGCGCTCCCAATCCCAAGCCTTTCAGCTTCCGAAGCGATCCCGGCCAAATCGCAGCAAACCTCGGCGCGTTGCTTTTTTTAGCCACTCCCCCGAGCGTCTTGCAAACGATGTTCTTTAGGTGCTCTCGCTACTTGCTTGGCCGTCTTGGAAGCGAAATGAGGAAAGTTCAAAGGCTCTCAGCCGTGGCAGCCTCCGGCTCCGCATCCGCAGGAGGGTCGGTGGACATGAGCATGAGCGGGGCCCGCCGAAGAAGAAGTCAGCACACCGATGCCGCCAGTGATGACGCGCTTGATTGGCTCTCCGGTTTCAGGGTGCTTCGTAAAGGCGGCGTCTTTGATACTCTGTTTGAACTCGTAGCGCTTCGGGGTCCTCCCCCTCTTGGCGGGAATCGTTTCGTAGACGTAAGTAGGCATAAAGAAGTGATGAGCTGTGGGCGCTCGATAACAAGAATAGTTGTCGTCGCGATGCACGCAAGCGGAGTTCACTTGCAACCGATTGGTTGTGGCTTCAGAAGGTTACTGTGAGACCGGTCAACTACCTCGGGCCCGAAGGGACATTCTCCCATATTCTTGCTCGGAAGAGGTTCGGAAAGCATGCGGTCCTGACGCCGTGTCCCACCATTGAAGCGATCTTCGACCGGGTTCTCGCTTCGACCGATGCTCTGGGGATTGTGCCGATCGAGAACTCCAGCGGGGGGACCGTATATGACTCTGTGGACCTGTTGATCCGCCATGCAGGTCGCGTTTTCATTCGCGAGGAGTTGGCCATGGACGTGCGCATCGCACTTCTCGGCCGACCAGGAAGGGTGATTTCGACAGTGTATTCGCACTTTGTGCAGATCAAGCATCACTCGGACTGGCTGAAGGCACGCCATCCGCGAGCGCGCGTCCGTGCGGTGGCCAGTACGGCTCTCGCCGCTCGGAAGGCCTCCGCGAGCAAAACAGCGGCAGCCCTGGCCTCGCCCGGCGCTGCCGACGTTTATGGACTGGAGGTGCTCGAAGTCCCATCGATGGGCCGATCGCCTAACGTAACCCACTTTTTTACCATCGGAGGGGAACCGCCCGCGTTCGACGATGAGCGACAAAAAACGGCCCTCGTCGCAGCCCTTCCGAATGTCTGCGGCAGTCTCTATCGTTTTTTGGGCCCATTCGCCCGGCAGAAAGTTAATCTTTCCCGCATTGTATCGCGTCCAGTTCCCGGTCACCCGCAGACCTATATATTTTTTCTGGAGATTGATGGCGCACCGAAAACTGCGACAGTCGCCCGCACGCTTAGGCTGGCAGGAGCTCTGGCCGAATCGATGACAAGCCTGGGAACCTACCCGGTGGGCAGGAGGTTCAAATCGTAGGTTGCAAAGCCCTCGCGCTTTTGCCAATCAGGAAAAAGTCCTTATGAAGCGTGTTGCGATCCTTCTTTTTCTAATCGCCTCGGGCCTGCACGGGCAGGAGGCACCGACCATAACCATTCGCAAGGGCGAGACGACCAATGTAGCCCTGCAAACGCTTGGCGGAAGCGAGGGTCCCGCGTCGACCAAGGTGCTGCAGAACGATCTCGACCTCTCCGGATGGTTTAGTATCTCGCCACCGGAGCGCGCCAGCTACATGATCAGCGGATCGTCGGCCGGAGGCACTCTTCAGGGGCAAGTTACCGACCAACGCGGCAGCGTTGTGCTGCAGAAATCGTACTCTGGTGGTCCACGGCTGGCGGCACATCGATTTGCCGACGACATCGTCGAGACTCTCACTGGCCACAAAGGGATTGCCAGCTCCCGCATCGCCTTCGCCTCCACTCGGAGTGGACGCAAAGAGATCTATACGGCCGACTATGACGGAGCCAATGTGCGTCAATTGACGCATGATAGTTCGATCAGCGTCGCTCCGGCGCTCGCTCCCAACGGCAGCAAGCTTGCCTATACCGGCTATCAGAGCGGCTACGCAGACATCTACTTGATCGATCTTGGCTCGGGTGCTCGCAGCCGTATCATCAAGTTTCCCGGGACAAATTCGGGCGCGGCCTTCTCGCCCAATGGCGGCGCAAATCGCCTGCACGCTCAGCAAGGACGGCAATCCGGAACTCTATGTCATCGGTGCAGGAGGCGGCGGGGCTCGCCGGCTCACCAGCACCAGAGGGGTTGAATCATCTCCAACTTGGTCGCCGGATGGTTCGCAAATCATCTATTCGTCGGACGAGCGAGGCAGCCCACAGCTCTTTCGCATAGGTGCGGGAGGAGGCAGTGGGCAGCTCATCTCGACAGGTTATAACTACTGCACTGAGCCAAGCTGGTCACCCGACGGAAAGAGGGTGGCGTTTACGGCGCGCACCGGCGGATTTTCGATCGGGGTGAAGGACCTGCAGAGCGGCGCGACGAACCTTGTCGCCAGCGGGGAGGATCCGGTATGGGGAGCGGACTCACGGCACATTATCTTCAGCTCGGGATCGAGTCTGATTTTGTTAGATGTTCCGACCGGTCGTTCGGTCCCGATTGTCACCGGACTTGGAAAGGTGACAGAACCGACCTGGTCACGCTAGGCGCCGATCGTGTGCATTCTCGTCTCAAATAATCTTCTCGCGGGTTGAAATGTTTCAGCAAAGTCCCTATTCCGATTGAGAAGTATGAGAAAGCTGTTGACCCTCGGCGTGACGATCTTGCTCGCTGCCACCTTCGACGCGTGCAAAAAGAAAGGTACCGGTCCCTATGCTGGCGTGGAAGGCGACTACGTCTCAGGAACCCCGCTTCCAGATCGCATCGAAGGAGCAAACTTTTTCGGCAGCAATGTGACGCGCGGGCAATTCTCGCCCGTCTATTTCTGGTATGACAGTACTGCAATTTCCGACTCGGAAAGCGGGAAAATTCAGCGAGTGGCCTCCGCGATGAAGTCAATGAGCAATACCTTGATCATTGCCGGCTTCACAGATGAACGAGGCACGGAGGAATATAATCGCGGCCTCGGGGAAAAGCGGGCGCAGGCCGTGCGCGATGCACTGATTTCCCAAGGAGTGAGCGGCGGACGCATCCAGACCGTCAGTTTTGGCGAGGAAATGCCCGCGGATCCGGGGAGCGGTGAATCGGCTTGGGCGATGAACCGCCGCGCTGAGTTTGGCGTAGTCAAGTAGCCCTGCGTGCGCGTACCCTTGCTGGATCTCGTCCGTGAATACGAGCGAGTGCGAGCGGCGGTCGAGACGCGAGTGCGATCGGTCTTTGACGCTCAGCAGTTCATCCTCGGGAAGGCGGTTGAGGAGTTTGAACAGGCGTTTTGCGATTTCACCGGCTCTGCGCATGCGATTGGCATGTCGTCGGGAACGGATGCCCAGCTGGCCATCCTCATGGCCCTCCAGATCGGCCCCGGCGATGCCGTCATCACCACGCCTTACAGTTTTTTTGCGACGGCAGGCTCGATCCATCGAGCGGGCGCGGAGCCTGTCTTTGTCGACGTCGATCCCGACACATTCGAAATCGATTCGACGAAGGTGCTCGAATACCTCGCGCAGCTCGCATCAGGAAGTGACGGCCAACTGGTCACTGCGCGCGGCAACCGCGTCCGGGCGGTGCTGCCAGTTCACCTGTTTGGCCTGTGCTGCGCGATGGATCCGCTTTATGAGGCGGCCCGGGCCTATCGGCTGAGGATCATTGAGGACGCCGCTCAGGCGATCGGCGCAGAATGCTTTTTCAGGAACAAGCCGTCACAAGCAGGCACGATGGCTGAAGCTGCCTTCTTCAGCTTTTTCCCGACCAAGAACCTGGGGGCGGCGGGTGACGCCGGCATGGCCGTCTGCCACGACGAACGGCTCGCAGAGAAACTTCGACTCGTTCGCAACCACGGAATGGAACAAGGCTACCTTCATCGGATCGTTGGCGGAAATTTTCGTCTCGATGCGATCCAAGCCGCTGTCCTTCATGCCAAGCTGCCCTTTGTGCAAGAATGGAACGCCGCGCGACGTCGCAACGCTTCCCTTTACGCCGCCGCTCTTGCCGATCTGCGAGACGACGTCAAACTGCCCTCGGAACCGTGGAAACGGACCGGGCTCGCCAATCATCACACGTGGCACCAGTTCGTCATCCGGGTAAAGCGGCGCGATGAATTATTGTCGCATCTCACGGAAGCGGAAATCGGACACGCCGTTTACTATCCGGTGCCTTTGCATTTGCAGCAATGCTTTGCCTTTTTGGGTTACAAGGCGGGAGACTTTCCGGAAGCTGAGCGCGCGGCCAGGGAAGCGGTCGCTTTGCCGATCTTTCCCGGATTGCGAGAGGAAGAGATTGAGGCCGTCGTGCAGGCAATCCGATCGTTCTACGCAAAGTGATGGGGCATGCGGGAGACTTTGTCATTCGCGCAATGTCGTCGTCCGAACCCGAACGTTGAAAGTGTGAATCGCCGCGTGGAGTTGAGACGCAGCGTTCCTGATCGTCGATGCCTTTTCCCGCCTCAAACTGGTCGGTGCTGGTTTTTGAGAATCGTCGTTCAGCGCTGTCTTGTGGGTGTGCTGGGTTCCCAGATTGTTCAGGCTTGCCGCGAATCTGCGTGCCCTTGGCGCTCGCGGAGATCTCAGTGTCCGTCGATCGGTCGCAGAAGATGTTCACAGCCTCCCGAGTCGGACCAGACCGTTCGGCAGAAATCGAGGGATAGAAAAGTAGGCCTGCCGGAGAGGATTACCTGGCTGTTAATGAAAACGCGACTTGACGTTTTCCTCTCGTTTCGCCATGCACTGCGAGTTCGGCCGATCCCTGTGCTCGCGGGAGCGGCTGCCTGCCTACCATGAGATTCTGTCGAGATATTGCGTTGCTGGTGGCCGTGTTCGCGGTCTGTCTGCCACTTTTGGCGCAAGAACCCGCGCCAATCGTCCGCGACATCGTCGTCGAGTATGTCGGCCCGCCGTCGATTTCCAAGGCGCGTGTGATTGACAACCTTGCCACTAGAATTGGGCAGCCATATAGCGAGCGCAATGCCGAGGCCGACATTCGCGCTCTCTATGCCACCGGTGGCGTGGCGAACGTGCGCATCTTTGCCGAGCCGTATTTGGATGGGGTGAGGGTAACCGTTCTGTTGCAAGGGCGACCCGTCATCCAGGAGATAATTATTGAAGGCGCCGAGCAGATCCCGGTTCGCCGCGTGCGACGCGAGGTGAGCTCGAAAGTTGGCGAGGTTCTCAGCGAGGAAAGGCTCGAATCGGACCGCCAGAAGATCCTGAAAATCTACGAGGATCGCAACTACTCCGAAGTCGACGTCCAATATCGCATCCAAGAGATCGCCGGGACCAACCAGGTCCGCGTTTTTTTTCAGATTTCCGAGGGACCACGCATGGTCGTCAGGAGAATCAATTTCTTCGGCAATGAGAGCGTCAGAAAGCGAGACCTCATCAAGGTCATGAAGACGCGTCCTTGGAACCTTCTTTCCTTCCTCAACAGGAGCGGAAAATTGGTTCCCGCTCAAATGGACGAAGATCGCGCGGCTATTCGAACACTTTATCAGAACCGCGGCTTCGCCGATGCCGAAGTGACCGACGTCCAAACCGTGCCGCTCGAGGGCAATGGAGTGGAGCTGAATATCACGGTGGTCGAGGGGATCCAGTATCGCGTGAACACCGTCAAGTTGGAAGGCGTAAACATCGTTCCGTCAGATGAAATCAAGCTCCGGCTGAAGATGGTGGATGGCTCGCTCTTCACACCGAAGGGGATGGGGGATGACTTGAAAACCTTGCGCGATTTCTATGGCTCGCGCGGGTATGTCGATATGCTCGCCGTCCCCGAGATCGTTCCTGCCGGACCAGGCGCGGTGGATGTGATCTATCGCATCGACGAAGGCGTGCAGTCCTATGTGAACTTGGTCAACATTCAGGGCAATACCCGGACGAAGGATCGCGTGATTCGGCGCGAGTTGGCCGTGAAACCCGGTGACGTGTTTGATACCACGTTGGTGACCGTCAGCCGTCAACGCCTCGAGAATCTCAACTACTTCTCGCGCGTTGAAACGTCGCCGTCCGACACCATTGTTCCCGGGCGAAAAGATCTGAATGTGATCGTGGAGGAGAAGCGGACCGGTTCCTTTAACTTCGGCGCGGGATTCAGCACTATCGATAGCCTCGTCGGATTCGCGGAACTCCAGCAGTCCAACTTCGATTTATTCAACTGGCCGAGATTTATCGGCGGCGGACAACGTTTTCGCATTCGCGGCCAGTATGGGTTGGAGCGCCGTGATTTCATCGCTGCGCTGACCGAGCCATGGTTCCTCGGCTACAGACTGGCGGTGGGAGTGGAGGGCTACTATCGTGAAGCCAACTACCTTTCGGACGTTTACGACCAAACCAACTATGGAGCGGCCTTCTCCGCCCGCAAGGACCTATGGCGAAGCCTCTCCGGGCGCTTGGAATATCGAATCGAAGGTATTCGCATCTTCAACGTCGACGAAGATGACGCCGGTCAGGTTATTCAAGACGCGGCCGGTAATTATACTAGGAGCGCGGTTACCGGCGGCTTGATTTGGGACACCCGCGACAGCTTATTCCTCACACGCCGGGGAGAAGTTATCGAATTTACAGGCTTTATCGCGGGCGGCGGACTCGGCGGCAATGTGCAGGACTATGGCATTTCCCTTGAGAGCGCCAAATATATCCTTTTGCCGTTCGACATAATCTTGCTTCTCAAAGGCGAGATTGCCGTGGTCGATACCTGGGGCGGGAGCGATGAGGTGCCGATTTTCGATCGCCTCTACCTGGGCGGCTCCAACAACCTTCGCGGATTCGATTTCCGGGAAGTCGGACCGGTTGATGAATTTAACAATCCAATTGGCGGCGGTTCGTTGGCTTACTCGACGGTCGAGGTTACCTTCCCGATCATTTCCCGAGTTCGCTTTGCGATTTTCGGTGACTTTGGCTTCGTTAATCCCGATGCTTACGACTTCAGCGCTTCAAACCTGAATGCGGACATCGGTATTGGGTTGCGGCTCGACTTGCCCATCGGTCCAATTCGCTTCGATTACGGGTACCCGATCATCTACGACGATTTCAACGGCCCTCCAGGCAAATTCAATTTTAATATCGGCTACCAATTTTGAACAGTCCTGGTTCAAATAGGTCCAATTGGAATCCTACTTGAACTTTGCCGGTTCTCGCTTACTCCATACAATGCGTAAATCCATAGTATCCACCCTCCTCTGCACGGCTGCGCTTTGCGCCGTCAGCTCTGCCGCCAATGCCCAGTTTAAGCTAGGCACTGTTGATATGAACCAGGTGTTCACGGCCTATTTCAAAACCAAGGACGCTGAAGCAAAGATCAACGATGCGCGGGCCGCAGCCAAGAAGGAACTCGATGAACGCCTCGAGACCTTGAAAAAGGCCATGGAAGAGATCAATAAGACAAATCAGGAGATCGAGAAGCCTGAGCTGAGTAAGGATGGGAAGGAGAAATTGTCGAAGCAACGCGACGAGAAGGTCCAAGAGGCACGCAATCTGGACCGCGAAATTGCAGAGTTCCGCCAGACTCGGGAGCGTCAGCTTCAGGAGCAGTTCATGCGCATGCGCAAGGATATCGTCGACGACATCATGAAGGTCGTGAACGAAAAAGTTAAGACGGCCGGATATGATTTGGTGCTGGACAAGACCGGTGTCAGCATGGGGCAAGTTCCGCTAGTGCTTTATTCGCGTGCTGACCTCGATTTCAGCAACGAAATCATCTCGATCTTGAATAAGAACGCCCCTAAGCCATCCTCGGCGGCAAATTGAAGTCATGAGGCTTCGCGAGGCCGCAGAGCGTGTTGGCGGCTGGGTGGCTCCGGAAAATTACGAGACACTGATCGTCGGGGTCGCTTCGCTCGATGATGCTAATGAGGGGGACCTCTCCTTCTATGGAAGTCCGAAGTACCTCAAGGCGCTCAGGAAGTCGCACGCCACGGCTGTCCTGGTCCCGCATGGTTTTGCGGAAGAGGTTCGCGCCACGCGCGTCTGGGTCGACAATCCGGGGGAGGCCTTCGCCAAATTGCTCGAGGTATTTGCCCCTGCGCCGATCTGCCCTGCGCCGGGCATTCATCCGAGCGCGATCGTGGCAGCTGATGTTGAGATCGGCGCGGAAGTGACCATTGAAGCGTTCGCCGTTATCGAAAGCGGTGTGCGCATTGGAGCCCGGACTATCGTTGGCGCCCATGGCTACATCGGACATCACGCAGTGCTTGGCGAGGAGTGCCGCTTGTATTCGCACGTCACCATTCGCGAGCGTTCCCTCATCGGCAATCGGGTTGTTCTTCATCCGGGCGTGATCATTGGATCTGACGGGTTCGGCTATGAATTTCGCGACGGCCGGCAGCAGAAAATTCCTCAAACTGGCACTGTGCAGATCGACGACGATGTCGAGATCGGAGCCAATTCAACCGTGGATCGCGCCCGTTTCGGACGGACTTGGATTCAGGAGGGTGTGAAGATCGATAATCTGGTGCAGATTGCCCACAACGTTACCATCGGTCGGCACACTGTCATTTGCGCGCAGGTTGGAATTTCGGGGAGCACGCGGGTCGGAAATAATGTGACCCTTGCCGGAAAGGTTGGCGTCAACGGCCATATCGAGATTGGTGATGGCGCAATCGCCGCTGCCATGGGTGCGATCACAAAAAGCGTGCCGCCGCGCGAAATTCTGGTCGGTGTTCCAGCCAGGCCAATGCGAGAATACAAGAGGAACCTGGCGCTCTTGAACAATATCGACAAACTTTACGAACGAGTAAAAAAGCTCGAAGGAAAGCAGTAGAAGGCGCCTCGCCGCGGCTTTATCCTGTCGAAGGATGGCAACACAACCGCTGCAAAAGGCAGAGCGTATCGAGGCTTATGTAAAGTCTTTCGGCCTCGAAGCAGAAGCTTTCGATCCATGCTATCTGGCGTACTTCATCTGCTTCAATGCTCAGGAGTATTACGAGGCCCATGACGTGCTCGAGCACCTCTGGTTGCAACGTGAGGATGAAAACCATGCGTTCTTCAAAGGACTTATTCAGTTTGCAGGGGCCTTCGTCCATTTGAAGAAGCAGTTTGCTCGCCCGTGGCATCCGACCGACGGGCGGCGGATGCGCCCGGCGGTGAGGTTGTTTGCCCTGGCGACGCGAAATCTCTCGCCGTACTTGCCGAGCCACATGGGGTTGGATGTTTCCCAAGTGATCAAGCTGGCCAGCGATCACGTAGCGCGTATCGAAGCTTCCGGCTTTTCGGAGAATCCTTGGCATCACGAGACCGCCCCGAAGCTGGAACTTCAACGTTCGCCCGCCAAGTAGACCCCACCCGGTGCGATCTCCGCTGTTCTAAGGTTCGATCGAGAAGCGCGTCTCGCCTACGCGAGTAGCCGGCGAGAGATCGGCAGGGGCGCCGGTGGCTGAACCGATCCAGGAACGTTTTTGCCACCCACCGGTGCCACGTTCAATTTGATCGATCCAGCCGTCGGGCCATTCGCAGAGTGCGCCGCTTTCGTTCGGCTTCCATTTTCCGCTCGTGGTCCCGTTGATGGTGGAAAAGGCGCTGCCGTTTGATTGAAGAGCGATGTAGAGATGCGAGCCGTCTGGTTCCTGATTCAGACGCCACACCCCAATGAGTGCAAGTTGACTATTCTCCAAACGTCTGGCCTCTGCGTGGACAATCGGCGTTGCGTCCAGCGCTGCGCCGGCCTCATATCGCCAGTAGGAGAATTTGCCCTCGGCGGGTTGGATGATATCCGTAAAGCCGTTCGTATAGACGATCGTCAGGCGTTGTTGATCGGAGCGCCAGTAGCCGCGCTCCCCGCGAGCTCCGGCGGGGCCTTTTATCCAGTTGGTAACCGCTTGTCCGTTCTTGAAAACAATAACATCGAAAACCGGCCCTCGTGCATCCGTGACCGTCCAAGTCCCCTCATAAGATATCTTCCCTTCGCCGACAGCACTCGGTGTGGCTTGTGGTGTTTCCAGTGGCGGTGGGCTCGCGGCCGGGGAGGGCGTTGGCACAATCGAAACCGGGTTTGGCGAGGGATCCGCTGTTGTGGATACCGTCGGTGTCGACAGCGGAGTTGGTGTCGGAGTTTCCGCTGGCGAGTCGTAAGCAAAGAGAAGAAGACACGTTGTCAGGAGGAAGCGCCGCATTGCAAAAGAGATTTCGAAGAGCCAGCTTGAAAAACAACTTTTTTCGGCTTGTGAGCGGCAGGAATTTCGCTCCTGCTATCAGAAAGTAATGATGGATCCTTCAGAGGCGGCGGGGCATACCGACTATCGGAAGCTGGCGGAGCGCATGGGCAGGAAGACCCTCGAGAGAAGAATTCGCAAGCAAGCCAGCCTCTGGGCTCGCGAAGTTCACCAGGGCAAGGGTTTCTTTATGTTTGAGGGAATCATTCCGATGGACGCGCTCGTCTGGCATTCGCTCGAGCTCGCTGGCCTCGACCAGGTCGGCAAGCGGAACTTCCTCGATGTCCAAGTGGTGCAAAACGATGTGATCTTGCCGCAGTTGCCTCCCCAGTTTGACGGCTTTCGACTCATGCAATTGGCGGATCTCCACCTCGATTTGGACCCCGCCCTGGTGGATATCATCATCAAAAAGATTGATGGGCTCGCCTACGACGTCGCGCTCTTGACCGGCGACTATCATAACAAGATTGCCCAAAAGCACGACAAGTCCCTGGAGCTAATGGCGCGCCTTGCGCTTCACGTTCGCGATCCGCGTTTCGCCATCTTAGGCAATCACGACTTCATCGAGAAAGTGGCCTTCCTGGAGGCTATCGGATTGACCGTGCTCCTCAACGAGGCCGAGCCCATTGAGCGGGACGGCGCCCGCCTTTGGATTTGCGGCGTCGATGATCCGCACTTCTTCCACACGCACGATTTGCGAAAAGCCCGCCAGCGAGTCTCGCCGGACGAGACCGCGATATTGCTAAGCCATAGCCCGGAGACTTATGTCGAAGCGGAGAAGCTTGGTTTCGCGTTCATGCTCAGCGGGCATACGCATGGTGGACAGCTTTGCCTTCCCGGCGGCTTCGCAATCATTGGAAATGCGCCGGTTCCGCGACGGTTCTTGGCCGGTCCCTGGCAACATGGGTCGCTGCTCGGATACACATCGCGCGGAACTGGTGCGAGTGGTGTTCCAGCGCGCTTCAATTGTCCTTCAGAGGTGACCATCCATACGCTACGCCGCTCGACCGCCGAGCGTTGATGTCGCGCTTGGGCTTGCTCGGCGACTTCGTATTGCGTCGGCTCCGAGCGAGTAAGGATTCGATTTTTTTTCGGAATGCTCCGTGGGGATCGTTCTAAGACGAGCGCATGGCGTGCTGCTTGGGAAACATCTCGTCGATTAGAGAAGCATACTGCTTGGCGATAACGTGACGTTTCAGCTTGTAAGTAGCTGTCATTTCCTGA
Source organism: uncultured Verrucomicrobiae bacterium (assembly GCA_963706955.1). Lineage (GTDB taxonomy): Bacteria > Verrucomicrobiota > Verrucomicrobiia > Chthoniobacterales > Terrimicrobiaceae > DASTFP01. The sequence continues at coordinate 322,071 of CAVPOC010000008.1, read as the reverse complement.
CCGGCTTCAAACGGTTTGGTGACGAAACGAAAGTCGGCGATGCGTTCGTGGCTCTTGAAACCTGCTTCCAGGCTGATGAGCCTGCGGATCTCACTTTCCATGATACTTCGAGCTTTGGGACTGGCGGCGAGCTCAAGAAGATTCGCGGCGAGCAAGCCTTCGCTTCGAAAGCCGTCGAGGGCGGGCACAATCAACGCGCCGAGATGTTTCTGATCCTGGCCCACCAGCATGCAGTGATCGATCAATGAGGAATGGGTCAGCTTGGATTCGATTGGAAGCGGTTCGACGTTTTCGCCATTGAGCAACACGATGGTGTCCTTGCAACGTCCAACGATCTTCAAGCAGTCGTTGAAGGTCACCATTCCAATGTCGCCGGTCCTCAGCCAGCCATCGTGAAGCACACGGGCGGTGCCCTCGGGATCCTTGTAGTATCCCAGCATGATCTGAGGTCCGCGGGCATGAATTTCACCTGCACGCCCACGACCTCGATCAGCCCGCGAGCGGTCGGGATACAGGACTCGCCCGCTCTCAAGATCCACGATTCGGATTTCTGTTTCCGGATAGAAGGGACCGACAGTTCCGATGACGAGGTTCGTCCAAGTGCGCACAGCCAGCACCGGTGATGACTCGGTCAGTCCGTAGCCCTCGAGCACAGGGATTCCTATGAAATTGAAAAACTCATCCACGTGAGGTTGCAAGGCGCCTCCACCGGAGATGGTGCCGCGAAATGCGCTGCAGCCAACGGCCGCGCGAAGCTTGGCCAGGACGAGTTTGTCAAGCACGCGGTACGGAAGGTGGAGTGTTACCCAGCGGGTCAGATGGCCGACGCCGCGCGCGAGTCTCTCGATCGGCTGACGTCCCTGCAGATCGAGTTCCTGGCCTAAGAAGAAGCGTTCGGCACGTTTTACGTGGCACGTGCAAAACCGCGCTGCATGAAAGAGCTTTTGGCGGATCGGCGGGGCTTGATCGATACGATCCATTAACTTCTGGTAGAGATTCTCCCAAAGTCTCGGCGCTGAAGCCATCACGGTGGGCTGGACGGTTTTCAAGTCTTCGCCGATGGTGCGGAGGTGGGTGTAGTAGGTGCAGACTCCCATCGAGATTGCCACCATCTCGAAGACGCGCTCATAGCTATGCCAGACCGGAAGAATGGTCAGGGCCCGATCGCTCGGCGACAGCTCGAAGGGCAGGTTTCGCACCTGCGACGTCATGTTGGCGTGCGTAAGCTGAACTCCTTTGGGGGTGCCGGTCGTGCCTGAGGTGTAGATGATGGTAAACAGGTCCTCGGAACGAGTCTGCTCGATTCGTTCCTCCGCGCGGCGATCGCCGGCCTCGCGCAACTTCTTTCCGGTAGCAAGCAGATCCTGGAGCCGGAGAACAGTGGCCGGCGCCCGGGCATTTGCGTCCATGAGGATCACTTTTTCCACACCGCGGATTGAACCTCGGACGCGATCAAGTTTCTCAAGCGTACCTGCGTTTTCGACAAAGACAAAACGCGCGTCGGAATGCGTCAAGATGTGGGTCATTTCCGCCGCCGTGATGTCTGTTCCTCTCGGAACGTCGGCACAACCGGAAAGGATGACAGCGTAATCGCATAAGATCCATTCGAGTCGGTTATCGGAAATCAGGCCTACCTGCTCTCGCGGTCTCAGCCCCAAGTCGATGAGCGAGGTCGCAAGTGCGAGCCCGTCTTCGTAGAGCTGCCTGAACGAAGTCGGCTGGTAGACTCCCGAAGAGTCTTTCGTGGCGAAGGCCGGCAATTCCTTGAAACGTTCTGCCGCTTCGCAAAAAAGGACGGCCAGCGTGTTCGCGGAAATTCGACTCATATCCTTGGGATCCTCAAGACTTGCCTGACGAGGGGGCTTCCGGTTCCCGAAAGATAATCCGGGCTTTGCTGAGGTCGTAAGGCGAGATCTCCACGCTGACTCGGTCTCCAGGGACTATTCGGATAAAATTCTTGCGCATCTTCCCAGAGATATGTCCAAGCACGATATGGCCGTTCGACAATTTCAGCCGGAACATAGTTCCCGGCAAGACGTCCACGACGACGCCCTCGGTAAGAATCGACTCTTCTTTTGCCACGGGAGAAAGCGGCTATTATCGCAGATTCGGTTCAAAATCAACCCATCGGACGAGCGGAGCCAAAGTTTGGCGACCTTCCTGATGCCACGAAAAGGGGGGATTTTGCATCTGCCCCGAGCGGACAGATCCGCGAAGGTTGCAGCCGTGCAGCGCGCTCGGCATTCTCTGGGGTCGCCGGCCAAATGCCGATTGCTGCCAACCACGGCAATGCCGGACCGAGGGCTCCGGCCAGGTCGCCGGGCAATGGCTTCACGAAGGCGAGTCGATTCAGGCAAGAACTCGCGAACCAGGTATCCTCCTCATAAATAACCGTCCAGGCGGTTGAATGCTCGCTCTCCCAGAGCGCAACGCGCGGGTCGTTTGCAGAGCGGAATCTATAGTTTGCCCGAATATCGGCGATTTCGGCGGCTTCCAGTGCGGTGATCTCTCCCCGCGGGTCTTGCCCTTCAAATTGAGCTAAGGCATCCGCTAGTCGAGCGGCATAGTTTTTTGCATCACCGGCGACATAAATGTCATGTGGAGAAAGGCACCCCTTCTGATTAAAGCGGGCGACGTCCGCGGCGGCCAGGAACGTCGAATCGTTCAGATCCTCGAAGACGATGCCCAGGCTTATCCGATGGGGGTGCGCTTCGAATGACGTCTCCGCGGGCAATCTTTGCCGAAAATGTGCGATCGTCGCGTCGGATCCGAAGACGATACAAGTATGGGATTCCGACAGCCATTGGTCCGGCAAGTCAACCGTTGTCTCCACTTTGCCTGTTAGCGAAGCGGGTAACAACTCGATGAAATCCTCGATCTCACGGAGGCCTCCTGAAGGCAGCTTGACAAGGTTGTGCGCGCCGAGAAGCAGTCCCCGGATCAGGCTTTGCAGACCCGCGTGAGGCGTATTACCACTAATCACATGAAGAAGCGGATCGTTGGGAACCGCGCGGCTAAACCCCCCTGCGTATGGACGGAATCCATCGAGAATCTCAGGGTGTCCAAGTTCCAATTGAACCAGATCGATGAGTTGATCTGTCGTGACCGACCCTAAGAGAGGGAAAGATTCCGCTGCGCTTGCCAGGATGGCCGCACGCTCGACCGTCTTCATTGGCGGAGAATCTCATCAGCAGTGCGGGAACAACCGCGTGGCAGAGCCGCGGGATCGCGGCCAATAAGCTCGAAGTCTGCGCCGCGTCGGATGGCCAGGTCGCGGGTTTGGAGGACACAGCACGAACCCACGTTTGCCAAATCAAACACTCGTAATATTCCCGTTTCGCCATCGGCGGACTCGTTGCCCGTTTCCGGATCGATCACGCGTGCGCGCACCCATGCTGCGCCGCGATGCGGGTTTCGCAAGCCTTGCGCATAGAATTGTGAGCTGAGTTCCGTCATGCCGTATTCGTTCCAGATTTGATTGGCGTCGAGTCCGAGGTGCCTCTGAAATGATGAATAAAGCTCTGATTTGGATAGGCTTCGGTTTGTTCCTTTGTACCCGCCGGTTTCTACGGCCACACTGCCGCTCGGAAGTTCCAGCTGACGGTCTCCCAACCACTCGAAAAAATTCAGGAGGGCTAGCGCGGTGCCGAAGAGGACCAGCGGCTTTCGCTCCGCCGACACTGCCTCCAAAAGCCGGTCCCACTCTCCTTGGAAGAAGCGCTCGCGGGCAGCAAGCCAGCCCGCCATGCAGCTTAGCGACGAGTAGGGGGCTTGGTCGGGAGAAGGCATTAGACAGAAGAGATTGCCCTGGGGCAAGCCGGCATATTGCCATCCGGTCAGCGCCGCTGATCGGTAGAGTTCGAGTGTTCGAAAGTAGTGCTCGCCGTAGCCTTCTCCGGTGGTCCCGCTCGTGCGAAACGAGCGAAGCGTTTGTGTCGGGGCAAACGAGCGGATAGGCGCCTGACGAAATGCGGCAAGAGGGATCGCCGGAATGTCATACCAGCTGGTGGGTATCGCGAAATTCGAGCAATACGCGCCATAGGACGCGCAGGCGATTCGCTGGAAAGAATGCGCCGCAAGGAGGAGTTCTTCGAAGGAGCCCTCCCCGAACCGGATGAATCGCGCAACGCGCTCCTCCAGGAGCTGAATGTCGGCAGAATTAGAAGTGATCACTCTCCTTGATTCTACGTCAGGATTGTCACTCTCCAAGTTGCATGCTACCACCGACGCACATTCTTCAATGCAATGCCTGCGTGTGCCAGTCTGCTTTGCCGTCCTTTTCGGCATTGTCGCGACCTGGTCACTCGCGGAGGAGACCGAAGGCGAGCTTACCGCCGACGAGTTCGTGGTCAATGCCGCTTCCCTCTATGCCAACGCCAGATATAGTGAGGCTGCCGAGCTCTATCGAAGGTTTATAGACGATTTCGGATCCTCGCCGGATGCGCAGACAGCTATTAGGCAAACGTACTACCCGCTGGCGATGTGCCTGCTGCGGTTGCAGCGATTCACGGAAGCCTACCAGGCGATTAAAGATGCGTTCGAAAAGAATCTGGATCTCGATCGCGCGCAGGCGCAGGAATTACTCTTTTGGAAAGGGGTCTGCGAAATCAATCAACAGGACCCTCAGGCCCGGAAGACGCTGGAAGACTTCCTCAGCCAATTCCCTCCCGGACTCGAGGGAAACGCCGGTTATGCTCGCCGATTTCCCTCCGATCCTAAGAATACCCGAGGCGCGGCTGCTTGTCGGGACCTGTCTCCTCCAGGAGGGAAGACCGGGCGAGGCGGCCGACTACTACGCGCAGATCAAAACAAAACTTGCTTCGACCAGCCGTGGACGCGCAACAACCCTGCAGCTTCATGCTTTACTCGAAGCCGGGAAGGATGATGAGGCACTCAAAGTCGTCAAAGAAGAGTTTCCGCGTATGGGAGAGCTCCTCCAGTTAGTGACCTTTCAAACCCTAACGTTTGAGCTTGGCTCACGCTACCTGGAACGAAATCGACCTCGAGACGCGATCATTTGCCTACAGCGTCATCTGGAGCTCTAACCGCCTGCTTGATCATCAGCAGGCTCGTCTGAAGGATCTCCAATCCAAACTTCAGGCCGCGGAAACAGGTCCACGGGGTGATCCTTATGCCCGGATACTCTTTGAGCAATTGATCTCCAAGCTGAATCGCGAGATTGAGAACTTGCGTAAGATCGAGAACTTCGACGCGGCGGTTCGCCTGCGTCTCGCTGCGGCCTATCAAGCGATGCGGCGTTATCGTGAAGCGGCCCTCATCCTGGAAGCGAATGATCGAGGAGTTGCCGCCTGACCGAATCGTGGAGTCGGCCGCCGCGAATCTAGTGCAATCTTGGTTCGAGATCGAGGCTTGGACCAAAGTCACTGAGGCCGCAAATACTTTCACCAGAAAGTTCTCCAAGTCTGGCCAGATCCCCCTGATCCGTTATTTGCAAGGGATGGCCGAACAAAGAAACAGCCAATATCGTGAAGCCACGAAAATCTTTGAAGCACTTGGCAACGACTACGCTACTTCGGAGTACGCTCCACGTGCTCGTTTCATGGCGGCCTTTTCGCTGTTGCAGGCTGAGGATTACCGACAAGCCATCGCGCAGTTCGAGCGATTTGAGGAGCAATATCCGGAGCATGATCTTAGGGAAGATGCTCTCTATTGGCGTGGAATCGGTTTGTCGCTGCAGCGAGAATTTGCGCGCGCCCGCGAGGTAATGGACTTATATCTTAGCACTTTCAAGAGCGGCCGTTACGACGCGAGCGCGACCTTTAGAAAAGCCTATAGCGCCCAGCAAACGAAAGATTACGGAACGAGTATCCGCGAGCTTGAATCCTTTCTGCGCGAGCACTCGACGGCAGCGGAATGCGATGAAGCGCGCCTATTGCTCGGCGACGCAATGATGACTCAAGCGCGGATTGAGGAGGCCGTCATTGTCTTCCGCAGTATTTCCAAGAAAAACGACCAGCTGCATACTGAGGGAGTCTTCAAGATCGGCAAGGCATTCAAGCTTACAGAACAGCACGAAAAGCTTCTCAGCCATATGGCTCAGTTCACGGCAGAGAATCCGCGAAATCCACGTGTCGCCGAGGCTCTCTACTGGATTGGATGGGTGTATCGCCAGCAAGGTTCTCCGGAGCGAGCTCGCGACGTCTATTGGAGCGCAATTAGCGAATATGGCAATGACGCTACCATCCATTCGGTGGAAGACCTCTTTCCCGCGATTGCAAAGCTCTACCAAGGCGATGATGAACAAGCCAGACTTGGCACGCGACTTCGCAATCTGCGGCTCGATGCTGAGCAAGCCGGAAGGAAGACGCTTGCGATACGGGCCGCTTGGGCCGAGGCGGTCGCGTTGCGGAAACGCGACCCAGCACAGGCGCAATCCGCTCTCCTCGAAGTCGCCAAACGACTCAACGTGCAAGCGGACAATCCTGTGATCCTTGCTGATTGCGCCGATGCTCTCCTAGCGGTGGGGAGAGAGGACGAGGCGGAAAAGCTCTATCGCGATCTCATCAAATGGAATCCGCGAGCGGCGCAGAAAGACCGGGCGCTGGCGGCGATCGGAAAGGCCGAGATCAAGCGCGGAAACTCGGACGCTGCATTGCAGCTATTCGAGCGTTTCGAGCGTGAAGTCGTCGGTTCACGACTGCTCGGTGAAGTGATGCTCTCTCGCGCGCAAATTCTTCAGGCGAGCGGGCGAGGTGCAGAGAGCCGAGAGGTTCTCGAAAGGCTTCTCGCAAGCGAATACTCCAAGGGAAAGGAGAAGGCAGAGGCGCTCTATCTGATTGGCGAAGCGCACATGCGCGATTCGCGACCTGAGCTCGCTATTCCTTACTTTCAGCGCCTCTACGTGATGTATGGACGATGGCGCGAATGGGTAGCGAAAGCATACTTTCGCAGCGGCGAAGCTTTTGAGAAACTCAATGATGAACTAAGCGCCTACAGAACCTACCAGGAACTCGCCGAGCGAGAAGATCTCGCCGGGTTTGAGGAAACTTCAAAGGCGCGCCGCCGGCTGGAGTTGCTTAGAGGTAAATCGCCGCACGAGCAAGCCCCATCTGCAGAGGGATGAACCGCCTGGCACTTCTTTCTGGCTTGTTCATGCTCGCTCTTTTCTTTGCAGTGAACGTGCGGAGCCAGGATCCGCAAAGTGGACAGGATACCATCTTCTTGCGCCAAGGCGAGGCCATCGCCGGCAAGATTGCCGGATTTGATGGACGGACCATTCGATTGCGGCGATTCCTGCCGCACCTTCAAGGGGCATCAGCAGATGCGCCGCCGGTCTTTGCCTCGGTCACGGTCGCAATATCGCATATCGAGCGAGTTGAGTTTTCTTCCGATGAAGTGCCAGCTCAGAAGCTGAAGAGTGCGACAGCGACGGACATGTCCGATATTAAAGCTCTCTGGGATAAGGCAGGTCTTTGGCTTTCGATTCCTAAGTCGCGCGTCGCCCAAATCGGAATTTGCTATGGAAACCTTCTCTTGAATGCCGGGGACCGCGCGAACGCCGGCCGCGCGTTGGAAATCTTCAGGGTCATCGAAACAAACTCATGGGATGAGGACGCGAGGATCCGGGCCAGGCAGGGTCGGCTGCGTGCGATGATTGCGACGGATCACGTGCAGGAAGCCGTCGTCGAGGCGCAGGGAATTGCGCGAACTTCGGCAGATCCGGCGGTCCTCATCGAAGCCAAGTATATTCTCGCTCAGGCGGCTCATCGCGCCTTCGACAAATTCATAGCCGACAATCCGCGCTGGGCGGAAGATCCCTTTGCGATTCCCGAACGAAACCGATTGTATGACCAAGTGCTCCAGCTCTACCTCTATCCTGCCCTCTTCTATGGCTCAGAGAGCGAGGTGGCTTCCCGCGGGCTTTGGGCTGTCGCGCAGATCTGTCAATCGGCCGGCGATTTCAAACAAGCGCTTGAGGTCTCGCGAGACCTTGTCTTTATCTATCCTGAAACGAGCTATGCGCAACGAGCAACCGCCTTCATCGACACTCTCCCCGATGCTGTGAAGAACGACCATGAAACCGACATCGAACCTTAGATCCTCACTCTGCCTGTCTCTGATTATCCTTTTTGGGCTGCCCGTTATTTCCAGGGCAGCCGAAGTGGAGACTACCAAGAGTCTTCTCGATTTATACCGCGAAGGTGGGCCGGTTATGCATGTGATCGCGCTCTGTTCGGTGGCGACTCTCGCTTTGGGGACCTATTGCGCCCTCATGTATCGCAAGGCAAAGATGATGCCCGCGCAGATCGTCACGCATCTTAGCGAGCTCATGGCGCGACGAAATCTTGCCTCTGCTTACGAGTATTGCCAGGCGAACCCAGGCCCGTTTACGCACGCGCTCGCCACTGCCCTGACCAAGGCAAACTATGAACGCGACATGTTCAACAAGACCGCCATGGAAAATTCAATCACCGACGATTGCTTTCGCTCTGAGACTAAGATGATGGTCGTGGTCAATTATCTGAACACTTTTGCCGTTCTCGCGCCAATGATCGGTTTGCTGGGGACGGTTTCGGGAATGATCACCAGCTTCGGAGCGCTGACCGCAGGTAAGGCGGAAGCGGCCGACCTGGCCAAGGGTATCGGCGAGGCTCTCGTGGCTACGGGAGGAGGCCTCCTCCTCGCGATTCCGGCAATGTTCCTCTACTTTTTCTTTCGCGGGCAGGTTTCCGCCAACATGGCCGACGTGCACAAGGCGCTTTCGCATCTTCTGGACCTGTTCACCGGCGAAGCGGTAGAGGCTGCGACGCACGCGCGACAGACCGTCGCTGCCAAGGAGTTCGCGCCGGAAGAAGTGCCGGATCAAGCTTGAGCGTTGCGATGTCGGTGGAACGCCGTCGTATGCGCCGGGTCCAGCACGACGAAGTCGGCATGCAAATCGCGCCGATGATCGATGTGACCTTGCTTCTCCTCTTCTTTTTCATGCTTTCCGGCAAGCTCACCAAGGATACCAAACTTCTCGATATCAGCGTTCCCACGGCGGCATCCGGAAAAATTCCGGAGGAGATGGGAGATCGCGACGTCATCAACATTGATGAAAATGGCCAGCTCTTCTCGGGCAATCAGCCGGTCTCTTCCAAAGAGCTGACCGGTCATCTTCAGCAGCGCTTCCAGGATTATCCGCCCCTCAAACTCTACATTCGGGCCGATGCGAAGACGCCAGGCAAACAGATCAAGGAAGTCATGCGCATCGCCAGCGACGCAGGTGCGATCGAAGTAATTTTTGGAGTTCGCCAGCCGTGAGGAGAACCGAACACCCCCAGATCGAAATGCAGATCGCGCCGATGATCGACGTCTGCTTTCTTCTGCTTTTCTTTTACATTTTGACCGCGAAACCGGTTCAGCCGGAAGCCGACATCAACATGACGCTGCCGGGAACGGTCGCGCAGGAGGAGAGTCTGGAGATCCCTGATGAGCAGCGCATCAGCATTCTCGAGGATGGCCAAATTGTGCTCAACGATCTGCTAATGGACGAACCGCAGAGCCGGGAACTGCCTGCTCTGCTAAAGACCCTGACGCGGTTTAAAGAAACCGTTGAAGCTAACAAGAGCGAAGCCCTGATCACGGTTGATGCCGCTGATAATTCGGAGCACCAGCGTATTGTCGATGTCCTCAACGCATGTGCGCGCGCAGGTATCCGTGGCGTCACCTTCGCGGCGTCGGAAGAGGAATAATGGCTGCCATAGTCGCATCCAATCCGGAGATTGTCCGTCAGGAACAGCGGAGGCGTATTGTTTTGGTGGTCGTGCTGGCGAGCGTCGGAATCCATGTGGCCGCTGGCATCATCGCCGGCATTGTCATCATCGCTCGATTTCTCGCAGAACCTGCGGCGGAGTTCACCGTAACCAAGGACATCCGCGTCCCAGTGCAAGACCGCGAGCACAGCATGAATATGGCGGCGTTTGATGGGATGGCTCCGAAGCCGAGTTTCACGGATAAGTTGCAAAGTCTTCGCCCTGGACCCCTGGCCCTCCCTGAAGTTCCGAAGCTGCCCCTGGATGAATTGTTGCCCCTCGATCCCGCGGAGATTCTTGCCGATCAAGTGGCAACCTTGACTGGGACCGCCGGACTCGGCAGCGGCATGGCGGCTGGCGTGGTGGGAGGTGGTGGACCTGGCGGGATCAAGTCAAGCTTCAGCTTCATGGGAATCGAGTCGACCGGCAAACGGATCCTCTTGATCTTCGATGTGTCGGCAAGCGTGTTGAACAAGGCACGCAAACGTGGAGTCTCCCTCAGCAAAATCAAAGAGGAGACCATCGCGTTGCTCCACCAATTGCCGATCAATGCTCGCTTCGGGATCATTCAATTCACCCAAAATTTCAAGGCTTTTGGTGAGGAACTAATTCCGGCTACCGACTCGAACCGCTCGAAGGCGAAGAGCTGGATCGAAGAGGAATGGGTGGAAACGGGAACGATGCCCGCTTCGGGCACCGTCTCGAGAAATCCGCGAGGTGTGGTGGGGGTGTTCGAATTGGCGGTGCGCATGTTGCCGGATGTCGTCTTTTTGATCTCGGACGCAAGCTTTCAATGGAAGGAAGATGGAACTCTAAGCGATGTTCCTTGGAAGGAACTTCAGCGAGTGGTCAAGGGACCGTTGCAAGGCAAAACTGGCTGCGTGCTGAATTTCGTGGGTTTCGAAATGAAGCCTGATGACAAGCGCGAGATCTCATCCATCGTCCGCGCCAGTGGCGGGAAGATACGGGAGATTGAATAACCGACGTCCTTGCTGCACCCGAAAATATGAGTTCCTTGGAAAAGGGCGGACGGTTGATGGCAGCTATTGCTTGCAAGCCGACTCCAAAGTTAAGGCGCCGAGAACCCAGGCCGGCTTCAACAGCCGTTTGGCCAAGTTTGCTTGGGATTTTTTAGGAATTTAGAGGGTCTCAAGCCAATGAAGCGTCCCAACTGACCGGCAAGAAAAGCGGTATTAGACATTTGCTGCTTCCATGCGTTATATCGCGCAGCTAAGCGAACTCTGCGCGAAATGCGCCGCGCGCGACTCTACTGCACTGGCCGTTCATATGCACAGCTCGTCCGGAGACCGTTTTAGAGGTCCGAAAACGGTTTTTGAGGTCCGTAGTCCGTTCACAGAAAAGCGCGAAGGCTAATTAGACTGCGATCCATCCCGGATGGCCTTAGGGGTGGTTCCGCGAAGCTTCATAAAGATACGATCGAAGTAAGAGGGAGAGCTAAACCCGCAAGTCCAGGCGATCGCAGCGATCTTTAGATTACTAGTTTGAAGCAACTCAACCGCCTGCTCAAGACGACACTCTTCGATGTATCGACTGAGACGCATCCCGCTATGCTGGTGAAAGGCGCGGGAGAGATGATCGGGCGAACAGCCAAGCTGCCGGGCGAGCCAAACGATAGAGAGCTCGGGATTCGCTAACTCGGACTGAATCCTTTGTCGACATTCTCTAAGCAAAGGGGGATCGTCCAAGAGCGGGCGATCGGTGTGGGGTTCGACCCAATGAATCGCCAGCGCCAGGTAGGCCATGAGAAGACCGCGAATGTGAGGGTGACGCGAATCGCCGAGTTCTTCATGTGCGGCCGCAATGTCGTCCACGAAGCGGGTAAGCCGTATATGTTCCTTGGATTCAAAGTGATCGACCGGACTGACAATCACCTGCTGCGGAGAAGAGACAGCGATATGGAATGAGAAGCAATCCGGAAGGAACGTCCCGGTTAGCGTGCACGACGACGTGGTATTGTCATGCAAGCGGATTTGGTGAGGTAATCCCCTTGGAACGATCACGATTTGGCATGGTTCTATGGTGAATCGTTCGTGCGGGAGAGCGAGCTCGGTCTGGCCTCCGATCTGGAAGAGGACCTCTGGCATTGGATGGGTGGGAAGCTGACAGCGGGTATCCCAAAGCCCAAGCCTTCGCGGAACCTTGAGCTGATAGCGCCCTCGCTCGACCCGATGAAGCTCTTGCCGTAGCGTTTTCGAATAAAGACTGCGGCGGAAGCTTTCATCTTGGAAAGCATGCATGCCGGTTTTGTCTTATAAAACAAGCGCTTTGTGCAATCAAGCGTAATTGCAAAACAAGCTTTAGATATGTGACTTATAGTGCAGTTGCGGCTCCCCCCACTAAACGCCCGCAGCTAAGCTTCAGTTAGCCGGAACTAATGAAGGTTCCTGGTACCATATCTTGCAGACTCGCGCTATTTTTGCTCGGCGTCGTAATCATTTTTGTTCCGCTTCATGCGCAGCAAAACTTTTCTGTTCAGCTTAGTCAGGGCGGCCTAACAAGCGCCGGGATTTTTGATGCCAATGGGAGGATTGTGCGGACGCTCTGGGCGCTGGAAACGTTCAACGCGGGGGAAGTAAAGTGCAGCTGGGATGGACGGGATGACTTTGGGACGCCGGTTCCTCCGGGCAGTTACACATGGAAGGTCCTTCGGAACGGTGCCCAATACAATAATGTCGGGGTGATCGGCAATACAGGGCTGCCGCCCTTTACGTTCGGGCACGTGCCGTCCCTGATTGAGGGCGTGTCAGTGGACTCACAGGGCAACCCGTACTCGGTGCACGATTGGGACGAACCTCACTTTGACGTGATCCGATGGTCGTCGGTAGATGGCAAGTCTGTGATGAACAGCGGACACCCCATTGGCGAGGCGCTGCTGAAAGGCATTGCAGTGGAAGCGGACGGTTCGTTTGCCTATGTGACCGGTTACGCCGATAGTCTCACGGACCGGACAAAATCGAAGTTTTCGGTTTGGCGGATCAACCTGGCGCCTCAGTTATCGGAGGGCCAACGCGTGGTCAACTTCACCCAGCAGGGTCGAAGCATTAAGGTCTATGACGGAAGTGCCGGCGGATATCCCAGTGCCGGATATCCAACCCCCGAATATCCTGCAAACGCGACCGAAGCGGATAAGGACGTGATGCGAGTGCCGTTGATCTCGATCGCCGTCCAGGGAGGCAGTTTGTATGTTACCGACGCGATTGGCGGTCGGATTCTCAAGTATGACAAAGTGTCGGGCAACCATCAGAGTACCATTGGTGGCGTTCCGGTTGCCTGCGGTCTAGCCATTGCCTCAAATGGCAATATCTGGGTTGGCCATGAGCACACCAAGGTGAGTGTCTATTCGCCTGCGGGGGTCCGATTGGCTACACCGATTACTAATCTCACGGAAGTACGCGCACTGTCGATCCAGGGAAACATGCTCGCCGTCGCCGATCGTATTGGCGTGGTTCGAAAATACACGGTAACCAGCGACACACAGGTATCGTTGGCGGCCAGCTACGGGTTGCCGCAGAGGCCCGGCGACAGAAAGCCGGAACGCTTGTCATCCATCAACGGAATGGCCATGGACGCATCTGGAAATATCTATATTTCGGACCGATTGGGAGACGGCTCCCGCCTGCAAAAAATCAATTCACAGCTCGCTCCGGTCTGGCAGCAGATGTGCCTGGAGTTTTCTTCTTCGGCTACTTATGGCACGGCCAATCCGGACTTGCTGATCTCAAGTTACCGGAAGGCCTACCAGGTCGACAAGGCTGCGGGGACGTGGACGTTGCTCGGGACCGCGAAAACCGAGGTCACCAAGACGTATTTTGGCAACTACGAATCCACGCATCTCGGACCCCCTCGGATCGTGCGGTTCGGCACCAACGATTTTTACTATTATCCCGCCGGCGATTCTCTGGCCATTTATCGAATTGAGCCTCCAGCGGATGCCGAACGCGGCCCAACGCTGAAGCTCGCGTCCGTGCTTGGGGCCTCCCAGCCGAGTCCCGATGGTTTGCATCGGGACGAGACGTGGAATCCCGCAAACCGATATCTCTGGGAATGGAACGACACCCAGGGAGACGGCCAGATTCAATACACAGCGAGGTCGGATCCCGGCCAGGCCGGCGAGGTTACGCTGCTCGCGCTGCCCTACCTCCCTCATCCCGACTCGGCATGGTTCCGGCGGTCATTTGAAGTGGATCATGCGGGCTGGCTTTGGATGACCTCCTCCAATCGCAATCACCTTCCCAATGCTTCCGATCCATGGGAAGCCGAAGCGATCTATGCCATCCGCAGCCAAGGTCTGAATAACCTTGGAAATCCCATCTATAGCTGGAGGGACGCTGTCAAAGTTGCGGATGCCGACACGGGAAGAAATGCTCTCAACCTCGCCGGCACCGAGAACTTCGAGTGGAAGATGGTTGGCAGATCAGACGATGGCATGGTTTACGCGTTGGCTTGGTCGAACAAGGCTGGCATCCCGCAAGATGGCGGCCTGTGGATGGGCGGGAATGTGCTTTTTGGATTTCTGCCGCCGAACGGGTCGACTCCGACTTCATTGGGTCAGCCAAAGTGGCGCGTCGTCCTGCCGAAGCAGTCAGTTGGAATGGTCCCCATTCCTGGCGGTCCGCCTGGCGTTACGGGCGGTGTCCTTGTTGGGATTGATCCGGGTCGAGGCACGGTAGGGCATTACACAAAGGACGGTCTGCTTATCGGCAGTATGAAGACTGCCGCCCAGTTTAATGATCCGCAAAGGGAACCGTGGGTAGTGGGCATGTTGGATTCCTATCTGGCTATAAACTGCAACCGCGATCCACGCGATGGCCTTGTTGACGTCTTTGTCGAGGACAATATGAACCAGAGAATTGTCTGGTATCGCGTGAACGACTCGAACCTGCAAACCGCTGACCAGGGGGTTTTAAATGTCCCCGGCAGCAGCGGAACAGGGAACGTCCTGACCGTCATAAACGGCACGGGCGACGGAATCTACCCCCCGGGAACAACGGTGAATCTCGCCGCGGCGGCAGCGCCCATGAACAAGGTTTTTGCCGCCTGGACCGGAAACACCACCGGAGTGGCCAATGTCAGTTCGCCGAACACTACGCTCGTGATGCCCAACAACGCCGTCACGCTGACAGCGACATACGACATCAGACCCGGAGCGTACACCCTTACCGTCAACAACGGCACTGGCAGCGGGTCCTATGATCCTGGAACCTCGGTTTTGGTGAGCGCAAGGGAGCCGTTGCCGGGCGAGGCATTTGCCTGGACAGGGGATCGGCAAATCCTCGCGAACTGGTTGATGCCGACGACCTCCGCGTTAATGCCTTTCCAAGATGTTGCCATCACGGCCACCTATGGGCACGATGGAGCGAGCACGCTCACCGTAAACGGTGGTAGTGGTAGCGGGAGCTATCCGGTCGGGCACACGGTCAACGTGGTGGCAAACGCGCCACCTGCCGGACAAGTCTTTGCGGGCTGGACGGGGGATACGGTGATCCTTGCCGACCAGGATGCGTCTCGAGCCGCGACGACGGCGAGGATTCCTTCGATCGACGTTGCGATCACGGCGACTTACGTGGCCGGCAGCACGGGACTGCGCGGGCAGTACTACAACGACAACAATAGTACGCCGTATCCGCTGGCCAATCCGTTCGCGGGTTCGCCGGTGCTGACCCGCACGGATGCGACAGTAGATTTCAACTGGGGGACCGGTTCGCCGGGCTCCCCGGTAACGTCGAATTTCTTCTCCGCGAAGTGGACCGGTCAGGTGAAAGCGCCGGCCTCGGCGAGCTACACGTTTACGGTCACCGGTGATGATGGAGTGCGCCTGTTCATAAATGGTGTCAAGGTCATTGATGGCTGGAGGGATCAGGGTGCGACGCCTTATTCATCCACCCCGACTACTCTGACGGCGAATACACTATACAATATCGAGCTGCACTACTATGAACACGAGGGCGACGCCGCCTGCCGATTGCAGTGGAGCTACCTCGGACAGAGCACCCAAGCCATTCCACAGGGTCAACTCTATCCCCCTGCGGGTCAGCAACAGGTCCCGGCGCCGACCTTCAATCCCGCTCCGGGCATTTACTCGGGTGCACAATCGGTGGCGATCACTTCGGCCGAGGCGGGTGCATTCATTCGCTATACCACAGATGGCTCTACGCCGCCCACTTCCTCTACCGGCACCCTTTACAGCGGCCCGGTGCCGGTAAGCAGCACGACAACGCTGAAGGCGATCGCCTTTAAGACGGGCATGACCGACAGCTCCGTGACAAGCGGAACTTATACGATCAATATTGTTCCGACCTACACTCTAACGGTAACCGGCGGTACGGGCGGCGGCGCCTATGCGGCTAACACTCCCGTTAACGTGAGTGCAACCGTGCCGCCGGGCCAGCAGTTTGTTGGCTGGACGGGCGACACGAGTATCCTAAGCAGCCAGGCACCGTCCACCACGGCGACAATGCCTGCGCGAAATGCGTCCCTGGCAGCGATGTTTTCTGCGATTGGCGGCCCAGGCACCGGACTGCGAGGAGAATACTATAATGACGCTAGTAACGCGGCGTATCCATTGGTCAACCCATTCGCGGGCTCGCCGGTGCTGACGCGCACTGACACTGTTGTCGATTTCAACTGGGGCAGTGGTTCACCAGGTTCTGCGGTGACCCCAAATTTCTTCTCAGTGAAATGGACTGGTAAGATAAAGGCGCCTGTCACCGGAAATTATACTTTCACCGTGGTTGGCGACGACGGAGTACGTTTCTTTCTCAACGGCGCCAAGCTGATCGACGGCTGGAGAGACCAGGGAGCGGCGACGTACTCAACCAACCCGATTACACTGACCGCGAATACACTGTACAATGTCGAAGTGCATTATTACGAGCACGAGAGTGATGCTGTAGCTCGCCTGCGTTGGAGCTATCCGGGACAAGCAGATCAGCCGATCCCGCAGAGTGCGCTCCGGACGACCGGCGCCCTTACGCGGGAGGTTTGGACGGGAATCATCGGTGACAGTGTTGCCAACATTCCGACGGGCGCGGTTCCGACTTTAACCGACACTCTAACAAGTTTCGAGGCGCCGAGCAACTGGGCCGACAACTATGGCACACGCGTGCGCGGGTACATCACGGCGCCCGCGACGGGCAGCTATAGATTTTGGATTGCCAGCGATAATGCGAGCGAGCTGTGGCTATCCACAGACAGCAATCCCGCGAACAAACGAAGAATCGCCCGTGTTACCAGCGCGACGAATCCGCGCCAATGGACGAAGCAGTCCAACCAAAGATCTGCAGCCATCAGCCTTGTCCAAGGCCAGATGTACTACGTGGAAGCGTTGCATAAGGAGGGCACCGGAAATGATAACCTAGCGGTAGGTTGGGCAAAACCGGGCCAATCCACGTCAACGCCAAGCGAAGTTATCCCCGGCACGGTCCTCTCGCCCTTCCAGTGAGATCGAGCGCAGCGGAGTGCGCACGGATGACCGACTCGATCTCGCGAAACTTCAGGGATTCTTCTCCGCAGTGCATGCAAGCGTCGAAAGGTAGCGGTCGATTCGTATCGGCAGCGAAAAGGGGTTCGGTCACCTCTGGCAGTCATGGCCATTGCCATCCATGCATTTGTTCCAGATTTGCCCCTGAGCATTGCCCACGCCTGCCATTGAATCTACTGGATACTGTACTCTCCACCGCCGGCCCTGCTTTCCTGGACTTTGGCGACTGCTTCACCGAGGCTAGCGAATCCATGTTCAAAGTATCAATCAAAGGTGTTTTGGTCGCGCCGGATGGGCGAGTGGTCTTGCTACAGAATGAGCGAAACGAGTGGGAACTTCCCGGCGGCCAGATCGAACTTGGTGAATCTCCTGCACAGTGCTTGGCCCGCGAGATTCAAGAAGAGCTTCGCCTTGAGGTTGAAGTTGGACGGCCACTCGACACTTATCTGTTCGAGGTAACTCCGGGTCGCCATGTATTCATTGTAACTTACGAATGTGCATTGATTGGGCCTTTCGGTCCGACGGTCAGCCACGAGCATAAGGGTATCGGGTTGTTCTCCGAAGACTGCCTGCCGGAAGAGCTTCCGGCGGGGTACAAAGCCTCAATTGCTTCTGCAATGCGAGGTTCCAACCACTCACTCCAGTCGGCAGGGTTACCCACTGCGGGTGACACTCAGTGCTAGACCGCGTTGTCGGTGCTTTCCTGTCATGCGACAACCAATCGAACGACCACTCCAAATTCAGGCGCACGCCCAGCCACCAGAGACAACTGAGCAGTTCATTGGCACCGGCAACGCTCAAACCGTTCCGAGACCGCGTGCCTCCAGCGCCTATGACGCCTCCTGTGGGACATTGCGCGGGAGGCAGCACAGTGCCGCGTACACGAGTGATGTCCAGCTTTCACTTCCGGGCGCTTCGGGAAGATGACCTCCCGGTTCTTCATGAATGGCTACTTCGTCCGCATCTCGCCGCATGGTGGGGGCCTGCAGACTCGATTGATGAGCTGCGCAGCGACTACCTGCTCTCGGCTGACCAGCCCAATGCAACGCGCGCGTACATCGCCCACATGGATGGCGAGCCCATCGGCTTTATCCAAGCTTACGTTGTCATGGGCTCTGGAGGAGGTTGGTGGGAGAGCGAGACCGATCCTGGAGCGCGAGGGATTGATCAATTCTTGGCCGAAGCAGATCAACTCGGCAGAGGTCTTGGCCGTGCAATGATTCGCGCCTTTGTCCGTCGGTTGTTCGCAGACCCTGGCGTCACGGTGGTCCAGACGGACCCGGACCCAAGAAACGAACGCGCAATTCGCTGCTATAAGGCCGCTGGCTTCTATCCGGTGGGTCCCATTATCACTCCCGATGGCCATGCCTTACTCATGCGGTGTAACGGTCCCCGGGTCGATCGATGCATGCCCGTAGATTCTCGTTGAATAGTGGGAGCCAAAGAGTCCGGCCGTACCGGCGCGGATTGTCCTAATAGTGGTTTCCCTAATCGCGCGGTGACTGCTTAGGACTCGCTGGACGGCCGTGATTAGCCCAGGCTCGTCTTTCACATTCGACCCTAAGCGAATCTCCTTCGCTTCCAGGTATGTCGCAAAGTCAGCCAAGCAATCTCCTATGGCCGTCAACATGACCGCGTCGCTTTTATTCACTTCTCTTTCCCACCACCAGTTCTTGACTGTAAAAACCCTGCTCGTCCGGTCAAAGTGCGGGTCGATACGGGCGACGAAGCGGTCGCCATAGAGCACAGGCAGAACGTAGTAGCCGTAATCACGCTTATCCGCTGGCTTATACACTTCCCAAGCATAACGAAAATCGAAGAGCAGCTCGACCAGCTTCAGGTCCCACATCAGATTATCCAGTGGGGCTATCAAGGCAGCCCTCTGCTTGCGGGGGTAGCTTTTGGCGGCGGCTTCCAGTGCCGGCACGTCATCGCGGCGGATGTAGAATCGCTGGCGCGGCAGCTCCTCAATCGTCACCGGAACCAACCGGCCTTTCTCAGCCAGTCGCACAATCGCGGCCCTGATTCGGCCGCCACGCCAGCCAATCATTCCGCCAAATTCAGCAGTGACCCTCATGTCGACCAAGCCAAGCCCTCCGGCGCGACGAAATACATGCCACTCCAGGTAATCGTCCTGCGAAGCGTGCGGCGGGCAAGCTTTCATTAACTCGGACGGGAGGACACGTTTCGTGAGCTCGAAATAGCGTCGCGTTCCCACGCGATGGTGGACGATCGTCTCTCCACGCATACAAGAGCATATCAAGAGCGATGCGCACGGCACGCACGGAACCGGCCAGCCACCAGTCCATCCGCGTATCCTCTTCCAGCTCGAGCGAAGAGAGCGGGCCGCGTGCCTCGATCTGGTTGCGAACGGATTCCACCAGCTTGGCGGCGGCGGCGGTGTGCTCGCTTTCCATGTATCGCTGGAGCATGCGCTCGCGGTAATAAGCAAAACACGGCCAGTCCTCCACGGGATAGATGGACATCTGTTTGTCGAAACCATCCAAGAGCTTGCGATGCTCATAGAGCAAAGCATTCAGCATTGCTGGCTTGTAGTTTCGCACCCGAGATTGCAGCACAAGCTGCGGGTTCTGACCGACGACGTTGATGGGATCGTACTGGATACAGTTCACATGGCGTATGTAGTCGAGCACGCCCTGCTTTCCGCGCAGCTTGCGCGGAGGCCATAGGCGAAGATGCGCCAGCAGGAAACGGCGGGCGTGGGCCTTGCAAATGACGATCGGATTGGCATGCGTTAGGTGAACCGGAGTCCGCAGGTAGCTTGGACGGCTGATAGGCCGCTTACAAGCGCCGTTCCGATTATCACATCAGTGCCAAACCGTCGCAAGGACCTCGAAAATGCAGGCTGGAATCAGGCAAGGCGTACTCATGCGAGCGTTCGCGATGGGCTTGTCCAAGCGGGCATAGCTCGATCAACTAGGCCAGATGGTTAAACCCTCCGGAGGCTTGTTACTCGTCTAGTGCGTTCTACTCTTCGCCTGCGCAACTTGGCGAGGACGGTGAAATCTTCGAGGGTGGTGATATCGCCGCTCACGGCGCCGCCTGAAGCTACCTGCTTGAGCAGGCGGCGCATGATTTTTCCGCTGCGCGTCTTTGGGAGGGCTTCGGCGAAACGAATGTCATCCGGTTTGGCGATGGCGCCAATGAGTTTGCTGACATGGGTTCGAAGATGGTCCCCGAGCTGGTTGCTCGCGTCGAAACCCATGCGCAAGGTCACAAACGCAACCACGCCCTGACCTTTCAATTCGTCGGGTCTGCCGACGACGGCAGCTTCCGCGACCGCTTCGTGAGCGACGAGTGCGCTCTCGACTTCGGCGGTTCCCAGCCGATGGCCCGCAACGTTGAGGACGTCGTCGATTCGGCCAACGATCCAAAAATAGCCGTCCTTATCTCGCCGTGCTCCGTCGCCGGTGAAATAGCAGCCCTTGACTTCGCTCCAGTACTGCTTCTTGAAACGAGCGTTGTCGCCATAAATCGTTCTCAGCATTGCCGGCCACGGTTTTCGGATGACGAGCTTGCCGCCCTCATTAGGACCGACCTCTTTGCCCTCATCGTCGACCACGGCAACATCGATTCCGAAAAAGGGAAGGGTAGCCGTTCCCGGTTTAAGCGGCGTGGCGCCCGGCAACGGAGTGATCATTTGCATGCCGGTTTCGGTTTGCCACCAGGTATCAACGATCGGGCAGCGCTTGCCACCAATGTGCTTGTGATACCAGATCCACGCTTCGGGATTGATCGGCTCGCCAACCGTGCCAAGCAAGCGAAGGGAAGAAAGGTCATGTTTCGCCGGCCAGTTGTCTCCCCATTTCGTGAAAGCGCGGATGGCGGTGGGCGCCGTGTAAAGAATCGTCACGCCATAGCGGGCGATGATGCTCCAGAAGCGGTCTGGCTCAGGCCAATTGGGTGCGCCTTCGTACATGAGCGTGGTCGCGCCGTTGGCTAGGATGCCGTAGACGACGTAGCTATGCCCGGTGACCCAGCCGATGTCAGCAGTGCACCAGAAAGTATCCTCCTCGCGGAGATCAAAGACGTATTTGGAAGTAACGCTCACGCCGAGCAAGTAGCCGCCGGTGGTGTGAAGGATGCCCTTGGGTTTTCCCGTCGAGCCACTCGTATAGAGAATGAAAAGCGGATGTTCGCTATCGATGGCTTCCGGTTCGCACTCGGCGCTCACATAGTCAGCTTCGCGATGCCACCAGACATCGCGATCTTCGCGAATGTGGATATCGAGATTTGTCCGGCGAAAAACGATGACGCGCTTGACGTCTCCATTGCCTTCGATTGCGTGGTCGACGTTTTGCTTGAGCGTGATAATCTGGCCCCGGCGATAACCGCCGTCCGCAGTGACCACAATGCTGGCGCCGCTGTCGGCGATTCGATCTTTGATGCTTTCGCTACTGAAGCCACCAAAAACAACGCTGTGAACCGCCCCGATCCGCGCACAGGCGAGCATGGCGATCGCCGCCTCGGGAATGTGCGGCAGGTAAATGAGCACGCGCGTCCCTTTCTTGCAGCCATTGCGCTTGAGGATGTTCGCGAAGATACAGACCTCGCGATGAAGCTGATGATAAGTGAGGACCCGCCGATCGCCGGGCTCGCCTTCCCAGATGATGGCAGCCTTGTTGCGCCGCGGACCAGAGAGATGACGATCCAGGCAATTCTCCGAGACGTTGAGCTTGGCCCCGACGAACCACTTGGCAAAAGGTAGGCGCCATTCGAGCACCTTCGTCCATTTCTTTCGCCAAATCAGGTCCGCAGCCTCCTTTGCCCAGAATTTCTCGGGCGACCTGATCGACTCGGCATAAAGCTTCTTATATTCGGCAAAAGATGAGATGCGGGCGTTTTTCGCAAACTCCTTGGCAGGCTTGAAAACGCGATTTTCGACCAGGCGAGATTCGATGTTAGCGCTCATTCGAGAAAAATGCGGATGTTTGTGTAGTCCGAGAGAGGACGCGGTTCAATCAGGAAAAGCCGAACGCCTCCGCCGCGCTATGCCGCCAGCCGATCGGGGGCTGGGACAGGAACGAATCGGAACCGGTCGTGATACTTTCCCTCGTTGTGCCGTCGACAGCACTTGAGACAGGCGACGTGGCGTTTCACGGCGCGGACCCGGGCGAGAGTGGTCCCGCATTCGCGGCAGGCGTAGAAGAAGCGGCGTTCGAAACGGATGCGCTTCAGCGGTAGATCATGACAGCGCGATTCGTTTGGGATGCCGAGATCTTTGCAGGCTCGCCGCCATTCAGTTCCATGCGGCGCAATTTGGCGACGGCCCGCGCGATGTTGCGCTAGAAAATGGGCGAGTTCGTGGCGAAGTGTTCGTTGAACCTCCGCCGGTGACACCTCGATGAGCTTTGGGTTGAGCGAGATCGTCTTGCTCCTCCAACAGGCGAGACCCGCGGTCGTCCTCAAGCGCGAATTCCACTCCACGGTCACTTTGAGATCACGACAACTGGCCACGCGTAGCAGCTGTCGGCAGAGTCTCTCGAGCAGAATATCGCGACTGCTGGGCCGATTCTTACGGGGCTGCGGGTTGGCATTTCTGACCTCTGGCAGAAGGCGCAGGTGACGAAGAACAGATCTTCCAAAGTTGAACACAAAGAGCGTTTGTTTCATCAGGCAGCGATAAGTTGAGCCTGGCGCTCGACAACAGTTTCGAGCGCGCGCAGGCAATGTTCGATATGAGACTCTGAAGAATGGATTCCAAGGGAAAAGCGGACGGTCGAAGAAGCAACGCTCGGGTCCACACCCATGGCCACGAGCACGTGCGAGGGCTGGACCGAGCCGACCATGCAAGCCGAACCGCTGGACGCGCAAACGCCCTCAAGATCAAGTCCAATGAGCAAGGCCTCCCCGTCAAGACCGGGAAAGCTGACGTTTAGTGTATTGGCCAACGTCCGTTCCGGGTCGCCGTTTCGCACAGCGCTCGGAAATCTGCTCGTCATTTCCTTCCACAGCTGATCACGCAACGCACGTAATCGAGGCTGGTCGTCGGAGCGCTTATTCTCGGCGAGCTCGGCGGCGGTCGCCATACCCACGATCGCGGCAACGTTCTCGGTGCCTGGCCTTCTGGTATTCTCATGCGATCCGCCGTGGGAAATCCGTGAGATCGCGATACCTGAGCGAAGATACAATGCGCCCGCACCTGGCGGCCCGTAAAACTTGTGGGCGGCCAGCGAGATTGCGGATACTCCCAGATCATCAGGCCGCACCGGCAACTTTCCGAAGGATTGGATCGTGTCGGTATGGAAACAAACCCGCCGCGCACGGCAAATCGCCCCGAGTTCCTCAATGGGTTGGATGGTGCCGGTCTCGTTGTTGGCGTGCATGACCGAGACCAGGATGGTATCCGGACGCATGGCCGAATCCAGATCCTCCGGATTCGACCTGACCGGCGCTGTCGACCGGCAGAATCGTCAGGTCAAATCCTTCGTGATGCTTGAGACTTTCGCAGGCATGGAGGACAGCGTGGTGCTCCACAGCCGTGGTGATAATATGGCGTCCTCGGGGAGCGTGGGCGCGGGCCAGACCCATGACCGCAAGATTGCAGGACTCGGTGCCACCGCTCGTGAAAATGATCTCATTGGCCTTGACTCCCAGCAAGGTGGCCAAGCGTTCGCGCGAATCGTCCACCGCCGCACGTGCCTTGCGTCCCGCCGCGTGAATGCTCGAAGCATTTCCACAGAACTCGCGCAGAAACGGCATCATGGCCCTCAGAGCCTCTGGCGCAAGCGGGGTGGTGGCGTTGTAATCTAAATAGACCATTCCAGTTCGGGTTCAGCGTGTCGCTTGCGTTTGTCGAGGATGCGCAACTGTTTCTCCTCATAAAAGACGAGCGAGTGGGGGGGAACGCTATGCGTCAAGAAAACGTTAGCGCCGAGTGTGCTATGCGCGCCGATGACGGTCTCCCCACCCATGATTGTCGTGCCCGCGTAAATCGTCACATGATCCTCGATCGTGGGATGACGACGGACCCCTCTCAAGCTCTGCCCACCCGACAGCGAGCGTCCGATCAAGGCGACTCCTTGATACATCTTGACGTAGTTCCCGATGACGCTGGTCTCGCCAATGACGACTCCGGTCCCATGATCAATAAAAAAATGTGAACCAATTGTTGCGCCTGGGTGAATATCGATGCCAGTGCGCCCATGCGCCCATTCGGTCATCATTCGCGGGATGATGGGTATTCCGGAAAGATGCAGTCCGTGTGCCATTCGTTGAATGGCGATGGCCTCGATAAACGGATAGGAAAGAATGATCTCCTCCTTGTTTAAGGCGGCCGGATCTCCTTCGTAGGCCGCTTCGACGTCCGTATGGAGGATCTCGCGAACTTTGGGAATGGTTTCGAAAAACTTGGGCAACGATAGCGCCTGGCCCCGGCGTCGGACGTCGTCGCAAAGGTGCATGCTCTGTCGCACTTGTTCCGCCAATCTATCCATTACACTGGAAACGCGATGACGGGTGAGCACCGGAAGCGATCTCTTGTGGATAGCTTCCTCATCATGAAAACCTGGAAATAAGATCTGCAGGATGTCTTCGCAGATGTCGCCGACCGCACGCTTCGAGGGGAAATTGTAAGCGTCGGTGTTATTCATCCCCTCGACGCGCTCGTAGGAAGTCAAAATGTCCTCCACGACGTGATTGAGTGCCTTCTCCATCCAGATCCGAAATATTATCCGCTGGGAGGCAATGTCGAGTCCTACCACCCGGCCGGCGTTCAAAAATCCCTCGCCGGGGTTGCAAATATGCATGCCTTGTGTATTCGTGTATGCACGAAGCATGAAAACGATCACGTTGAGTGAGGCTGCTTACGAGCGGTTGAAGGCATGGAAGGCGGGAGGAGATTCTTTCTCGCAAGTGGTTCTTCGCATGGTTCCTAAGCGGGGCACGTTCGGTGACCTGGAAGATGCTTTTCGCACGCTGTCCAAGCTTTCGGCGGAGCATTCCCATACCATGGTGGAAATGATCGCGTCACGAGGCGAGCCATAAGGATGCAAGTGGATTGCCTGGTAGCCGCCGACTTTCTCCTTGATCGTTGGCAGAATGGGGATGGCTCCGCCGCGTCCGCATACGCTCGCGCGCATCTGGAGGATTCGCTGGCCATTCCGTGGATCGTCAAAGGCGAATTTCTTCGAGCTGCAGCTCTCGCGGAGTGCGACTCAGCGGAGTTGCTTGAGTTTCTCGCTCGTTACCCGACGCTCTGGCCAGATGAGGAGACCGTGCTTGGCTTCGGCCGACTTGGCGCATCGCTTCGGCGGCAGAGTCTTTCTCTCGGCGCGACCGATCTTTGGCTGGCAGCCGCGACGTTACAACTCGGTGTGCCGTTGGTAACGCGAGCCACCGAGGGTATCGGCAAGGTGCCCGGGATCAGGATCGATCCGTTTTGATTAGTCCGGAAATTACGGAAGCGGAAAACGACTGGTAAAGCGAACCACTTCCTGCCGCAGGGCAGCGAGCTTCGCCGGATCGGTTCGACGTTCGAGCGCAGCGTGGATGAGGTCGGCGATTTCCATCATCTCCTCTTCTTTCATCCCGCGGGTCGTCATTGCTGGGGTGCCGACGCGAATTCCACCGGTCTTGGTGATCGGCTCCGTATCGAACGGAATCGCGTTCTTATTGACAGTGATCGCTGCGTGATCAAGAGCCGTTTGAGCATCGACGCCCGTCAGACCGCGCGGACGCAGGTCGACCAGCATCAAGTGGTTGTCCGTGCCTCCCGAGACAATGCGATAGCCGAGCATCGAGAGACGCGCCGCGAGAGCCTTGGCATTGTTGACGATCTGATGAGCGTAGTCTTTGAAAGAGGGCTGAAGCGCCTCATGCAGACAGACAGCTTTCGCAGCAATGGCATGCATGAGAGGGCCTCCTTGCACGCCCGGAAACGCCTGAGCGTCGAGTCGCTTGGCGAATTCCTCCTTGCACATGACCAGTCCCGCGCGCGGACCACGCAAGCTCTTGTGCGTGGTTGTCGTGACAAAGTGTGCGTGCTGGATCGGGCTCGGATGCACTCCGCCTGCGACCAGTCCTGCAATATGCGCCATGTCGACGAAAAGATAGGCGCCCACTGAATCCGCGATCTCGCGCATGCGAGCGAAGTCGATGATCCGGGAGTAGGCGGAGGCTCCCGCGGTAATCATCTTGGGCTTCACCTCATCGGCCAGTCGTGCGAGTGCGTCGTAATCGATCTGTTCTCTTTCACGATCCACTCCATAGTGGTGAATCTCGTAGAGTTTCCCCGAGAAGTTGGCCTTATGCCCATGTGTGAGATGTCCTCCATGAGCGAGGTCCATCGTCAGAAGCCGATCGCGGGGCTGCAAGGCCGCAAAGTAGACCGCCATGTTGGCTTGGCTGCCACTGTGTGGTTGGACATTAACGTGCTCGGCGGAAAATAGTTTTTTTGCGCGCTCGATGGCGAGTGATTCGACCACATCCATGAATTCGCATCCTCCATACCAGCGTCGGCCGGGATAGCCTTCTGCATACTTGTTGGTCAGGCACGATCCCTGGGCTTCCATCACGGCCCGGCTGGTAAAGTTTTCGCTGGCAATGAGCTCGATATTCTCAAACTGGCGGCGCCGTTCATTGCGAATCGCCTCAGCGATTTGGGTGTCGACTTCTGCGAGAGGAAGCGTGGAGTCTTCCGACTGGATAAGAGATTCTGCCGTCATATTTTGGTTTTCGATAAATCGTAGAATGTTGGGAAGTGCTTTCTTGAGGGTATCTCGACAGCGTTCGTAGGTTTCGCGCCCGAGTCCAATTGGATCAGGGACGTCTGGTGCGCCCGGCTCGAATTCGCGCAACAGATAGGTCTTTTCACAAGCTTCCGGAAAGAGGAGCTCGATCATGTGCTTGTGATCGCGTGTCATCACGAAGATATGCGTGGCCGCGCGCACCAGATCCTCGGAGACTGGCTGGCTGCGAAAATTTGCCAGATTCACACCGTCGAGGGAAAGCGCTTGGATCGCGTGCTGGCTTGCCGGCATGCCCCGGCCAGCGCTCATGCCAGCCGATTCCACACGGATGTCATTGCGTCCCGAGAGGAGCTTTCGGAAAAGCCCCTCGGCCATCGGGCTGCGGCAAACATTGCCGGTGCAAACAAAAAGGACATGCTTCATGAAGTCTCTAAAAATGGTGGGGAGTGGCGGGCAAGTCAATTGCGCGGGGACCTTGACCGCCAGCTCTGCAGATCGTTGGCAAGTGCGACGACGATTCGATTGCACAAGACACTTGTTAAGCCATTTTGACCGAGCTATGTAGCATGCGCCCGATGAGCGATATTCCTGAGGACTGGTTTTTTCTGGAAACGGCCTGGCGCTTTGCGCTTGTGCTGACGGGCTGTCAAGAGGGGACTGCCAAGGTCTTCAAGGACTCCGTTGACGAGCTCTTGCGCCATCCGCATCCGGGCGATCTCGAGCGATCGAAGCAGTTGTTCTTTACAATCGTCCGTCGCCGCAGCCTCAAGTTTCCTGCGCGCTGCGAACTCGAAGGGACTGGCGCAAAATTGCACAACCTGCCTGAGCCCGGTCGCAGCGCCTTGGCGTTACTCTACCTGGACGCGCTGCCGGCCTCGGATATCCAACACGTCTTAAATCTTGACGAGAGGCTTCTCGCCGACGCGGTGGACAAGACGCGCTCGGCTCTTCGCGCGCAGAGGGCAATGGCCACATGAACTCCAAAACCGCCCGCCAGATCCTGGTTTGTCGTCGTCCCACAGGCCACGACGACTCCGACCCGCTGGTCAAGCGAGCTCTGCTGGTGGCCGCGAAAGACAAGGCGCTTGCTGCCGAAGTTGAGTCGCAAACGGCATTCGATCGGGCCTGTGCCGATGATCTCGAGGGCATCCGGCTGGATTCAGACTCCATAGCCCAAATCGACGAAGGCGCTCGCGTCTTCACAGCAAAGCATGGGAAAGGTCGAACTCAGGTGGGAAATCACGCCGCCGTCGCTGTCGGCGTCGGTTTTCTTCTTTTGGTTGCTTTGCTTGTCTGGATGTTCTTGGGCCGGGCCGGCACGTTTCCGAACGAGGCCTTGAAAATTGCGGCGACCGGCGCGAAAGCAACTCCCAACCAGTTTGATGCCGTCGAGGAGAAAGCGAGTGGATTACAAGATTGGTTCACCCTCAAAGGCTTCGACAATTTTCAGGTGCCGGCTGAATTGGCGAGCTTTGACGTCGTTGGGGTGCGGCAGTTTACGGTGGATAATGAGCCGGTCGCCCAAGCGCTCGTTCCCGAAAACGTCATGTACTTCTACTGCTTCGCCTCCCAGCCATTCGGAATCAGCATCGTCCCGGAAGGATCCTGGCGTATCACGGAGGCGGATCGATCCGTTCTCGCCATCCGCGAGGAGAATGGCATGTGCTTTCTCATTGCCTTTCGAGGTTCGAAGCAACAGATGAAGGACTTGTTGAAAAAAACCGGCGCGCTCCGCTGAGAAGGTCCTCGCGTGAAAGCCTCACGAACTCGCGCTCGCATAGCGCTTGAGCGCCGCTAACCAGAATAGACGCGTCCCGACCGTAACGATCAAGGTCGCCAAAATCAGTTGGAGGAGCAGCGGCCCGGGGGAATCCGCCGCCCGGATGAGCAGACGAGTAGGCACGTTGGTGACGACGATGATGGGAATAATCCAACTGAAGACAAATTTGAAAAGCCCTCGATAAATGACATCCGGATAACGGCCAAGATTGAACAAGCTGTAATATCCGTAAATCAGGCCCTGCGAGCGAACGATCCAAAAGCTTGTGGCTGCCAGACAGAAGAGGACGCAGTAGTGGATCATGACCCCCATGGCAATCGCCACCATGTAGAGCGCGACCTGCTCCAGCGTGGGAACCACCGCCAACTTGATTAACGCCGTCACGACGAAAGCAACGCCGATAAGAGCGTTGACCAGATTATCGAGACCGAATTGTTTGGTGGAGACGGCGAATTGTGTGTCGATCGGCTGAAGGAGCAGGAAATCGAAACGTCCTGTGCGAATCAGCTCCGGGAGATTCGCAAGATTCGAATAGAAAAACGCTTGGAAGATCTGCGCAATCAGCTGATGCGTTCCGACCAGTAGAACAACTTCCCATTTTGTCCAGTCACCGATCCTCTCGACATAGCCGAAGATCACCTCAAGGAAGACGATCTGTCCGATGAACCAAAGCAGCTCGACTCCCATCCAGAGCAGAAAATTCGCTTTGAACGCCATTTCGCGAATGAGCGAGTTGCGCAGCATGATCGCGTAAACTTCACCGTAACGACGAAAGCGTGAGAGCATGAATCAATCGTGGTGCGCTTTACCGGGGGGGCGAGTTCCGTCGCTTAGGTTCGAACCTTTGGCGCGCGCTCTAGGAGAAAGCGGGCGATCGCCCGTGAGGCAGGCGGTTTCTTGAGGGCGGCGAGATTCGCTCGCCAGGCGCGCCATAAGTTTCCTTCGTGACCCATCGCTCCCATGATGATGTCGCGAACGCGTTGAGGATGGCCGACTGCCAGAGCGCCGATCCCGGCTTGCTCGATTAACGCGATATTGCCTTCCTCCTGGCCGGGAACAACGTGACTTACCAGAAACGGAATTTGTGCGACGATCGCCTCCTGCACGGTGGCTCCGCCGGCCTTGCCAATAAAGAAGTGATGGGACGTCATAAGGTTCGGCATTTGGTCGGTCCAACCCACCAGCGAGCCAAACTTCGGCAGGCCCGCTTTGCGCAGCCTTTGGAAAACATTCTGTCGCCGCCCGGTGACGACCGTCACCTGCAGTTCGGGCATTTCGCCGAGATGGGTGAGGACCGTGACGGCGAATTGCGACACTCCACTCGCAAAGAAGATTGCCTTCCATCCCGTCTGCTCCGGTGGTGAAGCGGGCTCGAGCGATTCGAATGCCTGAGCCACCGGGAATCCCAGCACGTGGACCCTTTCGTCAGGAACGCCGTCTTGGCGGAGGACGCGCGCCGTTTGCTCATCGGCAACTATCGATCCGTCGCACGGACAACGGTACCAAGCCGAATTGATCATCGTGGAATCGGTGATCACAGTGTAGAATGGAATGACCACGGACGGATCTCGCTTGCGAATCTTGGCAATCAGGAAGGAGAAGACGGGGTAGGTAGAGGCAATGATATCCGGACGGAACTCATCGATCAGCGCTCTGACACCGGCAGTCAATTCCGCGAGCATCGGCCCCATACCTTCGACGACTCCACGCCTGCTAAGCAGTTCAAAGACCACTTTCCACGCGCGCGGATAGTTGTTGATTGCCGTCGTGTAGCCCTTCTGGATGAACTTGTTGATGACGGGATTTGTGCGTGTGTAAGGATCGGCCACCAGGACGGCGACTTTGTCGCCAGCTTCAGCTGTGAGAGCTTCTTGAATGTTCTGGGCGGCCGTGTTATGGCCCTCGCCCATGCTGGCGGTTAGAATTAGAACGCGCGGCATTGCTTAAAGTTTGCAGGACGAATCCGAAAAGTCCTACGAGAATTTTCTAAATTTGCGCTGCGGAGTATCGTGAGGCGGCGCGTCAGTAATCGCGGCTGCTAAGCACCGAGTTTCTTGGTTAGCTATTTGCCGCCTCACGCATCTCCAGGTGTTGGGGAGCGGGATTCATTTACTCCCGGCGGTCGCGGAAGGAGCATGTTGGCTGTAGTTAAAGAATAAAACATGAGCAGGGGACAATAGAAAGTGGACCAGCCCCACGGGGAACCCAGCGCAAAGAGAAAATAAGCGAACCAGGCAAGCCATTCCGGGAAGTAGGAGGGTTGGAGCGAATAGCGCGAAAGACTCGCGTCGCGTGCCGCAGGGGCACCTCTCCGCTCTGACAGCCATCTCCGGAATGGCTCCCTGGCCACCGTGCTCGCGCACATGGCCAAAAGCCAGAGCATCGCGGCAACCACTTCGACGCTTCTTAGCCCGAGAGCAGGATTTGAGCAAGCGATAGCAAAGGGCACGGAGAACACCGCGACCAGCGCGGCCAGATATTGCGAGAATCCGAAAAGCATAAGCCATGGACGCTTGGGGAAATTCTCGCGAAGCGCCAGATAACGCCGCGGCTCCTGCGGATGGGTTCGTCCGAGGTCAAGAAGAAGCAGCAGCGCGAGGCGCAGGCTCCAAACCGTGACCATGCTTGCGAGAAGCCACTTGCGGAGAGAATCACCTGTCCCGACAGTAGCGTAGAAGCAGGCCAGGAGAGCAAAGCCGCCGGCTGCCGCGACATCCAAGCCGCCGGCATTGCCGATGCGACGCGCAATCGCCCAGGCCACCGCCATCATGATCATGGCGATGTTCAGTCCGAATGCGGTCAGGATCCACGCGTTCATCGCCAACGACCTCGTCGCGGAGTTGGTTGGCGATCGTTTCGTTGCGCCCAAAACTGGGCGCGGCCGACCGCGGTTGATCTGCACATCCAGCCCTCTTTCCAGCCCTCCTGAAGAAGGAAATGCCCGCAGAAGTCGTTTCCCTTGAGCAAGTGTTCCGGCATTTTTTTCCAATCGAGACAAACATCATCAAAGACGACCACGGAGCCAGGCCGTGCGAATGGCTTCATGATTCTCCACTCGGCAAGGATACCTTGCATGGAATGCATGGAATCCTGAAAGAAGAAATCCCAATGATCGATCTCCGCCGGAAAGATCGAGGGGAGCACTTCTCTGGAGTCTCCATTCAGAAAATGGATTTGCACCTTTGGAAACAAGGCGCGTGCTCGGTTGAGATTCTCGTCCCGAAAATTTCGAAGCAACAACCACTCTTCCATCGAGACTGAAACATCAGGGTCGCCGTCGTAGTCGATGGTGAAGATCCGTGCCGCATTGTCGTTTTCCTGCGCAGCCATGGCCATCGTGAAGGTTCCCAGACCCTCGAAGGTGCCTGTCTCCACGATGATCTGCGGTTGTCGCCAGCGAATACCATTGTAGAGCCGTTTAGCACTCAATTCGTGCGTGGACCAAGCATACTTCCAGCGGCTTGGCGGAAGCTCGAGCTGCACGGAGAAATTGCAAATCGCCGACCAAGCCTCTCGCAGAGTTTTCATTCGATAGGCGAACTAATCAAAGCCAGGGACTTTCGGCAACCGAACAGACACCAGCCTGCGGCTGCGCTTTGACAAGTGCTGTTCCAGATCTAGTTTGAAAATAGAGGACGTACCGGGGATCAGGTGCGGTCTGACTGAGAGGAGGTGCTCCCAGCATCGCGTGTGGTCTCGGTGCGCTGTGGCGATGAAAAAAGCTCTCAGAAACTGGTGGCGATCAAAGGGCCTCTCCGGCGGCGAGTTGTGCCGCGCGGGTGAGGAGCGCAACCACGCACTCGAATGCTTACCGAGTGACCAGCCGCTGATCCGAAATGATCTCCCCCAGAGTTCTCCTCTCTCGGGATTGGACGGCTTGCGTGACTCATCCGCTTCGCAGCAATCTTTCGTTCTTCCAAGGCGAGACACCGTTGAGGGCGGATGGCGTGACAGGCTCCAGCGAAGAGCACTTCTGGACCGCGATGTTGTGCGGGCGTCAAAGCGGAACATTCGCAGGCTGATGGAGAGGTGGCCGGCGATGGTTAGATCGGCTGGGCGCTTTTCCTTGGCCGCCTCGCCGGATGGCAAGAGCAAGGGCGCCGGCAAAATGGTCTGCTTGATGCCATTGTCGGAAAATCTTCCATCCGAAGAATTTTTTTCGATTTGTGCTGCGACCATCGCCAAGGAGACCGGTGAAACCGTTCTCTGTGTGAAAGTCAAAGCTTCTTCTACGCCGGTCATCGACGCTATCCCTGTCTCTTCCTCAGACATCGAAAGCGTCTTGATCCAGCGAGTCTACGGGCCTGGTGATGATGCGTTCGTCGTAGCGCTGACAGGCGTGCTGGATCGTGCCAAAAGCCGGTTTGCGCATGTAATCGTCGAGGCGCCACAGGAACTCGCGACCGAAGCGCTCATTGAGATCATCGGTCGCAGCTGCTCCGTTTATCCGATCCTTCGTCAGGACGAAAAGAGTCTATTCGAATTGAATTTGCTTTGTCGCGAAGCGGACGCGCGCGGGCATCGAGCTACCGCCATCAAGCCCCTTGTCTTTCTGGAGCGCCTGGAGAGCGCTCACGGGTTGAGCGGCTATATTGAGGAGACACTGCAGCGCCCAGTTCATAGCTACCTGCGGAATGGCGATGCGACTCAATTTGCGGGGAGCCTTCGTCGGTTGGGTCGCGAGATGTGCGGGTGTCAGGTTGGGCTCGTTCTCTCCTCGGGCGCGGCGCGCGGCCTCGCGCATGTGGGCGTGCTTCAGGTGCTCGAAGAAAATGCGATCGAGGTAGACATCGTCGCAGGATCGAGTATGGGCGCTTACATCGCCGCAGTTTGGGGCGCTGGCTACGGAGGTCATGAAATGGAAGGGTTCGCGCGCGAGATTGAGGGCTATCGAGGTCTTTGGAGCCTAATGGATCCGGCGATCTTTCCACGCCGCGGCTTCCTACTGACTAATCGCGTGCGCAAGCGGCTCGAGGCAACCATCGGCGCGCTTCACTTCTCCGATATGGCACGACCAATCCGCATCGTCGCAACGCGCCTCGATACCCTCGAACGCGTGGTCCTTTCGAGTGGGAGCGTCGTCGATGCCGTTCTGGCCAGTCTGGCGATCCCGGGAATTTGCGTTCCGGTGCTGCGGGGCGGCGTGCCCTATGTCGACGGAGGGATTTGCGATCCACTCCCGGTCGATGCCTTGACTGATATCGGCGTGCGAAAGATCATCGCTGTGAATACCATCGCCACTCCGCAGACGATCAAGGCGTGCAGCGCTGAGATCGCCGCCACTGAACCTTCCGGGAGGACATGGCACCGCGCACTCAACACGTGGTTGAATCCGTTCGCGAGTGGCAATTCTTTTGATACTTTGATGCGCAGTATGCATGCGGCGCAGACACGTCTTGCGGAAGCATCCTGCCGCAAGGCAAACGTAGTGCTTAGACCGTACTCCTGCGAAGGCCGGTGGCACGATTTCAGCGCGCCTGCACGTTACATCTCCCTCGGCCGTCAGGAAACTGAAGCCAAGCTCGGCGAGATTCGGAAGCTCATCAACGCACCCCTTCATGAACGCCAAACGACTCAAGACTTGTTGGCACAAGTTGCCTAGGCAGACGCTTCGTGAGCTGCAAGCGAAGCAGCTTCGCACCTACCTGCGCGACGTGGTGTTGCCATTCCATTCGCATTATCAAGATCTCTTTCGCCAGCACGGGCTTACTTGGCGGGTCATCGAAAAACTCGAGGATCTTCAAGAAATTCCCTTTACCTCCAAAAAAGACTTGGCGGGCGGGGCGGAGAAGACCCGGGGATTTGTTATCGCTCCAGATCCAAAGCAACTCGCGCGACGTCCCTTGACGATTCTTCGCGGTCTCCTGAGGGGAGTGAGTCGAACTCGACGGGAGCTGGATCGCGAGTTTCGGCCAATCTTCATGACGAGCACGACAGGACGGTCGTCCGATCCGGTTCCTTTTGTTTACACTGCTCACGACCTCGCTCTCCTGCGAACCGCGGGCTTTCGTCTCATGCAGCTTGCCGGTGCTGGCAGCAGTGATCGTATGCTCAACATGTTTCCGTTCGCGCCCCATCTCGCCTTCTGGCAGACCCATTACGCCGGAACAGCATTTGGCGTCTTCATGTTAAGTTCTGGCGGAGGAAAAACGGTTGGAACCGATGGCAATATTCGCATGCTCCGGAAGGTGAATCCCGATGTCCTCATCGGCATGCCGACATTTGTTTACCACGTTCTCCGGGAAGCTGCGCTCGATGGTGTGCGCTGCGACAAGTTACGAGGCGTCGTCCTCGGTGGGGAGAAGGTCCCGCAAGGATTGCGACGGAAGCTTCAGGAGTGCGCCTCTCAAGTGGGGGCCGAAGACATTGACGTCATCTCAACTTACGGCTTTACCGAGGCGAAGATGGCCTGGTGCGAGTGTCTCTTTCCGGTGGGGGCGGAGCCGTCCGGCTACCACCTTTATCCCGATCTGGGTATCGTCGAAGTCGTCGATCCAGAGACCGGAGCCCTCTGCGAAGACGGCCAACCGGGCGAAATCGTCTATACATCGCTCGACTCCCGCGGATCCGTGGTTTTGCGCTACCGAACGGGCGACATTATCGAAGGCGGTCTGAGCTACGAACCGTGTCCATATTGCGGACGCACCATGCCGCGACTCTTGGGAAGGATATCACGGCGGTCGGACTTTCGTGAGATGCAACTCGACAAGGTCAAAGGCACCCTCGTTGATTTCAACGAGCTCGAGCATGTCCTGGACGATATGCCGCACGTGGGCTCCTGGCAGATCGAGCTCTGCAAGGCAAACGATGATCCGATGGAGGTCGACGAGCTGGTTTTGCACGTTTGCCTGGCCGATGGCGGTGAGGAGAGTTCGATTTCAAAGGAGATCAAGCGCACGCTCTTCGAACGCGCCGAGCTTCATCCCAATCGTATCGAGTTTCATAGCGACACCGAGATGCGACAACTTCAAGGCGTGGGAGAAAAACTTAAGGAACAAAAAGTCGTCGACCGTCGATCCAAGGTCGAGGTGAGCAACCCTTTCCCCACCGCAAACAAATGAATAGTGAGGAAATTGCGATTATCGCCGGCGTGCGGACGCCGTTCGCCAAGTTGGGCACGAGCCTAGCCGGATTGGGCGCCGCGGATTTGGCGCGTATCGCCATGCTTGGGGTCTTGGTGCGAACGGGGATTGATCCGACACTGATCGATGAAGTGATTTTTGGCTGCGTGGCGCAGCCGGCAGATGCCCCAAACTTGGCGCGAGTCGCCGCGTTGCGATCGGGTGTCCCGAATCACGTTCCTGCAGTTACCGTGCAAAGAAATTGTGCTTCCGGGACGGAGGCCATTACCCAAGCGATGCTGCGCATCCGCTGCGGTCAGGGAGATCTCTACCTCGTCGGAGGGGTTGAAAGTATGTCGAGTATTCCGCTGCTTTTTCCAAAGTCTGCGGGAGCTAAATTTGCCTCTCTTGTGGGCGGAAAGGGCTTTTTGCAAAAGGCGCGTGCCGCGGCGCGATTGCGTCCACGCGATCTGATTCCCACACCCGCCTTGAAGTTGGGGCTGACCGATCCGGTGTGCGAATTGAATATGGGACAAACCGCTGAAATTCTCGCGCGTGAGTTCGAGATCGAGCGGAGCGCGCAGGACCTTTTCGCCTTGCGTTCGCACATGCGCGCCAGTGCGGCTGCCGAGAGACTGGCGGAGGAGATCGTGCCGGTCTACGACACTTCGCGAGGAACCGCCGTCCTGCACGACAACGGCGTGCGACCGAATCAAACCCTGGAAGCACTCGCCAAGCTGCGGCCAATATTTGAACCGGTGACAGGGACCGTTACGGCGGGAAATTCGTCCCAGATTACCGATGGAGCCGTGGCGTTGCTGGTGGGAACAACGTCGGTCGCCCGCGAGCTGAACCTCGAGCCTTTGGGCATCATCCGCGACTTTGCTTATGCAGGATGTGATCCTAAGCGCATGGGACTTGGCCCGGTCTATGCCGTTGATCGTCTACTCAAGCGGTTGCATCTGGGCCTTGGCGATGCCGATCTTGTCGAGATCAACGAGGCCTTTGCCGCGCAGGTGCTCGCCGTCTTACGTGAATTGAAGGCAATCGGGATCGGGGAAATTGCAGACGAAAAGCTTAATGTCAATGGGGGTGCGATTGCGCTTGGTCATCCAGTGGGTGCCAGCGGCGCGCGCCTGGTTCTCACAGCGCTGAAGCAACTGCGACGCACCGGGGGCGAGAAGGCCCTGGTCACCTTGTGTGTCGGAGGAGGTCAAGGAGCGGCGCTCTGGCTTGAATGCCCATGAATGCCAGCGTTGCCGAAGCTACGACGCGCGTCGAGCAATCTGGTCCAGCAGAGGTAACACCTTCGGTGCTGCTGGAGACGGATGAAGATGGGATCGCTCTCGTCCGATTCGATCGCCTAGGCAGCTCGGTGAACGTGTTCGACACAGCGACCCTTGGTCACTTGGCAGCGATCGTGAACGACTTGGGTCGACGATCGCTGCGCGGCGTTATCTTCCTGAGTTCCAAGCCCGCAGTCTTTATCGCAGGTGCCGATTTGAGAGAGCTCGCCGGGACGCAAGATCGCGCCGGCCTGGTCGAGCTCGGGCAGCAGATTTTTACCAGAATAGCGGCTCTTCGCTGTGTGACCGTCGCCGCCATTCACGGGGCGTGTGCCGGCGGAGGCTTCGAGATGTCCCTCGCCTGCGACTATCGCGTGGCCAGTGACGCCCACGTCACCAAGATCGGTCTTCCCGAGACTAATCTTGGTCTGATTCCGGCATGGGGAGGGTCAACCCGGCTACCGCGCTTGATCGGCCTGCCGCGAGCTCTAAAGGTGATTCTCGGCGGGGACTTGATGCCGAGCTCGAAGGCGCGGAAGCTTGGCCTCGTGGACGCAATCGCTCCCCGGGAACGTTTGACTCTCCTGGCCAAGCTCTTTGTCAATAAAGGAAAGCCGCGCCGCAGCTTCCGCCATCTGGTATGGATTCCCGCATGGCAGGCTGTGGCCGCGGTGGCGAGAAAGTCCGTGTTGAAGAAAACGCGCGGACACTATCCCGCCGCTCTCCGGGCGATTGATGTCGTGACAAAGGCGGTTGTTCGCAGCATCCCGCAGTCGCTTGCCTCCGAAAAGAAAGCCATTCTCGCCCTCGCCGCCGGCGACGTCTCGAGTAATCTTATTCGGGTCTTCTTTCTCCAGGATCGAGCGAAGCACCTGCCGTCTCCGAAGGCAGCATCCATCGAGAAGACGGCGGTGATCGGTTCAGGAGTCATGGGAGCGGGGATTGCCCAGTGGTTTGCCGCGCGCGGCAAGGCGGTCTTGCTGAGCGACGTGGGTCCTGAGCCACTCGCCCAGGGGCTGCAGCGTGCGGAAAAGCTCTTCGCCGAGGCGAGACGGCGCCGAATACTCTCCCGTTCCGAGGCGCGCGCCGGAATGGACCGGATCTTTCCCGCGGAGATTGCGGCGCCGATGAAGTCAATCGATCTGGTTGTCGAGGCGGCTTCCGAGAATATGCAGGTCAAGAAAGCCATCTTCGCTGATCTCGAAGAGCGCGTTCGCTCTGACACGATCCTGGCGACAAACACGTCCGCGCTCTCGGTGACCGAGATTAGTCGTGGCTTGCGCGACCCTGCACGCGTTGTCGGGCTGCACTTCTTCAACCCGGTGCACCGGATGAAGCTCGTTGAAATTGCCCGAGGTGAGCTGACCTCGGATTTCGCAGTCGATACCGCGGTGGCTTTCGTCCAACGCATCGGCAAACTTCCCGTCGTGGTCAAGGACCGACCCGGTTTTCTCGTCAACCGCATCCTTTTGCCCTATTTGTTGGAAGCGGTGCGCCTGTTTGTCGCGGGCGCGCATGTTGAGGCGCTTGACGAGAGCATGCTCGACTTCGGAATGCCCATGGGACCACTCCGCCTCCTCGACGAGGTCGGCCTGGACGTGGCCGCCGATGTCGGAGAGACACTCTGTCGAGCGTTTCCGGACCGCATGCATACGCCGGGTCTTTTTGCCCAATTGCTCGCGGCCAACATCAAAGGAAAGAAGACCGAAAGAGGATTCTACGAGTATCAAAACGGCCGTGTTGCCGGGGTGAATCGCCTTGCCATCGATCTTCGAGAGGCTGACGACAAGGCAAGCCTGACCCGTGAACAGCTCCAAGAACGGATGGTGTTCCTGATGATTAACGAAGCTGCCAGATGCCTCGAAGAACGTGTCGTCGAGGATCCGAGAGATGTCGATTTTGCGATGATTATGGGCACGGGCTTCGCTCCTTTTCGAGGCGGTCCGTTGCGCTATGCAGACAGCGTTGGCATCGCCAAGGTCACTGAAACTCTTGAACGACTCACCAAGACGAGGGAACGCCAGTTTGCTCCCTGCGATCTGCTCATCGAGATGACACGCCAACAGAAGAGGTTTTACGGCACCGAGAGTTCTCCCGTTTCAAAAGGTTAGAAGTCTCTCGCAATCATGAGCAATGCCTCTCGAGACGAACGTGATTCCTTGATCGATACGTCGCGTATGTCTCAAGGTGAGCGTGCCGCCTTGGAGATTACTGAGGCTGCGCGCGAGGCGGCTTCTCTGGAAACAACTTTCGCTGGTGGCTTATTCCTGGGGCGCTATGATTTGTCTCAGATAACTCCGTTTCCCCAGCAGACCACCGAGGATCGAGACCAAGGTGATGCTTTTCTCTGCAGATTGGAGGAGTTTCTCCGCGATAGCACGAATCCCGACGAAATCGATGAGAGCGGGGAAATCCCGGACGCCGTCATTGAAGGTCTCGCCCGGCTGGGCGCATTTGGCATCAAGATCCCCGTCAAGTATGGTGGATTAGGTCTTTCCCAGACGAACTACTGCCGTGCGGCCATGTTGTTGGGAAGTTGGTGCGGTAACATGACCGCGCTGCTGAGTGCTCATCAGTCGATCGGAGTTCCTCAGCCGCTGCTGCTCTTCGGAACTGAACAACAACGCCAGAAATACTTGCCTCGACTGGCAAAGGGAGAAATCTCCGCCTTCGCCCTGACCGAGCCGAGCGTCGGCTCCGATCCCGCTCGCATGGAGACGCGCGCGGAGCTGAACAGGGATGGTTCGTTTACTTTGAACGGCTGCAAGATGTGGTGCACAAATGGCACGCGCGCAGGTGTCATCATCGTCATGGCCAAGACGCCCCCTAAAGTCGTCCGCGGGCGCAGCAAGGACCAGATCACCGCCTTCATTGTCGAAACCAGCTGGCACGGCGTCGAGATCATCCAGCGTTGCCGCTTCATGGGATTGCGGGCTCTCTACAATGCGGTGATTGAATTTCATGATGTTCGAGTGCCTCGCGAAAACGTTCTTCTTGCCGAAGGCAAGGGCTTGCGGGTGGCGTTGAGCACCTTGAATACTGGGCGACTGACCCTGCCCGCCGCCTGTGTCGGACTTGCTAAACGATGTCTGGAGATCAGCAGACGGTGGGCGAAGGAGCGAGTTCAGTGGGGGAAACCGATCGGAGAGCACGCGGCCATCGCGAGCAAACTCGCGGACATGGCCGCGGAGACATTTGCCATGGAATCGATGACCCTGCTCACTGCCGCGCTGGTCGACCGAGCGAAATCGGATTTCCGTCTGGAATCGGCCATCTGCAAGATGCTCGCGAGCGAATGGGCTTGGAAAATCGCGAACGACACAATGCAGATTCGCGGTGGGCGTGGCTATGAGACTGCCCGTTCATTGGCTCAACGTGGCGAATCACCAGATCCGGTGGAGCGCATTGTTCGCGACAGTCGCATCAATACGATCTTTGAGGGGTCGAGCGAAATCATGCGCCTGTTCATCGCCCGAGAGGCCCTTGACCCGCATCTAAAAATTAGCGCACCGGTGCTCGACAGCCGGTTATCTCTGCCGCTGCGCGGTGCCGCTGGCCTGCGCGCCGCAAAGTTCTATGCGGCGTGGTACGCATCCACGTTTCTTCCAAGAGCCAGCGCGGACACATTTGATCGCCGACTCGCGGGACATGTGCGCTGGTGCGAGGCGACGGCCCGTCAACTTGCGCGAAGATTGTTTCATCAGATGGTCGTTTACGGTCCCAGTTTGGAAAAGCGTCAACTTCTCCTGGCTCGCTTTGTGGATGCTGGTGCCGAGCTCTTCGCGATGTCGGCTACGCTCGCGCGCGTTCAGGCGATGATCGGACGTTCCGATCCCGGAGCGACCAGCGCCGCGGACCTTGCCGACTACTTCTGTCGCTCCTCCCAGCTTCGCATCGCGGAGTGGGTTCGTGCCGTCCGACGAAATTGCGACGATTCCAGCTACCGCCTCGCGCAAAAATTACTCGCCGGACTTCCCGAAAGTTTGTCGGACGGAATTCTCCAGAAATCGGTGGGCGAGGACGGGCGACCGAATTCTTCCGACGATGCGCTACCATAGCCGGTTCTCCTCCACGACTTCCGGGCATCCTGCAGAGGCGACGTCCCTCTGGCCGCATGGCTGGCCATGACCGTGGACATGGTTGCTATTGAGAGCGCGACGCTCGCTGCGACGACATGTTACGTTCTTGGAAAATTGCTCTTGCGAACCGCTCCAGCAATCGCGTCGTTCAAGCGCCGCGCGAGTTGGCATGAGCGTAAACGATAACGCCTCCCAAGGCGCCGGCTGTGATCGCCTCGAGGAGGGAGGAATAGTAGTCCTCGGCATAGGCAACCAGTTCTGAGGCGAAGCGCTCGCGGAGGTATTGGCGCCGCGCAGTGAACTTGTTGACCAACTCGCTATACCAGGTGTCATAATGCCCGCTGACGTCCATCCACTCTCCCAAACTCCATCCGGCGACATCGAGCTCTGACGGCAATGATTTCAAAGAAAGCGGATGCCAGAGATGCGTTTCAGGTTTTCCCGCAAAGCGTGTTTCGGTGAATCCTCCTCGGTCAAGGTAATCAAAAAGGCAGAGAATGGCTTTAGGCTTCGCGGCGAGGCGTAGCGCGCCGAGCGCAGCCTGCTGGTCCGGAAATGCATAGAAAGCGTTGAATGCATAGATGATGTCGAATTGGGCCGGAAAGAGTTCCCCGGCGCGGGCGATGTCAGCCGCGACGAACTTGACGCTCGGGTAAGCGGTCTGTGCGAAAGAAATTGTCTCCGAATCAATGTCCAGTCCCAGGACTTGACCCCATCGTTCGGATTGCACGAGAGCGGCAGTTCCACCGCGGCCACATCCGGCGTCGAGGCAGGATTGATCTGGGCGCTTTGGCAGGCGTTCCCATGTCATGCGCACGGCTGCTTCCTCTCCCGCGTGTGCGAAATCGCCGTCGCGGAGTGCCGCCAACAGGCGTTTCCCATCGGGATAATTCATCCTCACGCGTCCGCACATTACATTTTTCGCGTCCGATGGTCATGCCCATAGTAGAAGCGTTTGTCATCGACTGCATGCGGATCTCGCGGTCGTCCCACCGAGCAGAATGGCCATCGAGGTATCGCGTGAAACAAATGGGTGGCGAGCGCCGCTGTCGGTCCCCGGCTTTTTGTTTTCTCGTGAAATTCATCCCGCAACGCAGGAGAATGTCTTGATGATTGTTGGCATCGACTTGGGCACGACCAACTCCCTGATTGGAGCGATCGACGCCGGATTCCCGATCTTATTTCCCGACGAGCTCGGAAGAAGATTAACGCCATCGGTAGTCTATTTTCCGCAGGGCGGCGATCCGATTGTCGGGTATGCTGCGTTGGAATTTGAGGAGGCGATTTTCTCGGTCAAGCGACTAATGGGTCGAAAGATCGGCGAGAGCGAATGTGCTGGAAGAGGCGTTGGAGCGCCCGGAGATCCCGTTCGCTTACTCGCCGGCGGCAGGATTGTTTCGCCCGAGGAGGTCTCCGCGGCAATTCTACGAAAGCTAAAGCGGGACGCGGAGCGAGCGCTTGGCACCTCTGTTGAGCGCGCCGTGATTACCGTGCCTGCTTATTTCAATGACGCGCAGCGCGCCGCTACTAAGAGAGCCGGGGAAGCCGCGGGGTTCGTCGTCGAACGGCTCCTGGCCGAGCCGACGGCGGCCGCGCTTGCCTACGGCTTAGACCGCCTGACGGAACACGCGAAAGTGGCGGTCTATGATCTGGGTGGCGGAACCTTTGACGTTTCCGTGCTGGAGCTCAGTGGGCGAGTTTTCGAGGTCCTGGCCACGAACGGCGACACGCACCTTGGCGGGGATGATATCGACGCCGCCCTTGCCGAGCGATGCGGAGTCAGCCGAACGGCAGCGGAAGCCATCAAGAGGGAATTCTCAGAACCCGCACGTCACGAGTTTTCGATTTCTCCGGCGCTGTTCGAATCGATCTGTCGTCCGATCATCGAGCGAACGCGGCTGCATTGTCTTCGATCGCTGCAAGATGCCGGGCTAAAATCCGAAGACCTCGATGAGGTGATTCTTGCCGGAGGAGCAACCCGGATGCCTTTGGTCCGAGATTTTGTGCAGGAGATCTTTGGCAAGCAGCCTAATACCAGCCAGCACCCCGATGAGGCAATCGCCGTGGGAGCGGCGATTCAGGCGGGCATCCTCCAAGGGGCAGTTCGCAACGTGACCCTTCTGGACGTGACTCCTCTTTCGTTGGGGATTGAAACTGTGGGAGGGCTTATGAATGTGCTTATCCCGCGAAACACGACGATTCCCTGCAAGGCTGGTGAAATGTTCACTAATGCTGCGGCCAACCAGGCTTCGATGCGGATCGCGGTTCTCCAGGGCGAGCGAGAGATGGCTGGAGACAACTGGAAGTTGGGAGAATTTGAAATTGCCTTTGCCCCTGCACCGCGTGGCCAAGCCCGCGTTGGTGTCCAGTTCGAAATCGACGCCAATGGGCTACTGAGCGTTCTGGCGCGAGACATCGCCACCGGACGTGATACTAAGGTCAGCATGAAAAGTGCGGTGGAAGTGAGCGATGAAGCGGTCGAGAAGATGCTCTCCGAATCGCTCGAGCATGCCTTCGAGGATATGAATGAGCGGGCGTTTGCCGAGGCATGCTTAAAGGCCGACGAAATGCTGCCAGCGGTCGAGACCGCGCTCGAACGGCTTGGGAACGAAGTCACCGGAGAGCAGCGGCAGGAAATTCTCATTCTGGTCGCGCAGATTCATGAAGCACGAGCTGCTCATTGGCTGGAAAAACTAAGAAAGACCTTGAGCGAACTTGACAAAGTGACTGAGCCGCTCGCCGCCCAGCTGGTCGAAGCAATTCTGCAAGGGCGAAACTTCCCGTCAACTAAGCCTGCGGAAGGTCTGTGATTCACGGGCCGATCGGATCGCCCAGCCTCCTGCCAAGCCTTAGATAATTGACAGCATAATCCTTGATCGCCTCCTCCAGAGAAGTGGTAGCCGGAGTGTATCCGGTGGAGCGCAGCTTAGATATGTCGGCGCAAGTATAATATTGGTACTGATTTTTTATGCTTTCCGGCATCTCGATGAAATCAATTTCGGGAGCGATCGTCAAAGCATCAAAGAGGGCATTGGCCAGGTCGAGCCATGTGCGAGCGACGCCGGCTCCGATATTGTAAAGGCCCGCGGCAGCTCGCGTCTCGGCAAGATGCAGTGTCATCTCCACGGCATCCTTGACATAGACAAAGTCGCGCATCTGGCCGCCGTCCGGATACTCGGGCTTGTAACTCTTGAAAAGGCGAATCCTGCCGGTCGAAACGATCTGATCATAAGCTTTGCAGACGAGGCTGCGCATCTCTCCCTTGTGATATTCGTTTGGACCAAAGACGTTGAAA
Organism: uncultured Verrucomicrobiae bacterium; assembly: GCA_963706955.1. Lineage (GTDB taxonomy): Bacteria > Verrucomicrobiota > Verrucomicrobiia > Chthoniobacterales > Terrimicrobiaceae > DASTFP01. The sequence goes on along the minus strand of CAVPOC010000008.1, from coordinate 277,604 downwards.
TACTTAAGTCCCACGATCCTGGAGAGTAGTCCCTGCTCTTGCGCGAACAGATCGAAAAGATGTTTCGAGTATCCATAAAGGTTGAGGGGACGAAAGGTCCGAAGATCCTCGTTCTTGTCGTCCATCCCGGCGGCCCCATCGCCGTAGGTCGCCGCCGACGAGGCATAGACAAATCGCGTGCCGGTGGCCAAAGCCCAACGGCAGAGACTTTTGGTATATCCAAAATTATTCTCCATCACATAGGTCGCATCCGTCACCGTCGTGGACGAGCAAGCGCCCAGGTGAAAGCAGGCGTCGAACTTTCCATGTGATCGGGAATTTCCGGCCAGATCGTGCCAGAGCCTGTCTGCAGCCACGTAATCTTCAAACCTCAAAGGAGCCAGGTTGCGCCACTTTTGGTCACTTCCAAGATGGTCGGTAACGATGATGCGCGTAATACCGCGACGATTCAGGCCGTGAACGAGAGCACTTCCGATGAAGCCGGCAGCTCCGGTCACCAGATAGCGGCCTTCCGGACTGAGAAGAGTCGTGCCAGGTGTCCGCGTCGTCTGAGCACGTCGTCGAGCCGAAGTTTGCGAAGCTTTCATGATAGAAGAAGTGCCTTTGCAGGGAGAATACCGCGGACGCTTGAAAGAAGCGCGCTCGCCGTGTCCAGATGCCCCTTTTGGATTTGGAAGCTCGGCCGGCGTCTAGCCGGATCATTTCCTGGAAATGCAATCTGCCCGCGCACATTCCGCGCGACCGCGAAGCCGGCCAGGCTCAGAAGGTAAAGAACGTCCTGCACTGACAGTTCCAAATCAGCGGCGGGAAAACGGAAAACGAGTGACGCGAATTTCACTGCGGAGAGAATTGCGCGCGCGCTGCGCTAAATCAATCTTGTCCGACAGCTTGCGCCTGAACTAGGCTGGGGCATGGTGACCAAGTATTCGGGTTCACTGGCTCTCCTCCTCCACGCGCATCTCCCCTTCGTTCGACATCCTGAGCATGACGAGTTTCATGAGGAGGATTGGCTCTTTGAAGGTGTTGTCGAGACCTACATCCCGTTGCTGCAGATTTTTCGACGCCTCGCTTCGGAGCGCGTTCCCATCCGAGTCACTCTGACGATGACTCCGACGCTTTGTGCCATGCTGCGGGACCCGCTTCTCCAGCATCGCACCGAGCGCTACCTCGACCGTGTCATCGAGCTTTCCCGCCGAGAAATCGACAGAACAGCGAATGACTCGTCGCTCAATCAATTGGCGCATTTCTATTCCGAGCGGTTCCTTTCCGCGCGCGACTTCTACCTCAATCAAATTGGACGGGATGTTGTCGGGGCGTTTGCCCAACTTCAGGAAGATGGCCTCCTCGAGATCATCACCTGCGCGGCCACCCATGGGTTTCTTCCTCTGATGGAGTTTTGTCCCGAGGCAATGAAGGCGCAGATTTTCATAGGGCGCGACGAATATCGCGAATGCTTTGGGCGGGACCCGGTCGGGATTTGGTTGCCCGAGTGTGGTTACGTTCCGGCGGTCGGCAAGATACTCCAGGATGCCAACCTGCGTTGGACTGTGTTGGATGCTCACGGATTGATGTTTGGCGAGCCCCGTCCCCGTTTTGCCATCTTTTCGCCGTACTACACTCCTGCGGGTCCGGCAGTATTTGCGCGTGATCGCGAATCTAGCAAGCAGGTTTGGAGTGCCCGCGAGGGCTATCCGGGCGATCCGGCCTATCGCGATTTCTATCGCGATATTGGCAGGGAATTATCGGAGGAGTACCTCGCCGGCGTCTATCCGGACGTCGGTCACCGTCGTTATTCGGGAATCAAGTATCATCGGATCACCGGCAGCGAAAACAAGGAGCACTATCGGCGGGATTGGGCCATGGGCGCAGTCGAGGCACATGCTAGCCATTTCCTGCAAAGCCGGGTCCAGCAAATCGAACAGTTGCATCAAATGCTGCCGGTCGAACCAATCGTGCTGAGCCCTTTCGATGCAGAGCTCTTTGGACATTGGTGGTTTGAGGGTCCAGAGTTTTTGGACCTGTTCCTGCGGAAGGCCGCGTTCGACCAAAAGGCGTTTCATCTGACGACTCCGACCAGCTATTTGTTTAATCATCCAACTTTGCAAATGGTCAGCCCCTCATCATCGAGCTGGGGCAACAAGGGGTACTGGGAAGTTTGGCTCGACCCCTGCAACTCATGGATCTACCCGCACCTGCATGCGGGCGCGGCCAGAATGACGGAAATGGCTTGCAAGTTCGCCAACACGCAGTCGAAGTATTTTGATCGACTTCTTAGACAAATGGCCCGCGAACTTCTTTTGGCCCAGTCGAGTGATTGGGCGTTTCTCATGAAGACTGGCACCGCACGCGAGTATGCGGAAAAGCGCACCCGCGACCACATCCTGCGTTTCACGAAACTTTACGAGCTAGCCAGCAGCGACCGTCGCGATGATGGATTCCTCTCTGCTTGTGAGGAGAGGGACAATCTCTTCCCCAATTTGAACTGGCATTACTACGCTTGAGGAGAATTCTCTTCGCAGCGCTTCTCGCGGGATTGCTGCCGGCTTTGTCGTCCGAGCGGGAGCAGCGCTTTGCTTTCGCGCTGCCGGAAGCCGAGGGCCGAATTAGTCTGGGGGTTTTCGACTCGATCGGTAAGCTGAGGCGGACGCTCTACGTAAGCGCGGCCGAGACGGATTTCGTTATCGGTCTGAACGGCCTAATTGCGAGGTGGGACGGCAGGGATGATTTCGGCCAAGCGTTGCCGCCAGGACAATACCGGGTCCGCGGCTATCTGGTCACTGATAAGCTGAAAGCTGAAGGGATCGCCTACCATTTCAATGACTGGGTGGATGAGAAAGCGCCTCACATCACGCGAATCGATGATTTTCGCAAGCAACCCGGAGGAGTCGTCGTGCTGGCGCAGGCCTTGAACGACACACATCCGCTCGTCTTTCGCTTCGATCAGCTTAGAGGGTTTCTCTGGACCACGTCTCTGGGAGCGTCGGTTCCGCCGACGCTAGCCGAAGAGGCGGCGTCCCCGACTGGCGAGCCAAGGTATCACCTGGCGCAGTTTTCCGAGGCGGACTTATCTCCTCCAACAAAGAATCGCCTATTGGCCACGACCGAGCACTACGTCGCCGTCTTGGTCGGGGACACGCTTCATCTCCTGGACATAAATGTCGGCACGGTGATCGGGACTCAACCGAACCCTCAGGTCGAATGCATCGCCGCCGGCGATGACGCGCTTTTCGTCGCGACCCGAACCGGTCTCACCAAGATCGTAGTGCCGAACCTCGAGACAATCGGAGAAATTGACAAGCCTATTCCCTTTGATGCGTTGGCGGTGCACGGCCAGCAGATGCTTGGCGCCTCCTCAAGTTACTGGCAACTTTGGGCCACCACCGACAGCAAATGGGAACAGCTGCCTCTGAACATCGCAGCCTCCAGTCTCTCCTTTGGATTTGGCGAAACCTTCTGGGTGACGGCCCTGGATGAAAAGGACGGCAAAGCTTTCACCGGACAGTTCAACAGGCAGGGCGAATTTTTGCGTGCTTATCGCGACGAGTTTTCGCCGATTCGAGTTTGTGCTTCGACCGCCATCGAGGAGATCGCAGTCCTCGAGAAAAGTGGCGCAACGCAGCGCCTTCGCGTCCTGTCTTTGGGAGCGAAAAGCACGGCCGAGTGGGTGGTGGATTTTGAGAAGGTCATTCAGAGTTGTGAAAACTTCGGGATGGTTGACGGCAAACTGGTTCCGGATGCCGGGAGTGTTCCTCAGATCGATGCAGTCGACGTTCCACTCTCCACAGGTGGGCTTTCTGCCTCGGCGCAGAAGCTCGCCGTGCGGGTGACTTCCGATCACGGCGGGCTCTGGCTGGAGACAAAGTCGGGACTGCAACTTGCCTTTCTCGCGAATCAGCCGAATGTTCGTCGGGTCGTTGTCGAGTTCCGGCCAGAAAAGAAGATGCTCAGAGTCTATGCCGGGGATGGCGCTGTGGTGGCTGAATACGCGGTGAAGGGTTTGGGAAACATTGTTGAAATCGATGCTGGAGATGTCGAGCTTCCGTAGCATTGAGGTCAGGCCTCGAAGACGAGAAACGTCTTTCTTGCATTTCGCATCGGTCGGATCGCTTGGTGGTGCCAAGGTTGCCCGCGCCTGATCGACTCGCTTTGGGCATGACTAATTACTCGCAACTGATTTCCAGAAGTCTGATCTGCTGGGCAGCTTTTCTCTGCTGGTCGCTGACGGAGCCTGCCTGGGCGGCTGAGGAGATCAAGGTTCCATTCAACTTTGCGTGGGGAGAGGCTGCCCAGCGACTTGAAGACGGTCTCAAGCGGGTGCAGGCGCGCGTCGTCGATCGCAAGAAAGTTCGCAACCGGCAGTGTCTTGTCGTGGAAGGAATTCCCCAACGGCTCTTGCAGCGCGCCTTGTTCTACTTCGACAACGATTCGCTCAACGAAATAGAGCTCCACTATGGCGACTCTGACTGGGACGCCGAGCGTTACGGCAATTTCTTCGATCAGACACGCCGCAACATTGAGGCCAAGTATGGAATTGGGCGTGTTGTCGCCCGCCAAAAAACAAGGGATGGAGACATCCTCGAAACGCTTATTGGCTACCAATGGACGCAAGATACGACGACGCTCGTCCTCTACTACTATACTGCGGATAATGGCTCCGACAGCTATCGGCTGCTGAGCCTCCACTATCGAGGCTACTAGCCCGGAGACTCGAAGCACCAGTTGCTCGCCGATCAGAGCATCTGGTTTACAAACTGATCGCGATCAAACAGGGCGAAGTCTGGCAGTTTCTCTCCAGTGCCGATGAAGCGAGTCGGCACTCCCAGTTCGTGTTGAATGGCGACGGCGACGCCGCCTTTTCCGCTCCCGTCAAGCTTGGTGAGAATGATTCCGGTGAGGCCCACCGCCTGATCAAACTCCTTGGCTTGGACGAGAGCATTTGAACCCGTCGTAGCATCGACGACAAGGAGGCGCTCGTGTGGCGCGTCGGAATCATGTTTGGAGAGGGTGCGACTCACCTTGGCCAGCTCCTGCATGAGATTGCCTTTGGTATGCAGGCGTCCTGCTGTATCACAGATGAGGAATTCAATATTTCTGCGATAGGCGGTTGCCCAGGCATCGTAACAGAGCGCGGCGGCGTCGCCGCCATATTGGCCCGTGACGACCTCTCCGCCAATGCGTTCGCCCCAAGCCTGCAATTGCTCGATCGCGGCAGCGCGAAAGGTGTCCGCGGCCACGAGGAGGTTGCTGTGGCGGTTTTCTTTGAACCAGTAGGCCAATTTCGCGGCCGAAGTGGTCTTTCCAGTGCCGTTGACGCCGACCAGTAGAATCGCCTTGGGTTTCGCCGGCAAAGGCGGAATCAATGCCGCCGCCGCGGGGATAACCTCCAGAATTTCGCGACGACAAACCTCAGCCGCTGTCTCGGCATCTACTTCATTTCCTCGTTCGCGCAAGGCGTCAAGAATCCGCAACGTCATTGGTACGCCAAGATCCGCGCGCAGAAGCGTTTCCTCGAGTTCATCCCAGTCGACCGGCCGGGCACTGAACTTTGTGACAAGACTTTTCAGGAAACCGAGCGGCATGGCGGTGGCTGGGCGGCTCCCCTTAGCTTGGTTCGCTCTCCTCGCGAGCACCCTGTCGAGCCGTGCGCGCAGGCCGGTGGAGAGCACTCAGAACCTGATCGAGAACGCCATTGACGAAGCGTCCCGATTCCTCGGTGCTGTACTTCTTGGCGATTTCGATCGCTTCGTTGATCGAGACGACCGGCGGAATTTCCGGACAATGAAGCATCTCGAAGATGGCTACCCTGAGGACGTTGCGATCGACCACGGAGATGCGCCCGAGTTCATAGTTTTGCGTGTTTCCGCGAATGGTGTCGTCGATGGCTGGCTGATGTTCGACAGTGCCTTGGATTAGCTTATCCGAGAATCGACGGGCACTTGGACTCAGACCGCGAAATTTGTAGTAGGCAGGAAGGTCGCTGTCTCCGTTCAGGTCACGAAGGTAAAGGTATTGGACGGCCGCTTCGCGGCCCTCGCGTCGAACGCCCATATGATCTATTGGACCGGCAAGGAGAGATCGTTGACCGTGCGGGTAATCGAGACCGCCGCGCGCGCCGCCTCGGTCCCCCGATTGAGTTCCTTGCCGAGGCAACGCGCCTTGGCCTGTTCTTCGTTGTCGAGGAGGAGGACCTCATGAATGACTGGAATTCTTAGCTCCAGCGAGAGATTCATGAGGGCAGTTGTTACGCTCCGTGCGACAAGATCGGCGTGGGCTGTCTCCCCGCGCAAAACAACTCCGAGCGCAAGAATGGCATCGACCTTCTTCTGCATCGCGACGAGCTTCACCGCCAATGGGATCTCGAACGAGCCCGGAACCCTCACCAGATGAACGCCCGCGCCAGGTTCGATTTCGTTTAGCTCGGACATGGCGGAATCTACCAGTGCCTGCACATAAGTATCGTTGTAACGACTGGCCACAATGGCGAAGGAGAAGCGCGACTTCCTGGCTGTGCGCGGACGGGTGATGGAAGTTTTCGGCATCTGCACAGATGTTGGCGCAATTGGGCACACTCTCAAGTCCAATGTCCGAGCACCGGACGTCGTCTGGAGGAACGCCTCCCTAGAGAAGATGGCCAAGCTTCGTCTTTTTCGTCGCCAAGTATCCGGCGTTGTGCGGATTCGCGGTCGATCGAATAGGAAGTTGTTCGACGATTTCGAGATCATGACCCTCCAGGCCGACCACCTTGCGGGGATTGTTAGTCAGCAAGCGAATCTTGCGCACGCCGAGATCGACGAGGATCTGCGCGCCGAGCCCGTAATCGCGAAGATCCACAGGAAACCCAAGCCTTTCGTTGGCCTGGACCGTATCGAGCCCTTGCTCCTGCAGCTTGTAGGCGTGAATCTTTGGAGCTAGTCCGATTCCCCGGCCCTCTTGGCGCATGTAAACAAGGACGCCCGTGCCAGCCTGCTCGATTTGTGCGAGCGCCTGATGAAGCTGCGAACCACAATCGCAGCGTTTGGAAGCAAAGACATCGCCCGTTAGACACTCACTGTGAACGCGAACCAAAGTGGGTTGGGTCGGGTCGATCGTCCCCTTGACCAAGGCGAGATGGTGGCGCTCGTCAACCGTGGATCGATAAAGGTGCAACTCGAAATCGCCGTACTCTGTCGGCAGCGAAACCGTTTGCTCGCGCTCGACAAGTTTTTCCCGCTTTCGACGGTAGGCAATCAAATCCTGAATGCAGCAGATCTTAAGCCCATGCTTTTTCTTAAACTTCAAAAGCTGGGGCAATCGCGCCATCGAGCCATCCTCGTTCAGGATTTCGCAAACGACGGCAGATGGATCAAGTCCTGCCAGGCGGGCCAGATCAATGGAGGCTTCGGTGTGTCCAGCTCGCCGGAGAACCCCGCCGGGTTTGCCCTGCAGTGGAAAAACGTGGCCCGGCTGCACGAGTTCACTCGAGAGCGAGTCAGGACTGGCCAATACCTGAATGGTGGCGGCCCGGTCCCGTGAGCTGATACCGGTGGCAATACCCCTCGAAGCATCAACCGACACGGTGAAATCCGTCTTATGCATTTCGCGGTTGTGCGCGACCATTCGTTGCAACCCCAATTGCTGCGCGCGTTCCTCGGTAACTGGTGCGCAGATCAACCCCCGCCCATATTTGGCCATAAAGTTGACCGCAGTGGGCGTAATCTTTGAAGCCGCCATGACAAGATCACCTTCGTTTTCGCGATCAGCATCATCGGTGACGATGACCATTCGCCCTTTTCGGATGTCGGCAATGGCGTCAGGGATGGAATCAAAATGCATACTCATCAGATCATAATTGAACCTAAAGAATAAATATATGAACAGGAGGAGTTTTCTTGCGTGCGGCGCCTCCCACAAGGCGGTCGCGCCGCTGTCAGCCATGGGTATGATCTGCGGGACAGAGCCCGCAGAACTCTCGTTCGAGTCGTCCTTGGCCAGCTGAATGGTTCGCGACCAGACGGGAGATTATTTGCGCCGATGGGAATCTCAACTCTATGATTGAACTGCCGGGAACAATTTCGCGTCAGCAGGGCGAGTTGCTACGAGCTGTGGTGGACGAATTGAAACGGGTGCCCGGGGTAGCGGCGGTCGTCTTGGGCGGTTCCTACGCTTGCGGAACTCAGCGTGAAGATTCCGATCTTGATGTCGCAATTTACTATGAGCCGGAAACGCCGTTTGCGATTGGCGAGATCCGTCGCATCGCCGCGGCCGTTTCGCGCCACAACGACCCGGTTGTGACAGATTTTTATGGATGGGGTCCCTGGGTCAATGGTGGCGCATGGATACAGACAACCGCAGGCAAGCTTGATCTTCTTTACCGCAACCTCGATCAAGTGTGGCAGACCATTGACGAAGCGCAGCGGGGAATTGTTCGCCACGATTTCTATCAACAACCAGTCTACGGCTTTTACAGCGTCATCTACCTGGCCGAAACAGCAGCCTGCCTTCCCTTGCACGATCCCATGGGACGAGTCGCTGATCTAAAAGGAAAGGTTGCGAAGTATCCTTCTACTCTCAGGCAGCGGATCATAGCTGATTCGCTCTGGATCGCGGAATTCACACTGAACCATGCCCACAAATTTGCTGCCCAAGCAGACACTTACAATACCGTCGGTTGCCTGACGCGGGTAGCGGGCGTCCTCACCCAGGCTCTCTTTGCTCTTAACGAAGTCTATTTCATGACTGACAAGAACGCGATGGAGATGATCGCCAGGTTCAAAATCGCACCGCCGGCCCACGTCGAGCAAATGCGGGCGCTATTGGCGCAACCAGGTCAGACGGCGCCAGAGCTGCGCCGAACCGTGACCAAGTGTGAGGCCGCCTGGGCGCGGGTGGTCGAATTGGCCGGAGAATTGTATGTCCCGAAATTTCGGCTTTAGAGCGGTAGAGAAAATTTCACGTCCGGAACCGACAAGTTGTAGGGGCGCTTGTGTCAAGCGCCCAGCGAAATTCACAGGCGGTTGGCACAACTGCCTCTACAAGCTTTTACGAGTTTCGGGGCGGGCACGATATTCCTTAACACGCTTAAGCGCCATCTGGAGTTGCACTACTGGCAGGCCTCGCACTCGGCGCCGTTGCGCATGGCTTCGATCGAACAAGCCAGCTGCTCCTCGGCGGAATGTTCTCGCTTGCCCCCAGCAACACCGCTGATTTCCTTCTTCACCGAGACGGTGGATTTCTCGATGTTGGAGGCTTGGAGCGTCCGCAGATAGTAAGTTGTCTTGAGGCCGACATGCCAGGCACGACGATACATGTGGCTCAGAGTTTTCATATCGGGCTGCGCTAGGAAAAGATTCACGGATTGTGACTGATCGATCCACTTCTGCCTGCGGCCGGCGGCATCAATGATCGCGTCATATCCCACCGAAAACACGGTGACGTGCTTTCGCTTGAGATGTTCGGGAATCGATTCGACATCCTTGAGCTCGCCATCGAAGTACTTCAGCTGATCGACCATTTCTTCGTTCCAAAGCCCCTCCTTCTTCAGGTCGAGGACTAGCTCGCGATTGAGAACAATGAAATCTCCGGACAAATTCGATTTGACGTAGAGGTTCTTGTAGTTCGGCTCGATGCAGGGCGTCGTACCCGTGATATTCGAGATGGTGGCAGTGGGAGCGATGGCGAGGACGTTGGAATTGCGCATGCCATGTTTCCTGATCTTGTCCCGAACCGGATTCCAATCGAGCCGGCCTCCGCGCGGCACATCGATCTTGATCCCGCGTTCCTTTTCGAGAATCTCGATGGTATCCTGGGGAAGCAAACCGCGATCCCATTTCGACCCGCGGTAGCTCGCGTAGGTCCCGCGCTCGGCGGCTAATTCACTGGAGGCGCTGTAAGCAGAGTAAGCGACTGCCTCCATGAATTCGTCATTGAACTCGATCGCCTCGCGATCGGCAAAACTGATGCCCTTCTTAACGAGAGCGTTCTGCAGACCCATGACGCCCAAGCCGACGGGCCGGTGACGCATGTTGGCTCGTCTGGCCGCTTCGGTCGGGTAGAAGTTGATGTCGATGACGTTATCGAGCGCTCTGACCGCGACGGTGATTGTTTCTCGAAGAGTTTCAAAATCAAGCGAGCCGTCGTCTCTGATGTGCGTATCGAGAATGACAGAACCAAGATTGCAAACAGCTGTCTCTTCTTCGCTGCTGTTGAGAGTGACCTCGGTGCAAAGATTCGACGAGTGGATCACCCCGACGTGATCTTGCGGCGAGCGTAAGTTGCAGGGATCCTTGAACGTCAGCCATGGATGGCCGGTCTCGAAGAGAGCCTTGAGCATCTCTTTCCAGAGATCAATGGCAGGAATCGGACGTCCGTAGATCTTGCCCTCCTTGGCGAGACGTTCGTAATGGAGGTAGCGCTCCTCAAACTTTCGGCCGTAAGCATCATGCAGGTCTGGGACCTCGTTTGAGCGGAACAGCGTCCACGGTTCGCGTGCCTCCATTCGCTTCATGAAAAGATCCGGCACCCAGTTGGCCGTGTTAAGGTCGTGGGTGCGGCGCCGTTCATCGCCAGTATTGATCCGCAGCTTGAGGAAATCTTCGATATCGTTGTGCCAGGTTTCCAAGTAGGCACAGCCGGAGCCGCGGCGTTTTCCTCCCTGATTGACGGCCACGAGCTGGTCGTTGTGCAGCTTGAGGAAGGGGATAACCCCCTGGCTTTCTCCATTGGTCCCTTTGATGTAGCTCCCGGTCCCACGAACCGACGTCCAGGATCCGCCGAGTCCTCCAGCCCACTTGGAAAGGAAAGCGTTTTCGGCGATTCCGCGGAGCATGATGCTCTCGATATTGTCATCAACCTTATAGAGGTAGCAGCTCGACAGCTGGCTATGCGGTGTGCCGGAATTAAAGAGCGTAGGTGTGCTCGAGCAGAAGCGGCGCGATTTGTAGAGATTGTAGAGGCGAGCTACCCATTCCTCACGATCCCTCTCCTCTTGAATAAATAGCCCCATGGCGACGCGCATCCAGAAGAACTGCGGGGTCTCAATACGGCGGGTCGGCTGACGGGTCTTATCGACAATCAGATAGCGGTCGTACAGAGTTTGGATGCCGAGGTACTCGAAATCGAGATCCGCCGATGGGTCCAAAGTCTCGGCGAGCTTCTCGATATCATACTGAAGGACCTTGGGGCTGAGTCGTTCGATGGCCACCCCGTGGCGCAAGTAGGCTTTAAAGGCCTTCCGGTGCGCTTCTCGGAGACCTTCGATGCCGTCGCGCATAATGCTCCAATCGAGGACCTCCTCGTAAATGTAGGAGAGGAGAATGCGAGCGGCGAACTTGGCGAAGTCCGCATCCTTTTCGATGAGCGATCTTGCGTTGAGGATGATGGTGCTGCGCAAGCCTTCCTCACTGATTTCAGCGCCAATCGAGCGGCGAAGCTCCCGTTCGATGCGACGCTCATCGAAGCACAGGTCTAGCCCGATGGTGGCAAATTGAATGCGACGTTTGAGTTCGCTTCCGTCCCAGAACACGCTCTGCCCATTCTTTCCCCGGACGACCACCAGTGACTCCTGCTCTGCGTCGGGCACAGGTTGAGCCGCCTCCTCGCGCATGCGGGTCCGTTGAGCTCGGTAGAGAATGTAGCTCTCGGCGACCTTATAGAATCCCTGCCGCATGAGCTCCTCTTGAACCATGTCCTGCACATCTTCGATGTGAACGAAGGCGCTCTCGCCGCGGCGGACGCGGGCACCGACCGCACGAGCGATCTTGATCGCACTTTCAGGGTTCTCCTTTGTCGTGAGAAATGCCTTGCGGCAGGCGATTTCAATTTTGCTCTCGTTCCAAGGAACCACCGTGCCGTTGCGACGGATCAGCCGAACTGCGACCTGAGCCACGGTCGGCCGCTCACTCGCGAGCTCGTTGGCCAGGTCGGCCACCCCTCGCACGGAGCGCTTGAAGACGAGACTTTTGGCGACATCGTGCGCGTCATTCTCGATGAGGGCTTTTTCGATGAGCAAGGAAAGATCATAGTCGGACAGCTTCAGGCCGTGCCCTTCGCGAACGTGCTCCAAAAGCCGTGTAGCCACCGAGTGGGCGACGTTCGCCACGAACGCTCGATTCTCCTCGTTAAAAATATCCTTCTCCTGCCGGGAAAGTAGAAGGTCCGTCAGAGCAGCGCCGATTTCGTCGGCGACGTCAGCCAAATTGAACTGGCGTTCATCTCCCTTGCCGCGCGTGACAACCACCTCAGGAAGCGCCGCCTCCATGGAGGGATCGCCGAGAGCATCTCGCCAGGCGAAGCCGGGTTTTTGATCGAGGGGGGTGGTGACCAGGCGCTTCAGCGCAAGATCTTCGGCGAGTGGGATGTGGCGCAGCATGAGATTCTCTACGTGGTTGGTGGCCCGAATGTGAACCGACTCCTATCGCTCAAACGCATCTGGAGAAAATGGCTTTAGGCCTAGAGTTCGTCATCCGACACGTGGACGAGCGAGGACTTCTTTTGATATTCAGTAACTTTGGATTCGAAGAAATTGGCTTCTTTTTTCATGTCCATCAGCTCGGCAAGCCAGGGCAGAGGATTCGAGCTCGGACCATTGAGCGGCTGCAGGCCGACGCCTTCCAGCCGGCGATCGCCGATGTAATCAATGTAGGCGAGAAATTCCTCCGTGGTGAGTCCGACGGCATGCACGGGCAGACAGTCCTTGATAAACTGCTTTTCCAGGCGCACGGCCTCGGCCATCGTGGCGCGCAGATCCTGGCGGAAATCTTCCCTCCAGACATCAGGATTTTCATCGACGAGCTCGATGAAGAGTTTGCGGAAAAGCTCAATGTGATTTGATTCGTCTCGCAGCGTGTAGCGAAACATCTGCCCAATGCCGGGGAATTTATTCTGCCGGTAGAGGGCCAGCACCATTCCAAAAAGACCATAAAACTGCGTGCCTTCCATGCACTGACCGAAAAGAAAAATATTCTTCGCCAAAGCCTGCTTGCTATCGGTTCTGGTGAGATCGATCTCCCGCCGCAGGCTGCGACTATTGTTTACGACAAAATCGGTCTTTTCTTTGATGGTGGCGATGTCTTCGAACATGGCCTCGCATTCGTGCGGATTGATACCCAAGGAGCTGATCATGTAAACGAGGCTGTCGGCATGGATGTTTTCCTCGTGGGCATGACGTCCAAGCACGAGCTTGAGCTCGGGCGCGGTCACAACCTCCCGGACGACGTGAAGAATGTTGTCGCCGACGATACCTTCCGCTGCCGAAAAGTAGCCAATGCCCATCTTGATAATCCAGCGCTCGATATCGGCAATCCCGCGCTGGTCGCGCCACTGCTCGCAGTCTTTCTGCATTTGAATGTCTTCGGGCTCCCAATGATTCGCCTTCATCGTCTTGTAGAGCCCGTAGGCCCACTGGTATTTCAGCGGCAGAATGTTGAAAAACATCGTCTGCCGGCCGTTAATTACCCTCTTCGCGGCGTAAGCCGTTTCCGCCTTTTGCCGATCCAGTTCAAAGTTGCGATCGCCGAGCCTGATTGTGATGCTGGCCATGTTTTCAGTTCCTTCTTTTGCGGGGGTCTCGAGTCTCTCTCCCCGCGCACCTTCTCATTTTCTGCGAGGGTTCACAGACAGTGCGAGACCCGAGCTTCTGAGTCAATATAAATCTATATATTGTATACAGTTTTTATTGTTCCACAATATGTTGTGGTTTACCAGGATGCCCCGCAGTTCCTCAGTAAAGTCATTTCGCTACGCCATTTAGGTGTTTTGGCGATGAAAAATCCCCTATTTTCTAGCATGTAGAAGCGCCCAATCTGTAGTTACTATCAGGCAAAATCCCGGCTTCTGCCGTCGATTTTTTTCGACAAAAATTTTCGCCCCTTATGCGCGATGCTTCCTTTGATTTCCTCCAGGCACTGCTGGAAACACCTTCCCCTTCCGGCTTTGAAACTCGTGGTCAGAATTTGTGGGCGTCGTACGCCGGGCAATTTGCCGACAAAGTGGAGAGCGATGCATATGGAAACGTCTTCGCGGAACTGAACGTCGGAGGATCGCCGAAGGTTGCGATCGTCGGGCATTCTGACGAGCTCGGCTTGATGATCTCGTATATCAGCGAAGAGGGATACTTGTATTTCAAAGGCATTGGCGGTGTGGACCGGGCCATGCTGCGTGGCCGGAGAGTTTTTGTGCATGGCCGAGAAGGTCCGGTTCCTGGGGTAACTGGCCATCTGGCGATCCACCTGCAGGAATCCGACGATCGGAAGAAAGTGCCAGAATTTCATGAAGTATTCATCGATATCGGGGTGCACTCGCGGAAGGAAGCCGAGCAGATGGTCCAGATCGGAGACGCGGTGACCAAGGATGCCAACGTCTTCAAGCTTGCCGGTGGCAGAGTCGCCGCGCGCGCGTGCGACAATCGGATTGGAACATGGTCCGCGGCGGAGGCCCTGCGCCATCTGACAGCCGAGCGGCAACGGCTGAGCGCAAGCGTGATAGCAGTTTCAACCGTGCAGGAAGAGAATGGACGTTATGGCGCTGCGATGGCGGGATACAGTTTGCGTCCCGATGTGGCCCTGGTGGTCGATGTCGCCCATGCGACCGACATCCCGATCTGCTCGAAGACGAAGCATGGCGACGTGAAGCTCGGAGGTGGCCCGGTGATTGGGATTGGCAGTGCCAACCATCCCGTTTTGATTGAACGGTTGCGTTCAGTCGCTGCCGCCAAAGGACTTCCCCTGCAGTATGAGGTCAATCCACGGTTTTCGGGGACCGACGCCGACGCCATCTTTGTGCAACGTGGCGGCATTCCCACTGTCTCGATTGGTTTGCCGACCCGCTACATGCATTCACCGGTCGAAGTGATCGACTTGGCCGACCTCGACGTGCTCGCGCGGCTGCTTGCCGAGTTCTGCTTCGATGTCCGTCCGGAGGAGACTTTTGCGGTGGCGATCGAGAACGCTAATTTGGCGCGGCGTCGAACTTGAATCCGCGCATCTTTTCGAACCAGGCGTGCAGGTTGGCTAACGAAGTCGGAAGCGAGTTGTAGTGGCGATAGGTCATATTACCGAGCACTCCGAAGAGCGCGAAATCACTGTAGATCGGAGCATCACCGAACAGAAATGATTGCCTGGCGAGGCTGATGTCGAAAGGCTCGAGAAGGCGCTCGGCCTCGCTGAACAACGCGTCGTGCGCTCTCAGCCAGTGCTCTTCGCATCCTGGGCCGAACTTGCGTTCCTTATGTCTTCGAATCATGGCCCGCTCGATCGGGTCGTCGATATCGCGAAGGTAAAATGGATCGACGAGCTTGAAGGTGACGCTCTCAACGTTGTCCTCGATGTAAGAAATTACGATTCTTTGCAGACCCTCAAATTCCGGCGGGAAGAGGCGTCCGTCAGCAAATGTCTTATTCACGTAGCGCGCCACATCGATGGAAGTCGGCGAAGCTTCGAAGATAACCTTCCCATTGTGAGCGAGGACCGGCACCTGGTAATAAGCGCCATTGGTTAGTTCGATGATCTCCCGGCGGTCGCCGTTGGCGACGTTGCGTTCGTCAAATTCCACCCCTAAAGCTCCCAGCGCTCGACTAATGGGTATGCAGTATGGGCTGTGTTCGAGCTGATAGATCGTCAGACGCATGAGAAGAGACTACATCACCTCTCTCCGAGATGAAAATGTTCGTGCAGGCAAGAGACAAAGCGGGTAACGACCCCTGCCGGACATTTACACCCTCATGCCACGCACTCGCCTCTGCAAGATTGGAAACAAGCCGCTCAACCTTCGTCTGGACATTTCGCCGGAAGGTCCCGTCAAACTTCTCTTTCCAGAGCCAAGAATTCCGGAGGCAAAGCGCCGTTGGGCACGTCTGGTTGAACTCCAAGCCGCTGGATTCAATCAACATGACCATCACGGCAATAAGTGCTCGGGAACAAATCCGGGCGGACTCCTTCGCTATCTTAGCCATTCGAGTTCTCGGAACGATTTAGGATCTCTCTGGGAAATTAAACAAAGTGGGAGCGGACTTATTGTTAGTTCTTATTTTCAATTCCTGGCGCGGCTACCTGCCTGCCGAACTTGGACGGTCGTCGAGAACGTGGGCTCTAACGAGGTCCTCCTCGAGTTCGTGAGTTCTCTCGCACTCTTTGGCGTTTCCTGCGGAGGCAGCGGCGCCTGGGAAGAAAAGATGCGTCTTCACGTGGCCGATAACTCGTGGTGCGCGGAGTGTCAATGGCGCTCGGGAAAGATGCGCGATTTCGGCCTGAGCGCCGCTTACCGAGCTCCGGCGGGTAGCGGTTTCTCTCTGAAGCGCGTGGCCGTTTCCAATCAGGGGACCTGGTCCTCGCTCGAGCATCTGCCACTGGCGGCTTTGGAGAACATCGAAGCGGGATCCACGCTCTGCTGGCAGATCGAGCACAACGGCTCTTGGTCTTGGGAAATCAGCGATCTCGCGCACGAGCTGGTTCTGCGCGTTTCTGGTCCAACCTACCGCGATGGGCTTTGGAGCAAGAGGCTGGCCCCTGGAGGGAAGTTCGCCTCCGTGCCAGTAACGTTCACCTACGTTAAGGGCGACCTCCAAACTGCCTTAGGAACGCTTACCCACGTGCGCAGGCGGCTGCGTCGACCTCATCGGGATATGGAGACGCTCCCGGTCATTTTTAACGATTACATGAATTGTCTCTGGGGAAATCCAACCACCGAGGCTTTGCTGCCCATCATCGACAAGGCCGCCGAAGTGGGTGCGGAGTACTTTGTTGTTGATGCTGGCTGGTACGCTGAATTGGGCGAAACCTGGTGGGAATCTGTCGGGGCGTGGCAACCGTCAGTAACCCGCTTTCCGGCGGGATTGAGCGAGGTTATTCAATACATCCGTGCCAAAGGCATGATTCCCGGTCTCTGGCTGGAGATCGAAGTTATGGGTATCAATTGCCCCCTTGTGCGTCAGCTTCCGGACAGTTGGTTCTTCTTGCGGGACGGAAAGCGAGTGATCGACCATGGTCGCTATCAACTCGACTTTCGAAACCCGGAAGTGCGCACCCATGCGGACGGGATCATCGAACGCCTTCTGCGCGAGTTCGGCATTGGCTATATCAAGATGGATTACAACATCAACGCAGGGCCCGGAACAGACAGGGCGTGCGATTCGCCAGGTGATGGGTTGCTCGAGCACAATCGCGCCTATCTGGATTGGATCAAAAATATCTTCGAGCGGCATCCTGAATTGATCATCGAGAATTGTTCGAGCGGTGGCTTGCGCATGGACTATGCCCAGCTGGCCATCCATAGCATCCAATCGGTTTCCGATCAGACAGATTTTCGTCTCAATGCGATTATTGCTGCGGCTTGCGCCTCGGCAGTGACCCCGGAACAGGCGGCCATCTGGAGCTATCCGTTAAAAGAAGCCGACGAAGAGGAGACAATCTTTAACATGGTGACCGTGCTTCTTTTGCGAATCCATCAAAGTGGATGCCTTCATGAAATTTCCTCGGCGGCCTTGCAATTGGTCAAAGAGGGCATTGCCGTCTACAAGCGCATTCGAGCGGACATTCCTAGAGGCATTCCTTTTTGGCCGCTTGGCCTGCCGCGCTTTGGCGACGGTTGGGCAGCTTTTGGGCTCGATTGCGGAGCCAACGGGTATCTGGCGGTGTGGCGGTTCGAAGGAGAACGACGCAGCGCAGGCATAATGTTGCCCACCGGGACAAACAAGCAGACCTTCAAAGGCATCTACCCCGAGGCGCAGTCTCCCAACTACGCGTGGTCTAATGACAAGCTCGTTATCACGCTCCCTCGGGAGCACTCTGCGCGGCTCTTCCAATTTCAAAAGCGGCGCGACGATGTCGCGAGAGCCGGGTCTCGAAAATAGCCTCGTCGCAAGAAAGTGCATTGTAGCGGCGCTGTCCCCAGCGCCGGCAAAAACCCTTTGACCATGAGGACATGGTCGCTACAGACCTCGAGGTCGTCCTTAGAGGCCGCGCAGGCCGGTCAGCAGAAGCTCGGCGTTCGACTTTGTGTGTTGGAGATTGTTTGCCAAAACCTCCATGGCTTCCGCGGCGGGAAGTTCTGAGAGTTGGCGCCGGAGGAGGACGATGCGATCATATTCGTCAGGGTGGTAAAGGAGCTCTTCGCGTCTGGTGCCCGATTTCACAATGTGAATGGCCGGGAAAATACGCTGCTCAGCAATGGAACGATCCAGATGGACTTCCATGTTGCCGGTGCCCTTGAACTCCTCGAAAATCAGGTCATCCATCCGGCTTTGGGTTTCCACCAGGGCGGTGGCGAGAATGGTCAGGCTGCCTCCTTCCTCCACGTTGCGAGCGGATCCGAAGAATTTTCGCGGCCTGGCGAGCGCCTTCGAATCGACGCCTCCGCTCATGATCCGTCCTTTGTTTGGTTGGAGATTATTGTAGCCACGCGACATGCGAGTGATTGAGTCGAGCAGGATCACGACATCTTTCCTAAGTTCCACGAGGCGCTTAGCGCGCTCGGCGACGGCCTCGCAGACTTGCACGTGGCGGTTGACCTGTTCATCGAATGTCGAGCTGTAGATTTCACAGTCCAGGTCGCGACGCAGATCAGTCACTTCCTCGGGGCGTTCATCCACCAATAGCAGCATCAAGACTATGTCGGGATGATTGGCGCGGATGGCGGTGGCCAGGGACTTCAGCATGAGCGTCTTTCCAGCTCGCGGCGGAGCCACGATTAACCCGCGCTGGCCCATTCCCAGCGGCGCAATTAGATCCACCGCGCGAGCGCTGATCGAAGGATCCTGAGCCGCTTCCAGAAAGATGCGCCGATTGGGAAAGAGCGGAGTAAGCTTGTCGAAATCCGGTGGCGTTTCCCAGTGCGAAGCGGGAATTCCTTCAATTTCCAAGATTGACTCGGCCACCAGACCGCGCTCGCGCTCCTGTGGAAGCCGGAGCGCGCAGCGGAGCATCAAACCTGGTCGGAGGTCGAGTGGCCGAAGCAGAGAGGAAGGAACCTGGACGTCATCGGGTCCAGGTTTGAGGCTGAAAGCGGGCCACCGCAGCACTCCGTGATCAGCTGTCAGCTCGAGAAAACCTGTAGCGAGGACGACACCGCCTTGGCTCAGGTGAAAGCGCGCCTGATCGAGCACCATATGAGGGCGGGAACTCTCCATGCGCGCACGCATGCCGAGATCGGCTCCGCGAAGAGCCAGTTTTTCCAGGCTCAGCCGATGAAGGTCGTTGAGAAGAAGGGGCTGCGCCACCGCGCTCCTTTCAGGTGGATTTTCAACCGTCTCAGTCATGCAAATAGCGGGAAAGAAGCTCTACTTGAGCGGTCAGAGCATCAAGGGAACCGTCGTTCCAGATGAGGTGATGGGTTTTGAAGATTTTGATTTCAATCGGCATCTGCGAGGCAATGATTTTCTTCGACATCTCGGGGGACAGGGCGTCCCGCGCACAGAGGCGGGCAAGTTGAATTTCAACGGAACAACCGACAGTGATGATTCGATCGAACTGTGCTTCCGCACCTGTCTCGAACAAAAGCGGAATATCTGCCACGAAAGGCTTCCCGGCAAGTTTGGCTTCTTGGGCCGCTGTCAGCCAGCGAGCACGAACAACCGGGTGGAGGATATCTTCCAACGCTCGCTTCTTATGAAGGTCGCCATAGATGAGCTTTCGAAGAAGCGCCCGGTTGGGTCTTCGGGAGGGATAGGCATCCGGGTGAACGCGCTCCAAGATCTGTTCTCTTACAGTGGCATCTTCTTCAAGCAGTTCGCTCACGCAAGCATCGGCATCGAACGCGATGGCACCGATGCGCTGAACCAGGAGGTCCCGAAAGGTGGATTTTCCTGAGGCAATACCGCCGGTTATTCCCAAAATCGACATTGCAACAGATGGCGCCACCCTGCCGCTGGCGAGCGACCGTCCAACGGGTCAATAGCTTAGGGCCAGTGCGGCACGCGCCGTTCCGGTTCTCGCAGGCATTACTTCTGGTTACTTTCCGAAAGTCGGACTCTCGTAGACCGGGGGTTGAAGCTCTTGGGGAAGTCCCAAAGGCTCGACAATTTCCTCGATATCTTCCTCCAGACGCACCGGTCTTCCCTCCGCGTCCATCAAGCGCGCGGTCACGAAGATAATCAGGTTGCGCTTGATCTTTTGATCGACATTGGAGCGGAAGAGGCGCCCGGCCAGTGGGATGTCTCCCAGGATGGGAACTTTGTCCTGGACCTTTTGGACGTCCTCGCGCACCAGTCCTCCAAGGGCGACGGTTTGACCATCCCAGATGCTTACGCTCGTGGTGACCTTCCGGGTGGAAAAGATCGGCTGATTGATGACGTTTTGCGTGAGGACAGTAGAAGTGATGATCCGGCCCAGCGTCAAAATTGGTCCGTTGATCGTGGACCCGTAGTTGATGAAACCGTCGAACTCGACGACCTCCGGCGAGAGATTCAGATCAATCGTGTACCCATCGGGACCAATAATCGGCTCAACTTCCAGGGTCACGCCAAGATTTCTCGTCTCGAACGCAGTCGGGGTAGAAGGAGTAACGATACCCTGGCTCACGAAGGTTCCCGGCGGCGGACCCACGGTGTCGCCAGTGCCGCTCACCGTGCTCGGCGGCGGCGGCTCCGGTGCGTTAAATTCGGTTGGATACGGAAATTCGCGAGCGACACGCACGATCGCCTTGCGGCCACTCTTGGTGGTAACCTTTGGAGCCGACATCAGATCGACACCTTTCTTCTGGCTCAAGGCCCGAATGACAACTTGCCATTGCGGGTTCGTGAATACGCCGGCTAGACCAAAGATGCCGGGCGCCGTGCCGATAACCGTGGTGCCGAGCAGCGCATCGATGCTATTCGCGGTAATCGCGGCGTTGGGGCCGAAGCCGGAACCGGATCGCAAACCGCCGGTCACGGGATTTTGACCGACGGGAACGCCTCCAGGAGCAACAAAGGGAAAGTTAGCTGGATTTGGGAAGGTCGGGAGGAAGTCAGTTCCAAACCCCTGGGTCCCGCCCGCGGCGTAAGCGCCGGTGTTTCCGATCGCCAACGGGCCAAGCAGCCAATCAAACCCGAGTTCGTGAACGTTATTCTGGGTGATCTCGAGGAATTTGGATTCTATTTCCACCTGCGTCGGTTGGACGCCGATGGCAGCGTCCACCAACGAGTCGATCAGATCAATGGCGTCTGGCGTATTACGAACAATGAGTTCACTGCTCGCCGGCACGTATTGTGCGAAGGCGCCCGTCGGGAAAGTGACCCCTTGGGATTGCAGGTATTCAAGGGCGTTTGTCCGGCTGCCGATACGGGGCTCGAGAACCTCGTCGCGTTGCGCACCCGGTGCCGGGATTTCAGCGCCCGTGATCGGGCTAGCGGGGATAAAGCCGGGCGGCACCCGATACTTTTTCGTTACCAGGTCGGTGGTGTTTTCGGTGATCGGAACGATCGAGACGGCATAAGGCTCGATCTTGTATTTAAGCCCGGCGAGTTCTGTCAGGTAGCGCAGCGCTTCGATCAGCGGCACATTGGTCAGGGAAAGCGTCACCCGCGAATCGGCAGTCCCTCCCAGCGGAGCCGTTGGACCCTCGGCGGGGGGCACGGTTAAATCTGGCTGGCTTGGGTTTAATTTAAGCACGATATTGACGCCCCGCTTCCCTTGAGGGTCGTCGGTCGAGGTATCGAGTTCTCGGCTGCGCTGTTTGAGAAATTCAACAGCTTCACGCACGGTGGTATCCCGCAAGTCGATTCGCGGGATGATGATCCGGTTGAGCTTGGCCATGGTGGCTTCGGTCCCCCGAACTCCTCCACGGGCCTGAATATCCGTGGTTGTGGTGCGGCCGCGCTGAAAGCGATGGACCGGACGCTCCCAGGATTTATCTACCAGCCAAAGTAAACGGCTGCGCGTCTCATTGTAAGCCGCTCCATAATATTTTGCTTTGGCGAGACTGACTTGTTCCATGCCCTTGCGGGCGGCGATATTGTACCGGTCGATATTGAGAACTTGTTCGTAGCGCTTGGTCGCAAGATCGAAGCGCCCGACTTGATAAAATTCGTCAGCCTCGTGGAGAAGTTTGGTGACCTCCTCGCGATCCTCGGCGAAGTCCGGCGTAACGGTCTTGTTGTAGTAATCGGGCTGCTCGAGGTTGGCGAGCAATCGAATAGCCGCTTTGTTCGATGGATCGTAGTCGGGAAGCAGAATAGTCTTGGCGACCTTCTCCGCGTCGCTGTAGCGACCATCCTCAATAAGTTGCTCTGCATAGCGCAGGGCAGTCTTGATAAACTTCGAGAGGGTGGAAGAGCGCAGATTATCGGAAGCGATCCCGGCCGGGATTTTTTCGAGCGCATCGAGATAGTTGACGTAGGCGGTCTCGTAATCCTTCTCCGCCCGGGCTCTATCGCCGGATATAATCAGTCTGTCTGCAACCACCAAATCTTCTTGCCGACGAACGATCTCTCTTTCGGCAACGTCCTCCAGATTTTGAGCGAGTGAGGGAGTCTGAGTCTCCAGGCAGATTACGGTTGCCGTGGCAGCGAGGCCGACGCGCATTATGATGGCAGCCAAGGGAAGTTTCATGTTCCGGGAGCTATTGCGGTTGCGGAATGGTCATCGCGTCGCCGGGAATGATTTCCTGTTCCACGGCAGAGGCGCTCGGTTCGGGCAAAATCTCCGCCTCTTCATCAAACTTGATCAGTGGTTGGCCAGCAGGGTCAAGGAGGCTGGCGGTGACGAACATGATAAGATTTCGCTTGATATGCTGGTCGGCCGTCGTGCGAAAGAGCCTGCCCGCGAGGGGAATATCCCCCAATATCGGGACCTTATCTTCTACCTTCTGAATGTTCTCGCTGATCAGCCCGCCAATCACTACGGTTTGGCCGTCATATACGGTGACTTCCGTGGTGACTTCCCGGGTGGAGAAAACTGGCTTGTTGATGATGTTTTGGGTCACCTCAAAATTAGCGCTTGCGGGCAAAATGCTCTGAGTGATGCCCGTGATGGGATCAATGAAGACGCCGGGGACCACAGTCACCACCGTGTTGATCGGGCTGCCGTAGTTGATAAACCCATCAAACTCGACCACGCGTGGAGAAAGGATCAGATCGATGGTATAGCCATCGGGTCCGACGGTAGGTTCAACCTCCAGGGTGATGCCGACAGGCTTCGTTTCGAACGACGTGGGCGTGGTGGGTGTCGCCGGCGTATAGATGGATCCCGGCGTCTGAGTGACCTGAGGCAGGTCGTACTCGGTCGGATAGCGGAATTCACGAACGATCTGAATGGTGGCCCGCTGGCCGCTCTTGGTAGTGACCTTCGGAGCGCTGACCAGATCCACCCCTTTTTGCTGGTTCAATGCCCGGAGAACGACTTGAAACTGAGGGTTGGTAAAAATTCCAGCCACCGAGAGAAGTGCCGGCGCCGGGCCGAAAGGAGTTGCGAACAACAGGCTATCGACGGCATTCACCGATATCGCAGTGGTACCTGAGCGATTCCCCCCGGTGATTGGACCCGAGGTGGCGCTGCTCGCACCAATCGGAACGGTCGTCGAACCCGGATTTAGGAGCGGAAACGAGTTGGCATTGATGGTTTGCCCGAAGCCCTGGGTGCCGCCTCCGCCATATTTGAGGCCCGAGCCGAATGGCAGTGCAAATTGTCCGAGTAGCCAGTCAAAGCCCATTTCCTTGAGATTGTTTTGCGTCACCTCAAGGAACTTGGATTCGATCTCCACCTGGCTCGGTGGCGCTGTCATCTGCGTTTCGACCAAAGTGTCAATAAGGTCGAGGTTGGCCTGAGTATTCTTGATGATCAGCCGGCTGGTGCTGGCAATGAAATTGGCGCTCGCACCGGGCGGAAAGGTGACCCCTTGGGCCTCGAGAAACTCCCTGGCACCCGAGCGGGCCTGAATGGCGGGTTGCGAGCCAGGAGCAATCGTGTCGCTGCCTGGTCCTGGCAAAGGCGGCTGGCCCGTAGCTGGCAACGAGGTGATAAATCCGGGAGGGACCTTGTATTCTTTGGTGATCAGGATATCGGTCGGCTCCGACTGCGGCACGACCGCGACCGCATACGGTTCGATCTTGAGTTTGAGGTTGGCGGCCTTGGCCACGTAGTCGATCGCTGCGCGAAGCGGGATGTCATTCAAGGAAAGAGTAATTCGGGCGTCAGCCTCCGGCGAGTCTGCCGGCACCTTCAGAACGACGTTGATCCCCCGGCGTGTAGGATCCAGATCTGTAGTGTCGAGCGCCACGGAACGCTGTTTGAGAAAGTCCAAGGCCTCGCGGATGGTCGCATCGCGAAAGTCAACCCGCGGAACAATGATCTCATCGAGTTTGCGATTGATCAGGGAGGTTCCGCGCGTGTCGATCTGCGGCTGTTCAATAATTGTCGAGGCGCCCACTTCGAAGCGGCGCACGGGAAGCTCCCAGCTCTTGTCCACCTGGGTAAGCATATCGCCACGGGCCTCGTTGTAGGCGGTGGTCGCATACCTCTGTCGGGCAAGATTGACCCGTTCCATACCGCGGCGCGCGGCGATGTTATACTTGTCGATGTTGAGGACCTGCTCGTACCGTTTGAACGCCAGGTCGAACCGGCCGGAGCCGTAGAAGCCGTCGGCTTCAAGGAGCAATTGCTTAACCTCTTCGACATTGGCAATGAAGCCGGGAGTGTATCCCCGATTGAACCGATCAGGATCCCTCAGCTTGCGCTGCAGGGCGAGCGCGGGACCGTAGTCGGGTGCGTAGCGTTCCTCGAGAATGACACTGATTGTCGTGGTGGCGTCTTGATACCTACCTTCGGAAATACGTTGCTCGGTGAGCGTCACGGCGGCCCGGCAGAAGCCATCGAGAGCCGTTTCACGAACGGTGAGTGCTGCGGTGCCGCCGCTCGGCAGCACGTCGACCGCACTTTTGAAATAGGAGAACGCGCTTTCGTAATCCTGGTTCATCATCGCCTCGGTGCCTTTGTTTATAGCCTTTTCAGCATAACCGGCCATGCTTTCCTGCCGGCGGATCTCACGTTCGGCCACGCCCTCGACGCGGCCCTCTTGGCCGAGGCTTGCGCTCACGCCGACCGCCACGGAAGCGGCGATCATTGCGGTCAGGAGTGGCGACTTCATCGTTAAGGCAGAGGGGCGATAATGTTTCCGGGGGTGTTCAGGGAGGAGATGTTCCCCCAATCTGGTAATAGATGCGCACGGACGGACACGCATCTTCAGACCTTAGGCAGCGGCTCTCACTCAAAATTTAAGCGGGAGGAACCTTATGCTGCTCCCGCGTTTTCTGATCTTGTATTACGGCTTCCTTCTCTGAAATGTCAATGAGTTTGTACTTTCTCTCCAGCTCGGGCGGCAGAGAAAATTCATCGTCCTTTTTGACCATGATCTTCGAATTGTCGTAGACGTAGAGAAACTCGCCGAAGGAGGTGGGATCATTGGCCTCTTTGTTGGCCACTAGGACGATCTTTTGACCGGTCTGCTCATTCTCGATTGTCAAAGTGGAGGCGTCGAAATCGGTTTCATTCCTCCGCTCGGTCTTTTTCTCGTATGAGACCACCTTATATGAAGTTCCTCTGATCATCTCGCCAAGCTCCAGAAACTGGGTTCTGGTGCCGCGGTCTTTGGTATTGATGGTAAAGGTGTGTCCGTCATCGGGCGTGCCGGTAAAGATGAGGCGGAAGGGTTTCGAGATGAAGCGCAGAAGGCGCAGCTTCGTATAGAAAGGCGGAATTGAGTTCTTATCGCGCGGATCGGAACCGGCCAGATATTCCTCGAGGTTGCTGAAGCCATCGGTGTCGGTGTCTTGTTCCTTGATGTCACTTTCCCAGTAGGGTAGGTCGTATTTAATGAGCCAGGAGTTCTTGATCGGCTCATGGAGGTTCTTGTTTCCTTCGAGAGGATCAATCAGTGCACCATCCATCAGAACGTAAGGACGGGAGACCAGTAGCGAGCCGTCGTGACCCATCCAATTTTGCGGCGATTTGCCCTTGTTAAGGGCGATCTTTATAGCGTCGGCAGGAAGCGCTTTGATGGTGTTGTCGATCGGCTGAGAGCTGTCCCGGCCGGCGAATCGCTCCGGGAACGTCCGGGCGCGGACAATGATCAAGGCGCAACACACTAGGAGGAGCAGGCAAGCCGCGGCCAGAATGGCCTTGTCGTAGTTGTTTCTAAGCCAATCCATCACCAAATCATGTTTTGGGTTCTTGAGGTCGTGGAAAGTCGATGATTTCAATACGCATCGACGCCTTGACCAATTCGCGACCCAAAATCACGTTCAAGCTATTGGCGGGAGCGGCATTCGTGGGCCGGGCAGCCGGGACTTGCTCGGGGCGCGATCCCGAGCCCGATGCCACCGTTCGTGAGATTGGCGGTCCCACGCGAGTGGTATTCTCGAGATTGAGATAGCGAAGGAGAAGAAACTGGTCAGAACCAAGTAATGAATTGAACGCCACGCGCAATTTGCCTTGTTCCGCGGTAAAGCTCAGATCGAAGGGTTGGCGAATGATCCCGACGGGACTTGCGTCTTCCTCTTTGCCGCGCTGACCGGCGCGTTCTGGCGGGGGAACCGGCGGTGTCGCAGACTCCTCGGGCAAGGGAAGCCGATCCAGGCTGTCGATGGAGCGAACCCGAAAATCGATGAGATCGGTGACGATCTTGTTGATGATGCTGAGTTGTCGCGCCAAGGCGGGCGCAGCGCGTTCATTCGGAAGGCTATTCGCGTACTGACTGAAACCCAGGTAAAAGCCTTTGGGTAGTTCCACCCCGGCCGCGGCCGCCTTTTCTGTGATCAGGTTGACCGCCGCACGGAGGTCGTCCTGAAATCTTTGCGGCTGGATGTCCGGAGCAGCGGGCATCTGCATACTTTCGAGCTGCGCGCGCAGGGTCCCCAGTTCTTCCGCGTATTGCCCCTTGAGCAGCTGGCTCTTTTCCAGATTCTCGACACTTGGAAACGGCGAGCGATTCTGAAGAGCGTGAAGCTTGCGGACCGCCTGGGCATAAACCTCCGAGGTCTCCTCGAATCGCGCCATCGCCTGGACCATTAGGAAAATTAAAGCTCCACAGCCAAGGAGGGTCACTGCTGTGAGCGTCGCAAGGAAGGAATTTTCTCGAATCCAATTCACGGGAGTGTGATCGGGTTGCGCAGCGGAAGGACGATGGTGTAGCCATACGCCCAGCTCTGGCCATCGGGTGTCGTGCGCTGGATCACCGCTTTGGCTTTGTCCTTTTCTTCAATCTTGAAGACTTCGGATTTCTGGAGCTGGTCGACAAACTCGTCAATGACACGCGCTTCCTTCTCGTTCGGGGGATTTGCGAGATAAAGGCCGCTGATTTCCAAGGCATCGATCGCCGGGCGCGCGGGCCCGGCGGTGGTCTGACCGGATCGCTGCGGTGAGCCGGGCGGCGGGCCCTGCTGGGTCACAGGCGTCCGCGATGGTGTGCTCGCCGTGGATGGATAGGGCCTTCCCTCAGACAAGGGCTTTAGATCGGTGACCCAAATGAAGCGCGGCGGCAGCCTTGAACCGAGTTCTTCCAGGATTTCCGCCCAGGCGGAACGCTCGTTGGCGGCGAGAATTAGTGGTGCGGCGGCCTCCTGGAGGCGTTTGGTTTCGCCCTGCAACGCATCGAAGCGCCTGGCAATCGCTTCCAGCTTGTTGACTTCGACGGTGATGCTTTCAAGCCGTTGCTCGGTAACGGTGGTTCCGTGGCTAAAGTAGAGCCACCAGCCGGCTGGAGCCAAGAGCGCGCAGATCGCTGCCATGACCAGAAGCGGTCTGCGCCGGGAAAGATCCTGCTCTCGGACCAAGCTATGCGGGCGGACGTTGATTTCGATGGGCGTGTTCCCCACAAAGCGCAGTGCGCAGCCCACGACCTCGCCGAGCATATGTGCACGTCCCGCGACTTGGGAAGCCATCTGCTCACTGGCTACGGTGACGTTGCGCAATGAATTGAAATGCTCGATCGGTATTTGCAGCTTCTCGCTGAAGAACTCGACCATATACGGAAGGGTAACCGTGCCACCGCACAAAAACGCGCGGGCCGGAGGACCGCCGGATTGGTTTTGTCGATAGAAGGAAATTGAACGGGCGATTTCAGCGTGAAGCCGAGTCATCGTATTCCGGATGATCTTGGAGATTTTGGCTTCGCCCGGATCATCGGGCTCCGCATAGTTTCCGCCCAAACCGACGAGACCTTTTTCGATCTTTAGCTTTTCGCCGAGCGTTATGTCCTGCTTGAGTTCTTTCGCAATGGCGGCGCTAATGGTGCTGCCACCCACGGGAATGCTGCGGCTGAAGACACGCTTGTTCTCGATGAAGATAAGATTTGTGGTTCGAGCGCCGATGTCGATGAGAAGCGAGCATCCGGTGAGCTCGCTGTAGTTGTAGCGAAAGGCGTTGGAGAGCGCCATCGGAGCAACATCAATGGTCAGAGCTCTCAGGCCCCCCCTGTTGACGGAGGCATTTATTTCGTCAAGCTGATCCGCCTTGATGGCTACCAGAACGACGTCCCATTGATTGTCCTTGGCCTCGCCCATGATCTGATAATCCCAGACAACTTCATCGATCGGGAAAGGGACGTTTTGCTGTGCCTCGAAACCGATGATCGAGTCCACCTCTTCTGGGGAAGAACCGGGTAGTTTCACGAACCGCGTAAAGACCGACTGCGAGGGGAGGCTGAAGGTAACCCGTTCCTTGGACCCCACTCGCAACGCCTTGCGCAATACACTCACGGCCGCCTCGATTTGCGCAGGTCGAGTGGCATCTGCCGCCGGATCGGCGATCAGCTCTTCTTGAGCGAAGGCGAGCAATGTAAGCGCACCGCGCGAGCTCGCGCGAAACTCGGCAAGCGTCACCGTTTGCATGCCGAGGTTGAGCGTAATAATTCGTGACGGTGCGGCCATCGCCCAGGCTCAAGAATGGGAACTCTGCCTCACTGGGTGGAGGCGCGCGGCTTGATCGCTTCGTAGTAGTCCCACGCGAGCGGTGCGAACGGGGTTTCGTTCTTATTGAGAACGAAACCAGGGGTCTGCGGAAATTGCGGCCACCAGCTCCCGGAGCGGCTCTTCCAGCTGGTCGCGGCAACTTCCTGTCCTTGCCTGGTGACGGTCACTCCGATGTCAACGAGCGCCTGATCGACATTGCCGGGAACCCTTCCGTCGAAAAACCGTTCTAAGGTTCGCGGGCTTATGTAAACGACCGAATGCATGTCGCGTTCCTGAGGGATGCTGGTATGCGTGACTGAACCGACCAGTAGCGTTCCCTGGGGATAGAGCGCAGACTTGTTCTTCAGCAAGATATAATAGTTGAACGTTAACTCGTCCGCGTATTTGGGATCCCTTAGACGCGGTTGCCATTCGAAGGTTACTTCAACTTCGAGCCACTCCTTGGCCCTTGAGCCGCGCTTGTCGTAGCGGACACCGCCATAGGCCGGCGATTCCAGGAACTGTGGTTGAATGGTAAGGACTCGGAACTCGGTGTTTGGCGCCTGCCCAAATGCGGAGATCGTGCTGATCGCGAAAATCGCTGGCGCTAGGATCTGGAAGGGAAGCTTAAGCGAACGCATGTCCGGCTAATTTTAAATGAAGTGCTTGTCTGAGTAAACAACTAGAGCGTTCCTCGAGAGAGATTCCTGAAAAAGGCAGGCGGAGAGCGTTACGCCTTGCGCGATGACCACCCAATGGCTGGCAGGCGCGACCGCCGAGCGTAACGCGCGGTTGCCAGCTGTGGCGACGATGTCCCCATCGCTGGTCTTCAACCCTGAGGAGACGGTTGCTGGAGAGACCGTCGACTGCACGGCGATTTCCGCGACAAAAGGCAAGGAGGGCGGCATTAGTCAGTGCATTGAACTGAGCGCTGCTTTCCTGTCTTTGTGCAATCATGAACGGACTTCTCGCCTTTTGCGGAAGACCGAAGTTCTATCCTCGCATCGACAGGAGGCGTCAAATGGAAAAAAGCATCGATCCCGGCCGACCGAACGTAGTCGGCGTCATCCACACTGCCGACGGATTTTTGCAGGCTGGAATTCCTGGCCTGAATGCCGTTGAGATCCGCGTCGACGCGCTTTCTGTGCCGCCGGAGCCGCGACAAATCGCGGAGTTGCCGGTGGCCGCGATCGTCACCGTGCGATGCGCGGAGGAGGGCGGCCTTCGGTCGATGAGTGACGACGATCGGCGCGAGAGCTATCTGGCGCTCTTGCCCGGGGCAGCGGCAATCGACTTGGAGCTGCGATCAGCGGAAAGCATGTCTGATCTTCGTGAGGCCGTCTTGCAGAACGCAAAGACGCTAATACTTTCATTCCACGATTTTCAAAGGACTCCTTCTCTTGGCGATCTTGAAGACGCATGTGCAAAGATGAGCGATCTCGGTGCGAACATTTTGAAGATTGCGACGAAGACGGAAAGCGTCAGTGAGGTTTCCCGGCTGCTGACTCTCCTCGAGCGTTCCTCGAGTCCGCTGGCCGTCATGGGAATGGGCGCTTTTGGACGCGCATCGCGGTTGCTCTTTGCCAAGGCGGGCTCGGTTTTGAACTATGGCTGGCTCGACAAGTCGCAGATTCCCGGGCAATGGAGCGCGGAAGAGTTCCTCGAGTTTCTCGCGCGCACGTGACTCGCGCGGTCATCTGCTCCAAGCTCTTGCGCTTTGCGGCAATGGTTTGCATCCTCTCTTGAACTATGTTGGTGACGCTTACGGAAAAACTTCGTCTCGGGCACGAGCTCACGAGCGCTGACGTGGTCACGGCATGTGAGTCGCTCTTTGACGAAAGTGTTGAGCTTTCCGAACGCGCCGATTTTCTCCGTGCTCTCCACGCCAAGGGGGAAACGGCGTCGGAAGTGGTCGGCTTCGTTGATGTGCTGCTGAATCGCAGTCGTCGAACCCTGCTCGGTCCTGGCCTGCTGGACGTCTGCGGAACGGGCGGAGACAGGGCGGGGGTTTTCAACGTTTCTACCGCGGTAATGTTCGTAGCCGCGGCGTGTGGCGCCCGTGTCGTCAAACATGGAAATCGCGGGATAACTTCGAAATGCGGTGGCGCGGACGTGCTGGAGGCATTGGGAGTTCGCATCGACTTGCCTCCGGAAACCGCCTTGGCGGCGGCGGGTTGTTGCTTTCTCTTTGCGCCGCTTTTCCATCCCGCTTTCAAGACGGTCGCGCCCGTGCGCAAGGTCCTGGCCGAGGAGGGTAGCGCGACGATCTTCAACCTGCTCGGACCGCTGCTGAATCCTGCACGACCGGAGTTTCAATTAGCCGGTGTCTTTGACGGCAAATTGCTGCCACTCTATGCCGAGGCTTTCAAGTTGCTGGGCCGCCAGTGTGGTTGGGCGGTGCATGGCTCGGGCGGCCTTGACGAGGTCTCCACCCTCGGCCCCTCGGAGATTCATGCGCTGGAAGACGGAGCCATTCGGCACTTTGTCATCCGACCTGAGGACCTCGACGTTGCTCCCGCCAGGATCGAGGATTTACGGGGAGGCCACGCCCAGGAAAACGCAGAATCCCTGGAAGCCATTCTGCTAGGAAAAGATGTCGGCCCGCGCCGCGACATGGTCGTTCTCAATGCCGCGTGTTCCTTGGTCGTTTCCCGACGTGCGCCCGATTTACCAGCGGCAATGACAATGGCGGCTAGCGCCCTCGACGACGGTTCGGCTCACGATGTGTTGCAACGTCTTCGCAAGGCCGGCTGACTTGTAGGCGGCGGTGCCCCCACCGCTGGAAGAGCCCTCGGCCGTGAGGACACGGCCGTTACAGAACCAATCGCAATGACCGACAGCTTAGTGATTTCAACCGGGAATGTTCCTGATCAGCTCCACGTTGGTCGGATACTTACGTATGAAGAACAGTAATCGCTCGATCGCTTCGATGGGCTTGTGGCCGGCCAGACCGCGCCGAATGACGCTTATTTTGTGAAGATCCTCTGCCGAGAGCAGGAGCTCCTCGCGTCGCGTTCCTGACAGGAAGATGTCAACGGCCGGGTAAATGCGCTGATCACTGATTTTTCGGTCGAGAACGAGCTCCATGTTCCCCGTCCCCTTGAACTCCTGAAAGATCAACTCGTCCATCCTACTGTTGGTCTCGATCAAGGCGGTGGCCATGATTGTTAACGAGCCGGCCTCTTCGGTATTTCGAGCGGCGGCGAAGATCTTGCGCGGGATCTCGAGGGCGCGCGAGTCCACGCCCCCAGACATGGTGCGGCCGCCGCCGCCCTGAGCATTATTGAAGGCGCGACCAATCCGGGTAAGCGAGTCCATCAACATGAAGACGTCCTGCCCCATTTCCACCAGCCGCTTGGCCCGTTCGGCAGCGAGTTGAGCGATGCGAGTGTGCGTCTTGATATCGGAATCGTTGGAACTGGCCATCAGCTCCGCGCTCGGCACCGAGCGGCGAATTTCGGTGACCTCCTCGGGCCTCTCATCCACCAGCAGGATGATCAGCTTCATCTCCGGGTGGTTTTTGACCACCGCGTCGGCGATGTGCTGGAGAAGAGTTGTCTTACCGGTTCGCGGCGGAGCGACAATCAAGCCGCGTTGCCCCTTGCCAATGGGAGTCATGAGATCCATCACCCGCGTCGTATAGCGGTCGGTCGTCGTCTCAAGACGAATTCTCTTGTTGGGACTAATGGTAGTCAGCTCTTCGAAGACGGGTAGATTCTGAAAGCGCTCAGGATCGCGCCCCTCGATCTCGACCAACTTGAAGAGTTGTGGCCCGCGACTGCCACGCCTGGTCTCACCTTTGATCCACATGCCATCGCGCAGGGCGTGCTTGCGCACCACCTCGGGAGTGACGAAAACATCGTTGTTGGACTGCGAGAAGTTTCGCCGAGGCTCGCGGAGGAAGCCAAACCCCTTGCCGGAGACCTCAACGACGCCTTCGGCATAAGTCGGCGGAGCCGGCGGCGGCTGCAGTGGAACAACAGCCGGTGGAGCCGTTTCAACCGATGGAGGATCACTCGCAACCGGCTCAGACATTTGCACAGTCGGCGGCGCATCCACCGGTGCAGCGACTTCCTCAGTCGGAGGGGTGGTACCATTCTCGGAGACTTTTGGTTTTCGCGAAGACCGTTTCTGCCTCGTGCGCGGAGGAGCGCTTTTGCGGGAGAGGCGCTTAGGGGTCGGCTGAGTTCCGACCGCTTCGAGATTCGTATTTTCTTCAGTCATGGTAATTAAAGTTCTTCCTGGACCTCAGCGAGGATGCCCTCTGGGATATCGAAGTTCGTGTGAACGCTAAGGACATCGTCGCAGTCGTCGAGAGCGTCGCAGAGTCGCAGAACCTGGACGGCGGTTTTCGGATCCTCGATGGCTACGGAAGATTCGGCAACATAGGTGAGTCTCTGGGAATCGGGTTCGATAGAAGCCTTTTTCAAGGCTTCCGAAACGGCGTAGAGTTGGTCGGGCGGAGTCGTAATAATGTGATGTTCATCGTCGGTCGTGAGGTCGTCTGCGCCTGCTTCCGCGGCGATTTCGAACAAATGATTCTCACCGGTTAGGGAGAGGGGAATGGTTATCTGCCCTTTGCGATGGAACAAAAACAATACGCTCCCCGGCCCGGCAAGGTTGCCGTGATTTTTGGCGAAGATGGAGCGAATGTCCGCCGCGGTTCGGTTCTTG
This sequence comes from uncultured Verrucomicrobiae bacterium, assembly GCA_963706955.1. Taxonomy (GTDB): domain Bacteria; phylum Verrucomicrobiota; class Verrucomicrobiia; order Chthoniobacterales; family Terrimicrobiaceae; genus DASTFP01. Next base: position 244,102 of record CAVPOC010000008.1, on the reverse strand, counting down.
TTGTCTGTGGCCGCTTCGACGACCAAAGCCACGCCTCCTGGAGCATAGCCCTCGTAGACGATTTCCTCCACCGGCTGTGAACCAAACTCTCCGGTCCCCCTCTTGATGGCGCGGTCAACGTTGTCATTAGGCATACTTTGTGTCCGGGCAGCCTGAATGGCAGCGCGGAGCCGCGGATTACTCGCAGGATGGCCTCCTCCTAGCTTGGCGGCGACGGTAATTTCCTTGGAGAGTTTCGAGAAGAGCCTGCCTCGCTTGGCGTCCAAGGCCCCCTTGAAACGCTTGACTTTCGACCATTTGCTGTGGCCGGCCATGAGGGTATTTGATTATGAAAAATCCAAAATGCCGGCATAAGGTGACCTTGCGGGGCTCCCTAGCTGGCAAAGGGTTAGTTGAGAATGGAAACTATTAGATTCGATGAAAAGTGCGACACCGGACGTGCCCGCCGAATCGAATGATGGGCAAAGGAAATGCAATGGGCGTGTATTGTCAACGCCTTTTCACGTGAAAAAATCAGTTCAAGCGGCTGCGGTTGCAACCGAGCCAGGTGGCGAAGAGACCTATCACGATGTGTGATCCAAGGACCCAGAGACAGAGAATTGCCGGCGAAAGTTCCGTCTGGATGACGGTTTGCACAATGTCGTAGTAGCGTTCACCTCGCAGTGTTTGCAAGACGCCAGACCAACTCCAGTATGCTGCTATGAATGGCCGGGTGATCGCATCGATCCAGTCGGGCAGCGCCAGCACTGCGCCGGAAAGCGGAAGTTGAAATCCGACGAGGTAAATTGATACCAGCGACGCCTGTTCGGCCGAATCCATAATGCTGGAAATAGCCAGGCAGACCGAAGTCATGGCGGCGTTTACCAGGAAAAGGAAGAGGAGTTGTTCGAATAACTCACCGGGAAAGCCACAAACAAAGTGAACAAAAAGTCCCATCCAGAGCGACTGCGCCACCACCAGGACCAGGAGAAACACCGCCTTGCTTGCAATGTAGCTCGATGGCCGCAGACCAGAGAGTTTTTCCTTCTCGAAGACCAGGCGCTCGGCAGCGATCTCGCGCCCTGAATTGTTCGCTCCCATCAGCGTGAGCAGAACAACTTGAAACATGACGATGCCGGAAACAAGGCTTCCAATCTTGCTTGCTTGCACCAGGAAATCCATGTTCTCACGGAGCTCCTGAACCGCGTTGAGCTTCATCCCCATGGACAAGTTTTGGACGGCCGGCAAACCCTCCAGAGCGAAGATTGCAACCAAGACCGGAAAACCGAAAATCAAACCGAGCTGGAGATAGAATTGAGCTTTGTTGCGCCAGAAGATCAGAAATCTCCGCGCGGTTAGGGTGATAAATTGGCTGACCAGGCCAGGTTGGGGCAACGGCGGCGCACGCTCGGGCTCGGCCGGTGCTTCGACCTCGGTTTTCTCTTCGTCAGGAGGACTCTCGTAGCTCAGTTCTTCAAGGCTCTCCGGAACTTGTCCCGCCATGGCCTCCTCGAAAGGATGGCGATGTTTTTTCCAGGAGTCCGCCCACTCGGCTGCCTCGCGTTTGGTAAGCTGGCTGAAGAGGTCGTGAGGGTCTTCGCAATGAAAGTAGTGGGCAAGAAATTCCGGCGGGCCGTGGTAGGCGACGATGCCCCGGAAGAGGACCAGCACAGAGTCGTAGAATCCCAAATGGTTCAGACTGTGTGTCACAGAAAGAACTGTCCGCCCTTCGGACCGCGACAGTCCCCGAAGCAGGTTGACGATCTCGTCTTCAGACTGGGGGTCCAGCCCGCTCGTCACTTCATCGCAGAGGAGCATGGCTGGCTTGCTCGCAAGTTCCATGGCCAGCGCCAGGCGGCGCTTTTGGCCACCTGAAAGGACGCGGACAAGCCGGTCGGCAGACTCGGTCATGTTGACCTCCTCCAGGATGCGCGCGATCGCTTCTTCAAGGGCGTCTCCACCCATGCCGCGAACCCGCAGCTTTATCGAATACGAGACGCATTCTCGCACCGTGAGATCCTCGTGGGCGATGCTGAATTGAGGCACATAACCGATTTCCGAGGGCGAGAAATCGTGTTGGATGAGGTCACGTCCATCCCAATAGATTTGGCCCTCCTCGGTGCCGTGCGCGATGCCGGTGATGACCTTAAGCAGGGTGCTTTTTCCACATCCCGAGGGCCCAAGAATCGCCGCAAAATGGCTCCGAGGGAATGTGGTGGTGACGTCCGCAATCAGCGGCTTTAGCTCGCCATCTTGTTCTACAGAGAGGGAGACATTGCGGAGCTCGAGCACGGCGCAGCGTTGCCAATGCGGTGATTACTTTCAACGCTAAAAAGCGCTCCCGCGAACCGCGCACCTGCTATCAAAAGGCCGAACGCGACCTCGGTTCCCGTTGACGAGTTGGCGGTGATTTCTGCAGGAACCGGTCGAAGTGCGTCTCGGGAAACTGGTCCATTTACCCCTTGAATTTTGCGCGCCTGCGGGAACGTTTCCTTCTTGTTTCACGCGTTGTCGGGAGTAGATTGGAGCCGTTCGATGATAGCAAACCGGAACTTTGAGCAGTGTGAGCCGCTCACTTGGGTTGGCAGGGTTCCGGTTTATCTCTCGACCGCCATCGCGTTCGCTCATGGCCTGATGATGGTGTTCACAGCCCTGGCACTGGCTTCCGGCGCGGAGTGGTTCTTTGGGCTGCTGGCATTTTCGCCACAATCCGTCGGCAAACTGCATCTTTGGCAATTTGCCACCTATGCCTTTGTCAACCGGCCTGAGATCTTCACCCTTATCCAGCTGGTCTTGCTGGCATTCTTTGGACGTGACGTCGAGAAGTTCATTGGCCGGAAGGCATTTGCTTGGTTCTATGCGGCGCTCGTCCTCGCCATCCCGGTTCTATTGTCACTTCTCAGCTTCCTGGGAATTGAGAGCGGGACCTACTACGGCTCCGATGCAGTCCACTTCGCGGTTTTCGTCGCATTTGTGATGATTTATCCTGGCGCCGAGATCTTCTTTGGAATTCAGGCGCGCTGGATCGCGATAGCTCTCTTGGGAATTTACACTTTGCAGATGCTTGCCTACAAGCAATGGATCAATCTTTCGATCCTCTGGTGGTCGTGCGGCGTGGCGGCACTCTGGATGATGCGAGAGGGAGTCCGCACTTTCTCGTTACCCTCTGTCTCCAATCTTCCGCTCCGACGGCCCGAACGCCGCAGCAAACCGGCAAATCGCGAGCCTGTCAAAGAGGGCGAATTGTATGAATCCATCGACCCAATTCTGGAGAAGATCGCCAGACAGGGGATTGGAAGTTTGACACGCGGAGAGCGGGAAAAGCTGGAGCGGGTTCGGGCTGCTCTTCTTGCGAAGGAGCGCCGCGATTGACCACCGAATCGCCGAGCAGGGCATCGTCGACCGACACCTCGGGCATGCCGTTGCCCAACTTGAAGGACGCTTGCTACGTCAACGCGATGATTCACTTTTATCGCGGCGAGTTGGGCCGGATCATGATTTGGCGGCAGCGCTTGGATGTGACGACCACGTGGGCAATCACCAGCACCACCTCGATCATTACCGTGTCGTTTTCGTTTGCTGCGGTTCCGCACATCGTCTTTTTCTTCAATCTGGCCTTTGTCTGGGTCCTCCTTTGGATTGAGGCGCGCCGCTATCGGTTCTATGACGCGTTTCGAGGTCGCGTGCGGATGCTGGAGTCGCATTTTCTGGTGCCGATGATCTCGCAAAGTCCAAACCTGCTTGCCGGAGAGTGGCGCCGATTGGTTTGCGAGGATCTAATCTTACCCTCCTTCAAAATCAGCAAGATCGAGGCTGTTGGGCGCAGACTGAAGCGTAACTACGTTTTCATTTTCGCGATCATCATGGTCGCTTGGACCTTGAAAGTCTTAATTCACGCGAGTGAGCCAATCGACTCATTCGGCGCATTCTACCGCGCTCTTTCCGTTCAGGCGCTGCCGGCCTGGTTTGCCTGCCTTATCTTTTTCGGGACGATTCTGACCGTGGCTGGGTTGATCATTCACGTCTCACGCAACTCTTCCGAGGAAGTCAGCGAGTTTAGCGGGACCAGAAGTTCGCTTTGGCGTGTCTGAGGTGAGCGACGTCTCCCGATTGAGGGAAATCGTCGCCCGACTGCGTGCACCGGGAGGCTGCCCCTGGGATCGCGAGCAAACCCATGAGAGCTTGCGTGCCGCGCTCATTGAGGAATGTTACGAGACGATCGAGGCAATCGAGAAAGCGGACGACGCGAACTTGCGAGAGGAACTTGGCGATTTGCTCCTTCATGTCGTCATGCATGCCCAGATGGGCGAGGAACGGAAGGCCTTCGCCTTGGAAGATGTCGTCGAAGCAGTCTGTGACAAACTGATTCGGCGCCACCCGCATGTCTTCGGGAGCGTCCAGGCGACCGAGAGCTCTCAAGTAGTGCGGCTCTGGGAGTCGATTAAACGCGTTGAGAAGGGCGCTGTTTCCTCCGTGATGGACGGTTTGCCCGCAGCGTTTCCTGCCCTTCTGCTGGCAGACGAGGTCCAAAAGAGAGCGGCGCGCGTCGGATTTGATTGGGAGGATGCCTCTCAAGTAATCGACAAGGTCGAGGAAGAAGTTGAGGAACTCCGCGAGGCGATCCGAGGCGAGGGGCAGCCGACCATCGAGGAGGAGTTGGGAGACCTCTTCTTCAGCGTGGTCAACGTTGCCCGAAAGCTGGGTGTCGACTCCGAGCTGGCCCTCGCCGCGGCGACCCGAAAATTTGCCAGACGATTTCGAGCCCTTGAGGCCGATATTGCCGCCGACGGAGGGAAACTCGAGCAAACTTCCGCACAAGACATGAATGCCTTGTGGGAAAGGAACAAACAAAGGATGCGGCCGGAGAACTGACTTGGAGTTCTCCTTTGCAGTCGTGAATCCGGGTGGCCGCGACCAAACCAGGATCTTTGCGCAAGGAGCAGGATCTCCGGCAGATCCCGGTCATCCCCCGGTAAACTACCATGGTTACGCGGCTTGCTGCCGCGGCGCTTTCTATCGCGGATGTGGGCAGATACCTGCTGCCGTGGAAAGTGTCCTGGTATTGCTTCGCAAGAGTGGACTTGGCGATGCCCTCCAGGCTGTCCGCAGTCTCCGCAAGCGCGGAAACCGGGTGCTGGTTTCCTGGAAGGAATCGGGTCTGCCACAGGTCGCCCGCGCACTCGAGCGGCCACGTATTGCGAGCCGCTTTCGCGCTGTTTGCGCAGAAGCCCACGGTTTTCTTTCCAGCACGCCTGATCTCGTTCCCTTATATCAATCAGCGGGTTGCGTTCGCGGCGACTTCATTCCAACCCCATATCCCGTTGAGGAGACGGTCTGGGACTTCTCGATCCCGATCTCGGAGAGAGTCGGCATTTTTGTTGGCACACGCGAGTTCGCCACTCCCTCCCGAAATCACTTTCTCGCGCTGAGCAGCCTCTCCGGGTTTAACCACCCGATTACGGTCATCAATACGGAAGGGTGGACCGGCGCTCGCTTGCTGCGCGCCATTTCGCCAGGCTTCCGCATTGTCCCCGGGAAGCTTCCCTATCCCGAATACCTTCGCCTGATGGCGCGACATCGAATTGTCTTTCAGCTAGACCGCAGCGGCGTGCCGGGACAGGTCGCTGGAGACGCTCTGCTCTGTGGCTTGCCCTGCGTCGGTGGAGACGGGGCAATTGACAGGCTTGTTTTTCCAGAGCTTTGCGGAACGAGTTTGTCGGTCCAGTCCGCCGTAAACGTGGCGAAGGGACTGCTTGAAGACGATCCATACTACACCGCAACCCTCTCTCGCGCGCGGGAGCTGGCCCTTGAGAAGGTCAGCTTCGCGAAAGTAAGAGAACAGTTGTTCGCGCAGTTTTCACCTTAGACCGTAGCCTCGTTTCGCAGGACGAGAATCCGATTGAGGGTCTCCTCGATCAAATTATTCGGGCAGCTTGCGCCGGCCGTGATCCCAACGCACAGCGGAACCTTTGCGGGAAGCCAATCCGCGGTCGTTACCTCTTTTTTCAGGTGAATATCGAAGTGGTGGATTTCCTGGGTCGAAATCATGCACCCTGCGTTCCGGATGAACCATGTAGGGAGGTTCCGATCGCCGATCTCCGCCAGGTGTGTCGTGTTGGAACTGTTATACCCTCCGACGACAATCAGAAGATCGAGTGACTCGTCCAAGAGCTGGAAAAGCGCATCCTGACGCTCCTGCGTCGCTCCGCAGATCGTATCGAAGAAGCGAAAACTCGCGGTATGGCCGTCCCGTGCCGCGATAGCATCTCGGATACGCCGCTGAATCTCCTCGGTTTCGCTGCGTAGCATCGTCGTTTGATTGGCCACACCGACACGCTCGAGGTGGCGATCGGGGTCAAATCCGGGGGAATGCGCGCGCTGAAAATTGCTGAGAAAACCCGCTTTGTCCCCCCCTTCCCGGATGTACTTGCAAACAAGGTCCGTCTGATCGAGATCCAGAACCACTAGGTAATGCCCTTTGCCGTCACGACCAAGCGCACGAGAAGCCGTCGCCATGGTTTCCTCATGAGCCGACTTCCCGTGGATGATGCTGGTAACCTGCTCCGAAGCGTTCTGGCGCACCCGCTTCCAAACACTCATGACATCTCCACACGTGGTGTCCACAATCTGACATCCTCGCGCTTTGATCGCCTCGACGGTGGCAACCTCCGCACCGAAGGCGGGCACGATGACCACATCCTCACCAACGAGCTCCGCGATTTGCGCGTCATCCGGGTGAGCGGGAAGGTAGCGAATGCCCATGGCGGCGAGTTGGGCGTTTACCTCCGGGTTGTGAATAATTTCGCCTAATAATGAGATGCGACGATCGGGAAAGACCTTGCGCGCCGCGTAGGCGAGATCGATTGCGCGCTCGACTCCGTAACAAAAACCAAACTGCTTGGCCAAGCGGATGATGGTTCCGCCCTGCTGAAGGACGCCTCCGTGCGCGCGAATTCGTTCGACCAATCCGCTTCGATAATGGCTTTCCACCTCCGCCTGCACGCGCGACATGACGTCGGGCGTACGTAGATTAACGCGCGGGGGATTACTGGTTGGTGGCGCGGGAGTGCTCAGGGTTATTCTCTCGAAGATTGGGTTGGGTCGCCTTTAAAGGCCTGCGAAAGTATCAGAATGTTCCTTAGCGGATCGGGATCGTTGTAGTCTTGCGGGCGCGGAGCGTTCTTGCCTAGGTTGCGTCTTCGGTTGAGTTTGAGCAATGTATACCGGCGTCCTGACACCGGCGAGCGTGAAAAACTCACGTGCGGTTTTTGATGCCGGCGCAGGCAGCCTTGTGTTCCGACACAGCCAGACGCACCCGACGTGAAACCGTTTGCAGGCATCCACTCAACCCAGTCCTGAATGGAAAATCCGACATGGCAGTAATCGGAGCCCGACCTCGGTGAGCTCTTCCCGGGCACGATTTTGTCTCGCTTCCCCAGAAGCCTAAGTATTTGAGCGCTATTCTCGATTTCTCGCATAACCCGAAAGCGAGTCCGTGGCCTGGGGTTGATCGGCGTGCCAATGGCAGTCGCGGCAGCGAGCCGTGGTCTGTCCTCTGCATGACGTGAGCCATTCGGTTCGGTAACGAGACCTTGATGACCACATTGTTCGGTTTTTTGGGTTTGTCGCCTACAGGATCGTAGGTAACAGGTGAACAAATCGCCTGATATCCTGTGCAGAGACTGGAAAAAGAGGCTCAGGGCGATGTTCACTAAGTGAGCTAAAGAGCAGAAAAGCTCCTCTTGTCAAATTCCGAGACTTCTGTTGCGCACAAGAGAAGGAGCCCTATTATCTTCTGAATGATCGAGGAGCACGACTTCCATTACGCGATGGAGAACACTCGCGTCGTGGTCCAACCTCAACGCCGCATCGAGACGTTTGGCTCGACGAGCTTCCGATTTCTTCTCGTCAGTGAATTGATGGACGAGGTGAACGCCGTCCGCATTCGCGGTGGTCGCATCGATGCGGAGCGGCCGCGGATCATGTCGCCGCACCACTTTTCCAAGCTTCTCCTTGAGGGTTTTGGCAATAAGGCGCGGGATTATGCAGACTGGGTCGAGCAGCATTCTGATTCCTTCAGGATCTTGCGATATGGGTTTCAGCTCCGCAAATCGGACCTGGAACAAAGCATCGTCCGCGACTCGATGGAGGCGGTCTTAGGCAATCTCAAGGAAAACTTGGATACTAAGAGCGATCCTACCGCCGCGTTGATCGCCGGAGTTGATGAGGCGTGGGAGGTTTGCCTGCTCAAGTTCACGATGGATCTCATCCAGCACTCGACGGCCGAGAACCTCGATGAATGGAAGAAGCGCGGCTTGATCTGAGCATATTTCAGCGTTTGCAAACGCCCGATGAGTCGCTCTAATGCCTCCTGCAGGAGTTGCTTTAGAACGTTTCAATCGTGCGAACGCTTATCATCCTCGTGCTGGTTGGCTTGATTCTTGGCGGATCGGCTTACTTTGGTTACGAGCTCTACTGGAAACCGCGACAACTCGACCGGGCGGACAAGGCGGCGGCAGCATCAGGCGAGATCCCCGACTACACTTTGCCCATCTTTCAGAAGGCGGCCGCTCTGGAGCAGTCAGGCGACGTTGAGGGGGCTCGAGCCGCTTGGGGAGATTTCATTCGCAACTATCCGACCGCTCCAAAGCTGTCCGAGGCGAAGGCCGCCTTGGGCCGAATAAATAGCGCCCAAGTGTTTTCGCGGAGTCCGTCTCCGGACAAAATTTCCTACACCGTGGGAAAGGGGGATTCGCTTGTGAAAATCGCGGCGAAATTCAAGAGCAATGCGGAATTGATCTTTCGCGCCAACAAGATGGAGACCATCAATCTGAAGATCGGACAACCTCTGGTTATTCCACAACTAGACATCAGCGTAGTGGTCGACCGTAAGGCTGGCACTGTCACTCTTTTGAATAAGGGCCAGTTCTTCAAGGAATATCGAACCCTCTCGCTGAAGACCCCGGGTGTTGCCACCTCTGCGAAGACGAAAGTGGCCGATAAAATTGCGCTGCGAGGATCGAATCGGGTCGCCTTTGGCGACAAGAACTACTCCGGCAGTGAGCGCTGGGTGATGCTCGGCTCCGCCGGCCTCGCTATTCGCAGCCTTCCGGAAGGCGCCGAGAATCCTCCGCCCGGTATTATCGTGGCCCAAGACGACGTGGAGGAAATTTTTCTTCTCGTTTCTCGTGGATCTCCCGTCACCATCCAATAGCACGTCTCTATTTCATGAAGTCCCAGATTCTCGATTTTGAGAAGCCGCTGGTTGAGCTCGAGCAGAAGCTCGAAGAACTCAAGCGTCATCTTCACGGCAAGGATATCGACCTTGATCCGGAAGTGCGCATGATCCAGGAAAAGATCGAAGAGACCAGAAAAGAGACCTACGCAAATCTGACCGCCTGGCAACGGGTGCAGATGGCACGCCACACGGCACGCCCGTTCTTTCTCGACTACGTCGAGCTTGCTTTTACAGATTTTCTCGAGCTTAAGGGAGACCGTCTTTTCGGCGACGATGCCTCGATGCCAGCCGGCCTGGCGAGAATCGAGGGGATCAAATGCCTGCTCATCGGGCAGCAGAAGGGCCGGGACGTCAAAGAGAATTTGCTACGAAACTTTGGCAGCCCGCATCCGGAGGGATATCGCAAGGCCCTTCGGCTGATGCGGCTGGGAGAAAAGTTCAAGTGTCCGATCGTGACACTTATCGACACTCCCGGCGCGTATCCCGGAATTGGCGCGGAGGAGCGGCATATCGCCGAATCGATCGCCGTAAATCTTCGCGAAATGATGATTTTGAAAACACCGATCGTGGCCGTGGTCATCGGAGAGGGAGGGTCCGGCGGAGCGCTTGGAATAGGAGTCGCCGACCGCGTCCTGATGCTTGAAAATGCTTACTATTCGGTCATCAGCCCGGAAGGTTGCGCGGCTATTTTGTGGAAGCACCGCAAACACGCACCCGAAGCCGCTGAAGCGCTCAAGCTCAATGCCACCGAACTTCTCAAGCTCGGCGTGATCGACGGAGTTGTGCCGGAACCAGTCGGTGGCGCCCACCGAGATCCCGCCGAGACCGGCAAGAATTTGAAAGAAGCCATCGTCGCCGCCTTGCACGAGCTCGAAAAAGTTCCCGTAGATAAACTCGTTCAGCGTCGTTACAACAAGTTCCGCCAAATGGGACGGTTTCAGGAGTGAAGTCCTCTGCAACGGCCTGGGCATCGCTTCGCTAGTCCTCCGCTCGTGCACTCCGAGAAGGCGTTTGTAATTAGCCGCGCTCCTTTCCGGGCACCTGTGAACTCTGGCGACAAGGCACGACTTACGCTGGCAGCCGCGCGATGAGGGAAGTTTCGCTCCCTTGCTGTGATTTTCAGCCAAGGACGTACCACGGACCCACTGCCGATGAAGTGCTTGCGCTCCGCCGGGAATTCCTGAATCCGGGAATTTTTCTCTACTACCAGAAGCCGCTCATGCTGGTTGAGGGGTGGATGCAGTATGTCTGGGACGAAACCGGCAAACGGTATTTGGATGCGTTCGGCGGGATCGTCACTATCAGCGTCGGGCATCGGCATCCGGAAGTTATCGATGCCGCGCGACGCCAGATGGGAACCTTACAGCACGCGACAACGATCCACCTCCATCCCGCAGTCGGCGAGTATGCCCGGCATTTGGCTTCGAAGCTGCCGCCCGATTTAAAAGTCTGCTATTTCGTCAACTCGGGTTCCGAAGCCAATGATCTCGCCCTTCTTATGGCGCGAGCCTACACGGGCAATTATGACGTCATTGCCCTGCGCAATGCTTATCATGGCGGAAATGCTGCTGCACTTTCCATGACGGCGCAGAGCACCTGGAAATTTAACATTCCGCATAGCTTCGGCGTTCACCACGCCTTGGCACCCGACCCATATCGCGGGCCCTATTCGCGTGACGATGCGCAAGCAGGCATCAAGTTTGCCGCCGACGTTAAGCAGTTGATCGATTTTGCTACGCCCGGGCGTGTCGCGGCTTTTATTGCGGAATCTATTCAAGGGGTTGGCGGATGTGTTCTATTTCCCGACGGTTACCTCCAGGCTGTGTATGCGTTTGTTCGCGAGGCTGGTGGTCTCTGCATTGCCGATGAGGTGCAGACTGGCTTTGGCCGCATGGGGAGCCATTTTTGGGGCTTTGAAACACAAGAGGTCATCCCCGATATCGTCACGATGGCGAAGGGGATTGGCAACGGGTACCCACTAGCGGCGGTCGTGACGACTCCGGAGATCGGGCGGGTGTTGGCGCAACGGATTCACTTCAACACGTTTGGAGGAAATCCGGTCGGCATGGCCGTCGGTAAAGCGGTGCTGGAAGTAATCGAACGCGAGAAGTTGCAGGAGAATGCTTGTCGATTAGGCACTCACATACTATCCGGACTCGAGAAGCTGAAGTTGAAGCATAGGGTAGTCGGCGACGTCCGTGGCAAAGGACTCTTGCTGGGCGTGGAATTAGTTACGGATCGCGGCTCCAAGGAACCGGCCACAGCTGCGTGCGCCCGGGTCCTTGAGAAGGCCCGCAATAACGGACTCTTGTTAGGGAAAGGTGGCTTGTGGGGCCACGTCATTCGGATCGCTCCGCCTCTCTGCATCACTCAGGCAGATGCAGACTTTGTGCTTGATGTCTTGGACGCGTCGCTGGCCGAAATCTAAGTGGGCAGTGCCAGGTAGCCATTGAAAAGGCTTGCGTTGGGCGGCACGCTCGGGAATTTACTCTTGTTTAGCTTATGAATCAACGTGCCTACACTAACCCCTTCGTGGTTGTCGCCGAGGCGCCACCAATCGAGCGCTCTCGTTTTATCCGCAGGACTTACGCGCACCTGGCTGCCGCCATCTTGGCATTTGTCGCCCTGGAGGCGGTTTTCCTAAACTCCGCGATGGCGCCGGCGATGATAAAGCTCATGGTCGGCACGCAGTATTCGTGGCTGATCGTTCTGGCGTTATTTATGGGCGTCTCTTGGCTTGCTGAATCCTGGGCGAATTCAGGGGCCAGCCTGACACTTCAGTATGCGGGACTGGCGCTATATGTCGTCGCTCAGGCGATCATTTTCATCCCCATTTTATACGTCGCGGCGTTTTACAGCTCTCCCGAAGTGATTCCGATGGCCGCGATGATTACTATCGGCCTCTTTCTTGGTTTGACGGCCGTGGTGGTGACAACGCGTATCGATTTTTCCTTTCTGCGCGGAGCGCTCATCGTCGGAAGCTTCGTCGCTCTGGGCACCATTGTGGCGAGCATTCTATTCGGTTTTAATCTCGGAACATTCTTTGCCGGCATAATGGTGCTCTTTGCGGGCGCGGCTATTTTATACAGCACTTCTAACGTCTTTCTGCATTACCGGACAGATCAGTATGTGGCTGCCTCTCTCTCTTTGTTTGCTTCGATAGCGCTCCTCTTCTGGTACATCTTGCGTATTCTTCTTTCCCTCCGTCGCTGACACTTACTGCGAGCATGCGAGGCGCTTGGCGTTTCGCCTAGGAGACTGTTGAAGAACTCACGCATGTCACGCGCGAGCTCTTTGGGGTAGATATCGGTGAAGCGACGAAGGAGCATCCCCTCAAGGGGCTGTAACTGAGGAGCGACGCCCGTGAGGGGAAGGGGCCCCTCACCCTTCCAAGGTGCCCCAAAGAGTTCGCGCCCTCCGGGTTGCGCTAATTTTCGGCCCTCGCGGTGTCGCCAAGCTTGTCCGTAGCACTGCGGCTACGACCTGCGCTTGGCTCCTTGCGATCTTCCGAAAATTGGCAGCAACGTGGCATACGTGAGTTTTTCAACAGTCTCCTAGGCGCGAGGGTGGAACTTCCGATGGACAGTCTTCAAATGGGTGGAGTCCACGTGCGTGTAAATTTGCGTTGTGGAGATGTCGGCGTGACCAAGCATCTCCTGAATGATGCGTAGATCAGCCCCCCCAGCGAGTAGGTGGGTGGCGAAGCTATGCCGGAAAAGGTGAGGGTAGACGTTGGCGTCAAGCCCGGCACGCGCGGCGTAAGCCTTGATCAATTGCCACACCCGTTGCGGAGTCAGCTTTCTTCCGCGGATGGAGAGAAAGACCTCCGCTCCCGTGCGCCGCGAAACGAGTCTTGGTCTTTCGAGTTCCAAGTATCGGCCCAAGGCCCGGCACGCTTCAGACCCGACCGGAACCAGGCGGGTCTTGTTTCCTTTGCCGGTCACGCGGATCATCCCTTCCTCTAAATCGAGATTTTCGAGTCTGATCGTGCAGAGCTCAGAAATTCTCAGGCCACTCGCGTAAAGCAGCTCGAGCATCGCTCGGTCGCGCAAGCCGAGCGCGTCGGTGTCGCCGACACTTTCAAGCAGGCGCTTGATTGCCGCGGCGTCCAGCGTCTCCGGCAAATATTTTTCGATCCGGGGAAGCCCCAGGTTCTCCGCCGGGTTGCTCAAGAGAATCTTTCTTGCGAGCAGAAAGCGAAAGAACACCCTCAGTGCGATTGCTTCCAGTTTGATCGACGCGGTCGCCAGCCCCGCCCGCTTTCGCCAAGTCAGATACTCGGCGAAGTGGCCCGCTCTTATGTCTTCGAAAGTGGAAACTTTGGCCGACGCGACCAGCCATTTCGCGAACGTTTCCAGAGAACGTCGGGTCGACAGCTGGTAATTGGTCGAGAGCCCACGTTCGGTCGCCAGATAGAGAATGAATTGATCGATCAACTGTTCCATGCGAGCGGAACCGCGCGAGGTTGAATCGAGCCGCCTGATCGTCGAGTGAGATGGCGCTGTCTAAATAGGGGCCAGCCGAAGCCCGGTGAGGCGGCCGTATGCATCGAGGTACTTCTCGGAGGTGCGCGCGATGATCTCGGGCGGGAGCGAGGGAGACGGCGGCTGCTTGTTCCAGTTCACCGATTCTAAGTAGTCTCGCACGAATTGTTTGTCGAAAGAGGGCGGACTGCTTCCGGGGGAGTATGTGTCTGCGGCCCAGAATCGCGAGGAATCGGGCGTGAGGCATTCGTCGATCAGTATGACTTCGTCGTCGAGGACTCCAAACTCGAACTTGGTGTCGGCAACAATGATCCCGCTCTGCGCGGCATAGGCTCGACCGTGCTCGTAGAGGTCAATCGTCCACTGACGAACTTGCAGCGCGATGTCGTCTCCTAAGAGAGCTCGGCATTCCCGCCAGCTAATGTTCTCGTCATGGCCCGAGGTCGCCTTGATTGCCGGCGTGAAAAGGGTCTCTGGGAGACGATCGCTCTGACGAAGCCCATCGGGGAGGCCATTTCCGCCAATACTTCCTTTTTCCTGATATTCCTTCCAACCAGATCCTGCGAGATAGCCGCGGGCGACACACTCGACGGGCAGCGGCGCGGTTTTCTTCACAATCATCGAACGGCCTGCAATCTGGTCTTCAAATGGTTTGAGGCTGGCTGGAAATAAACGAAAGTGCGTCGCGACGACATGGTTGGGAACGAAGTCGAGTTTCTCAAACCAAAACGCCGAAATTTGATTGAGCACCTCCCCCTTATGGGGAATGGCGTTTGGGAGGATGCAGTCGAACGCCGAGATCCGGTCGGTGGCAACGAGGAGAAGATTCTCTCCAAGGTCGAAGACTTCGCGAACTTTGCCGCTGCGATATTTCGTGATTCCCGGGAGATCACACGCGAGCAGGTCCATGACGCGCCGAATCTATGAGCGCCGGTGATGCACTGGAAGTTAATTTTCCGCATGCGTTTCATCGCGGAATTTTGCGAACGCAAGGACGCGCTTCACGCCTCCGGTTCAACCTTGCGGCGCAGTTTCTTTACCTGGGCGCGGCGCCGTTTGCCTTCCGCCATCTCGGCTTTGGTTTGGCGAGAGCGACGGGCTTTTTGTCGGCGAGCTTTTGAAACTGCCGCCGATTGCGCCTGACGGGATCGTTCGGCATGTCTTTCCAGCAGGTCGAGGAGACGACCAAGTGCCAACTGCCGATTCGCGGCCTGCGAGCGGCTGTCGGAGGCGGTCACACTGATCCCCGTGGGGCGATGAAGAAGTGTGGCGGCCGAGCTGACCTTGTTGACGTGCTGGCCTCCGGGGCCTCCCGAGCGCGAGAAGGTCTCCTCGAGATCCTCGGCTCGCACGCCGAGCGATTTCATTCGCTCGAGCAGTTGGCGGCGCTGCACACCGGAATATGGAGGGAGAATTTGAATTGCTGCAAGAAATCTGCTCTGATCATCGGCATGGCAGCCTCCCAAACGCTTCAGAAAAATGGCGTCACACTGGATATTCTCGAAACCTCCGATCTCCGGGTTGCCGTAAGTCGGACCGGAGCAGAGATGATCTCCTTGGCAAGGCGGGATCCGGCTGGCGAGTGGCAGGGATTTCTTTATCGCGATGGCGAAACCGCACCTCCAGATTCCGGTTGGGCGAATCATGCCACCGTCATGGGATATTTTCTTCATCGGCTTTGGAAGGAACAATCGAATTATCGTGGCTTCACGATTCGCGGCGGTAATCATGGTTTTTTGCGCCACTTCGTCTTCGATCCCCCCGAGGTTAGTGGCGCAGCGCTCGTCTATCGGGTTCCTGCCAGCCGCGTTCCGCCGGACGCCTATCCGCTCAAAGTCTCGCTCTCCTTGAGCTACGCACTTTTGAGCGACGGGCTGAGGATCGAATTTCTCTTCACGAATGAGGAAGCCGAGCTGGATGCGCATGTAAGCTTTGGTCTGCACCCAGGTTTTGCGGTGTCGTCGTTGGACGACTGCAAAGTTCTGCTCCCGCCAGGAACCTACGTGCGCTACTTTGCGCCGGGAAATTTCCTCGATGGCCGCACCGAGAAAATTGAATTTGCCGGTGGCGAAATGCCCTTTGCCAAAGCCAAGCTGCCCGATTCCTATTTGGTTGGCCTGGAGGGTGTGTCCAAGCGAATTATTGTGCTCGAAGATCCGAATCTTGGCAGACGCATCGGTTTTGACTTTTCGGAAGTTCCATTCGTGACCCTTTGGGCCGACAAGCCGACCTTCATCTGCATCGAGCCGTGCTGGGGTTTGCCGGACAGCAACCCGCCCAAACAATTCGAAGAAAAGATCGGAATCCAAAGAATTGCGCCGGGCGAATCGTTGAGGCGCGGCTTTTTCATCACATCAGAGTTCTTGCGATGAGATTTTTGCTCAGATTCGTCGTCAGGCTGATTCTTCTCGCCGTATTAACTTTTGGTTTTGTCGTTCTCTTTGAGCATGGGTCAGCAAGGTTCCCCGAGGGAGCAAAGGTGCGAGTGGAATGCACTTCTGTTTTTCGTCGGGTCGGTGCTTTCCAGGGAAGAGAGCGCACGGGCTCGCCCGCCCGGTCAATCATCTCCGACGCCGGCCTCTTCGCCCATCCCGACAAGTTCTCCGGCTCAGAAGGCGCCGCCGGCCGGCCCGGCAACAAACCGGCCCACTCCTGGTCCGGCGCCGGCAAACCGTTAGCGAGGAGGCACGTCGGGAAAGCACGTTGAAGCCACCGGCGAATCGCACATCTTATGCTATGGCTGTGAAATCGGAAAAAGACCTGCCGGAAAGCCAAAGAGCGACCTGGCTGAAGGCGCTGAGCGCAATGGAGCTTCGAAATTACGCCTACGCGATTCAGCTCCTGCAGGCTGTGCTACGGGCTCATCCGGATTTCCTCCTCGGGCGCCAGCTTGCGCGCAAGGCGGCGGTGGCCAAGTCGGGAGCGAAACGGAGCGTTCTCGGCAGTATGTCCAGCGCCGTGAGGATGCACAGTCTGTCCAGCGCCTCTCTTTCGATGATGAGGATTCAGAGCCAAGTGAAAAAAGATCCTGTGAACGCGCTGGATGCGATCGAGAAAATGCTTGAGTCCGAACCCTACGGCCCGCAGGCAAATACTCTGCTGAAGGAAGCGGCTCTCGCGGCCAAAATGCCGGAGACGGCCCTCTTTGCCCTCGAAACGATCGTCGCCGGAAATCCAAAGGACACGAAGACCATGCATGAGCTTGCCAGGCTCTACATGGAAAATGAGCGCCCATCGAAAGCGGGCGATGTCTATGGAAAGATTCTGGAAATTAATCCCAACGATCTCGCGGCTGTCAAAGGTGGCAAAGACGCCGCTGCGGCCGCTTCGATGCAAAGAGGAGGATGGGAACGCGAGGAGACCACGTATCGTGATTTGATCAAAGACAAGGATCAGGCGATCGCCCTCGAACAGCAGGCGAGGGTTTATCGCGGTGATGACATGATCGACTTCCTGCTTGGAGAGCTCGCCGAGAAATATGTTCAGGACCCTGAGAATCTCGACACCGCTCGCCGCATCGCCGAACTTTACGAGGAAAAGAACGATCTGGAAAATGCCGTCACTTGGTTCGGCTATGCGGCCCAACTCTCGCAGTACACCGACTTTGCCTTGGTTCGCAAGGTCTCCGACCTTCGAATCAAACAATTGGATAAGGTGATTGCCAGGCTTGAGGAGGCTGTTGCCTCGGTCCCAGCTGGCGCGGTAGACTCCGAGCAGGCGAGCCAGCTTGAGGAAATGAAGCGACAGCGCGCTGAGCTCTTCCTTGAGGAAGCGAGAAAGCGCGTCGAACGCAACCCGACCGACCTGCAGCTTCGCTTTGAGCTCGGCGAAATTTTCGTCAGCCTCGGTAACTACAAGGATGCGATCTCCGAACTTCAGCGGGCGCGGCAAAATCCGAACGTGCGGCTTCGGGCGATGAACTTGCTGGGGAGATGCTACACCGAACGCAAAATGTTCGATCTGGCCGCCAATATCCTCTCTGCAGCGGCGAGTGAGCTGGCTCAGATGGACAACATCAAAAAAGAAATCGTTTACAACCTTGGGCTGGTTTACGAAAAGATGTCCCAGGAAGAAAAGTCCATCGAGTGCATGAAACAGATTTACGAAGTGGACTACGGGTATCGGGATGTGGCCGAGCGCGTGGAGAGTTCCTACGGCGAAGCTGTTTGATGGTCGTTCGGTCGAGCTCCTCCGTAAGAGAAATTGATCGACGCATCCTGCCTTAAGCGATCCAACTTCCTAATGGCCGCACTTGCCTCTCTCTACAGTGAGTTTGTCATGCCCACGTATGGGAGATTCGAACTCGACATCGCACGTGGCGCGGGCTGTCGCGTGTGGGATTTTGATGGGAAGGAATACCTCGACTTTGGCGCGGGAATTGCCGTGTGTTCGCTCGGTCACGCCCATCCGGAGATTACCGAGGCGGTGAGCAAACAAGCTTCGACCCTTGTCCATACATCCAACCTGTATCGGACGGGCCCTCAAGCCGAACTCGCCCGCCGCCTGGTAGGATTGGTCGGGCCTGGCAAGGTCTTTTTTTGCAACAGCGGCGCCGAGGCAAACGAGGGATTGATCAAACTCACTCGCAAGTTCGGAAACGCTGCCGGGCGCTACGAAATCCTCACCTTTAAGAACTCCTTTCACGGCCGAACCATGGCGGGCATCTCCGCAACCGCTCAGGAGAAGATTAAGAAGGGCTTTGCCCCTCTGCTGGATGGCTTCGTTCATCTTCCTTTCCAGGATTTGGATGCCGTTTCTGCTGCCATTGGACCGAAGACCGCGGCTATTCTGGTGGAGCCGGTGCAAGGAGAGGGAGGTATCCATGTCGCGAGTGCCGACTTTCTTGCGGGGCTGCGCCTCATTTGTGACCGCCACGATCTCCTTCTGCTTTTTGATGAGATCCAATGCGGTCTCGGCCGCACGGGAGACTGGTGTGGCTGGAAAAGTGTGGATCCCAACGTGATGCCCGACGGCGTGAGTTGGGCCAAGGGGATCGCCAATGGATTTCCTCTCGGTGCGTTCTGGGCTACTAGCTCGCGCGGGGTCTGCGATCTGCTCGGACCTGGCACCCACGGCACCACCTACGGTGGCAATCCGGTCTGTTGTGCCGCCGCTGCAAAGGTGCTCGAGATAATTCAACGTGATCGGCTTTGCGAAAACGCCGTCGTCCAAGGTGCACGGCTTCGTGACGGCCTGCTCGGACTCAAAAGTCCGCGGATCCGAGAAGTCCGGGGAATTGGTTTAATGGTGGGGTTCGAACTCGCGGATGAGACTGATGCGAATGTCGCTATCCCCTTTGTTAAGAATTTGATGGCGCTTGGATTGCTAGTGATCCCGGCAGGAGAACGCGTCATTCGGTTCCTGCCTCCCCTAAACGTGACCGCTGCCGAGGTCGATGAGGCCTTGGAAAAGATCGGGCATTCGTTAAGCGCAGCCTAGCTCGTCCTTCGGCTTGGAAATTTAGGCATGTCGCACCTCTGTTATTCTTTATCCCAGCTCTGACGGGTTCCTAGTCACTTCATGAAAAATCTTCTTTCCATTGAGTCGCTGAGTCGCGACGAAATTGAGCGCATTGTCTTTCTCAGCCACGCCGTCAAGGCGAACCGAGGTTCGCACGCTGCGCATCCGCTGCGAGACAAATGTTGGGCATTGATGTTCTCGAAATCGTCGACGCGAACGCGGGTGTCCTTTGAAGTGGGGATTCGCGAATTAGGAGGAACGGTCATGTTCCTGGCAGGCGGCGATATCCAGCTCGGCCGCGGCGAACCAATCAAGGACACTGCGCGGGTGATGGGACGAATGCTGCACGGCGTGGTCATCCGGACTTTCGCGCAAAGCGATGTCGAGGATTTCGCGAAGTTCAGCGGCATTCCGACTATCAACGCGCTTACGGACGCCGAGCATCCATGTCAGATCCTCTCCGATCTGTTCACGATCGAAGAGAGCGGACGCTCGCTTGAGCGGAGCCCGGTAGCATTTATCGGGGATGGCGATTGCAACGTAGCTCGGTCATGGATGTGGGCGGCCGTCCGATGCAATTTTCAACTTCGTGTCGCGACTCCCGAGAAATTTCGGCCGCCGCCGGAGCTGGCGAACGGTGTTTCCACCCACGTGGAATTCTTTGAAGATCCGCTGGAAGCAGCCCGCGGCGCGGGTGTCCTCTATACAGATGTCTGGGTGAGCATGGGAAAGGAGAGCGAGTCGGCCTTGCGCATGGCGCAGTTGCAAAAGTATCAGATCAACCGCGATTTGCTCTCGGTAGCGCCCGATGCCCTGGTCTTACACTGCTTGCCGGCATATCGAGGAAAGGAGATCGCCGAGGACATTTTCGAGGAACACGCCGACACGATTTTTCGCCAGGCAGAGAACCGTTTGCATACCCAAAAGGCGATCCTCGCAATCGTCAGTAGCGGAGGCTCAAATTCAGGCTAGAAGTCTACCCGCGACGGATTGGGCTATGCGCAGTTTACTGGGACCTGCAAAACATCGTTGCGTCACGGCGGCGTCGGGCTAAACTCTGCGGCCCTTCAATACCTAAGCGCCCTGTGTCATCTGGATTTCTGGCTTCTCTAGGCATGGTAATTGCCCTTTTGTGCGGCCTTCTCGGCTTGGGCGGGGCTGTCTTCCTCATCAAACAGGTAATGGCCTTGCCGACAGGAAACGAGCGTATGCTCCAGATCGCCGGTGCGATTCAAGAAGGAGCCCAGGCCTACCTCAATCGACAAATCGTAACCATCGGCGCCATAGCTGCCGTCATTTTTTTCCTGCTGTGGGTGTTCCGTGACTTTTCCACGGCCGCAGGGTTTGTCTTGGGCGCAATCTGCTCTCTTAGCGCTGGTTACATCGGGATGCGGGTCGCTGTCGTCGCCAATGTTCGCACAGCTCAAGGGGCCACTCTGAACCGCAAAAAGGCTCTTCAAGCCGCCTTTAATGGCGGGGCAGTTACCGGGCTTCTTGTTGTCGGACTCGCGCTGCTTTCCGTCGGTATTTTTTGGCTACTGATGTCCTGGATAAATGGTGACAAGTCGATCGCCAGCCTCGTCGGGGTAGCTTTGGGCGCATCGCTGATTTCGGTCTTCGCGCGCCTGGGTGGCGGAATCTACACGAAGGCGGCCGACGTGGGGGCGGATCTCGTTGGCAAGGTGGAATCCAATCTCGAGGAGGACGATCCGCGTAATCCAGCGACCATCGCCGACAATGTCGGCGACAACGTGGGCGATTGCGCTGGAATGGCGGCTGATGTCTTCGAAACCTACGCAGTTTCTCTCATTGGCACTGTGCTTGTGGGGGCGCTTACCGCCGGTCTGGGCGCGCCTGTGGTCTTTCCATTTCTGCTTGGGGGAGCGGCAATTATCGCTTCGATCATTGGCATTTTCTTTGTCAATGTTTCCAATACAACGCCGACCAATGCTCTTATCGGCGGAGTCGTCGTCACCGCTCTCATCTGCGCGGTTCTTTTCTGGCCTCTGACGATGCTTCTCTTTCCGAGGGGTCTAACGGCCCGCGATGTCTTGAGCGGTGCCGAAATGATCTATCCGGCGAGTGGGATCTATTTTTCCTCGCTGATTGGCCTTTTGATGACGGGAGCAGCAGTTTTTATCACAAACTTCTACACCGCGACCAGTTATTCGCCGGTTCGCAAGATAGCGGAAGCGAGCGTTACCGGACACGCGACGAACATTATCGCCGGTCTCGGGGTGGGCCTGCATGCAACGGCCTTGCCGGTGCTTTGCATTGCGGCATCGATTTGGCTGAGCCACAGCGCGGCCGGTCTCTATGGCATCGCTGTCGCCGTGATGGCGATGCTCTCGATGTCAGGCATCATTATCTCGCTCGATGCCTTCGGGCCCATCACAGACAATGCCGGCGGCATAGCGGTGATGAGTGGTTTGCCCAAGACGGTCCGAACCATCACCGACGAACTGGATGCGGTCGGCAATACCATGAAGGCGGTTACGAAGGGTTATGCCATTGCCAGCGCCGGCCTGGCTGCAGTCGTTCTCTTCGGCTCGTATTTTGTCGACCTCAAGCACCATCTCCTGAGTCCGGCGAGCAAGATGCACATGGACCCGGCCCAAATTGAACAAGCCCTCTCTTTTTCCCTAAAGGACCCGAAGATTATCATCGGCCTTTTTCTCGGAGGGCTGCTGCCTTATCTCTTTTCTGCCTTCAGCATGAATGCAGTCGGGCGTGCCGCTGGCGCGGTGGTCACTGAAGTGCGCCGGCAACTCAATCAACATCCAGGCATCCTCAAGGGCACCGACACCCCTGAGTACGGCACGTGTGTCGATATCGTCACCAAAGCCGCCCTCAAGGAAATGATCGTGCCGGCACTGCTTCCGGTGGTGGCAGTTGTGGTTGTCGCCGCCATTCCCGATGGCATGAAGCTCCTGGGCGGTGTCCTGGTCGGGAGCATCGTCACCGGTTTGTTCATGGGTATTTCGATGACCTCGAGTGGCGGGGCTTGGGATAACGCCAAGAAATACATTGAGGAGGGAAATTTCGGCGGCAAAGGCTCCGAAGCACACAAGGCCGCGGTCACGGGCGACACCGTCGGAGATCCCTACAAGGACACCAGCGGTCCCGCCATCAATCCCATGATCAAGGTGGTGAACATCGTTGCCATCCTCATCATCCCGATTTTCTTCTAGCCGGGAATCGCTCGCCGGAAGACATTCCCTGTAGCGCCGGTGTCCCCACCGGCGGCGCTTGAAGGATCGACGATGGGGACATCGTCGCTACAACACCGACGCGGAGACTATCTGCAGCGCCAGAACCCTTACTTGGCCGACTCTTCGTTGACATCGTCCTCCTCTTCTTCCTCAAGTTCGCGGCGCAGCGCCTTTGAAATAAACGGACGGACAAAACCGTAAACGAGAAAGGTCACGAAGAGCAACGCCGGCATCCATTCGTAAAACATCGCGCTGAAGACCAGGACCACAATGATCAGCAAAAACCGCGGTATCGATCGCTGGGTCCTCCAGCCGAGCCCTTTAAAGCTGGGATAGCGCACCCGGCTAAACATCATGAACGACAGGAAGAGCATCAGGCCCGCCAAGGCGAACTTCCAGGCCCCGATCTCTTTGGAACCCTCTTCCAGCCAAAGCATGAAGAGGGTCAGCGACGCGATCAGTCCGGCTGCGGCGGGAATGGGAAAGCCGATAAAATCTTCCTGTGGCTTGCCGTTCCTTGCACTGGCGTAGCAATTAAACCTGGCCAACCTGAGCGCGCCGCACAGAAGGTAAACAAACGCGATCAACCAACCCGTCCGATAGAAATCGCGAAGCACGATCTGATAAACCAATAGGGCAGGTGCTATTCCAAAGGAGACTATATCGGCCAGTGAGTCAAACTCCCGGCCGAAAGGGCTTTCGCTCCCTCCGAGACGGGCGAGGCGACCGTCAAGAAGGTCAAAAAGACAGGCGCCGAGAACAAATGTAAGTGCCTGGTGGTAGAGGGCCACGGCTGATCCTCCCTGTTGAATCACCAACGCAGCCTCGATGATGCGCAAAACCGCCGCAAAACCGCAAAAGAGGTTGCCGGCCGTCATCAAGTTCGGCAGCAGGTAGATCTTTGGCTCTTCGTGCGAGTTCATTCCTTGCCCGGTTTAAGTCGTGCGATCGGTGTCTCTCCGCCTCGGACTCTCTCTCGGAGTTTGACGAGGATTTCTGCTTCGATGGGCAGATCAATTTCGGTGCGCGAACCGAAGCGAATCATGCCGAAGCGTTCCCCGCGTTCCACCGAATCTCCGACCTTTTTCCACGCGCAGATTCGCCGGGCGATGGCTCCCGTGATTTGGCGCACCACCACCGTCTTCTCCTTTCCTTGGATTGCCCAGGTGCGCCGTGCGTTCACATCAGCGCTGGAAGGATTACGCGCATCAAGGAATCGGCCATTGGCTGATTCGGAATGGGTAATTCTACCCGCGATTGGCGCGCGATTCACGTGGACGTCGAACACCGAGAGAAAAATGGCGATGCGCTTGACCTTGGCTTTGAGCAAATGATCTTCGCCGGTCTCTTTAACTTCTACGACCACTCCGTCGGCTGGGGCTACCGCGAGGTTCTCGTCAGCGGGGGGTTGACGCTCGGGGTCTCGAAAGAAATAGAGCGAAAACAGGAAAAGTCCGGCAAAGAAAATTGCAGCGGGCGGCAACAAGACGAGGGAAGCAACGCAGCAGACTGCGAGGATCCCAAGGATCCAACGGGCTTCGTCCAAAGCGCGCAATTTCATTGTCCCATCATAATTGGAGAACTGCGGAGGGGCGAGCCGATAGTTGAAATCAAGCGACAGTCGGATACTCTGGGAGTGATGACTTCGACGGTGGATATGACCATGGGTGAGCTTCTGGAGGCGTTTCCTGGAGCTCAGCGCGCGCTGTTTCGCAATTATCACATCGGTGGGTGCGCCAGCTGCGGATTTCGGCCTGACGAAACTCTCGCGGAGGTTTGCTCCCGCAATGACGGTCTTGACCCCGAGGAAGTAGTGGAAACCATCCGACGCGCATCGGCGGAGGACGAGAGTATGATGATTTCTCCACTCGAAGTTAAGCAGTCACTCGACGGAAACGGGGTGGAATTGCTCGATATCCGAACCCGCGAAGAATACGAAGCAGTCCATATCGAGGGAGCCCAGTTCCTCGATCACAACTTGATGCAGCAGATTCTAGGGAGCAAACCCAAGGAGAGCTTCCTGGTTTTCGTCGACCATAAGGGTGCACGGTCCCTTGACGCTGCGGCGTATTTTGCCGGGCACGGCTTCACAAACATTAAATGCATGCGCGGCGGCATCGATGCCTGGAGTGTGCAGGTCAATCCCAACCTCCCGCGCTATACCCTGGAATGAGCGACGATATTGAAGCCAAAATCCAGGCTGCGGTGCACGATCCGCAAAATGTCGGAGAGATGTCGGGTGCTGATGCCATTGGCACGGTTGGCAGTGAAAACTGCGGCGATATGCTTCGAATGTGGGTGAAGTTCAAAGAGGAAGATGGCCACAAGGTCATCGATAAGGCCACCTTCCAGGCTTTTGGCTGCCAGACGGCCATCGCCGTGGCCAGCGTCGCCACCGAGCTCATTCGTGGCAAAACCCCCGCTGAGGCCCTGGCTATGTCTGGAGAGGAATTGGCTTCGCCGCTGGGCAAGCTGCCACCGATGAAGATCCATTGTGCCCAGCTCGTTGAGGGCGCATTGCGAAACGCGCTTGGAGGCGAAGAAGCGATTGCGCCTGCCACCGTCCCCAGCTTGCTCGATCAATTCGCTTCGCCAAAGAGCGTCAAGATTAAGCTTCAACCATGAATGATCATCGCGAAATTTCGCTGACGCGCGATTGCGACGCGATCCAGATCCCAAGCGGAAATCCCATCGTTCTTCCCGAAGGAATGAACGTGATTATCACCCAATCCCTCGGTGGAACTTACACTGTGGCAACGCCAGGTGGGCTTGCGCGCATCGAGCTCAAGGATGGCGACGCGCTCGGATTCGATTCGCTGACGGCTAGCGAAGCACCGAAAAAGCATGAGGGCACTGCCGAGGAGGCGGTTTGGACGCAGCTTAAGACTGTCTTCGACCCGGAAATCCCGGTGAACGTCGTCGATTTAGGCCTTATCTAC
The DNA here is from genome assembly GCA_963706955.1 of uncultured Verrucomicrobiae bacterium. GTDB lineage: Bacteria > Verrucomicrobiota > Verrucomicrobiia > Chthoniobacterales > Terrimicrobiaceae > DASTFP01. The sequence continues at coordinate 218,790 of CAVPOC010000008.1, read as the reverse complement.
GACTGTCGTGTGAATTCTTCGGAGTTGGGCGGAACTTCCGTGCTCGTGCGGATGACCTTGACGGCACCCGGCTGCGGCATGGGCCCGGCGATCGCCGCCGATGCCCGGCAAAAGATCCTCGAAATTGAAGGAGTTGATGATGCCGAGGTAGAGCTGGTCTGGGATCCTCCTTGGAACCAATCGATGATCAGCGAAGAGGGTCGCATGAAGCTCGGCCTCGTCTAATCGTCGTAGCTGTAGCGGCGGTGTCCCCACCGCCGACGACCCGCGACGAAGCCCCGCCTTCACGGTGCCTGTTGCCGCTCGATTTGATCGCGGAGGCGCTCTTCTTGTGCGCGCAACTCCGGAGTGAACTCTGCGCCGAAATCCTCCGCTTCGAAGAACGGGCGAATCTCGATCTCCGCCTCCTCTCCGGGCATCGGGTCTGGACAACGGCGCACCCACTCGATCGCTTCCTCCATCGATTTTACCTGCCAAATCCAGAATCCGGCGACGAGCTCATTGGTCGCGGCGAACGGACCATTGATGACGCTCTTTTTCCCGCCCGCGAACCGCACGCGCTTACCCTTGCTGCTTGGGTGAAGGCCTTCTCCAGCCAGCATGACGCCCGCCTTTACCAGCTCCTCGTTGAATTTGCCCATCGCGGTCAGTAGTTCCTCGCTCGGCATCACGCCCGCCTCGGAATTCTTCGTCGCTTTGACTATCACCATCACTCGCATTTGTTTGTTCCTTTCCGTTGAGAGAACCTGCGGTGGAGTAAGCCCCGCGTCGTTCTTTGAATTACGACGAATGGTCCTCTGGCGATAGGACATTTCCAGTCACCTCTTCTCGGACTTTGAAAATCGGCCGTCTCTCAGCGGTTTGCCGGCGGACCGTAAGCTAAGGCAGGCGCGTGTCTCAAGTGTTAGCGGTCTGGATTTGATGTCGGTAGCGCTGCTGGCGATTTGGGTTGCTTTTCCGGCGATTTGATCCAGATTTTGCGCCCCATGAGTCAACATCCAAGCCTGAAGGGCAAGGGCGCAATCAAAGCCAAGCGCAGCGTGCTGAAGCGATTCGAGCGCGTGGAGGTTATGAAAAAGCGCGGGCAGTTCAAAGAGGGCCAGCGAGTGATTGGATTGCCCAAGACAAAGCCGGAAGAGTAAGCTCAAGGTAGCGCCACCGTTGCTTCCCTCGCCTGCGCGGTGCTCCAATGCGCTTGAATCGGTTTCTCGCCGCCTCCGGTCTTGGATCACGGCGCGCCTGCGAGGCCCTCATCAGAGAGGGCAAGATTTCGATCAATGGTCATTTCATTCGCGACTTGGCCACGGTGGTGAATCCCGGAGACGAAGTCCGCGTCGCGGGAAAGCCTCCACTGCGACCGGTCGTGCCGGTTTACGTCCTCTTGCTTAAACCGAAAGGGGTTGTCTGCACACGGTCCGACGAACGTGGACGTCGAACCATCTTTGACCTCGTTCCAGCACATCTTGGCCGCCTCTTCCACGTTGGACGGCTCGACAAGGAAAGCGAAGGTTTAATCCTCCTTACCAACGACGGTGCACTTTCCCATCGTCTGACGCACCCGGCGCACGAAGTGGAAAAAGAGTATGAAGTGCTTCTCGATAGGCCGTTCGAGGCCCAACAAATTCCAAAGCTCTTGCGCGGCTTCGTCATCGAAGGGGGGCGTGCCAGGATCGAGCGAGTTCAGATCGTTGCCCCCTCCGTGGTCAAGGTCATTCTCCGCCAGGGAATCAAGCGTCAAATCCGCCTAATGTTCCTCAAACTGGGTTACGAAGTGAAGCGGCTCATCCGGACGCGCATCGGCGATTTAAAGATAGGGACGCTTCAACCGGGAGAGTGGCGAGCTCTCGGGAAGCGGGAAGTTGCGCTTTTGAAAGGCGTAGATACAAGGAGGTCGTGAAGAGTCCTCTCGCTGCCTTTCCTGGGTCTCCACCCGCTCTGGGGCCGTATTCGCTGGCGGTCGCTGCCAGCGGGAAATTCCTCTTCGTTTCCGGAATGACGCCCTATGACCCTGCGACCGGCAAGATTGAATCCGGCAGCATCTCGCAACAGACGCAATTGGTTTTGGAGAATATGAAAAACGTTCTCGCCGCGGGAGGTGCATCGCTTGACGATGTCGTCAGTTGCAGAGTCTACTTGTCGAGTCTGACACGCGAGACTTTCAAGGAAATGAACGAAGTTTACGTGCGTTACTTTGGCGAGTCGAAGCCCGCGCGGGCGACCATCGGCGCGCAGCTCTTGGGGTTTGATGTCGAGATTGAATGCGTGGCCGTGCTCGACTAAGCTTTGTCGCTCGGCCAGCCCACGTCCTCATAGCTCAAGCGGATAGAGCAGGGCTCTCCTAAAGCTCAGATGGTGGTTCGACTCCACCTGGGGACAGGGAGTTTGTTTATCAGGGGCGCTTGTTTCAAACGCGCGGCAAATCGATGGGCGCTTGGCACAAGCGCCTCCACAGGTCTCGAATTTTGCACCCTGTACTCAGCACGCACTTAGCGACGATTTGGACCCCTATATGGGAGCCTAGCGCCACAGGCGCCACTCAGCTTCAGCTTGGGCTGAAGGAAATTGCTGCGTCGCGCTTCCAGCGCTCTGCGATTGTCCGTGCACGGGATTTTCGGGCGCCGCCCGAGGCTGGTATGACGCCGCGCGATTGGCGCTCAATCGGCAGGTCGTTGGCCGATCAAGGGCAGGTCTTGCGACGACGACTAACGCCGCCTACGGTTGTATGCCCTCTTTCAGTCTAGCGCCACAGGCGCTACTCAATGTCAGCCTGGGGCAACGCCCCAGGAAACGCCAATCCATACAATTAGGCAGCGCCGAAGGCGCGATTCAATGCTCCCAACGAGATTATTTGACAGCTTCGGAAATAATGAGCACCTCCCGGTAAAGGAGGCGAGTCATGGTAGTGAATTTAATAATTCTGGACGCCGCATGCGCTGATGACAGATAATTTTTCTCCTGTCACCTCCTGTGGCGAACTCGTATTGGTCTTGCGACATGGCTAGTTTCTTTGGAGAGGTGTTTCGCATCGCCACCTGGGGTGAGTCTCACGGAGGCGGGGTGGGAGTGGTGATCGATGGGTGTCCTCCGCGCCTGGCGCTTTCGGAGCAGGACATCCAGCCCGATCTCGACCGCCGGCGGCCGGGACAAAGCGATATTGTCACGCCCCGAAAGGAAGAAGATGTGTGTCGAATTCTTTCGGGCGTCTTTCAGGGATTAACCCTGGGCACTCCAATCTCGATCATGGTTCAAAATACCGATGCCCGCCCCGAGGCCTATAAGGAAATGGAAACCATGTATCGACCATCGCATGCCGATTTCACCTATCAGGCGAAATATGGCATACGAAACTGGCAGGGAGGCGGGCGCGCATCGGCGCGTGAAACGATCGGTCGGGTCGCCGCCGGCGCCGTGGCCAAAAAGCTCCTCAACAATCTCTTCCCGGGGATCGAGATTTTAGCCTATGTGACGTCGATTCACGATATCGAAGCCGAGGTGAATCCGGAAACCGTGACCTCCCGCGAAGTCGAAGCCAATGTCGTCCGCTGTCCGGATACCGTCGCGGCGACCAAGATGATCGAGCGGATCAAACAGGTTCGGAGCGAGGGAGACTCTGTCGGTGGCGTGCTCGAGGGTGTGATTCGGCGGGCGCCACCCGGCTTGGGCGAGCCGGTTTTTGATAAGCTGGAAGCGGACCTGGCCAAGGCGATGCTTAGCCTTCCCGCAACCAAGGGCTTTGAAATAGGCTCGGGATTTGCGGGATCCCGATGGAAAGGCTCCGAGCACAACGACGCTTTTCGCATGAAGGGAACGCAAGTGCGAACGTTGACGAATTTTTCAGGCGGAATCCAGGGGGGTATCAGCAATGGAGAGCCGCTGGTCTTTCGCATCGCCTTCAAGCCGACCGCTACTATCGCCAAACCTCAGCAAACCGTCACTGTGTCCGGAGAAAACGCCGAGCTCGCCGCCAGAGGGCGCCACGACCCGTGCGTCCTCCCGCGTGCGGTGCCCATGGTTGAGGCCATGGCGGCTCTGGTGCTCTGTGATCACGCCTTGCGCCAGCGCGCACAGGACTGCCTGCCCCGGTAACTCATGGGCGGATCACCCTTCTGGCAAACGGTCTTCCTCTGTGTCGGCCTGGTTTTTCTCGTCTGGCAGACCTGGCGCGGATGGCGCGCCGGACTCTTCCGCAGCGGAGTAAACCTGGCCGCAATTCTCCTGTGCTTCGTGCTGGGCTCTCTGGCGGCGGAACTTGCCGCAGCGCCCTTCGGGGGCCTTCGCTATCTTCCGGGATTTGTCGTGGGTGTGGTCGTGGGAGGTGGCCTGGGGCTGTTTTTGTTCTTCGCGATCTGGTTGGTCGGAGCATTGACCTTCAAACAGACTGAGCATTATGCCTTTGGACCGCTTAGTTTCATTTGGCGGGTGGGGGGTGCGCTTTTCGGCTTTTTGTTCGGGTTGGCACTTCTTCTGGGGAGCATTTCCATCGTGCGTAGCCTCGGTGCCTTGCTTGAATCTCGAGTGGAAGACAGGAAACTGGCCGAAGCCCCTGATTTCCAAGCCAGACTGACGGCTGGCTTGGTCCAGCTTAAGAAATCGCTCGAACTCGGCCCGGTGGGGCCGCTTCTCGCATCGGCCGACCCCTTGCCTCCGCAGTTTCACCGGCTCGCCGCGCAGATCGGAGCCTTGATCAGTGATCAGGAAAAAATGCGGCGGTTTCTCGAATATCCTAGCATTCAGGAGGTCTTGCAGAATCCCCGCGTCGCCAACCTCGTTAATGATCCGGATTTGATCCGAGCCTGGCAAGAGAAGAACGTTTTAGAGCTTTTCAACAATCAAGCCGTTGCCGCTGCCTTGAAAGATCCCGTCGTTGCTGAGCAACTCAAAAAAGTCGATCTCTCCGCCGCATTGAAATTCGCGCTGGAATCTCCACAACCTTCTCCGTCACCCTCGCCATCCCGGTCGCCAAAGAAACCGCGGTAAACCCATGTCGAAATACATCGCCACGATCGGTCTGGAAGTTCACGTGCAGCTGAAGACGCGGACAAAAATGTTCTGCGGCTGTGCAGTGGAACATGGCGCCGAGCCGAATATTAACGTCTGTCCTGTCTGTCTCGGTCTTCCGGGCGCTCTCCCGGTTATGAACGAAGAGGCCCTGCGTCTGACCGCGTTGGCCGGGCTGATGCTCGGTTGCGATATCCCCGAAGTGTGTAAATTCGACCGCAAAAATTACTTCTATCCGGATATGCCCAAGAACTACCAGATCAGCCAATACGATCTGCCGTTTTGCTTGGGCGGGGTTGTTCCGCTGCACGACCTCGCTTATCCCAAGGATGCCCAAAAATCGATCGCCACGAAGGACAAGCAGATCCGCCTCGTGCGAATCCATCTCGAGGAAGACGTCGCCAAGAGCTTCCACATGGAAAACTCGACCGGCATCGATTTCAATCGCGCCGGAACACCGCTCCTCGAAATCGTCAGCGAGCCTGACATCGCCGGTCCTGACGAAGCTTTTGCGTATCTCAGCGTCCTCCAGCAATTGGTCGTCTACGGCGGGATCAGCGATGCCGACATGGAAAAGGGACAGCTTCGCTGTGACGTCAATGTCTCGGTTCGTCCGTCGGAAATCGAAAAGTGGGGGACCAAAATCGAACTGAAGAATTTGAACTCCATTTCCGGTGTGCGGCGCGCCTTAGCTTTCGAGATCGACCGTCAGATCGACGTTCTCGACGCAGGAGGCACGCTCGAGCAAGAGACCCGCCGGTGGGACGATGTGCGCGGCGAGACCCAATTGATGCGCGTGAAGGAGAGCGCCCACGACTATCGCTATTTTCCTGATCCGGATCTACTGCCCGTGAAGACGGCCACAATTCTCGAGGCAGCCCGGCGTCAGAAGCCTGAACTTCCTTGGGAGAAACGGGCGCGCTATGTTTCGGACTTTGGTGTCACCGAATACGACGCCGCTGTTCTGGCGAGCAATCTCGCGACCGCGAGCTACTTCGAGAGTGCCGCCGCTGGCGCGAGAAAGCCGAAGAGCATCGCCAACTGGATTCTTAACGATCTCCAAAGTGCCCTCGTCGCAGCAGGCAAGACCATTCTCGAATGTCCGGTCACCCCGGTGGCATTCGATGAACTGGTAAACTTGATTGACGAGGGAAAAATCAACTCGAAGCAAGGCAAGGAAGTTTTTGCGGAAATGTTCGCGAGTGGTCGGAGAGCGACTGAAATTGTGAAGGAAAAGGGTCTTGAGCAGATGAGCGACACCTCAGCCATCGAGGCGTTGGCCGATGAAGTCATCAAAGCCCACCCCGGACCTGCGGCGGATTTCAAGGCTGGGAAGGTCGCGGCCCTTAACTTTCTCAAGGGCCAGGTGATGAAACTATCGAAGGGGAAAGCCAACCCTCAGGTCGCCGGCGAGATCCTCCAGAAGAAGCTTAGTTCTTAGGCGCGAGCCTGTCGCGGCGGTGTCCCCACCGCCGATGCCCTCGCCGATGGGGACATCGGCGCTACAGAATGCCGCTCGCGGATGAGATCCGCGCAACGCTGGCGCGTAGAGCCTGCGGCATCGGACTACACTCGGTGATCCGATGCTTATGCTACCGAATTGAGCTGCGGTCGCGACCGTGACGCTTCAAGCCTTTCCAGGGCGTCGCAGGTTCGAGCCGTCGCTCCAGAGTGCCCCTGCAGACACCGGGCGGCGTTTGCCGCAAGCTGGCGGCGTGTCTGACTGTCCGGAAGAAGTCTGGCTAACTCCTCTTCGAGTTCCGTTGCGTCGGCCACCTGCAAGGCGCCACCCTCGCGAACCAATTGTGCAGCCAGCGAAGCGAAGTTTTCCATGTTTGGACCGAAGATCACTGGCTTGCCGGCGGCGACGGCTTCGGCCGGATTCTGTCCCCCGTGGGCAGTCAAACTCTTGCCAATGAAAACAAGGGTAGCTTGATCGTACCAGTCGCGCAATTCACCGGTGGTATTGACCAGCAAGGTGTCAGGGTTGCCCGCGCTGGAGTTATCGTGGGCACGCAGCGCTACTCTCAGCCCGATCTTCTCGAGTTCTTCTCGAACTTCTTTCCAACGTTCGGCGTGCCTCGGAACAACCACATAGAAAAGATTCGGGAATTCACGCCTCAGTCGCATCACGATTTCGCCGAGCACGGACTCCTCCCTTGCATGCGTGCTTCCCGCGAGGAGAACCGGAGCAGATTCTTCCACACCCAAGTTCGCGAGAATGTTTCGAAAATCTTGCGAGGCCCGCCGGTCCTCCGTCTGGTCATCAAACTTGATGCTGCCGGTGCAGAGGATTTTTCGAGTTTCTACACCCAAACGTCGCCAACGTCGCGCCTCGGCCGGTTCTTGGACGCAAAGAAGATCGAGCTGGTTGAAGATCGGCTTCGCCAGCGGCCGAATGGCTCGGTATCTGGATTCTGAACGAACGGAGAGCCGCGCATTGACGAGAGCCAGGATGGCCCCCCGCGCTCTGGCCTCGGCCGTCAGGTTTGGCCAGACCTCGGCCTCCACGAGAATTAGTTTGCGCGGCCGAATCAGACGGACCGCGCGCCGAGCCGTCCAAAAAAAATCAAGCGGATTGTAGATGACTTCCAGATAGTCCCCGGTTTCCTTGCTCGCCAATGCGTATCCGGTCGATGTGGTTGTCGAGAGCACCACCGGAACTTGGGGATCACGGGTCCTCATTTCCCGAATAAGCTTCAAGGCAATCAAAACTTCTCCGACGCTGACTGCATGCACCCAAGTCCAGCCTCCACGCGACAGCTTCCGGCGAACGCGCGATGAATAAATTGCGAACCGCTGTCCAAATTTGTGCCGGTATTTTCCTCGCTTCAGCATGCGAAAGAGAAAGCTCGGCAGCAGAGCGATCAGCACGAACGGAAAGGCGAGATTATAAAGGATGCGAACCGCAGTCATTCAAGCGGGGTGTAATACGCGATCTCAGTTTGGCCATAACGGCGGAGACGGACAAGTGAAAGGGATCCTATTTCAGGTTCGATACTGCCGGCGAGCCGTTCCAGGATGAAGATGCCATTTTCCCCGAGAGCGCGCGCGAGCGCAGGAAGTCGAAGGAGCTCGTTCCCAAAATCGCGGTGGGCTCCGGACGTTCCATAGGGTGGATCGGCGAAGATCAAGTCATAGCCACCAGGCTCCGCATAGAGCTCGACGAATTTCAGCGCATCCATCACCTGGACAGAACCGTCAAGCTTGGCCCGGCGAAGATTCTCACGCACGCATGCTGCACACCGTGGGTTTGCATCCACGAAAATGGCGGACGCCGCACCGCGACTCAAAGCCTCAATCCCAAGAGCACCCGAACCGGCAAAGAGGTCGAGCACCCGGGCATCCGCGACAACCTCGCCCAGGCTCGAAAAAATCGCTTCGCGCACCCGATCCATCGTCGGACGAATGGCCGGAGAGGGCGCGCTGAGGTGCAGGCCGCGAGCTTCGCCGGCAATAACGCGCATCAGATTCAGTTTCCCTGTGTGGCCGGTTCTTTCGTGTTATCAGGCTTGGGCGAGGCGCTCGGGCGTAATATGTTCATCAACATTCCGCCAACCTCTTGTCCCACCTTGGCGCCGACCAACTTGTCGATCAGGTCAGTTTTTGGATTGTCAACCCGGCCCGTGACCGTGAAGGGAAGCTCCCGATACTCAGGGTCTTCCGAATCGACGAAGTTCCTGCTGAGCACTCCCTTGAGCTGTTGCTGAAGCTTGCGATTGACCATCAAACTCGCATTCAGGTTCATTTTTCCATTAAAACGCACCGGCCCCGTGCCCTGCAGAATGAGATTGTCCGACTTTAAAGTGACATCGTCAATGTGCACGCGCTCATCTTGGATGGTCGCATTGATTCGTGCATCACTTAGTTTAAGCAATTGAAGTTCGTCGATCTGGAGCAACTCGCCCAGCTTGACCAAAAACTCGACCGGCTTGAGCTGCGCAGAGACAAGCTCGAAGTGCCCGACCCCGTTCAGGGAGGCACTGTCGCGCGGGTCACCGTTCATGTCGAGCGAGCCTTGGAGAGAGCCCTCCGTCTTTCCTGGTTCGACCTGTGCATCCTCTGCCAGCTTCCTCAGAAGGACCCCTGAGAGTTGCAAGGCAAGGGTGAAGCTGGGCTGCTCGCGAGTTTGCATATGGTAGTTGCCCGTCAGCTTGCCTCCGGCAAGCGACCCCTGGATGTCCGGAAAGTTCAGATTGTTTCCGTCCCAGGTGAAGGGGCCGCCGATCTTTCGCGGCTTGAGCGAGCCGAAGAAGTCCGACCTTCCGATCTCGAATGTGCCAGTGGCAGAACGATCGGGGGCGATCTTCGCGCTGATGTCTGTCTTATCAAGGCTGACGATCGCGCGGTTTTTTGCATTGAGAAAGACGATGCTTCCGCCACGAAGCCGCATGTTTTGCAGCTCGGTCTTGAAGGAGACGCCTTTTTTGGACGTCGTTGGCGCTTCCTTGGGCACCTCTGCCAACTCGACGCGCTCGCGGCCCAACGGAATGACCCATTCGCCATTTTCCATCTGGCGAACAACCAGCTTCGGCTGGAACACCGTGCATTCGGTGATTACGAATCGTCCCTCTATCAATGGACGAAGCGCAAAGCGAATGCGCAGAGCCTCAACCTCGGCGAAGTTGATGTTGGCATTTGTCGGATCGGGGACGGTGATACCCCGAATGACAAAGCCGCTCCAAGGCAAATACATGCTGCTCCGGATATTGACTTCCCCGCCAAGCGCGCGTTGGGCAGAGTCACGGATGCGCTGCTGAACGCCACCGGATTGCAAATAGAGATTGATGCAGAGGAGAACGAGCGCAGCCAATGCGATGACACCGGCGGCGATAAAAAGAAAACGCTTGGCAAAAATGAGCACGCGGGGAAGCTACGAAACTTTTCCGGAATGTGAAGCGTGAACAAGAAGCACAAAATCCTTGTCATTTTGAATCCGGCGGCCCGCGGCGAACGCGCCAAAGCCTTGCGCGACAAGATTGCGGCGCTCTCGCACCATGTGCTCGTGCGAAGTACCGGCTCCCCGGGCGACGCCCGAGGCCTTGCCGCCCGCGCGGTGCACCAAGGATATGGCACCATTGTTGCCGCTGGTGGGGACGGAACAATCAACGAAGTAGTCAATGGCATCGGAGGCGCAGCCGTTCATTTTGGCATCCTCCCAGTCGGCACGATGAACGTCTTCGCCGCCGAATTGGGTATTCCCCAAAACAATCTTGCCAAGGCCTGGCAGGTGATCGAAGCGGGCTATTCGCGCTTGGTCGATCTCCCACGGGCCAACCACGAATATTTTGTTCAACTCGCCGGAGTCGGTCTCGATGCCGAAGTGGTCCGGCAAACCACTCCGGATTCTAAAAAAGTGCTCGGCCCGGTGAGCTACCTGCTGACGCTCGCCCAAGTGGCCGCTCGCCAGCCTCCGAAAATTTGCATCGAGCCGGTCGATAGTGCCGCACGCGAGGGAAGCTTCGTGCTCGTCGGAAACGGGCGATTCTACGGTGGTCCCTTTGTCGTTTTTAAGGACGCACGACTGGATGACGGGCTGCTCGATGTGTTGGTTTTTCAAAATCGAAGTCATTGGGATTTGATCCGCTATTTTCAGGCGATTGCTTTCGGCAATCATCCCGCGCTTCCTGATGTCGAGTACTTTCAGAGTCGGGGCCTTCGGCTGACCAGTCGTGAGCCCGTGCCCGTGGAAATTGATGGCGAGCTCACTGGAACCCTGCCATACGAGTTTGGCTTCTCTGCCGGGAAGCTGGAGGTTCTTGTCCCGCCGGAATTGGACACGGCAAACAAATCCGCATAAGTTTCGCCGATGACGCAAAGCGGGAGGCGGATTAGCGCGGTAGGGGTTCTCATCGCCGTGAACTGCGGGGTTTTTCTTTTTCAGCTGCTCAGACCCGATTTCAACGAAACACTGCTGGAGCGCTATGGCTTAAGCAGTCAAGGCGTGGAGCAGGGCGCCTGGTGGCAACTGATCACACACGCGTTCTTGCATGGGAATATCTGGCATCTGCTTTTTAATATGGCCGGACTTTGGTTTGCGGGACGGATCGTCGAGCGGGTAATGGGAACAGGCCGGTTTGTTGCTCTCTACTTTGCTTGCGCGCTCGCCGGAGGAATCGCCCAACTCCTCTTGGACGGAGGGAGGTCCCTTTTGCTCGGTGCGTCCGGCGCAGTCTGTGGTGTCATCCTAGCCTTTGCCACAATATTCCCCGAGGCGCAAATCGTGATGCTGCTCTTTTTCGTCATCCCCTTGCGCCTGCGCGCGAAATATCTTGCTTGGGGTCTCATCGGATCATCCTTGTTGTTTTTGCTTCTCGGTTTCGAGCCGTGGATTGGACATGCTGCTCATTTGGGCGGCTGTGTCGCCGGATATCTTCTCGCACGGCTGAATGGCTATGGCCTCCCGAGTTTTCCGGAGCGGATAATCAAAAGAATATGGCGTTCCTCGAGGGTGACGTGATCCGAGCGTCTCCTGGACCCTAGACGACGCGGCGCAGCTGAATGGAATCGTAGCGCTCGTTGCCGGTGAGAATGTCGGTTAAAACAACCAGCTGTGTGCCAATTTGGGCAAGTCCACGGTTGAGCAAGAGTTTTTCTGCTTCCGCGACAGTGTGCTCGGGATCGAGATCGAATCGCATCACGATGGGAATCGTCGCCCAATTCAAGGTGAGACGGCGAGCCACCTCTTCGCTGGGGGTGAACGCATAGATCGGAGCCTGCGCCGGTCGCATCTGACTGAAGTGGTCGGCCATGAAGCCGCGCCGCGTGAAGACGACAATCTTTGAGTCCGGCAGCGAGTTAGCCAGTTCCACCGCGGCACGGACGGCCTTATGGCGAATGCTTGTCGTCTCAGCCTCACGGTGAAAGCCCGCCCCGCCCGTTTGCTCCATTCTCTTTGCGACGCGATCAAATACCTGCACGCATTCAACGGGATACTTTCCGACCGTGGTCTCACCGCTCAGCATGATCGCGTCCGCCTGCTCGAAGACGGCGTTCGCTACATCAGTGATTTCTGCGCGCGTCGGAACTGGATTTTCGATCATCGACTCGAGCATGTGGGTGGCGACGATTACCTGTCGACCCGTCTGAATGCACCTCATCACCGTCCGCCGTTGGATGATCGGGAGTTCTTCCATCGGACACTCGATGCCAAGGTCGCCCCGTGCAATCATGATCGCGTCGCACTTTTCCATAATGTCGTCGATTACGCTAACGGCATGCTGATCCTCGATTTTGGCGATGACTCGCGCCTGGCTACCCAACTCGCCGAGCACCCGTCTAAGGGCCTCGATGTCTGAAGCTTGACGGCAAAAACTCAAAGCCACGTAGTCAACTCCGACGGAGACTCCGAGTTCGACATCGGCAAGGTCCTTCTCGGTAAGAGGCGGCAAGTTGACCTTGACTCCGGGCAGGTTGATATGACGCCGCGATCCCAGGACCCCCTCGGTGAGCACTTGGCAGCGAATGCGATGATAGTCCTTGGAAAGGACTTTCATGTGGATCACGCCATTGTCGACTAGCACAACGTCGCCTACGGAAATGTCGTTGACGAGCCCTTCATAGTTGACGTCAACCGAATGCACATCCTCGCTCTTTTCGCCGCGCACAGTGAAATCAAAAATATCGCCGGGTCGAAGGTTGAGCTTGGTTGGCAAGTCGCCCGTCCGAATCGCTGGTCCCTGTGTATCGAGGAGGATGCCAGTCATGACGCCCAGCTCAGTGGAAATCTTACGAATGTCCTTAACTACTGTCCGCACCCATTCGTGGGGGGCGTGGCTCATGTTGAGGCGGAAGATGTTTGCTCCCGCCATAATCAAGGCGCGAAGCCTTTCGGGGGAATCGGTGGCGGGCCCGAGTGTGCAGATGATTTTTGTTTTGCGCATGGCTGTCGTTGACCAGAGAGTCGATTTTTTGTGCAGGGAATTTTGCGTGACGTATGGGAGGGGAAGCAGGACCTATTCCGCTCGATGTCGCCGGGTCATCCAGAGCGAGAGGAAGAAGATGAGAAGGAGCAGACAACCCAGGGCAGCTCCAAAGGGCTGATTACGGCCTGAGGTAAACTGTTTGTAAATGACATCGCCGATCGTCGGGGGGTCGCCTCCGCCCATCAGATTTGTGATCGCGAACATGGCAATCGAGGGAACAAAGACCAGAAGCGCGCCAGCGACGATACCGGGCTGGGTGAGGGGAATGATCACCTGTGAAAAGGCGCGCAAAGGGCTCGCGCCGAGATCATAAGCCGCTTCGATTACCGCGCTGTCCAACCGCTCGACGCTCGTGTAGATCGGCAGAATCATGAAGGGCAGGAAATTGTAAACCAATCCCAGCACCGCGGCGAAGGGAGTGTAGAGAATTCCGATCGGCTCAGGAATAATTCGTGCCGAGACCAGGAGGGCATTGAGGACCCCTTCTTTGCTTAGAATCGTGATCCACGCGTAGGTGCGGATCAGAAAGCTGGTCCAAAACGGGATCATCACAAGAGTGAGAAGGACGTTGCGAAGTGGTTCCGACGAACGCCCGATAAAGTATGCCGCCGGAAAGCCAATCACCATGCAAATCCCAGTGGTCACCAGGGCATATCCCACCGAGATAACCAACACCTTTAGCCACGTCCAATCGAGAGCCCGCACATAGTTTTTCAGAGTGAAAGTGAAATGGACGGTTCCCAGGCCCTTCTGCTCACCGAGGCTCAGGAGGACGAGCATGATTGTTGGAACGATGACGAAGAGGACCAGCCAAGCGAGCAGCGGCGCGAGCACAAGCCAGGCCACCAGACCCGGACGCCTTTTGAAGATGGCGGCGGCTTGGCTTGATGCTGCTCGATCAGAAGCTATCATCTCATTGCGCTTTCAACGAGGTCACCAGTTCGTCGATCTTGGTGGCTTGTTCGCCGACATCCTTGAACGTTTGCATGTTGGCGAGCTGATCAGCGGTTGGGTAGCTGGCGGGATTCTTGCGCTGCGCCGGCGTAAGCAGCTCGCGCGCCGCAACGTTTGGGTTCAAGTACGGAAACGCCTCGGAAATTTTGGCGCTCACTTCCGGTCGGAGCACGTAGTTGATGAACAACTCGGCGTTCTGCACGTGCTTCGCGGATTTCGGAATTGCCAGACTGTCGACAAAAAGATGTGCGCCGTCCGCCGGGACGATCCACTTAAACTTCTCATCCTCGTTGAGCAATATGGCGCCCTCGCCCGCCCAGACGATTCCCAGGGCGACATCTCCATTGAGAAGCGCTGTTTTCGGGCTATCCGAATCGAAGACCTTGACGAGGGGGAGCCATGTCTCCAGGACCGGCTTTACCTTGGCCAAATTCTCGTCCGAGACTTCGTTGACCGGAATTCCCAGACTTTCGAGTCCCCAGCTGACGATCTCTCGCGCGTCATCGAGAATGACGATGTTCTTGGCAAACTTCTCCTGGAAGACGTCGTTGTAACCCTTAATGTCGTCCTGAACCAACTCGGAATTCACAACGATGCCCACGGTTCCGGCCATGTAAGGAACCGAATATTTGTTGCCGGGATCAAATGACATGTTCGTAAACTCGGGGGCGAGATTCTTCATGTTCGGCATTCTCGCGTGATCAATGGGGGTGAGCAGGCCCTCCTTGATCAACCCTTCGATCACATACTCGCTCGGTTGGATAATGTCATAATTGCCACCTCCAGCGAATAGCTTGGCGAGCATCTCCTCGTTGGAGGAATAGGTCTCCACCGATACCTTGAGGCCGCTCTCTTCGCTGAACGCATCGACGATCTGCTGCGGGATATACTCCGACCAGCAGAAAATGTGGAGAGTCTTCTCGGCGTCGCCGGATTCGCTTGCTGGCAAGGTCGCCGGCGATGCGAGGTTGGCTGTAGCCGGGCTGGGCGTAGCCGGTGGGCTGGCAGAAGGCGGTGCGGGCGTTTTCTCGCAACCGAAGAGCGCGAGGACCGCGAAAAATGGCAATACCACATGACGAGCGACTTCTTTCATGAACTTTTTCTGCGAGCGAGCAGCTCACTCAACAAAACAAGCACGACCGTTGCGATGACAAAAATCGTGCTGAGGGCGTTCAGCTGGGGATTAAGGCCGACTTTCGCCATCCCATAAACCTTGAGGGGGAGCGTCTGGGAATGCGGGCCGGTGGTGAATACTGAGACGATGTATTCGTCCAGCGAGAGGGTAAAGGACATGAGCGCGCCGGCGACAATCGCGGGCGTGAGATAGGGAACGATGATGAGCCGAAAGGCCTGAACCGGCGTCGCTCCCAGGTCGAGGGCAGCCTCTTCAAGGAAGGGATCTAAACCGTGGAGCCGCGCCTGGATCCCGACCAGCACAAACGGAAAACAAAAAGTGGTGTGTGCAATAATGAGCGTCGTATAGCCAAGCGGCAGCTTAAGAAGGTGGACAAATTCCGCCAGTAAGCTCGCTCCCATGAGCACTTCAGGGATCACCATCGGGATGAAAATGAGAAAGCCGATCGTGCGCTGGAATGGAAAGCGATAGCGGTAGAGCATCCACGCGCCCATCGTGCCCAGCAGAGTGGCCAGAATGGTGGTCACCGCTGCCACGATCAAGCTGTTCTGAAAGGCGGTCAGCAGGGCGCGGTTCTCGAGAAGAGCCGCATACCACTTTAAGGAGAATCCCTCCCAGCGAATGTTTAGACGCGAGCTGTTGAACGAAAAGACAATCAGAAGCAGGATCGGTATGTAAAGAAACGCAAAGACCAGCGCGGTCCAGAGTCCGAAGACCCAGCGCTCAACCCGCGTGGGACCGTACTTTTTCGGGACGCTCGGCCGCCTGGAAGAAGTCGTCGCGGCCGCCACTGCCATGCGCTCGATGTTATCGGTTTTCTCGGCTGCGTCTAGAGCTCCCGGTGGGCTTGGGAAGAAGCTGGAGCTGTTTAGCCGCCAGTTTCTCCTTTCGATCGGCAGCCTGAGAGCTATCCTGGCTGCATGCTGGTTGTTCACGTTCACGTCAAAGTTAAGCCCGATCAGGTGGAGGCATTCATGGCAGCGACGTTGGCCAATGCTCAGGCGAGCCGAAACGAAACGGGAATTGCCCGATTCGACGTCCTTCAACAATCCGACGACCCAACCTGCTTTGTTCTCTCTGAGGCGTACCGGACGCCGGAAGCTCCGGAGGCGCACAAACGGACGCCACACTACGCCACCTGGCGAGATACTGTAGCCGAGATGATGGCGGATCCGCGACGTGGTGTGAAGTTTGCCAATATCGACCCTCCCGATGCCAGTTATTGATCTCGTGGTTTGAGCCAGCGCCGCGGGTCCAGGGATGCACGCTGCGTGCGGTGAACATTAACGCTTCCTGTTTGCTTGCCGGCGGCGCTCGCTGTTAAGTACGAAACGAATGGCTTCGTTGCTTGAGCAGATTGATTGGTGTGAGGTTCCCTTGCTCCCGGCGGTTCCGGATCCGGCCTGGGAAAGGGAAATTGTTAGACGCTTCGGCTTTGCATCGAACGTGCTAAAATTTCTTACCCCGGTTCGCTGGTTGATGGAGGCGGAGCAACTCGTC
The DNA here is from genome assembly GCA_963706955.1 of uncultured Verrucomicrobiae bacterium. Classification (GTDB taxonomy): domain Bacteria; phylum Verrucomicrobiota; class Verrucomicrobiia; order Chthoniobacterales; family Terrimicrobiaceae; genus DASTFP01. The sequence continues at coordinate 202,278 of CAVPOC010000008.1, read as the reverse complement.
GAGGCTCGGGTGACACCGAGCATCTCCGTTCCCTTGCGGGCTTTCATCAGCATGGCAGTAGCGATGGATAGCTCGTGTCGACATTGCTACGGCGCATTTCGAAGCATGTTGAAGATCTTGGGATATCCCGAGGGTGTAATCCGAAAATTGGAAGAGAGTCTTGCCGGCGACGAACTGACGAACAAGGAGCAAGCCGCTCTGGAGTTCGCACGCAAGATCTCCCGGTCAGCGCCGCGCCCAGGAGAAAGCGACCTGCGAGAATTAAAGGCCGTAGGCTTTTCACAGCTCGAGATCGCTGAGATCGCCTATCTGGCGGCTATCAATGCCGCGGGTAACCGCCTGGCCACCCTGCTCGCTTTGCCGCCAGACCCGCTCGAAGAAATCGACGCAAATTGGTTCGAAAGGTTAAAACGGCCGTTCACGCGAAAAGAATTCCGGACGGCGCTCTCTTACGTGGTCAACATGCCTTTTCCGGCGGGATCGATTGGTCCGGGTGCCGGGATTGTTCGAGCTCTGGAAGGTTCGCCGGCAGGCGCCGCGCTGGCGACGATTCTCCATGGCGGGTGGAATTCCACCATAACTTCAAAGCGCGTCAAGGCGCTGATTTTCGCGGTGGTTGCCCGTGGTCTCGGCTGTCAGGCGTGTGAATCCGAAGCCACCGAAGTTCTTCGCGCCGAAGGCTGGACCGACCCGGAGATTAAGCACGTTCTAACTTACCTGACCTCCAACAAACTCGACCCTTTCGAACGCAAGGTGTTGAGTTTCGCCAGGGAGACGGTTCGCTATCAGACCCGGCGACTGCAAGAACTCGCGCAGGGTTTTGCAAAGGGACTTGAACGGGAGCTGGTGCTGGAGATCATTGGTTTGGTAAGCTATGCTAACGGCGTCGCGCGCATGAGCATCCTGCTCCATCGATGCTGAATTCGTTTCGGGATTCCATCGGCATCGCCGTTTCGTCCTTCGCCATCGAACGACCCGAGCCGCTCCGGTCTCTCTGAGGCGGATCGGCCGTCGGAAACTCTGAACGCGCAGAGGCGGACGCCCGGCTACGCCACCCGACAGACCCAAGCCTCGAGATGATTGGGAGCCTAACTGCGGCGTGAAACTTCCGAGGGCGAGCTATTGATCTGCGGGTGTTAGGCGCCCTTGCGAGTCGGGCGGACAAACCTTAAAGTTTAATGGTTCCTGTTGCTTGCCTGTTGCGCTGGCTGTTAAGTGTCGATGCGATGGCTTACTCGCTCGACCAAATTGATTGGTGCGACGTCCCGTTGCTGCCGGCAATTGCGGATCCGGCCTGGGAAAGGGAAGTCGTCAGGCGCTTCGGCTTCGCCTCGAACCTGGCGAAGTATCTTACCCCGGTTCGCTGGTTGATGGATGCGGAACAAATCGGGGAAGCTCGCGTCACTCCGGGTATCTCAGTCCCTTTGAGAGCTTTCATCAGCATGGTTGTGGCAATGGATAGCTCTTGTCGACATTGTTATGGCGCATTCCGAAGCATGTTGAAGATTTTGGGCTATCCCGAAGGTTTGATTCGAGAATTGGAAGAGAGTTTCGCCACCAACCAACTGACGAACAAGGAGCAAGCAGCCTTGGAATTTGCTCGCAAGGTCTCCCGGTCGGCGCCGCGTCCGTCAGAAAGCGACCTGCGCGAACTCACGGCCGCCGGTTATTCGCAGCTCGAGATCGCCGAAATAGCCTATCTTGCCGGTCTTAATGCGGGGGGAAACAGGCTGGCGACGCTGCTCGCCGTGCCACCCTCTCAATTGGAAGAAATCGACGCAAACTGGTTCGACAAGTTGAAACGACCGTTCACCCGAAAGGAATTTCGCACGGCGCTTTCTTCCGTTCAAAGCGTTCCGTATCCTGCTGAATTCAGTGGTCCCGGTGCCGGCATTGTTCGGGCATTGGAAGGTTCTCCGGCGAGCGCAGCGCTCGCTACGGTTCTCAATGGAGCCTGGAATTCCACCATTACTTCAAGACGGGTAAAGGCGCTTATCTTTGCGGTGGTGGCCCGTGGTCTCGGGTGTCAGGCTTGCGAAGCCGAAGCGACCGAAGCTCTCCGCGGCGACGGCTGGACCGATCCGGAGATCCAGCACGTGCTAAGCTATCTGACGTCGCCGAAACTAAATTCCTTTGAACAAAAGGTTTTGGGTTTCGCCCGCGAGACAGTTCGCTACCAAACCAGGCGATTGCAAGAGGTTGCCCAGACCTTTGCCGCTGGGATAAAGCGGGAGGTGGTGCTCGAGGTCATTGGGTTGATATGCTACGCCAATGGTCTCGCGCGCATGAGTATTCTGCTCCACCGATGTTGAAATGGTCCAGGGCCTTGATCGGTATCGCCGCCGCATCGGTCCTCCTCAACGCGGCCATCGCCATCTCTCTTTTTCGTGTGAAAAGGAGAGCGAATCTTCTTTGGGCAGCCCGTGAAAAGGCGACCGTCGATCTGCAGAATTTACAGCAGGCCTTTCATCAATTCGCGCCGCAACGTGTCGTCGAGGAGGTGATCAAGCGCGGGGTGTCGACCTCCGGTGAGACTCGGCAAGTAACCGTCCTTTTCGCGGATATCGTCGAATTTACAGCCTTGAGCGAAACTTTGAGCCCGGAAACCCTCGTCCGCATTCTTAATGGCTACTTCGAAGCTGCCAGCACCGCCGTGACGCATCATGGCGGTCACGTGGCCAAGTTCATTGGCGACGGGGTAATGGCAATCTTCGGCGCGCCAGAAAGCAATGCCTGGCATGCGATGGATGCCGTCATCGCCGCGGTCGCTTTGCGCGATAGCATTAGCGCTTACAATGAGGATCTGCGAAACGAAGGCCTTCCTCCACTGGATGTGCGGATCGGAGTTCACAGCGGAAATGTGGTCGCGGGCGTGGTCGGTTCGCGGGAGAATCTCGAATACACCGTCATCGGCGATGTCGTGAATACTGCCGCGCGCATTGAAAGCCTCACCCGCAAGCATGGCGTCGGTATCTTGATCAGCGCCGATGTTCGCGCCGCGCTCGACGGACGCTTCAAATTGCGGGAACTGCCCTCCGAATACGTGAAGGGAAAAGCAGAACCGGTCGTTAGCTTCGCGGTGGAGGCGTTTTCCGAATTCCAGGCGGATTAGCCACTGCTTCTAAGCTCCCGCTGTTTGGCTCGCAGCCCGACCTCTCGCCGAAACCCTCAACGGTTTCAACGATGAGCCATTAGCGCTGGGCTCCGACAGGATCGCCAACAGGAGCGCGACTCCGGCCGAGGAGTAGGAGAAGGAGAAGGAAAATGAAGCGCCCACCGCCGCGTCTGCCGGCGGCACGTGCCACGCCGCCGCTGACGGATTGCATTTCCAAAGCACTGAGTTCCGAGAGTTCGGGTGTTTTCATGTTGTTTTCGTCTTTCGCTAATTAGAACAGAGGCCGAGAATAGGCATGTCTGCTTAGTAATATAGGTTTATTGATCTCTTCGAGAAGATGCATAGTGACGAGCGTTGCGACGGCGAGTTCAAACGGTTCCATCCGCGTCCGCGCCTGACCAAATGCGTCAAGAAGACTGAAATGCACTTTCTCGCCGACGAGGAGGTCGAAGAAAATGCCTTGCTTGCGAAACAAGCGGCTGCGTCGGTAAAATTTTTGGCTACCGCTCATCTTGTCATCATCTTGGCGTGCAAGAGTGCCCATGCAGGTTGCAACCGCGACCGCAAACTCAACAAATAAATAGATACTATGAAATCACCCAAAATTCTGATTGCTCTTGCTCTTCTGGGCACTGCCTTTTCTCTGCGCGCCGATAATGAGATCGAGTTGGAGAAATGCCCCGCCAATGTTCAGGAGACAATTCGCGCCAATGCGCGGGACGGCAAAGTCGACGAGGTAAAAAAGATCACCATCGACGATCGCACGCTCTATGTGGCGGAAATTGATCTGCCCGGCAGGAGGGACGACCTGAAAATGCTTGTCGGAAGCGATGGCAAACTGATCAAAACGCGTGAGGAAATCGACCTTGCTGACGCCCCCACCGCCGTCCGCGAGGCTGCTGCAAAGCTTGTGCCCGCCGGAGGAGAGCTCGATGATGGCGTCGACCGCGAGGTCACCGATGGGAAGACCATATACTCGTTGGAAATCGACAGACACAAGGCCCCCGATTTAGATGTCTTGATCGCTGAGGATGGCACCCTGATCAACCAAACTGAAGATCCGGAGGACTGACCCGTCAATGAGCCCGCACAAATCGGAACTTCGCATTCTGTCTTTCCGTGCGCCTGCTCCTCGTTGAGGACTCGCACCGCCTCCGCACGACGCTGGCCAAGGCGCTGACGCGCCTTGGCCATGCCGTCGATGAGGCGCAAGATGCCGAAGAAGGAGAAACCCTTGTCGGAATCCATGGCTATGATGCCATCGTGCTCGACCTTATGCTCCCAAAACAGAATGGGCTTCATTTGCTCGAACGATGGCGCCGGCGTGGAAAAGACACACCCATCATCATCCTGACGGCGCTCAACGGACTTGATGATCGCGTGAAAGGACTCGCCCTTGGTGCAGATGACTACCTGACGAAGCCGTTTGCCATTGCGGAACTTGACGCTCGTCTCGAGGCTGTCGTCCGACGCCGGCGGTACGGTCAGGCCGACTCCCGCGTCCAGGTGGGCGATCTCGAGATTGATCTGGCAGCCAAGAAGGTGGTCCGCGCTGGAAAGCACATTGTCTTGACCGCGCGAGAATTTTCCCTTCTTGAGTGCCTGGCTCGCAAACCGGGACAAGTATTTAGCCGGGAGCAAATCGAAGCGCACATCTACTCCGAAAGCGACAATCCCCTAAGCAATGCTGTGGATGCGGCTGTCTATTCGCTGCGACAAAAGTTGGCTTCGGCAGGCGGCGCCTCGATTATCCAGACGCGCCGAGGACTTGGCTACGTTCTGCACCCGCAATGATCTCGATCCGCCGCCGCATGACGCTTCTCGTATGTGGTGGCATCGCGCTTCTCCTGCTCGGCGGCGGAGTCGCTCTCTACTGGACGATCCGGGCTGTCTTGACAGCCCAGTTCGATGCCACCCTTGCCGCCAAGGCCCAGGCGCTTATCGTCGCGGCGGACCTGGACGAGCAAGATCTGGAAATCGATCTCAACGTGCAGGAATTCGCGGGGTTTGGTTCGCGCGCCGGTGGAGATTTCTTTGAGGTGTTGGGACCAGACGGGCGGACGTTAGAAAAATCGCCCTCCTTGGGAGGCGATCACTTGATCTCCCACGACGTTAAGACTTTGCCAGCATATGGCGCCATCAAACTTCCCGACGGACGGAGCGGAAGAGCGCTCTCGAAATCATTCCCATCCGGGGAGTCAACGCAGTCAGGAACGCTCAGGGTGATTGTGGCAAGCTATAGCGGTGGGTTGGAACGATCGCTCCACTCCATAGTTCTAATCCTGGCAGGCGTTGGACTGGCAGGCCTGATTTTGACCGTCTTCCTGGTGCACATGTGCCTCAAGCTAGGCCTCCGACCTCTTGACGACCTCGGCCGTCAACTGCGCAGCATACAGGCGGCGCACTTGCACCAACGTCTCCCGACCGCCCAACTGCCGAAGGAATTGCAGCCCATCACCGAAAAGCTCAATGAAATGCTCGAACGGCTCGAAGCAGGTTTCGACCGTGAACGTCGCTTTAGCTCGTACGCTGCTCACGAACTGCGCACCCCACTCACTGAACTCAAGGTGATGACGGAATTGGTGACCAATTGGCCCCAGGAATTCAATCGCCGCCATGGCGAAGAAATGCTCGAAGCGATCGCCGAGAATGAAGCGTTGCTCGATAAGCTGTCGCTGCTCTCCAGCGCGGAAAACGAGAGGGTTCACGTAGAGTCCGCGAAACTTGACTTGGTCGAAAGTGTCCGCAGTTGCGTGGCCCGGGTCGTTGAGTCGACCGAAAAGCGAGCTTTGACCATTGACACCAAGGTCGAGAACACCGCAATCGTAACCGACCCGCTCCTGTGGACAGCGATTCTAAATAACCTGCTTGGAAATGCGGTCAACCACGCACCCAAAGGAGCACACGTGCTCGTGGAGGCATCAACCGATTGCCTGGCGGTAAGCAATGAGGCGCCCGAGCTCGAGGCGGAAGACATTCCCCATCTGTTCGAACGGTTCTGGCGAAAATCAGAAGCGCGTTCCGAAAAGGGGCACGCCGGTTTAGGCCTGGCCGTCGTGGCTGCCTGCACCGAGCGGCTCGGCGCAACCTGTCGAGCTACCTTGCAGAATCAACTGCTTCGCATCGAGATTCGCTGGAGCTCGTGACCGGATCTTCGCGCCCTGCGGGACCCGAACGTTCGGTGATGCACTCAATTTCATTTCATCTCAGCGAGAAATCGCCTCAACGACCGCACACACGTCTTCCGGACGCCGATCCTTGAGTATGGTCCTCCGGCTGGCTTTAAGAAATCGCATCTCAAGAATTATCATGCTCTTGACTGCTCGCGCGCATGCTGCACGATTCGGCGTTGTTTTAAACTGAATGAAAGTATCCCGTTTGCTTCTCGCCGCCATGTCGGTCGGACTCGCGATTGGGCTGAGTGCCTGCGCGGTCGTTTCTTCCAACACCCCGAATTCGTTTTCTTTTGATCCACCGGTGCAACAGCCGAGAAATCCCTCCGCCGTGAAGCTCAAGCTCAGCACGGGAGCGCAGCGGCTGTATGTGGTCGAAGGTGATAACGTCCTTCTCGCTACTCCGGTGACTGTGGGCACGGCGTCCGACCCGACTCCGCATGGCAACTACACCATCTATCTCAAGGTGGCGAATCGCCGCCGGCAGAGCAGTCCGGGAGCAGGCTATCCGATGACATACTGGATGGAGTTCAAGTCCGCCTACGGCCTGCATTGGGGCTTTGTGAAACCATATCCCAGCACGCACGGCTGTGTCCGCATGCCAATCGATGCTGCGCGCAAGACTTTCCAATTAGTCCGTGTGGGCACGCCGATCCACATTGCGAGGAGCCAGCCATGGGACGCGACGATCGGGAAGACCCTGCCGGTCCTCGACGATAGCAGTCTGCCGGATCCCCCCATGTCTTACATGCTAAGCTCACAGGTCTTTTCCGACGCTAGTCGCGGCAATCTCTGGAAGTATTAAGCGAGCTTAGCTTTGAACTTAAAGCTGTAGCGGCAGTGTCCCCACCGGCGCCAGTGAGCCGGCACATTTCACAACCGAGCAATCGTTTCATCCAGCCGTGCCAGCATTCGTTCAACGTGATCTGTGATCCCTTCGTCGAGTTTCCCAGCCAAAACGCATAGGTCACCCACGTCGGTCAACGCACCCTCCGGAAGAATGGGCAATTCCTCAGTGTAGTTAAGCAGACGTTTCTCTCCCGGATGCAACCGGCCGTTAATTGCGAAGAGGATGTCGAAATAGCTCGCCAGCCACGCCGCGACGCGGTGATTAAGGCTGACTGGATCGTGGCGAACGATCGCAGCCCTGATTTGCTTAAGGTAGCAGGATTGCATTCCGCCACCCAGGACGGGTCGGTTCTTCCGGAGAATTGCTTGCACAAGACCGGCTGGATACCGCTCTCGGGTTTGCCGACCAAGATTGGCGAGCCAGCCATTCGGATCAGCGAGAATCTGGCTATGGCTTATACTAAAACACCATGCGGTAGTATATCCGAGGGAAGCCACATGTCGTCTAAGACGCCGCTCGAGTTCCTCTTCTGCTTCCTGGCATGATCGGTACATCGCATTGAACTCTGCCCCGTTTGGTTCGGTCCAGTCATCTTCCAGCTCCCAGAATGCGTTATCGAGCTGATAGCGGCAGGCGCGGCTGGAGATGATCTTCTCACGAACTTCCAGCGGCACTGGGGTTCGCGAATAAACATACAAATCGTAGTCCGACAAAGCATCAGCTCTCTGCAAAGCGGCTGATCCTCCCCAGGAGACTGCTTCGACCCCAGCAGCTTCCACAAACGCGTTAGCAAGTGCAGTCAGGAAGTGCATCCTGATCCATAAGATCGCCTTCTTTGGCAGGTGGCGAGTGTCTTTCTGTCCTAAGAAGCACACGCCGAGCAATCCAGCGCCGGTTCGCATTGCCTAGCCCGACACTTTGAATCTTCCGACAATGAATTTTCCTATGCTATCGCGCTGCATTGCATCGCTTGCATGTCGCTGCGGCCGAAAACCTTTAGCTCTAGCGTGCCATCCTTAAATCACGCATATATGCCGCTGTCTTTTTTTACTTGGCAAAGTCCCCGCGGGGTCTCATCATCGATCGCACTTTCCCTGCTTGAGAACCCTCTTTCCCCTTTCTGTCGCGCTGCTCGCAGTGCCTGAACCTACGCGATGGCAGGCGCCTCGATGAGAGCCGCGATTGACCGCATCAGCGAGCACCGAAATCACTAAGTTAGTCCGCCGACTTTCCAGATCCCAAAAGCAAAACAACCACCGACCAAACAGTATGAGCGCAGTAAAAACCGATAGCGATGAATACAAGAAACAGTTCCTCCACGAAGCCACCAAGCTGGCCATCGAGTCAGTTGAGAAAGGGTGGGGCGGACCGTTCGGAGCCGTTATTGTAAAGGATGGCGAGATCATCGGCCGCGGCCAGAACCGAGTTCTCTTGACTGGCATTCCTGTCTATCACGCTGAAGTGACCGCTATCATCGACGCCTGCTCTCGCATTAATCGTAAGGAAATTCTTGGTTCTGAGTATTATGAAGGCAATCTCAAGATGATTCCGCGGCCGCCGGGCTCTCCGGATCCGGTGCCGGAACGCGCCCAGATGCTCAAGGGGTGCGACCTCTTCGTCAATGGCGCTCCCTGTCCAATGTGTATGAGTGCCATTTATTGGGCGCGGATCGATCGTGTCTATTTTGGCACCCGCCTCGAAGACACCAGCAAGATCGGGTTCGACGACGAATTTCAATACATTGATTTCCGTCTCCCTTGGAAGGAGCGCAAAGCGATTCAATGCTTCCCCGATTTCGAACGCGAATATGCGCTCAAAGCATGCGAAGCCTGGCAGAACAAGCCGGATCGGCATCCCTACTAAGGCAAACCCGAGCAAAATGGAATTAGAGGGGATCGCTGCCAAGCGATTCTGCGACAGAACGGCGAGCTTGCCTATCGCTCAAGAAAACCAACGTCAGGCTTAATCAGTGATCATCGCAGCTCAAGCCTCTTCGATTCTAAGCTGCGAAAGAGCATCGCCCTGCCGTCTGTTCAGATCGGGCATGAGGAAGCTTAGAGTCGTGAAGGCGAATCGCCGGAGTAAACCGACTAACCATGGCGGAGAAGACGGCGGATGCCATCGCCCCCCTCCGGGGCCTGACGGAGGTTTGGCCGCTATCCATTTGAGATTTGCGGAATGACAACTGCGCCACCAGCAATGAACAAGCCGGCCGTCCTGATTTCGACAGCTCGAGTTCATCCTGGTTCCGAGGAAGCTTTCGCGGCGTGGCAGGCGCGACATTCCGCTGCCATTTCCAAATTCCCCGGCTTTATCAGCACCGACATCGTGCCGCCCCCCAACGGCAGACCAGAGATACCTTGGACCATCATTGTTAATTTTGACTCCGAGGCGAGTCTCACCGCTTGGAAACAGTCGGCTGAACGCGGCAAAATTCTTGGCGAAGTCGTGCCGCTGGTTGATGGCGGGAATTTTGGAGAAACGGTCAGCACCGATGGAACGGGAGCGGTTCCAGGGACCGAAGTCACTGAAGTCATCTTTTCCAAGGTTCGACCCGGGATGGCAGATCGCTATCGTGAATGGGCCGCAAGCATTCAGGCTGCGCAGGCCCAATATCCAGGCTACCGAGGCATGTATCTTCAACCGCCAGCGGGCGGCGGCGACGGCCACTGGACTTCAATTCTCCGCTACGACTCCGCCGAGCACCTCGAAGCCTGGATGAACGCACCCGAGCGCAGGGTCCTTCTGTCCGAGACGAGAGAGTTCATCGAGAGCGAGGAACTTATGCGGCTCGCGACCGCATTTCCTGGCTGGGTGCCCATCGACCCAATGACCGGCGAGGGTCCCCCGAATTGGAAAGCCGCCATGTTGGTCCTCCTCGGTTTGTTTCCGATTGTCATGCTCGAGATGAAATTCCTCAGTCCGGTTCTGGCGAATCTCGGCATTCATGCCTCGCTGGGGACATTCATCGGCAATGCCATCAGTGTTGCATTGACCAGTTTCCTCACCATGCCGCTTTGTGTAAATTGGTTTGGCTGGTGGCTGTTTCCCAAAGGAAACGCGAGCGCCGTCACCTTCAAAGGAGTCGGCATTCTCTGCGTGCTGTTCGCCGTGGAAGTGATCGCCCTGTGGAGGCTGCTCCCCTGGTGACGAGAGGCTCTTCTTGCCGAGGTGCCGATGGACGGCAATGATTCGCTTTCTCGCCGCCAGTTCGTGGCGGGAGCCGGCGCCGCCGCCGCTGGCCCCCTCCTTGGCCCGTCCGCCCGCGGGCAACCTTCAGAGGTCACCATGCCAGCGGGAAGCCCCGAGGCGCTGAGGCAGGTCTGCCGGGGAGCCGTTATCGGGGCTGGTGAGCCGGAGTTTGCGGAACGTGTTTACGGTGGATTGTGGAATCGCCTTGTTCCCGAACGCGCTCCGCAGATCGTGGTTTGCGCCGCCGACGAACAGGACGTCATTTCTTCGATTCAATTTGCGCGGGAGAAGAAGTTGAAGGTGGTCGTGCGCGGTGGCGGCCACAACTGGTGTCAACCGACGCTCAGGAATGGCGGTTTGCTCATCGATTTGAAAGATCTTAACAAAGTGATCTCCATCGATGCCGGGACGCGCAAAGCGGTGGTGCAACCGATCATTAGCAATCGCGAAATCCAAAGGGTGCTCAATGCCGAAGGACTGGCTTATCCGAGTGGCCACTGTCCACAGGTCAAACTAAGTGGATACCTTTTGGGCGGTGGGATGTCATGGAATCAGGGGGTCTGGGGCTATGGCAATGAGAGCGTCGAAGCCGTTGAACTAGTCACCGCCGAAGGCAAACTCATCACCGCTAACGAACGTGATCATTCCGACTACTTTTGGGCGGCTCGGGGCGCTGGCTACGGGTTTTTCGGCGTGGTCACGCGCTATCACCTCAAACTCTATCCCCTGCCGAAGGCCATTCACGGCGTCACTTACTATTACTCGTTGAGCGACGCGCCGAGTGTCGCCGAATGGCTCGGCAATATTGCTCCGCGGTTGTCGCCTGCTGTCGAGCTAAGCGTGTTCCTCTTAACCGCTCCGCCTGAGTTAAAAGAAGCGGCGGCGGCCAATGGCGGCAAGCTCTGCATGGTTTCACCGGCTGTCTTTGCTGATTCGGCGGAGGAGGCGAAGGCTGCTCTGCAGCCTTTCGAAGACTGTCCCGCCATCGACAGATGCCTGATGCAAACACCGATCAAACCCCTCGTCTTTGACGAAATGTTTGACGCTTCCGGCGCGCTTTGGCCGGAGGGGATGCGCAATCGCGTCAAGGCGATCTTTTCTAACTCCAATCCCGGAGAGATCGTGCGGGCTGTTAGCCAGCACATGACCAAAGCGCCATCGGCGACCACGCTCGTCCTCTTTGCTATCTTCACGGGACCGAACGTTCCGGCGCCGCTTCCGAATGCCGCCCTTTCTCTCAGTGCGCGCATCTATGGAGGTCCGTGGACAATGTGGAAGGACCCGGCCGATGACGAATCCAATAGCAGATGGCATCAGGAATGTGTCGCGCTCATGAAGCCTTACATCACTGGCTATTATATCGGCGAGACCGATCCCGTCGCTATCCCTTCCGAGGCGACCGGAGCCTTCTCTCCGGAAGGTTGGAAGCGTTTGGCAGACCTGCGCGACAAGTATGATCCTGACGGTGTCTTCTTCGGGTATTTTGACGGTCTTACCTAGCGCCGCCGTGCCGGGGTTGAATGATCAGATTTCTGAAACGCGGGCTCAACCTCTGGCTGAGCCCCGCGGCGTTGTGGCGTTGCTCCTTACGGTTATTCCGCTAAGTCAAATTCCTTTTGGATGCCTATACACCCGCGATGCCCGACATGGTGCGGGATCTCGCTTCCTCGAACGCCCTCGTCCAGAACACCGTCACCGTTTACGTGGTCGGCATGTGTCTGGCGCTCATCCCGCTCGGAATGCTGGCCGATTCTTGGGGGCGCAAAGGCCCCCTCCTCGCCGGGCTGTCGCTCTTGATCGTAGCCAGTCTCGGCTGTGCGGCTGCGACCGAGATTTGGACGTTGCTTGCATTCCGACTTTTGCAAGGTATCGCTGCGGCCACCTGCATGGTCGTTCCCTATGCGGTGGCTGCTGATCTCTTTCGCGGGTCACAACTGACATCAATCTCCGGATTGTTGGGCATCGCCTGGGGGCTCGCTCCGGTGATCGCGCCTGCCGTGGGTGGACTTCTGGTTCAATATTTGTCCTGGCGGTTTGTTTTCGCGGGCATTGCGATTTTGGCAGGCTTGATTGGCGCGCTCGTCTTCTTTCGTCTCCCGGAAACGCTTCCGACCGACAGACGTGTCCGCTTCCGTCCGGCAGGCGCGGGCAAAGTCTTGTTTGCTGCGCTTGCCAACGTCCGCTTTGTTGCCTACACGGCCGTTTTTGGTCTTATCGCCAGTGCGCAGCTGGTCTTCGGGGTCGTGGCGCCATTTCTCTTTCAGCAGAATCTCGGACTCTCCGCAGGAGCATACGGTTTAATCGCGTTGGTCATCGGCGGCGCCAACTTGACCGGCGAAATGGCCTGCACATCGTTGGCGACGCGCACCAGCCCGAGGCAACTCTGCTTCGGTGCCCTCTGGATCTACCTTATCGGGACTCTTATTCTTCTGATCAGCGGATTGCTTGTCGGCGCCTCGTTCTTTCCCATCACCATAGGCGGCATGCTGGCGCTCGCCGGATGTGGAACTCTTTGCCCGACGATGTACGGAATGGCGCTCGGGCTTTTCTCCAGCAACTTGGGACTGCTCGGCGGTTTCATTAGTTCACTTTGCTACCTTGCGGTTAGCGTGACAATGGCCCTGGCCGCCTATCTGCCGGAAACCTCTCAGGCGCCGCTCGGTTGGGTCTATCTGGCAATTGGCACAATTGCCGCTGTCCTGCTCGGTATTTCGCTTCCCGCCAGCGACAAACCCTGCGCGGCGCATCCCTGAGGCGCAGCTGTCTCCTTTAGACTCTGCTTACGCTTGGTGACGCTTCACGCCATGCAGTGTGGGCCAAAGGCACCCTCCCAAGAGCTGGAAAACGGACGGATTATTCAACACGCTCTGGCACGCGAGCAAGATTGTTTGCAAACGACGAAGTTCGACCAGAAATCGCTCTGCTAGTCATAATTTCGATCAGCATCACTAAGCTACTAAGTTAAACGTCCTGTCAGGCCGCTTTACACCCGGGCACTCGTTGCAAATACCTGTTCGAGAGCAGCTAGAGCAGACTGCACTGGATCGCAGCGGGCCCGCGCGTCGGTCCCTTTTACAAATTCGTCTTTTCCGATGGGGAACCGTTGGACCGCGTCCTGTTTGTAAATACCTCACTTGCATTTGGTAATACACGGGTCCTCATCTTGGCACAGCAGCTGCTAATTATGGTTAACGAATGATTTCTTCTCTTAGCATGGATGCCACGCACCCGTTGACTACTCTGAAGTTCTCAGTGCGAAGGGGAACCGGCAAAGGGAACGTCTCTGTTTTCAGCTTAACCAGAAAGAGGGCCCAAGTGCCCCACGGAGGAGCCTAGCTCGTGCTGAACAAAGCCTTTATGAGCGTCCTGGTGATCCGACGCTTGGGTCTTCGCACCGCAAACTAGAGCCTCGCCAGGCTCAGTAAAACACAAGTGGCCGTTCATCCGAACGGCCACTTTCTTTTTCATTCGTTGTCGCGAAACGATGTCACACGTGCCCCGCCTCTAAGGGTTAGTTTCCCGACGTGTTACTCAGCTTTCAGCTCGCGAGGAGCACCCTTAGTTGCCCCACGCGCTTTAATGAAATTAGAACCTCAGACTCTATGGACTTCGAAAAAGATGTTCGCTCTTTGGAAGGAGTTAGCCCTCTTTGCGGGTATCACCCCCTGAACAACTTCGCGCCGTGGCGGCGTGCGCCACCATCGAAAACCACCCGCCGGCAGTCGTCATCGAGGAAGATGCCCCGAGTGAATACTTCTATCTCATCGTCGAGGGAAAGGTGGGCATTTATCGCGAAGAGAAGCACCCGATCTTGGAAAGTCTTTCGGCGGGAGCAGTGTTTGGGCTTCTCTCGATCGTTGAACAAGCGTCGCTCGGCGACGCTCGAAACCGCGAGCCTTCAATTCTGATCGAGTTCGATCTCAACCACATCGCTGCTTTGCGTAAGCGCATCACATATCTTGATTGGAGTTTGGGCATTGTTCATCCTGAACAGCGCTTGGCCATGAAGACAAATGCTTCGACGCAGCTAGCGACAATGCTGGGAAGAGACCGGCCCGTTACCGCCTTCTCCTCTCGTCTCACTCTTTCGTCCTGATGAGAAGTCTCGAGGTGCTGTTTTCGCCGATTGAGTTTGCGGCCCTGGAGCGGGAAGATTTGAGCGCGGCCACGTGTGTCGTCTTCGACGTCCTGCGGGCGACCAGTACGATGGCTGTCGCGCTCAACCAGGGCGCCCGCGCCATTGTTCCGGTCGCCAGCATTCCGGAGGCGCTGGCGATTCGCGCTCAACGGCCGGACGTCCTGCTCGCGGGCGAGCGGGAGGGCGTGCGGATTCTAGGGGAGCTCACGGGTGGAATCGCCTTTGATTTAGGCAATTCCCCTCGGGAGTTCCGCCGCGGAATGGTCGCAGGTAAAACGATCGTCATGACGACAACAAATGGAACGCGTGCATTGCGCGCAGCGGCTCATGCGCAGACGGTACTGGTGGCCTCCTTCCTTAATCTGCAAGCAACCGCCGACTGGCTGATCAGGCATACGCCTCCGCAGCTTATCCTTGTCTGCGCCGGCACCCGAGAGGAACCAGCTTATGAGGATGTGCTCTGCGCCGGAGCACTCTGCGATCTACTTTGGACGGAGTGGTGCGCGCACGACGCCTCCGATTCGGCACTCATCGCGCGCAAGCTCTTCCAGCTTGAACGGCACGACCTGCTGGCTGGGATGTCGGAGTCGCGCAATTGCCGTCGCTTACTCTCCATCCCCGAGCTGAAGGACGACGTCTCCTACTGTCTGCAACGTGATAGTCTCAGCACGGTCATCGAGATGGACAAGGAGGGGACGGTTTTGCATTCCGCTGGGAGTGGCTGAAACCTGAAGGCCTCGCGATGAACGCTGTTAGTCCCCTTGCCACGAAGCGCCTTGCGTGTAGTGATAAGGCTCGATGAGCAGGTCAGCTGGTTCGACGCGCGAACGCCTGCTACTAGGGTCTCCCCTTCGGAAGCGCAGGGTTGCCATACCCGTGATCTTGGCGCTCCTCTCCACGATTCTGGTGTGTATCGCGGTAATTTTCGCGGCAGTGGGATCCCTGAAGGCCGAGGCGGCGCGGCTCTTCGTCATCGGACTTCTCCCCTCAGCGGCACTGTCAATCGTTCCGGTTCTCATACTGCGGTATCTCGACCGGCGGGAGCGCGAGTCGCCTTGGCTCTTTGCCATTTCCATCTTGTGGGGCGCGGTAATCGCGACCGGAATCGCTCTGCCGCTCAACAGTGGTGTCATTCTCGCTGTCGAAGATTGGCTGGCGCAATACCCACACATCGGCGCGTACCTTGGCCCGCAGGGGGCGTTTCTTCTCGGCGCTCCGCTGGCTGCGCCCCCAATTGAGGAGCTTACGAAAGCGGTCGGAGTATTCTTGCTCTTTGCTCTTCTCCGCTCCGAATTCGATAACATGCGCGATGGGTTTATTTATGGGGCACTGGTCGGCGTCGGCTTCAATCTTGTTGAGGCGCCTCTTTACGTCGCCCAATCGTACGCCGAATATCAAATTGCCCCCTGGGGCTTTCAATACGGCGGTCGCTTCGCGCTGTTTGGCTTGGGCGGTCATGCAATGTTCACCGGAATCTTCGGCGCTTTTCTCGGCATCGCCCGGCAAACGTCCCGACGCTGGTTGCGTTGGGTTGCGCCTTTGATTGGCCTGGCACTGGCCATTCTCGCACACTCTTTCAACAACGGTCTCGGCTTGATCGTTACCATCCTGCTGCGTCAGGCCGGCGAAGAAGTGCCGGAGCCTGGACCCCCTCCACAAACGCCCTTTCTTGAGGCTTGGGTCGTATCCAGCGTCCAAAATCTGCTACTGTTTTTTCCATTCGTTGTCATTCTCCTGGTGACGCTACGCGCGAGCGGTAAATGGGAGCGCAAGGTCATCAAGGAACAGCTCGCAAGTGAAGTGGGCGGAGCGGTCACCCCTGAGGAATTCGCCGACGTTCGCCGCGATGGCATCTTCCGCACGCGGCGCATCAAACGGGTTGACCGCCGCCGGTCGGCCGCACTCGTCAACGCGCAGCACGAACTCGCCTTCCGCAAACAGGCTGTCATCGCCAACGGCGAAGATCCCGAGAGCGATCCGTTGGTCGCGAGCTGGCGTCGCGAGATCGCCGATTTGCGCGCATGATTGCCGGCTCGGAAGGATCACGCCGGCCGCCAGAACTTAACTTGGGCGTTTCAATACCGATCGGGTTGTTGCGGCCAGGCACACGCGCGACCGTGAGGTGGCGAAACCGAATGAGCAGCGGGCGCCCCGCCCCTCGGTGCCTGGCTGGTTGTGTCCAGTCCTGCCGGGCGTTGTTGGGGATCGGCTAAAATGCCCTTAAAATCCGATTTATTTTAGACCGCTTTTTGGTGCATTTGCACCATGGCCTCTTGCTGAATCCTGCCTAAGTTGAGAAGCAAATCGTGAGTATTTTTGTTTCTGGCGCGGGCGTGGGAACTTGCACGGCCGCAGGTGACTTTATGAGACGGGATGAAGTAAAAACAATCTTTTCAGTGTATCACATCTGGCTGCAAGAGGGGCGAGACGCTATCACGGCTCAGCGACCGGAGCAGTCCAGAGTGGCGCAAATAGTTCACCGTCGCATGAAGTCGCCGTCTCGTGGGGAAGCTGCCGAACAACTCTTTACTGCTTCGCCGGCCCCCAGCTTCCTGCCGACCTGAGTGGAGCAGAGTTCCCGAGGGCGCTAACGCCTCTGGTCAACGCCCTCCCTTGTCATGCGGGCGGAGCGGGTCACGCGAGCGTATGTGCCCTACTAGCGTCGTTCAGTCGTCCGACCATCCATGACAATTATCCGAAGTCTCCGGGCCAGCATCTTAGTCGATTCGTCCGATCGTATCCAGGAACGCTCTCGCTTCTACGACGAGTTGCCCAAAGTCGAAATTAATGAGAGGGAACAAAGTTTCAAGGGACGATGAAATTCTCCCGCCGTAAGGCGTTCTCCTCTTTAAAGAAGAGCCTCGTTCGCGTGCCTTAGCCCCGGTGCAGTCGGTGCAGGACGGAAACGAGTATCGCTCAGGAGTTGAAACCCCGGATGTTCGACTGGTCATTCTTCCAGCGGCATTGTTTTCAGAGAGATGCCCCATCTCCCTGGAACCCAGGAGAGACAAAACATCGACAATGGAGATGACGATGTTACGCGGTCGGACTGCCATTAGGTCGGCTAACGGTCGGATTCTCTGGCCAGTGGCCGAGGCTGGGTGCGAGCGGATTCGGGCTTGACTTCGCTGCGTCAGAGAAGGCAGAATTGTGACGGCGTCGGCCCAGTTCAGAGCGCATGAAAAGAGAGGAGAATAGCCTTGAAGATCGATAGCCGGAGCTCACGCCTCCTCACCGCACTTCTGATCACTGGAAGTTTCGTGTCGGCGCGGCAAAACAGCGGACTGGAAGAGAGTGATCCGCCAGCAACCCACAACATGCTCGTGATTGGAGAAAAGACCGTCTTCCTCTCCCATCTGCCGATGTTTGATAGCCTCATTGAGGACAAGTCCGACTACACCTCGATGCATCGCTATCAGGTGATCCTGGAGGCGAAATTCATCCGCAATGGCAAAGACGTGACCGGGACTTACATGAAAGATCGGCAGAGCAACGCCGGTATAAAAATGTACACGCTTCAACCGGCGCGATTCGTCCTTGCCAGGTTGTTTACGCCAAACGCTGATTCTCCCGCGCTAAGATCGTTCAAGGCCACCATTTTTCGCGATCATCTCGAGCGAAATGGCGAGCCGATCGAAGGGCTCGAGGATGTGGTTGTAAAAGTCAACAAAGTTGTCCATGCGCGCAAGTTCGATCCATCCCAGGAGAAGCCGGCTCAGCTTGAATATTTCCTCTTTGGGAAAGGCGACGAGCTTTTCCTGGCGCACCTGATCACCAAGCCGCCAGATTTTGATCAAATTGTCGCCGTGAAAGCGGTCGGCCATCGATTCACGAATGAAGAGCTTGGCAAGGGAGTGCGTGTGCTTCTCCCTGAACGGAGCAACGCCGCGACGCAAAGGATCAAGGAAGACGAGCAGGCGAAGGCACAGTTTCAAATTGTCGACGGATCGCAAATCCTCGATCTGCCAATCCAGGCCGGCACTGAATATTACTTCGAAGAGGGAGAGTTAGCGATGCCAGCGGTGTTCAACCAAACACCCGAAGAGAAGAAGTCCGGATTTTAGAACGCAAGTTCGCATTGATGTAGCGGCGGCTTCCTCGCCGCCGGCAATAAATCATCGGACGCGCCAATGAAAACAATGCCCGGCATGACTTATTTCTGAGCTTGAGCCTCATGCCCGAAATGTGGCAACACTTCTTCGAGCAAACGGCGGATCATGATTAATCATCCGACGCAGGAAGTAAAAATCTCGACCGCTGATCCATCGGCCATTGGTCTGTTTGGACTTGCGATGGTGACGCTAGTCGCATCGTCTCAGAAATTGGGTTTAACCAGCGGCCTTTCATTCGTTCTGCCGTGGGCCATTTTCCTGGGGGGATTCGCGCAGTTGTTCGCCTGCATTCACGACGCCAAACACAACAACACTTTCGGCACTACCGCCTTCGGAGCGTATGCGCTTTTCTGGTTTGGTGTCAGCGTGTCGTGGCTGATTCAGATGGGTATTTTCGGCGACAAGCTCGCGGCAACCGTGGACTCTAAACAGCTAGCCGTGGCCTTTCTCGGCTACCTGATCTTCAGCCTCTACATGACCATCGGCGCCATGGAGACGCACAAGGTGTTGTTCGCCATCTTTGTGCTGATTGACTTGCTGTTCGTCGGTCTTGCGTTGAGCACTTGGGGCATCATGCAGCACGCCATGCACAACCTGGCCGCCTATTCCGAACTGTTCATCTCGATGTTGGCTTTCTATGCCTCGGCGGCGTCGGTGCTGAACACGCACTTTGGACGAGTTGTGGTGCCTGTCGGACAGCCGTTCGGAATATTTAAGAAAATAAAACAGGACAACCCGGATGACACATTCCTGTGAACAGTCCCCAACATGTCTCGCCGTATCCGCGAATCAGTTGCAATCATTTGCAGCCGGTCGTCTCGTCCGGTGCTTCATTGTGGTCAGTCCTTGTTAGTGAGTTGACACACCGCTGAAGCTCGCAGGGTAGGTGCCGAGCAACGTTGCATGGCACGCGTAGGCTGGGATCGCTTAGTCCAATCCCGAAACGACATCCGCTAAAATGCGATGCCCCAAAGCTGCATCGGGAAATTCGGTGATGTTGCGCTGGATCGCCGCGGTTTGCAAAATCGCTCCAAGCTCTATCGGCAAAGAGAGCGTAAATCATTCATAAGTCTGACCCAAATGAAGGTGCGTTTTTGGGCACTAAAACAATTCTTGTCAGTAAGCGACCTTCCTCCTGTTTGATGCCAAGACAGTGTTCTTTTCGAAAATGTTCAAAAACCTTTGATGCGGGGGCTATCGGAATCCTCTGTAAAATTTGTTCGGTGTCGCAAGGCCGCCGATGCAGGCCGAACCACACCAACGATGCGGCGCAAGACTCGCTGGCTGATTCCGCGAAGATCAGGCGAGTCCGCCTCGGACGGTATGCGGACTGTCGAAGACTCTTTGGAGTTCCGGATCATTGTCGAAAACGTAACCGCGTGCCGCCAACCATTTCCCAACTCTTTCCTCTCCATACATCTTCCGAATTTGTGCGGCGGTTAGGCCAGAGTTCTTTGACCAGTGAAAGGTATGGGCGATACCGGCATCGGCGAACCTTCTTCGCAATTCGTTTTCAAACTTCGCGTGCCCTTTTCCTTTCGCCATGGCGAACTCGAAAACAACCGTCTTCGGACTATGCTGTGTAAAGCCCAGCATGGACTTGGTCGGATGAACCACACGGGCTTGACACATACTCGGGACGAGCTGCTTCCTCACAATATCTATGCTGATGTCCATGGCTTTGATGGCATCAACGATAGAAACTGCGAACGCTGTTTCCACGATACCCCTGAAGTATGTCGAAGTGGCTGAGAAAACCTGGCCGGGTGTGCCCGTCCAGTTCTCCAGGAGAGCGTTTTGCCGGTACCACTTCCACTGATAACCGGTGATTTGCCTTGGAATTGGCAGTCTCAGAACCCACGCGGGCAGATTATCCGAAGGTGTCAGGCAGGCACTATCAAGCTCCCACGGCGCTCCTCTCGGGGGCGGAATATGCCCTGAATATGGCACCTTCTTAGCGGCAGCCACGAGGATCGGTTTCAGTCTATATGGATTGAAGATGAACTCATAGTGATACCATTTGCTATCGTCCTCGTTTGATACATCGGCCAACGTCTCCAGCTCTTGGCCCAATTGTTGTTGGGTGATTTCCCGGGCGGTGGGAAATGCGAGATGATAGATCTCGTTGGCTTCAAAGGCTAATGAGGCGATAATGCCGAACGCGCCCAAACTCACTTGCGCTGCGGCGAAGACATCGTCGTCCCGCACAAGATCCGCCTTCAGGTCGGCAATAAATCGGTCGTTCATCACAGGATATGAGGCGCGTTCCAGCCACAGGCTTTTCCCGCGTCCGGTCACCAACTGTAGTCCGACGACGTAGTCGGGCGTCGCTCCAAAGCGGACCGCCGAACCGTGCGTACTCCCTGAGATAGCTCCCGCAATGCTCTGGCCATTTCCGATTCCGGAAGTCTGAAACGCACGCCGATTGGCTGTCCGGTTTTCAAGATACTCGTTCAGCTTGCCGACCGTAGCCCCGCCTTGACACAGGACAAGGTTCTTAAGTTTCGCGGCGCTGTATTTGGGGTGACGGTGCACTGGACTAACATCCCAGTGGCCGTTCAAATTTGTTGTCCAGAGCATCCAACCATTGGGCATCGTCATGGCAAGATCATTAAGCGCCCAGCCCGCCCCCTGCGCCCTAAAGTGCTTCTTAGCCGAGCGGGCGTCTTTTAAGAGTTGCTCGAGTTCCCGAGCCGCGGTCCTGAGGATCTCCATAGCGGATAGTCCTCTATTCAGCGGCGAAGTTGGATTATATGCCGTGAAATATTTGTCCAGCGTGGTCCCTACGGTGCGATGCTCATTGGCCCATTCGTACGGACTTTGGTCTGCTGGAACGATTGGCATGCCAGGACAAGATATATGAACTAATCCGCCGAAGTTCCAGAGGGGGGAGGCGCTTGTGCGCAGCGATAACTAACTTTAGCCGGCATCCAAATTCCCAGAGTCAGCACGCTCGCCAGCACGTTGGTTTCGATCTTCACAGCATCGAATCCTACCTGCGTTCCGTCTGGCAGCCGACAGACATCCGGATCTTTGAGGCTGTCATCCCCCCTAAAAAGTCCCCAAGCCGAGGCATTGAGTGGCCTCGGCTTCGACCAGGGGCCGCCCGGCTGATGACCACCGCCCTGATAGACATAATACGTCGCGCAACCATTGCCCAAGAGGATAAGGCAGAAGCTGAGCATGAAGGCGAAGCCCTTTCCGAGGCCGAGCAAAGACTTCATGCGAGTGAGGCTTTAAGCTCATAACATTGTGGATCTCAATGTGCAAGCATTCCGAGAATCGGTTTCCTACGCTCGGCTGCATCTCCGCAGGTTTGGCGCAGCCGGCGGCGATTCTGACTCACGCAACGAACGGTGCCGGACCTTTCGCGGCGAGGACGTTATCGATCTTTTAGCAAATGACCTGGGAGAGGTCTTTTTGACTAAGCAAGCAGAATAGTTCGCACTAACTACTGCTTAAAGAACTCCACGTCATCGATGGCGATCCAGTTACCGCCATTCGAATCGGCCCAGAAACCGACGCGGGCTGACGCGCCCTCACACCTGATATTCGGAATCGTAATTTGCGTCCAGGTGTTGCTGGTGGGGATAGCCACATCCACATCGGGGCCGCCGTAGTCTTTGGCGATCATTGCTGCCTCATTCAATCCTCCAATACTCATGACCCGTGCGCGTAGAGTGTAGAGTCCCGGTTCCGGGATTGAGCAGACCTGGCTTAGGAACAGCCGAAATGTGCCGTCGGCCTCCATGACATAGTAGTGGGAACCGCTATAGCTGTTGCCCTGCCTGGTAAAGCCATTTGGATTTGACCCCATGTCGCTCCATTCTTCCCAGCCGCTAGGCGTCTGGGTATCCTCCTTGTCGTCGTCAAAGCCAGGATTTGTCACCAGAGACGTCGGCGCCGTGGGCGGCGGAACAGGTTCCTCGTCCGGCAACTCATAGGCGCGAACCCAATCGACGAGCATGTGCGAGGGTTCCTTGGTATCGAACTTGTCGCCAGACACCGGATTGCCCCTCAAAGCATAGTTGATGATGATGTATAAGGGTTCTGCCAAATACTCGTTGTTGGTTGGGAATCTTTTACTCTCGAAGCCATCTACGTAAAACGTAATCCATTGAGGATCGACCCTGCATCCATAGATATGCCAAGTATTCGTTGCGTCGCCGCCAGGTATCGGCCCAAAGCCGCCACCCTCGCCGTCGCCTTGGCTGCCATCCTCATTCCAGGGATGAACCGCGTGTCCGACATGGGTCTTAAAATCGCCATACCATTCGAAGATATCGATTTCGTATCCTTTGCTGCCGCCATTCGGAATGCCACTGACCGATGCCAACCAGAAAGCAGTCCACGCACTCCAACCGGCGTCTGGCATTTTTACCCGAGCCGACCAATACCCGTAACGCTGAGCGAAGCCAGAGCGTGTCTTGTCCATGCTAGACAAGCAACCGGTCTCCCAGTTCTGGTAGAGAGGGTCGCGCCTATCCGGATTCCATGAAGCCGTGTTGACAAGCATGCCGTCGATGCATTGCATCGCCTCCGGAGTGAAATGAGAGCTCGAGAACGCTCCGGCCGGACCATAGGGCGGGAAAGAATACCAGGTATTATCCCCCTTTGCGTCGGTGTCGGCAACAGAGAGGACGTCAAAGTTTTCCTCGAAGACCAGTTTATAGCCGGTCAGGTCGATGTCTTGCGGGTCACCTGGACTAGGGGTTGGTGATGGTTCGCCGGTGACAATTCTTAGATTCTGAGGTGCCGAGATTTCGGCGAGAAGGTTCCCAGCCAGCAGCGCAGCGAAGAATAGCAATCGCTTCATTTCTCTTGTTAGTGGCCTCAACGTGCAGATCGATGCCGAGCACAATCGACCTTGTCGTTTTGGCGGTTGCGTTTGAGGCGAAATCAGTTTCGACCCCAATCTGTCCGAGGTAGGAATTTGCTAAAGTGGTATGCTAAGGGGCGACCCGGCCGTTCTAGCGGCTGAAGTCGCCTCAAACGCAGCCTCTTTTTATCAACTGATCTTGAACTGGACGTAGCGAATTGTGATGAAGTTGGAAAATTGGTTGAGGAGTGCGCCCTTGGCTGGCCGAATGGCCGGACGCCCCTGAGGGTCGCGCGTCTTAAGCCGCTAGATCAGGGAACGAGAGGGCTTTTGCCCATGCGAAGATCCGCGAACTCGTGGCCCTGATAGGAAAGTTCTGATCGCAGCAGAGTATTCGCGAAGTGATATCACCTTTACCTCCTAAGACGTCCGTCCCCTCGTCTCAGGCAATCCCATTTACCAGCAGCTTCTTCTGATGTCTTCGGCTGTCATTTCAAGGCGCAACTTAGGCAGGCCAGACATTCGCTTTTGAGAATCGCTCGGCCAATTCATCCCTAATTTTGCCTTCCGCCGAAACAATCAAGCTCGACAGACCGAGCGTCTATGTCTTCTCGCCGTATATGGCCCTCCAGGCACAGCGAGGCAGATGCGGATTTTCAAAAAGCCAATTGCCCCACATCGTCCGAACAAAACCGCTCCTTTGGACGGCGCCCAGTCCGTTTGCTTATGGGAGGAAGATTCACCTGGCCTCCGTCTCTTCCCTGTGACAACGGTTGAGGTTACGTGAAATCATTTGTTTATCTCTTGACCGTCTGTGCGATGGCCTTAGGCGCTTATTGGTATTTTGGCCACAGTTCTGTCGGAATCCTTGCAAACAGTGAGCCTGATAAACTCCCAACCGTTGACGCTTCGGGAGCACCTCTTGTAAAATGCCTAAGGTGTGAGGGAACAGGCGCAGTAGTATGCAAAGCTTCGAGGTGCAAAAACGGACAAGTCGATTGTCCTGGTAAATGTATGAAGCTTTCCGTGGGGAGATGGGAACACATGGACGTTCCGGGCCATGATCCCAAGGAACTCTGGCAAAAGTATACTGGAAGCAAAGGATGGCACGCTTGGACGAGCGACCACGTGGGGGAGGTCATCGAAATACGGAACGGAACGCCCGAGAATATTGGTCAGTGTCCGACGTGTGGAGGTAAGGCGACGGTCTTGTGCAAAGTCTGCAAGGGCACTGGCACATTGGTTTGCCCTGCGTGTCGTGGAAACAAAGTCGTCCGAGCACGGGTCGTTTCCTCTGCAACGCCGCAAATCACGCCCTCCCGGCTGCAAACACCTCCTGGAAGTCCGCCAAACTCCATCAAGCAGAAGATCATCCGATTGTTGGATGGCAGAACCCTAATCGGGCAAATTATAGTATCGGATCCGAAGGTCTCCTGGATAAAAACGAGCGATGGGAAAACAGTCGAAGTGCCGACGAAAAGTATCATCCGCGACACCCCTACTGAGAAAGAGTAGCGTTAGCTATTTGGCTTTTCTTATCTTCAAATATATATCTGTGGAAGAAGCGGTATGGGTTCTTCGCTTTTAATTGCGATAGTAGCGCTTACTTTTTCCTCCGGATATTAATGGTCATCACGGTATTCCACGAGCCATCCGCTCCAAGCACCGAGGAGGTAAATACTTTATGATCGGAACTTTTCAGCTCCGTCACCTCTCGGAATTTGGAAGGCTTTGCCGGATCGGGCACGGGCCCTTCCGTTTCCCATGTTAGAACGTTTCCCGTGGCATCGAGTGTCCCCTCCAACTGCCAAATGTAGCTGGTCATGCTATCGATCACCGTTCCGATGTATTGTTTCTTCGCAGGGTCGTAGCCGACGGTCAGGATCTGCTCATAGGGAAAATCAGGAATGGTGCTTTTGATTTGCGCAACAAACCAAAAGCCGCCGATCATGCGGGAGCTTTCGACGCCTTTGAGTTTCGTCGGCGGCTGCCCGGGGGCCATGAATGCTTCGCCTTCCGACTCCCATTCACCGACAAACTTTTCAAGCAGTCCGTGTTCTTCGACAGGTCCGGGCATTTCCTTGCAGGCGGGCGTATTTTGGGTGGGTGGTTCTTCTGTAGCAGTGCTCATAGCTTTTTTGCGTTATGTGAATAGTTTTCGCCGGTTCGTTCAGCTTAAAGAGATGACGAACGACTTGCCGCGCGCAGGACATCGGCGCGATTTTTTTGCCGCAGAGGAAACGAAGGGCTCAGCCAGTTCGATATTGCGTTTTTTTAGTGCGAGTGCCACGAGTGGCAGCTTTTGCCCAAGGGGCGTGGTTGGGACTATGTGCGTTCTTCTTCGTTCAGTGCGACGCTCGCCAAATCCAGCATCCTTTGATAATTGAGTGGCGGGGAACGCCGAGTCTGTCCGTTCGGCTTCAGTCGTGGGCGCATCCATTCCCGAAATCGACATTGACCCGGGGTGGCGGCACGACCCGGCCAAACGGCCTTTGTAAGACTCGGGAGTCTGGCTTGCAAAAGGCGGATTGCGCTGCCGACGGCCTGATGAGTCTGCCGGTCGTCCTACCCGTCTTTGGCAATGCTCAATGGCAGGCAAGCCAGCATCGTCAGACCAAGCTCCCCGATGATCTTCAGGGGAATGTCCTGGAAGATTTGCCAGATTTTGATCTGCCCTTGCCCTTAGAGGGGTTTGGGAGCGAGCGCGAGCCTGCGGGAAAAGGAGGGACCGTTCTTCCGATAATCTTTCAGAGTCTCGCTCAGAAGGAGCAGGGCCTTGGCCACGCCCTTGTATTTTTTGCCGGTCTTCTTGACCTGGCCCGCTCGCACGAGGTTCTGGAGCTTCTCGTAAGTGCGCAGCCGCAACATTTCTTCGCCGCCGCCGGCGGCATTCCGAGCCCTGAGAGCCGCATGAATGACGCTAAAAAGAGCTTTGAACTCGTAGGATTTCGAGCCCGAAAGGGCCGCCACCAGCTCCTCAGTGACATTGTCCGGGACGCGACGGTAGAAGGAGCTGAAATTTGAAGGCATCAATACATCTACCACAGATTTTCGAAAGTGCTCGTACTTAATCCAAACAAGTTTCGAGCGCAGGCATTTTTATCGAGATCCCTGTTTGGCAAGTTTGGGGCCAACGGAGCTATTTGCCGGGCGACGGAGGACCTGCTGCGGACTGACCTCCCTCGTGATGGGGCGCATGCTGACGAGTCTTCGGCGAGGCTGCTTTTTGCATCCCTGCCGACCGCTCGCCTACGGGGATTAAAGACTTTAGAGCGATTTCGGCCAACTCGTCACTATCGAATGTGAGGAGAGTGCCAGGTAACCTATGTCTATCTAACTTCGCAGGATTACGCAATTGAACGCCAGAGAGAGATGTCACCCGTCCGCACCATCAAAGCGGGTCACAATCCGTATAACCTATGATCTTTAAGGCGCGCCGAGGCAGTGAAGCGTCGACCTGCGGGCGGCCACTCCTCATTTGCGTCATACTGGGTGCGTTCGGTATTGGCTTTGCGGCTTCCGGCCACGCCCAGCTTCCTGGCGTGAACCTGGGCGCGACCAGCTTTTTTGATGGACTTCCCCCGCCCGGCGGACCTGGCCTCTACCTGGAGCAATACTTTCAGTACTACATGTCGAATCGACTGCTCGACTATGAAGGCAATGAGGTCAAACTTCCGACGACACGCGGCACGCTTGAAACTCCCCAACTGCAGAACTGGATCATGCTCACGCAGTTGGTTTATCAGTCAAATCAGCAGATCCTGCCAAAGGGCCGTTGGGGTCTCGATCTGACGATTCCTGTGGTTGTCACCGACGTTAATCCCGATGATTTCATCGGTTTTCGGGAAAAGTCCTTCTCCCTGGGTGATATCTTCTTTGGTCCCTTCATCCAATGGGATCCGATCGGCGGCAACGGCTGGCCCGTTCTCGCGCAACGCATCGAGCTCGACGCTGTTTTTCCGACGGGCTCCTACGACTCTCTTAGGCAGGTCAACGCGGCCAGCAATATTTACAGCTTCAACCCCTATTGGGCCGCCACACTGCTCCTGCATCCTCGGTGGAACGTGTCCTGGCGCCTGCACTATCTCTGGAACTCGAGGAACCCCGACACGAACGTCCAGCCTGGCCAAGCCATTCACCTTAACTTCGCCTCGTCGGTCGAGGTCGTGAAAGGAAAGCTGCACCTCGGAGTGAATGGGTACTATCTGCAGCAGATCACCGATTCAAACTTCAACGGCACACCCATTCCGAATAGCAAGGAAAGAGTCGTCGCAATTGGCCCGGGCGCGCTCTACGTTTTCTCCAACCGGGACCAGCTCTTCTTTAACGCCTATTATGAGGTCGAAGCACAGAATCGCTTCCAGGGATCCAGGATCAACCTACGCTGGATCCATAAGTTTTAGATAGAATCCCGGGGGTCGCATCTCGATGGTACATGCAGACTGTGCGTTACGGACAGGCGACGGCTAAGACGGTCAGGAGCGACTCTGGGGTGCTGTTGAGCTGAGCGCGGAGGGAAAGGGGTCAGCCATTAATATTGCAATTTTCTCCAACGAAATTGCAACGAGTAGCAGCGTGGCCCAAATCTTGGTTTGGCTGTCGGCGCTCTTTTTTCCCTTCAGCGGGACGCTCGCTTATCCGGATCTTGATTGAATGGCGGAAAACGCCAACTCTCTTCCCTTCGGCTTCATGCGTGGGAGCATCCCTTCGCGAAGTGGACAATGACCCGGCCGGCCGCTCGACTTGGCCGTAAGGCCTTCGCGAGACTCGAGGGGGTTGGCTCCCAAATAAGGGCGAATGTGTGTGTATCCGTTCCCGCCGGCTAGCGATAATCAATATCAAATGGCTGACCCTTCTTCTCGCCCCCGCCGTGGGTCTGCAATCTGATTACGGGAAAATGTAAAAATATTAGGACTGACCCCACACTGGCCGCAGTAGGTCCATCCACATAGACCAGGTTTCGAGGCGGCCCGACGATGGAGTGGGGTTTCCCGTTTTTTGGAACAGGCCTAACCGGGCATTTTGTAAACGTGGACTACGAGCTTGTCGCTACCGGGCATTTTGTAGACCGGCACTACGAGCTTGTCGCTACCGGGCATTTTGTAGACCGGGACGACGAGCTTGTCCGCTGCAGTGGCTATCGTGGTGGCGCCGATTAGCAACATTGTGGCACCGATCATTGTGATTAAGGCTCGTTTCACTTGCTTCCTTTCTTCCCCGCCATATTCGTTCTGCCATTACCGGCCTGAAAGAGGCGAAGGACCTAGCGGGGGGTATCCTCCGCCTACTTCAGATTTGTGACATCTTTGCACCACCGGCGCCCCTTGGCAAGCTCTGCGCCTTTCTTGGCTGACATCCCCGACGTGCTTAAGGACGACCTGACTAGTCCTATTGACCCGTTGACAGCATGACCGGGACCGACAGCCTTTTGCAGGATCTGGATCTCCCCCTCGGTGAAATAAGACCCGATGGAGATGGCCAGTTGGACGATCTAATAATCAATATTTGATGCTGATCCCTTGTTGCTTCGCGGCCTATACGGTGAGCAACTACGCCTTCGAGGGTTTCTCGGAATCGCTCGCTTATGAACTGGGGATGTTCGGCGTTAGGTGAAGATCGTCGAGCTGGGATTAGTGCCCTCGATGAGTTTCGCCGCGAATTTCGGCGGACGCTGTGACGATCTGTTTCCTGCGGCTTACGCCGACTGATGTTACCTCAAATCGATGCAGGAATCCCCACCGTCTATACGAGCGCAGAAAATGTCGTGCAGGTCGATGCAGCCGCGACTGATGGTCTCGAGAAGCTGCGCCAGCCAGCTGGCGCCGATAGTTTGATGCTTGCCGAGTTGCGCCGATACCCCTCGGAGCAGGCATTCATTCCCCGCCCATGCACGATGACCGGAGGAGGCCCCTCTCTAGCGAAAGGGGTCCGGGAAGCAAAAGGGTCAGACAGTAATTCCTGATATCCGCTGCAGAGTGGACGCTCCGACACCGACTCGCTGAGGCATGTTCCCACAAAGCAATATTGAATGACCGACCCCTTCTTGCCTCCGTCTGTTCGGTCTTCGTGAATTGCTGGCGAAGACGACGGGTGAGCCGTGCTCGCCCTTCTTGATGAGCGCGGTGTATGGGCTCTATGCGCGCTGGCACAAGATTTTCGAGCGCGACGGGAACACCCGCGATTTCCACCGCTTCCGGACGAGGTGCCGACGATCCTCCCTCTGATCATCGTGGCGGTGGCTATGGCGAAGCCTTTCTGACCGGGAAGAGTCTTGACAGCGGAACTGGTTTATATTCCCGCTCCATCCGCCATACGTTGTCGCCGCCCTTTTTCAGAGCCTTCTTTTCGTTCAAGAGAAAATGGGCGTCGTGATAGGGCGCGCTTTCGAGCGCGGGCGGCGGTTTGTCCTGATTCTTGTTGTCTAGGACCAGGATGCCCTTCGGGCGCGTGCCCACGAAGAAACCGCGGTTTCCGGCCTGGAAGAGGGGGAGTACCTCTCCCGCCAGAACGACCATGTGTATCCCGTCGGGAATGTCGACCACCGCCAGCAGCAGGTTGTCGGCTGGCACATCCAGATGGCGCAGCAAGAAATACTTCATGATGGCGTAATCCTCGCAGTCGCCCCTGCCCTCGCGCAGAGTTTCGGCGGGGGTGGCGAAACGTTCCTCAATCGCGTAATTCCACTGGTCCCATACGAAGGCAATGTCCTTGTTGACAGCCGCGTTAACGGCGGCGCATTTTTCCGCCAGCGACCTGTCCCTGAGTCTTTCAAAGCGTTCCGCATAGGCGGACAGAGCGCGACGGGTCTCCTTGTTCCACATCAGGCCCTTTTGCCGCGCAAGACAGTCGCTCCATAAGCCGACCCAGTCGAGATCTTGATCAACCGCCCGCGCGGCATCAGTCCACGCAAAAGCCGAGATGGACGCCGCCGCCAGAATGCCGCGCAGAAACAGGAAGGGGCGAAAGCCAGGCGACCTCATTTTCTCCAGATCGTTCTTCATAAAACATTTTACGTATATCATAAAAAGGGCCTCAGGAACATTTGTGTCAGACGGCCGGTACGGCGGTGCAGCGGGCAGCCCGTTAACAGGCGGGCGCGCGCGGCCAGGATTCCGTGCCGGTGGCGATTGCCTGATTCAGCCTTTGCCGCCCAGTCCGCCATACTTGATGCGCGCATTGAGTGTATCCCCTGATCTCGGCAGGATCTCCACGCGAAACGTGGTATCCCCTGTCTGCGTTTCCAAGGACATGGAGCATCAGGGACTACGATCGGGTGAGCCAGCCCAGCGCCTGAATCCAGAGCCGCTTGTAGCCCGGCCATTCGACGAAGGCGTTTGGCAGCCAATGCGGCCCGATATCGGACGTCCATGCCAGGGTCCGGCCATGTCCATGGCTTCCAGCTACAAGCAGGGGGTGGCCACCTTGATCTGCCGGGAGGCGCGCAATGACCTGCACGTCCTGACGCTCCTTGACCTTCACCTCATTTACCCCAAGCAGGGCGGGCCATGGTGTGTCGAGCCCCGACACGATGGGATGAGACGGCATGGTTATCTCGGCGACAATCCCTTCAGGTGCTTCGAAGCGGTCGTCATAGGGAATACAGGTAACCGGCAAGACCTCTTCGACTGCTGTCTTGTGCCAGCGGGCCCTGCCGTCGATCCCCTGAAATGAAAAGTAGCCGCCGATCATCATGAGCCCGCCGCCCTGGGCCGAATATTCCTTCAGGAGCTTGAGGCGGTTGGGGACCGTCTTTCCCTGAAGCCAGACGTCCGGATGCAGCAACAGCGTGTTCGAACCGATATCGGACAGCAGAATAGCGTCGTAGTGGGTGAGCCCTTCCAGGGAGAGTGGAAAGTCGAGGGCCGCTTCATGCGCCTTCATGTAGGTCAGCTCGAATGGGCTGTCCTTCAGGGCGTCGACGAGCGGTTCGGCCCCCAAGTGAAACGTCACGCTCGAGAACGTGTCCCATCCCTTGGTGTGATTTGCCGAAGTGACCCAGCTTTCGCCGACCAGTAGAACTTTCTTTTTCTCCATGGTTCCTCCAAGCCCCAAGCAGCGTGAAACACTTTCCGCGGATTGTCGATGCTTGGGGTCAGAGAGCCAGAAATTGCGGCGGCTTTCGCATGCTTAGGTAAATTGTCGGTGCGTGACCGGTCGTTCTGCGCGTTTCCGGGGAGCATCCCCGTCTCGGGTGTGGTGCTCGGCGTCCCCGCCGAGCACTCTGCGTGGGTTGCAGCTGGGGTCGGATCTTGACAGATGCTCCTAAGGGTTTGTTGTCTCCCCTTTTGACCCCAGGTCCGCCTCCACCCGCCTCAAGGGCACCGAAACGCTCGCCGTCAACTGTTGCGCGCGTGAAGTCAAAGCTCCTTTTCGGCGAGCTCGCGAAACGCGTCCGGCACGGAGCGGGAAACTCCCAGTGCGACCGATCCGTATCCAACCGCGTTCCATCCGAAGCGATTGCGGATGGCGTCGACAGCGCGATCGGCCGCCGAGCGCGCCATACTTCTTTCGCTGCCAGGACGGCGCTTCTCATCCGCAAGCCCGAGCGGAAGCTCGAGCTGCAGCTCTGGGTGCTCCTCGAGATTCGATACGGAAATCGCCAGAAGCGAGATGGTCTTCTCATCCGGATGCTGCGCGAGCACCGTGCGCACGAGTTCTTCTGCGATCTCGGCAAGGATTGCTGTCGTCGAAATCGGCGCGCCGAGCGTTACGGAACGGCTGACGGAGCGCAGGTCGACGAAGCGAACCCGGACCGCCACCGTTCGGCCGGGCCGGGACCTGGCCCGGAGCCGGCTGCAAATCCTGTCCGCTAGATGGCGCAGGGTGGGTCGGAAAACGCGCTCTTCAGCAGGCTTGCTGCCGAGTGCTGACTGTGCGCCCGCCGATCCTGCCCGCCGATGAGTCCTGATTTCCCGAGGATCGCGATTCCACGCGAGCGCCGCGAGTTTCTCTCCCGCTGCGGGACCAAGCAACTGCGTGAGCGACTGTCCCGGTGTGCGCGCCAATTGTCCGATGGTATGTACACCGATGTCGGCCAGCCGCGCCTTACTGACCGGGCCCACGCCCCACATCAGTTCGACAGGCAGATCGTGAAGAAAGTCCAGTTCGGTGCCGGGATCGACCACCACCAGCCCGTCGGGCTTGGCTGCTTGTGAGGCGATCTTCGCCAAGTGCTTGGTGCGCGCCACGCCGATTGAGATCGGAAGGCCGAGCTCCGTCCGGACACGACGTCGGATTGCTCCGGCAATTTCGGCCGGCGGACCGAACAGATGGGTGCAGCCCGCAACGTCGGCAAAGGCCTCATCGATGGAAATCCGCTCAACGAGGGGCGTAAAATCCTTAATTACCTTGATGGCCGCATCGCCCAGCCGCTGGTAGTCCTGGAAATGGCCGCTAACAAAAACGAGCTGCGGACAGAGCTCGCGCGCTCGTCTGCCTGGCATACCCCCGCGGACCCCGCAGGCCCTGGCTTCGTAGGAAGCGGCGAGCACAACTCCGCCACCGACGGCGATGGGGCTGCCGCGCAAGGATGGATCGAGCAACTGCTCGACCGAAGCATAGAACGCATCCAGGTCAGCATGAAGGATCGTGGCTGTCGTTTCCAACTGTTCTTCGTTCACCATCGTGGGCAATTGACCAAAGATCAGCAAGGAGCTGAACCCGGTCAAATCCCCTCCGGATATTCCGGAGCCACCGATGCCGCAGCCGGCGCGGAAGGTGATCGAAATGGCAAAAGGGGTCGTCCATTTACCATTGCGTCTCCGCGTGCTTGCAACGAGAAGCAGCGTTGGCTCAATTTCTTTGTATTTGGCTGTGTGCGCTCTTCTTCGTTCAGCGCGACGGCTCACCAATCCAGATCTTTGATGATTGGGAGATCTGCAAATAACATAGCTTTGGGCAGACCAGGCATACGCTCGGCGCAAAAGCGTTGTGGATGTAGCACAAGGGCGACGAAAGGTGGGCGTTCTTCGCCTTTGGGCTAATCTGGCACCGACGCCCTGGCTGCATCCCCTCATTTGCTTTCTTCGGTCTCCTGTGCCAT
Source organism: uncultured Verrucomicrobiae bacterium (assembly GCA_963706955.1). GTDB lineage: Bacteria > Verrucomicrobiota > Verrucomicrobiia > Chthoniobacterales > Terrimicrobiaceae > DASTFP01. The sequence continues at coordinate 168,837 of CAVPOC010000008.1, read as the reverse complement.
TGCAGACGTCGCCATGGGGGAGAACCATTCACTATTAATCGGAGAGGCTACGGCCTGTTCAGCGCGGCGCGGCAAGCAGTTCGCGCTCTTGATGCATTTCGGTTTCCTTCTGGTTGGAGTCGTCGGCACCCTGCTGGGGCCGATTCTGCCGATGCTGGCGGCGAGATGGCAGGTTGGTGACGCGGAAGTGAGTTGGTTATTTGTGGCGCAATTCTCGGGCGGGATCATCGGTTCAGCCTTATCGGGCCGCATGATTGCTCGCTTTGGCCTCCTGCGGGTGCTGACCTATGGTTATGCGGCGACCGCAGCGGCCGTTGTTTGTCTGGGCGTCAGTTCCTGGGCGATTGGTCTGCTATCGGTTTTTTGCTTCGGCTTCACCCTCGGGTTGATGGGCCCTGTCATGAGTCTGCTCGTGGCCGAAGTGTATGCGGACCGTCGCGCGATGGCGCTGAACGTCCTGGGCTTTGCCTGGGCATTGGGCGCGGTCGCGGGTCCGCCCATGATTACCCTCCTTGCGCGCGACGGAGGTCTGGTTCGACCATTGGGTGGCCTGGCTATCATGCTGCTTGGTGTGGCCATGGTGATTGCGTGGCGCGCCCTTGTGGATTCGCCCTCTGGATTGGATCTGCGGGCCCCGGACCGCAAGGATCCGCCGCACCTTGACGGATCTGCTCGGCGTAGTTGGAGGAGTCTTTATTCGTTGCTGACCGGCGCGCTGGTCTTCGTCTATGTGGGAACGGAGACCGCCACCAGCGGGTGGATCGCCACTTATGCGCAGCGTCTCGGCGCACCAACAAACGAGTTCGGGACCATGACGCCGTCCGTCTTCTGGTTGGGATTGTTGATCGGGAGGGCTATCGCGCCGGCGGTGTTAACTCTGATGAGCGAGGCGACCCTGGTGTTGGTTAGCCTCTTTGTGGGCGGCGCCGGCCTGCTGATCATCCTCTTTGCTAGTAATCTGGTAAGTGTCACGCTTGGTGTCGGCCTGACCGGCTTGGGATTGGCCGCGATCTTTCCCACGACGTTCGCCATCTTCACGCGCTATTTCGGCGCACAGAGCTCCGAATTAACCGGATCTTTCTTCGTCTTGGGCGGGCTCGGCGGGGCGCTTATTCCTTGGTCGGTGGGATTCGTCTCAGGACAAACCGCCGACCTACGCCTCGGGCTTATCGTTCCCACGCTGGGCGTGGCCGCCATGATCGTCTTGCAGCTTTGTATTCTCCAGGTGCTGGCGCGTCGACGCTCGTAACTGACGACCCAGCAGCACTGGTTCGTCTCGCAGCTATGCCCTTGATGAGTTCCACGGTCTCGCAAACCGCGATGCTTAGCGTCCGCAAGCCCGGGTGCGCACGGTGGGGTCAGTCCTATAAAATGCATCTCGCAAGAACACTGTGTGTTGACAGGAAATCCGCGCCCTGAGTTTGCAGGAATGTCGAACTGAGGTTGAAAGAGTGGGAGAGCGGTAGCCGATATGGAGCCTGGCGTTTCCCAGGAGCGATTAGCAACGAAAGCAATTAAGCGCCTAATGGCTTCCCGTGAGTGAGCTAGTAAGAGCATGCAAGCTTCCGCGCTGCTACATGCATTATAGGGCCAACCCCATCCGCCGTTGCAACCATCTGTCGACGTTTTCTTTTTGCGGGGCCTACTCTGCAAACACTGGTCCGGCAACCTGCCCCACGAAGGCTCCTCCTATGGCGTAGATAGATCAGCCGCTGTAGAGGTCAGGCAAGGGGTCAGTCCTATAATACACATCCTTATACAGATGGCAGTAGTTGGCTACCCGAGAGATCGCTGCGAAGCCGAATTTGGCGTCGGCAGGTTTGCAGGAGCGATTGTGACGAAGACGATCGATTCCCACCGCTGTCCTGAAAAGTTAAAGAGCATGCAGGCTAAGCCGTGCCGCATGTTTAAATTATAGGACCGACCCCATCTGCTCGCAGAGTTCCGGGTAAAGCTGGCACAATGCCGAGTTTCCTGGACCTTCACAACGTCGAGCGAGTTCTTGAAACGCTCGCCTAATCGGCGGGTGTCATTGGCTCAAATGTTTCAAACAGAGGAACCAGGTCGATCACCTCATTTGCTGCGCCCTTCAATCCAGTGCCCAGCGTCTGAGCGGTCGCAGCCACTTCCACTCGAATCCCACGCCGCCGGAGCTGCAAAGCTAGGTGTGCAAAATCAGCATCGCCCGTCACCAGAACGACGACGTCGGGACGCATCTCGACGGAAAGCTCGACTGCATCGATCGCCATCAAGACGTCGACGTTTGCCTTGTAATGTTTGCCATCTCCGGGCGAGCCATCTTTCGCCACTACGAGGAATCCGTTGGAGCGAAGCCAATGCAGGAACTTGTTCTTCTTATCTCGTTCGGTTTGCCAGTCGGGTATTGGAGGAGGTAACCCAGCGTAGATGACCATCTCGATTAATTCCCGTCCCCGATCGGCACTCGCGAGGTGATCGCGGAGCTTTAGCCAGTCTAGTTTTCGACCGAGTGGCCGCACTGAGCTGACGACGTTGGATTCATCCACAAAGACCAACACTCTCGAGGTTCGCACAGGATTACGATGCTCTTAGCTCTTTCGGTGGCGCTCTAAAAGCGAATCCTTACTCACGCGCAGTTTCGGGATTTCTGGCCAGAATTTTTGCCGCTCCTATTAATGTTGGGGACTTGTGAGGAAACGCCAAGACATCCTTTCTCGTGCGGTCGGAATATGCCTCTAAGGGCCTGCTGCGAGAAGTGGTCGATCAAATCCTTGACCGCAGGCTTTCTCGCCCTCGGACTTCTCGCGGACCTCTTTAATGCCGAGGACGGGCGTCCGAGCCCGCCAGGCCAACACCGCGCTTGTAGTAAAACGTGGAACTAGCCGGTTCTGAGGCCGTAACGGCGAGCATCAAGGACGAGCCGAAATTGTGATCGGTTGGCTGGCGTCGGAAGGGGCGACGTTGTTCCACGGAGCATACGAGCTAATCACTGCAGCCGTGAAGGTCAATGGATTCTGCGTGTCCGAGGCGGGTCTTTCCGTTCGAGGCGATCTCCGAAATAACCGGAAACCCCAGCCCGCAAAAACCGTTCTACCCAATAAACACTCTATGAACACTCTAGTTGCTTTCCTAGCCGCCCTAAACGTCCTGATTTGGGGCCGCAACGTTGTCATGATCGCGGAAATTATTACGAGCATGCTCGTAAATGCCTTTTCTAGCTAGCGTCGCTCGAGGGCGTCCAGGTTGCGCAAATCATATTCTTGCGCCACTGGTGCGAGGAACACAATGCCTGGGCTGACACTGCTGCTCAGCCACGCGCTGCAACCGAGAGCCTAGTGACCATCCCCCACTCCATTCAGCCCTTCTGGCTCGAGTTTCAAGCCATCGTCGGAGGTGATGTTCAAGCCCGCTTCTACGAGGCCTTCCACTTCGACGACAACGAACCAGCTGCAAATGAGCTCGCACGGCTCGTTCTTGTCGGAACGAAGCGAGCGACTGCTGGGTTGGCCTGGTCCTTCGAAGCGGAAAACAGGCCACCTCCCAAGCCCAGCGACCTTAGCGTCGTGACCAACTGGCAAGGTGAGCCGCTGTGTGTCATCGAAACCAAGGCGGTGGCGACTGTTCCCTTCGAGGAAGTCAGTGAGGAGTTTGCCGCTATCGAAGGCGAAGGCGATGGATCATTGCGCTATTGGCGCGAAGTCCATTGGGCGTACTTCGGAAGAGTATGCAAACGTATTAGAAGAGTGCCAAGCCCGAGAATGCCAATCGTCTGCGAGCGTTTCGAGGTCATCTACCGCGGAGCCCCACCCGAAAGGGCTGCCTAACCTCTCCATCGAGCGGGCATTCAACGGCGGGGCACACTGGCCGCTCGACCAAGCAGTAGGCCATTGAGCTCCTAAAACCTCCCGGTCAACGGCGCAAGCGGGGTCGGCGTGGGGTCAGTCCTATAATACACATCTTTATCCTTCGACAAGATTCGATGACTGTCGTGAGATCGCTACGAAGTCGAGCCTGGTGTTTGCAGGAGCAATTAGCAACGAAGGCAATCGATCGCCTCATCGCTTCCCGTTCTGAGCTAAGGAGAGCATGCAAGCTAAGCCGCCGCAACATGTAAATTATAGGACCGACCCCATCCGTTCCCATGCAGGTGTTTTTGTTCATCCCGAAGGTTTCCTTCTTACCAATCAACACGTAATCGAGGATGCTGATGGCGTATTGGTAGTCACATCTGAGGGTCCGCCACGTAATCTCCATCGACCGCTATCGATTATGTGCGCGGCTCGGCAGGACCAAGTGACGTCTGCGCGACCTCGCCAGGTCACGGCCCCGGCACCGCCTTCAGGCCGCCCGCGATTGCCGTCTGCCACTTCGCCTGCTCGCTCGCGACGCAGCCGTTCATCGTGTCGTTTTCGGTACTGCTGTTGCTGCGCGTTGTTGTTCGTGTTCAGCCACTGCTTGACGGTCGCGAAGGGCCGTCCCGCGGCCAACGCGTCGTCGGCGCGCCCGACGAGCTTGCAGGTGAGGTCGAAGTGGCCCTGCTCGTGGCGGAGCAGGCGCGCCGCCTCGGCGACAGCGTCGCGGTCGCAGTCCGCGCCGATGACGCTCTCGCACTCGCCCGCGTTGGTGGCGGTCGACTTGGTGAACTCCGCGGCGTCACAATTCTGGGGCGGCGTGCGCCGGAAATCGCCGAAGCCGCCGCCCCTGAACACCTGCTTGCACGCCGCCACGTCCGTCGCGCATCCGTTCTTCGTGCGGTCGGCCGCCGCCAGAAGCTTGGGCAACACCTTCGAAGCCGCGTGGTCCATGACCACTCGGAACATCATGTTTCCCTGGACGTTCTCCTCCACGACCGGCGCCACGGTCTTGGCCCCGAACCCTCCCACGGAGCCGGGCGTAAAGTCGCTCCACTTGAGCGGCTGGTCCGGGAGGCAGCGCGGCACCGGCTTGATGATCGTCGGGGTCGGTCGCTGTAGCCGCCCGGACAGGACGTCCGGGTGCTTCTCCGTTGGCACGCCGATCGCCGGCGTCCGAAGCTGGATGTCGGGCGGGGCCGGGAGGACGTACGTCTCGCGGATCGAGCCGGGCGGAACCAGCAGCGGCGCCGGCGGCGGGCGAAGTCGGGCCTCCGGCAGCAGGCGCGAGTGGTCGGGCTGGCGCTGCACGGCGACGGGCATGCGATGCGCGACCGTGCGCGGGGACGCGTCCGCCTCGGCTTCGGCTGCTGCGTTGTCGACGACCTCCAGCGGTCCGGTCGGCCTGGCCGCGGCCTGCTGCCGCACGTGGGTGAGCTCGTGCGCGAGCAGCTGCCGGCCCGCGGTGGAGCTCGGGTCGTAGCGGCCCGCGCTGAATACCACGTTGGGCCCAACCGTGTATGCCAGAGCACCGACGGATCGCACTGAGTCTGCCGCTCTAGGGTTCGTATGAACGCGCACGCCACTGAAGTCGTGCCCGAAGCGCGGCTCGAAGTACGCTCGCGTTGCCGCATCGAGCGGTTGGCCGAAGGAGCGCAGCACATCGCTGATAATGGGCGGTGCTGCCGTTTGTCCCAGGTCGTCGGACCCGACGCGCTTTGTCCGCAAGCGCTCATGTTCCTGAACCAGCTGCTGGGTCTGACACTTGGGGCACGTTCCGCCACAGGCACACTGTCGCTGCGGCTCCGGCATGCGCATCACCTGTTCGGAGACATAGTTAGCTTCTTGTTCGTATTTGTCTCTAGGCTCGTTGATCACCAGTTTCCCCCGTATCACTCCTGTGGGCGAAGAATGGATGGAAATCCTGCTAAAATCGTGTCCGAAACGAGGCGACAGCGCCGTGGTCCCGGCATTGGGTTTTTCAGCGTGAGTCTGCAACATCCGCTGCGCGGCTTGATTTCCAATCGTGCGCTGTAAATGAAGGATCGAGTTCACCTCAGGGCTTTGTCCAAAGTGTGCCCGACTGGGCGTAGTAGACTTGGCAGACGTAGTCTGCTGATTTGCTTTCGGTTCCGGTGAGAAAGTGCGCATCGTCAATCTCCTTCCGTTCCTCCGAAGGCGTAACGAATAAGAGGGTATCCGACGTGGTGGCTGGCAACAAATGGTAAATTCTAGGAGGGGCTGATCCAGCCCGCATGGCGACCCTTCTGTTGGACTAAGCGGGACAGCGCGTGGATCAAGCAACGCGCGAATCTGGAACAGGAGTTCGTCATGGCCGGCTACATCCCCGGAGCACGCGGGTTCGATGCGTTGCTCGTGGGCGTATGTGAGAATGAAAAGTTCATTTTCGTTGCGAAGGTGAAGAACGGCTTCGTCCCGCGAATTCGGGACGAGCTCGTCCCGGCTCTAAAGGCTGCAAACTGCCCGATGCCCCTTCAAAAATCTGCTCTGGGATTCAGGTCACCCAGCCGCCGGCGTAAGGAAATACTTGGGGGGACGAAGCGGCACCGACACGGTAACACACCAGCCGGGGGAGCAAGCCAAGGATTAAGCGAGACGCTTTGAGGACTCCTTGGGGAAGGTCATTCAATTGCAAAATTGACGCTCTCGTCACATTTTCAATGACGACATCGCGCCATTCTCAGCAATGTCGTCTTGTTTGAGCACCCCTGACCGAGACCCCGCCGAAGTCTACGACAAAGAGCGGCGAGAAATGGCTCAGAGAAGCGACACTGAATTGTTAAACGTTAGGGCCATGGGAACTGAATACAAAAAAGAGCTGGCTCAAGAGGAGCTTCAGCATCGCGAAGACGCCCGCGATGTGCAGATCGTGAAATGGACGATCATCGTCTCGATTGTTGCTATTATTGCATCGTCCAACCTGCCGCGCTAGGGACTTCTTGACGCCCCTTCGCATTTCTGCGCGACGGCGAGTTGTCGCTCACAAGCGCCATAAGACAGGTATCCGGCGTCGATCATGATCAAGCGACGACGCCATACTGGATAGTCAACGGCAAGCTTCTCAGGGGAGATTTCTTCTGAGACTCACGAACCGAACGAATCACGCGGAACTAGCCGCCTCGAGCGAATGGACTACTGCGCGTCGCTCAGTCGTAGTTTTAGATGCATGAAGCGCATTCCGGCTTTACTAGAACAGCGGCGTGACCGTTGGAGTTCTCCGCCGAGGCGAGAACTGACCAATAGACCTAACCAGACGATGCGGCGAATGGCCCCATGACCGCTGTTCATTCCATCGCCCGCCTACGAGTCCGCTCACACAAGATAAACGCAGCGTGGGGGATCTGATCAGTGAGGCACTACCTTTCGGCCGCCTGTGGTGTAAAGGAACGAAAGCGATTGGCTAGGCGATCGGCCACGCAAAGTTTTGGAGCCGATCGCATGACGCCATATTTAATAAATCCCAACGCGTGGTCCGTAACCCATTCTTCCCCAGCCAAGCCCCCAGCCACCCCATCTACCCCAGTCCATCGCCGCGTCCTCATACATGTCAGCAGTTTCGGCCTTCTCTTGCGCAAGGTGCCTTTGAGCGCGAAGGTGTTGATAAGCCTGATACTCAGTAGGTCCACCCACATAGACCACGTTCCGAGGCGGGTCCGCGACGATGTAGTAGGTCTTCCCGTCTTTCTGGATCGTGGCTACCTGGCCAGTTTGAAGTTGTTGGAGCCTTTGCTGTTGCGCGGCGTTCTTGGGGGTAATCATCTTAAAGCCGGAGGCTACGAGCATGCTCCTCGCTTCGTCCTGTGTACTGGTCGTCGTGGTGGTGCACCCAGCCATCAACGTCAACAACGCTGTGGCACCGATCATTATGAAGAAGATTCGTTTCACTTGGTTCTTCCTATCCTCAGATTAGTTACGGCGACCATTAAAAAAGACGCTGGAAGCCTCCGATACTGTCAAAACTAACAGATAGGTCAATTTCGGGATCGTTGATGGGTATTTAATTCTCCTGCTACTGGTACGGGTTTGGTCTCGAATTGTGGCTCGGCTTCACCTCGCTACGGAAGTAGTGGTGCTCGGTTCCTCCGCGTTCAGCACCCCTGCACTCCAGCGGCCTGTGGTTTGACTTCCAGCCCCACTTTTGCCACTCTGCGGCCAAACGCACGCTTGCGGCTTTAAACTCCCGGCAACGCACCGGAGGGCCAAAGCGCTTTCGTATCAGTCCTATCAGTTACCGACCAACATTCAATCATCATGGCCGTGACAGGCACAGTCGCCGAGGTTTCCGGCGTCAGACTTCGGCTCGGTGAGCATCTTACCCAAAACATTAGGGAACGCATCCTGTCCGGAAATTATGAGCAGGAGGAGATGCGAGGCTTGTCTGCCATCCTGGCACCAACAGACGTCGTGATGGAGATCGGGGCAGGCATCGGTTTTTTGTCTTCGCATTGTGCAAAGGTGGTAGGTTCAGAAAACATTTATGCGTTCGAGGCAAACCCAGAGCTGGAGGCGGTGATACGGGACACATACGAGCTGAATGGGGTTTCTCCGCATCTAGAAATCTGTGTCCTGGCCCATCAGGGCGGCGAGCGCACCTTTTACCTCGAAGAGACCTTTCTGAAGTCGTCGCTCACCTCGCGGGGTGAGCGGACGAGGGCGGTGAGGGTGCCTGCGAAACTGTTGAATGCAGAAATCGCGCGGATCCAGCCCAGCGTGCTCGTGATAGACATCGAAGGCGGGGAATTCGAACTGTTCTCGGAGATTGATCTGCGAACGGTCCGAAAAATCGTGATGGAGCTGCATCCGAGAAACGCAGAACGGGAGAAAACCAAGTCACTCATCTCGGACCTCTACGCTCGCGAATTCGTTGCTTACAAGGATGCGTCGCACGGCGATGTCCTGTGCATAGAACGTCGCGGAGATCGGCTCGATCGGGAAGTGCTCGCTCTCCAGGAAGCGATTGATGGCCTTGCGGGCTCGCAGACTGACCAATCTATCGAAGAGGTCAGGGCTCTGATACCGCCAGGGGAACCAGTCGCTTTCGTTGACCCCGAAAACCGCTGGACGGACGCGGAACTCTCCGCCTATCGGCGGTTCTTTTTCGTCGAGCGCAACGGCGTGGACTGGGGCGCTCCTGTCAACGACGAAGCCGCGCTCCAGGAGTTGGAGCGGCTGCAACGCCAGGGCGTCAGATACTTGATTTTCCTGTTTTCGGCCTTCTGGTGGCTGGAAATCTACCCGCGTCTCTTTGAAGAGCTGCAAAGCCGCTCCCGTTGCCTGCTCAGGAACCCGCGCCTGATCGTATTTCAACTCGAACCGAAATGAAGCGCTGATTTATGAGCGGCATGGCGTAACGCAGCCGCCGGGCGATGAAATGAGAAAGAAAAAATCGTCGTCTTGGGATTCATGGCTGGCACGCCGATCGCTGGCGTGATCTGGCAGCACGTGTTTGGGTCATCGTCAACAAAGTCAAGAGGTTGTCGTCGGTGCTCGGTGCAACATCGACTCCGCAATGACATTCTCACAGGCAACGGGGATCTTCTGGTTTGGTGATACGGAAGGCAAAACTACGTGAATCCGAGTTCCGTATGGAGATTCCGCCATGCCTCAAAGAATCTCAAATGACCCCTTGCCAAAACACCTTCAACGGGTTTAAAGGAAAAAGTTGGCTGGTTTTAATTCGACCGTCACTGGCTTGATTCGCCCCACATGAAAGCTGAAGACGTAACCCAACGCTACCATGATTCGTGGAACAGACGAGACGCTGACGCGCTTGTAGGAGCATTCATTGAAGGCGGCACATACCGCAGTCCGGATACTCCGCCGGAGGGTGTCAGCGGACAGGAGTTTGCCGCCTTCGTTAAAGGAGTGTGGACGGCCTTTCCCGACTTGTCTGTAGAGGTTATCGAGGCCGGCGAAATTCGGGCAGGTGTAGTCGCTCACGAGTGGATAGTGCGTGGCACGAACTCCGGTCCGGGAGCCGATGACAAACCTCCCTCTGGACGCTCAGTCACACTTCGCGGAGCTTCCATATTTCACCTGGAGGGAGACAAGATTCGCTCAGAAGAAGTGTATTTTGACCGAAAGGGATTGGATAAACAGCTCGGACTAGTCTGAGCGGTTTTAACTTTGGCGACTCGGCGTTGTCCCCTTTAGAGACCGACGAGAGAAATTCGGGCAGGTCTAGTCGCTCACGAGTGGATAGTGCTTGCAACGCTGATGGCTCTTTTGCTGGTCAGCGCCACATCTGTCCTTTGCGCCCCCATGACCTTGAACTCGCCGGAGGGATGGTCGACGAGAATGCTCATTCTAATGCAGTGGCGGGGCGTGAAACCAATGCTCAGAGGCTTAGATAGCCTCGACAGGCTGCGGGCTCTTTGGCAGCGATATACCATGCCCAAGAAAAACCCCCTTGACCAATGGGGCAAGCAGTCGCTTGCCGATCAGCTCCACTGCGCTCGAAACTTTAACCGCTATTACAACAAAACGGATGATTTCTACAAGCAGGCATTTGACCTGCAAAGGCGGCTTCTGGCTTTGCAAGAGAAGGCAAGGAAGGACCTCGAACTCCCGAAACCCACCCCACCGCGCAGGAAATAATGGGCGTCCCTACAACTTCCCGTGAGAAATTCACGCGGTGGTATATCGAGCCTTTTGAGGCTATCAAATCCGTCGAGGGCGGCGGTGGCGCATTCGTAGCCATGTCCATCGGCCTCTTCCTCTGCGAGCGGTATTTCCGCTCAATGACTGGCACCCAAGACGTACAAGACGGTGCCCCGTTTCAAAACAAAGCGGCGGAGTTCCTCGGCGTGAATCACACCTTCTTCAAGCGGTTTTGGAACATTTACCGGAACGGTATCCAGCATCAGGGGATGGTAAAAACCACCACCCTCATTGGTCGGCTCTATAGCTGGCGGATCGACGGGAAATATCCCTCACTCCCGGTGCAGGTATGTGGCGGGTGGCGTGTGCGTCATCTGTGTTAACCCGTGGGGTTGGACGCAAAAGATGATCGATATTTGGCTGGCCGATTCGGCCCGACTCGAAGAGCAAACAACGCACCGCCTCGGTGCCATCTTCGCTAGTGGCGAGGAGAAATGGCAGTCATTCCCGCTTGGCAGCGAATACCCTAACTAAACTAAAGAGGCTGTTGCGAAATGGGCAGGCGTTACCTTGGTGGGAGCGGGCCCCCCGAAGTCCGCCATCAACACGTAGGCATTGTCCCGGGGGCTTGGGCCAAGAATAACTGTTGCGTAAGTGCCTTGGGATATCACCCGTGTTCCAGCGCCTTATTCTGATACGAGAACGCTGTCCGAAAGATCTCGTCGACGTTAACAAGCTCGCCGATTGTCGCGCCAGCTTTGATTTTCTCCTGAAGGAGACGCTCCGTATCCAGTAGGCGCTGCGCCCCCTGCAGAATCGCAGCAGCCTCTTCCATTGGCACGACAACCACGCCGTTGCCATCGATAACAATGATGTCCCCTGGCAAAACCGACACTCCAGCGCACTGAATCGCCACGTTCACGTGCCCATAGCCTGCGATTGCGCCTACGTTGGGAACAACTCCCTTGCAAATCACGGGAAACCTCATCCTCCGGATTTCCTCGACATCCCGACACGCACCATCAATCACTGCGGCAACCACACCTCGATTGAGCGCCGACATCGTCATGTTCTCGCCCCAGAAAGCTGTGTTGATCGATTCGTGAGAGTCGATGACCACAATGTCGCCGTGCACGACGAAAGGGGTCAGGACTTGAACATTGAGTATTCTGCAGCCGTTGTCAGGAGCAGGATGCCACGGCAGTCGCGCTTGGAGTATCACAGAGGGGGCATGGGGTCAGCTCTGTCAAATACGTGGCGCTTTTCTAGAGTGAGCACGACTATCCGAGCTGACCCACATGTGGGATATAGGAGGAATAGCAACGAGAAAAAGAAACGGATGAATTTGTCCCCTGTCGTCTGCGCAAGATTCAAGTCCTGACCCCTTCTTACCGATGACCCCTTCTTTACCGAGAACTCGCCGAATGGGCCGGCGGGATCGATGACTCGGCGGTGGCCCAAGCTGTGCGCCGCCTGACAAGGAGGATTCCAGAAAATGCCGGTCTGGACCGCGCGTTCAGGATTCTGCAGAAGGAGATCGCGCAAATGTCATAAGTCAAAGATCTGACCCCATCGTGACCCCCCGACTGTTGAGAGAACCCCTATTTGTCTGTGACGTATGACCTAAACTTCATGTCCCTGATGTTTTTCCTCTCATTGATAAATGTGTCCCCGCCATCGTAAGTTTCAATCCCACCGCCCCATGCATATGTACATCCACTTGGCTCTGCATCTGTCTTCAAATAAATGGCGTATTTGTCGCCCTTAGATACAGTTGGCGCGTAATTACCGAATTCCAACGAGATTGTTCCATTAACTTCGTGTGGGTAGACCTCTCTCGTATAGTATGTGTTCTGTCCCAACTGGTCGCCTGACATATCGATAAGCGATATATATAAGCTCTCTTTTGGAGGGCATCTGTGATGCCTAATATCTATAATATCGACTCTCGACAACTTCCCAGGCTTTGATATAGAAAACGATTGAGCCACAGTTTGATTTCTGGTTATCTCAAGTCCTCCTGATCCACCAATCGGCACATTCTCTTGATCTAATTCATGACCCTGGGTCGATTCATTCGAATAGAGCTGGCTTTGGGGGATAGCCTGGGTTGCCTTTCCTGGATAGCTCCATTGCAGGCTGCAAGCGGCGTTACCCTCATGTTCATAATAGTGCAGCTCGATGTCATACAGTGCGCCGGCCGTTAACGTCGTGGTGTATGAGTAAGGAGTGGCGCCCTGATCTCTCCATGCATCAATGACCTTGGCGCCATTGAGGAACAGGCGCACTCCGTCATCGCCGGTAACCGTGAAGGTGTAGGTTCCCGTCACAGGCGCCTTGACCTGGCCGGTCCACTTCGCCGAGAAGAAATTTGAGGTTACCGGGGACCCTGGCGAATCACCGCCCCAGTTGAAATCCACCGTGGCGTCCGTGCGTGTAAGCACCGGAGAAACGCCGAATGGATTGGCCAGTGGATACGGCGTACTGCTGTTGTCGTTGTAGTATTGCCCGCGCAGGCCTGCGCCCGGTGTTGCCTCAACAGTGGGATAGAGTTGGCTCTGCGGGATAGCCTGGGTCGTCTGTCCGGGATAGCTCCATTGCAGCCGGCACGCGGCGTCACCCTCATGCTCATAGTAGTGAAGCTCGATGTTATACAATGTGCCGGCCGTTAACGCGGTGGTGTAGGAGTAAGGCGTGGCACCCTGATCTTTCCATGCATCAATGGCCTTGACGCCATTGAGGAACAGGCGCACTCCATCATCGCCAGTGACCGTGAAGGTGTAACTTCCCGTCACGGGCGCTTTCACCTGGCCGGTCCACTTCGCTGAGAAGAAATTGGAGGTAACCGGGGAACCTGGCGAACTGGTGTCCCAGGTGAAATCCACCGTGGCATCCGTGCGTGTAAGCACAGGGGAACCCGCGAACGGATTGGCCGGCGGATACGTCGTATTACTGCCGTCATTGTAGTACTGCCCGCGCAGACCTGTGCCCGGCGTTTCCTCCATGGTCGGATAGAGCTGGCTCTGCGGTATAGCCTGAGTTGTCTGTCCGGGATAGCTCCATTGCAGCCGGCACGCGGCGTCACCCTCATGCTCGTAGTAGTGCAGCTCGATGTTATACAATGTGCCCGCAGTTAGCGTCGTGGTGTAGGTGTAAGGCGTGGCACCCTGATCTCTCCATCCATCGATGACCTTGACGCCATTGAGGAACAGGCGCACTCCATCATCGCCGGTGACCGTGAAGGTGTAGCTTCCCGTCATAGGCGCCTTCACCTGGCCGGTCCACTTTGCCGAGAAGAAATTTGAGGTGACCGGAGAACCGGGCGAACCACCGGCCCAGCTAAAATCCACCGTGGCGTCCGTGCCGGTGAGAACCGGGGAACCCGCGAACGGATTGGCCGGCGGATACGACGCACTACTGCTGTCGTTGTAGTACTGCCCGCGCAGGCCCGTACCGGTGCCAGTGGAATCAGAGTAGGTCGCCGTGACCTCAACTGCAGAAGACGGCATCGTGAAGGTGGTCGTTGGCGACGAGGCATCGCCGAAGGTCACCTCCCCGGTCCAGCCCGCGAATTGCTGGCCCGGGGGCGCCGCGTCCGCGGAGATCGCAACTTGCGCTCCGGCGAGATAGTTTCCGTCGCCGCTCCCGTTTGTCACTGTTACAGTATATGTTGGCAGCTCCGAGTACATCGCGAAAATCTTCACATTCATGGAGGGTACTATCGCCGTCGTGGTGGCCAGGAACGGATTGGAAAGGATGGCAATGTCACCCGACCAGCCTGCAAAATGCTGGCCTGTCGGCGGCGGGTCGGCGATCACTGTGACCATCGTGCCTGTCGCATAGGCACCGTCCCCGCTGCCGGATCCAACTTCCAACATGTAAGTGGAGATCAGACTGAGCTCTCCCCTTAAAGTAGAAAGTGGACGCGGATCTTGAATACCAGCGCCTTTGAAGATGCGCATCTTGACCTCTTCCGAGGTGCCAGGACCAGACAATTCAAGCTGGGCAATAGCCCCAATTGTCACAAACGCATCATAGCTTGTCACGTGCAACTGGTATCCGGATGGCGCGAAAATTGTAAACGATATATAGTGATCTATTGGGGGGTCCCATGGTCCAAATAAAGTACCTCCTATGCCGGGAATTGGGGATGGCCCGAGCTTGACAACGTTGTTCAACGTAAGGCCCGAAAAGGTAATGCCCTCTGGGATAGGATCCTGAGAAAAGACTCTTCCGGTCTCCGACGTGAAGTCATATTCAAAACGTATTATGCCGAAGGCCGCGAAGTTGGCTACACCACCTACAAGGAGAACGGCGACGGCTACGCAAATCGCCTTTCCGAGTCGGACGTTACGCTGGGCCGTTTGTAAAGCTTGTCGCTTTTTCATGTCTAAGTGTTTCTTGAGGATGTGCCGAAAGGAAGTTGTACGCCCCTGATCTGCTCCAGTTTGCCCAAGTCCGGATGATACAGGCCATGGGGATCGGATTTTGCCACGGCATTAAGAAAAGCGGTGTATTGGCCAATTCTGGTTTCATACTTCGAAATGCTGTAGACGTATGGGACCGCACCGCGCGGAGGTGGCGTCACACCGCCGGTTGGAACATCGGTTAGCGGATCATTGTGGTTACCAGGATCGCCGATGGTCACCCATTCGAACGAGATCTGTGATTGAGCAATGCTTGCCTGCGCCAAAGCGAGCGCAAACACTAAGACTGGGAGTTTTGAAGCCACAATTGTCGGTTTTGAGGCGCAATCGCTACCACGAAGCTTAGCGGAATCAAGCGATAAGTAGTAAACTTGTTGAAAATGCTTTTTACATTAGTTTTGTTACTAAGTGGTTTAATGGCGCATCTCGTTAAGAGCATTAGACTATTCGCAACCCAAGTTTGCCATCGTTAGCTAAACTACGGTTGCGGCAAATGGGGCATGCGACGACCCCGTAAGGGTTTCACAAGGCGTTGAGACAGATTGGGAATTTCATGGGGCCATGCTTCGCGAGGGCCGTGGAAACCGAGTCCAGCCCGGCAAATTTAGCTAGAATTGGATAGCGGGCACCAGCCCCGAATACTTGAGTGAGTGGAAGCCCGCTCGCGATTGAGAGGTTCGCGGCATCGAAGTTCGCTGGCGAAGGCCACACAGGAGACGCTTGCCAAGTTGATGGCGCTGCTGGAATCAAGTGAAGCTGACAAGTTCGTGGCGCATCTCTACCAGGCAAGAAAGCAGTATCGGCAAGTCTGCGAGCGCCCCAACAAGGGAAACAAGGCTATCGAGCGGGAGGTCCTCTCAAGCTACCAGATCGCGCAGAGCCTGGGTTTCAATGGAGACTTCCGCGCCTGGGAGCATCTGCTGCGCATTCACGAGTAATAAAGGCTCAGGATATGCAAACCAGAGTTAAGCCAGAGTGATTGACCATTTTCCTGGCAGAGCAGTGACCGCATTGCCCCGTCACGCGCGTCGACTATAGGGGTCAGGACTTGAAGATTGAACCAAATGGACGGCGTCAGTCCTATAAAATACATCTCTCAAGCCAGCATGTGTTGTTAGGAAATTGCGGCGAGAGTTTGCCGGAGCGGCCGAACTAAGGGTTACAGGAAATGGGAAAACGGTAGCCGACATGGAGCCTGGCGCTTGCAGGAGCGATCGGCAACAAAAGCAGTCGAGCGCTTAATCGCTTTTCCCGTGGGTGAGCTAAGGGAAGCATGCAAGCCAATCTGCGCGGCAACATGTAAATTATAGGACCGACCCCATCTGCTCGAACCGAGCGCATCTGCTGCCCAATTGCTCCAGTCCTACCGGGCTGGCTGAAGGCAAGCGCGTGTTTCCGGGAGCCCCACCAGGTACGGCTCCTGCTCTTGAGTATGGGAATGATCTGGACAGAGGGGTTCCATAAGGCAACATGAAGCAGCTTCTGGTCACGCCTTTGCTTCTACGGGGTGGGATAAGTAAGCTCCGCAACGCACCGCATGAAAATGAACGGTACACAATCAGACGAAGAATTAGCTCGTGCAGGGATTGCGCTGGGCAAGCAAATGAACGAACCGGACGTCTCGCAATTTGGCTTCGAACTGCTCGAAGCGATCGCCAATGGAGAGGATCCACAGCAAAGACGAGCGCGCCACGTTAGGAGACTCAACGTCTACTTTTGCAGGAATTATCCACAGACCGCGCTCGCTGACGCGAATCTTTCGTGTGGATCCAGGGTTATGTACAGGAAAGCTCATCGCGTTCTTCTCCTAGCAGAGCAGCACAGCGACCAAGCACTTGAGAATCTGGCAGGCGACTTGGTGGAGACAATCGTAGGCAGGGAATCGATGATCGAGCAGCTGGCCGCCTTTGAACGCATCAGCAATCATGACGCTCAATGGTGGCAAAGCATCCATGCTGGGGCGGAGGCTCACTCGGGCATAAAGACCTCTACGCCCTCTCCCGAGGTGATCAAATCTTCGCCCCGGAAGAAGGCTGCATTGCTTCTTCTTGGTTCGGTGGTACTGCTAGTTGCGGCCTATGCGTTGTTTCTTGTCTTTTCGCCTGTGAGCGCGACAGCCAGAATCGACAGAGAAAAAGCGGAGAACAGGGCAAACACTTTGAGCAAGTCCAGCATCAAGGCCGACGACTCCCCGGATAGTTCAAATCCGGATCATACCTCTACGCCTCAAGTGACTGGCATTATTCAAAGCCAGAAGCCAGCAGCAACTCCGCAGGACGAAACGATAAAACACCACCAACAAGAGGATACCCAAAGAGGCAAAGACGGAACGACAATGGATGGCAGGGAAGTCCGAAAGGCGCCTGTGAGCGCGACAGCCAGAATCGACGGAGAAAAAGCGGAGAACAGGGCAAACACTTTGAGCCAGTCCAGCATCAAGGCGCACGATTCCCCGGATAGTTCAATTTCGGATCATACCTCTACGCCTCAAGTCAGTGACACTATTCAAAGCCAGAAAACAGCAGCAACTCCGCCGGACGAAGCGATAAAACACAACCAACAAGAGGATACCCAAAGAGGCAAAGACGGAACGACAATGGATGGCATGGAAATCCGAAAGGCGCTTGTGAGCAAGACAGCCAGAATCGACAGAGAAAAAGCGGAGAAGAGGGCAAACACTTCGATCAAGTCCAGCATCAAGGCGCACGAATCTCCGGATAGTTCAAATTCGGATCATACCTCTACGCCTCAAGTCAGTGGCGTTATTCATAGCCAGAAGCCGAAAACAGCAGCTCCGCAGGACGAAGCGATAAAGCACAACCAACAAGAGGATACCCAAAGAGGCGAAGACGGAACGACAATGGCTCGCAAGGAAGTCCGAAAGGCGCTTGCAGTCGAAGTTAGGAAGGCAATACCCGCAAAGTTCAAGGGAGATTTTGGTTCTTGGTAGGTCCTTGAGAATTAACGTGTCAGGCTAAGTCTTCCGAAAGTCTTGGATGACCGGCCAGAAGAGCCGCTCATGCTTTTGGTGTCTCCCTAAATTTGAAAGCATCTCTGCAAAGCCCGGCACACCGGGGCGTAATTCCCGCGCCAGGAGGATTCACATCCACAAACGGTTTTAGGCAAACAGTCTCGCCGAGTGAAGTGTTTGAGGTGCCGGAGTCGTGACTGCTCCGATGATAGAACAAGATATGTGGCGGTGCGGGGTCAGTCCTATAATACACATCCTTATACAGATGGCAGTAGTTGGCTACCCGAGAGATCGCTGCGAAGCCGAATTTGGCGTCGGCAGGTTTGCAGGAGCGATTGTGACGAAGACGATCGATTCCCACCGCTGTCCTGAAAAGTTAAAGAGCATGCAGGCTAAGCCGTGCCGCATGTTTAAATTATAGGACCGACCCCATCTGCTCGCAGAGTTCCGGGTAAAGCTGGCACAATGCCGAGTTTCCTGGACCTTCACAACGTCGAGCGAGTTCTTGAAACGCTCGCCTAATCGGCGGGTGTCATTGGCTCAAATGTTTCAAACAGAGGAACCAGGTCGATCACCTCATTTGCTGCGCCCTTCAATCCAGTGCCCAGCGTCTGAGCGGTCGCAGCCACTTCCACTCGAATCCCACGCCGCCGGAGCTGCAAAGCTAGGTGTGCAAAATCAGCATCGCCCGTCACCAGAACGACGACGTCGGGACGCATCTCGACGGAAAGCTCGACTGCATCGATCGCCATCAAGACGTCGACGTTTGCCTTGTAATGTTTGCCATCTCCGGGCGAGCCATCTTTCGCCACTACGAGGAATCCGTTGGAGCGAAGCCAATGCAGGAACTTGTTCTTCTTATCTCGTTCAGTTTGCCAGTCGGGTATTGGAGGAGGTAACCCAGCGTAGATGACCATCTCGATTAATTCCCGTCCCCGATCGGCACTCGCGAGGTGATCGCGGAGCTTTAGCCAGTCTAGTTTTCGACCGAGTGGCCGCACTGAGCTGACGACGTTGGATTCATCCACAAAGACCAACACTCTCGAGGTTCGCACAGGATTACGATGCTCTTAGCTCTTTCGGTGGCGCTCTAAAAGCGAATCCTTACTCACGCGCAGTTTCGGGATTTCTGGCCAGAATTTTTGCCGCTATCCTATTAATGTTGGGGACTTGTGAGGAAACGCCAAGACATCCTTTCTCGTGCGGTCGGAATATGCCTCTAAGGCCTGCTGCGAGAAGTGGTCGATCAAATCCTTGACCGCAGGCTTTCTCGCCCTCGGACTTCTCGCGGACCTCTTTAATGCCGAGGACGGGCGTCCGAGCCCGCCAGGCCAACACCGCGCTTGTAGTAAAACGTGGAACTAGCTGGTTCTGAGGCCGTAACGGCGAGCATCAAGGACGAGCCGAAATTGTGATCGGTTGGCTGGCGTCGGAAGGGGCGACGTTGTTCCACGGGGCGCACGAGCTAATCAGTGCAGCCATGAAGGTCAATGGATTCTGCATGTCCGAGGCGGGTCTCTGCGTTCGAGGCGATCTCCGAAATAACCGGAAACCCCAGCCCGCAAAAACCGTTCTACCCAATAAACACTCTATGAACACTCTAGTTGTTTTCCTAGCCGCACTCAACGTCCTGATTTGGGGCCACAACGTTGTCATGATCGCGGGAATTATCACGAGCATGCTCGTAAATGCCTTTTCTAGCTAGCGTCGCTCGAGGGCGTCCAGCTTGCGCAAATCATATTCTTGCGCCACTGGTGCGAGGAACACAATGCCTGGGCTGACACTGCTGCTCAGCCACGCGCTGCAACCGAGAGCCTAATGACCATCCCCCACTCCATTCAGCCCTTCTGGCTCGAGTTTCAAGCCATCGTCGGAGGTGATGTTCAAGCCCGCTTCTACGAGGCCTTCCACTTCGACGACAACGAACCAGCTGCAAATGAGCTCGGACGGCTCGTTCTTGTCGGAACGAAGCGAGCGACTGCTGGGTTGGCCTGGTCCTTCGAAGCGGAAAACAGGCCACCTCCCAAGCCCAGCGACCTTAGCGTCGTGACCAACTGGCAAGGTGAGCCGCTGTGTGTCATCGAAACCAAGGCGGTGGCGACTGTTCCCTTCGAGGAAGTCAGTGAGGAGTTTGCCGCTATCGAAGGCGAAGGCGATGGATCATTGCGCTATTGGCGCGAAGTCCATTGGGCGTACTTCGGAAGAGTATGCAAACGTATTAGAAGAGTGCCAAGTCCGAGAATGCCAATCGTCTGCGAGCGTTTCGAGGTCATCTACCGCGGAGCGCCACCCGAAAGGGCTGCCTAACCTCTCCATCGAGCGGGGGTCCGCATTGGGGTTCAGTGTGCAAATTGATTCAGCTTCTTTCCTTCGCGATATACTCGGCGAGCGTTCGGGGCGGCCTCTTTAAGAGGCTCTTCCATTCGGTTCTTCTCAACGTCTGACTCACGTTCGCCGTGCTCCGCATTTTCAGGCTTGCCGCCAGCCATCCGCAAGACGCCACGGTCTGATCGCCCATGATCATCCACGCGTGCACCATCCAAACGGTCTGAGCGCACACCTCCGACACAGCGTTTAGAAAAAGCACCGGTCCTCCTCATCCAAAAATATCTCCTCACGACGGTTTCCTCGCGCGATCACATGGTAATAGGCGCCCGCATACACACTCCGCAAGCTCCTCGCCATCACCACCATCTAGCGCCCGCTCATGGCACACGATCCTATTACCTATTACTATTATTTATGGTGTTGACAATGATCCGGAAATCGCGAGCTAGGGACCAATTATCTGTTTAACAAGGGCGCACCAGTGACAGCTCTACGACTTCGCTGAATCTCCACTTTTTCTTCTATTCTCCTTCTTCATGTGACGAGAAGTGTTAAGGGTCCTCTTCGGGGGCGTCATACTCCAAATTGCGAGAACCGGAGGGGTTCAGCCAAGATTTAATGAAAACGGAGGCGCGATCTCCATTTGTCCGTAGCTGGAATCGTCCGTACTTAGGCGGTTGGCCAAAGTAAAAGTAAAACTGCTTGTCCACCGTAACATCAGCGCTGGCTCCGTGGGTCGGCTGCAGAAGGGCATCATACTGACTAGTATAGCCTGATTTCGGAGCTTCGAACGGATCGACATCCGTGTATTCAGCTAAACCGCCGCCATTGATCTTAAGCTGAACGCGCCACTCGTAAGGAAAGACCTTGCCCGTGTTGATCTGTTCGGCCGTGATACCCGGTTTCCAAACCGCCACTTGAAGTTGACCGTTCGATGGCGACACGTTGCCTGTAACTAAGTCAACCGTTGCCGTCGCGCCTTGGCCACGCAAGTCAAGCAGTACTTCATTAGCAATTAGCTCTTCCATTTTTCCCTTTTTTCGTATTCGAAGGATCACTGGATTACTCGCGTCGGGCTCGTAGAAGACATGCTCAGCAGGATTGGCATACTCAAAGTCAAGCTGGTTTTCGTCTCGTGTCACATCGTAATAGCCCTTCTTCGATATTCTTACGCTTAACCGTTTTCCTCTCTTGCCCTCGAGGGAAAACCGGCCTTGTTGGTCAGTTGTTGCTTCGGCTTCCTCCACTCCTTCATTCCCTTGGAGGTTGACCCACTGAAAATGAACCAAGGCGTCGGCAACAGCATTGTCATCTTGATCGACAACCTTCCCAAAGAAACGGATTGGGATCTTCCATTCGTAACGCGGGTCACGTTTTGTGTTTTCGTTGAATGCCTTGATTACCTCTTGTCGAGGGCGATCTCGCAAAGACAACTGCGGATATTCATCAAGAAGCACCTGAGGCTCCTTTGGGACCGGTGTAGCTGTCGCTTTGACATGGTTTAGCGAAGATTCCGTCGCCGAAGGGCGACTGCGCCACCAGAGGACGGCGGTCGCTATCAAAACGAGTGCGGTGAATGCTGCTATGACTATACTTTTCGACATCAAAGTCACTTAAGCTCGTCCGAGATTGCATTATACAGCTCGTGTACCTGCTGAATACGTCGGTCAAACTGACCACTATGATCCGATCGTCCACCGCCAAATCCATACCGTGCTGCTAAATCGAGGGAGTTTGGAAAGATAGTCGTGCTGTTTGGTTCCGCTCCCAGAGCCTTGGATCGAGGGCGCGCTACATAGGCCATCGATTCATGCATGTCGCTGACCTGCCGTTGATCAAACGGAGGGTGGACACTTCTTAAAAAACAGCGTTGTCCAACAGGATAAGGTTCGTTTGCAGGTCCGGAATCGTAGGCATAAACCTTATTGCCATGCAAAGTCGCATTGGCATCGGGTTTGTAGGATATTTGATTCTGTTCCCAGTTAGTACTGCCAATTAGTGGATACGTACCGGTCGCAAGCGCAAAGTCATTCACATTGTAGAAGTTAACTACGCTCGCAACGTTCGTGTAAACAGATTGTAGGTAAAGCTGATAGCCCAAGTCGAGAATGCTGTGGGGTGTTGGGCGAATCTCCTCTTCGACCGTAAAGCGTTCGTAATTATTTACAGCATCGTTGTAGCAGCCACCTGGCACAGCTGCTTCCATGAGAAAGTAGCGATCGATTGACATGCCACGTTGCAACGCAGAACCGGTCACTACATTGCCCATGCTATGCGCGACCACGCTCTTGAGGTAATCGCCAGGCAAACTTGCCACATAGTTGTGGAGTGATCGTCCATATTTCCACGCCCGATACTCGCTCGTATTGTATGAATCCAAGCTCGTCAGGGTTGCCCACCGAAAGGCACAAAATCGCCCACTAAAGCCCTGGTGCCACATGCGCTTAAACATAGTCTCACTGAAACTGAAATAGCTTTCATCGCTCATGTTCCACCCATGCACGAAAACCAACGCCTTCTTCTCTTCATTCGTTGGAGTTGTGTAAGCGTCGGCGGTAAAGTTGAAATCGGAATCGTCAAATGTCGGAGCTATCGGATTCGTAGGGTTTGACTAGAGTGTCTGGTGTTGCCGAAGCGCGTGCGTACATGCTCTTTAATGTTCATCAAGTCTAGCCACACGCCGGGACCTTCGGCGGTCTCGGTTCCGTTAGCATTATGGAGGGTAACAACGAGCTGCCCTTTACCTTCCGATACACCTTCGAATAAGAAGTAGGTGTTAGGCCTTTGCTCGCGTAAAGGTTGAAAAGACACTCGTTGGAAGGATTGCCGGCGGCTATGCCAGTCACCGTCGCCTTGGCCGTCCTGTAATCGCCGCTGATTTGCGAAGTTGCTGGGCCATTGCGCTCGAGATATCGTGTCCTTCCATTGGCCTCAGCGGCCTGATACAGTTTGATGCTTGGATTCGTGCTATTCCGCCATTTCAGGCCAATCTTGATTGTGCCAGCACGCGATTTCCTTATGGAGTCCACCGATACGCAGCCACAGTCGGGCAAAGTCTTCCAAGGTCGCGTTTGCTCTGCGATTTCCGTATCCGACGAGTCCTGCGGCTCCGCCTATAAACTTCTGCCCCATTGCCGGTTCCATCGTTGTCATCATTGCACCAGAAACGAAAGGGCTCATTTGGGTCTGTTCTATCCCTAGCCCTGCCGAGTTGGATCTGTCCGTCGCTATTTGCGTCGACAGCAAGTTCTACGGGGATCAAGTAAAGAAACAACGCACATCCGTCGACGTCGGGATATCCCGGGCCCTCGGGCGTCCTCGTTGTAGATCGTGTTCGAATAATCTACCGTTATGTTAATCGGTTGTCCCGGCCCGACCGCGACCGGAAGCACGTGAAATGACTTTTCAAGATTCAGGCAGGTGCTGAGGCTGTTGCAAGTGTGAGTGAATCTGACTTCCTTCTACGGTCACGTTACAACCGTCATCCGCGAATAGCGCAAGCCCGTAGACGAATCGGCCCTTTTTATCTTCGGGCAACTCGGGTGGAGTATATTCTCCGGAGAAGGATTTGCGCTCATTTTTCTGATAACTTCTATAGGAGGGCCCGATTCCTTCCGCTTGCCGCTGCGCCTCGAGGCGTGCCTGTTCAACCGAACCATTGGCCATCTCGGTAACGTCGTAAATGAGTTCCTGCACATCTTGTCCAAGCAGGAGCGAAGTTGACGCATGAAAAGTTACGCCGACTATCACACAAGCTATCAGATGCGCAGTTCTCATTGCGGACTTTTTGGGTTGGAGCTGTTGCTGCCAGTCTTGCAGCAATTTGGCGCGAGGTTGGGCGAGTTTGCCATTAGGGTCAGTCTTGCGGACGACATCGACCGCTTCCTTGAGGCTGCCTTGAGAAGCTTTTAATCCTGCCAGGCGAATCGTGGCCAAATCGCGAAGGTCGGGGTCGCGCGCTTGTGTCGAAAGCAACTCGAGAACGCGCCTTTGACCATGCGCATCGCCAGCCTTCTTGTAGCAGGCATAAGCGCCTTGGACGACATTCTCCCAAGAGCAAGCGCTTGTTCGCGGCTTGCTTCGCAGAAGGGTGACATTGGGCACCACCCATTGGTTAAGCAGTTCTAGCGCCGCAGGTGTTGTCGCCGGAGTTTCCAAAAGCACCCAGGCGCAATTTTGAAGATTCGCGACTGCGGTGCCTCGCTCCTGCGGGTGCTTGGCCGTGCGAAGCTTCTGGAGCCACTGCGAAATGTCGGCTCTCGTCATCTGAATTTCACCGAACTCGTGGCGGTCTGGTGCAATTTGGCCAGCCAAAAACTGGTTAAGCGCTTGATTAGGTATTTCGCTCCTTGCCGGGCTCACGGTCAAAAGGACGCTAATCAGGATAGAAGGTAAGGGGAGCTGGCAGTAGGTATTTCGGCATAGAGAGGCGAAGACACCCGGCGCTTCTAGCATCGTCATTTTGAATCTGGCCAGATTTTTTTCATACCAAGCAAACATAAATGAGCAGAATGAACTCGATTTATATCCATGTGGGCATTATTGCTTCTTATGGCTCGCTTCAGCGTCGTGTACCGGTTGGCGTCGGCTGCTCGCCTTGTATTTTGCGCATTGCCGCATGACTTTGCGGTCTGATAGATGCTGCCGGCGATGCGTCTTCTGGTTACAGGCGGGTGTGGGTTTATTGGGAGCAATTTTGTGCGCTTCGTGCTCGAGCACTACCAGCCGGAGTTCGTCACGAACGTCGACGTGCTCAGCTATGCGGGAAACCCGGAGAACCTGGCCGGCGTGGCGGAAGAGCATGCGGATCGGTACGAGTTCTTCCAGACCGACATCGCGGACCGCGAGGCGATGGAGGCGATCCTCTCCCAGCACAAGTTCTACGCGATCGTGAATTTTGCCGCCGAATCGCATGTCGACCGCAGCATTACGGATCCGGGGAATTTCATTCACACGAACGTGATCGGCACCGAAGTGCTCCTCGAAGCGGCGCGCAAGCATGGCGTGAAGCGCTTCGTCCAGATCTCGACGGACGAAGTCTATGGTTCGCTCGGGCCGACGGGGAAGTTCACGGAGTCCTCGCCGCTGGATCCGAGTTCGCCGTATTCGGCGAGCAAGGCGTCGGCTGATTTGCTCGCGCTGGCGGCGTTCAAGACGTTCGACCAGGAGGTCGTCATCACGCGCTGCTCGAATAACTACGGTCCATATCAATTCCCGGAAAAGCTGATCCCGCTGATGATCACGAACGCGCTCGCGGACAAGAAGCTGCCGGTCTATGGGGACGGCTTGAACGTGCGCGACTGGATCCACGTGGAAGATCATTGCCGCGGCATCATGGCGGTGCTTCTCGAAGGCAGGCCGGGCGAGGTTTACAATATCGGCGGGGACGGCGAGATGGAGAACATCGCCGTGGTCGAGTTGATCCTCGAGACGCTTGGCAAGCCGCGCGAGTTGATCAGCTACGTGACCGACCGGCTGGGGCACGACAGACGCTACGCGATCGATTCAAGCAAGATCCAGTCCGAGCTAAGCTGGAAGCCGCTGCATAATCCGCGCGAGGGGATTCGCCAGACGGTCCAGTGGTATCTCGACAATCGCGAATGGTGGGAACCGCTGCTGGCCAAGCCGGTCGAAGTCGCGGGATGAGGGGAGCGGATGTCAAGAAGAGTGAGGCGAAGGATCGTCTTCATCGGGGTGCTTTGGGCGAGGTTTTTTGGGGCGCGGCGGTGCGAGCGTTTTCCACAGTGATGAGAGCGGTCGTGTCGGCGCTGGGGACCCGCCCGCAACGCTGGCGCGTAGCGCCTGCGGGCGTGGCATTTTTCGCGTCGCCGGTGGGGATTCGCTTGCAGCGTTCGCGTATAACGTCGCCGGTGGGGACACCGGCGCTACAGGTGCGTCGCTGTTATGAAGGTGCTGGTGTTGGGCAGCAAGGGGCGGCTGGGCGGTGCGTTGGCGCGGATGTGGGCGCCGGATTATGAAGTTCGGGCGCTGGCGCGTCCGGAGCTCGATGTGGCCGACCTGCCGGCATTAGGAAAGCTTCTGGAGTCCGAGTCTTACGATGTGCTGGTGAACTGCACCGGGCTGACGAATGTGGATCGTTGCGAGAGGGACCGCGAGGAGGCCGAGATCGTCAATGCGCGCGCGCCGGGCGTGATGGCCGAAGATGCCGCCGCAAAACAGGCGCGGTTCATCCATTTCAGCACCGACTACGTTTTCGATGGCGCCAAGACGACGCCCTACACCGAAGAGGACGAGGCGCGTCCGCTCAGCCATTACGGCCGGACGAAGCTCCAAGGCGAGCGGGCAGCGCTGGCGCCGTCTCCGCGGCACATGGCCGTCCGCGTCGCCTGGGTGTTCGGTCCGGACAAGCCGAGCTTTGTGGACCAGATCATCGAGCGGGCGCTCGCGAACGACCGTGTCGAAGCTATTGCCAACAAGACGTCGTGCATGACGTTCACCGAGGATGTCTCGCGCTGGCTGCGTCCATTCCTCGATGGCGATTTGCCAGGTGGGGTCTACCACATGTGCAATGCCGGAGGATGTTCGTGGCACGAATATGGCCAATTCGCGTTGGACTTCGCCGCGCGCGCGGGACTGCCGCTGAAGGCGCGCAAGGCGGAGCCGATCTCGCTCTCCGACCTCAAGGCGTTCGTTGCGCCGCGTCCGCCACATACCGATGGTGAGCACGGCCAAGTTCACCGCGGTGACAGGGATGGTGCCGCGGCGCTGGCAGGAAGCAGTGGAGGAGTATCTGGGGAAGAAGTTGATGGTTGAGAGTTGATCCGCCTACGCCAAGCCTTCGGCGGACAGGTCCGCCTGCGAAGGCTTCAGTGGACAGGGCCGCCTGCGAAGGCTTCAGCGGACAGGGTGGAAGTTAGTTGATCGTTCACAGTTTGCACCGAGCTACACCGACTAGGGTGGCCGGGAAGGGTGGGAAACGTGCAAAGCTTTGCAATGTTCTTCGGGTGCGGAGAATCGCAGAAGACCCCATAGGTGAACGAGTCCTAACTGGCGATCGGCGGTTGCCCGAAGCCCTTTGTGTAAATCTGTGCAATCACTGGATTTGTCTTTCCTCTCAACTTTCAACCCTCAACTTTCAACTTGACCAGATGCATCGCTTTTATCTTCCGCCCAACGAGTGGAATGCCCCTTCACCTGTTCTTGACGAGGGCGAGTCGCATCACGTTCTTAACGTGCTTCGTTTCGGCGTGGGAGACCACGTGACGGTGTTTGATGGCGAGGGGAGCGAAGCGCGGGGAAATATCGTAGGTCTCGAGGGAGGGAAGGTGATCTTGCGAATTGGTCCAAAGCTCGGCTCGCAACCGCTCGATTGTGCGA
This sequence comes from uncultured Verrucomicrobiae bacterium, assembly GCA_963706955.1. GTDB lineage: Bacteria > Verrucomicrobiota > Verrucomicrobiia > Chthoniobacterales > Terrimicrobiaceae > DASTFP01. The sequence goes on along the minus strand of CAVPOC010000008.1, from coordinate 141,322 downwards.
TCACGCTTGCGCAGGCCATTCCCAAGGGGAAGCACATGGACTTCATTGTTCAGAAAGCGACCGAGCTCGGGGCGGCACGGATCGCGCCGCTATTTTCCGACCGCACGATTGTGCAGCTGGACGTGAGGGATGCCGAGAAGAAGCGGGATAAGTGGCGTGAGATTGCCATCGAGGCATGCAAGCAATCCGGACAAAACAGACTTCCGGAAATTGCGGTTCCACGAAGTCCAAAGGCATTCTTTCAAAAACAGGAGCCTTCCGAGTTGATGTTGATCGCCTCGTTGCAGCCGGACGCGCGCCGGATCAAGAGCGTCCTGGCAGATTACCCGAACCCGCGGAGCGTCTGCGTCTTCGTCGGACCGGAGGGAGACTTCACGCCGGCGGAGCTCGCCCTCGCCAAGAGCATGGGATGCCGGCCGGTTACGCTGGGGCCGATCATTCTCCGCGCGGAGACGGCTGCGCTCTACTGTCTGAGCGTTCTTGCGCACGAGTTGTTCTAGCTTGGCCGAGGCAAGCTGTAGCGATGTCACGAGCGTGATGTCTAGGATTTGAACAATTGCGCCGTTTGAATCGCGCCTTCAGCTCTGGGCGATGTAATTGCAGGGCTCAGAACAATTGCTGCTACTGGTCTTCCTCTTGGCATTCCCTCTTGTAAGGATAGGCCATCCTCTTTTGTAATGTATCTCTTTCGGGTTAGACTCAGGATCAGATAGGGATAATACTCCGCTCTCGAGCTAGCGATGGGCAAAGCGCCCCAGCGCCTCGCTCAGTTTGTTGCTAATCTCAGTGACCGCGCTGACCTTAAAATTGAGAGCTCTTCACCGACGCTTACCTTATTTCGCCGACCGGATGAAAACCTGTGTTGACCATCCGCGACAGCGCGCAAACCAAATTCGTATCCGTTGCTGGACTTGACCTTTCCGGCCCTGTTCGGATATAAGTGCTTACGTGAACACGGCCTCTCACGTGGCCAAGGCACCCACGTTTGGCAGTTTTGGATAGCCAATGGCTAAGGCAAGAGATGGGCGGCCAAATTTTCATTAGCTATCGTATCGATGACAGTCAAGCGTCGGCCGGTCGACTATATGATCGGCTACATAGCCATTTTGCTTCAAATCGCATTTTCATGGATGTCGCCAACCTTGCCCCGGGTGTCGACTTTGTTGACGCAATTGAAAAGAGCGTAAGTTCGTGTGACGCGCTGATCGCGGTTATTGGAAGAGACTGGCTGGTTTCGTCTGATGAGAAAGGTCGACGTCGACTCGACAACCCGGAAGATTTCGTTCGCATAGAAATAGCTGCGGCGCTTAAGCGTAACGTAATAGTGATCCCGGTCTTGGTAGAGGATGCCTCAATGCCAAAGGCCGTCGACCTTCCTGAAGACCTCAAACCATTGTCCCGCCGCAATGCATTTGAAATCAGGCATAGTCGTTTCAACGATGATTGCGAACGGCTTATCGCCGCGTTGGAGCAAGCCTTGCGCTTAGTGAGGGAAGAACAGCCCAGTAGAGAGAATACGATTTCGGGAATCGTGGAGCCTGACAGCGCAACGGGCGACCTGAGAGATACGACGAATCCTCTTGGTGTGGGGGGGAAAGGCGATTCTAAGGGCGGATCTGCCCCCGAGAACCGATCGCCCTTCTCGTTGCCGCAGGTATTAGTGAAAGTCCGGAAATCGAGGTGGAGGAAGGCGGCTTTCGTGGGACTAACTGTGCTCGCCGCGATAACGCTCGCAGCCTATCTCATTCATAAGGCGAAACAGGATTCTGCGCCAGCAGTCGGACGGCAGCCGGATGTGCAGGAGGCGAAATCGACTCCGCGTTCGACCGAGCCAGCAACTCCGACAGTTGAGACTCGCACGCGCCTGGCAAGCGAAGTAACAGAATCTGTCGTAAAGTTCCTCTCGGCCGTCCAGTTCGCCGAGCAAAATGCGATCGATCAAGCCGAATACGATCGTGCGTTCAAGGATTTCCAGCTTAAGCAAGCAACTCTTGGGACGCAACTCCGTAGCTACTTTCCGGATCCGCAGATAGCGGCCGATTGGAAGACTCTTTCGGAAGCAGTAATAGAGGTGTACGCACTGTCCGACACCTGGAGCGACGCTTTTCGATCTGAAAGAATAGGCAGACTAAAGTCTTCGTTCTCATTAGACGCTACTGACTGGGAGCTCTTGCAACGTGTTGAACTCAAGAAAGGGTCGTGGGAAGATTCCCAAATGTATTTAAAGGCTTGGTTGAATCTTCGGGAGGCGGTGCTCTCAACGACTGAAGAGTTGACTGGCAGGATGCTCGACGCTCGACCTGATTAATCGAGCGGACTCATGTTTCTGATCTCGCGCGACACTAGCCTCCTGTGCAAATGGTGAATGGCACGAGCGCTGTGTGTGGGAGCGATTCCGGCGTTGAATCGCGCTTTCAGCGCTCGGCGGGTGCACTTGTATGCCGTCCTCGGGCGATGCCCGAGGCTGATATGAAGCGCGCTTTTGGGGCGATTCATTGTTGTAGCGGCGGCGTCCCCGCCGCCGGGGAACAGCCCTCGACGATGGGGACATCGTCGCTACAGAGCCGAATACGCGTCCGGTCTGGCGGCTGCCGGGCAGCGGTCGGGCTAATATGAATCGCGCTTCTTCCGGAGAATTACGCTCATGCCGAGGCTCGAATATCTCGCATCGAAAAGCGTTCGGACGATTTTCGATAGGCTGCGGAGACCTCCGCAAGCACTTCTGGAACGCCGATAGTTTGCATGCAGAGGTTATTGCGGCAGGCAGACTGCCGGTTATTGAGCGCGTTGATGCAAGGACTGCAGGCGATGCCCGCATAGACCACCCGCGTCCGTGGGGAACGTGCGGCAAAAAGCTTGGGACTTTCCGGACCAAAAAGGGACACGACCTGGATCGGCGTGAGCGTCGCGAAATGCGCCGGGCCGCTGTCGTTGGTCACCAGCACGCGGGCGAGGGTGTAAAGCACAAGGAGCTGGCGCAGGGTGGTCCTCCCTGCCATGGAAAAGCAGCGCGCGCTGCCGATCTCTTTGACGAGCTCGGCGCTCGGCCCAGCCTCGGAGGCCAAGCCGGTGAAGGCGATATGAACTTCCGGGAACCGCGCCAACAATCCCTTGGCCAACTCGCGGTAGGATTCCAGCGGCCACCGTCGTAGAGGAAGAAAATCGCTCGCGTTTGGATTCAAGAGAATCAGCGGAGGGATTTGCACGCCGCCCGTAAGCGAAAGAACCATCTGCTCGACACCCTTGATTTCTTCGGGCCGCGGGCTGAAGACCGGTTCCTCGGCAGCCACGGTCTTGAGCTTCAGATTGAAAGCGGGGAAATCCTTCGGAGCAAACGCGAGCGCTTCGATCATGACCTGAAACATTTCACTCGTGTGGAGCTGCGGATTAAAAAGCACGCGATGGGTCATCAGGTCGCCGCGATAGGGGCCTTCCTCGAAGTAGCAATGCATCCCCACGCGAATGCGGGCGCCGCTGAGATAGGCGATGGCCGCAGAGAAACGGGCGAGGAATTCCAGATCGACGGCCGCATCGATGCGAAGCAAACGCATGCGCAAGAGCATCCGGATTGTCCCGAAAAACATCGCCGCGACAGACGTCGTCGGGACGGTCAGCACATTGCCTCTCGGAATCAGATCGAGGACGTCGACGATGAACCGATTTTCCTCGAAGGCCGCGAAGTAAACGTTTTCGCGTCCGACCATTTCGACGGCTCGCCGGATCGCATTATTGGCCAGCACGGTTGAGCCCTGTTCGGCCAGCTTGACGATGACAATCCGCTTGGGCTTCGGCGGCTGATCTGCTGGAAGCTCGGGCAACAGTTTGCGGAGCCGCGTGAGAAGGAAGCAGACCGGAACAAAGACGACGCGATCGGCCTTTTGAAGAACTGAGACACGCAGAGGAAGACCCATTTGGAGAGCTGCTTGATGTTTGGGGCGATTGTGAATAGTTGAAAGCTATTTCTCCTGTCGAACTCCCGGCCCGAGAGGCCATCGCGATTCTCCTATGCCACCCTATCAATCTTCCGCTGGTCGCAAAAATCCGAGCAGCGCTTCGTCGGCGTATCGGCCCTCGTTAAGGTAGCGGCAGACCGGCAGCCGATGAGTTTTCCCGCGCCTTTCGCCTCGAAGGATCCGGTGACCACCGCGAAACCGAGCGTCTTTCAATGGCTAGACCGACTCTGGAATCCGGTAGCAATCCTGGCGTGGACGATCGCCCTGTCGGCGATCATTGGGAAGATTTTCGCCTCGCCCGATCGGGTGACGAACGTCAATCGTTTCCTGCGGGCTGGCCGAGAGTGGATCGAGGGATCACCGCTCTATATCTACACGCCGAACAAGGGATTTGTTTACGGGCCATTTTCGGCGGTTTGTTACGCCCTGGCCTCTTACCTGCCGGGTGTCTGGCCGCGGATACTCTGGTGCCTTCTTTCGGCCGCGCTCCTGCTCGGCGGAATGTGGGCCATGATGACCTCGGGTCCATTTTCGAATCTTCCACCGCGACGTCGCGGACTGGCTTTTCTGCTGGTCTTGCCGCTGGCCCTTGGAAATTTCGATAGCGCTCAGGCGAATGCGTTTCTGGCCGGCCTGATCATGATCGCCTTCGCCGCGGCGTGTTCGGAACGATGGACGATTGCAGCCATCGCCCTGGCGGTGGCGATCCATTGGAAAGTTTATCCGGTGGTGGCAGGCATGCTCCTCGTGCTTCTATTTCCGCGCAGCTTCAGTTGGCGTTTCGTGTTGGCGGTGGTCATCACCGGATTGATCCCGTTTCTCTTCCAAAGCGCCCCCTACGTGATCGACCAGTATCAGCTTTGGTATGACACCCGCACGGCAGACAACCGGCTCGCGTACTCGCTCGCTATTGCTCCAAGGGACCTCTGGTTCGTCCTCGTTCAGGCTGCCGGCCTACCCATCAGTCAGACCGTCTATCGGGCGATTCAAGCTGCCGTGGGCCTCGCCATCGCGGGATATTGCTTGTGGGGAAGAATCAACAATCTGCCGAGTGAGCGACTCCTGGCGGGCGCGTTTTCGCTGGTCTCCGCCTGGATGACCTTGCTGGGACCCGCCAGCGAATTGTACACCTACCTTCTAGTCGCTCCAGCCGTCGCCTTTGAAATCGTGGCAACGTTTTCCAGACGGAGAGACGCGGTTTCGCGTTGGCTAGTTGTTGCAGCATTCCTTTTTCAACTCGCGGCGATCCTTCGCGTCGCCTTTTTTCCCCGTTACGAGAACGTTTACGTGCTCTCCCTCCAGCCTTTAGGTGCGCTTGTTTTCCTGGTCTATGCCTTGAGGAACTATTTCGGCGAAGTCCTGAGCAGCCCTCGCGATAGTGGGCGTTCAATTCTGAGCAGCACCTGAAAGGGTAGGGGCTTGCCTCACCTGCTTTGCTCCGGCCAAATACCTGCTGGGGAGGCATCTCACGTAGCAGCAGCGTTCGTCCTCGTCCTTCCTCCTCGTGCTCGTCCTCGAATCGACGGGGGTGTTTCGAGGACGAGGGACGAGAACGAGGAGGAGATATGTTCACGTCCGCTTTGTATTGCCTAAGCGTTCTAGCTTTCAATTCTGTGAACGCTTAGCTATTACCTCAACTCTCAACTCAGAACCAACCCATATGCTCTACTACGCCCTTGTTTTCCTGGTCATCGCCCTGATTGCTGCCTTCCTCGGCTTTGGTGGGATTGCCGGAACCGCCGCCTGGATCGCGAAAGTCCTTTTTGTTGTCTTTCTGATTTTGGCGATCATCTCGTTCATCAGAAGACCGAGATAGCTCCCTTCAGTATTCGGTTCGCGCGCGTTTGCTGTCGCGGCGGTGTCCGCACCGCCGAAACACCCTCGACCGTGAGGATTCGGTCCGTTCAGCCGCCAACGACGATAGGGACGGCTCCGCAACGCTGGCGCTTAGCGCCTGCGGGGTGGCATTGCCGATACGAAAGAACACGACGACGATGGGGACATCGTCGCTACAAAGCTCTTCGTCTGTGAGCCTGCTCATGCGCGATTGGGGTTGACACGGCGGCGACTGGTTTGTGCTCTTGATGGCCGGCAGAGGCCGCTGCAGCCGGAGCGCGAGATTTTTGAACACGAGGTGCTCAAAAGTCAGCTTGATACTGGGGACGGTCTCTCCCTAAGCCATCTTAATCCCTATGAGCAACGGCCAACTTACCCTCCTTGCGCCGGTCTCCGGCGTGATCTATCCCCTCGAACGCGTGCCCGACCCGGTCTTTTCGCAAAAGCTCGCCGGCGACGGCATTTCGATTGACCCGACAGACAACATTTTAAGAGCGCCGTGTCCCGGCGAGATCGTGCAGCAGCACGCTGCCGGTCACGCGGTCACCCTGAAGACAGCCGACGGTATCGAGGTGCTCATGCATGTCGGAATCGACACCGTGACCTTGAAGGGAAAGGGATTTACGCCGCGAGTAAAGATCGGGGACAAGGTCGATACGGGCGCGGCGCTGATCGAATTCGATCTCGACTACGTCGCGACGAACGCCAAGAGCCTGCTCACGGAAGTGATCATCTCGAACGGCGAGCGGGTCACCAACACTGTCTATGGAACCGGCACGGCTGTCGTCGGCAAGACCTCGGTATTGACCTTGACCTTGAATGGCGCAGCCGCGACAGCGGAGGCCCAAACAGGTCCGACGGTCACTTCGGAGGCAATCATTCTGCCAAATCCCAATGGCTTGCATGCTCGGCCCGCGGCTGTATTGAGCAGTGTCGCCAAGACGTTTAAGAGCGATGTCCGCCTCCAGCTCGGCGATCGTTCTGCGAACGCCCGCAGCGTCACGTCGTTGCTGGCTCTGGAGACAGCGCTGGGCGACAAGGTCGTGTTGGTGGCGAAGGGACCCGACGCCAGGGAGGCCTTGGACAAACTCACGCCGATGATCGCCGAAGGACTTGGAGATGAGGGCTGCGTCCCAGCAACCGCGCTGGCGGCGATGAATGCAGCGCTTATCTCTGCACCGGCGCCACAGAAGGAGGGTGATCCGAATCTGCTCGTCGGCGTGGCGGCGTCCTCGGGTTTGGCGGTAGGGGAAGTTTACCAGGTCCGCCATGTGGATATCCAAGTGAAGGAAGAGGGGGGCAGGCCCGACCAGGAGCGGCGCTTGCTCGACGACGCCCTGGATAAGGCCGCCGGACAGCTCGAAGGCCTGCGCGCTCAGTTGCATGGCCACAAAGAGCAAGCGAAAGCCGCCATTTTCGCGGCCCACTCCGAGCTCCTCGAGGACCCTGATCTGATCGAGATCGCCACCTCCGCTATTGCCAAGGGCAAGAGCGCTGCCTTCGCCTGGAAAAGCGCCGTCAAGACCCACGCTGACCGGCTCGCCAGTCTGCGCAACCAACTGCTCGCACAGCGCGCCAACGACCTTCGGGACGTGGGCGAGCGCGTGCTGGAATTCCTCACCGGAATCAAACGGAAAGCTCCTTCCTACCCGGCCAACGCGGTTCTCATCGCTGAGGATTTGACGCCATCGGACACCGCCGCGATGGAGCGTGGCAAGGTGATGGGCTTTGCGACGGTGCGTGGTGGCGCCACCTCGCACGTGGCGATCCTGGCACGCTCGCTGGGAATTCCCGCCCTCGCCGGCGTCGAGGCGCGCGCTCTGGAGCTCGCCAATGGCACGCCAGTGATCCTGGATGGCAGTAAGGGCACCCTTCGGTTGAATCCTTCCAGGGAGGAAATGACAAACCTTCGCGAAGCCCAGATCCGCCATGAAAAACAGCGCAAGGAAGATCTCTCGCACGCGCTCGAGCCCGCCACAACAAGCGACGGCCGCCACATCGAGGTCGCCGCCAATATTGGAGGACTCAAGGACGCCGGCGAAGTGGCGCAGCTGGGCGGCGATGGCGTCGGTTTGCTGCGCTCCGAATTTCTCTTCATGGAGCGTGTGGCCGCCCCAAGCGAAGACGAGCAATTCGAGGAGTACAAGGCGATCGCACAGGTGGTCGGCCGGGAACAAACTCTCATCATCCGCACCCTGGATGTCGGCGGCGATAAGCCGCTCGCCTATCTGCCAATTCCGAAGGAGGACAATCCGTTCCTCGGCGAGCGGGGAATTCGCGTCGGACTCGACCGGCCTGAAATCCTTCGCACGCAACTGCGCGCCCTCCTCCGCGCATCGGAATTCGGCAAGGTCTGGATCATGTTCCCGATGATCGCCACAATTGCAGAGCTGCGCGATACAAAGGCAATCCTCGCCGAAGAAGCGGATTCATTGGGAATCGCACCGATGCCGTGCGGCATCATGGTGGAAATTCCCGCCGTCGCTGTGATGGCGGAAATCTTCGCCAAGGAGGCAGATTTCTTTTCCATCGGAACCAACGATCTCACCCAATACACGCTCGCCATGGATCGCGGGCATCCCAAGCTCGCACCCAAGGTTGATGCCTTGAATCCCGGATTGCTTCGCCTGATCGCTCAGACTGTCGAAGGCGCTCGCAAGCATGGCCGGTTCACCGGCGTGTGCGGCGGTATCGCCGGCGATGCCCAGGCCGTGCCCATCCTGATCGGACTCGGCGTGGACGAGCTGAGCGTGAGCGTGCCGGCGATCCCGACAATCAAAGCCCAGGTGCGCCGCCTTTCTCACGCAGACTGCCAGGAACTCGCGCGACGCGCTCTCAATTGCAGCACGGGCGCCGAAGTTCGCGCCCTCCTTCCGGAAACCAACCACTAAATCTTCAAAGCTATGGCCTTTTTCTCGAACGCCTTTTCCTATCTCCAAAAGATCGGCAAGTGCATGATGCTGCCGGTCTCGGTCCTGCCGGTCGCCGGCATCTTGCTCGGAGTTGGCAGTGCCAACTTTTCCTGGCTGCCGCAGGTCGTCTCGCAAGTCATGGCGCAATCCGGCGGGGCGATTTTCTCCAACCTGCCTCTGCTTTTTGCCATCGGCGTGGCCATCGGGCTGACCAACAATGACGGCGTGGCCGCGCTGGCAAGCACGGTCGGGTTTGCGGTCTTCCTCGCTGCCATGGGCGTCCTTGCGAAAATACGCGGGATTGAAACGGCGACGGCCATGGGAATCCCCACTATCGAGACCGGCGTCTTCGGGGGCATTATTGTGGGTCTTATCGCCGCCTGGGCTTTCAACCGCTTTTATAAGGTCCAATTACCCTCCTATCTCGGATTTTTTGCTGGAAAGCGCTCGGTGCCGATCATCACGGCCTTTGCGGTTATCGTTGCCGCGGTGATTCTGAGTTTTATCTGGCCGCCCATTGGCAGCGCCATCAATGCGTTTTCCCATTGGGCGGTGCACGGGCAACCCGCTCTCGCATTTACCATCTACGGCATCGTGGAGCGCTCGCTCATCCCCTTTGGATTGCACCACGTTTGGAACGTGCCGTTCTTCTTTCAGGCAGGCGACTTCGTGGATCCGAGCACCGGAAAAGAAGTGCATGGCGAAATTGCGCGCTTCATCGCGGGCGACCCGACGGCCGGAAACATGACGGGCGGCTATCTGTTCAAGATGTGGGGTCTTCCCGCCGCGGCTGCCGCCATCACGCTGGCAGCTCGTCCGGAAAATCGCGCCAAGATCGGAGGCGTTATGATTTCGGCCGCGCTGACGGCATTCCTTACCGGCATCACCGAGCCGATCGAGTTTGCCTTTCTCTTCGTCGCGCCATTCCTCTACATGATTCACGCGCTATTGGCCGGCGCCGCGTATCTCATCTGCATCCTGCTTGGCATCAGGCATGGCTTCACCTTCTCGCACGGCTTGATCGACTATGTCGTGCTCTTTCCCAAATCGACCAATGCGCTCTGGCTCTTCGTTCTCGGACCGATCTGGGCCGCGGTCTATTTTCTCATCTTCAGCTTGATTATCCGGAGGTTTGACCTGAAGACGCCGGGCCGCGAAGCTGTCGAGGAAGCCGAGGTGACACATTCGGCCGGCGGTGATGAGTTCTCGCTGCAGATCGTGCGCGCGCTTGGCGGGCGAAGCAACATCGTGGATCTCGACGCCTGCATCACGCGCCTGCGCGTGAAGCTCAAAGATCCAAGTAAGGTCAACGCGAACAAGCTAAAAGCGATGGGGGCTGCTGGTGTCGTGATGGTGGGCGACGGCGTGCAAGCGATCTTTGGCACTCGCTCCGATGTCTTGAAGACTGAGATTGGCGAGTACTTGAAGGTTGCGGGCCCTGAGGCTGACGAAGTGGAGGCGCCGTCGCCGGTGAAAGCGCCCGCCCAGGCGGGCATCCAGCCGAAGCTGCGCGATCCGCTTGCCGCCGAGAAGGCGAGCGCTCTGATCAAAGCGCTCGGAGGTAAGGCAAACATCCAGCGCGTGGATGCCTGCGCCGAGACGCGTTTGCGTGTCGTGACCACTAACGGCGCACTCGACGAGGCGGCTCTAAGGGCGGCGGGCGTTGAGGCGATTGTAAAACTTCCGGATCACGTCATCCATCTTGTTGACTGGCCTCAATGCGGATCAATACGCCGCTGAGATGCGCGGACAATTGGCGAAGAATTGAGACGGACGCAAATTCCGAGCTATGAGGTTCATCCACAGATTTGCGGATGGCCGCAGATTAGAACGCCCATCCAGGGACGATCACGAACGCGGAAACTTGGCTTTTTGCCTTGCGAGGTTTGAGGCAGCTTCGGCGGGACACTTATTTTAGCAGGCAGACGCCTTTTCCATTGAGCCGACAGAGCTGATAGGCAAACTTATAAGCCAGTGGATCTCACATGTTGTTCCCCGAAGGGATCCGGTGCCGGTGATTTGGCGAAGTCCCTGCTCCGATTGCTCCTCGATCGATGCCGAAGAGCGGTGTGGCGTGGACATGCCGAAGGTCGGCTGTGGTGCAACGATTTTGGACCGCTCGCCGGGAGTGGCGGGATGACGACGAAATAAGTAGAACGATTCTGAACGATTATGAGTGCAGCTGCGTTTGCTAAATTTCAAAAACTTGGTCGGGCGTTGATGCTGCCGATTGCGGTGCTTCCGGTCGCCGGACTCTTGTTGCGTTTGGGACAGCCCGACCTCCTCAACATCAAATGGATTGCAGACGCCGGAGGAGCGGTCTTTACCAACCTTCCGCTGATTTTCTCGATCGGAGTCGCGGTCGGCTTTGCGAAGGAGAACCACGGTGCAGCCGCTCTGGCCGGCGGTATCGGTTACCTCATTCTGACTGCGGTCTTGAAGTCGATCAATGATAAGCTCGATATGGGAGTGCTTGCCGGCATCCTCTGCGGCATTGTCGCCGGCAATTTGTATAATCGTTTCTACGACATCAAGATGCCCGAGTATCTCGCTTTCTTCGGAGGGAAACGATTTGTCCCGATCATCACCGGTCTGGCGTGCGTGATTCTCGGGTTATTGTGCGGGTTTATCTGGCCGGTGGTGCAGACGGGCATCGACTGGCTAGGTCACGCGCTTATCGGGGCGGGTAGCCTGGGGCTCTTCATCTACGGTGTGCTCAACCGAGTCCTCCTGGTCACTGGTTTGCATCACATCCTCAACAGTCTCGTCTGGTTTGTCTTCGGCAGCTATCCGGGCCCGGAGGGCAAAGCGGTCACCGGCGATCTCCATCGCTTCTTCGCCGGCGATCCGACAGCTGGCGCGTTTATGACCGGCTTCTTTCCGGTCATGATGTTCGGTCTCCCAGCGGCCTGTCTAGCCATGTATCACGCTGCCAAGCCGGAAAATCGCAAGCTGGTTGGGGGCATGTTATTATCGATGGCGCTGACGGCGTTTCTGACGGGGGTAACCGAGCCCGTGGAATTCACTTTCATGTTTCTCGCGCCGATCCTTTACGTCATCCATGCAATCCTGACCGGCATTTCCATGGCGTTGATGAATCTTCTCGGCGTCAGGCTGGGGTTCACATTCTCTGCCGGGGCCTTCGACTACATCATCAGCTACAAACTTGGAACGAGAGGCTGGATGTTGATACCGGTCGGATTCGCCTACTTCATCATTTATTACTTTCTCTTCAGCTTCGCGATTCGAAAGTTCAACATTGCGACGCCGGGGCGCGCAGATGCTGTCGTAGAGCCTTCTGCCGAAGGTGCCCCACTGCCTGCCGGAGCCGCAGCCGCGGCGGGTGCGACGGCTGCTCTGACCGGCCCGGTCGGCTATGTGAGAGCGCTGGGTGGCAATCGAAATCTTAAACTCGTGGACGCCTGTACGACGCGCCTGCGACTCGAAGTGGTGGACGATGCTTTGGTCAACGAGCCGGCGCTCCGAAGCTTGGGCGCGCGCGGCATAGTGCGGCCGGGTCGCAATGCCTTGCAGGTGGTAATCGGCCCTCAAGCTGAAATCCTTGCCGGCGAGATTCGGGAAGCGATGGCGGGCGGACAATATGAGGCGCTCGCGCCGGCCGCTGCAATGCCGGCCGTCGCCGCAGAGCCCGGCCCTCGGTCGATCTCTGATCAGCCGGTTGGGGCGGGCGCTGAAGACACCGAGATCGCTCAGCGATTGGTGCGGGCGCTCGGCGGACCTGCCAATGTCCAAAAGGGCGAACATGTCGCGGTGACGCGGCTACGGTTCGTGCTTCGCGACACGGGCAAGGCCGACCAGGAAGCATTGCAGAGCGCCGGTGCCGGCAGTGTCATGAAGGCATCGGACAACGTCTGGCATGTTATCGCGGGTGAACGCGCTGCCGCCATTGCCGCCGCGATCAAGCTGAACTTGAGCGCGGTTTCCAAGTAACCAGATCAGGGTTTGTCTGGGGAGCACACCCGTCCCGGGTGTGATTGTCCGGCGTCCCCGCCGGACAAGCCTTTAGCGACAAGGCTGATGACATTGGCGACGATTGGAATCGGCTTTCTCCATTTATTTTGAGCCAACCACCGATCGTGTTCGGCGAGGACGCCGAGCACCACACCCGGGACGGATGTGCTCCCCTTGTCACGCGCTAACACTTTTGTTCTTCGATCCCAACCGGCCGTCGAAAGTAACTTACCGCTCTGGACGCCGAAGGATCGGGAATAGCTCGTTCGCCAATCGCTCGTGCGCCGCAGCCAAGTATCGCAACTGAACTCCTTGCGGGTGTGACAAAGCCTGCTCGAGATCGGCGATGTCCGATGGGTGTCGGCTGGGAGAGGACAGATCGAGAACAGTTGCGCCCAGCTTAAGAGCGAAGAAGAGCCCAGGGACCACATCGTAAGGCCTCTGGCCGCTCAGCTCGAATACCGCATCCACGCCCGCGCGCCCGCTTCACTTGATGGTCGCACATGCGGACCAGCATCGGAATCCCGCCGAGATTGTAGATACGAAGATTTCCGAATTCTTGTTGCCCACTTCCGCCAAGAGAGGCCGTCGTGCGATTTCGAAGAGACGAGCGACTTTTTGGCCGTAAAAATAGAGTGACGCGTCGAGAGTGCTCGCTCTGGAGGCAAGCCGGTCACCTCTTCAGCCTCGAGAGCCAAGTTAGCCAAGAACTGACCTTCGAGGTCAGGAAGATTGCGGTAGACACGGACGCGGGGATCGTCGTCGGTGGCGAAATAGACGTGGTTCGGCGGCATGCCAACTACTGCGGCACGAATCTTTGCGGTGGAACGAGCGACTTCAAAGAAGACCACGGCGGAACACCAGTTGGCTAGTCCTCGCTCCGCCAAATCGCTCCCGTCCAATGCATCGAGGAGAACATATGTGCCAAACGGTCCGTCAAGAGAGTCGCTGTCGCCCGGCCGCTCCTCCCCAGTGACGACTACCCATGCATATCTGCCGCCGTCATAGTGGCGGAACTGAGTGGCAAACTCCCGATCGGCGATGAGGTCAACATCGATGGCCCTCTTTTTCGTTTCGGCATCGATGGTTTGCCTCACTGCGGTGTTGGGATCGTCTTCGAACTCTCGAATAATGCGTCGCAAAGTTTGACGGATCGCGAAGACGCCGGCTTCGGCGAGGGATGCTGATGCAAACGGCTTCATTGTGAAGTGCCGCTAAAAGGGTCCAAGTCGGCACGGGACGCAACCCACGCGAGCGAGTCTATGATTGGAATTCCTGCCACTCGGGTTCGTTGGCAAAGATCCAGTCGTAATATTCCCGCTCTTCGAGTTGACCAGCTGCGTCTTCGTCAACGATCACCTTGCAATTCGGGTGCAATTGAATGGCCGAGGCGCTGATCATGGCGGTAATCGGCCCTTCAACTGCCTTGGCAAGGATTGATGCCTTGGCCTTGCCGGTGGCCAGAAGCAACAATTCCCTTGCATCGAGGATCGTGCCGACGCCCATGGTGAGGGCTCGCTTCGGCACCTTGTCGGGGTCGCCTCCGAACATTTCGGCATTTTGCTTCCGCGTGAGCGGAGTCAAAGCCTTATCGCGGGTGCGCGACATAAAGGCGGAGAGAGGTTCATTGAACCCGATATGCCCTGCTTCCCCGATTCCCAGGAGTTGCACGTCAATTCCTCCCGCCATTCGAATGAGTTGTTCGTAATGCGCTGCTCCCGCGCGCAGATCCGTTGCCATACCGTCAGGCACATGGGTGTTGGCGAGATCGATATTTACCCGGCTGAAAAGGTGATGGTTCATGTAGAAGCGATAGGAGTGTTCATCCTCGGGAGGAACGCCAATGTATTCGTCCAGATTGAACGTGTGGCAGCGCGAGAAGTCCAAGCCATCGCTCTTGTGCCTGGCAACGAGGCGTTCATAAACTCGTTCCATCGTCCGACCGGTCGCCAATCCAAGAACCAAATCCGGTTTTGCGTTTAACCGCCCGGTAATCAACCGACAGGTGAGTTCCGCCACTGCGTCAGGGTCCGTTCGAATGATAACCTCCATAAGTTTATCTAGACTGGTTGAAACAGTTTGCGCAGGTCGTCCTGGCTGGCGAGCACTTGGCCGTCCGCGAAGAGATTGTGAAATTCGCCGTTCTCCCACCGGCGCAGTCGGTAGAGAGTTGCGAAGGCAAACTCCGGCGCTGCTCCCCCTTGACCACCGACCAGCTCCGCCCCGCGGCGCACGTTATCGATCATCCAGGCGGGCAGACGCAGGTGGTAGGCGTTTCGTGCGACTTCGCCGACGTGCAGGGAGAGCGCGGCGACCAGATCGGCCACATCTGCGGCGCTCGACTCCACCATCAAGTTCGGTGTGTCCATCGCGCCCCAAAACTCCGTCTCCACTGTCAGGCAGGTCAAACGAGACACGCCCAACGCCTCGACGAGCAGATGATGAACTCCGAGGTGAGTCTGGTTCCAGTCATCGTCGTGCGGGAAGAAAATGATCGAAGGCTGGTGCTCTGACAAAAGCCTGGCGATCACCTCGACCGACGACGCCCACCGACGAGGGTCCTTCTTTTTCGCGGCCGGGTTGATTCCCTCCAGTCCTCGCTCTCCCGTGGAAACCAGTCCAAAACCGATGTAGTCGCAGCAGTTCTTAAGTTCCTGCCAGCGTTCGGCCTGGCGATCGGCGCGACTACCGAGGGTCACCGCGACATTCAGGACGTTCATCTTCAATTCACGAAGCAAACGCAACGCCAGCCCGCCAATGATCACCTCGTCGTCCGGATGCGGCGCAAAGATGAGAGCCTTGGGCGTCCCGGTTGCCACCACTGCCCGGTCGGGCCGCAACAGATCTGTCGCGCTCAACGTCCGGTTTTCGGTCAGCAAGCGGACAAAGCCGTCCACGAAGTGTCGATAGGGATTCTTCGCGGTCATCGCTATGCCACTGGTTGCTGGTGTCGCCGAAGCGCCGCGCTGGCGTGATACTTCCCGCATCTCACCTGAAGAGGACGCCGCCGGTGGCAGGCGATGAGATGCAAGAACCGGCTGCAGAAGGGTGTGTCGTTTTCGGCGGCCATAGGGAATAACCTCGTTCAACAACCTGGGCGACTCCGCCGCCAACCCTCTTATTTGTATGAGGTGAAGGCCAAGGGTAGTCAACCATTTTCAGGTTCGGTCTGCCGGACCGACTACTCAAATGAAAGCATACGCATCGCCATCAAGAAGAGCATGACCCGAAAGAAAAGAACGCAGCCTGAGCATGCTTAAGGAGAGCGCGAGAATTCAGGAGATTTTCCTCCAGTCCCGGCAAAGTTTAACCACAGGCAAGATGACGGTCAGCGCTTGAACGCCAAGGACGCGGAGCGGACTTTTCGCCGTCGCCCGATCCAAACTCGCCGGACGCCGGAGCTCCCCGTGTCTTGCGTTCGTGGACGATTGATCGTGGTTTTCGACGCTCCGACTCGCCGATAGGGAAACTCTTGAAAATCTCAGACCAAGAGAATCATTGACATTCACCGGATACTTCGCGTAGTTATTAACGCAAAGTGTAGCTATTACTACATTGTGAAACAAGCACCACCGACATGGGGAAGAGATGAAGGGTTCCTGGGACAATCCTGAGAGGCCGGGTTTTCCGCGGAGAAGGTTTTTGCAGGCTAGCGCGCTGACGGCCGCGGGAGCGGCTGGATTGTCATTTACCGTTAGCCGGGCGCGGGCCTGCATGGAGTGCCTGACCGAGAAGCTCGAGGGCAAGTATCCGATTGGCAAGACGACCGTCGTTGGCGACGAGGTGATCCCAATCGGTTCGACGGGCCCTTCGCTGTCTAGGGGAACGCTTCCGGGCACGCCCGGCGGCGAGATGGACCCAATGAAGTTTCTGACGACCTTTGACTATGGGGAGACCACACGACGAGCGGATGGAACCTCGGAGCGGGAATACCTGGTCGTGGCGGAGGACAAAGAGATCGAAGTGGCCGAAGGGGTAAAGTTTCCCGCTTGGGTCTACAACGGATTTATGCCTGGGCCGACACTTCGGGCAACCGTTGGCGATCGCCTGGTCATCCATTTTGAGAATCGCGGGAGCAAGCCACACACCATGCATTTTCATGGGATTCACCCCGCGAATATGGATGGCGTCTTCGAGGTCGTGCCAGAGGGCAAGAGTTTTACCTACGATTTTACGGCCGAGCCGTTCGGAATCTTTCCCTACCATTGCCATATGATGCCGTTGCGAAAGCACATTGCGCGCGGGCTCTATGGCACCTTGATTGTCGATCCCGCAGCCGCGCGTCCGCCGGCCACCGAGATGATCATGGTGATGCACGGACTGGACGTGGACCTCGATATGGAGAACGAATTTTATGCGGTCAACGGGGTGGCAAACTACTACGCCGAGCATCCGATCGGACTGAAGGTCGGGGAGAAGGTGCGCGTCTATCTCTCGAACATGACGGAGTTTGACCTCGTCAACAATTTTCACCTTCACGCTAACATGTTCGAGTACTATCCGAATGGCACTTCGCTTGAGGCGGCGGAACTGACTGACACGATCAACCTTTGCCAAGGTCAACGCGGCATCTTGGAATTCAGCTACAAATATCCCGGCATGTATATGTTTCACGCACATACTTCGGAGTTTGCCGAGCTGGGCTGGATGGGCTTCTTCGATGTGAAAGGTTAAGCGATGGATGCCGCAACTCCGATCACCCCGAGGCCATTCCCGGCGTTTGTATTCCTCAGCGCGATTGCCCCGCTCTTGCTGCTCGCGGGACTGATCTGGTGGTTCTTCCATGGAGGCAGTGAGCTGATTGACCGCCCGGTTCCGCCGATCGAACAAATCAGCATTCGCCGAGTCGAGTTGAAGCCGGGTGAATTCAAACTGACGATTCGCAATACGGGCCCGATGCCCGTCGACATGACATTGGTCACGGTCGACGAGGCGATTTGGAAAGCCGGGTTTAGCCCAAGCCGCCATCTGGAAAGGTTGGCGGAAGCGATCGTTCGCATTCCGTTCGATTGGGTTGCCGGCGACCCGTATAAGATCGAACTCTTCACGGCTAATGGGTTGTCATTCGAGAAGGAGATTCCGGTCGCCATTGAAACTCCCAGGCCGTCAGCGCGAATGTTCTTTGTTTTCGGCGCGATGGGACTTTATGTCGGAATTCTTCCCGTAGCCTTCGGGATCTTGTGGTTGCCGTTCTTGCGGCGACTAGGAAAGAGCTGGATCAACTTCTTTCTCAGCTTCACGGTCGGCCTCCTGGTTTTTCTCGGCGTCGACGCGTTGCACGAGGGTTTGGAGGTTGCCGGGCAACTCCCTGGCGTATTCTCAGGGGTTGGACTGCTGGCACTCGGTTTCATGCTCGCCTTCCTTCTCATCACAGCCCTCGACCGGTTTTTCCGCGGCCGGAGCGATGCGCATGGATCCGGATCCTCATTGATTCTGGCTTACATGATCGCCTTCGGCATCGGCATTCACAATTTGGGCGAGGGTCTGGCTATCGGGAGCGCCTACGCCTCGGGTGAAGTTGCGCTCGGAGCGCTTTTGCTGGTGGGTTTCACGCTCCATAACACGACGGAGGGTCTGGCGATTGTTTCCCCCCTGGCTCGCTCCAAACCAAAAATGCTTCATCTGATCGTGCTTGGTCTCATTGGCGGAGCGCCGACGGTTCTTGGTTGCTGGATGGGAGGCTTTACATACTCCGATATCGCGCTCGCCCTATTCCTCGGGATCGGCGCCGGCGCAGTATTCCAAGTCGTCTGCGCGATCGGGATGCAAATGATGAAGACGGAAGAGGGCAATTTTTTCCGGTTGGGCAATGCGGCAGGATTTCTGCTCGGCATGATCGTGATGTGGGTCACGGCGCTGTTTGTCGCGACTTAACGAAAACTGACTTATGAAAATCCTTGTTTACAAGCTTGCGTTACTCCTTTGCGCCGCGGCCAGTCTTGTCGGCTGCGGCGACGCGAATATCTCGGAGACGACGAAGGTTCGCATCACCATCGTCGCCAAAGATCAGGCCTTCCATCTCGAGGGTCAACCCGACCTCCGGAATCCACCCATAACTCTTAAACGAGGGGAGGTGACTGAACTGGTGCTCCGCAACGAAGATCCCAACCGCGTCCTGCACTGCTTTTCCATTAGTGGACTCGATGTCAAAGTCCCGAGCATCGACTCGGGTCAAACCGTAACCGTAACGGTTCGTCCATCGGAGCGAGGGACTCTAACCTACGCTTGTCTCATGCATCCGCCGATGGCTGGAAAACTAATCGTCCAGTGAAGCCATCGCGCGCGGAAAGTGGCCCACCAGTTGGGCGGTGCCGAGAATAACGGTACGCCCCGCACAAACCTTAATGGTCCGGCGCATTGCTCCTGTGACCAATGCCGAATCTGATCACGCGTGCAGTGGCGACTCACGATCGGTCGGTCGGGACATTGATGGACAATTTTCACGCACGTCGAGCTGCCCTCGGGGTCTTTTCTGGACTTGGAGCTCGGTTTGAATTTCGACCGGGAGTCGGTCTGGGGACCAGGCAATTTCTAAAACAGGTGACGAAAGGGCCCAATACGCTGCAAAATAGCGCTTTAGTCTTTGGTTATCGATGAGCGCGGTTGACTCCGTGAGCCAATTCGCGCACTGCCCAAAGATGCCGCTCCAATCGGCGCTCGAAAGCCTGAAGGTAAACGGTCTGAATCGGCCTTTGTTTTTAGTCATTCTTCTGCGCTCCTCTCTTCTCAAGCCAGGTCTCTTCCGCATTAGAAAATCGGATTTCGGGGTGTGAGGCCGAGTCTGACCTGACCGGCGGCCTCCATCCAAAATGGTGCGAAGACGATGTGCTGCAACACTGCGTGGATATCGCGGTGGGCTCGCTCGAGAGGACACTCAATATAGAGGGCGGAGGCACCCGCCAGGTCATACATGGATCTCACGATCTCCCTGGAAACCTGCGCGGCATGATGACCGCTCTCCCATAGCTGCGCTCGTTGGGTGTCGGTTACTGTTACTCTCTGGGTGCAGGTGGCCCATACGTCTGCCAGTGCGGAGTAGAGCAGCAGCCGGGCGGAAGCCAGCTTCGCGCCCGAGGAAGCGACCAACGTTTGCACCCACGGCCGATCACGCGTGGCGGGAACCGGATCGACCTGGACCTTTGATGACGCGAGCTCCAGCAGCGTGTCGCGTGCCGCCTGCGCAACTCCCAGACAGAGTGCGGCGCAACCGGCACACACTGTTGCAAAAAAGGGCATTCGAGTAAGCGGTCGGTCGTCCTGAGCAGCGTCACTGAATGAAAAGGTTCGCTCCATCGGAACGAAGACGTCATCCGCGACAATATCGTGGCTGCCCGTCCCGCGAAGTCCCCCGACGTGCCAAGTATCCAGAATGCGGTACGAGCCCTTCGACAGATAAACCATCCTCGTCTCGGGCTCGCCATCTGCGAGTGTCTGCGGTTGATCTGCGTTATGGACAACGCACATCGCCGGAATCCAATCGGCCAGCTCGCAACCGGAGACCAGCGACCAACGTCCCGAAACATTGAAGCCGCCGTCGACCACCACAGCTCGTCCTGATGGACGCGTGGAGTTTGCATAAATTCCGCGATTGTCGCTGAAAATCTCGTTTCTGACTGCTTCAGACGAATAGCGACTGGCCAGACCGACGAATTGATTGTTCCAAACGATCCAGGCTACGGAAGCGTCCGCCCACGCCAACTCCTCGCAGATTTGGAGGGCTACTCCCGGCTGGGTCTCGGGCCCACCGAGGCTAGTTGGCACAGCCAGGCGAAAGAGCCCGCCGGCAATCAGTCCTTCAACGATCTGCGGGGCCAGGCGACGACCTTCTTCAGTCTGCTGGCGCGTCGCGCGAATCGTGCTCCGCAGGGCGCGCGCGGCACGTAGTTCATCGTTCATGCCCACTCCATACCACAGCACCGTGCTTCGACGTTTGCATGAGAGGTTCAATCGCTGGCCTGAAACGTCCACCCCGGCCGTTTTGCGTCAGCGTCCGGCGCTACCTCGAAGAAACTAGCTGAGCAGGGTCTGCGCGACTCGTTACCTTTTCTCGATAATCAGTTGGGGAGTGACCAAATCTCGACCGAAATGTGCGACTGAAATGCGATGGCTCTTCGAATCCACATTCGAGGGCGATCTCCATGATGCTCAGGTCGGTTGTTCGTAGCATCTGGGCGGCGCATTCAAGACGCCGTTTGATCAGCCATCTGGCCGGCGTGGTTCCGTAGCATCGGTGAAACTCGCGTTTGAACGAGGAAAGGCTGCGATGGCACATCTTCGCGAAAGCATCCAACGGCAGGCTGTGACAAAAGTTGGCCTCCATGATCGGCGGGAGTGGCGGCGCGTCGCACGTTGCCAGCGAACGGAGATAGGCAGACAATGAAGGGTTGCTCGGGCTGATGAGAAGACTTGTGAGCAGCTCCTTAAGCTTCAATTTCAGCAACGCCTCGGCCGGATATTCCTCGCTGGCAAAATAAACAAGCATCGAATGGAAAAACGCCGACAAGGCCGTGTCATTGTTCAATCGGATGACCACGTCGTTCGAATCGGACGGCCGCGATAGCGATTGAAGATTTGCGGCCAATTCCCGAATCACCTCACGCACGAAGGCGTCCGGAATAAAGAAAATCAAGAGACAAAGATCTCGCTCTAGATGCGGCGGTGAAATATGAGCTCCCTTCCGGAAGAATACGCTTTCGCCCGCCTGCGCCGAACACGATCCCATGGAGGTCTTCCACGTCGAGCGTGCACTGACCACATGTACGAGGTGATCCGTTTGAGACCAGATCTTGAGCGGTTCGTCCTGGACGGGGCAGTCGAACTGAGCAAAGAGCATTTCTCCGATCTCAAACCGCTTCGCGGTCGGGATTGCGCGAATGACGTCAAGGGCGTTTAGAAATGGCGTCATACCGTCGGTCGGCTTTGGTCTGCTTTCCATAGGCATCAGCCAGTCACCGGCATGACCTCCGCATCTTTTAAGGTCGTTCGGCAAATGCCACTTTTCAAGACGTGCGCGCCGGCCTGGCGGAGTCGGTGTTTCGGCCTGGCGAGTTTATGGAGATCGCGCGAGGCGAACGACCCCAGGAACTCGGGCGCCTCGGGTCGACTGAAGTGACCCCCAAGACGCCGATTGGTCGGACCAAGCGACAACCGCATGGTGGCCCCGGCTCGCCAACTTCTTCAGCGGTTGCTCCAGCCCAGTCGGCGGCTTTGTAGGCTTTCAAACGGAAAAGTGTTTGACTTCCATACCCCCTTCTGGCTCTCTGCGCTATAGAAATATTCCCCCTTCGGCCTCAGACTCCGGGCGAGTGCCCCGGAGGGCAAAAGTAATTTTTATCAGTTAGAACGGAGCCCATTAGATGTCTCTTACAGAGGATAAACTGACCAACAAAACTGCGGTCTTTAACGAGTGGATTGCAAGGTACACGGAGCTTAAGCCATATACTAAGGATGGCGTGCCGAGGATTCTAAAGGCAGATAGCCTTTCAGGTTTCAATCCGCCGTTCGGACCAGTCAAGACGTGGATCGACGACCTCAAAAAACAACGTGGACGCAGCGGCGGAACGACTGACCCGGCCTCGGCTCCCAAGACGCCTCCCCCACCACTCACATTTACGATACAGTTCGACGCACACAACGCCCAAGCAGATAAAGATAAACTGGTGAAGGCACTCCAGAATGTTAAAAATAGTTGCGACGTTGTGCTGTATATAGCTCGGGAGAAGCCGGATAAGACAACGGAGCAGGCCCCCTGGAGCATTGCATCTGTTAAATTTGCCTAACCGCGTCCAGTCTCCCCTCCAGAAACACCGATAAAGCCAACCTGTTGCGCGCACTAGAAAAAGGTCCAAAAGGGGAGCCTAGTGCAACTGGAAGTGTGCATCGTTCGATTTGAAATTTGATCAAACATCATCAGCAGCCCTATGGACAGGCGCAATTGGGAGCGTGAGGGAGCCGCGAGCGCCGCGAGGCCGGCTAATATATCCTAACAGTTGTCATGCCGAAAATACGCATTCATAACCGGACGAAAGGAACTGCGCTGCCTAATGGTACAGTAATCGTGGTTCGAGCGGGGGTAACAGATAGTCAAGGGGTATTCGAGGCCCCCAAACAATTAGAGGTCCAGGTCGGCAAGTTTGTCGATTATGATGTTTCATCCTCCTACTCCTTCAGGATTACGGCCGAGCCCAAAGACAAGACAATGAAGGCTGCCAACTACTTTCCGAAGAAAGGTTCGGTGACAAAGGATGCCGATGTCTACATCGTCGCATCAAATAAAGATCATCTGGAGATCATCCTTGACAAGCCAAGCGGCTAGCTTGTCGCTGCGCCAGGACGCTTTTCTCTTGGAGCTAATGTAAACTGAGGCTTTCGGCTGCAAACTCCGGGCCGATGCTCCGGAGGGTCAAAAGCAATGTCCTATCCAAGTTATGCCAAAAATATATATCTATAACCGGACGAAAGCGGGCAATTCTAATGGGTTTGTTCTCAAGGTTGGTGCAGGCCCACAAGGGAAAACAGCGACGGAGTCCACGTTAGCGACGGGCAAAACAGTAAGCGTTGAACCTGCCTCTTACCCCTTCCTGATAAGAGTCGAGGCTAAGTTGATGGTTGGGGGAGTTGCCACGCCATCCAACTACTTACAGCAGGCCAAGCCGGACAAGGATGTACATTTGGTCGTCACTTTAAGAGATGCTGGTGCTAACAACATCGGCGTGCAGATCAAAAGCGTCGATGCAGCACAAGTTCCCCCCGTAAATTAGGCCGCCGGCTCATGGAGGGCTTCAGTGTTTAAAGTTTTTTGGTTAAGGTAGGCGAGGCGTCGCCCGTTCGCCCCTGGTCATGGGTAAAAGTCCATCGACCAGCGTCGAATCGCGAGGACGGGTCCGCGAAAGAACGCCAGCCGAGAAGGTGAAACGTATTTGAAGGCGCCTCGTTCTAACCGGCATCCCGCGCACGGTTTGGCCGCTCGGTCCGAATCCTCAGATCGCGTTCAGTGGGAAGAGGAAATATTTGCCCTCGCGCTTGAAAACGGCATAGTGAACTCCACATCTAGCAGCCAGGGCTGCGGCTAGCCGCCGCAACCGGGTTCTGTCAGACAGCCGAATTTGCCTTCCGCAACTGCGAGTAGGACAATCGGGGCGTAGCTTAGCTTGGTAGAGCGCGTGGTTTGGGACCACGAGGTCGCAGGTTCAAATCCTGTCGCCCCGACCATTCGACGTTTCTTGAGTGGCCGTGACAGACCCGGGAATGTCATCCGTATGTTGCTGTATATCAGTAGCGTGATTCGATTAGGTTTGCGATCTCTTTGACGGTGAAGGACACTGCAGTGAAATAGAGTCTGACGAACAGATTTACGGGGTTTTTGACGGCGACGTCCTCTCCGTCGACAACTCCTCTTGCTTAGCAGGGCCGACCTTGGGGTACTGAAGGTCCAAAGAGGCAAGAGCGTCGATCTCCGCCGCCGCGACGAATCACACACGTAAACCATCTGTTGTCCGCCGCCACCACCTACCACGGCGAATCCTCCGTTGCCGTCTCGCGGATCGTCTCTCATAGGTCTCCATGTACTTATCCCAAAAGCCACGCTCCTTCGCGTCGTTCGCCGAGAACTTCCGATGAACACACACCCACCAAGGCCCACTTCGCAACGTTTGTTTCATCGCTGAGCGTGTAATTTGAGGATGCGCTTCACTTCGGCGATGGCCTGTGGATTCTGATCCGCGTTGTGGCTCGATGGCACGACGAGTTCGCTCTGCGCGCCGTCGAGGTGGCTGCTCCAATACGGCACGATGCCGTCGGAGCACACGGGTTTGGTGCGGTCCCTATTTCCAGCCTTTCCACGGTCGCCGCCGATGACGTGGTATGGGATGCCGGGCTGCTACTTCTTAGGTCCAATGGTGGCCGAATATTTGAATTTTGGGCGAGATTGATCGATGTGAGGTGGAACGTTGCTTGTTAATTGATTCCGCCCGAATGACCGTTCTTCCGGGCGATGCCCCGCTAGTGGGTTTCAATAATTCTGTTCTCGTAATTTCAAGGATGCTCTTGGCGGCTTCCACGATGGCGCCAAGTGAATTCTTGATCTGCGTGGGGAACGACACTTCCCATCTCCGCGCCGTTGTTGAAGTGAATGACTAGATTTTTACCGTCGTTCATAAAAGACATCCTCCGTTCATCAATTGACCTCTTGCGCGTGTGGCTTTCATCGTTATGCGTTTGATCCTTGGAACTCAGGGCGCTTCGAACTCGGCGTATTCCTCGTCCGTGGGCAGGATCGGTTCGCCTTTCATGTTCTTCTTGATGACCTTGAACTGGTCCACGAGGAACAAGGGCTTGGCGCTTTCCTTCGCCAGCGCGTTGAGGCGCTGCTGGAAGACGGCGACCTTTTCGGGATTGGCCGCCGCGAGGTCGTGCTGCTCCGACGGGTCTTGCGCGATATTATAGAGTTCCACGCTTGCCGGCAGCAGGGTGTTCCAGATCAATTTCCAATCACCCTGCCGAATCGCTGCGCACGCCTTCCTTGCGCGAGCGATTCGAAACATACGTGCCTTTCACGTCGAACTGATCGGCCGGCGTGAAATCGTAGAATGCGGAGCTCAACGACTAGGGCAAGGTGTCGGTTTCAGGAGAGGAGTGCTGTGCAAACCCATCCAGGTTCCAAATTGTGGAGCCAACCTGGAAAGGTAGCGGGCTTTTTGCAATTAAGGAAAAGTATGGCATGATCTCTCGATGCGTGGCGTGCTCGCCTACGCAATTGGGATAGACCTTGCTACCTCACGCATCAGAATGGGGTTGATGTGTCACGCTTTCACTGTTCAGGCTGACACGATCACACAAGTGTGCGACCGCAGAGAGAGATCTCTCTGACGCCCTGTAGGATTAGCGCCAAGCGACAAAGAAGCGGAACACTGTTTAGCAGAGTACAATTGTAGGTGCCTGACTTCATTCCGACTCTCCGTCAAAGGCTGGAATTCCTGGGGTTTTCCGGTTTTATCTCGCTGATAGAGCGTTTGCCGTACCGCTGGCTTCGGCACATCGGGAACGCGCTGGGATCCGTCGTCTTCCTTTTTGACAAACGCGGGCAGGAGGTTGCCTTGGCCAACTTGGAGTCGGCCTTCGGGAATTCGCGGACACCAGCCGAAAAGCGTCGGATCGCCGTGGGCAGCTATCGGACGTTTGCGCGGACCATGTTGGAGCTTTTCTGGTCACCCAACCTGAGCGAATCCGTGACGCAGAGTATTGCGCACTTCGAGGGGATCGAGGATTCCTGCCACAAAGATCGGCGTCAAGCCGTTGTCTATCTCTGTCTGCATTACTCGAACTTCGAATGGCTGAGCCAGCTCAGCGCCTATTCGATCGGCAATGGTCCGGTCGTCGCACAGCGATTCAAAAATCCGCTCTTTGGCCGCATTTTCGACCGTTTGCGCTCCAGTACGGGACACAGTGTGATCCCCCAGGAGCGCGCGATGATTCGGATGCTCAAGCTGCTGAAAAGCGGAGGAAGATTTAGGATGACTTGCGACCTCACCCTCGATCCCAGGGAGGCGGGCGTTGTCATTGATACCTTCGGAGGACTAAAAATGTGCGTGACGCCGATGCAGGCGGTGCTCGCTCTTCGGACCGGAGCCAAAATCGTTCCGGCGGAGTGCCGTCCCGAGCCGGACGGCACGTATCGCATTATCTATAACAAGCCGGTTGTGTTTCCTCCTGGAGCGACCGCGGCGGAAATCACCCAGCGCTGCTGGAATGTGCTCGAACCTTCCATCCTTGAACAACCCGAATGCTGGCTTTGGGCCTACAAACATTGGCGCTTCCGTCCGGGGGGCGATCAAACTGGCCGCTATCCGTTTTACGCCAATGTTGCCAAGCGCTTCGACAAGCAACTGGCGAAACAGAAAAAAGAATCTATCCTCAGCATTTCTTGAAGAGCCTCGACGACGCCGGAGAATTATACCCGGGAATCGCATCGGCAGCGGCCGAAAGCCTCGTCCTCGCACCCCTTCCCATCGCCTCAAAGAGGACATGGTCCGAGTCGTCGTGGTGGACCTCGGCGACCGCATTCTCCCGGAGTTGGGAATAAGCCTCGCTCCAAAGATAGCGCCATCACCACGCTGACTGCGCAAGACCTGGCTCAACCTGAGATCAAGCGACTTGCATTGGCGGACACAAGACCGTCCCCGCGGGCGTCTATTCCAAGGCATTCCTTGAAAAGCTGGGTCTCTGGCGACGATCTTGAGTGGGGAGAGTCATAGGCGTGCTCAAAGAACCATCCCGCCATTAGGACTGATGGTCTGTCCGACGAGATAGTGCTCATCGGACGCCAGATAGACCGCGAGCGAGGCATATTCCTCCGGCTTGCCGAGACGACCGAGCGGGACGAGCTGATGCACGCGGTTTCGCTCTTCCTCCGAGCACTTGGAAAGATAAGCCTCCATCGGAGGTGTGAGGATGCCGCCCGCGGCGATGGCATTCACGAAGACATTGGCCCCGGCAACCTCGACGGCGACCGAGCGGGTGAAGGCGAGCACCGCGCCCTTGGTCGCGCAGTAGGAGGGATGAAACGCACTGAAGCCGCCAATGCCGGCGACCGACGCGATGTTGATGATCTTCCCGGCCTTCTGCGGCTCCATCAGCTTGAGCGCCTCACGCGTGCAGTAGAAGACGCCGTGGACATTGACGCCCCAGTATTTGTGCCATTCCTCGTCGGTGAAATCCTTCGTCACGCCGAGCGATCGCTTCGGGATCGGCGTCGTCACCATCTCATAGAAGCGGGAACGTGCCGCCTCATTGGCTTCGCCTTTCTGCACGAGCGCGGCGTTGTTCACGAGAATGTGCAGGGTGCCGAAGCGGTCCGCGATCTGGGCGAACATCTCCCGCACGCTGGCGCTTGAGGAAACATCGCAGCGGACGGCGAGGCACGCTCTACCGAGCGCTTCGATCTCCGCCGCGGCGGCGGGGAGCGTGTCGGGGTTGATGTCGCACATGACGATATCCGCCCCCTCGCGGGCCATGGCGAGGGCGATGGATTTTCCGAGGCCCTGCGCGCCTCCAGTGATGAGGGCGACTTTGTCTTGGAGTTTCATAGGGGATTGGTGAGTGAAGTGACGTTGAGGGCGGTGGTTTGTGGTTGGCGAGGTGAGAAGGGCATTCAGGCCGGGACGGACCCCGTCCGGCGCCGCACCCAGCCGGCGGCGAGGGAGCAAAATGATGGGGCAGACGACGGCGCCGACGACGATCATGATGGTGACTTTCGGATCGTTGAAGCTGCTCGTGGCGGGAACGAGCGCGGCGCCGAAATTGCGCCCGGCGGTGGCGAGACCCAGGACACCGCGCACCTCCGGTTTTGATCCGCCGAGCAGCCAGCCGATGATGAAGAGGCCGGCGAAGTAGAGCACCGCGACGAGGATCGCGCCGCTGCCGAGGACGCCGAGCAGCAAGCGGACATTGAGCGCGATGAGCAGGACGAAGAACAGCAGCAGGCTGGCGTTGCCGATCTTCGCGAGCACCGGCGCACTGCGTGCGGCGAAACCGCATACACCAGCAGCGGGCTTTGCCGACGGCCATCGCGTATGCGCAGCTTATTGGCGCGCGCGGCAACCGCCTTGGACGCCGCAAAGGTCGGAGAGATCATCGTGGTCACCCTGCCGCTCAAGAACTACCGGGAGGTGCCGATTGAGCCACTGGCGGGGAAAATCGTAATCGACACCAACAACTATTACCCCCAGCGGGACGGTCACATTCCTGAGCTCGACAACGAGTCGACAACGACGTCCGAGCTCCTGCAAGCGCACCTGCCGACGTCGAAGGTCGTCAAGGCGTTCAACCATATCTACGCCGCGCAACTCACTACCGACGGGCAGCCGGCGGGTTCGAAGAACCGCCGCGCGCTCGTCATCGCGGGCGACGACCTTGACGCCAAGGCTGCGGTGAAGGATCTGCTCGACCAGTTCGGCTTCGACACGGTCGACGCTGGGCCGCTGAAGGAAGGGTGGCGTATCCAGCGCGATACACCCGGCTACGGCCCACGTCGCACGGCGGAGGAGCTACGAAGAGACCTCGCGGCGGCCAAGCGGTACGCCGACCGGTAGACCGCGCTGGGCCCAAATGTCATGCCTTGCCAACGAGACGCTTACATGAAAGTGGTGCGTATGACGAAGACAGGGCGGCATTTTCTCGAGGCCCGCGATCTCGTGCTTCGAAATCGTCGGGAGAGCGAGAGAAAGGAAAACGCCGGGACGATGTCCACGAAGAGGATCTCACGATGGTCACGCCTGGAAAGATCATGGCGTCGCCGATGTTTGGCCGGTCGGTGGGAATAAGCTTGTTCGAGTAGGCAAGGATCGCCGGATTGCCACAGGTGCCCGCAACGGCCGGCGTCCGGTTATTGTTTTTAGTCACGATGTTTTTAACGAGGGTCCGGGACGGTAGTTGCCTGCAAGCTCACAACCCAGGAACCACGAGCTGGCTTTCCGCTCACGCTGGAACTGACCGGGGCGAACCTGCCAAAGCGTTCGTGGGTGAAATCAGCCACCTGAGGACACTTTCAGCAAAGCGGCTCGGCAAGAAACTTGGGCGCATTTTGGTTGAGGAACCGGATCAAGTGATTGAGGCATTGAACGAGATCATCGGCGCGTAGCTTTTTAAACGGTCAGAGTGCTTTGCGAAGGGTGGCGCGCTTCGGACCGGCTGCGATAACCCTCCTACGACTGCTAGCGTGCGCAAATTCCATTTTTAGGAGCGCCTGAGGCACGACCTGAACTATTCCGGGGGAGATTCGCCGCGAGCTTCGAACCACTTTCGCAAGAAGAACAAATCTCCAGCATCCTTCTCTCGGCGAGTGTTCTTCTTCATGCGCCAAAGGAGGCGAGGCGAGGCGAACGGAATTTCAACATCGCCGATTTTTCGGACGATGATATCTTTGGATGCTTCCTCATAACCGATCCCGGAAGCGGATTTCATCAGGTCGACTACAATCTCATCCGCCACGCGAACAACGGTGTATTTGGAGACGTCCCCGGGGTCGAGTTCGTCCGCCGCACGGTCGGGGAGGCTCCGAAGCGCCATATAGATCTTCGCTTCGTTCTCAGGCGCGGTGTCCATGAGGATATCAAGGTCCCCGGTGAATCTCGGATATCCGGCATGGATGATTGCGTAACCGCCGATCACCAGGTAGCGTGCGCCGAGTTTGTTTAGGATCCGGCAGAGCGCGACGAGATCCTCTTCAACCGGCGGTCTCGGGACTAATTCCGATTCTTCCTCGCTGCCGCTTCGGCGATCTTCGTCATCAGCCAATCGTTTGCCTCCTCATGTGAGTGAAACCGATAAACTCCTTTGGGAACGCCGAGCGCTTGCCGAAACGAGGCGCCTGCCTTCTGAAGTCCCATACCAAAGCGGAATCCGTCAGCGACTCGTCTCCGCCCGACCGTCTTGCCGGGTGTTTCCTCGAGGTTGATGATCGGATCCATGAGTGGAGTCTAACACGGTGGCCAGACGCACTCAACAGTTGCGAGACGACTCACGGCAGGGTCATGCGAGTTGTTCCTGGGTCACCGAGCCTCCCTCATAACATCGCGAATTCTGGAATACTCGAGGGTCATACGTATCAGATGGACGTGCTACGGGAATGCGGCGGAAAAAATTATGCAACTCCCGTGACCCAAAGGTGTAACCCTGAAAAGATCCGTTGATTTACTTCTGTCAGTAACAATCGGGGCAAGCGATCGACACGATCGCAGCCTTTAAGTTTGTAGGCAAGTTGCGCCATGCCTTAATGACCCTCTGCAGGTCCGAATCAGCATCACCCTTGAGGCTTGTGAGTCTCCTTGTGAGTCTCTCGTTATAAGCGCCTGATTGTAAGGAACGGGCTTCGATTTCAAATCCTGTCGCCCCGACACCTAACCACAGAGGACCCGAGAACACAGAGGAAGAGTTAGTCGAAACGACCTAGCTGGGGCGAGTGGACATGGGGGGCGAGGTTGACTCGAGGGGGATAATCGTGTCGGCCCGATTTCTTGCGACCGGACGAGAGGCTTGCTTGATCCGCTCAACTCTCATCCATCCAACCCTCCTAACCGCCAAGGACACCGAGAACACAGAGGTCGACGATAATTCAAGACCATTGCCCGACTTTTCGGTGCAGGTGGGTGGCGGATCGTTTTTCGAAAGATTAACATGCTCTTCATCGGTTCACGGCAATTTGCCCAGCCAAATCTGAACTCGCCTTGGATCGAATTGCTAGTTGCGTCGACGTTGACTCGAGGCCAGCGAGTGTAGGCGTTATTCGCGCCCCTTGTCTCGCCGTGAATGGTCGTCGATTTCTGAGCTAATAGTGAAACTCTGCGCCCTAAATGCCTTTGTACATGCTTGAACGGATAAGTTTTCTCAATGAACTTCACGGAAACGATCTGCTGCAGAACAAGATCATCATGGTCCGGTGGCGGAACGCAACGGAAGGCTTTGGCGGTTCTCGAAGTCGAGGAACTCAAACAGCCGGTCGTTGCTCCCACGAGCCGAATTAAAAATTTCAGTGAGTGAATAATCCAATTTTGTTCTCGCTTCGTGAGACCACGCATCCGCATCCTGCGGCTTGAACCGCGCACCAAATCGAAACTAAACTAACAGGAAATTCTTCAAACAAATTTATGGCAACGCCCATACCCATTCCCATTGATCTTTCGAATGTAACCCACGTAGTCATCGAGATCTTCGGTGGCGACAATAACCTGAATGCATATGTCATCGAAGACCTTCAAGAAATGGCTGCAGGCAACAGGGGTCCCTTCGCAGTCATCGCCCTTTCAGACTTCGAAGATGGCGAGGCCAAAGTCATGGCTCTCACCCCGAGCGCGGGCCTTCATGTTGTCGAATCGCTCGGAGAGATTGATACCGGCGATCCCGAAACGTTGGCCAGCTTTCTCGCGCGAAGTTTGGTGACAACGAAGAAAGTGCCTCACAAGGCGATCGGGTTTTGGGATCACGGAAGCGGTGTCTTCGATGAGCACGATCCGAATGAGACGTATCTGGAACGTCGGTTGAGGGCTGTTCCGCGCCATCGTCGCAGTCGTTCTGTGCCGGCGCGACAGCTGTTCGTCTCCCCTTCGAAGCTCGCGGCTGAGCCCGAGCTGCGCGCAATGCTGCATGATGACACAAACGGTGGCGTTTTGACCAATTATGAGGCTCACGGTGTTCTCAAGGCGGCTTTCTCGAGGGCAGGAATGGAGGGAAAAAAGGTTGATCTGATTTTTTCGGATACCTGTCTAAATGGGATGATTGAGGTTTTGGATCAGTTCAAGGAATTCGCCGAGGTGGTCGTCGGATCGGAGGATCTCGAACCAGGAGACGGGTGGGAGTACCACGAGTGGTTTGGTCTGATGAGCGACTCGCCCCCGGCAGATGCAGTCGAGTGGGCCAGACAAGCCGTCGAAGGGTTTGAAGTTGGCTACAAAAATCGACCAGATCAATTTCCATGCACCCTCGCTGCGTTTCGGACCGATAATCAACTAACGGATGCAATGAAAGGGCTGGTGGACGTCCTTAGTCCTCATGCTACCGAAGGCATGAAGTGGCTAAAGTTAGCCGTTCTTGATTCACAGTCTTTCGCGCGGCGCGATACCTTTGACATTCGCGATTTTGCCGAAAAACTAAAATCCACGGCAACTGCAGAGGATGTGAAGGCTAGTTGCGATCAAATTATCGCCGCATTTGACGATAGTCGCATCCATTCGGCCGCTCTCGGCCCAGCAGTTCAGAATTCTCATGGCCTCGCCTTTTGGTATCCAACATCCAATTACTCTTTCGACAGTGTGAGGAAGACCTACGAGAAGCTCTCCTTTGATCAGAGGACAGGGTGGTCGAAATATCTCTCAAAAAACCGTTTTGCATGACTCAGATTCATTGATGCCGAACTCACGCCAACCGTTTCGATGAGGCGGGCCTTAGTTCGAGTCCTCTCGGCCGGATCTTTGCGAGGATGAGAAACTTGGTTGGATCCCAGCTATCCTGACCACCGAGAACTCAGAGGAGTGACGATAATCAAAGCACCGACACGTCGAAGCTTTGGGCGCGCAGATGGGTTTCCCATCGCTGACTTTGGGTCGCCGGTTCGTTTTCGAACGCACGAGCATGCTTTGAGTTCGCCTCGTCCAGCTTCGAGGTAGAGCCCACCGCCCGGCGGATGGTGCCTTGGCTTCGGTGAAAAGCGTCAGCCCTTGCCAACGGCGGAGGGTTCGGCCGGAACGGAGTCGTTCGGCGCCGGTTCTTCCTCGGCTTTGTTTGACTCGAGCATCTCCTCGAGGACCTGGATGGCGCCACTGATGCGCAAGAGCGTTTCGCGGATTCGTGACTGTTGCAGTTCGAGTTCCTGGAGTTTTGTTTGGCCGGTCTCGAATTCACTTTTTAAAACCGCAATCCTGGATTGGATCTGTTGTTGCATAATTTGTTCGTTCTGAGGCTCTGGATCTATCGAATCGTCCTTTGCTCAAGATCCTAACGGTGCAGTTCTCTGCGCCAAGGCATCAACCTTTGCCTTCAACTCTTTAACAGCCTCAAGGAGCACGGCGGAGAACCTACCATACTCAACTGCTTTGTAGCGCCCCTCCCATGTTGTCACTAATTCAGGAAAGACGGCTTCGACCTCTTGGGCGATAACTCCAATTTCTTTGCGGTCCGCGCAGTGATCTTGAGACTCAGGCAGACCATTCCACGAAAATACTATTGCGCGCAACTTGTCCAATTTTGCCAAGACACCAGTTAAAGGTGCGATGTCGGTCTTATACTTTGCATCGGACGTCGTAGGAAAGCTACGAGCCTGAACCGACCCCTTCACAATGACGTTGCCGTTATCCTGAATCGTCATCAGTAACCCAGCGGTCCCGCGATTCAGCGCACCCCCGCTCGCTTCGCGGGAACGGCCGAAATGCAATTTCCATCCGGTATTGTCGCCGAAACGGAGGACACCTGCATTGGGCGAGGTTCCCGGGTCGAAACCCAAACCAATAACATCGTCGCCAATCTGCAGCTTGCGTTCCGGATTGACTGTTCCGATGCCCACATTCCCGCCGGCTTTAAGAAACAGCCTGCCGTCGGCCACGCGTGATTCCACGAAGTTCAAGCCCGCAAACGACCCGCCCAAGTTTTGGTTGATGTGCCATCTGGTGACACCACTCGGATCTTTGAAGCTAATCAACTCCTGGGATGTGCGGACCGCCGTTATAGCGAGAGGTCGGTCGGGATCAGTCGTTCCAATGCCGACATTGCCGTTTGTGTCCAGGGTGAGACTTCTGTTTCCTCCTGCCCACAGCGAGAGCTTGGTTCCCGCCGACCCGAAGAGCAGCATCTCCCCCGGAGCGATCCCCGTCGCGGAATTTGGGACCCCGACGTAACCTTTCGCTGCGGTCTCATGATAAAAGTCCCAGCCAGCGGCGAAACTTGTAGCGTCCGAAGCCTCTAAGCGTGGCGGGAGGACTTCACCAGCGGCTGACCGTATGTGCAACTTCGCGATCGGATTTTCGGTTCCGATTCCGAGCCTGCCATCGCTGACGACCATCGATCCGCCGGTCACTCTGCTAAGCGAAGCGGCATCCTGGGCCAGTTTCGCATTGGTCACAGAGCCGTCTGCTGGTGTGACATTGCGCAATTCGGCCGCATCACCCGCAAAGCTAGCCTGCGTTCAGTTTTCCCGCGACGTTTAAATCGCCACCGATTGTGGCGACGCCACTTACGGTGAGGGCCCCTTGGATATCGAGCGGGCCGTTGAATCTGACGTCGCCGGCGACTTCCAATCTGGCGGCTGGTTCCTCCGTTCCAATGCCGACATTGCCTTGATCGTCAATAAGCATCCGCGGGGTCGTGGTATCGGTTCCTGCGTTGGTTTCAAAGGCCAATTCGCCTCCGCCGCTGGCTAGCGGTATTGCTTTGACGCGAGCGAGAATCGTTTGCGTGCTGGCAAGATCGATGAAGCGATATTCAAGGACCGGCTGCGTTTCTGGGGCCGGGTCATTGGATGCGTCGATTTCCAGAGCAAGCCCGCGCAAGGTTTGATCGATTGGCATAAAGTACCTTAGTCGATTCCGATAGCTGCTACTCAGTAGAGGCAATAATCGTCCTATTGAGAATCAAAATAGCAGTCGGGCATTATCACACTGGAGAAATTACTACTAGCAGTTTGGCATATTGCGTGCGGTTGCCTTTTGCAGGTCTCGGACCTGTTGGCTCAAGATCTCACTATGCGCCGCAAGTTCCTTGACCGCTTCGAGTAGGACTGCGGCCAGGCGGCCGTAGTCAAGTGCCTTGTATTTCTTATCACCCCACTCGGTTACCAACTCGGGAAAGACAGCTTCGATCTCCTGAGCAACCACGCCGATTTCCCGCTTTCCGGTTGAACGGCCGAGTGTTCGATAATGCTCGTTCCACTCGAAGAAAACCGCACGAACCTGCTTCAGCTTCTCAAGAACGCCGCGAACTTGAGCGACGTTCGTCTTGAATCTTGCGTCCGAGGAGGTCGGGAAGCTCGATGCATGAGCGAAGCCAGCGACATCGAGGTTGAAACTCGGCGCGATGGTGCCGATGCCGACCATTCCCGCTCTGGTGATGTTTAATACATCCCCCGCGGGCGTCCATAGGCTTAATCGTCCACCGGGTCGGTTCGTAATTTCCACTCGGTTGTCGAGTCCTTCTCTGGTGGTCAGTCGCAAATAGGCCTGGCTTCCGGTGGACTCAAACAGCCCAACGGCGTCAGGCGCCGATACGTGAAAGCGGTGAGTCGGGTCGGTCGTCCCGATGCCGACGTTGCCGTTCGTGTCCAGGGTGAGACTTCTGTTTCCTCCTGCCCACAGCGAGAGCTTGGTTCCCGCCGACCCGAAGAGCAGCATCTCCCCCGGAGCGATCCCCGTCGCGGAACCTGGCACCCCGACGTAACCTTTCCCTGCGGTCTCATGATAAAAGTCCCAGCCAGCGGCGAAACTTGCGGCGTCCGAAGCCTCTAAGCGTGGCGGGAGGACGTCACCAGCGGCTGACCGGATGTGCAACTTCGCGATCGGATTTTCGGTTCCGATGGCAAGCTTCCCGCCGCTCATGACCATCGATCCGCCGGTCACTTTGCTAAGCGAAGCGGCATCCTGGGCGAGTTTGGCGTTGGTCACAGAGCCGTCCGCTGGTGTGACATTTCTCAATTCGGCAGCGTCGCCCGCAAAGCTGCCTGCCGTCAGTTTTCCGCTGACCGTCAAATTCCCACCAATCGTCGCGACGCCACTCACGGTGAGA
Source organism: uncultured Verrucomicrobiae bacterium (assembly GCA_963706955.1). Classification (GTDB taxonomy): domain Bacteria; phylum Verrucomicrobiota; class Verrucomicrobiia; order Chthoniobacterales; family Terrimicrobiaceae; genus DASTFP01. The sequence continues at coordinate 105,390 of CAVPOC010000008.1, read as the reverse complement.
GCTCCCTGAATATCGAGCGGACCCTTGAACTTTGCGCCACCGACGACATCCAGTCTGGCTCCCGGGTTCTCGGTTCCAATGCCCACGTTGCCCTGATCGTCAATAAGCATCCGCGGGGTCGTGGCAGCGGTGCCCGCGTTAGTTTCAAAAGCCAACTTGCCTCCGCCAGTCGAGACCGAGACCCCTTTGATGCGGGCGAGAATTGTTTGGGTGCTGGCAAGATCGATGAACCGATATTCGAGGAGCGGCTGGGCTTCGGGTGCGAGATCGACGGATGCGTCGATTTCCAGAGCAAGACCCCGTAAGGTCTGGTCGATTGGCATAAGCTGTCTCCTTCCTTAGGTCGTTTAATCGGTGCTGCTGGTGTCGCGATTGGATGCTTACTGAAACGGCAATTCAAGGATTGTCACATTAAAGAAATCGTTGCGGCCAACGACCGTCGACGGAGCGGTCTTCAGCGTAAGGGTATGGGATCCCGAAGCGATTCCGCGAACCACCAGACCGCTGGTCATAAATGGTTTGGCCTCGGTCATGTTATTGACGCGGCTAAGGACGCTACCCACGTGACGATCGTCAAGCAACAAGTCCATTCCAATAATTATGGGTCCCGGCACCCCTGAGAGTGCGGCTCCCGACCCCGACGCCAGAATCAGCAAGGTGCCACCTCCGGTTGTGAATGGCTTCGGAGAACAAATAGGCTGGCCTGGGACAGGGAACGGTGTGGATGTCGCCTGCTCATTCAAATACACCTGGGTCACAGTCCACATCGGACTGATCACTGCGCCTTCACCGGTGATTTCGACCGCTCGTGCCGAATCCGCTTTTGTCAACCTGAGGTTCGTGCCGGCTATGGTGAGCGAACCCGTTACGCTCAAATCACCGCCGATTTGCGTGTCACCATCTACGGTGAGAGCACCTCGAACTGACAACGGTCCGCTGAACTTCGCGTCACCGGCGACATCCAATCTGGCCGCCGGATTTTCCGTTCCAATGCCGACATTGCCCTTACTATCAATAAGCATCCGCTGGCTCGTGGCATTGCCTCCCGCATTTGTGTCAAAGGCCAACTCGCCTCCACCGTTGGGTTGCGGTATTCCTTTGATACGCGCAAGAATTGTTTGGGTGCTGGCAAGATCGATGAACCGGTATTCGAGGAGCGGCTGGGCTTCGGGTGCGGGATCGAGTGATGCGTCGATTTCCAGAGCAAGTCCGCGCAAGCTTTGATCAATTGGCATAGAGCTGTCTGCTTTCTCAGCGAGGTAGTCTTAGGATTGCAGGGTTCCCGATGGGAGCGGCCCAGGGCCCTATTGCGATAAACTGGGGATGTTCTGCAGTGTCGGCCGCTCTTGCGTCGCCTCTGTATAATGTTTGGAAGCGATTCCGCGGTCACTGGGATGACCGTAATGTTCGGGATGCAAGAACAAACCACGCTCAGCTGCAGGTTTCTCTTCTTCGACGCGGGTGGGAAGCGCCCGGGCGGAAGCGTCCTGACGGATGCCGGTTACTTGCCATGAGACCTTCACGTCGGGCTGGTCAGTTTTGATAGAAAAGCGGTTGTTTTCGATTCCGCTGGCTACGATCGCCTGCGCGAACTTTCCGATTACCGTCAATTGATAACGGAAATCACGATTCAAGGCGCCAAAATAGTCAGGCAACGTGATAGTCGCGTGACCCTCGCTGTCGGTGACAGCCTCGCCACTGTAGATGTTCATCAAGTCAGGAGATTCGACCGAGGAATGAGAGAGGTACTTGTTGGCTGGGTCGAGCGGGTGGTCAATCACGAATGATTTAACAGAAGCACGCAACCTTCCGTTGATAGTCACATCTCCGTTGAAGAGTCCGGCTGGGGCACCTTGCGCGAAAATGCCTGGCCCCTGATTGGTGAGGTGAAATGCCGCAACTCCCGCAGCGTTGGCGGCGCTGGTCACTCCCTTGACGCCGTCTCCCGATTGTTTTCCCTCGCCCCACACGCCGGCCGGGCCAACGTTTCGCGCTCCGTTAGTTTCCCCGTAAACCCCCACCCAGCCCTTGCCTATTCCCACGACACCGGAAACTCCTTCCCCTCTGAAAGCTTCCCCTTTCACGCTCACTCCCACCACACCTGCTGACGACTCGCTCGCCCCCCAGACGCCCTGTCCAGTTTTGCTGATTCCAAGGACACCGCGTCCCGCATCGCTCGTTCCGATGACGGCCGCTTGGCCGGCCGTGTGCACACCGTGAACGCCGGCAAGCCCTGGGTTATTGCTCGTTCCGGAAAGTGATCCAACGACGTTCACCCCGTGCTGCGTCAGCAGCATGCGGGCAGCCCAATTTGCATCGGAAGGGGTTTTTGTATAGAATTCCAAATCTCCGGGTCCATTGCCTCCAAGATGAATGATCCAGGAGCGTTCTGCTAAATCCGATCCGCCGGTAAATCGTATCGTTGGCTTGTGACCAGACACCTCGAGCGCACCGCGTTCACCGGTCCAGTCGCTTGTGACTTCCAGTTTGGACCGCGGAGCGGATGCCCCAATTCCAATATTAGCTTCACTAGCAACCATCACCTCGTGCGACACTTTGCTGAGCGAGGCGGGATCCAAGGCCAATTTGGCGTTGGTTACGGAGTTGTCTGCCGGTATGACATTGCTCAATCCGGCTGCATCGCCGGCAAAGCTGGCGGCGCTCAGTTTGCCCGTCACGCTCAAATCACCACCAATTTGCGCGGTCCCTTCTACTGACAGAGCACCTTGAATGGATAGCGGTCCGCTGAACTTCGCGTCACCGGCCACATCCAATCTAGCTCCGGGACTTGCCGTTCCGATGCCGACATTGCCATTGTTGTCGATAAGCATCCGCTGGGTCGTGGCAGTCGATCCGGCATTAGTTTCAAAGGCCAACTGGCCTCCACCATTGGGTTGCGGTATTCCGGTGATACGCGCAAGTATCGTTTGGGTACTGGCTAAATCAATAAACCGGTATTCGAGGAGCGGCTGAGCTTCGGGTGCGGGATCGAGCGATGCATCTATTTCCAGAGCAAGGCCGCGCAAGGTTTGATCGATGGGCATAATTGTCTTTTTTCTGCGGGAGGAATTCCAACGACTACGAAACAAGTCTCAGAGAGAAAAGTCTCACTTTCCCTTAGAGCCTTTCCGAGACGATTCGATTGCCGTGCATGTTAAAACACTTATGAAAAGTCGGCATGATCGCGGGTCCTTGTCAAACTGATGTCTCGGTCCCATGTGTTACGAGATCTCGCCTAAGAATAAGCCACGGGCAGGGGATGCTCGCAGCCTTCCTCCGTCTTGACGATTACCTGGCCGCTATCGAAACCGGTAAGGGAAAATTTGTTCTGCTTTCTATTTTGCGGATAAGCAACAAACCCACGCTCGGTTCCGCGCTTCTCTTCCTCCACAGGCAGAGGATTCGCGCGGATGGCGGGATCCTGCCGCCGACCTGTCACCTGCCAGGATACCTTCACTTCCGGCTTGTCGGTTCGAATCGTAAATGTGTTGTTTTCTATTTCACGTTCGACCGTGGCCACTGAGGTCTGGCCGATGACGGTTAACTGATAGCGAAAATCCTCGTTTAATGCCTCGAAGTACTCCGGCAACACCACGGTCGCTTTACCACGAACGTCGGTAATCACATTGCCATTGTAGATGTTCATTATGTCGGGCGATTCGACGCACCAGTGATACAGATTCCGGTTCTCGGGATCCAGAGGGTGATCTATCTTAAAGCCCTTACCGGCCGGAGTGGTAATTTTGTTACAATGGACTTCGCCATTGATATCCACATCGTGAAAAGTCTGCCTCAGAGCGAAGGAACCACCGGATCGTCTCCGGCCAAAGGTGGAACGCAGAGCTTCTCCGCCAATGACGGGATCCCGGCCGGCAACGCGGATTTCTCCACTGACGCCCAGGGAAGCGAGACTGACTTTGCCTCCGACACTTAGCGCACCAGCCAGGGTAACCGAGCCGTCATCCCCTCTCATCTTCAGACCCCATCCCACTCCATGGCCGTAGAACCCTATTGTGTTGTCATCTGCCATGCCAACAAAAGCCGAAGCGTGAAGGTCTGCTCCTTTTTGAGCAAACCAAATCCCAGCGCTGTTACTGTCTCCTTGGTGGACCTTCATACGAGCTCCCACGGCAAAGACGCAATCGCCGTCGGGATTTTGCATGCCCACACCAACCCGGTCCCCTTTAACGATGATCTTGCCGCCCGACACTTTGCTCAGAGATTCCGGGTCGCTTGCCAGTTGCGCACCTCCGACCGAATCGTTCCTTGGTCGGACATTGCTCAACTCTCCTCCATCACCGGCAAAGCTGGCGGCGGTCAACTTGCCCGTCACGCTTAAATCACCAGCGACCTGCGCAACGCCCTCCACCCTGAGCGCACCTTGCACCGACAATGGTCCGCTAAACTTCGCGTCACCGGCGACATCCAATCTGGCTCCGGGATTCTCAGTTCCAATGCCGACGTTGCCATTATGGTCAATAACCATTCGTTGGGTGGTGGCGGTCGCTCCCGCGTTAGTTTCAAAGGCCAATTGGCCTCGACCATTGGGTTGCGGAACCCCTTTGATTCGCGCAAGGATGGTTTGAGTGCTGGCAAGATCGATGAATCGGTACTCGAGGAGCGGCTGAGCTTCGGGTACGGGATCGAGCGATGCATCTATTTCCAGAGCAAGGCCGCGCAAGGTTTGATCGATGGGCATGATTTTTTTTGACTATGGAGAAAACTAGTTACTCGATGGACGCAGCGCCAGGGCATGGTACAAGGCGTGGCCGCGGTGCCGGGGATCGTGCATACGATCTGGCTGGCGTGTCAAATCGATGCCCCGCTTTCTCGGATAGCCATAATGTTCCGGGTGGAGGAACAAACCGCGCATGGCCTCAGGCTTCTCTTGCTCCACCGAATTCGGAAACGCCTTCGCTGAGACATCTTGCCGGATCCGGGTCCCTTGCGGATTCCGCGTGCTCAACGCAAAGGCCACACAACTTGCCTGGTTTCTGCAGCGCACCTGGAACATAGACTCGCAATAACCCGTTCCGCTAGGCTTCGACTCCGAGCCAATTAACGTGCCATTGGAGGGAATTGGCAAACTCTGGCGTCAGGGCGCTGCCGTCCGCCCAGCGCACGTACACCCGAAAGCCCGTGGGCGAAGGCGTGTAGATAGAGGTGACGCCGGTGGTCGCCCAGTGGTGCGAGTTGCCGCCGAGCGACGTAAAATACTTGGGCGTGGTGGTGAACTGGCCGGCGCTGGTGTCCACGTCCAGGTAGATGCCGATGTTGCCGGGGTAAGGCTGCCAGTCGGTGGAGCCGGGCGTGGTCGACCCGGACCCTTGAAACTTGACAGCTCCGTTGACCTCGAGTTGTCCGCGTATGGCGACAGTATCTCCTTGGACGACCATCTTGCCGCCCGAGACTTTGCTGAGCGAGGCAGCATCGAACGCTAGTTTGGCGCTGGTTACGGAGCCATTCGCCGGTGTGACATTGCTCAATCCTGCGGCGTCGCCGGCGAAGCTGCCGGCGGTCAGCTTGCCCGTCACGCTTAGATCTCCACCGACTTGTGCGACACCCTCCACTCTGAGAGCACCTTGAATTGACAATGGTCCGCTAAACTTCGCGTCACCGGCGACATCCAATCTGGCTCCGGGATTCTCAGTTCCAATGCCCACGTTGCCATTGCTGTCGATTAGCATTCGCTCGGTCGTGGCAGCAGCTCCCGCATTAGTTTCGAAGGCCAACTGGCCTCGACCATTCGGTTGCGGTATTCCGATGATACGTGCAAGTATCGTTTGGGTGCTGGCTAGATCAATGAACCGGTATTCGAGGAGCGGATGGGCTGCGGGCGCGGGATCAGAGGACGCATCTATTTCCAGCGCAAGACCACGAAAGGTTTGATCGATGGGCATAAGCTTTCTTTTTTCTTCAGACCATGGAGAGAAGTCAATTACTCGATGGCCGCGGCGTTATGGCATGGCACTAGGTTTGGCCGCTCCGCGGGCGGGTGGTGCATACGGTCTGGATGCCGCGCGAAAGCGATTCCCCGCTCCCTGGGATAGCCATAATGGTCCGGGTGCAGGAACAAACCGCGCTCAGCCTCAGGCTTTTCTTCCTCCACCGAATTCGGAAAAGCTCTAGCGGAAGCATCTTGTCGAACACCCGTCACTTGCCACGAGACCTTCACGTAGGGCAGATCGGTGCTAATGGTAAAGCGGTTGTTTTCGATTTCGCTAGCGACAGTTGCCTGTGCACGCTTGCCGATTACCGTCAACTGGTAACGAAAGTCTCGGTTCAAAGCCTCGAAGTAATCAGGCAAAACTACCGTCGCATTGCCCTGCGTATCCGTGGTGATGTTGCCATTGTAGATGTTCATCACGTCCGGAGATTCGACTGAGGAATGAGATAAATACTTGTTCTCAGGGTCAAGTGGGTGATCGATCCGGAACGTCTTTACACCGGCAGTTAACCTCCCCTGGACGTGCAGATTCCCGTAAATTTGGGAGTTGGGATTCTGCTCGAAAGACCCGGCTGTGAGCCCCCTGAGGATGTTTATTGAACCGTTCAAGGTCGTGTGGCCGGTCAGATCCAATCTGTCAGCGTTAACGGCTATCTTTCCATCCGTGATTTTGGAGATTGAAGCGGGATCCTGGGCTAGTTTGGCGCTAGTTATCGAATTGTCTGCTGGTGTCACGTTGCTTAGTCCGGCACCATCGCCGGTGAGAGTGGCTGCAGCCAGCCTGCCCGTTACTGTCAAGTCTCCACCAATTCTCGCGGCGCCACTTGTCGTGAAAGCTCCCTGGACGCTGAGCGTCCCGCTAAACTTTCCGTCGCCGGCCACCTCAAAATCACCACCCATTTGCGCGACGCCATCCACTTTGAGAGCGCCTTGAAGTGACAATGGTCCGCTGAACCTCGCGTCACCGGCGACATCCAATCTGGCTCCGGGACTGGCCGTTCCGATGCCGACATTGCCATTGTTGTCGATAAGCATCCGCTGGGTCGTGGCAGCAGCTCCCGCGTTAGTTTCAAAGGCCAACTTTCCTCCCCCATTGGCTTGCGGTATACCTATGACGCGAGCGAGAATCGTTTGGGTGCTGGCACTATCGATGAAGCGATATTCGAGGAGCGGCTGCGTTTCCGGTCCTGCATCGGTGGATGCATCTATTTCTAAAGCAAGGCCACGTATGGTCTGATCGATCGGCATAAGCTATCTCCTGTCTGAGGTCGATTTTGATGGCGAGAGTACGGTTCTCACATGCTTCTCACCGCTGCCACGGCGGCATCCCTGACGAACTCAATGCCACGACCACATGCAACGAGGCAATTTCCTCTCCATCCGATGACGATTCTACCGTGATTGTCAACAAGCATCGGCTGGTCGGCACGTCGTTCGCGGATCCTTCCTCTTACGCAGGGTGAAGAGAGCAAATTCGGTCCGCAGTGCGCTAAGTTCGGCCTGCTGGTCTTTAATGGCAGTGATAATGGCAGCGACAAGTCCGGCTGCGTTAATGCCTTTCATACCGTCTGGCCCTGTTTCTACTACTTCCGGGAGCACGCGTTCAACCTCCTGTGCAATTAGACCAATTCGATAAGAATCTTCGTCTCTCGCATTGCGCCACTTGAAACGCACACCGCGCAAAGCGAGAATTTTATCGACCATGCGCTCCAGCGAAGAGACGTCTGCCTTTAAGCGAAGGTCTGATCCGTGAACGGTACCCCCTATGCTATAAAGCTTCGCTGCTGCAAATCCGCCGAAATAGTCATCGCCCTGGACATTAAAAAGACGCAGCCAGTCATCATTCCCATGAGCATCGCCCGCTCCCGATAAAAGCCATTTACTGCCTAATTGAAGCTTTTGTGTAAATGTAGTAGTTCCGCTATAAAGCTTTTCTGCCGCAAATCCGCCGAAATAACCGGTGCCCTGGATACTAAAAAGACGCAGCCAGTCATCGTTCGCGTGCGCATCGCCCTCTCCCGACAAAAGCCATTTATTGCCTAGTTGAAGCTTGGGAATTTTAGTGATTCCACTCTCTGTGAGTGCCATCCGGAACATCCATTGTCGATCTGAAGGGCTTTTCTTATAAAATTCCAAATCTCCGGGCCCATTGCCTCCAAGATGAATGATCCAGGAGCGATTTGCTAGGTCCGATCCGCCTGTAAGTCGTATCGTTGGCTTGTGACCTGACAATTCGAGCGCACCGCGTTCACCAGTCCAGTCGCTTGTAACTTCCAGCTTGGAACGAGGAGCCGGGATTCCAATTCCAATCTGGCCGTCATGAGCGACCATGCTTTCGCCTGACACTTTGCTAAGCGAGGCAGGATCGAGGGCTAATTTGGCGCTGGTTACCGAATTATCTGCCGGAGTGATATTGCTCAATCCTTCGGCGTTACCCACGAAGCTGGCGGCGGTCAGCTTGCCCGCCACGGTCAGATCACCACCGATTTGCGCGACACCGCTTACGGTGAGAGCGCCTTCAATTGATAGCGGGCCGCGGAACTTCGCGTCGCCGTCGACATCCAACCTAGCCGCCGGATTCTCCGTCCCGATGCCCACGTTTCCTTGGCGATCAATAAGCATCCGCAGGGTTGTGCTATCGCCGCCCGCATTGGTTTCAAACGCCAACTGGCCTCCACCATCCGGTTGCGGTATCCCTTCGACACGCGCAAGAATCGTTTGGGTGCTGGCACCATCAATGAAGCGATATTCGAGAAGCGGGTGCTTCTCTAGGCCTGGATCAATGGATGCATTTATCTCCAGGGCTAGCCCGCGCAAAGTTTGATCGATTGGCATAAGCTGTCTTCGATCTTATGATGTGTGATGCTTCAGCTTCAAAATGGACAATCAGAAAGGCAGTTCAAGGATGGTGGCGTTGAAAAAGTCATTTCCGCCCACCGTCGTATTTCCCAAAGTTTTCAGTGTCAGCTTATGGATTCCTGACGCCACGTTGCGGACAGTTAGGAAAGTGGTCACAAATGGCTGGGGGTCTTGGTTCTTAACGACGCTTTGGACTTCGCCAATACCGGCATCGTCCAATAGCAGTTGCACGCCGATGACGACGGATTGACCTGCCGGAATTTGTTTTGCCGTCCCGGAACCAGACGCGAAAATCAGCAAGGTGCCGCCGGCAGATTCGAATTGATTGTTGTTCGTAAAGAAAACCGTGTTGGGTTCCGTAGCCTCGGCGCGTCTATTCTTGAATATCTCTGTCACCTTCCATTTCGGACTTCTTATGACGCCATCATTTGTGATTTGGACCGTTGACGTGTTTCCCTTTTTGAGCTCGAGGCTGCTCGCTGTAACGGTTGCGAAGGTGGTGCCCGTGCCGGCGACAATGCCGGCCAGGGTCCGAATGGAGTTGTCTGGATCGGCCTTTAACTTCGCTGTTTTGGCATTGTCGTCGATCACCACCTCCATCCTCGCCAGCCGGAACGCGGTGCCTTCATTGATCATTTGCTTGAGCTCGGGTGTTATCTCAGAGCCAACGATCTGAACATTGGGTTCTTCGGTGACCCGTGTGAAGTCATCCAGGCCGGGATCACTGCTCCGATCGTCCGGCTTGTCCTGAAAATTTATGACAACCTCGAGAGTCTCACCCAATTCGAAAGGGAGAGTTATTGGTCTTGGCTTTAGGAGTATGATTTCACGACCCTCTTTGTCTATCGCCGTGCCCGCGGTCACTGTTATCAAAAGATCTCCCTCCTCACCCATAACCGTAAGATCATGCGGCGTGGCCACTCCCGGCGTATGCAGCAGGCGATTATGCCGGCGGTGGCGGTCGATATGATATTGCTGCTCGACCTTGAAATCGCGGGCTCGCAAGAATTGACGGTCGAAATAATACATTCGCTTGTTGATGTTGTCTTCAGGCATATTCTTGTTTTCTTTCTGACCTCAGGCAGTGCGAGGATTTGTCATATTTGTGCGAGTCATGGTTGTTCGGTAGGCGTCGAAAGGAAGATCGACGGCTCACCCCACAACAATGTGGTTTCACCCAGCTGAGCATAAATCTCGCCGGCGACCTCCTGCCCTGGCGGCGGCGCCAATTGCATTGTCTGGGCATGGACCCGGAGCTGGAAATAGGTGTGGGCCGGGGTCTCCGCTTCCAGGATGAATCGAGCCTCACGAATGAAAACATCAATTCCGGCCGGATTGCGCAGCCCGCGCACCGTGGGATCCACCACCAGATCGGTGACGAAGAAGAAGGGAGGCCCCTCGCCAAGGACAGTGTCAACTCCCAGAGTTGCCCGGACGCCCAACTGAAAAACGGCATCGACATCCGTATAAGCGCGCAAGAGGTCAGTGACCATAACTCCGTTCTCACCGAGGTCATCTTTGAGCCAGGCTCGGAGCATTCCTTCAACACCTGCGCGCGTGCCACGTCGGGGATAGATGTCCAAGGCGCTGCGCACAAGGTGTCGATTCCAGCGGGCCTTGCGTCGCTCGTACCATCCGTCATCGACCCGCAGCTGGCCCTGGGGATCGGTTTCACCTCCCCGAGGGATGAGCTCGTTACGCAACGGCAGGCCGATCCAGCTGGCCAGAAAATTCAGAAAGGTGGAATCGGGATCCACTTGGTATTCGTGCAGGTGAAGCCGGCGGGCGAGCTGTGGGGGCGGTGTCAGATCAGGGTTGAACAAGTCTGGCAAACCACCGGCGTGGAGGACGATTTCGTCTCCCGCTGCTACCGAATGGGCAAAGTCGGCATCTCGGACAAAAAGCGATTGAGGATTCTTTCCGGGATATTCCTCCGCGAGCGTGGTGGAGTCGGTGTCACCTCGCGCGAGCGTGACGAAGGTATCGGCCGGGAATTTTGGCGGCTTATCGGGAGGCGATCTCAGGTTGATTTGTATTTTCTGGGAACCGTCCACGGAGGATGGCACGGAATCGGCAATCAGTTGGAGATCTCCTGATGAAACGCCTTCGATGACGCTTTGCAGCTCTTCGAATAAGTCTTCAAAGGCTTTAAGGAAGCGATTCTGGAAGCTGTTAGCGTCTGACTCATCCCCACGCAAAAGCTCCGGGAGATAGTCGCGGAATTGAATCGGACGTGTGGAATGATTAGGCATTCGTTTTGTTCCCGTCATTCATCTACGACCGTCACTTCGAAGCTTCGCTCAGTCCACCGAATGAGCGAGCTGGGCCCGGGCAGAGGCAGCTCCGAGACGGTCTCGGGCGAGTGGCGCTGATTCGCTGAGAGCGGAAGGAGCGGAGCGGCCGCCGGCGACAACAACTCCGCCCCGAGTCGCGCAGAGACCGATGCATCGCCACCGGTAGACTCGCGGGTATGAACCTCTTGGCTATCGAGAAGGAGCAACTCGCGGACATGGTCAACGCCGGGAAGACCTTCGATCACCTTGTAGAGCTCCGACCGAAAGATCGACCGTCCCAATGGCCAGCCACGCCCGTCCTTGCCGCCGAGAGTGGGATGGAGAAATTTGCGAACCGCGTTCGCCACATTGCGACGGACGGTCGCCCGATCGAGTGTGCTCTGGCCGCTGCGAACGACAGTAGCTCTAAGTTGAAAAGAAGAATAATAGTCGGGAGGCACTATCTTAAGCCGGGTGCCAATCAGAACCCGCTCACTAAGGAATTCAAAGATGTCTTGGCGAAGCTTATCGGCAGGCACTGGAGCACTGTCCTCTTCGGAACTTGGTTCAGGGACAATGACGATCTTTAACGTTAGTTCCGGATGGCGCACATCGTCGGCGGCCTGTAAATCCAGGATCACTTCGGCCCGGGCGATTTTCTGTTCTTGCCGCCACCGCTCCTTCGGTTGCGCGAGGATCTGCTGCTCTATTTCATTCTCAGTGATCGCACGCTCACGCGTGTCTAACTTCTCGCGAACTCTCCGAAACAACATCTCGATGGGTTCACTCGGTCGGCGCGCCACCCCCAGCAGGCTGGCGAAATGTTCGAGCGATCGTTCTGGGACGCGGTTGATCTGGTAAATCGCGTTCTCCATGAGAAAGGCGAACAGGTCCAGAAACGCGATGCCGGGGTCAGAAAAGTTGTGGTCGGTCCAGGCGGGAAAGTGTTTTGGAATTAGCGCCTTGGCCTCGTCCACCAATTGGTCGAAACTGCGATCGTCGAGAGGGGGAATTGGCAGCGGCATGTTAGGCGGGGCTTTGCGCTGTCGAAGGAGCGCTGACGGTGATGCGATGTTGTCCGGAGCACACGAGAGAGATCCCGCCGACGCAAACATTGGGCGCTGGAGACACCTCCCGGATCTTGAGCAGTGGCGGCGTTGAACCTTGCTCGGAAAGCTGAATTTGGACGACCTCATTTTTGCTGAAGTCCTCCAGGGTCAAGAACCGCAGAGGTGGGGTAGCGGATTCTTGGCCCAGAGCCGAAACGGGCAGCTTGATACGATGATCGGGGGTCGAGAGCAGGGTTCCCGGGTCTGGTCGATCATATCCCCAGGCCTCAATGCCGATAACCTGCGTGGCGCTCTTACGGTCCGCTGTGACCGCAGTGATGGTAAGAGGAGGGTTAAAGATCTCGGCATTCAGCTTCTGGATGATGCGATCGCCAACTTGGAAACCCTTCGTGGTGAGAAACCGCAGCTCAGTTCCGGCCGCGACGGGTTCGGCCAGAAGAGCTGATTTCCGGCCATCCCGCGAGACAACTAACGCATTCTCCGGCAAATCGAGTTCGCAGACCCCTGGGGCAGCGACTTCGATCCGGTGCTGCGCTTGGCTGGGAATTAACTGCAAGCTCTTCAAATAATCGACGCCATCTACGGTGTGGATCACACTAGCAATCTCGGAAACAAAGACGTTCCTTCCCAGCTTCCATCCCTCAGCGTGAGGTCCACCCGTCAGCGGATGAAGAAACTTATCGAGCACATCGACGATCTGCCCTTTGACCTGAGAGGCCTGCCGGAGATCGCGCAAGACGACATCCGCTACCACAGTGACTTCCACGTAACTTGGTCCGACGACGTTTACCAGGTTGAGTGCGCTCAAACCGGCGAAGGAGCGGTTGCCGAAGGATTTCGCTACTTGCTGAATCAGTTCCGCGCTCGGAACCGGTCTTTGCTCGGTGCCCTGCGGCACGATGACCAGTGTGACCCATCCAGGCTCGAAATCTAAGGTGCGGTTAGTGTTCGACAAGCAGACGACGCGTGCGAGCCTCGTTCCCGCTGCCTCGCGAGCCAGCCATTCGAAATCGGTGCGACTGACGGCGCGCCCTCGGTGCCGCAGTGTTTGGGGTCCACGCTCTCGCGCGCTCTCGACGGTCTCAAGGTCGGCTCCGCCATCGGCGTCGAGCCGATTTGCGACTGAGGCGATACCCGGAACTGGAGACTTAAGCTGCGCGACCGCTCCCTTGGGGACGTTTCCGTTGGAACCAGCACCCACCCGATAGTTTGCCACGATGTTGTTGGTTCCCAGCGGAGGAATCAGGCCAAATGTGCCGTCGCCAAAGGCAATTTCTCCTGTGCCATGATCAAGTGTGTAATGCCGGCTATGCGGGTATGAACCGTTGAAACCCGAAACCTCGTGCCAGCGAATCCAATTCTCCATTTGCTTGGTGGTCGAATTGACGCGCGGCTGAATAGCGTCCGCGCCTTCCTCCTTTTCTAATTGATCTCGTTCAACCGCGCTGGGAACTTCAGGTTCGAGCACGAGAATCTTTGGATTCGCTAAGACAGGGTGCTGCGTCAGACGGAGAGTTTGTCGGGGCAAACTGTTACCAGAACCGACGATTTCATTGCTTATGGTTAACGCCTGAACAGCCGGAACCGTATTTAAGAAAATCGCCTGCAGACCTGGGGTGGTCAGAGGGTCGCTGCGGATCGGTTTGTCATCATTCTTAGTCTGGATCAGCAAAGCGCGTATCCAGTAAACCTCTTTTAAATCGAACTTGGCTAACGCTGCGCTGTCAGTCGGCGTTAAAATGTCGACCATCCCAGATTCGGTGAAGGCATTGGTCCGATCAACCACGGCCAACTCGACCCATGTCACGCCATTAAAATACTCCCAGTGCAGGGATTGCTCCGGCAAGGTCGGAGCTGCGGCACGCTGGGCTTCCGAGTCCCCCGAAAACGATCGGGGCACGACGACGAAAAAGAGGGTCATTACCTCTTCGGGGGAAAGCTTGTCGAACCCAAGATAGAGGGACGGCACGGTGTCGGCGTAAAGGGAGGGCGTCAAATGTTGAAGAGTGACAAAAGGCTGGAACCCCTTGGCGTTGGGCACGGTTTGTTCCGCCAACAGAAAGCCGTTCTGGGTAATTACCGCTTCCGGAACATCGTTCGCCTGATAACTGAGAGTCAACCTTGTCACGAGCGGAGGAGCCAAATTGCCGGTGTCCTTTTTCAGCGTGAAGCCCTTGGAGGGGTCTCCGGAATCCACTGCGATGTACTCGGCGGCTCTTCCAAAGTCGCCAGACTGGATTCGCAGACGAATCCAGAGGCCATTCTCTCCATTGACCGCGCCCATCGTCAAGTCGCCCGATTTTAGGACCACAGCTCCCGATTTCGACAAAGAGGCGGTTTCATCTGTGACGGATTCGAATTTCGTCCAGCCGGTTGGGCCGAAAAATTCCCATTCCAGGACCGTTTTGGCCGCTGATCGCGAATCGTCTGGCACGCCTGGGGGCCCATCCGGAGCTTTAGGGAACTCAAAACTAAGAATCCAGCTCGCATTAGGCTTAGAGAACGCTTCGGAAGAAGCCAGGTAGAACGCGTCGCCGACCTGCGGCTGCTCACCGAATGGTTGGAAAGGCATGTTGACATCGATCGGCGCATTGTTTGCGAACGCAAAGTCGGGAGGAAAATTTGTCACGCTGATCGACAAGTGAACATCTTTCAAGATTAGACGTTCCGGACGGGGATCTTCCGCAAGCGACTGCTCCAAGGCGGCATGCAGCCACCGGTTGCGCAGGCCCTGGCGCAAAGCAGGGTTTTCGCTAGGACCTTTAAGCAGCGTTTGATCGATCCGGTTGACTACACTGAAAGTGATCTGATTCGGAGTGGCCCCGGCCCTGACTGGCAGGATAAAGGCCCGGCCGTCGGAAACGTATCGCCAAACAGTTCTTCTAAGCTGGCCCTCTATCTCCGAGCTACTAGAACCTGCGAAGGTAATAGTCAGCTCCGCTCTGCGAAAATCGAGCAGTTGCTCATCGCCGAGAAATAATGCGTGAGACAGCCGCTTGGCACCCAGAAGAGGTGCGAAGCCGATCCCTCCATCGATTAGCCCAAAGTGATTGGCTGAACGATCCCATGCCGGATCCATCGTCCAGACGGCGATGAGGCTGCTCGGGACGACGGTAAGATCCGCTTCCGTCTCAAAATCCACCGCCTGCTGTCCACCTTTTGGCGCGATGCCTACTCGAGTGCCCTGCGGCACACGCGTCGGAGCGGTGCCCGAGGTAAGTGAGAATGTTAGCGGCACGCGCGCCGGGATAGGTGGCAAGAGGCTGACGCCCATGGCGTTGAGAAAGGCATCAAGATTCATACCCGGAGCCTTGTTCAGACGCTCGAGGGTGATCTCGAGCAGCCGGGTGAAGATGCGGTGTAACATTACTCCGGCGTCTCCGGTTGGATGCTGATAGCCCTTCCACTCCGGAACATACTCGGCAGCAAGTTTCCGGAGCTGATCGACGATCCGCTCGTGATCTCTACGATCGAGAACCGGTGGAGGGAGAGCCATTACAAACCTCCCCTTTCCACATAAAACGGGTAAACGAGGTTAAAAGTGGTGTCGGTGGATCGAACGCGATATCGGAGGCGAATAAGGAGGCCATCCTGCTGCTCTGGGTTCACGCCGACCTGAACACCCAGCACCTCAATCCGCGGCTCGTATCGGATTAATGCCTCCTTAACATGATGTTCGGCAAGCGTGAAGGTTGTCTGCCTGAGGGGCTCAAATACAAGCTCGTTGAGATCGCATCCGAAACCGGGGCGCATCACCCTCTCGCCTCTGGCGGTCTGCAGGATCAGCAGGATGGATTGTCGGACATGATCATCCAGGGCATTCATCGCGAGCAGTCCCTCCTCGGTTACGCTGAGCGGAAACGCGATTCCTGTTCCCAGGAACTCATTGCGTTGATCTGATTCACCATTCATCGCGATCTAACACATAGTGCAACTAAGAAGGTGGCAGCGCCTGCATCGTTCCTCGATGGCGTGCCAGCTAAACTATCAGCGGATGTTTTCATCACTCAGGATCCGAAAGCCGTTAGCCAATGAACACATTTCCCTTAGCGACGACGCTGCCGACTGGCAGATCGGCGGGATCGTTGCACGTCATGGCGATGTCACCGTTGCGCGCCGCCGGTTGGCCACTAATAAAGACCGTCGCGCTCCCCCGAATGATCAAGCCGCGGTTAGCGGGTGGTTTCACGAAAGTACCGCCAATGGGAAGATGCGCCGGCGTATTCGTCGCAGTGCTATTTACCATGGCGGCTGGCTTTCCCATGATGTTGACGTTAGTGCTCACGCTTCCCGTGATAATCCCTCGAAATGGATGTTGTGTGGGCACTGGTGGAAAGGTCCCAGGCGGCTGTATAAGGTGCACGTCCTCCGCCGTGATCTGGTCGCCTTTCTTTGCTGCTGGCATTCCCACGGGTTGCCCCTCAATTGATATTTACCCGCTGGCCCTTGATCGTCATGGTTGCGCTCGCCTTAAGGTTCATGGTGCTTTGTGCTTGGACCTTGGTCTCCGCTGTGCTCTTCAGCTCAATGCTTTTTGCGCTGAGGCTAATTTTTCCTTGGGGTGCCTCGATAACGACATCCTTGGCCGACTTGATCGAGATAGAATTGCTCTTAGTATCTATCGTCAGACTGTTCTCCCCGCTTTTGTCGATGATCTCAATTTTCTCGCCGCCGTCACTGTCATCAAAGCGAACCAGATGCCCACTGCGCGATTTGATCAAACGAAAATTATTTTGGCCATCTGAATTAGCTTCCGGCGGCTTATCTTTGCCGTTCCAGAGCGCTCCAAGAACATAGGGTCGTGTGACATCGCCCTGTTCGAAGGCGACCAGGACCTCATCATTCTTTTCCGGCAAGAAGAACATGCCGCGCCCGTCGCCGGCCATCGGTGCCGCCACACGGGCCCAATGCCCGCTCTCATCCTCCGCTACGCCTGGCAAATTGATCTTTACTCGCCCCAAACCTTCGGGGTCTTGATTATCTAGGACGAGGCCAATCAAGACATTGACGGCCGCCTGGCGACCAGGACCACCCGAGAAATCGGGCTCGTCGGCAGATTCCCGCGTAGTTTGGGCTGAATCGCTCACTTCAAACGATGTCAGGTACCCACTTCCGCTAATGGAGTGGGTAACTGTGCTAATATAATAGGTTCCTGAGAAGCGACCAATGCCACGGAGTTCAAGCTTGCCGCCAACGCGCATCGTGGGATCCCCAAGACAGGTGCCGCTGCCGCTGATGGCAGTGACCTGCTGATTGCTAAGAACGCTGTCTGCCAGTGCCTCCGCTTCGAGCAAATTGGCAACAGGAACATCAATGACACGCTGCGAGCGCCCGCCCGATCCTTTACTGATCTGTTTCAATCCAGTCTCCGATAAAAGGCTCGGCTTCTCATTGGCGCGCTTCACGCTCACAGAAATACGCTGTTTTTGGATCGGATCCCAGCTTCGCACAACCACTTCATTCACCAAGCCAGCCGTGCTAAGCCGCGGGGAAAAGTCCAAGAGATTCTTGCCCCATTCCAACCGGATCGTCTCGGGACGTCGCGGGGGTTCGCTTCCGAAGTAAAGGGTCCCGGAATCTACCCGAACGAAGTATTTGTTTAGTTTCGCCAGCTTTAGAAGAAAATCAAGATTGGTGACGTTGTTTTGAATTCTCAGCCCACGCGCAGTGGTTGGTTCGACGTCAGATTGCAACTGCATTTCCGAGGCGATCCGTGAGACGATCTCACTATCGAGCATCCCGCTATTGGGCGTTTCTCCACCAAATTGGCGGTAAACCGTGCCCCGAGCGAGTCCATGGAAGAAGTCGAATCCCTGCACGTGCACCGTGGCCGGACCGCTGCTGGGTAAATCGGCGGCCAGTGCCGAGATTTCCCCGATGATCATCTTTCGCGTCTTGCCCACGAATCCCATCTTGATCTCCACACGGGTTCCCTCAGTGAATGGCCCTCTTCTCTCGTCGATAAGGGCCAACTCCGGATCGTTCAGTCGAAAACTAAAGGAATTCGGTCCCGTCGAATGCTCGGTAACCGTGAGATCCATAATACTCTTGGCGAGCGAGGTCTCCAGCTTCCGATTTCCAACGGTCATCTCAAACGTTGGCACATAGACGTCGGGCAGCGATTGCGAGAGTGCCATCGGTTACATCAGGTTAGAGCGGGAACTTTTAGAGCTCGGCCGATGGGAATGGTCAGTGGATTATCGATATTATTAGCCTCTGCGATCGGCCGCCATTTATTGGGATCGCCGTATTCCCGAGCGGCGATCTTTTGCAGCGTATCGCCTCTCTTGAAGATCCACTGCTTGGTGCGATCCGCCGAGAGCAGTTGGATGCTGCCGAGAAGGTCCTGAATGGTGTCGTTGCCTTTCAGGGTGACATTCAGCCGCGCCCGCAGCGGCATGCCCAACGCGTTGAAGTAATCAAACGTTTGCGTCACGCTTTCCAACACGCAGGGAAATATTAGGGAGCCCCAGAGAAAGAGCAGGCGAGGCGGGGCGTGGGTTTCGCTATTCAGGCTGGTTAAACCAAGGACGAGTCCCGTATGAACGCGCACGTCTATTCCGTTATCGGTCGTGTCAAAAAACAGCTCTGTCGTTAGCGTCTGGGCGCTTCCTCTGACAAACTGCAATAAGGAGGAGCCAAGTCCAGGTATGCCGACCTCCGCGAATTGGTTGGTGACCTGAAGCTGGTACTCCGGCGGATTGAACATCACAGGGATCGGAATCTTCAATACCGAGTCGCAATCTATAATGAGCGCTTTGGCGAGTGGCATCAGTAGAGTCCTCTCCTCTCCCGCTCCAGTTGATGGCGCCGTTGCAGCGCTTGGTAGACCTTGTCGGCCACGGCGTTGATATCCAGCGGCGGCGGAGCAGCGGGCACAGGTGGTTGCGGTTTTGGAAGCTGAATCGTCGATCGCCCGCCGGTGCCGACATTGTTGCCCGAAGACTGAGTTGCGGAAGCCGGCTCATCACGCCTCAACAGGCGTATTTGAACTTCAGGCAGCGTCACGGTCGAGAGAGCGAGCGGTCCGGGAATCTTCGCTTGTGGCGGGCGAGGGAGTGAAACGGGTTCCGGCCCTCCGTCAGGCCGAACTGCTGAGCTATCGCGAACGGACACCCTAACCGGATCTTCGGACGAAGTGTCTGCGTCACGACGAAACTCCGCATTCACACTGAGAGGAAAGCCGCCGCGCACTTCCTGACGCGGCAAGGACGACACACTTGAGACGAGACGGGTTTGCACCGCGGGTAGCTTCGCTTCCGGCGAGCGTTGGGCTCCGCCGAAGTCTGTCGTTCCTTGGGCCAAGAATGTGCCGTTGCCGGAAGAGAGTGGACGCGATTCTATTCGCTTCACCGTGCCCGCCGCGGTGTTTAAGGGTCGAAGAATGGCCAGTTGCATTGCGGGACGGGCGAGAGATTGTTCTCCATCTCGTGGCGGCGGCGGGATCGATATTTGTTCAGCGGGGCTAGCAGGGAGGCGCCTCTTTTCGAGGGGATGAGCGCGCAGGGCGCCGCTCTCGGCGGTCTTCTTGCCCGTTGAGGGGGCCACCGGCTCAACAGCTGACTCCTTCGGTTCATCCGGCTTGGAGAAGTCGCCGACCAGGCGGTCGCTTGGAGGTGTCGATCTGTCGGCTGTGTGCATCGACCCGGTTATGGATCGAGGCAAAACGAAAGGCTCCTGCCGTCTTGGCTGTTCGATAAATTGGTGGGGAGGTGCTGCCGACATCTGTTCTTGGGGACCGCTCATGGGCCGAGTAACGCGCAGGTCTTTTGAGATCATTGAAGGCTCTCCTCTGGAGATCCGCTCTGCCGACTGAGCGCTGCCAAATGATGCCTGGGAGTGGGGGACCTCCGACGGTGCCGTGAGCAAAGGCTGCCATCCGGTAAGCGGCTGGCTCCGCTGCACGAACTGCTGGTACCAAGCGGTTAGACGTGCTCTGTGACTCGCAAAGGATTTGCTGCGAGTGGCTATGCCCGAGAGAATGGATTCGACGCCTCGAAGTCCCACCGGACGCCACGCCTGACGGCGATGAATACCCGCGGAGGGTGCGAAGCCCTGTTCTCGAATCTGTGATGTTGCTTCAGCTACCATGCGTCATCTGCTTGTCGAACGCTGCATTTTGTTGACCTCCTCCACCCACCGGCGACGTTCCCTATGATCCAGCGATACCAACTGCTC
Organism: uncultured Verrucomicrobiae bacterium; assembly: GCA_963706955.1. Lineage (GTDB taxonomy): Bacteria > Verrucomicrobiota > Verrucomicrobiia > Chthoniobacterales > Terrimicrobiaceae > DASTFP01. Next base: position 85,063 of record CAVPOC010000008.1, on the reverse strand, counting down.
GTGCTGCCAGTGAAAGTGAGAAGCGAGATAGGCTACCTCCTCGTAAAGCTGCCCGAGGGGGTAGCCTATGATTTTCCCAGGCGCTCTGGCTCCACCTCAAACCCTTTCTCACAATGGGGACAGACAACCTTTATCACCGAACTGCCATTGCCGTTGATCCGATTGTAGAAGTCCTGGATGTAGGCTAAGTCCGATGCGAACAGCCCCTCAATCACTTTTGGGTTGATGGCATCAAGTGAACCCAGTCGCGTAATTACGCGAGAGAGGAGAATCACCACCAAATAGGCAGGGTTCGCCTGCACGCGCGGATCCTTGAGCGGCAGAATCTCATCGGCCGCGGTCGCAAGTCGCATCACCCCGTCGCGATGAAGATCGCCTTGAGGGTCCTGATAGCCTCGCGGAAGGGTAAACTCATATTCGGTTTCGAACATCGTTGCCGTTCTCTTACTTTGCTCGTTCGAGTCTTTCGCAACTCACGGTGAGTGTCTCAATGGCCGCATCGTTGCCTTTGGCGCTGAGAGCCGATCCCTCCCACTTGCTGGGCCACGCGTTGAAAAAGTTCCAGCGGAGCTTCTCCTGTCCAATGTCATCTTGCAGGACGATCGAACCGTTCTTGCGCTGCAGTTGGCCTTGCAGGGCCGCCAGGTGCCAATCGTAGAGTTCGTGCGAGTCGGTTACCCCCCACTTGAGTGTAATGTTCGGATAAGTTGTCTTGGCGGGCAACTTGCGCACCTGGTTCGGATCGCCACCCTCGCGATATTCCACAACCTCCACCTCCGAGCCGAAGCCCGAGCAATCGGTGAAGCCGGCTTGCACAATGCCGTCGAGTTCCACGAGAAATCTAAAGTTTTTATAAGGATCAACTCTTGCCATAGGATGTTTTCTTTTTCGTTTCGTTAATTGCTAAGTTATCAACCACCGGTTTGTTGCTGGATGCGGAAGATGACAAACTCGGCCGGTTTGACGATGGCCACCCCAATCTCGGTCACCACTTGGCCGGCTTCCCGCACGTCCGGAGGGTTCGTCTCGGCATCGCATTTGACAAAGAACGCTTTGTCGGGTGTGTCACCGAGAAGTGCGCCTGTTCTCCATTGGCCTAATAGAAAATCCCCTACCGAGCGCTTGATTCGCTGCCAAAGCCCGGGATTGTTGGGTTCGAAAACCACAAATTGCGTCCCCTCTTCGATGGACTCTCGCAAGAAATTCATGAGGCGTCTCGTGCTTATGTACTTGAACTCACCATTGGCGTCTCCACCCATGGTTCGGGCTCCCCAAACATAGATATTTCCATTCAAATTACGGATGCAATTGACACCTGGCGGATTGAGGCCCTCTTGATGAGCCTTCGTTAAGGCATGCTGAACATCGAGTGCGCCACGAATGGCGACATTGGCGGGCGCCTTGTGCACTCCTCGCGCCCCATCCACCTGCGCGTAGACTCCAGCGATGTGACCACTGGGGGCGACAAAGAGAGGCTCTCTCTGCGGATCGTCTGGCGAGACGAGCCTTCCGGTGAAGTCGTCCACTCTAAGCCAAGGGAAATAAATCGCCGCATAGGAGCTATCCTTAGTTTGGCCTTGAATCTTTGTCTTAGTGAACTCGGGGTTGTTTGCCTGCTGGGTGCCATCCAAAATGGCGAAGCGATCTTTAAGCGATTCGCAGAAATCAATAAGCATTTCCTGAACCCCTTCCGAGACAATCCCGGGAGCGGCAACAAGCGAAATCTCATCGATGGCGGCGAACTCGTCGAGAGCGTCGCGCTGGATATCTGCTTCTGCAGCGAAGCGCATGACGTAGCAACGGGTCCCGCCGTTGTTGAAGAACCCGTGCACCGAATGTGCCAGCATCTGCTGGTTTTTGTCCGTGGAAAACTCCCCAAAGGATTTGGCGAACTCACCAAAGTTAGTGCAGAGGATCGCCTTGCCCGCTTCGACTGCCTTAAAGCGCGCAACGGTCAGATACTCCGCCTTGATGGTGGCTTCCTTCGCTGGAGCGTTCGCGAATTTTACCTTGGCAGTCTTGCTGGCATCATCATTCAGCAATTGCGCGGCGAGCTCTTCATCGTCCACGCGGACCTTAAAAGTCTTTGCGGTGGTTAGCACGGGATAGCTCAGCAGCGGAAGCTCTGTTTTCGTGCTATCGGCGCCCTTGACCTGTTCTCCGGTGACTCTTTTCAGCGGGATGTCGAACTGAGCCGGGACGAGGCCAATGAAACCTACGGTGCTGGTCCCGACACCTGCGATCGGACGGGCTAATGGCGGCGCCTCTTCGACATAGACACCTGGTGATGAGTACTGTGGCATGATAGTTCTTTTAGGTTGCCCGTTTCCGGGGTTGTTAGTCTTTAGTTACGTTAGTTGAATGTTGTAGTCCTCTCCCGTGGGAGCGGGAACTCTAATTGGAAAGACGCTCGTGGCAGTATCGGTTTTTACTCTCACGGTAAAGTCACCCGCTTTCATCGTTCCCAAGACAAAGCGCCCATCGGCGTCGGTGCGGCTGGTCAGGCCGAGCTCGACAACGGTAACAATCGCCGCTCCAACCGGCCGACTGGACGCATCGCTAACCCGCCCGCCAATGCGAAAGTTCTTTTCAAGCGTTGCGGGGATGATGCTCTCCTCGCCGGGGGAGGATCGAATTCCCGATCGCAGATGCTCGATGAGCACCATCGGCTCGGTTTTTGGCGGAATCAGATCCGTGATAGAGATAGTGGCCTTTACGGTGAGCGACGGCCGCAACTTGTTGCCCAGTGCGGTCCAGAATTCCGACAAGTTCTTCTGCGGATCCACCAGCGCGGTCACTAATGGCAATGGGGGCTCCTGCCCTTTGAGACTACCTTGCAAGAACTTAGGGTCGATGGTCGGCTGAGCAGCAAAGACCTGCAGCGTCTGGCTCAGCAATCGTTGCTCGAGCAAAGCCGCTGCATCGCCAGTCTCCCCGCCGGGCCACGCGGTTACTAGATAAGAGCACGCGACACGCAATGCGGGCACATGCGTGATAACCTGTCCATTGATGCGCTCGAACACAGGCTCGTTTCTCCGAAGCTCCACATCCTCCCGAATGTCGTAGAGAAACAAATCCACCGTCGTCTGCTGCGGTGTGAATGGGTCCGCGGGCCGGTCAAAGACAATCTGCGCTGACTTGAGCGGATCGTTGCCGCTTCGGGTCAAGATGGTTCGCAGGGTCTGGCTCAGATCGTCAATCATGCTCGTTGTCGTCTCAACTCGTCGAAGTTCTGGAGAGTTAAAGTCGCCACTCTATAATTGCGCGATCAGCGCGGGAATCTTTTTCCTTAGGGGACACAGTCGCAATAGGCTTATTTTGTTAGCGGTTCGCTGGAAGCGTCTCGGAGGTCGAATTCCGTCACAACTTTGCCAAGCTTCTGAAACTCCCGTCGGACTGCGTGAAGCAGGTGGGAAATGTTGACGATGCCACCGTCGGCGGCGGCGAGGAAAGCAGCCGCGAGGGCGACATTCTTAATATTCCCGCCGCTAAGCTTAAATTGCCGCGCCAGGAGATCGAAATCTACGTTGTTGGCGAAAGACATTCCATCGGGCCAGATGCCGGACCAGATAAGGCGCCGGTCCCCCTCGTCAGGGAATGGGAAATTGATCGAAAAGGCTAAACGCCGGACAAAGGCCTCATCGAGATTTTGGCGCAAATTGGTCGCCAGAATGGCCACTCCCTCATACTCCTCCATTTTTTGGAGGAGATAGGAAATCTCGATGTTGGCATAGCGATCGTGAGAATCACGAACTTCGGAGCGTTTACCAAAGAGCGCATCGGCCTCGTCGAAAAACAGGATAATATTGCTGTTTTCGGCCCCGGTGAAAATGGAATCGAGATTCTTTTCGGTTTCCCCGATGTATTTGCTGACAACTTGCGAGAGATCGATCTTGTAGAGCTCGAGTCCGAGCTCCTGGGCGAGAATTCCAGCCGCCATCGTCTTGCCTGTGCCGCTCGGGCCTGCAAACAGGGCGTTCACGCCTCTGCCCGTCGACAGCTTGGACGCAAAGCCCCACTCGCCCAGCACGCGGTAACTTTGCGCGACTCGCTGGCACATTTCGGTGAGCTGCGCCAGCGCGTCAGCGGGCAGCACAATGTCCTTCCAACCATGGACGGGCCGGACTTTTCGCGCGAGGGTGTTTAGCTTTGGGTCCGACTGGGCGCGGCATGCAGCATGAAGATCTTCGGCAGTGAGGGTGCCAATCTCCGGCGAGCGCCACCGGGCGAGATTTCCAGCTGCCGCCAAGGCGTCCTGGATCTGGCCCGGCGTCAATCGGAATTTGCTGGCAAGTGCTCCCGCGTCTGCGTCAGACGCGAGCGGTGATCGTCCGTTCAGGTGGCCTTTCCAGAGGCTCTTTCTAATCCCATCGTCGGGAATTGGGATCTCGCAGACGACGAAGGCGAGATCATTGAGGAGCCCAAGAGGCTTCCAAGTTCGACGGCCGAGAAGAAAGAGAGTAAGAGAAAAGGTCTTGGTTACCTCGAGAAGCGACTTGACCAGGAGCGCTTGTTTATCGTCCACGAGCAGCGAATCAAAATCCTGGAAGCAGAGTGCAGCCGATTGTAGCGCCGCCTCTCGGCCCAGTAACCATAGTGCCTCCTCCAAGGGAATCTGCCCGGCCGCCATTCTATCCGACTCGACGAGCAAGACAGGCAACTTGACTTCATCGCAAATGGCCTGCGCGAGCAAACGCTTCCCGGAACCATACGGTCCGCTGAAATGGAAGACGATCGGTTCACGGCGGGAAGGTTCCTGCTTGTAGTGCCAGTCAATGGCGCTCCGGATACGGCTCTGGATCTGCTCGTTCACGGGCACTTCATCGAGCTTCGCCTGCCCGGAGACAAGCCGGGCAAATATTTCAAGCCGAGCGTGGATTTGCCCGAAGCCAATAAGGAAATTTGCGATCCGGTCGTCGAGTTTCAGGAAGCGTGAAATCAACGGCGATGGTCCGTCCGATGAGACATCGGTCATCTGCAAAAGGCGGTATCTGATCAGAGGAGAACTAGGATCGAAGGCCAGGCGAGCTGCGAGCTTCTCGGGCAGCGTTTGACAGAGCAACTTCAGGATGAGGTCCACACTCGGTTTCTTGCGCGTGACGTCATCCTGCAAGTAGGCGTAGAGTTTCTCGTATTTGCGGTCCAATTCGGGAGCCAGGCAAATGAGGAGACATTGTTCTTCAAAGGCGGTCAGCTGGAAGAGTTGCGCGAGATAAGGCAACGGCAAATAGATTCCGTCGTGCAAGCTCGCGATCCGTCGCGCCTGAATGTGGGAGGATACGTGGCCGAGGGCCACTTGAAGATGCCGCGTCGGTAAATCATCGGTGTCTTGATGCGCTTCTGATGGCGAGTTGTTGAGCGGATCGCCTAGCAATCTCCGAATCTCCTCCTCCGTCAGCACCAGACCCTTGAATTCCTGGAGAGGTATCGCTGTTCCTGGGTCCGCCCCTTGCTTAGGCAGCCGACAAGAAATCAGCAAATCCAAGCGTCGAAGCTCATCGAAGAGATGCTCCCAACCTGTCTGGTACCGCTCTGGTGGCTCCCCTGTTGCTGCGTCCGTGCCCTCGGCTGCAATAGCCCCCACCAGCTCCGTCCCTCTCCCTTGCGCGCTTTCAGTCGCTGCGTTAGAACTCAATTTTCGAGCGTCACGCGCACGCGAACGCCGAGACGCTTTCATTCCGCTCACGATGCTGGAAGAAAGTTTGAAGGAGTCAAGCTCTGAACGTGCTCTGTTGGTTAGAAGGCGCGGGAGAGTCGCCAAGCGGCGTACAGTCAGCAGCGATTGGACTTTCTAAAGGCTCCTGCGCAAGTTGAAGTCCCTAAAAGGCTTCCGTTCGAAGCCATTTCTTAAGATGCCGTCGTGCTGCTTTGCGGCAATCGTTTGTGAAAAACCGGGATGGACGAGCCTCTCTACGTTACCGCTTGATCTACCGGACGATCGTCAGCATATTTACGGGGAGAGGGGCTATCTAAAGCGGTTCTCGGGAGCCCGCCGCAGAACCGAGGAAAAGATGAGCGCAGGCGCTAGAGCATGGGCCAAAACATCATGAGTCAAGGAAGGGGAATTCCCCTCTTCATGTAAACAGAAACAATTTTCCGGCGCCCGCGCGTTCACCCGTCGATCAAATTGCTTTCCTACAAACGAACGATCGGGAATCGCGGGATGGGACAGCTGCTCAGGTCGAGGATCATTCAAGCCAAACTTAAGGTTAACAAGCCCGGGGATGTCTACGAACGAGAAGCAGACCGAATTTCCGACCAAGTTCAGGCTACGCAGACTCCCGCGCTCGTGAGTGGCGCACCGGGCATCCACCGCGTTGTCGCGCAACCTGTCGCTGAAACAGCCAGCGCACCTGCCAGTGTGGAGCGGCCCTCGCCAGCGCCGGCAAACCACTCGACCCGACGATACAGCGGGAAATGGAACAGCGCTTTGGGCTACGACTTTTCGCGGGTTCGCGTACATCTCGGCCCAGCGGCCGAACAATCGGCGCGGGATGTAAATGCCCGTGCCTACACCGTTGGTAACATCGCTGGTGTTTGGTGCGGGGGAGTTCGACCCGCGGACTCGCGAGGGGCGACGATTGCTGGCCCATGAGTTAACCCATGTCGTGCAGCAGTCCGACGGCTGCGGCCAACGTGGTTCGCCGCTCAGAGCGACTTCGAAGACGATGCCGACGCGCGAGTGGCCACGTGCGGGGACCATCCCCGAGCCGGTCCGCCAAGCTCGGCGCGCGGCCATGTCGAGAGAGGTGGGGAAATACATTCCATCAAACCAAACGAGCGGCGAAATCGATACGGCTAGGCCCCGGGGACCGACGCCGGGCGGAGGCGGCGGTGGCGCCGCCGGCGGTGGCGCCGCCGGCGCAGGTGCCGTCGAGGGCGCATCGGTGCTAGGTGGAGGTGCAGGTGCAGTCGTCGCAGGAGCGCTGCCTGTACTTACCATGGTGGGCGTTTTCGTGGCTCTCGGCTCGGGCTATTATGCAGCTCGCGAGGCGGTTAAGAACGAGAACACGGTTTCGGGGTTGTCTCAGGGTTTTGTTATGGGCCTCCTCAACTGGACATGGGGGCAAGCCCGCGAGCTCTTCGGAAGGTGGTCCGTGCTCCGAATTAACGCTATGGATGAAGCGACGGACGTCATCCGGGTCAACGCCTACAATCGAGGGTTGAGAACGGGCTATGATTTTGCGGCCACGCTCTCCGCTGCTGAGAAGAAGGCTTACCTCAGGCAGATCCGTAAATTCGGTGGGATTCGGGTTCCAAAAAACTGGAACCGAGAGACGCAAATCTCCTACGTAATAGACTTGGCGGCCGCTGCGTTGCGGAGCTTCCTCAAACGCGGATAACCAGCCCGATTCCTGTTACATCTCTCGGGACTTTCCATGAGAATGGCCAAGGGGTGAAATCCTAAAGACCTCTGCCCTCTTCGTCTTGACCTTTCTCAGCGATCCTGAATCATGATTTTCCTGTGGGCGCGGTTCCTAAGGCACCCAGGAGCCATGCGCAGAAGGGTACCAGTGAGAGAAGATGAGCGCAGGTACTCAAAGCATCACTGACGGCACGCGAGTCCCGTCACACAGAATTCTCTGTCGCAAGAAACCACGCCCGAGCTTTCTCCGCCGACAAATTTGCCGACCGACCAAATTGCTTTCCTTCAAAGAACCGTCGGAAATCGCGAAGTAGGTCGACTGTTGAATTCATGGGTGAGCAAAGCCGAGAAGACCCGAAACGGAGCAGGCCGTCGGCAAACCATCTTTTCAGCCATTCGTCGCCGAAGGGCTTGACCATCGGGGGGAACGGGTGAGAGACTCTGGCGGGTCAGTTCAGTCCGCTCCCGTGAGAAGCTGCCTACCCATCGGCGCGGGGCGATTTGGCGCTGGCCGAAGCGCGATATTGCAGCGGAAATGTGCATGTGGAGGTGCGGCTGACATTCGGGCGAATGCGAGGAGTGCCGGAAGAAAAGCCGCTTGGGTCTGCAAACTAAGCTCACGGTCAACGCTCCCGACGATATCTTTGAACGGGAAGCGAATCGGATTGCCGATCAAGCTGATGGCAGCGCCGGCAGATTCCGTGGTTGAGCGGCGCTTCCACGAGGTATCCAGCGCTTCTCAGGACAATCGAATGGCCAGGTGGATGTGGTGCCCGCCAGCGTAGACCAAACCCTAACCAGTGGCGGTAGGCCGCTCGAGCCGGCGCTTCGACAGGACATGGAGCAGCGGTTCGGGCATGACTTCTCGAACGTCCGCGTCCATACCGGCGCCCCGGCGCGCGACTCGGCTCGCTCGCTTCGCGCGCTGGCCTACACCGTCGGCAACGACGTTGTCTTCGGTGCAGGGCAGTACCCGGCAACCACGCGCACGGAACGTTGGCTGCTGGCGCACGAACTGGCGCACGTGATTCAGCAAGAAGGAGCTGACCGCCAGCCGTCGCGTGCCGTGCTCCGCAAGAAAGACGATGACAAACCTGAAACCCCACCGCCCAAAAGTTCGCCCTGCGTCCCGCTCTATAAATCACTAACCGCTGCGATCACGGGTACTGTCGGCGTTAGAGAAGTCAACGGGAGATGTGCGTTGATATTAGGGACGCCCGGCAAAGCTAACGGGGCAACCTTTACCTCAAAGGTTGAAGTTCCCACGGGATGTCCCGGAACTTTGCAGTACGTTCAGCTGACTAATATGTGTCGATCTTTTCATCTCTTCACCGGTAAGAACCTCCGCCGGAACACCGGCGGAGACTGGATCGATACGAAAGATCCCGTTGACGAGCAACACGTCACTTCCTCAGGCCCCGTGGAATTCTCTACCAATGACAGCCCGCACCAACCGGTGGCGCCATCTGTCGAGCGCGTCAAGGCAGTAGATAGCTTCAAAATGTGGCTGATGTGGAAACCCGACCAACCTCCAGACGCAAACAGAGTTCCCCTCGCAATGGTGACCTGGAGGTGGTCGGGAGAAGCGAAGGTCAAAAAGGATAGCGAAGAAGACTGTGCCAAGCGGTGGGTAGTCACCAGCCAGAATTCAAAAGGGGGGAAAGGAAAAGTAACGAAGGACTCCCCTGCCGCGACGAAGACGGTAACCTCATCCGATCCGCCGATCGAGGAAGGGAAGAAGTGTTGACATTTTCTCGAACGCGAACTGGCGCCCTCTGCGTGGAGGAGAATGGGAGGGCGCGAGATCGGTAGCAAGAGGAGACGGCGAGATCCCTGGGGGAGACGGCGTCACGCGACATGAAGGGATGACAGGAATTGTCGGCGATAAGATGAGAACAAGCGCCAAACCTTTAGTCCGAACATGCGAGTCGGAGAAAAGCAGTGCTCTCTCTGACTCGAGCCAGAGAAGGTTTTCTGCCACCTCAGAGGCGCCTCTTGAGCAGATTTACTTGCTGCAAAGAGCGATCGGAAATCGCCAAGTGGAGCGATTGCTGAAATCAGGACGCGAACCAAGTCGAACTTAAAATTGGAGAGGTCTGGCGACGTTTATGAACAGGAGGCGGATAAGATCTCGGAAGAGGTGACAAAGATGCCTGAGCCGCAACCGCGGCGCACTGCCCCTTGGCGCGGAGGGCGCGACCAGCGAAACTCGGAGCAACTCGGCGCTGAACATGAGGGGCTGCAGACAACGCGCCTCGGAGGCAGCCAAACGGGAAAGGATGCAGCGCCATCTCTGGTTAGCGATGTGCTGCGTGCGCCGGGCGAGCCGCTCGACTCGACGACGCGTGCCTCTATGGAGGCACGCTTTGGACGGGACCTCAGTCGAGTGCGGGTGCATGCGGATCAGAGAGCAGCACACTCCGCGCGAGGGTTGAACGCGCAGGCGTATACCGTGGGAGAGGACGTGGTATTTGGTGCTGGTCAATACCGACGCGGATCAAGCGAAGGCAGAAAATTAATCGCGCACGAACTGACCCACGTCCTCCAGCAGGGTTTTGCGCCACGCGCCATCCAGCGGCAGCCCAAGAAAAAGGATCCTCCGGCAAAGAAACCGACCACGAACTCTAAGTTGGTTCATGACGAGATCAAGAAGCGGAATCCTGATCTCGCCGAGTTGATCACCCCTGCCTCAATCGATTTCCGAAATCCTAAGGAACCGCCCGCCATTAAAGGAGGGCCGATGAAAGGCGGCGAAGAGCATCTCTGGAAAGTAAGAGTTTCCGCTGCGCAGGGATTCCGTGGTTCGCAAATCGTCAAAGGAGAAGAAAAGCGCGTCAAGATCAAGGGCGGGGTTCAGGTGACGCACTTTCTTGATGTAACGTGGGCCCTCCCTCTGGCTACTGACAAGGAGTTCCTCCAACAAACGAGCTCCCCGGACGAGGCCTTCACCCTGACTGCGGCTGTACCCGTTGTACCATGAGTTGCTTCATGCGCGCCTTATGATGGAGAGCGACCCGAACTGGACGAGCCAGCATACACAGGTGTTTTTAGATTTCATGAGCCTCATGCAAATTGCCAATTCCGCAGCTGTGGACAAGGAACGCCAGGCGTTAAAGAAAGAGATCGGGCCACTGGCCGCCGGCGGAGGCCAAGTTAAGGACGTCGCGCTTGCACAGGACAATTTCTACGAGTTTCTCGTCCACGAGAAATACGATGCCGACACAGCAGGCAAGGCTTTCGGAAAAAGTTACTCAAATGCTCTGATCGCCAAGAACTATAGTAAGGTTGTTGCTCTGCGCCTCGTTCCGGACGATTTTCCGGCTCTTAAGGTGCTAACGGATAAGCTGGCCGCAGCCGCAGAGAAGCTCTTCGACAAACTCGACCAGACGGCGAAAACGACTACGCCGATCACCCCAACCGGTAGCCCTCCCGCGAACAAACAGCCGGAGAAATAGGAAAGCGTCGAAAGAGGGGTCGCCCACCCCGAGTTCGCATTCCAAGTGCGGTTCTGCCAATACGCCCGGCCACAGTTCTCACTCGTCGGCTCGTAAAAATACGCAGGCCGAACTCCTCCGATCGAACACGTCGCGAAACGCGGTGGCAGCTGCTGTGACCTCGAGCGGCTCATCCACTGAATCGGGGTGATGGACACGATGAAGTCAAGCCCGCTATTCTTGGCTAGACCAACCGGGAATCTTAGCTACAATTTGCCGATCAGCGCGATTCCTTAAGTGGGTGTCGAGAGTAGGACTGCAAGCTGCATGACCTAGTGATGAGTGCAAGCGCGACCGCATCGCTCACAAACCGTGAGTCCAAGACAGCGAAGACGCGAAATCCCTGTTCTGAAGGACAGAGGACTAATCTTTCTCCACGAATTAATTCGCCCCTTGGCCAGATCTCTTTCCTCCAGAGAACGGTCGGAAATCGCGAAGTAGAACGGCTGCTAAGATCAAGGCTGTTTCGACCCGAGCTCACAATCGAGAACTCTGGAGAGAAGTCAGGTTCCCCACATGCCGATGCATCCTCGCGGCGTGCGAGCGAGCACGGGATATTACAGCGCCAATGCGCGTGCGGAGGTGCAGTTGGCATATCGGGCGAATGCGAGGAGTGCAGCAAGAAACGGCGCTTGGGTCTGCAGACGAAACTCAAAGTTAACGAACCGGGAGATATCTACGAACAGGAAGCGGACCGCGTTGCCAATAAGGTGATGGCAACGTCTGCGCGTCACTCCGTTGGCGGCGCTCCACCGCACATCCAACGCGTCACCGGGCAACCCGCCGATAAAACGGCTACGGCTGCCGCCAGTGTAGATCAGGCTCTTGCTAGTCCTGGCAAACCGCTGGAGACAAGATTACGGCAGGAGATGGAGCAACGTTTCGCCTGTGACTTCGCGAACGTTCGGATTCACTCGGGCGCGGCTGCTGGGCAATCGGCACGGGACGTGAACGCCAACGCCTACACAGTGGGTCATGCCATTGTATTTGGTGAAAGCCAATTCGCCCCGGGGACGTCCCAGGGACGCCGGCTAATTGCCCACGAGTTAACTCACGTGGTGCAACAGTCCGGAGCCGCCCGGATTCATGGTGGCCAAAGTAACCAAACGCGCCATCCGTCGCTGTCTGCTAATTATTCCATCGCACGCCAACCCCGCACCGGTGCGCCCTCGGCGCTGAAGAGGATGGATCGCAACGAGGCGCGTGCGGTGCTGGCGGCATACATCGCGAAGGGAGGGGTAGATGACACATTCGCCGCGATGAATGCCATCGAAGAGACGTTGGACACGCCCCTCTACCTCGGAAAACTGGAGAAGCCGCCTGCGATTGCTCACCGCTGCGTTCAGCTTGCTCGACAACGAGAGTGCCGCGGTCGTCCTCAAGGCGTTGACCACGCCCGTCGGCGCCAGGCAGGAGCACCTGCGCAAGCGTTTCCTCAGGCTTGATTCAGACTTCCGCGGCCCGTTGCTCGAGATCCTGCGCGAGCGGGCTGCCACAAGGACTGTGACTGAAGCCAAGCCACCCGAGACGCCGTCCGGCAGCCGCACCACCGTCCGCGGCCACGCCGAAGTGGATTGAGCTTTATCCGGGGGTATTCGCCCTGGTCCCCGACGCCGGAACGACGCTCGATGCCGTCGCAGCGTACGTATCGGACAACCCGGCCGTCCCGCCTGCGCTTGCGCGGCTGAACAAGCTTTCGCGCACGACACCGATCGAGGCGGGCCAATCGATCATCGTTCCGGTCCAGTTCATTCAGCGTCCGAAGGCGTTGCAAGAGATGTCTGAGCCCATGCGCCGCTACATCCTTTCGACCCAGGAGGCGAGGCAGAAAATGCGCACATCCGGCGATTCATACAGGTGAGGAGCCCCAATCTACCGGGTCCTGGCATTGGTGGATCGATGGTTCTCGCAGGAAAGGTCGCTGTGAGGCCCATAGAGCTCACGGCGGCCGCAATCGGACGAATCGTCGATGCCTTGATGGGTCTGATTGAAAAGGCCGGATACGCGATCGCTTTCGGTGCGGGCGTGGTCCACGGCTTTTTCAAGGCGATCTGGGATGCGGTGTCCGGCATCGCAAAGCTGATTTACGAGGTGTTGAAGAGCATCTTTTCCTTAGATCTTGTCTCGGACCTGGAGAAAATCATTGGTGCTCTCAAGAAGCTGACCGTAGAGCAGATCAAGCAAATGCTCGGCGAATGGGCCGCCGGCTGGGCCGAAAAGCTGCATTCCACCAACCCGCTCATTGCCGGGCACGCGCATGGCTATCTAACTGGCTACGTCATGGCCGAAGCCGCGATGCTGCTCTTGACCGGCGGAGCGGCGACGGGGGCCAAAGCAGCCATCTGGGGGTCCAAGCTCGGCAGCGCCGTAAAGGCGTCGCGCGCCTTCAAGGTTCTCGAAACGAGCATTGAGCAGGTCTCGAAGGTACGGCGGGCGGCGAGCGGCGAATTTGGCAAGGCCGTTGACGCGCTCAGGAAGTCGCGACTCGGGACAGCCGTCAAGGCGGCGGAGGTTACCGGCGCCGCCGTGGCGTGGACCGCCGGCAAGGTGATGACCGCCCTGCAACTCCCGGGCGACATCGCGGTCTACATCGTCGACAAGGCGGTCGTCCACTCCAGGAAGTTGGGGAAATTCTTCGACCGCATCGGGGCATTGCCGGACGGAGCCAAGCGCTGGCTGTTCGGCTGTCGTCTCCGTTGCGACTGGGAGGCCGATGCGGTGGCCGCCACCATGTCCAATCTCAACAACGAGCAGATCAAGAGGGCCGCGGAGCGCGCCGCGGCAGTGACTGCAAAGTCTCCGGTGGCGAAGCCGCGCCCAGAGCCGACGACGATACCCCGTCCGGCGGCGGCGGCGCCTTTGGATCTGACGAACGTTGCCAGCGGAAGCGCCGAGGTGCGAAAGGCAAGCGTCGCCAAGAGCAGCCTTCTCGATGAACCTGGTCCGCAACAGCTACGACATGAGATCGACGAGGTGCTGGCCCATCCTCAGCTGATCAAACGTGAGGGCGCTCGCGTTCACCGACCGTTGGGCAATCATGACTGGGAACACCATGGTGGTGGAATCTGGTGCAGACGTTCCAAAGAGACGTGTGTGATCATCAGGCGCACTCAGCCGGGACCGTCATCAGAGGAGATTAGCGGCGTTCCGATGGAGTCGCCACAGGGCCAAGCGATAAAGGAAAAGTGGCTGGCCGAGAGTCGTGCGGTCGAGTCGTTTCCCCGACAGAGACTCAACGACCCAGTTCCGCATGCGGAGGGGGTCAAGAGCCTCGAAGGACGACCCCGCCGTACCCTCACAGCAGATGAGAAAAAGGGCGCCAAGAAAATATTGGACGCATTCGACGATTATGCCAGAGGCGATCAGAAAGCGATCGATCGGTTGACATCGCAACGACCACCCCATCGGCGGAAGAATTTGACCAAGGAACCGTATATAGGCTGGGAAGAAATTGATTTGCTCCCAAACAATCCAGGATATGCGAACGAAATGCGCCTCGTGTTTCGTATCGTTAAGGAGCCTTCGGCTATTCCGTCCGCCATCGGTGGTAAAATTGAGGTGCAGCTTCTCCAAATGCACTAAGAACGAATATCAACGGGCATCTCCACTGGGATAATAAGACTCGACTGGGGTGGATCCAAGGGAACCTCTGGCGTCGATTCGCCACGCGTGACGTGGCGACCCAGGTGATCGCAGCGGTCGGCAAGGCGGAGCGGTCCTATGACGACAGTCTCGCCTGTGGTCACAAGTCCGACGCGGGACATCCCCGGGGAAGGAACTATCAGATCCTCGAGGAAGCGTTCACCATCTTTGCCCAAGAAGGTTACATGACGGACGAGGAGGGGCTATTTACCATTGACACCGTTGCGCGTGTTGCCCCGTGCTGATGCCTCTGGCAGATGACTTCTTGCGTCAGGCAGCCGAGCGTAAGGAGGTCCGCGAGAAACGCGAAGCGGAGCAACGTCTGAGGGATGCGAAGGTATGGGGGTCTGTCGGCTTCAAAAACTAGGTTCTCTGTTCCCACAGCTTCCCGGCGTTGTGCTAAAATCTGCGGACTGAGCAGTTCGGCAAGAGAATCGCAGATAAACGAGTCGAAGCACAACGTATTGTCCTAACGAACCCCTGACCTGTGGGCTTGATCTTGCTGGCAATCCTCGACCATGCTCAGCGGTGAGCGCGGTTCCTCAGGCGAAGTTCAAAGAGCAGGGCCGCCAAGCCGCATGACCGAGTAAAGATGAGCGCGAGCAACAGAGCATCACTCACAACACGTGAGTCAATGACCAGAAATTGCTCTGCTCATGCAAAGAAGCCTAACCTTTCTCCAAGGGAAAATTCACCCGTTGACCAAATTTCTTTCCTGCAACGAACGGTCGGTAACCGTCAGGTGGGGCGACTGCTCCGATCAGGGATAATGCAAGCCAAGCTCAAGGTTAATGGGCCGGGCGATATCTACGAACAGGAAGCCGACCGGATTTCCGGGCACGTGCTGACAACGTCAGCTCATGGTGGAGTGAGCGGCGCGGGGCATATCCGTCGCGATGCAGGGCAATCCGGCAGTGAGGCGGTTACGGCTCCCGCCAGTGTGCAGCACGCGCTGGTCAGCTCTGGCGACCCTCTTGAGCCCGCGTTACGGCGAGAGATGGAGCAGCGCTTTGATCACGACTTTTCGGGTGTGCGCGTGCATCGCGGCGCCACTGCGGAGCAATCGGCGTGCGATGTAAACGCCCGTGCCTACACCGTAGGCAACAACATGGTATTTGGTGCCGGTGAGTTCAGTCCGGGAACGCGTGAAGGACGCCGCTTACTGGCACATGAGCTGACACATGTTGTGCAGCAATCTGGAACTCAACCGAACGTGGTCCGCCGCCAAGACTTTGACGATGAGGAACCGACAATCCGCGACAAGCCCCGCCAAGGTACCCCGCGGCCATGTTGAACGAGGTGGCGAAATTTACCCGGGAAACGAAGCGAGAGGCGAAATCGATACCAAAAAACCGCGGGGGCCGACGTCGGGCGGAAGCGGGAGCGGAACATCGGGTGGAGGCGGGAGCACGCATCGAAGTCCGCAGGAAAGACCGGCAAGTCCGGAGGGGGAGTGACGCGCACGCTGGGGTCGGTCGCCGAGTTGGGTAAGGTTGGAGCAGTCGATGCGGCATTTCTCTACCTGCAACTCCACGCCGCCCATTTCGAGGCACTAGAGCAGGTAAGCAAAAGGTTCGAGATCGCTAACAACTTGCTCAGTCACGTTGAAGAGTTCGAGAAAGGGGCGCGCGCCTTGAGGGGTGCGGTCAACGAGCTCCAAAGTGCCGAGGCCGCGCTGCCAAGCGAACCTCTGGCAACAGACGAACAAGCCCCGTCCGTCAGCGTTAGCCTCGGCGAATTGGAATATATCGATGCGTACGCCACCAGCGCCGGCAACATTATCAGCAAAGCCTTTGACGCCAGGGTGAAGCTGGACAAAATCATTCAAGGGTGGGACGCGGTGGTGGCACAGAGCAACGCGACCCGAGATTTCACACGCAAGGCGGTAATGGAAGCCACCCAGATTCTCGATTTGCGGTTTGGCAAGGAAATTGGTGGCAACTTTCGACGTTTCCTTATTGAGGCTCGCGACGATGCGTGGCGCGTCGAAGCCTGGGCGAACTCGAAATGGGGCTATGCGAAAGACATTCTCAATACCGCGAATCTACCTTTAAGAAGGGCGATCGACAAACTCGGCTCGATCAGAAACGACCTGATGACGATCGCCAAAGGGGAACGTCCGAGCGCCGGTGTGCTCGCGGCGATCGACTATTTGAAAGCCGCTCAAGAATCAAGCGATGCTTCGGTCGCGCTCGAGGCGGTGAAACACAGTCTCAGCGTCCTCCAAGGCATCCCTGGTGTCGCCCATCAGCGTCTGCGTCTGGCGTTCTTGAAGGGTAAGCTCGAAATGCTAAGTGGCGATTAGTTGGCCCTGCTTAGTAAGATTAGATAAGTACGCCTAGCGGGCCGCCTCGCTTGGAAGTCGACTCATTCTTACCGCAGAGGACACTGCGAACACAGAGGATTGAAAGAGTTCAGGCCACCTATCACTGAAGCGTTAACATACCTATCACAAATACCGAAGGAATTTTCCGAAATGGCGAAGGCGAAATGGTCTGTCTCCAGGAAGAGGCCCTGATTCGAGTCAAGAGATCTGGACCTTGTGCGCTGCCACCGCAGAGAGGTTGTCGCGCTAGGAACTGGCGAGGTAACTGCTCTCTGGGGAGCGCACGCCAGAGGGGGAGGGGCCCCTTCACCCCTCCTGCGCGTGCACTTTCCGGCGTCCCGCCGGAAAACCGTGTTCGGCGAGACGCCGAGCCCCACACGCGGGGACGCGTATACTCCCCAGACGCTTTAGTGCTGGCATCGTTTTCGGAAACTTCTAACGAGAATTGCTCTAGACGTCTCCGCCGAAGCTTTGGCGTAGGAGGACCAATTCCTCAGCCATCAGCCCTCAACTTCAATGTAATTATTTCAGCGCCTCGACGGCGGTTCTTTCGATGGCGAGTCCCTCGTTGTAACGCTTCATGAAGGCGGCAAACCCATCAACATCTCGCTGATCGGGGGCTATCGTGGTGCTCTTGCTCTCGGCGAAGACTTTCTCGGAGAGATAGGCTTCCAAAGTTTCATTCTCTTGCTTACGGAGGACATAGGCAGCAAGCAAAGCGATTCCCCAGGCGCCGCCTTCGCCGCTCGTCTCCATCACTGAGACGGGAACATTCAGCGCCGCAGCCATGATTTTCTGCCCCACTTCTTCTGTCTTGAAGAAGCCACCGTGACCAAGGACTCGATCGATTTTCACCTGCTCTTCCTCGAAGAGGATGTCCATTCCAATCTTCAATGTGGCCACTGCCGAAAACAGATTCACCCGCATGAAGTTCGCAAGCGAGAAGCGGCTTTCGGGCGTTCGAACAAACAGTGGACGCCCCTCTTCAAGATGGGTGATCGGCTCGCCGGAAAGATAATTGTAGGCAAGAAGCCCGCCGCCATCGGCGTCTCCGCCAAGTCCCTTCTTGTATAACATCTCAAAGAGCTTGGACTGACTGATCTCCACACCCAGCCCATCGACGAACTCTCGGAAGATCCCGACCCAGGCATTGAGATCGGATGTGCAGGTGTTACTATGTGCCATTGCCACCGGTTTGCCATTGGGGGTGGTCACCATGTCGATCTCGGGGTGGAGTTTTGAGAGCTCCTTTTCCAGAACGATCATCGCGAAGACGGATGTTCCTGCGGACACATTTCCGGTTCGCTCGGCAACGCTGTTCGTCGCCACCATGCCTGTGCCTGCGTCGCCCTCTGCTGGACAGAGTGGAATTCCGGCTTCGAGTTGCCCGGTTGGGTCAAGGAGTTTGGCGCCTTCTTCGGTGAGGACCCCGGCAGCATTTCCGGCGACAAGGACCTTAGGAAAGATGTCCTGGAGCTTCCACGGGATGTTAGTTGCGGCGAGCCGTTTATTGAACAGCTCGATCTTGCTGGCATCGTAGTCGTTGATCTTGCTGTCGATGGGGAACATGCCTGATGCGTCGCCCACACCCAGGACTTTTTCTCCGGTCAATTTCCAATGGACATAGCCTGCGAGCGTCGTCTGGTAGCTGATGTCAGGGACGTGGGGTTCCTTGTTCAATATCGCTTGGTAGAGGTGGGCAATGCTCCAGCGATGCGGAACATTGAATTGAAACCGATCGGTGAGTTCGGTCGCTGCCTGCGCCGTCGTGGTGGTTCGCCATGTTCGAAATGGGACGAGTAGATTTCCGTCCTTATCGAAAGCCATATAGCCGTGCATCATGCCGCTAAAGCCGAGCGCGCCAAGTGTCCGTAGCTGGGCGTTGTAGTTTTCGGAAACCTCTTTGCTGAGGTTGCGATAACTCTCCTGCAAGCCCGTCCAAACATCTTCGAGACTGTAGGTCCAGACGCCGTTTTTGTACCGATTTTCCCAATCATGGCTTCCCGAGGCGATTGGCGTATGATCCTCGCCGATGAGCACTGCCTTGATGCGCGTCGAGCCGAACTCAATGCCAAGCGCGGTTTTGCCGCTCTCAATTGCTTTTTGAATATCGTTTCTGTTCATGGTCATCTTCCGCGACTTGAAGTCATTACTGCAAACTCACTTCCCAGGGAAGAGACACTTTCATCTGAACGGATCTACTGCGAGTAGATGGGCAGGGCCGTTTTCAGACGCATCAGCGAGAGGAGCTGGTCTGGCGGCCGAGCGAGACGAATAGGCTCAAGCTCATGTCGGCTCACGTCTATTCTCTCAGGTGATTGTGTTAGGCGGCGGAAAGCGTGATATCCATCTGATAGAATTTAAAGGTATTCTCTTCCCCGGATCGATCGGTCGCGACGCTTCGGTATCGATCCAAGACATCGTTGATGAAGGCGAGTCGTTCTGATTCGGGTAGAAATTGCGTCCATTCGATAAAGGTTACCGAGCCGAACGCGGCGAACCCAGAGCGAGACTGGAAATCCCAGGCTTTGGCTTCGGTGTGAACGCGCTCGATCCGAAACCCGTTCTGTTCAGCTAAAGCTTGGTATTGTTCAGGGGTGAGATGGAGATAAGGATCGTTAAAGCCGCGTGAAGTAGCGAGCCCAAGGTGACGAGAGGCGTGTCTCCTCGATCACATTTTCCAGGCTCTTGCGCTTGCCTGCTGGGACCAGACGCAGTTGTGCCTTGCCCTCGGACCTCAGGGCAGAGTGTATTGAACGGAGCGCTTGCTCTTGCTCCGGCACCCAGTGGAGCGCGTTGAACGAGACCACCACATCGAATTCGTGCCGAAACGACAACTGGCGGGCGTCAGCTACTTCGAAGCGAAGATTCGGCAGCGCGCCGGGTCCGAACTCGTGCCTTGCAGAACCGATCATGTCCGCGGATGAATCGACGCCGACGACACTGCCCTCCGGGATGCGAGAGGCGATCTCTGCGGTGACTTTACCGTTGCCGCAACCGACATCCAAAACGCGCTCGCTGCCTTTAAGATCGAGCAGCGCGAGCACTTCCGCGGCCATGGCTTGCTGGAGGCCCGATATCCTGCCGTATCCGGAAGCATCCCAGTCGGTCATAGCGCGCATCCTAATATGGTAACCTGCTCAAGAAGAACAATCGTCTTGGTGCTTTGGTCCTCTGTAATCCCAGAAAGCCCCAGCCGCCAATACGGTCCATGCAGCGCAAGAGGTCCTACTCGACGAAGGCGCTGGCTGGCTTGAGGTCGCTACGAAACTTGCCGGGCGGGGCGCCGACTCATGCTAGCGCCCTACGCGTATGGCGAGCTTCCTTTCCGGAAGAGCAAGGGGGTTGCAATGTTGGCGGGTTGGCCGCAGATCGTCCGGTTCGATAATCAAGCGGGACTCTCCGCCTGATTTGTTGTCGCGCCCGTGGAAGCCATTCCTTGCAGGTTAGGACTAAGGGCGCCCCAACCTGGGTGGATATTTGGCCTGAGGAGTGCGAGCTGAGGCGGGACTTACTTTTCTTTTGTGACGCGCTGATAAATGCCGTAGTGGTTGACCATGAGCGTGACCAAGCTGTTTGTCGCACTTGTAGCCTCCTTGCTTATCATCGGTTGTGCTACCTCGGAAAATCAACCCACTGCCGCTGAGACCGCACTCGAGAAGTATGATCAGCGGGGTTGGAATACCGAGGAGGGCCGTGTCCGTTAGGCAAGCCTTGGTGGAAAGTGCATCTGCTGATCCACAACCCCTAATCTGATTTTGCGAGGAGGTGAGCTTCCCTCGGGGCATGGTGGCTCGTGCGCCGTTGCGAGATCTTGGTCGCCGACGACCAGGTGCGGTTAGTTCGAGCAGCTCCCAAACCGCGACCGGCCTGCGGGCGAGCGGGTGCCCGCTATCGCGCTGCTTCCTGAACTTCTTGGCCGGCCTTCTTGATGCCAGTGCCAACGTCATGAACCGCATCGTCAACGCTGCGTCCGGCGCGCTCCATCGGGCCGCCGGGACCTCGACAGCCCGCGAGAGTCAACACCAAGATTCCCAATGCGAAAATTGCTTTCACGCGCTTAGGATAAAACCGCTCGGGAAAGATTCAACTGCCCCCGAGTCGGGCGTCAGGTTCAGGAACCAACCGAACTCATGCGGTTCGCCCAAGTTGACCGTATGCCCAGCCAAGAGATGTTATGCTGCCCATCGCTTTTCTTAAGCGGTCATGTCTTTCTGCGGACAATGGCCGACATTGGTTACCCAAGATTGACGGAGTGATTGAGTCCACGGCGACCCTGGTGACGAAGCCAGTGACTAGGACTAGTCGACTCCCACTGTCGAGTTAAGCATGATACTCCGATCTGACGGGTTCAATTTTACTAGATCATTTTCATTCAACCTCCGCGGTCCGTCGGGATCATGTGTTGGCAAGACAATGGTTGGCGAAAGTCGAATGAAAAGGCGTCGTAGGAAATGGGTTTTTTGCCGCCGATGCGTCGGGAATCGGTTGTGAAGGATAGAGCTTAGACGCCGTCTCCACGCCTTTTTCTTGCTCTACGTGGCGGGCACAATCTTCCTCCCCGGACGATTGCCTTGACATCTGGGCGCAGCGCCAGACGTTCGGATGCGCTTCGCCAGTCTGATCCAGGCTGCTTTTTTGAGGGATTTTCCCTGAAACGCAGTTATCTCACTTGCGAATCCCATCAGGACTGAACGGTGCGCCTACCTCAGGCTCCTAGGAAAAGAATTTACAACGGCGACATTCGTGCAACTCTTGCAGGGATTAGGTCATGCCTCACGTGGTGAGAGATTTATATCAAAAATGCCGGGATTATAGGGACAGCGCTGACGCGCGGGCGCAGGGGTTTTATCCCTATTTTCGATGCATTGAGGAGACGCACGGCAACTATGTAATCTGCGAAGGTCAGCGCAAGATCATGATTGGCTCAAACAACTATTTGGGCCTGGCACAGGATGAACGGGTCATCGAAGCCGCCTGTGAAGCGACGCGCAGGTATGGCTCAGGTTGCACCGGATCTCGCTTGCTCAATGGCACCCTAAAGCTGCACACGCAGCTCGAGGAGGCATTGGCGGAATTTGTCCAGCGCGAAGCGGTGTTGCTTTTTTCCACCGGTTTCTTTGCAAATCAGGGGGCCTTGGCCTCGCTGACGGAAGACGGTGATGTGATTTTATGTGATCGCGAAAATCACGCCAGCATCATCGATGGTTGCCAGTTTGCGCCGGCGAAGCTCATTCCCTACAGGCACAACTCAGCAGTCTCTTTGCGTAACCGGTTAAAGAGACAACCGGAGGAGGCTGGCAAGCTCGTGGTGATGGATGGAGTCTTCAGCATGTCCGGAGATATTGCCGACTTGCCCGCGCAGCTGGAGATCGCGAAGGAATTTGGGGCTCGGGTTTACGTCGACGAAGCGCACTCGCTGGGAGTGCTTGGTCCACAGGGCCGCGGCGTTGTCCACGAGTTCGGCCTGAACGATGAGGTGGATATCGTCATGGGAACATTTTCCAAGTCGCTTGGTTCCATGGGTGGGTTTATCGCTGGCGACGGACAAATGATCGAGTATCTTAAGCATCGAGCGCGCTGTTTCATCTTCACGGCGTCGCTGGCACCCGCCGTCGCCGGCGGAGTCCTCAAGGCGTTGGAGATTATGCAACAGGAGCCGGAGCGGATCGAACAACTCTGGCGCAACACGCGAAAGATGCACCAGGGGTTCAAGCATCTCGGCTTCCAAATCGGAAACACGGAGACACCGATCATTCCGATTCTAATTGGTAGTGAGGCGAAGGCGTTCCAGTTTACGCAGCGCCTCTTCGAAGAGGGAGTCTTCGCCACGCCCGCGATCTATCCGGCCGTTCGCTATGGCGAGGCGATTGTGCGCACGAGCTACATGGCTACCCACACGGAAGAAGATCTCGACGATGTGCTCGAAGTCTTTGCCAAGCTGGCCCGCGAGCTTGGGACGTTCGATGATCCTGCTTACGCTGATCCTGGAAAACGCAAGGCCAATGTCTTCGATTTTCGTTTGGAAGATGAGGGTTCCAGAAAGTCGGCGGTGCACGCGGGAGTCCAAGATGCGAATTGGAATGGTCAAGGCGCGCGTCGAGCCATTTCGAGGTAGCGATGGCCGTGGTGATTGGCGCGCTGGCCTGCTTAGCTTGAGCCACTTCAATTAGGTCCGGCGCTCGTTCTCTGCGAGAATGTACTCGATTCGCTTGTGCAGGACCAGAAAGGAAGAGCGGCTTTTTGAGAGTCTCCCCGAGAGACTCCATGGTCTCGATCCCGCGTTCATTCCGCCCTTTCCCGGGAGCATCGTCAAATACCTTTCACCGAAATCCACGTTCAACAGACTCTCCGGCGAGATTTATCCGTTTGTTGCCTGGCGCGGGGACAAACCTGTCGGGAGGATTGCGGCCATCATCAATCACGCACACAACGAGCGATACCACGATCGCACCGGTTTCTTCGGTTTCTTCGACTGCGAGGATAACCCCGAGCTGGCCCGGGAGCTTTTCGATGCGGCTGGCGCGATCCTGAGGGCGCGCAATCGGGAGTGCCTGCGTGGGCCCTATAATCCCAGTATCAATGATGAATGCGGGTTGCTGGTGGAAGGGTTTGAACATTCACCCTGTCTTGGACTCTGCTGGAATCCTGAATATCAAAAGACGCTCATCGAGCAGTTGGGATTTCGTGTCGTCTGGCGATCCTTTGGATACTTGCTACCCTTACACCGGCTGGAGGTCCCCACGCGCCTGAAACGCATTGTGGAGCGAATGGTCAAGCGAGCGAACGTCAAGCTTCGACCGATCAGGATGTCGAAGCTCGAGGATGAGCTGAAGATCGTCCAGGAGGTCTATAACTCCACGCTGGAGCGGAACTGGGGTTTTATCCCCGTTACCATGGACGAGTTGCTCGCGACTGCAGACGATATGAGGGCGTTTGCCGACCCGGAGATGATGCTCATCGCGGAAGTTAACGGAGAGAACGCGGGGGTGGCTCTTTCGCTGCCGAATTTCAATGAGATCCTCGCGCGCGTGAAGAAAACTCCGCCTCTGCTCAGGCTGCCGCACATTCTTTGGCTGATGAAGACACATCGCACCAACTGGGTTCGGCAGGCCGTTCTCGGAATCTCGCCGCGGTTTCGTGATCGCGGCTTGCATGCGTGGTTGATTTACGAGCAGTTTGTCTCTGCCAAGAAACGGTACTCCAATGCGACGATCGGCTGGATCGAGGAAAGCAACAAAGAGATTATCGAGATTTGCCTCATGGTCGGTGGGATTCAACAGCAGGAGTGGAGGATCTATGAGAAATCGCTCTCTTAGAAAATCTGTCTGCGCCGAGACCGGCGAAGTTCGGGTCCAGTTGCATGCTTCATGAGTCTGCTCCTCACCGGAGCCACGGGCTTCCTTGGGCGGAATATCCTTCTCCGCGCGCTGTCCGAAGGCACAGAGGTGCTTACGGCGGTGCGCAATGCCGACAAGCTCCTGCAGCAGCTTCGATTTGAAAAGAGAGATCCGCAGGAAATCCAGTTGCTTTCCGCACTACCAGATCGCTGGCCAAGAATCTCCCCGCGCCGCGCGGTTTTGGGAGGCGGGGTCCTTTTCGAGCGAAATCGCAGTGATTACTTTCGGACCAATGTCGATTGGACGCTGGCAACTCTGCGCGCGTTGCCTCCGGAATGCCGCACAGTGGTCATCTCGTCGCAGTCGGCTGGTGGTCCGACACCGGACGGCAGGGTAGCTCGGTCGGAGGAAGATCCCGATGCGCCGATTACCTGGTACGGAGAATCCAAACTCGCGATGGAGCGCGCAATCCGTGACGAATTTCCAAATCGTCCGATTTCAATCTTGCGTCCGCCGATGATCCTGGGGCCACGCGACACGGCCACGCTTCCGCTTTTTCGAATGGCTCGGGGCGCTCTCCGTATCAAGCCAGGACTTCGGGCAAAATCCTATAGTTTCATCGCAGTTGATGATCTCGTTACGGCCATTTTTTTGGCTCTCGAAAGCGAGCCTTGCCCGCAGGCCAGCTATGTTGCTTCGGTGCAGTCCATGACCGACTGGCAATTGATCGCGGCGGCGGCGGCGGCTTGCCATGCGAGAGGAGTGACCGTGCCGGTCCCTCATCTGGTTGTTCGAATGCTGTCGGCTTTCGTTGACACGATTCCAAGTTTGCGGGCAAAAGCGCCGAGCCTGACACGCGATCGAGCGCGGGAAATCTGGCCCGACCGCTGGGTGGTTGACGGGTCCAAGTTTGCTCGTCTGACGGGCTGGCGTGCCTCGATAAGCCTGAGCGAAGCTCTGGAGGCCGCGCAAAGCTATTATGTGCGCGAGGGAAAGCTCTAGTGGGAAGGTTGCCGGCCGAATGCGGCTCGGCGTGGTTGCGACCGTACTGCTCGCGCTGGCAGGGATCGGCGCCTGGTACTATCGACAACTTCTGCGACCTGCTTCGCTGCCGCCGAAACCACGGACGATTGAAGAAGTGATTCGCGTTTTGGGCCCGCACGTCGACCGCCGCTTGCGTCCGGCTTTCGAGCGGGCAGGGATATCCTGGCCACCGGAGCACCTCACCCTCCTCGCCCTTAAGGAAGAGAAGCGGCTGGAGATTTATGCCGCGGACGATTTTCATGGACCAAGGTTCGTTCTCTCATACCCGATTCTCGCGGCGAGCGGAATTGTTGGTCCGAAGCTGCGTGAAGGTGATAAGCAGGTCCCGGAGGGCTTCTATCGGATCGAGCTTTTGAATCCGAACAGCCGATATCACTTGTCCTTGCGCGTCGATTATCCGAACGCAGCCGATATCGAGCAGGCCGGCCGGGACGGGCGCGATCTTTCGATGCTTGGCGGGGACATCATGATTCATGGAGGCGCGGAGTCCATCGGATGTATCGCGATCGGAGATCCTGC
Organism: uncultured Verrucomicrobiae bacterium; assembly: GCA_963706955.1. Lineage (GTDB taxonomy): Bacteria > Verrucomicrobiota > Verrucomicrobiia > Chthoniobacterales > Terrimicrobiaceae > DASTFP01. Next base: position 59,332 of record CAVPOC010000008.1, on the reverse strand, counting down.
GGTGGAAGAACTGTTCGTGCTCGTCGCCCGCACCGGCCTCGACGATGTCCAGCTGATCATTGCTCCACGCGACCTTCGAGAGAAGACAAGGGAGGCTAGCGACGATGCCGGACCGATGTGGATCGCTGAACTCCATGAGCAGGTTCGAAGCGAAATGGCGAAGTTGACTAGCCCGGGCCCATCCATTCACATGAAAGGACGATAAGCCTAGACGGTGAAGCTGATGAGTACAGGAGATCAGCACTAAGTTCTGGCTCTCCTCACCGCTTCCATGTGGCGGGTGTATCCGTTGTGGTTTGCGAAAGGCTTAGTCTTGCCGCTAAGTTCGAGTGTCGGAGGGCGGATTATCTCCCCACCGAATCCCCAATATACGTTAGCGAAGAGCTCGCACTCCACGATGCCGGAATAATCACAGATAGAGATGCGTCGTGGGATCGAGCTTGTCGAATGTGAATACCGAAGAAAGGTGGGCCAGCAGCCACCGACAAAGACAGTTCGAATGGAATGCAGTCTTGGAAGGCGGGAAATGCGGGCGAGGAGCTCGGCGCAGCGCACTGCGAGGAATTTGCCGGTTTTGCTGTCAAGATAGGAAGACTCAGCAGCTGGGAAGCCTTACCGTTATTCCATAGACCCAGCAAGAGATTGCCGCCGTTCTTGATCTCTCGCGGCCTACGGCCGTTACGGTTGGGTGCAGGTGTTCGAGAACAAGGGTGCCGTCATGGGTTGCTCCAACCCGCACCCCCACGGGCAGATCTGGGCCAGCAACTTTATTCCGCGGTTTCCCGCTCAAGAGGGAGATGCTCAACGTGAATACGCGCAGAAACATTCCTCTCCGTTGCTGGTGGACTACCTCAAGGAAGAGGTGGAGGCGCAGACCCGCATTGTGGAATCTAACGCTCATTGGGTGATGCTGGTGCCTTATTGGGCCGAGTGGCCCTTTGAACTCTTGCTCCTCCCACGTAGACACATCCTTCGCCTTCCGGATCTCACCGATGGCGAGCGGGCAGAGCTGGCAGAGATTCTCAAGTCTTGTTTGACGCGCTACGACAACCTGTTTGAAACCTCCTTCCCTTACTCAATGGGATGGCACGGAGCGCCAACTGACGCGGGAGACTTTGACCACTGGCAGCTGCATGCCCACTTTTATCCGCCCCTGTTGCGCTCCGCGACGGTCAAGAAATTCATGGTAGGTTACGAATTGTTGGCAGAACCGCAGCGTGATATCACCGCCGAACAGGCAGCTCAACGACTGCGAGACCTTTCAACCGTCCACTACAAGTCAAAGGCTGATGACAATCACTGCTCCCGGTTGGGTTAAAAACCGGGCGGCTTCGCTCGAGAAACCTCATCCCTAATGATCGGTCCACGATGCTAAACTTCGACGGCCGTGTAAGCGCGCTGATACATAGTCTCAGTGGCGGCCGTACTAGTCGAGCACGGCGGCTGAATTCGGCTTCTGGTTGTCGTGTTCCATCATCCTTTCTTTTGCCCAGCTGGGGCAGTGCCCCCATTGGACCAACGGCCTTCTACTGTCAAGAGGCGATAACCTCTGCTTATGAAATCGCCTCTAGTTGGCGTTGACTACGATGTCAGACGACCGATCCAAGCCATTAGCATCATGAGGACTATGCTTCGCGATACCTAAAACATTACGGAATGTAGAACATGTATGATCCGAACGTTGTTAAAAAAAGCATAGCTATCCATACCAAAAGCTACGGGACTGAACCTACCACGGTTTCCTACGCGCCGGGCCGAATCGAAGTGTTGGGGAACCACACGGACTATAACGAAGGTACTGTCCTTTCCGCGGCGATCAATATGGGCCATTGCTTCTGCATCTCGAAATCGCAAAAACCGGGCGTCCGCCTTATTGCCAGCGATTTGCACGAGACTACTGAGTTCGATCCCTCAAACAGCACACGGCTCGATGCAACGGTCCAGTGGGCCAACTTTGTAAAGGGAGTCATGCACTATCTTCGCGACAAAGGGGTTATTGCGGACGGAATAGATTGTTCTTTCATGGGATCAATTCCGATGGGCGCCGGACTTTCCAGTTCGGCAGCACTCGAAGTCGCAACCGCGTATGCGGTTCTCAAATACGCCGGAGTGTCACTCGATAAGACCGAAATCGCCAAAATTGCCCAGAAGGCCGAGAACGACTTTGCCGGCTGCAACTGCGGTCTGCTCGATCAGTTCTCCAGCATCTACGGCGAACACCACGGACTGATCCACAGCGATTTCCGCTCACTGGAAGCTTATCCGGTTAAGCTTCCCGACGATGTCGTGTTCCTGATGATTAACCCGCACATCAAGCACGCGCTGGCCGACTCACCCTACAACGCACGCCGCATTAGTTGCGAAAAGGCAGCTAAGGAGCTGGGAGCACTGCTCGATCACCCGGTGACCGCGCTGCGCGACGTTTCATGGGAGGAGTTTGAAGCCAACAAAGGTAAGATCGACCCCGAAGCGGCCCAACGTGCCACGCATATAGTTGCTGAAATTACGCGTGTCGAAGAGGGCGTGAAGCTGCTCAAGAACGGTAAGCTCGAAGCCTTTGGCCAGTTTCTTTACGACTCACATGAGACTTCCCGCACGGCTTTTGAAAATTCGTGCGACGAGCTCGACATCGTCGTCGAAGCTGCGCGCGAAGCCGGTGCCCTTGGGGCGCGTCTTTCCGGTGGTGGCTGGGGTGGCAGCGTTGTAGCTCTGGTTCATGAGGCCGATGCCGATGTTAGTTGTGCCAAGATCATCGACATCTGCAGGATTAAAGGGCTCGAGCCTACCGCGGAAACCATCGTCCCTTCCTCCGGAGCGACCATAGTTAGGTGATTTACCACGTCTAATACTAACCGCGCATCGTTGCACCCTTAGAGGACGCGCATGATACGCCACACGCGAAAAGGAGATCAGCTATGAAAGTACTCGTTCCCGGCGGAGCCGGATACATCGGAAGCGTCACCACTGAACTGCTCTGCGACGAGGGACATGAAGTTGTCGTGTTCGACAATTTGGAGCGCGGATACCAACCCGCAGTCGATCCTCGCGCAAAATACATCCAGGGCGACCTTCGCTTCAAGGAGGACATTAAGAGTGCCCTTCTTGCCAATCGCCCAGACGCCGTCATTCATTTTGCGGCTTACATCGAAGTCGGCCAATCGATGAAAGAACCGATGCCGTTTTTCGAAAACAATGTTACTGGTTCGCTTAATCTGATGAGCGCCATGGTGGAGTCCGGATGCAAGAAGTTGATCTTCTCCTCGACGTGCGCCACCTATGGCACACCCGAGCGTACCCCGATGGACGAAACTCTGCCGCAGAAACCTGAGTCAGTGTACGGGGAGTCCAAACTCCTCTGTGAAAGAATTTTTCAATGGGGACAGATAATTCATGGCATTGAATGTGTATTCCTTCGCTATTTTAACGCCTGCGGCGCTACCGAAAAGTATGGCGAGGCGCACAACCCGGAAAGTCACTTAATCCCACTTGTCTTACAGGTGGCGCAGGGAAAACGCGAAAAAGTCTTTATCTTCGGCGATGATTATGAAACGCGGGACGGAACCTGTGTGCGTGACTATATCCACATCAGGGATCTCGCCCAGGCGCACATACTAGCACTCAAACCGGGTATCGACGGGGCATTCAATCTCGGCAACGGCGACGGCTACACCGTCAAAGAGGTCATTGACGTTTGTCGCGAAGTGACTGGACACCCGATTCCCGCAGAAATTCAACCACGTCGTCCTGGCGATTGTACCGCACTTGTGGCTGATGCAACCAGGGCGAGGAAGGTTCTCGGCTGGGTTCCGGGACATCCGGATCTCAAAAGCATCGTGCAAAGTGCTTGGGACTGGCACAAGACGCATCCCAGCGGTTACGCTGATAGCTCTGTGATCACAGGGTAGTAGCACGCGACTTATCTAATCATGTGATTGATACCGTCCGCTACTGCGCACAAATTGTTCAGTCCGCATCAGCAGACGAGACACCTCAAACGAAATTCCCCGAAAAGAAGCATCAGACTTGTAGCTAGATTTTCTTACTCAACTTGAGCAACCCAAAGGCAGCCACTGTAGTTCCATCTTTAATGTGTCCTTCAACGATCATTGATTCAACATCCGAGATTAAGAAAGATCGCACCGCTAGACCATGCTCTTCGATGTCCAAGTCCTGCGACGCATGCTCTAGTTCGCAGGCGATAAAAATATCGTATCCTTGATTTGAGTATCCATATGCTAGAAAGAGGTGTCCAATGTGCTCAACAGTGTGCGCAATGATACCAGTTTCCTCCCTAAGTTCGGCTTTGGCTAGGTCGCAAGCACTTATAGAACTAGATTCCCACGAGCCTTGTGGAAGCTCCCAAAACCTTGAACCCACCGGATAACGATGCTGTTCAACTAAGTAGACTCGACCATTGTCCATTGCCGCAATCACGGCAAAATCAGGCTTTTCAACTATTCCGTATATTCCGGTGCTGCCGTTTTCGCGCTGAACGACATCCTCTTTTACGGTCATCCACCTGTTTTGGTATACAATCTTTGACTCTAGAGTTTTCACTTTTATTCATTGAGTGACCAGGGAGAAACAGTCGGCCCGAGACTGGCAAATAGTTTTCGCTAAACCTACATTGTTCATATCGGCGCCCGAAGCGTTTGCGCAACGGTTTCGGAGCAGAATATAACATCATGGTCGGTGCCGGGCAGCGCGAAAATTGCTGGTAGCGAACCAATGCCGGGCTTCAAGGCTAAAATCGGAGCGCAGAAACGGAAGGCGCGCCGGCGTCGTTGTGGCGATCTAGGTCCATCAGAGATTGCTGTTTTATCGCGACCAAAGCAATCGTTTCTGCCAAGCTTAGAAAGGGTTGGTGACTAAGCTTTCTCCGCCTGCCGCGGAATTACCAAGCCAGGCGTGTTGCCGGATCAAGGCGAAACAAAATTTGTAGAGGCGCTTGTGCCAAGCGCCTGTGGATATCGCTGGGCGCTTGACACAAGCGCCCCTACACCTGGTTCACCTCGACGATATAATTTACTATACCGGCCGTAGTACGCCGCGACAAAGGCCAATCGGCGATGAGGACATCGCCGCTACAAAAAGCCCGCGGCGATGGCGATATCGCGGCTATAACTCAAATCGGGGCGAGGACTGACGCGTGTTTGCGGTCGTGGAGCAATTCGGCCCGGTTGACGGCGTTGAGATAGGCGCGCGCGCTGGCTTCGATGACGTCGGTGCTGGCGCCTTTTCCAGTGATCAACTCGCCGTTGCCAAAGTCGACCTTCAAAGTCACTTCACCCAAGGAGTCGCGTCCCTGAGTGACCGCTTCGACGGTGTATTGCGCCAAGTGGCCGCGACGTTTTACGATCCGGTCGATTGCTTGCATAGCCGCGTCCACCGCGCCATTGCCCGGACTGGAATCCTGGAGCGTCTCGGCGCCTTTTTTCAGCTTGACGGTTGCGGTCGGGACCGTCGTCGAGCCGCTGGTGACGTGGATGTATTCGAGAATGTATGTTTCCGTTCCGACCGACATGGAATCCTCAACCAGAGCGGCGAGGTCATCGTCGTAAACGAACTTTTTCTTGTCGCCGACATCCTTGAAACGCTCGAAGACGCTGGCGATCTCATGGGCGGTCAGTTTGTAGCCGAGGTGCTCGAGTCGGGCGACCATGGCATGGCGACCGCTATGTTTGGTGAGGGGCAGTTCCGTGCCGCCCCAACCGACATCCTCCGGGTCCATGATCTCATAGGTTTCGCGTTTTTTCAGGATGCCGTCCTGGTGAATACCTGCGCTATGTGCGAAGGCATTTTCTCCGACAATCGCTTTGCTTCGGGCGACATGCAGGCCGCTCATTCGGCTGATGATGCGTGAGGTCTTCAAGATTTCGCGCGTGACGATGCCGGTGTGCACCCCGCTGAAGTATTCGCTACGAGTCTTCATCGCCATGACGACTTCCTCCAATGCGCAATTGCCGGCGCGTTCCCCGATGCCATTGAATGTTCCCTCCACCTGCCGAGCCCCTGCCTTGATGGCCGCCAACGAGTTGGCAACCGCCAGCCCGAGATCATCGTGGCAATGCACGCTGATCACCGCATCGTCAATGTTCCTCACGTTGTCACGCAAGTAGGAAATCAGGGAGGCGTATTGCTCTGGGACGGCGAAGCCCACGGTATCAGGGATATTCACCGTGGTGGCGCCCGCTTCGATGGCCGCTTGGACGACCCGCGCGAGAAATTCCGGCTCAGTGCGAGAAGCATCTTCCGGGGAAAACTCGACATCTTTCGTCAAAGCTTTGGCGCGCCTTACGCCCTCGATGGCCAGCCGGACGATCTCCTCCTCAGCCTTCTTCAGTTTGAACTCCCGATGGATTGCGGACGTCGCCAGAAAGACATGAATGCGCGCCAACTCGCCGGCGGGTCGGACGGCGGCGCCGGCGGCGTCGATATCCTTGGGAACGCACCGGGCGAGCCCACAAATAATTGGCCCCCTGATTTCCGAAGCGATGGTCCGCACCGCTTCAAAGTCGCCATCGCTAATGACGGGAAAGCCGGCCTCGATCACATCAACGTTGAGGCGTCCCAGTTGGCGGGCGATTTCCATTTTCTCGCGCAGGTTCATGCTGGCGCCCGGGCATTGTTCCCCGTCGCGCAGCGTCGTATCAAAAATGATTATTTTCGAAGACATAAGGTGGATTGGTTGGCCGGCGGAGAGGAGAAAAGGAGCGCGGCACTAGCACGCCCGCCGGGAACGCAGCCTATGCCGGTTATGAAAGGAAGGTAAGTCGTCTCGGGAGCAACCCGAGTCGAGGAGCAAGATTTAGATAGGTGCTCGCAATCGCCGACACGTGGGCATGCTAGCACCGGATCCGACGAGGGCAAGAGGCAAATTTTAGCAACACGCTTGACATTCGTTTCGCTCCGCGGCAGATGGGCGTCGCCAGGATGGGACGCAACGTGAATTGCTTGATCGACGACGGTCAACTGAAACGGCCTATTCTCGTGGCTGTCCTCGATTTGCTAAAGGGGCTGGTCCGCTTTTCTTCTATGGGGGGCAAGTTGCGTGAGTGAGTCTATCACGGTGCGCCGTTTGCCGCTGACGTTGCGGCCGAATTCCGCCCGTGTGCTCATGCGCCCTTTCTTTCCGGCCGCAGTCGGTGGAACGGAAATGAAGTCGATCGACTCGCCACGCGCGCGCTTGATTCTTGCGCGGGTTCTCGCCTTATCGGAAGAACACGTCAGCGCGTTGATCGATGAGATTCTGAATGACTTCGGAGATCGCCATCAAAGGGTCACAGACATCTTGGCCCTGCGGTTCTCGCAGGTGCGGGAATATTTACCTGGCGATGTGACCGTTTCCGAAAGCCGGCAATTGCTGATCGGCTCGTATTTTACCAGCGAGTATTCGCTGGAGAGTGCGGCACTTTTCAATCCGAGCATCATTCCTCATCCTGATCAGACCAACGTCGCTCCGGGGTGCGTGCGGGTCATTCTCAGCCTTCGGGCCACCGGCGAAGGGCATATCTCCTGCATCACTTTCCGCTCCGGTGTCGTGGATGAGCACGGCGAAATACAGCTCGCGAGTGGCTCACGTTTTGTCACCGAACCGCGTCCGATACCTTCTGCAGTGTATGAACGGGATTTGTTTCTGCGAAAACTTGGAGAACTTGGCCTGGACACCGACTTTGCCCGGCAAGTTCTCGACGCCCTCGGTGAGAAGTTCACCTTCGATCATCTCCGGACGGCTGTCGATATCCTCAAAATTGGCCATTCCGATCCAGAAGCGCCGGTGATCGGCGAGAAGATGGTATTGTTGGCCCGCTCGAATTACGAGATTGCCTTTGCGCCGGAGGAATCGATCTCCGAACGCATCATCTTTCCATTTTCCCCAAGCCAGAGCAATGGAATTGAGGACGCGCGCTTCGTTTACTTTCGCGACGCAGACACTCCTCCCATTTACTACGCGACATACACCGCGTATGATGGCCGGACAATTCTCCCGCAGTTGCTCGAGACGCAAGACTTTCTTCACTTCAGGGTCTGCACGCTCAATGGACCGGCAGTAAGAAACAAGGGCATGGCGATGTTTCCCAGGAAGATCAATGGGTATTACTGCATGCTCTCGCGGCAAGACAACGAGAACATCCACCTGATGTTTTCCGAGCATCCGCACTTTTGGTACGATTCGCACGTTATCCTGCGGCCCGCGGAGCCGTGGGAATTTGTGCAATTGGGCAATTGCGGCTCGCCGATCGAGACAGATGCCGGCTGGCTGGTCTTGACTCACGGCGTCGGACCGATGCGCAAATACTGCATCGGTGCGATTCTGCTGGATCACACCGATCCGAGCCGTGTCATCGGGCGCCTGCGCGAGCCGCTGATCAAACCGGAAGCCGACGAGCGCGAGGGTTACGTTCCCAACGTCGTCTACACGTGTGGCGGCATGATTCACCGGGGAAAGCTGATCTTGCCGTACGCGGTGTCCGATTCCGCAACTTGCTTTGCGGTGGTCACTCTAGAAGAATTGATCGACGCCATGCGCTAAGGGTCTGACCGTGGAGCCACTTTCCCGCGTGCGCCGAAGCCCCTGGAAGGTATATTTCCGATGCGATGCCAATTTACGAATTCTACTCTCCGGACACGAATCGGATTTACAGTTTTCTTGCCCGGAGCGTTGCCCAGGGTCAGCTGACGCCGCGCTGTCCGGATGATCCCACCGCGCGAATGGAGCGGATGATCTCGCAATTCGCCGTTACCGGTCGTGCCAAGGAGCAATCGGATGCACCCGAGGGTTCCGATAGTCTTGATCCGCGGATGGAGCGAGTAATGGCGGAGATGGAAAGCGAGATGTCTTCAATGAACGAGGATAACCCGGATCCCCGACAACTTGGGCGGCTCATGCGCAAGATGACCGAGGCGACCGGACAAAAAATGCCGGATGCGATGGAGCAAATGATCCAGCGCTTGGAACGCGGTGAGGATCCGGAGAAACTCGAAGAGGAATTCGGCGACTCTCTGGAAAATCTCGGCGAGGAATTTGGCGAGGGTGCAGCCGCCGAAGATAAGACAGGGTCTCTAAAGTTGCGGCGCGGCCGTCCCCAGCGCGATCCCGCTCTTTACGAGATGAAGGACTATCTCTAGACGCTGGCGTCTATTCCGCGATCCCAGCGAGCCGGCGAGCGGTGGCGAGGGTATCTATATCGCGGACAGTCTTGTCTTCCCGAATTCGTTTAATACGGGGAAACCTAAGTGCAAGGCCGCTCGCGTGGCGATTGCTTTTCTGGATCGAATCGAAGGCAACTTCGATTATTATTTTGGGCTCGACTTCAATTCGGTTTCCCTGCCGTGAGGTCGCGATATTTAGAAAAATATCCGTGAGTTCCTGAATCTCAGCATCCGTAAGGCCCGAGTAGGCCTTGCCAATAGTTAGCAGTTGGTCGCCGGAGTCGTCACGGACCGCGAATGTATAGTCGCTAAGCACCTTGCTTCGCCGGCCGTTTCCATATTCGACGGCAACGACAGCCACATCAAGGGTCGCAAACTCCTTTTTGAGCTTGATCCAAGCGAGGCCGCGGCGGCCTGGGGTGTAAGAGCTCGTGGGATCTTTGGCAAGCAGGCCTTCATTGCCTCGCTCGCGGGCTGCGGCGAACGCCATCTCGATGGCCGCAGGGTCGCTGGCAGGTTCGACTCTGGACCTCAGCAATGGTTCCTGCAACGTCAGAGTCTCAAGGAGTCGGCGGCGTTCGGCAAGAGGCTGGTTCAGCAACGAAGCTTGGTCGAGCAGAAGGATGTCGAAGATTACGTACGCCACCGGAATTTCTCCTCCGAGGAAAAGGTCCGGTTCGCGCCGTCCGAGTCTTTTTTGCAACTCCAGGAACGGAAGAGCCCTCCCAGCCTCCCAGGCAAGGATCTCGCCATCAAACACCGCGCTGCAACCGAGATTGCGAGCAGCCAGCGCTATCTCCGGGAAAGACTCGGTGATTTGGCGAAGGTCGCGCGAGAAGATCTCAACGCGCGCCAAGTCGCAATGAACCTGCGCGCGAATCCCATCTAATTTGTCTTCGAGCCAAACCGTTCCCGCGGCGCCTTGCCGCTGCCAGACGGCAGCGCTGTCGGGTTCAGGGCTCGCCAGCATGCATCGGACCGGCTGAAAGAGCGTCAATTCGGCATCTTGGAGGCGGTCTTGCCGCGCGAGAAGGGCCACCTGGCCGATGTTCCCAAGTAGCATATGGGCTTCTCGAACGGCCGCGATCTCGCGGTCGAACGCGGTATTGATGGCATCTTCAAGCAGGCCCTCTTTGAGGCCGATGCGGAGATCACCGGTGAGAATCCGAACCAGGTAACCTGCGGCGGGGGCAGGCATCTCCTTGAGGATCCCGGTCAAGATCTCCGTCTTGAGGACCGGGCCGCGCGCATCCCGCAGGCGCGCGAAAATATCTCCGACGTCGAGTAAGGGGAGCGAGCGGGAGCCCGGCTTTGCGCGCATGACTTCTGCCGCGGTCAGCCCAGCATCGTTATGCTTGCGGCCGATCGCGCGCAGGTCGGGCTCTGAAATCCCGCTCGCCATGAGAAGGGCTCGATAGATTACGGCCCAGCCGACGTTCACAGGGCGGCTATCGGATTGCGCAAATGGTCGTCCAGTCAACCAGACCACTGCCAAGGGAAGCTCGCGATCGTCTAGGGAACGAAGATATTCCGAAAGGCGGCGAGTTTTCTCGAGCTTGCCCGTTGAGGTGCGCACCGCCTCACAAGCAAGGCAAAAGCGATTGAAGCCGCTCTCTTCCATTGCCGGGTCCCCGTTGCGGACAGAGTTCGTTTCGGGTGGGATCGACATCGAGATGGGGAGCTCCAGTTGGTTTGGTCCGGTCAATGCCCAAGCCTCGATCCCGCGGCTGCGGAGATCGCGGGCAAATTCCTGCGCGAATCCATGCAGGGTAAGCACGCGACGAGGGCGCACCGCTTCAACATAGCGTAGCAAATCACAATAATCTGCATGGTCAGAGAGCGGAAAGGCCGCGTCAACCTGAAGACGGTGAACTGCGCCGGCGTCCATCGCCCAGCCAGTGAGGGCGGCTGTTCGCGGACGGTGAACCAATCGCAGAGTCCTGGAGCCATTGATTGCCGGGGGACAGATGATGACGTGCCCACGCGAGGCCTTCGCCTCGAAGTGGGCGTAAGGCGGGAAAATCATTCCAAACTCCTCGTAAACCCTCGCGATTCTGGCGATCGCTCCATGCAGCATCACGGGGAGATTGGCGGTCTTGAGCGCGGCAAGAATTTCCTGTGCTTTGCCCAGGGCATAGCCAAAAAGCACCGGAGTTTCGCCTTCTTCGAGAGCTTCGTGGCAAAACTTTATGACCGCGCCAAGCGTCTCCTCGGTAGGTGGAAACTGATAGCGAGGCAACCCGTAGGTGGTCTCCATGACGAGCGTTTCCGCCTGCGGAATCGCGGCCGGCTCGGAGGAAAGTCCGTTTCGCAGCTTGAAATCGCCGGTGTAGAGCAGCGTGCCCTGTCGATCCTGGTAAAGCAATTGCGCCGAGCCGAGCACGTGCCCGGCCGGAAGCAAGGTCGCGGACCAGTCCTCAAATCTTCTGAGCTCGCCGAAGGCGAGGCTTTCAAAGGCGGCGATATCGTCGCCAAGCCGCACCTGAATAAGGCGAGCGGTTGCCGGCGTGCAGAGGATCCGCCGGTGAAAGCCCGTATGGTCGCTGTGGGCATGGGAGACGAAGGCAAACTCGCGCACGTCGCGCGGGTCCAGCCAGAGTTCGGCCGAAGGCAAGCGAACCCCACGCTGATAATCGACAACAACCATGGCAGAATCTTAGCCCCTCCCGCGGCGGACTGGAAATTCAGGCCGGAGCCAGGCAGAAATAAAAAATCCTACCCCGATCGCGAGCAGGAATACGGAGAGAAACTGGCCCCGAGTAAGCGGGCCGGTCAGAGGGGCATCTGGTTCACGGAAGAGCTCAGCGATCATCCGAAGAATTGCGTAGCCGACAAAGTAGGCGCCGGTAAGGATTCCATTCGGAAGTCGAAAGTGGGTCCGCAGGATCCAAAGAATGGCAAAGAGGAGGACCCCTTCGAGAGCAGCCTCATACAACTGTGAAGGATGGCGCGGCGATAGCGCGCCCGCGAGGATCTCCCGCAAGGCCGGAGAATGGCGCACGTTCTCGACGACATGCTCGACGGTAGTCCAGTTGGGGTTAACCGCGACGGCTTGCATGAGGACCTGACGCACACTCTCCTCGGGCGCCTCATACAATTCCTTGGGAAATTGCACTGCCCAAGGCACAGTGGAAACCCGTCCATAGAGCTCCCCGTTGATGAAGTTCGCCAACCTGCCCAGGAAAAGCCCGATCGGCACGGCCACGACAAGGTTGTCGCCTAAGTTTCGCCAGGAGACCTGATGCTTGTATGAATACCAAAGAGCGTAGAGAGTGACCCCCAACATTCCTCCGTGGGCGGACATGCCGCCGTCCATGATGCGGAAAAAGATCAAGGGATTCTGAAGAAAGTTTCCTAGGTCGTAGAAGAGCATGTAACCAAGCCGACCACCCAGAAGCACCCCGAAGAGGGCGCACCCAATGATGAAGTCGGAAACCCTTTCTACGGGGATGTCGCAGTATCCCAGGCGCGAGAGCCGGCGGACAATGAGAATTCCGATGATGAATGCCGCGACATAGGCCAATCCGTACCAGCGCAAACCGAAGTTGCCTCCGAAGCGGACCAGAAAAGGGCTTAGATCGTGGACGTAATAGGCGAGCATCAGTGCTGGCAAGTCTTAGCGCATTGACAGTTGACCAGGGAAGAGGTTTACCTCTTGTGCGTGAAGCGTGCCTTCCTTGTTATGGTTTGCGCCGCCGCCATGGCCCTGGGAACGTCATGCACGACGCTTGAGAACCGGGCAGACCTTTATTCCCCGCGGAACTATTTCGCCAACGGACCCTACACCCGGATGCTGCGGACCGGAATTCCCAAGGTGACGACGGTCTTCGTTCAAACAACGGCGACCAGGACCACCGAGCAGACTTTTTCTCCCCACTACGGAAAATAAGTTTTTTGCCGGCCCGCGGCGTAACGGCGCGTAACGCAAAACGGCCTCCGAACCGCATAAACACAAGCGGGGCGGGCGCACCGCTAGCATCGGCGCGGCCCGGCGTAGGCTCCCCGGCGTGTAGTACAAAATGTAGCACACGGCAGTTTGAGGGGGGACAGGCGCGGAGTTACCAGCAAACATCGGGCGTGGATCACATTTTTTCCGGTTGGGGAAAAGAGGAATTCGCGCGCTGGCTGTATGAGCATTACCCGGCGCCGGCTACTACCCCAAAGACGCCTCATGGGTATTTGAAATGCACTTTTACCCGACGGCAGCGAGCCGGACCGGGGCCGCTTGACGGCTCCTCAGCCCAATCGGCCAATTCAGTGGCTAAGCCGTCCATGCAAACTTCATAGTCTCCGGTTGCGGTAAACTCGTCACAAGCAGCCATCCTTCCGCCGCGCCCGCCCTGACGAAACCCTTTGCCATCCTTCATACTGGCGGCAGCAATAAAATGGCTCGTTTTTTCCAAAATCAAAGCCGCCCGCTGACGTAGGCGAGGGTCGCGAGGCTCGCTGCAACGGCCCCGTCGGCGGTAGCCCTCAGAGCCATGGCCTGTGCCAAAGAGGTGCGGGCTGCGAGAACATCCTGAATCGGTGTGATGCCGAGATCAAAACTCGCCCGCAGCGAATCATAAGCGGCCTTGCTCGCAGTCTGGAGCGCCTCGGCCGACTCCCGGCGGGCGAGGGCCGCTTTTAAGTTGGTATAGGCTCGCAAGACATCTGCAATGCTCTTAACCCACGCGAGGAGCACCGCCTCGTTGGCCTCCCTCCACGACGACTCGGCGGCCTTGATCTTGTTGCTGTCCAGGCCGCCGTCAAAAATTGGCCACTCGACTTTCACAAAACCGCCGTAGTTCTGGAATCCAAGACCAACATTGCTCAGCACGTTACCGCTGCCTTGGATTGTCGTCTCAAACTGGCTGTAGTTTTGCATAGCGGTGAGTGAGACCGTGGGAAGAGGAGCGGCCCTTGCCGCACGCAGGCTCGCCTGAGCCGCCTGGGCTTCGGCCACTTTGGCGAGTAAGTCGGGCTTCTGCTTCAGAGCCGACTGGACGAAGAGGTCAAGCGGCTCTTGTATTTGACTCCCGAGAGAGGCGAAATTCGCCGGGGCCACCTTGAGTGCGCATTGCGGTTGGGCTCCGATCACCTCGATCAGGTTGACGCGGGCTACCTCCCAGTTGGAACGGGCGTTGACCAGGTCGAATTCGCCCTGCGCCTTGGCCTGCCGTGCCTGGAGCAGGGTTGGTTCGGTCACCAAGCCGTGTTCAAACTTGTCCTGGGTGGCGGAAAGGATGTCCGACGCCAAGGCGGCGGAGATCTCGGCGGCCTCGATCAGGCGACGAGTGGTCTCCAGAGTGTAATAGGCTTGGGTGACTTGGAAGGTGACTGTCTGGTGCGTGGCGTTGAAGGTGAGATTGGCGGCGAGTTGTTTGCGTTTGGCGGCGTTGGTGAGGGCGCTCCGCTGTCCGAAATCGAAGAGGGTGTAGCGCAGACTCACCCCGGCATTGAAGACGGTGTAAGGTCCACCGGCCTTGTCATTGAGTTCAATGGGGACCACTAATCCAGTTTGCTTGAGGGCACCGGTCACGGCCTGATGCCAGTATCCCCCACCATAACTGCTCACCACCGTCAGTAAGGGGTAGAACTCAGCCTTGGTCATGCCGGTTTACGCGGCTGCCTGGATGGCTCTCCCCAAGCGGTTCGTGTGGTTAAATTGTGCCGCTGTGCCAGATCAACGAGCTCCGGGAGGGTGTATTGCTTCTCCGGATTAACGAAATTGTAGTCATGGAGCTCCGCCATCTTCTCCATTTCGCTGGTCAGACGGGAAGCAGCGGCAACGGGGGTCTGCTTGTCTTTGGAGTCGGGCACCGATACCGAGTCCATCGGGGAAGCCGCGCAGATGGGATGAAGGCCGAAACCAAGACTGGCGGCAATCGCCACAGGCATCAAGCGTGGCAGCTTCATTCAGCGCTTTAGTAGAGGGGCACCCTTGCCTTGGTCATCCTGCCCGGTTGTTCCAGCACCGTTGAGATTGGTGGCGGCTATTCGATACCGGCGCGGAAGAGCCCCAGGCTACAACTCGAACAAGCGTGGCAGCAATTCGGCATAGTCCACATCCGCGCTGAAGGCGGAGACTGGCTCGCCTGCCTTGCTGTGAACGCTGGCGCCCCCATCGCCGAGCAAAAGGCGTGAGCCGAGGCTGCTTGAAGAATCTTCGGACGAGAGCGACACCCAAGAGCCGATCGGTGTAGGGCAGTTGCGAAAAAGAAGGGGGGAGCGCCCGCGAGTGACAGTTCGCTTTTAAAGCGGGTCGCCGCGGTCGTGTGTCGCGTGCGGTGAACGGCGAGCCTGTAAACAAATTTGTGGCCCGGGATTCAGGCAATGAGTATCGTACGCTAAACTGCCCTGGCGCGCAGATGAACAACATTCAGGAAGGGCTTCTCGAAAGCAAGATGACGGAGATCGAGCAGGCGCGGTCCTGGAGCCCGCGCGTGATCTCGAAATTCGAAGCGCTCATCAGGAGCGGCGACGATCTGTCCCTGTACCGTGTCAATCCGCTAGCGTTCGCTCGCGACCGCTCAGTAGCCGAAGCCGAAAGCATCGACCTGTTCCTTCATGCGACTCGAAGCGGATTGTTCGAGATGAGCTGGGACGTCATTTGCCCGCAGTCCGGCATGGTGCTCGACAGCTTCGGAGCGCTGCGCACGCTCAAGACCCACTATGTCTGCGGCTTGTGCGACGTATCGGGCGACACCGACCTGGACGATTTCATCGAGGTCACGTTTACGGTGTCGCCGCAACTCCGTCGGCTGCCGTTCCATGATCCCGATTCGCTCTCGGTCGAGGACTTCCATTGGAAGCTTCGATTTTCGAACGACGGGCGACTCCCCGGGCAACAGGTCCGGTTTCTCGACTTTCTCCACGGATTGGTTCGCGGCCTGGCGTTCTTGCCGCCGGAGTCCACCACCACGCTGCGGGCTGACCTTGGCCCCGGCGCTCTCTCGGGCGTGAACGTCAGGACGCAGGCCGCATTGATGGTGCCGGTAGCTGGCGAGCCAACAACGACGCCAACGCTGCTGCGAATCAGATACGATGGGCAGCGCTTTTCACCTTCGCTGCCCACCGTGCCGCCCGGTCCTATCGTCATCGAGGTCGAGAACTCCGGACCCGCGCGCGGCTCGCTGCTCCTGATCAACTGGCCTCCCGAAATCGTGGCCCAGACGAGCAAACCAGTGCTCGACTTCGAGCCATACATGTCGGGCGGAACGTTGCTTGCGAGACAAACCTTCCGGCGGCTGTTCCGATCGGAGCGCGTCGACGAGAGGGAAGGGCTCGGTATCCGGCAAGTGACCTTTCTGTTCACGGACCTCAAGGGCTCGACCGCCATGTATGAACGCCTTGGCGATCTGAATGCCTATGCGCTGGTCCGCGAGCATTTCGCGTTGCTCGACGCCGCCGTCCAGGAACATTCCGGCGCTGTCGTAAAGACGATCGGTGACGCGGTGATGGCTGTCTTCTCCCGCCCGACAGATGCGGTCGCGGCAGCGGTGCACATTCTCGGGGAAATCGAGCGCTACAATCGCGAGCATGGCGAACCGGGCATCATCCTCAAGATCGGCGCGCATTGCGGCCCGTCAATCGCCGTGACGCTGAACGACAACCTGGACTATTTCGGTCAGACCGTGAATGTCGCCGCGCGCGTGCAGGCCCTGGCAGATGCCGGCGAGATCTGTATCTCGGAAGCGCTCTATACTGCGCCGGAAGTTAGCCCTCTCCTTGCCGGCCATAAGGTCGTCGAATTTGCTGCCCCTCTTCGCGGCGTCGAAGGCAGCGCATCCGTGTATCGCGTCGTGCGCGGATAGTCACCTGTCGCTGGGAATGTTCAATGATGCCGCGGATGCGCTGGAGCCAGCTCTGCTTTTTGGGGGCTGAGGAAAGGAATCGTGCCCTACACGGCGAACGCCAACCAGTTCCCATCAACGCGTATAACATCGGCGCTGACGAGCATGAGAGCCATTTCGGGTCATCGCAGAATCTGTTCCAAATCGTACTCTAAGGACTCAGGCATGATCCCGCACTTGGATGTCGCGGTAGATCGTGGACGTCGAGCCCGTCCGGTGTGGCGGAAGGCCATTTGTGGGCCATACGCTTCTAGGCATTCTCGAGGGTTCCATCATACTCCCCAGGGCCCATCCGATCCGCATTACCAAGGCCATCCGCGGATTTCGACTCTCGTTGGCTACACTGACAGCCGAGCCTAGTCTTTTTTCACCTAGCGGCGTACTAACTTGTTGGTATAAAACAACGAACCAAATCGGAAAAATAAACACTCAACGCGGGACACCGGCCGAGCCGACGCATCTTCCCCTAACCTCGGGGCGCTCGGCTCAGCGTTACTGCTCAAAATCGAAACGAAAAAACCATGGTAAACATACCTAAAAAGGCGACCGAGAATCTTGCGAGCAAGGTGAAAGGTCAGATCGTTCTGCCGGGTGATGGGAACTATGACGAGGTTCGCGAAATATGGAATGCGATGATCGATCGGCGGCCTGCTCTCATCGTGCGATGTGCACAGGCCAATGACGTTCCGCATGCCATCTGGTTCGCACGCGAGAACGGACTGGAGATATCGATTCGAGGCGCGGGACATAACATTGCGGGGAACGCTTTGTGCGACAACGGCGTAATGATCGACTTTTCAACGATGAGGAACGTACGCGTTGATGCAGAGAAGAAGCGCGCCTATGTCGAACCTGGTGCGACACTGGCCGATCTCGATGAAGCGACACAGGCCCATGGGCTGGCTACGCCGGTAGGAATCAATTTCCACCACCGGGATCGCCGGGCTGACGCTGGGCGGCGGATTCGGTTGGTTGACGCGCAAATACGGCATGACCGTCGACAATTTGGTGTCTGCAGACGTGGTCACTGCGGACGGCAAGAAATTCCGAGCCAGCGAACAGGAAAACGCCGACCTATTTTGGGCAATTCGAGGAGGCGGCGGTAATTTTGCGGTTGTTACTCAATTCGAATTCAAGCTTCATGCGGTCGGTCCCGAAATTCTGGCTGGATTGATTGTTTTTCCGTTCGACCAGGCAAAGCAGGTGCTGACGCAGTATCGCGAATTTGTGGAGTCGGCACCTGAGGAACTCAATGTGTGGGTGGTATTGCGCAAGGCTCCGCCCCTGCCGTTTCTTCCCGGAGAGGTGCATGGCAAAGAGGTGGTCGTGCTTCCCATCTTCTACACCGGGGATGTTGTTCAAGGCAGGAAAATGATTGAGCCGCTGCTCCGTTTTGGCACCCCCACGGCGAACACGTCGGTGCTCAGCCCTACACGCAGTGGGAGAAAGCCTTTGATCCTCTGCTTACACCTGGCGCGAGAAACTATTGGAAATCCCATAATTTTACAGAACTCGGTGATGGCGCGCTGAACTCTATGATCGAGTTCGCCGGCAAGCTGCCTTCGCCGCAGTGCGAGATTTTCATCGGGCTTATCGCAGGCGCAGCCAATCGCGTTTCGGCAGATGCCATGGCATATCGTCATCGGGACGCAAAGTTTGTGCTCAACGTTCACGGGCGATGGGATGAGATGAGAGACGATGAGCGGTGTATCGCTTGGGCACGCGCGTTTTTCCAAGCCTCTGCCCCATACGCCTCCGATGGTGCCTACGTGAACTTTATGACGGAAGAAGAAAGCGATCGGGTGGCCGCCGCTTACGGCGCCAACTATGATCGCTTGGCACAGATCAAAAAGCAGTACGATCCGGACAATCTGTTCCATCTGAACCAGAACATTAAACCGAGGGGATAAACCGAACGTCATCGACGGCTGGCTCCCGTCATTGACCTTTGCGTTCGGCAAACAGAAAGGAAATTGGGGTTCTTTGCCTGCCCAACCGCGGCGGCATCCATTGTCTGCGCCATAGTTTTGCCACGCATCTGCTGGAGGATGGCCGACGATCTGCCGACGCTCAAGCTGCCTCGGCCACGCCCAGTTTGCCACGACGGCAAACTACGTGGCGGTGACGCGGGAGCGGATCACCGGTGTGCGCAACCCGCTGGCGCCGGCGGCGCAGTCCTGAGCGATGGCCTGCCCCGCGCGAGCATCCCCAAAGGCCGCAAGCCACTCCAGCGCCCAGTGCGTGAAGCACGGTGCGCCCTTCGTTCTTCGGCCGGTCTGTAAGATTTGCAGATCGTCCTTCGTTCAAAGTTTGTTCAGTGCAGACTCCGTAGCTTACCAGATGGTCTGGGGAAGAGGTGAAGCGGCGGCAATGGCTTCGCCCTCCTTCTTGCGCGGTGCAACGAACAGTTTTTTGAGAACGGCGTCCACCGAGAACGCACCCGGCCCGAAGATGAAGACGATCACAGAGGCGAGCAGGAAGAGAAATGCGGCATCGGAAACGAATGCGTCAGGGTCGCTAAACACGTTTAGTAGGACCTCCCGGCTTGCCGTAAGATATGCGACGCAAAAGTTGACGATGAGAGGAATGGTGGTTAGCCGCGAGGCGAAACCCACGAGCAACAGGAGACCGCACGCACACTCCGTGAGGCCGGAGACATAAACGTTGAAAGTCGGGAACGGCACGCCCCATTCCTGAAAGCGCTCCACCATTGCCGGGACGTCGGACAAGTGCGCGCGGCCGGACACAAACATCTGCCAGCCCCAATAGAGCCGGACAATAAGCAGAAAGGGCGATTTCAAACTTGAAGCGCCCGCGATGAGTAGCTCGTAGCCCGCGCGGGCGAGATCAGTGAGTTGTTGGGATTTCATAATGCGTCGTTGGTTGTTTGATGAGTCGGGAATCTCCCCGTTTTCTTACACTTGGAGAGCAGAGGGTCTTCGCGGCGAGCGAGCCATCTACGCGGTGAAGCTGAAGCATGTTTTCGCGTGCCGTGACGATGACTCGGCGGCGCGGTCGATTGGCGATTGGCACGGCGAAACAGGCAGGCGGAGCATTTCGGCGCCTATAGAGCGCCGCTGCGCTGTAGGCGAACCGGTCGCTTCGAACACTTCGATATAAGTGGCTCAGCGCAAGGGGTCTTCACTTCCTGGATCGCATTGGCAATGACATCCGGGGTGTGCCACTGATGCATTGGTTGCATACAGAAGCGTTGCCGACACTCTCGCAATTCCAATCCCAGTCATGTCGAGGTTGTCGAGAGACAAACGCAACTCACATTGATACTCTTCAACAAGTTTGTTATGGCGATGGTGCAATGCAAAGAATGTGGCGGCGAAATATCCGAAAACGCCAACACTTGTCCTCACTGTGGAGACGTCATCAAGGAGCCGAAGCCGAAGTTCTCGCTCCTTGATCTGATTCAGAAGATCTCGGTTCCGGTCGTTTTGTCGGTCGCGGGCACGTTGATCACTATTCTGACCTTTTTTAGTATGGAAGGGGAGCGGCAGATGGAGCAGACGCGGAAGCTCCTGGCCGACGCATTCGACAAAGATCCGATTAAGCAGCAGTATTGTATTTTCTATGTGGACCATTTGCTCGCATCAGGACGCATCTCCCCGGAGATGACCGTTAGTGTCTTGTCGACGGTGGCTGCCAATGCAACCAATGAGACCGTCAGGCTCGATGCCCTTCGAATGATGCCACAGCTACTCGCGCAACAGACTTACCAGCAAGAGCTCAAGCCTCTGATGGTGCGGGGCATTTCGAGCCTGATTCCAACCGTGACAGAAGTCGAAGTCTTAAGGAGGCAACTAATGCTCGACATTCATACGCTAGTCGAAGCCGATGAATCTTATAGGAAAGCGCTGATTACCGAGCTATCGGCTATGGACCGAACTTGGAGCTTTATCAATAACAAGGCAGGGGGGAATCCCGATCAAAAGCAAATCCGCGTTGGGCTTCAGATAAAGCTGGCCCTGCTCAGCCTTGTGCAAGACTACCGTCGCCTTCAGGAGATTGCCACAGGTGTGGTAGACCTCGCCAACCGTTCTGCCGAGCTTTCAAAGTTTGTCAGTGATCAACTGAATATGTTCGTGATTTCGAGTCCGAGGACTGCGCTCCGGGTGATAGCCGAATCAGCCATACAATCACTTAATTCGGGGAAGCCGTTGCCGGAAGAGCTGACGAAGGGCAAAAGCGCATACCTCCCATTTTCATAGTCGCCGCCGATGACTCTCAGCTAATGCTGGGCGAGAAGCTGGCTCAGGCGCTTGAGGAGAAAGGAATCACCGTCCAGGGTGTTGACGTTTAAGTAACGCCAAAGAGGCTAAATTGACTACTCCCGAGAATCTGGAGATTCGTTTCTCAAAAAACGCCAATGAAGAGCCTTTTCTGAGCGGACTGGCCGAGACAGTCAAGAGATTCACAGGCGAAGAACCGAACTTGATCAGCGTTTCTAACTCGAACGATCTCGATCCGGGAAACTACGAGATTTGGCTTCCCAGGCACTGAACAGCCGGACAGTAGCGTCGCCGGAATCACTTTTCAGTTCACTCGGCCTAGCAAATGATCGCCAAACGCAGGGCATTGGAGATGACGGTGAGCGCGGGATCCCCTTTGTTCTCGCCGAGCCCGTTGGGGGTCTGACGAGATAGGTATGATGACTGTCGCCTTAGGCAGAGGCTCATTGGGCACGTGAGATTTCGCGCTCGAGTCTCATTTTGATGCGGGAAGCCGAGGCCTTTGGGATTCGGGGTTCCGGGGAGCCGGCATTGCGACTATTGTCATGTCGCACCCACTTGCGCAAGAAACGAAGCTGGCGAGCGTAGTTCCTGCAATAGCTGCAAAGCAGGTTGTGCGAGGACAGCTGGAGGCGCTCGCCAAGCGTCAACGGCCGGTCCATTGCATGGGCTGCGAGTCGAGTGGCTTCTCGACACGTCAGACGCTGTAAGGCCCAAAGCGATTCAAGAGCACGTCGCAGCATTTCTGTCACCTCGACCTTCTGAAAAATCGGCTCGCAAGCTCGTCTCGGCTAGGAACTCTCAGAGAAGTCTGCAGCAGAATTGGCGCCCGAGATGTCTGGAGACAATTCATCCACTCTACAGTCGTCTCACTCGGTGCAAACCTTACAAACGACCAGGCAAGGAACTCTACTACGTGAGGATGAACTGGGAGAGATTTCCTTGAAAGAACGGCGGCTTCACTCCGCCATTTGCTGCCTCGCTTGCCCGAACCCCAGCGAACACGATTCCCTGCTCGCGAATGCCGAGCCGGAGACCGATTACTAAATGGCCTGCTTCGTGAACGAAAACTTCGCGACGAGGAGTCATGCGGGTACCAAGCCATGTTCAGCTACAAGGCCCAGAACGCCGCATTCTTGCTTGAAGACGGATGAGTGATAGTCAAAGGCGGCGCCTTGCACGAGCGTCAGGGACGTCACCACCGGGCCTCCGGCGCCCTCCTCGAAGCCCCCCCGGGCCGGTCGTGAAGAGGTATCGGATCTTCGCCGGATCGGCGGCCATGTCGGAGGGACCCGTAAGGACGTAGTAGACCATCCCGGCGTCGGAGCAGTCGAAGAGCCCCAGGTTCGCGTAGGCGGCGTCGTTCCGGCCGTAGAGCCAGGCCCACCGAACGCCCGAGTCGCGCAGCCACGTCCAGTTCGCGAGGCCCGTCTGAAGGCCGGGATTCTGATCCTGGATGTGGATCGTCTGGACGCCGCTCGACTGGATCGACGACCACGTGTGGGTCATCTGCGGAGTGTCGGCATGCTCGTCGTTCCACAGGCTGTGCGAGATCGCCGTGCAGTATTGCCTCTTGGCGGGGTCGGACGCGTTGATGCCGCGCCAGGCCACCTCCATCGGACCCGCGCAAACGAGATAGAACCGGTTGGCCGATGAAGAGGCGTTGATGGCGTCCCGGATGCTGTTGACCGCTCCGGTCAGGTTCTGCTGGCAGTCGAACAGCACGGACGACGGGATGCCCCATCGCTGGGCAGCCTCGTTGGCGCTCGCCGCCATCTCCGCGGCCATGGACGGATTGTTGTCGCCCAGATGGTTGTTGTAGTCGCAATGGACGAGCCTCGGCGCCAGCCCAGACTCGACGATGACGGCCAGTCCCATCGCAATGGAGAGGATGTCGTCCGAATCGTGCTGGTTGCCGTCATGGCTCAGGCCGATGCGGTAGCTGGAGGCGCTCTCGGTGACGGTGAAGTGGACCGTCAAGGAGTTTCCTGCCGCTCCTGTAGCGCCGGCCCCGGAATAGGGGGTTGTTGTGAGGATGTGCGACGTCACGGTGGGGGTCCAGGGATTGTAGTTGCCTCCCGCATCGCCGGCCAGGGTGTACGGCGCGGCGTTCTCGATCGCGGCGTTTCCGTCCAGCACAAATCGGACGCTCCCGACGGGCGACGGGGACGTATTAGCTCGGACATTGAGGTTCCGGGTCGGCAGCGTCGTCAGGTCGATCACGGCCCCGTCGGCCAGGACCCCGAGATCCTGATCCGTATCCGCATTCACCAGCGTGAAGCTCGTGACGGCGTCCGTCGGTGGAGGCGCCGTCGGTGGAGGCGCCGTTCCCAGGGCGGCACCGACCTTTCCGAGGAAGGTGCTCAGGACCGGATCAATTTGATCGCCTCTCCACGACATTCCCTGGCGGACGATGACCATGTTCCATTCGGGAATCACGAAGCAGACATTGACGTTCAGCCCGCCCGCGGCGTACGTGCCGTTCGGCGCGGCCGGCCACATGCGGCTCCCGTCGGACCGGACGCCGCTCGTCCACCAGTTGAAGCCGTAGTTTCCGGGTCCGTTGAGATCCGTGCTGCTGGCGCCCCGAGGCAGGTTCTGAGCCACTTGTGGGGACGTGGCCTGATCCACCCAGGAGGCGCTGATCAATTGCTGTCCGGCCCAATTGCCCCGGTTGAGAAAGAGATGGCCGAACCGGGCCATCTGCCGTGCGGTGAGCCAGATCCCCGCCGACCAGTTTCCGGACCCTCCGTTGACGCTGCCGTCGTTGAAACCGGCCCAGCCCGCCCAGTCTCTCCAGTCCCACCCGGTCATGCCGATCTCCACCACAGCAATCTGCGGCTACCCATTCGCCTGGAACGCTGGCTGAACCGATTTCTCGTCACGCCCCGAATGCACGGCATTCATCACTCTCAAGTGCGGCGGGAAACGAATTCCAATTATGACGTGGTGTTCAGCCGGTCGCGTCAAATGTGACTTGATGCCTCTTCAGGGACAGCCTTAATTGATACGTAACATGGTGCCAAATGCCATCTCCCTTTCGTTAAACGACGACGAGTTTGACGCGCTGATGCAACCAGACCCGGCATCGCGTAGTGAAGGAGGATTCCAGAGGCTGTTGTTGACCCTTCAAGATAACACCGATCCGCATACCAAAATCCTAGTGCTTCCTGTTCATTTAATTGAGAAGATAAATCGCTATGCTTTCGACTGCGGGCAGAGAGACTGGGAAAAAACTCTGAAGCGGATCTTCTCTCGAACTCTCGGCGATGGACTTGATCAAATTCCCACGTAAGAGTTTTCTTGGCTAGCCTCAGTTCCCCTGAGCGCCGCCCTCTTCATCGGGAAAACGAAGCAGCAATGCTTCAAGCTCATTAAGTGCCTCCTGTTCATCGGGCCCGATCGCCTCCAGCACGACACGGTCGCCACAATTTAAATTGGCGGTCAGCACTTCCAGTAAGCTGGCGGCTGAAAAATTCTCCTCACCTTTGCAAATCGTGATTATGCTCTTGAACCTGAGTACGTACCGGACAAACAGCGCCGCCGGTCGCGCGTGCAGCCCGAGCTTGTTGACAATTTCGACTTGTTTGCGCATGCAGTTCAAAGTTGAGGCAGTGCCAAACTGTCGCGCTTCCCATCCGCGAATGAAACTGCCCGTAAGACGGCCTATTTCTGGAGCAACTTCTTCCAATTCTCACCATAGGAATCCACATTCTCCTTAGTGACGAGCGTCAGCGGATCTATAAGCTTCACCTCCGGCGGAGTCTGGTCGTTGACGATCTTGTTAAGGAGAATATCGATCGATTTGGTTCCCCAGCCGTAGCAATCTTGTGCGATTAGGGCCTCAACGTATCCCTTCTTTACATATTCGAGTTCCGACGGAAGCGCATCAACCGCCACGACTTTGATGGAACCAGCCGGCCATTTTAAGGCATCCGCTGTGAACAATGGCCAGCCGCCGAGCATCGCCCACCCCTCGATTTCAGGATGGGCAGCCTGTACGTTTTGGAGAAACTCCGCTGCCTTTTCGGAAATTTCGGCATGGTAGAAAACCCCGCCCCGTTCATTGAGTTTCATGTTCGGGTAATTTGCGAGTGCCTCCTTTGCGCCCGCCACGCGATTCTGGAGATTGGGGGCGCGCTGATTGCCAGCAAGAATCGCGATCGTTCCTTTCTCGCCCATGGCTTTGGCGAGAAGGTCCACGGTTCGCTGACCACACGCCTTGTCATCAGTTCCATAGAAAGCAAAGCGCTTACTCTCGGGAGCATCGGAATCGAAACACATGACCGGCACGCCCTTTGAAACGGCCTTATCAATGGATGGCGTTAAAGTGTCTGCGTCCGAACAAGATATTGCAACGCCATCGGCGCGACCTGTCAGCGCTTCTAGAGCCTCGGCCTGTTTGACTGCATCTTCCTCATTTGGTGTCAGGATCTGGACCTCAACGTCCACATTGTATTTCTGCCCGAGCTCTCGGGCGGCATCTTTAGCACCGGCCTGAGCGACTTGGAAGACATCATTAGCCAGGCTCTTGGCAATAAAACCAATTACCACCTTGCGTTTGGTGTCCCCTTTGGCCTCGTCCGCGGCGCGGGCGCTAATTATCAGTTGGGACATTACCAGGAAAGTGATTGCGATAACGATTGAAGTGGTCAGGTTAGTGATTTTCATTCGGTGCGGGAGGCTGGTGGGATAGCGTGTTTTCCGTCACAGAGGCACATTCCAGTATTATAATACGCCAGAAATTTCGAAAGGCAGATAGCATCTTCCGAACTGAAACCCCAGGACGTAGGACTGTGGACGGTAATCTACATGATCGTGTATTTGTGAAAGGCCGCGGTGCGAGCTCTTACCTGGAGGCGGTCCGCGATTTCCTTCATGGCGCGGCCTTCGTGCGAGGAGTTGCAGCACTTTCGCGCTGGCGGGAGGTAAGCTTCTCCGAGGCAGGCTTCGTGGCCCGGCGGGCGCCCTTGGTGACGAGAGGGGTGACGTAGGTCTTGCCCACGAGCGCCTACTCGAGGCGGGATAGTGAGAGTCCCCTTAGGCTTTAGGCGGTGTTATAAGACCAGACCAAACAAAATACTCTCGCCCAGCTATGAATTCAATGTCCTTGACTCCCTGTTCAATAACGGTCCAGCCGCCCATGCCTTTTGAGAAAGTTCGGTAGAGAACAACGCGATCGGAGAATAGTGTCACGAGAAAACTGATCACGTCTTCTGTAATAATTTGTTCCTTCTCTTCTGTATTGAGATTTTCGTCATAGACACCGAAATCTCCGTGCGCAATCCCAGTAATGATAACCGTCGCCTGGTCTCCATCGTCATATATGTGGAGATCGCCGATTTCGGCCGAACTGGAAGAAAGCGAAATAATAGGATTTGAAGTAGGTGAAATCTTAAACGCAAGATTCGGGAATACCTCTTTAACCGCGGGAACAAGATGGTCGCGAATCATTTTTCCCACCTAAGTAATTTAGAATGCTGTGTCAAATCTTGCAAGAGAGCCGAATAGAGAGTCGGTCACGGAAGGGACCGTTATTGTCAGCGCGTCAGCTTCGCCAGTCGAATGCGCTGGCGGATCCAGCGGCCTTGCTTCCTTCCGCTTCCTCTATGCTAGGCGGAAATTTGCCGCGTCGACGAGTGCGTGATAATCTTAAGTCGTCTGAGGTGGTATGAAAGCTGCGGTGACATGCCATCACTAACCGAAGTCCCTGTATTTATCAGCATCCGATGACTAGATGGCATCCGGGAAAAGCCAAGTGAGACAACACTTCGGGAACATGGCGTCCCTTTTGTTCGCCGAAGGCATCAAGATCCCGCAACGTCTTGCGGTCACTATCAGCCGAAAAAACCCG
The DNA here is from genome assembly GCA_963706955.1 of uncultured Verrucomicrobiae bacterium. Lineage (GTDB taxonomy): Bacteria > Verrucomicrobiota > Verrucomicrobiia > Chthoniobacterales > Terrimicrobiaceae > DASTFP01. The sequence goes on along the minus strand of CAVPOC010000008.1, from coordinate 32,249 downwards.
TTGCACCTCTCGCGCCTTGGAGCTTGCTAAGCGAAAGATCCGAATCGAATCGTCCTCATGCGGACCTTCCTCGAACTACCCAAGCAAGCGGTGGTGCCGCCGGCATCGTGCGAGCGGTTAAAGTATCAAGGTATCCCGCGAGTATGGTTACCCTCTAGCGCGCTCACGGACGATCCCGACGACTGGCGCACTCCTCCTGTTGCCTCTTTTCCTCCTCCGCCTCCGCTTCCGCCTGTTCCTCCGGACTCAGGATCGGGTTCCCATACATGTCCTCCCGGTATTCCCCTAGCTGGGGGTCCTCGCTTGCCTCGCCCCTCGCCCCCGATGTGAAACGTCTCCGTCCCCAGGAGCGGCTTGACCTTCTTGAAGTGCTCCAGACTCCGCAGTTGTTCCCGCAGACTGCGCACGAAAAAACCTTTCTCGCCATGCGTCTGCAATGCGCTGTCCAAAACTGTGCGGATTAATTCCTCGTTCGTCATAATCGATTCCGGTCTTGATGATTTAGTCTGACCGACCGCTTCACGGCTAAGTCCGTTCCAGCCGGCCAAGTATCCAAGTAATCCGCGCAAGGTAGAGACCGCTTGGATTGCGCTTCTCTTCTTCCCAGGCGCGGATCGTTGCGGCCGAGATGCTCCACTTCTTCGCGGCCTTGACTCGCGAGAGGCCCAGCACCTTGCGGGTTGCCTTGATACGCTCGCTGAGCGGTTTTTCTACTGGTTACGTGGCCTCCATTTGCGAATCAAGGGATGCTACATAATGCTACTTGTAGCAAGACGATGAGCAACACTATCGAACAAGTCGCCGCCAGCGTGCTGGTCTTCGGCTCCATCGGTGTCTGCATCGCGGCAATCATCGGCTTCGTCGTTCTGTGTGATCGGATCAAAGACTGGTTCCATGGCGTTCCTCCGTCTTTCGAAGAAGCAACTGGACCGCCATGCAATGTGGCGTTTAAGACAAATCGGTGAAGGCCGGATGGATAGTCACACCGCGTGGAAAATTATCCCGAGCGAGGCCGATCTACTCGCCTCAGAGGCGGCTTTTCAGCAAGAAGTGGAGCAGGCGAAACGCGAGATAGCCGCTAAGAAGAAAGCCGCCCAGCCTGTGCAGCCCGAAATCGCACCACAAGACATCATCTTCGAGAACGGCAAGGCCATAATCCGCCCTCATACGCGCATGTCGGTCCCAGTTTCAACAATGCGGCTAACGTTCCAAGACGGGACTGAACTCGATATTTCGGCGGACCTGGAATTTGCCGGCCTGGGCGAGGAAGAATTCCGCGTCGCTTATGACGCGTTCCTAAAGACCCAGGCGGAACTGGGTGGCTTAAAGGGGCCGGCTCCTCCGCTCAACGGTAAATTCTGGCGTGAACGCGGCGTGTGAGCGGACCGTATAACCTAGCCACGCCCCCCGTTATCTTCCGCGTGCAGTGGCCCCCCGCGCTCCGCCACGGCAAACTGTCTTGGCCCTCCCGCCTCGCGGATTGAGTTGATGAACGCCGCGAGCGTATCAGTCGCCTCAAGCGTGAGTTCCGTGCGCTCTTTTTGGTGCAGGACAACCTTACCAAGCCAGATTAGCATCGTGTCCGAACCGTCCAAGCACCGCCTCCGTTGCATCCCACGGATCTCGGCTTTAAACGAGGCACGTCCTTCTTTTAATAGGGCATGATATCTCGTCTGAAGAGTGGCCTCCGATATGCCAGCAATGAGTGATATCTCCTCATCGGTGCACCCTATACTCGCCAGTTGCTTAATCTTCTCGACCGGTATCTCGGGTTCTTTACGCTGTCCTAGCGCCGGCATCAGTATTTCCCCCCTTTGCCGCCCTTCTTGGAGGCAGCTTGTTTAGGTTTCAGGGCGGACTTGGCGGACTTGGGGGGTGATTTGGCAGCCATGCGTGCAAGATGACGCGATCCGGCGGCAACTGCAAACCGCTTACTATGAGCAACTCGTCCTGACCCCCAGGCGGCAGCGGTTCTACCAGTGCCGAAGGTAAGTTATCAAAGGGGTAGTCGAAATCCACGTCCTCCTAACCCACTCGCTTTTTGGCGGCGGTATTCTGCGTAAGTTGCTTCTGCGCGTTTCTCTAGCGAAACCGACTTCTGCTCCTTTGCGACTCTGATGGCTTCGCAGAACGAAGCCTCAATCTGGGTCTCGTCAGCACCCATAGCCGTGAGAAACACACCACGGAGCCGGTGCAGTTCGGGAAACAAACGGCGCTCTTCATATCTTTCGACTAGTGCCTCTGCCTCCTTGATTGCCTCAAGAGCTTCGGACGTACGATCCGCTAAGTGCAAAGCTTCAGCTTTCATTCCCAGCGCAGTTGGCAGGCCTATGATTGCGCCAGTGGCCCGAAAGTCTCGGATTCCGTCCTCGATCCACGAGATGCCTTCCTTGGTGTTACCGGAAGCGCTACGCGCCCAACCGCGAAGTATGGATCCGTGAACCAGCCAATGCGCAAAATGGTGACGAGTTGACAGTTCAATGACGTCTGATGCCAGGCGTTCCACTTCAGCTGGATTACGCTTACAGTAACCGAGTAACGCTGCAAGGCATAGTGCGACGGCCAGTCCGGGCATATCGTTCACCTCTTTGGCTAACGCGATCGCTTCTGCCATCCTCGCTTGGCAGGAGTCCATCTCTCCGAAATGCCAGTCTAATACTCCGTCATAGCATAGACAACAGACGGCGGCGGTTTCGAAGTCCTCCACCGGAGACGGCACTGCCCCCGAGCGCCAGATTTGAATGCCACTCCTCGCGTATTTGCGTGCGGCCTGAAAATCGCCCAAATTGTAGAGCGTCGCTGCCGAAATGTGGTAGGCTCCTACTTTAAGGGCAGGGTTGTTCTGCTCTTCCGCCAGTGTGCAAACCCGTTCGGCAATCCGCATGGTCGCAGTCAGCTTCTCAGTGTGAAGAGAAAAGCGCCAATGACCCGCCAGCGTCACATACAGTAGCAGCGGACGATTAAGGGAATGGCACAAGGGCTCAGCGAGTTCGTAACAAATTCGCATCTCAGGTGCTGCGGGTCCTCGCGTAGCGGTCAGATAAAGCGTCGCCTGCGTGAGGATGAAGAGCTGATCTTCCGCAGTGAGACTCTGTTCCGCGACACCGGTTTCCACGGGTGACCCCCACCGTGCGTGTTCGAAGAAATGGACTAACACCAAGAGTAATGCCCCTCTGGCCCCGAGGACATTGGCGGCAAAGTAGACATCTCCGCGCTGAATTCGCGGAATGTAGACTTCATGTAGTGCTTCACGAAATAGTCCGGCATTGCAGCCGCAGATAACGGACGAGAAAAGCGGCTCCATCTCCCTAAAACTATCTGGCAACTGGGGCGCGAGCGCTCGATAGTAGTTGTAAAGCCGTCTATTGCATTCCTTCCACGCCTCGCTTCGCTGACTCTGGAGCTGTTCACCAAAGTGCTCACGAACGAGAGGATGCGTATCGAGGTGTCCGGGATTGTGCGGATCTTCTCCGGCGAGAAGCTTCGCTCTTCTTAACCTGGCAAGAATCGTGCGCCAGTCGGCACGGGCTCAAATAAGTTAACGACTCCGTAAGGCCATGGATCACAGGTGGTTTCAGCAGTACTTCCAACGCCTTTTCGTCAGCGGGACGGTCAAATAGGCCTAACATGCGCAGAACCGACAGCTCAGGACCTTCCCCAAACCAGGTTTGGTAAGATTCCATCACCTTTCTGGCGTGGGCTCCTTGTCGTACGTCGTGAGCGAGACGGGCGGACACTTCTTTGCGAAAATGGATATCTCCATTGTAAGCATCAGTCAGATAACTGCCCAACAGAGCTAGCGCCAGACAATGGCCGCTGAACTCGTCGCTGGCAGTCCGCAGCTCCACTTCATCTCCCTTTACGGCCAGCGCTCGGAGTAGCTTTGCCCCGGCATCGCTGGATAGCTGTTCCAAGTCCCGACGCGGGGCTGAGGTCCCCGCGTGATCCGCAAGGTCAGCGACCGGCAGCCGCGTGGTGATTATGCAAAGCCCCTTATTGAAAGCAGCAAGCTCGCGCAGAAGCGCCTGCAGGGAAGCATCACGGAAGCCGTCCTTCTTGTGGACCAGGCGGATTTTGGAGCGGCTCCAGGCCATCCAGAACCAGTAGGGTTCGACGATGCGCGATCAGTTTCGCCAATCTTTCGCCCTTCTCCCATGCCGTTCCTATCCGTGGATCGGGATCTCCAAACCAAGTTAAAGCAGCGTCAAGGAATTCATCTGCGGACGAGGTGCCCCCGCTGGTACCCTGCCGGTAAAATGACCAACCAAAAACTAGCTCAGCAGAACGATAGTGTTGGGCGGCCATCCGTCCTGAGCCAATGATTGACGAGTGTCGACTTCCCGACACCAGCCCAGGCCACAATCGTGACGATATTTGTATCCTCGTTTGCCCAGGAACCATCCAAGAAAGCGATGTCATCCTCCCGCCCAAAAATATCGCTTCCTGTAACTGGCAATCTGGCTATTGAGATCTTCTCCGGTCCCAGTCTTGCAGGCGGCTTGCGGGTTACGGAGTAGGAATCTCTGTCGGGCCTCGACCCCAAGCTCTGATAAGTAATTGTAAGGCCTTCGTCGATAGCGCCCGTTATCGTCGGCAACGCCTTCAGAAGTTCGGCCGGTGTCTGAAAACGCCGCTTGGGATCTTTATCGAGCAGCACTTCAATGAGGCTGACGACTGGCTGCGGCACACTTTCGAGTTTCTCAAGCGGCAAGGGAGCGTGCTGATGTTGAGACATAACTCCGGCGGCAGTACCCCGAAATGGCACCTGACCGGTCAGCATCTGCCAGAGCGAAACTCCCAGCGAGTAGAGATCCGAACGGATATCTACCTCTCCTCCTATAACTTGTTCCGGACTGGCGAACTCTGGTGTGCCGGCAAAGGCCCCGCTCCCCGAGATCGTGGTTTGAGCACCGGATTCATCGACCGCCTTGGCCAAGCCGAGATCGATAATCTTAGCTGTCACAGCGCCCTCCTCCTCAAAGCTCACCATGATATTGCTTGGTTTGATGTCACGGTGAACGAGCTCCTGTTTGTGGACGGCAGCCAAACCAGCGGCGACCTGCGTCGCAATGTCCAGAGCCAACTTTACCTCAAGCCGTCCTGAGCGCCTGATCAGGTTGTCGAGAGTTTCTCCGTCCACAAACTCCATCGCGTAGAAGTAATTGTCGCCCGTTCTCCCAAGGTGGAAGACCGAGGCAACATTTGGATGACGAATCTCTGGCCGCTGCGCGTGCTTCACGCAAGAAACGAAGGCGCGCCGATTCGTCACCGAGATACTTCTCGCTGATGACTTTCAATGTCACGGGGCATCGAAGGTCGATGTCGAACGCTTTGTAGGTTACGCCCATCGCGCCGTGACCTAGCTCGACAAGTCTCCCGTCTTTGCCGAGCTACTACCTCATAGTGCTGAAATCGTCGTGCCACGTCTTGCGATTTCGGCTTGATCACGCGCTCAGAAGAAGACTCGCCGGACTCAACGTCATCAGCGAGTGCCCCGTGCAGCATGCACATCGGACAGAATTCCACTGCTCCGGAAAACTCATTACCGCAACTCGGGCAGACGCGTCTGTCCTCCGTTTTCATGGGCCTAACCGCCATTCGGATGCAACCAAGGCGTCGCAAAGAGTCCAACGTGTAGCGTGAAAGCTCGCGGCGCTCCCGCCGGCGGACCATGGTCGCGTTTCACCAAAGAATCAGTCGTTAACCAACAATAGCGGGTGAAAGCGTGTTTAGGAATAAAATTCCTGAACCCTGCTGGATACCGGAAGAACCTCACCAAGAAGCGTGGAAACTATTCGAGGGGGGCTGGGTTGGGCTGAATCCTGGTCCGCCCCCTCCCCTCGTTTAAAACCAAAAAGCATGCTTTTTTTAGGATCGTGGCTCAGATGCGAGACTCGAAGTGATTAACTGAGGGCAACGTGCTCGAGGTCTCGGAGGTGTCCTGAAGCACCATCACGTTCGCTTTGGCTGCGATATTCTCGAACTGCTTGACGAAGATTTTTGCGACCACCCCGTCGAAATCCGCCTTCAACGTTGTGTCCCCGAAGACCTTCTTTGCCTGGTCCAGCTTCGCAACGCTCACCTGATACTCGCGCTTCTCGTTCTCGAATTCTTGAGTGGAAATGACCCTTCTCTCAAGCAGTCTTGCTGCCCGTTCGAACTTAGCCTTTGCCGCATTCCAGTCGGCAATCGCCGAATCCAAACTCGCTTTCAGCTCGCGCGGATCAAGTTGTGCAAGTAACTGCCCTTCCTTGACGACATCACCTTCCTTGACCGGAAGTTCGGAAATGCGTCCATTAACTTCGAAAGCGAGCGTCGCCTCCTTGCTCGCCCTTGTTTCGCCCGGCAGCTCCATGGTTCTTTGGACCGCCACCTGGCCCAATGTGAAGGTCTTTACCGAGCGCACGATTTCGCCTGGAGATTGTTCCTGCTTCTTCCCGCAGCCGGTCGCGACGAGCAAGGCCGTTGTGGCTATGGCAACAGCAGTCAACGAGAAAGTGACGACACGGCTCCGCCGATGCTTGTTTTTCATGCCACTTTTAATGAGGAAGCGGCCATGTTGCTCCGGAACCACCTCCAATGACAACTGAAAGCAGTAGGGCGCAAAATCCGCGTAACCGCCGTTAAGCGATTTCCCCGTCCAGATGATATAAGCCATGCCGAGCGCAATGCCCTCGATGACGAGGTTCAAACAGCGAGAAGCTGATCACAGCGGAAAGGGCGAAACCGATCGTCCAAATGACTTTTGTGAAGCTTTCCGATAGCTTCAGACACAGGGTTTTCGTCAAACAAGGTCTAGAGACGTCGACGCCAACGGCAGATTGCCCTTGCAATCAAGAGCACATTGAACCATGCAAACCATTCAGGACCTCAAAAAAACAGTTTGACACTCCCAACTCCACGATTGCCTTCGCAAGGAACTAATGTTTACGGGCCAGAAGTCCGATGGTTGAGCGCAGATGTGTTCTCGGCGTAGCATGGCTCGCAATTTTTCTGACCGGCTGCGGCTCGACGATTACCACCCGCATTCAATCGGAGCCTTACCGCCCGGTCCCGAAGGGAGTTCTCTCCAGCGCCGAAATCGTACGCGACGCTCGCAGGGACAGGCTGAGGTTAGACAAAGGAAAACCGGAAACATCGCCCGGCGAGCTGAAGCAATGGGCAGGGACGGATTCCCGTCGCTTGGCACAAGCGGCGGAAATCGTATTGCGGCTTGCCGAGTCCTCCGCGGTCTTGAAGCGCGGCCTGCGCGGAGGATACGCCCTTGCTGCATGCGAGTTGGCCTATCGGAGTCTACTTCAATCCGGTGTGCCATCTTCGCGCTGGGACGCCACTCCGGCCACCTGCAGGTCTGTCGCCATCTATAACACCGCGCTCGCCGCGTTCGTTTTTGAGCATTCCAGGGCTCTCGCTGCAGGCTCGGGAACGCTCACGGTGGAAACGCCATTGGGCACCAGGAGCGTGGCCCCGCGTTACGCCGCGGAGGATCGCTACCACTCTCGATACTTCGATCGATTGGTCCCTGCGGACTACGTTAAGGTCACGGGTTTCAAAAAGCGGGCGCGTACCGACGGCATCGGCGCTCCGCTAGTTGGAATCCGCGAACGTACCGAAGCTAGGCGGGCCGAACTGGGCTTCCAACCTCCGAAGCGAGGCGTTTTTGCGCCCCTTGGTTCGTTCGCTGACTTTGATCGCGAGAGCAATGGCCAGACGCGGGTGCGCCTGAAGGTTTACGACCTGGACCGCACGGCGACCGCCCGCATCCAAGGAAAGTCCCTTCTGCTCGCTGGCGACTTCACAGCGCCGCTGGCAATGTCGTTCGAGGGAATCAACGACCTGATGCTTGGCGTTCGTGCTATCCTGAACGTAGAGGCGGGCGCGGATTACAACGGAATCTATCTCATCGAGCCATTCGATCCCGACCGCATTCCCGTCTTGCTTCTGCACGGGCTCACATCTTCGCCGCTCGTCTGGCGAAACGTTGCCACCGACGCGATGAAGAACCCATTGATCCGTGCAAACTTTCAGTTTTGGTACGCGTTCTATTCAACAGGAGTGCCCGTTCCACAATCGGCCGCACTCATTCGCGACAAAATCGCGCTTATCCGCGGCTCGGGTGACCCGGGCGGTAACTCGCGCGCGTCGAAAAATATCGTGATCGTCGGGTACAGCATGGGGGGAACCATCGCTCGGATTCTTGCAACCGACGTTGGTGAGCAGCTGTGGACGCTCGTTTCCAAAACACCTTTCGATCAGGTCCAACTGGAGCCGGAAGATCGCGAAGAGCTCCGGAGATTAATTTTCTGGAAACCGGTACCAGGAGTGAGAGAAGTCATCTTCCTGGCGACCCCACATCGCGGCACCCGAATGGCCGACGCCTCATTCGCCCAGCTCGGACGCAAATTTGTCGGGTTGCCGACAAGCTTGGTGCGATTTCAGACCCGTGTGCTCTCGTCACTTGTTGACGTACTCGACGGATTGAAGGTGAGTCGACGCTCGTTCACGGGAATCGATTCCCTCTCTCCAGAGGCGCCAATCTACAAGGCATTCGAACATGCTCCATTCGCCCCCGGGTTAGCTTACCACTCCGTGATCGGAGACCGCGGTCGTGGTGACTCGCCGCAAAGCTCCGACGGCATCGTTGGCTACTCGAGCTCACACTTAGACGGTGCCGAATCCGAGCTGATTGTCCCAACGGGCCATGATGTGCAAACCCATCCAAAAACAGAAACCGAAATCCAAAGGATCCTCCTTTCCTATCTCCACAGAGGGTAGCAAAAGGTAACAATTTTTCCGCCAGAACAGCACCAAACTGCACTTTCAATCAGGACTGGCGAATCGTCCGTAGACGCTCTATTTATCTGATATTGAAGGCGAATCGTCGCTCTAAACGAGTGGCGACCCTAACGGGATTCGAACCCGTATCGCGCACTCTCTGTAAAACCCGCGAAAGCGCATAAATAGAGGTAACGCGCGAGCAGAGCACGTGAGTGGTCTGCCAGAAGCGGATGAACTCCTTCACCCCGCTCGTCACCAAGGGATAGTGCCGGTATCGCGCCCGTGAAATCGTTTCCCCAAATGACTACGGTCTCTACGACGTGGCGGGCAACGTCTGGCAATGGTGCAGCGAGTGGTATCGTCCCGATTATTTTCAAAAACTTGAATGAAGGGAGCGTCACGCGAAACCCGCAGGCCCGGAAAACCCCTTCGATCCCGTCGAGCCGTCGAAGAAAAAGCGCGTCCACAAAGGCGGTTCCTTCCTCTGCAACACTCAATATTGCACCCGCTACACAGTGGGCACGCGCGGCAAGGGGGAGGTCAATACGGGCACGAACCCCTCGGACTCCGATGCGTGCAGGCGCCATGATCTTGAAAATCGAAATCCGAAGCTACAGCAATCAGTGGCGGGGCTGCCGCCTCGCGCAATGACTCTCTGGATCTCGTCCTCGCTGAAGACCAGCTTGAGCAAGGCAGTGTACCGGTTCTGACGATGCCGCACAGCGCGGCAGAAGCTGCATCGGGATCCAAGGAAACTGCTTTCTATATGCGATTGTTACCCGAAGCGTACTCAGTAGAGAATTCGGAGATAAAGAAGACCCTCCCGCTTTAACTCGACCACTCCCCTTGGAAAAGACCGCTAAAAAAACCTCTACGTGGCTGGCATTGCGAACCCCCGTCTTCAGAAGACTTTGGTTGGCAATGATAATTTGCGGAAGTTGCGTCTGCGCCCACAACACGGCTATCTATTGGGCCCTGAACTCGCTGGGTGCCTCGACCGCGCTTTGGAGAAGAATAGTGCGCATCGGTTACCAAGTTTGGGTTGACCGGCGCCCGTCTTGTCTCGTGTTAGCTGGGGACCGGCTCTTCTTCCTTCCTATGCCATACCTCGAATGTATCAAAGCGCCCCTCCCCATAAGGTTCTTCCAGCCATTTTACCTCTGCACGATGCGGCGCGTCCAACAAAAAGGGGCTGCATTAACCACAGGTAATTCACTTTTCGATTAAATGTCCCAACATCCGACGCAAGGAGTGGCCGGGAGCAAGCCGAGACTTCCCAAAATCGGGGGCAATGGCCAGCCCACCAACAAGGCGGAGATGCAAAGGCTCTCTCGCGAATATTTGACCCATCGAAATCGCCAAATGGAGGCAAAAGCCTTCATGGCGGAGACCGAGGCCCAGCGTCGTCGGGGAGAACTGCTCGATCGGGGGCGAATTCAGAGACAACTCGCTGATATTCTCACGGTGCTACGGAGAACGATTCTGAACTTTGCCCCCCGATACGCGTCTCGAATGGTGGGCCTGCCCCACGAGCACGCCGCTCGACAACTCCTCACCGAGGCAGCTCATGAATTTTTGACGGAGTTATCCGAACTGCCTGAAAAGGTCTTTCAACCCGAAAGGGGTGAGGGCGGGAAGCCTCTTCGACCGGCCAGCGCCCAGCAAATTGCGGCGGAGGAAGCGAAGGCGAATATTCGTCGCCAGAAGAAAGCTGAGACGATGCGCCGCTTGCGGCGAGAAGGTTCCTAAAAGCGCAAAAAGCGCAAACCCGGCGAACACAAGCTTGCGCATGGGCGAAAGAGGCTTAACCGTCTGATTCGTCCGGTCCGGCCGCCAGCCCCAAAAAGAGTTCCGCCCACATTTTGACCTCGGTGGGCGTCCAGGGAATACCGGTTTTCGTGGTCAAGCGTGCCGCCAGTGCTTCGTAGTCTGGTTCGGCGGAATCATCGTGAAGTGAGATCATGAAATGGGGGTTGGGTTCGCATAAATCTAACTACATGGCTTCCAAGGTCATACGGGTGGGAAAAGAATACCGGTCACGTCACTCCTTTCCCATTCGTCGAATTCGTGCAATTCGCACCTGGGGAGTTTTGTGTTTTGTGACGTCGCCTAATACGTTTTCCCAGCCAAAAGTGAAAAATCACAAAAGTCACAAAAGTCTTAGAAGAAGGTTACTGTGCGTATACGCGCGCGCGAGAAAGCTGCTGTTTTGTGACTTTTGTGACTTTTTCACTTTGCGGGTCTGAACGCTCTATAGGTCACGCAACAAAAGTCACAAATCTCCATGATAATTTTGCCATAACTCTCTAAGTTTTGGGTGCTTAGTGAACTTTTTGCCAAGCGGCCGCCCGATTGAAGAAAATTGCGGCTTCGAGCCCTGCGGCGATGCTCGCACCCATCCCGCATCGAGCAATTCGTCGATCGCTGCCTCTGCGAGAGCGCTCGAATCGAGCAGCGCCCAGTTTCGCGTGTAAACATCGCGCGCGGAGAACTCGTTCGGAAGCTCATCCCCGGATAGCTTGTTTAGCAACCGTTCAGCGGCGGCCGCGCTTGCCGAGAATCCGAGTTGGTAAATCCGGCGCGCGTGACTTTCGAGATAGTCGCACCAGCGCGCCGCGAGTTCAGCGTATCCCAGCGGGATTCGGCAGTCGCCTAGGGCGTCGATCTCTTTGCCATCGAGAAGAGCTTTCGCGACATCGACAAGGTAGAAGATCAACGCGAGCGACGGCATCAAACTCTTGAACTTATTCAGGTGCTGGGACATCACTGGTGTCTCGTCCGTGCGGCGCACCTTTCTGATCAGCTTTTTGAGCCACGTTTCGAAGAATGCGAACGCTTGTTCGTCGAAGTGAAAGAACGGCTTGTTGTAGAACTCGCTCATCTCGGCTCCAAGCTCAATGAAGTCTGTTTTCGCGAGCTTCTTGATGATCTCGAAAACAAGGGTCGCCGCCTCGCGATCAGGATATTCATCGACGATGATGACATCGCCTTTGGAGTCCGGCTCATCGGGGCAAACCGACAACTGGAAACGTTGCATCAGGCCATCGTTCTGCTTCTCTGTGCTCACGCGCGAGAGATACGCGATCAGAGGCGACGGAGTAATACAGCCAAAGATCGTCTCGCAAAGCTGCGGTGATTCTGTTGTGCCGCGGCCAATGCGATCACACTTGTGGGTTCCGTATCCATTCCACGATTGCAAATGGAATCCGCGATCCTCGACGTGATCATCGCGATCGAGCCGCGCAAAAAAGGAGATCAATTCATCGAAGAGTTGACCAATTCCACGTGGGTTGTCGCGGATCAGCTCGCCGAGCTTCGCAATCGTCGCATCATTTGTGATCCAGCGCTTACGCATAGGTGCCTCAGGTGCTTCAAGATCAGCGAGCACTTGTTCGAGTTCGACCGCTTCGCCCGCCTCACCTTTCTTGTGCGCCGCCTGCATCTTCGACTTGATCGCAGCGGTCTTCGCCTCATGTCCGGCTTTCGCTGCCTCGTAGCGTTTCATTTCAGCTTTAAAGACTTCGCCCGCCTCGGCTTCCAGCCGGTGCAGCAGTTTGAATACAGCTTCCATTGCGGGCGTCTTCATGTCGCCAGGTCGCCCAATCAAACTTCCCCACAAGTTCGGGATTACCGCCCAATCGTCTTTCTGTTTTGGTCGGATCGCGCAGCCAGCTCCGATTACGAGCGAGAACATACAGATTGAGGCGACCCCGACAAAGTCGAGCGGACATTGCATGCGATACGCGATGTCCACATTCCATGGGCGCAGCGATTCGGGTAGCATCGTCGGCTCCATTTTGATGACAGGGATGATCTCCTTTCGTAGCGGCTTCGGATCAGGCCAGTCATCAGACTGATTCTTGCGGGCGCCGACCGGAGGATCGCGGAGCGCGATCCGATCAACCAGCTGCTTTACAATTAACGGCGGGTTATTTAGGTTATGCATTAGTCATACCTCGAAGTGGGATTCTCGATTCGGCCTCGGCGGGTTGAGTTGGGAGTTTAGATTCAGGATTCCAGCGGCGGCCTCGCAAGGGGTCGCCGTTTGCATTTGCAAGGCGCGCTCACGGGGCGGCGACCTTCCTTTTAAGCAGAGGGCCGGTAGCAGGCCCCGATCAATGCCTTGCCTCCTGCGCGCAAGGCGGTAGGATGGGATGGCGAAGCGCTGTTCATACGACGGGTGGCGGGGCGGCCCCGGATTCTTGCATGGTTGTTGGTTTCCCGGGGGCGCTTCCGCTTCCCGGCCTTAATGGTGGGGCCGGTGCAGTAGCGCCTGGCCCGTTATTGTCGTGTTGGGTTTGCATAAATTCGTTCATGCGGCGCCTTCCAATAATTCATCTCGGTGTACGAGGAAGATGTTCTTTAAGGTCTGTTGTTCGGCCGCTTCGATCCCTTGCAGGCGGATCCACTCTTCCGGATCAATCAAGGCCGTGATCTCAGCTTCCAAAAGCTCGCGAATCTGCGCCGATGACAGCGTATCAATCTCCACACACTCCGCCGGGTCACCCCTAAACTTGGGCGGGCGTGTCGGAAGATTAAAGCGCTCGATATGCTCGGGCAGGATAGCCACAAGGCGCAATTCAACCTCGCCGTCGAGGTCGTGTAGGGCGAAATGATTCCGGATTGTATCGCCGCACTGCTTGCCCTTCAGATCGAGATCCCCAAGGTAAAGGATGAGCGGCTTTTTGCCGTGCCAAATGGCTTCCTTGAATATCTCGGCCGCCTCCCACGTCGATGTCAGCGATGTGAACCCGCGGCAAACAAAGGTTTTGATGCCCCAGTGGTCGGCGACCGGTACGACGATGCTCGCGACGGCCTCCTTTTCAACCCATACCTCGACATGGAAGGGTTGCGTCCGCCAAAGGTTCTTTCGGTAGGCGGCGATCGAATCTTCCAGGGCCTCAGCCGCGTTGTCGAAAGTCGTGCTGCCGTGATACCAGCGGGTCGCATCTACAAAGCGGCCGAAAGGGATGAGACCTTGCTTGCGCCACTTGGCAAGGTGACCAGCCAGCGTGTCAAAAGCGGTTTCCGTCTTCGAAATCACGCCAGTCGAAGAGAGCCGATAGCATAGATGCCGGAGCGAAATGCGATCGTTCCCGTAGCCGTTGAGGACCGCGACGACGGCTTTGAACAACTCGGCCATCTCCGCACTGGTTCGGCGCCGCCTTTTTATCCGGCTAGCCGAATAAGGCGGTTCCTCATTCATGAGCTTCAAACAGGCTCGCTTGCCTCAACTCGGGGTCGCAGTTGCGTGGCTGGGGCTGCTCTCGCTGCTGCTCCGTGAGGCGCTCTAGTATCGATTGGGTTAAGGTAGGGTCCCGCAAGCTCGCTTTCAGTAGGCGCGTGAGGCGGGCGCCCAATGTCTCGTTGTGGTAGTTCATGCTGCTTGCTTCCCTTCCAACGGTCGGGAATTGCGGGCCATTGCCAATCAGGCGGTGATCTTGCCGGAAGCCTTTTTTGCACCCCTGACGGGCGGCGGGGGCGGCGTTTTATGCCGGCCCGGCAGTTCTCCCGCGGACGCCAGCTCCGAAAAGCGCCTAGCGCTTGCGACGCTGATGTAAACCCTGCCCATAATGTTTCGTCACTTCCAACCACGGCAGTTCCTTTCGCCAGCGAAAACCGGTCTGCCTGGTTCGGCCGAATTGGCTTAGCCAATGGTCGAACGGGATCCATTGTTCAGTGGCGGCGGCGTCAGGTGTCGATTTTCATGCGCAAACCAATAGCATAAAGGCATTTACGCTACGTTTTTTCAACATACGTAGCGCTACGTATGTTGAAATTATCGCACATGTGCCCTATTATTAAGGGCTTACGGAGACGTGGCCGGCCACGGTGATTATTCGCCGCTGCTCCCCGCTGCTCCTCGCTGCTCCTCGCTGCTTCGCTGCTCCCGTGCTCCTCGCTGCTCCTCGCTGCTCCTCGCTGCTCCTCGCTGCTCCTCGCTGCTCCTCGCTGCTCCCCGCTGCTCCCCGAGTCCCGTGGGTAAGCATAAGCGATTGCGCTGTAATATGTTGCTTACTTTTCCCGCTACGCCACGGGGCAGGTCAAGTTTTTTTACGAACCGTTACGATTTTCTTTTGAGGATGGCAAGGTTTGCAGCCATGCGCTTCTTGTGGGTATCGCTGAGGTGCCCGTAAACCTTGCCGACCAACACCCCGCCGTCCCGATGCCCGAGCCAGCTCGCCACGGTCATATAGTCGATGCCGGACATCACGGCTTGGCTGGCGTAAAAGTGCCGGAAGTCGTGAAAGCCCACCCGGGGCAGCCCCGCCGCGCGCCGCACAATATCGAAGGGGCCTTCCAGCGCCGCGGCCGGAATATCCCGCCCGGCACGGGCCGGACCGGGGAATAGATAACTCGAATCCGGCTGGCGGTTCTCGCGCATTTCAACGAGCAGCGCTTCAAGTTCGGGCGAAAAGTCCACCGCGCGATACCGCCCGCCTTTGCTGTCGCCGGCCGCGCCGATCGTCACCTGCCGGTTGCCGAAATCAACATCCGACCAGCGGACCTTAAGCGCCTCCGCCTTGCGCGCGCCCGTCAAGGCGAGGAAGTGCACGTAATACCGCAACAAATCGGCGTTCTTGATGACGTCCGGCCGGCAATGCGCCAGCAGCCGTTCAATCTCCGCCGCGGGCAAAAGCCGGCGCTTCGCCGTGGGCGCGGGTTTCAGGCGCCGCAGCCGGGGGACATCCGCCAGCCAGCCGCGGTCCACCGCGAACCGCATCGCATTTCCGAAATAGATCAGGTCAAGGTTGACGGTTTGCGGTTTTACGCCGCGCGCGTTGCGGCTATCGCGGTAGGCGCTGAGGCGGGCCGCTTTGATCCAGTCAACCCGCACGTCGCCTAGGTAGGCAACCCACCGCGCCAAGGCGCGTCGTTCGTTGTTTCGACTGGCTAGCGCCTTGCCGCTAAATTCGGCGCTTGCCAGGTATTCCCTAACCACATCCGCGAAGGCCGGCCGACGGCCCGGGACGTGCAGTTGCCCCCGCCGGTTTTCGGTGCGCTTCGCCTCCAGCTCAGCCCGGGCTTGGTCAAGCGTATCCGCGGCCAGCGGGATGCGCTTCGGCTTGCTGACGCCGCCGCCGACTCCACCCGCATCTGCGCATAGTAGCGTTTCCCGCGGCGCCACAAGCCCCGCACCCGCTGCCGGCGGGAATCGTAAACGGCCACAAATTTGTCTTCCGGATGCGCGGAGCGTAACATAGCGTAAAAGTAGCACAAAACGTAGCACATGGGCAAACATTTTCTCGTGCACCGTTGCACTGCAACGGGTTACGCTTACGCCGCGTCGGACCGCTAACAATTACGGAAAATAATTGCCGCCGAGGTCTATTCGACGGTCACACTCTTGGCAAGGTTTCGCGGCTTGTCCACGTCGCAGCCGAGCTCGACGGCGATGTAGTAGGCTAACAGCTGCAGAGGAATTACGGAGAGAATCGGGGTGAGGTAATCTGGAGCTTTCGGGATGTAAATGACGTCGTCCGCGATCTTGGCGAGCGACTGGTCGCCTTCCGTGCCCACGGCAATGACAGGGCCTTTGCGCGCCTTTACCTCTTCAATGTTGCTCAGGTTTTTCTCAAAGACTGCATCTCGCGGAGCTATAAAGAGCGAGGGCGTCTCCTCGTTAATCAGAGCGATGACGCCATGTTTCAGCTCGGCACTGGGATACCCCGAAGCGGCAATGTAGCTGACTTCCTTCAGTTTCAAGGCGCCCTCCAGAGCGATGGGGTAGTTTGCCTGACGTCCCATAAAGAGAAAGTTTTTCGCCTGCGAATACTTCCGGGCGATTGCTGCCATTTGATCGTTTAGCTCGAGCGTCTTGGCGACTTTGTCGGGCAGCTTTTCCATCTGCGAGATGATGTCCAGTCCCTCCGCATAGGAGAGGTAGTGGATTCGGCCAAGGAGCAGTGCCAGGAGCGTGACGATGGTGAGCTGGGAAGTGAACGATTTTGTCGCCGCGACGCCGATCTCTGGTCCGGCATGCATGTAAACCCCCCCATCACTCTCACGCGCGATCGTGCTGGCGACATTGTTGCAGATCCCCAGAGTGCGATGACCCTTACGCTGGCTTTCGCGCAGAGCGGCCAGGGTATCCGCGGTCTCTCCGCTCTGGCTGATGACGAAGACGAGTGTGTCGCGAGTCATCGGCAGGTTGCGGTATCGCAACTCGCTTGCGAACTCGCATTCCACCGGAATATGGGCAAGAGACTCGATGAGGTACTCACCAACCATGGCCGCATGGAAGGCAGTGCCACATCCGCTCAAAACGATTCGTTCGACCTGGCGAAGTTCGGCATTGGTCATTTCCAAGCCGCCGAGTTTGGCAGTTGCCTCTTCAATGGAAAGGCGCCCACGCAAAGCGTCGCGAACCGAGTTCGGCTGCTCGAAGATCTCCTTGAGCATGTAATGCGGAAAGGCGCCCTTATCGACGTCCTCGGCTTGGAACTCTACCGTGCTAACCTGGAAGCTGGCATCTGAGCCGGCGAGAGTGCTGATATCGAATCCATCGGCTCTGATGGTGACAATTTCGTAGTCATTTAGATAAACCGCCTCGCGCGTATGCGCGACGATGGCGGAGACATCGCTGGCGAGAAAGTGCTCCCCCTTGCCGACGCCAAGCACCAGGGGACTTCCCCGGCGCGCACCGATGAGAACACCGGGGACATCCGCGTGGATGACGGCGATGCCGTAGGTTCCGATCACCTGGCGCAACGATTCGCGAACAGCCTCGACGAGCGCGGACTGTGTCTTCTCCCCGCGGCTGTCGAAGGTCGCGCCGATAAGGTGGGCTAGAACCTCGGTGTCCGTTTGAGATTGGAAAAGATGGCCTTTCTCTTCGAGCTGAGCGCGGAGTGACAAATAATTTTCAATGACGCCGTTGTGAACTAAGACCAGGCGTCGCCTGGCGTCGAAATGCGGATGAGCGTTCTCGTTGGTTACTCCACCGTGGGTAGCCCAGCGCGTATGACTGATGCCAAGGTGGCCGTGCGGAGGGCTTGCCGAGATGACTTGGGTCAGATCCGCAATACGTCCGACAGTCTTGCGAACCTCGATGCCTCCGCCGTTGATCGTGGCTATCCCTGCCGAATCGTACCCGCGGTATTCAAGACGCCGCAACCCGTCCAGCAGGATTGGAACTGCCTCCGCTTTGCCGATGTAGCCAACAATACCGCACATGGGAATTTTGAATCGTGACAATTCCCTCGAAGCCGAGCAAGATTCAATTCCCGTTTATGAGCCAGCTTCCCCTGTTACTCCCTGTCAATCGCACTCTGGCCATCATAATGGGAGGGGGAGCCGGGACCCGGCTATTTCCCCTGACGAAGGAACGAGCGAAGCCGGCGGTGCCGCTCGGAGGCAAGTATCGGCTGGTGGACATACCGATCAGCAATTGCCTCAATTCGGGGATTCGCAGCATCTATGTGCTCACGCAATTCAACAGCATGTCGCTGCATCGCCATATCAACGCGAGTTACAAGTTCGATAACTTTACCCCGAGCTTTGTAGAGATCCTGGCGGCCCAACAGACCCCCGAGGGTTCGCATTGGTATCAAGGAACTGCGGATGCGGTCCGGCAAAACCTGCGCTACTTCCTGGAGCGTCCAGTTGACTACTACATCATTCTCAGCGGTGATCAGCTATATCGGATGGACTACCGGCACGTCTTACGCCAGCACCTCGAGACCAACTCCGACATTACCGTTGGCACGATCCCGGTGAACCGCGCGGCAGCCTCCGGCTTTGGGATAATGCACACCGACGAAAAGCGGAAGATCATCGAGTTCGTTGAGAAGCCGAAAGATCCGCAGGTGCTGGACGGTCTTCGCATCCCTTCCGACCTTCTCCAATCGATTGGCGAGTCCCATGCCGACCTCTATCAGGCCTCCATGGGCATTTATGTGTTCAACCGCGAAGTCCTCAAAGAGTGCCTTGACAATGATTTCGCCGACTTCGGCAAAAACATCATCCCCGCCGCAATCAGAAATTACAAGGTCACCGCTTATATCTTCCAAGGCTATTGGGAGGATATTGGAACGATCGCCGCCTTCTTCGAAGCCAATTTAAAACTGACGGACCCGAATCCAAAGTTCAGTTTCAACGAGCCGGGCGCTCCGGTTTACACGCATCCCCGCTTTCTTCCCGCCAGCATCGTGCGTTCAACCAGTATTGATCGCTCGCTGGTTTGCGACGGTTGCGTTATCGATGAGGCAACCGTCGAGCACAGCATTATTGGGATTCGCTCGGTGATTGGGGCCGGCTCGGTGGTCAAAGATGTCATTTTGATGGGAGCGGACTATTACGAAACGGACTCGGGACGAAGCCGGGGGAACGTTCCCAACATCGGCATTGGTCGTGGCTGCGACATCCGTAATGCCATCATCGACAAGAACGCACGCATCGGAGACAACGTGGTTCTCTCCCCAGAGGGCAAGGATAAAGAGATGAATGGCGAAGGCTTCTATATCCGCGATGGGATCGTTGTTATTCCGAAAAGTAGTGTTATCGCCTCGGGAACTCGGATATAGCAGCGCGCAGAATCATGAGGATACGAGCGCTTGCGTGGCTAATTCTTTGTACGCTGCTGACAGGTTGTTTCTTTGAGCATCCGCTAACCAGCGGACCGTCCAAAGATATCAACAGTTGGTTGCTGGGCGTCTGGGAGGGCACGGACTCCAAAGGCAGAACTTATCGCGCACGGGTGGTTCCAATTACCAGCGATCGCTACTACGTCAGTTTTCGCTCCCTGGGGCGCAAGAAGACTCCGCGGGGAGTTTGGGAATTTGAAGGCTGGATATCGCGTGTGTCTTACAGCCGTTTTCTCTCCTTGAAATGCGCGGTGACATCCGGTGAGATCCCAGAGGGCGGTTACGTCTTCGTCAACTACCAGGTCATCGATCAAAATACAGTGATTACCCGGCGTCTCGAGCTCGACTCTCCACCCGAAGCGGCCAGTCAGCAAATTCGCGAGGAAGTGCGTCAACGCCTCAGAGACAATTCGCTCATGCCGGACGAGGGAGTAAAATGGAAAAGGACTTCCGAGGTTTACTGGGATCCTTACTATACTGAAGAGCAACCGTTTCAACCCTTGCGCTTCCCGACACCCCGACCCGACCAGAAAAAAACACCCCAACCCGACCAGAAAAAGGAAGACAAACCGCGTCGTTAGCTTTTCAGCAACTTTTTATAGATTTCCAGATCGCGAGCTGAAAAACAACAGAACACGATCTTCTCAAAGGAGGAGGGTTCCGCATCAATGAACTCATTGATGGTGGTCACAGCGATTGTGGCTGCTTGTTCGAACGGATACCCGTAGACACCGGTGCTGATCGACGGGAATGCCACGCTTCGAAGGTCATTCTCTCGAGCGATCTCGAGCACCCGTCGGTAGCAGGACGCCAGGAGTTCTGCTTCGCCTCTGTGACCGCCGTGCCAAACCGGCCCGACCGTGTGAACAACACAGCGCGCCGGCAGGTTGTATCCCTTGGTAAGTTTCGCATTTCCGGTTTCGCAACCGCCCAAGGTGCGACATTCCTCCAACAAGCCAGGTCCGGCGGCCCGGTGAATGGCGCCATCAACACCCCCGCCGCCGAGCAGAGAGGAGTTCGCCGCGTTGACGACCGCATCCACCTCCAGCGTGGTAATGTCGGCCTGGACGGCTTGCAGCGTTGCCATAGTCCGAGAAACGTTCGCTCCCCGAATCGCTGAAATCCGAGAAGGAATCCAGCGAATTTTTTTGCTTTGTCCTCATGGGACCTTGCGGCTCATTATGAATGCCTTACGTAATGCCTGCTGAAATGGGCGATGCGTTTTGAATTTTTCTTTGAACATCGAACATTCCGCAGCGTCTAAATTATCGGTTAAGGCAGCATATTCGGGCCACCGCGGTTCAGTTTCCTTTGTTCTGAGCATCGTACGCGAGTGGCCCGAATCTTTTCTACCAAGCGATGTCGGTGCCAATGTCAGTCTTCCCCGCTTGCCAAAGTTCGGCTTCTTCGGCTATGAGCCGGAACGCCATGGGCGACACTGTGCTCCTCGTCGAAGACGAAGGCGACGTCGTTGACTTGCTCCGGTACAACCTGAACAAGGCTGGGTTTTCCGTGCTGGTCGCCAATGATGGACTCACCGGGCTCCAAATGGCCCGCGAAAACCGACCGGAGATCGTGATCCTCGATCTGATGCTGCCAGGGATGGATGGGCATTCCGTGTGCAGAGCGCTCAAGAAGGATTCTGAAACTGAGCTGCTGCCGATTCTTATGCTGACCGCAAGGGGAGAACTGAGCGAACGAATTCGCGGCCTGGAGATCGGCGCCGATGACTATGTCACGAAGCCGTTCAGTCCGCGCGAGCTTGTCTTGCGGATCCAAGCGCTGCTGCGGAGATCTCGGTCCAGAGTGGCGAGCGAGATCCTTGAGGTCGGTGGCTTCCATTTGGACAAGAGCAAATTCGATATCCGGCTGGAGGGACGGCGTCTCGATCTGACAGGCACCGAATTTAAGCTGCTCGCGGTGTTGATCGAACGTCGGGGTCGCACCCAGTCGCGGGAGATGCTTCTCTACGATGTTTGGGGGTATCAGAACCCAATTGATACACGGACGGTGGATACGCATATTCGCCGGTTGCGAGAAAAACTTGGCAAGCACTCGGCGAAGCTGGAGACGGTGCGAGGTGAGGGGTACCGCTTCAATGCGGTGATTGGCTCTTGATTCCGTGGACAGAAATTCTCCTGGGAGCCTTGGTAGTTGCGGGCGTTTTGGCTTATTTCCGTATCGTTGCGCCCTTCAACGAACTCCGTGCCGTTCTGCGGCGGCTGGCTCAGGGTGATTTTCGACCAGTGTTGCTGAGTTCGCACCAAGGCTTGCTTCAGGAGACATATGCCGATGTCCGCCGAATCTCCGAGTTGCTTCAGCAGCTCGATCAGCAGATTGCCGCGGAGGGTTTCAGTTTGAAAGCGATTCTCTCGAGCATGGTCGAGGGAGTGGTGATTACCGACCGCGCGCAGCGAATCCGTTTGGCCAACGAATCACTGGAGCGGATGCTCGGCCTTAAGCAATCTCCGGTCAACCGCACGATTATTGAGGTTTTCCTCAATCCTGAACTCCAGCAAGCAATTGAGAAGACCCTGTTCGATGGAGTTGCGCGCACTATCGAGCTTCCCCTGGGTGTTGCCACCCGCGAGGGCTATGCGACCAAGCACGCCGAGGTTTACGTAAATGGCTTAACTCCGGGGCGAAAAGCTCGACCGCTCGGTGCGGTCATCGTTTTCCATGACGTCACCAGGGTCAAAGATCTTGAGGAGGTTCGCCGCGAATTCGTTGCCAATGTGTCGCATGAATTTCGCACCCCTCTGGCTATCATCAATGGCTACGTCGAAATGCTGCTGGACGGAGCGCTGGATGATCGCGACACGACCGAAGCTTGGTTAAAAGCAATGGCGAAAAATGGCCAGCGCCTCAGCCTGCTGATCGAGGACCTCTTGACCCTCTCTCAGCTCGAACACCGCTCAGTGCAGCCGAACTTCGCCAATGTCGAGCTGCCGCTGCTTCTGGACGGGGTTGTGGAGCGCATTGCACCGGCGATTTTCGAGCGTCATGCTCGCGTTACCAAGGAATGGGATCCGCAAGCGTCATTTGCCGATGTCGATCCGGATCGCATCGAGCAGGTCTTTGAGAATCTGTTGGAAAATTCTCTGCGTCACGCGACCTCGGATGAGATCGCCATTCGTGTAACGAGCCGGCGCGTCGATGCGGATATCGAGATCGTTTTTTCGGATAATGGTCCCGGGATTCCCTATGGTGATCAGGCGCACATCTTTGAGCGGTTCTATCGGGTCCACAAGGACCGCTCACGAGACCGCGGTGGTGGGACAGGCTTAGGATTGGCGATCGTCAAGCATATCATCCTGGCGCACGGAGGTTCGATAGCGGTCGAGAGTGTGCCCGGGCAGGGCACCTCGTTTATTATTCGGTTACCGGCCCCTCTCAGACCAGTTGCCAAATCGCAGGAAACAATGCACCAAATGCAGAGACGCGGCGTATGAGGCCGCCAACCGCGCAACGGTCGCTCGGAAGCCAATTCCTTCATTGCTCAATATGAAAGAGCCGAGGATCGGCGTAACTTTTGATCAGTCGAAGCGTTAAATTTTTCACGCGTATGAGATATCAACTTTTAGCTGCCGGGATTTTCCTGGTGGCTTGCGGAGGGCGCCCGGCACATGCACAGACTACCAACGCCATCGCTTCTCCCCAGACGAGTCCGGCCGAGTCCTCGGAGGAGGGAGGGCGCGGCGAGCAGTTTATTTCGAAATTTTTGGAGGGCGTTCCGGAGGAGACCCGCCAGCGGTTTCTTGCCGTCCGCGAAAAGGCACTAGAGGATCCAAAGCTACAGCGACTGCGTAAGGACGCTCAGCGCGCCAACAGGGAATTTTTCAAGGGGATGCGGACAAAGATGTTGGAAATAGATCCTGGGCTTGCCGAGCTGGTGCGAAAGGTGTCAATGCAGTTTAGGGCTCGTCGGGCTTGGTCAGAGGCCAGATTAAGCGCTCTGAGTGAGGAAGAACGCCAGAAGCTGTTGAGGCTCATGGCGCAGGTGGAAGACGATCCGGGCGTCGCGGCCGCCGAGAAAAAGAGATGGGATGCTGTGACCACCGCGGAGCGCAAGACGGTCATTGAAGCTTATCGACAAGCGGTCAGCAAAGCGATGGCGAAGGTTGATCCGAGCATTGCCCCGATTCTTGACAAATTAACGTCGGCATCAGGACCGGCAATAACTCCTGCGGCAACTGCCGCTGACGACCAGCAGAATTAAAGTTGCGTTGCCTTGCGATCAGGCCGGCGAAAGCTAGATGCTGTCCAGGCAAACGGATCTTCGCATCGCCGCATGATCACGCTTCAATCCCTGGTCACGCGCTAAAGTCCGGTCGCGGAGCGCACTCTGGACATCACTTCTTCGGCGACCTGGTTGGCTCGCAGCCGACCTTCCCGGAGCACTAGTTCGACATAGCCGGGATCGGCGAGGATTTCCTCTCGCCGCCGTCGCATCGATGCAAAATAGTCCCATAGTGCCGCGAAGAGTCTTTTCTTGAACTCACCATAACCAACGCCCCCGGCGCGAAATTGATCCTCCATCAGACCATAGTCGGACGAGCTCGCGACGAGCTTGTAAAGAGCCAGGATGGTTGATTGCTCGAGAGACTTAGGCTGCTCGACGGGCGTCGAATCTGTCTTTAGACCCATCACTTTCTTTCGTAGGGAAGATTCCTCTTCAAAGATGCCAATGGTGTTCCCATAGCTCTTGCTCATCTTTTCGCCGTCGAGTCCAGGAACCGCCGCCGTTTCCTCGCGAATGCTCGGCTCGGGCAGCTTCAGAGTCGGGCCGAAAGTTTCATTGAACTTGAGGACGAGGTCGCGCGTGACCTCGAGATGTTGTTTCTGGTCCTTGCCGACGGGGACCACATCGCTGTCGTAGATGAGAATGTCCGCTGCCATGAGCACGGGATAGGCGAAAAGTCCGTGCGACGCTGCGATCCCTCGCTGAATCTTGTCCTTGTAAGAATGGCTCCGCTCGAGCAGCCCCATCGGAGTCAATGTGCTGAGTATCCATGCCAATTCGGTGACTGCCGGCACTTGCGATTGGCGAAAGAAGCATGCCCGGCGCGGATCGAGGCCGCAGGCAAGAAAGTCGATGGCTACGTTGCGTATATTCTCGCTGAGCTCTCCGGCATCACGAACCGTTGTCAGCGCGTGGAGGTCGGCAATGAAATAGAATGCTTCCCCCCGATGTTGAAGCTCGATTGCCGGCTTCATCATCCCGAAATAGTTGCCAAGGTGCAGAGTGCCTGAAGGCTGGATGCCGGAAAGGATGCGCATTAGAGATATTATGCTGCCAGTGGCTTAATCCACCGGCAGCCGGTTTTGCGATAATTTCGGATTCCGGATCAATAGGAATAGTTGTCCGGCATGCGAAAGGCGTTTTCGATGTGACGCACTTCGGTGGGACTGGAGATGACCACTTCAACGACGTCGAAGCGAAAGACGATGTCGGGCATGTCAAGCATCCTCAGCCACGTCATCGCTCCGCGGAGAATCAAGCGCCGTTTCTTCCGGTCAACCGCATCCAGGGGACGTCCGAAGTCTTCGGATGTCCGTGTCTTCACCTCGACAAAGACCAGTTCATTATGCCGCTTATCGCGGCAGACGATATCAACCTCGCCCCCATGTGGCGCTCGAAAGTTGCGGAAGAGAATTTTGTGGCCGTTCTTTTGCAGGTGGTGGACCGCCAGGTTCTCGCCGGATCGCCCGAGCCTCAGGTGCGCCGGCGTTGGTGGCGGAAACAAGATCCCCCGCACACGCTGGGCGACCTGCCTGAGTCGCATCAAATGGCGCCAGTTACCGGAGGGCGACTCGGATCGCATGTATACGCAGTAGCCTTTGCCCGCCACCATATCTTGAGCCTGGCTGCTGCGGCAAGAACATGACGCTCCCGTAGTAAAAGTTCGACAGCCGCGGCATTTCTGTTGCAGCGGCGGCGTCCTCGCCGCTGAGGGGCTGGACCCTCGACCATGGGGAGATGGTCGCTACAGCGCGCAACCTTTTCTACAGCGGAGTCGGTCGTGAACGTCGCTCCTGTTCTTTTGTTCGAGTTGGCACACAACTCACCGCGTTGGGAGAGAGCCCGAGAAAGCTTTACACAATCGGCTTCTCGGCGGATAGGATCTGGCGCCATCCGGGCCGATGGGTGCGAGACGAGCTTGCCAGCGTGCAGCGCGATTGTGCGTGTCCATGCTCTGGATCACGCGCATGAAAATTCTCTACGTTGCTGATCTCCACTACAGTTTGAAGCAGTTCGATTGGCTGCTGGCAAACGCGCCTTCATTCGACCTGGCGGCGATTGGTGGAGATCTCCTGGACGTGGCTGGCGCCCTGGACCCCGATGTTCAAATTGCCGTGATTGAGCGATATCTCAGGCGTTTGCGGAGTCAGACCCGCTTGCTGGTCGTCTCGGGAAATCACGACGCCGATGCGCGAAATGCCGCCGGCGAATGGTTTGCCAAATGGCTGCTGCGCGTTCGCGGCAATGGGCTCTTCGTGGACGGCGACGAAGTTTTGCTGCCTAACGCAACGGTGACCTTGTGTCCTTGGTGGGATGGTCCGTTCTCGCGTAGTGAGCTCGAGCAATTCCTAGCCCAGGCCGCTACCCGGGTCACCGGCAGGTGGATCTGGATACATCATGCGCCCCCCGACCGATCGCCAGTGAGTTGGACAGGAAAGAAGTTTGCCGGAGATCAGTATCTGGTTGAGTGGATTCGTCGTTTCGGTCCGGACTTTGTGCTTTCCGGCCACATTCACAATGCACCTTTCTACCCGGAGGGTTCGTGGATCGATCGAATCGACAAGACCTGGGTCTTCAACCCGGGTCGTCAGATTGGCCAGCGGCCCACCTCGATCGTGTTCGACTTGGAGACAATGACTGCAGAATGGTTTTCGCTCGAGGGCGAGTGCCTGAAACGCCTCCTGGTCGAATCAGGAGAGCTCAGCGCACCGGTGGCCTCCGCTGTCGATGCATAAGCACTTCAAGAACCTCGTCGACCATATTTAGATGGTCGTGGCCGTCGAACTGTTGCCGGACATCGACCAGATATCTGTTTAAGGCATCAAGGCGCCGCGCGAGCAGTTCGGAGACGTGCATGGAGACGACGGGGTGGTTTTGCAGGAATTGCCGCCCGTCTTCAACGACGTAAAAGGAGGAGGGCTCCACAACTCTCACGCTGGCGCGATGGCTTGTGCCCAGTAATGCGGACATCTCACCAAAGACTGAGCCAGGCTCCGACGTCGATGCCAGTGGCACCTCGTCTTTGTAAATTTCGACTTCGCCGCTGATCAAAAAGAAAAGCATCCCCGTCGTGCTACCCTCTTCGATGATCGTCTCGCCCGCAGCAAAGTCCCGCCTCGGCAGGGTGTCCAGAATTTCAAAAAGCTGCGTCATCGCGCAGAAGAATGGCGTGATCATCCATCTCATCGCAAGCCTTCGCTGTCGATAGCTGCAGCGCCGGTGTCCTCACCGACGGGTTGGAGGGGTCGACGATGGGAAAATCGGCGCTACAGACAAATGTCGCTCGCGGCAATGCTCTAAAGGTTGTCTGCCGCGGTCTCCGCGTTCGCCGTCTTGCTTTCGGCGGCGCCGCCCCGTTGCCAGTTGCGAATTTCGGGCAGGTCATCGCCGTGTTCGGTGATGTAGCTTCGGTGGTCGAGCAGTTTTTCGCGGAACGACTGTTGTGCAGAGGCTGCGCGCGCGCCCAGCTTGGGAACGCGATTGATCACATCACTGACCGGGTTGAACCGGTCGAATTGGTTGCGCACGCACATGTCAACGCCGAGGACGTGTGACATGATTGGACTGGCGGGCCGATAGCGAGGCGTTTAGTGATTGAATTGGCTGAGGCCGCCGCTTCGGCCATCGCGCCAGCTGATAACGATCCCGAATCGGCCGTCGGAAAGGAGAACGGGCTGTGTTGCCGCCATGTCCATCTCCAGACGACCGGTGGCTTCGACTCCCTCGAGAAAGAAGTCTGCGTCTCTTTGAGAAGAAAAGGTATGGACTTGAACGTTCGACTCGATCTCGTCCGGTGTCGAATAGGTAAAAATCTGGCAACTGCTCGAGCGAGTATCGCCGTGTCCGTTGGAATAGAGTTCAGCGCCCATGGGTGGTGTTAGATGGTCGCAGTAATTGGAATCGATCTTCTCTTAGAAGAGCTCCGGTTGTGCGATCGGTGAGAAGCTGAAGCGATGGAATGGGCATGGTCCATATTTGCGCAAGGCGAGGAGATGCTCGGGCGTGGCATAACCCTTGTGCCGACGGAATCCATATTGCGGGTAAAGCGCGTCGACTTTGTTCATGATCCTGTCGCGCGTGACTTTGGCGATAACGCTCGCGGCCGCGATGGAAAGACTGAGTTCGTCGCCCCCAACGATCGCAGTATGCGGAGAAGGGAAGTTGGGCACAGGGAGGCCATCGATCAACACGTGTTCAGGTGGCGAGGGCAAGGCGATGATCGCCTGGGACATCGCTCGATGTGTCGCCCGAAGGATGTTGATCGTATCGATGGTGACGACATCTTGAACCGATACTGCCCAATGCACATGCGTGGCGTTGGCGATTTGCATGAACAACTCCGCCCGAAATTCCGGCGTCAGCTTCTTGGAATCATTCAGGCCTCCGAAGCGCCGATGCTCAAGGAAAATGACCGCCGCGGCGACCACGGGCCCGGCGAGGGGTCCACGCCCGGCTTCATCAATGCCAGCGATAAGAAGAATGCCCCGCTTCTTGAGAGAGCGCTCGTGCCCGAATGAGCAGGGCATTGGTAAGGGACTAGGCTGGCTTCTCTTGCGACTTCTCCTTAACTGCGGTTGCCGACTTTCCCTTCCGCTTGCGAAGGTAATTCAGCTTGGCGCGACGGACTTCACCTTTTCGCTCAATCTCGATTTTGGCAATACGCGGCGAGTTGACTGGAAAAACGCGCTCCACGCCTTCCCCATAGCTTACCCTCCGAACGGTGAAATTCGCGTTTAGCCCGGTGCCCTTGCGGCCAATGACGATCCCGCTGTAAACTTGGATGCGCTCTTTGTCCCCTTCGATCACCCGCGTATGCACCCGGACCGTGTCCCCCACCTGAAATTGCGGGACATCTTTCTTGAGCTGTTCGCTCTCAATTTTTTCGATGATGCTCATAGCCGTAGCAAATGTGGAACTTGCCAGCCTTGCGCAACTCCTCCTCTCTGGCAAGCCCCCTTTTGATTTAAGACATCCCAGCGCCGTGATTTCACCTCCGTCCGCCCCGATGTCGGCCTCGCAATTCCTTTCCGATTATCTGATTGATTTCCAGAGTGCGGTGTCCGAACTTCGCAATCGTTCCGGCCGAATTCTCCTCCATGAAACTTAGCTTGCGGACTAAGCTGGTGGCCGTCCTGGTGTTGGCCCCGGTTCTGCTTTTGCTGGTGGCCATCGGCGTTATCTGGACGCTGGACTACCGGCAGCGGGTCGCTGAGCAGGGCGGAATGTTTCGTAGTGAGTCGATCCAGGTAGGCCGCAGCATCCGTTTGGCGGTCGAGCGTTGCATTGGCAGTCTAAACGATCTGCTCTCGCTTGGCGGAGTGGCCGGACTCCTGGAGTTTGAGGAGGATCCTGGCGTCGATTTTTCGTCGGACGCCTGGAAGTTACGTGTCGGACAGATCGAATCGGTGTGGTCTTCATTGCGGCTGGATAGTCCCCAGGTTCAAACCATCCTGAACAATCCACTTTCTGCGAGGTTGCGGGATTTTGGCAGGAAGAACTGGATCTTCGCGGAACTGATTGTGGCCGGGCGCTCGGGGAAAGTGGTTGCCGCAACCTCGCGGCCCTCTACCTACGATCAGTCGAAAGAGACCTGGTGGCTCGAGGCGATGCGTCTGAGCCGCGGGCAGGCTTTCTTGGAGGGTTTTCAATACGACGAAAGCGCAGGCGTGCTCGCGCTTAATATCGCACTGCCGATTGTTCCCGAAGCTTCGGGATCGGCTATCGGCGTGCTTAAGGCGGTCGTTAATATTTCAACCCTGCTCGCCTCGGTCACTGTTCTCTCAATTGCCGCTGACGCCAATGCCGAAGTCATTGCCCAGGACGGGAGCGTGCTCTTGCAGCTGTCGGACCGAAGTTTCGTCCCGACGGGCGCGAAGATTTCACAGCGGGCCGTCAGCCATTTGCAGCCAGACTCTCCCGGTTGGTTCATCGCTCCGTTGAATGGGAAAGCCTCCGGTATGGTCGGGTTTTCGGCCGTTCGGATCCTCGGCCTGTATGACTTGGACCAGCAAATTTACGGCGATCCGATGTATGTTATTGTCCACTCGCCCGCCTCGAACATTCTCGCCCCGTTGCGTCAGCGTGCGGCTGTGTTGGCGATTGCCGGAACCTTGATCATTCTGGCTTCGTTGGCACTGGTCATTTATCTGGCGGATAGATTCATTCTCGCGCCGCTAAAGGCGTTGAGCCAAGGCGCCGAAGCGATGGCCGCGACGGTGCTTTCGTCGCGGAAGAGCGCGCGCAGCGGGAGGGAAATTTTGGACCCGAAAACGGCCCTCGCCAGCGTCGATGCGATCAAAACTGGAGACGAGATGGAAGCGTTCGCGCAAGATTTTTCAGCTATGTCCGGGAAGCTGCTTCGCTATCAGGAAGACTTGAAGACGGAGTTGGCTGCAAAGACCGCCGAAATTCAGCGCGACCTCGACATGGCTCGAGATTTTCAGCAGGCCTTCTTGCCCCGAGATTACCCACAGATTCCCACCCACCTGGACGAGTGTCGCTTCACGTTAAACTTTCATCACATCTATCGCGCTGCCATGTCGGTGAGCGGTGATTTCTTCGATGTCATTAAGCTGAACGATCAATGCGCTGGCGTTCTGATCGCCGATGTGATGGGGCATGGGACTCGCTCCGCCCTGGTGACAGCTATCTTGCGAACGTTGCTGCAGGGTCTGGCGCAAAGCGGTGAGGATCCCGGGTTGTTCCTTTCGCACCTAAACCATCATTTCTACGACACGATGAAGCGGACCGACCAAGTCATCTTTGTCTCCGCCTGTTTCATTGTCTTCGATACGCAAAAAGGCACAGCGCGATGCGCATCCGCGGGACATCCGAGCCCGCTGATGGCCAATCGTCGCACTGGCGAGATTCGTCCGGTTTACAAGGACCTCAAGAAGAATCCCGCCCTTGGCCTTCTTCCTCAAGCGGCCTACCAGGTCTTTGATCATGAGCTCCGGGAGCATGACATCTTCCTCCTCTTTACCGATGGAAGCGAAGAAGCCATGAACGCGCAGGATGAATATTACGGCATTGAGCGCCTCCAGCGCGCCATGAGCGACAATCTCAAGCTGGACATTGGCGATCTCACCGAAGCGATTGTCGATGACATCTTGAAGTTTTCCGGAGATCAGCCCCTGGCGGACGATCTTTGCCTAGTTGCGGTTGAGGCCCTATTGAATAAACCTGTGGCGAGACCCCCGCATCAGGCTTCGTCAGGGAGATACAACGGACGGCGGATTCCTGACCGACAACTAATGGTAAAACGTGAAGGCATGCCACGAGATGGCAAAGAAGTGGAGGGATTGAGCGATGCGCTACGGGCAGTCGATGCAACCATGGCGGTCTTCCTCGATCTTGAGAACATTGCCTTAGGTGCGAAAACCGCCCAGTTTCCGCCCTTTAATATCAAGCTCGTTCTCGAGCGGTTGCTGCTGCGCGGGCACATCGTAGTTAAGAAGGCCTATTGCGACTTCGACCGCTACAAGGAGTTCAAGAAAGACCTTCATGAAGCTGCATTCGAGCTCATCGAAATTCCTCACGTCAGGCATTCCGGTAAGAATTCCGCCGACATCCGCATGGTCGTCGACGCCTTGGACCTTTGTTACACAAAACAGCATTTGGACACTTTTGTGATTCTCAGCGGTGATTCCGACTTTTCACCGCTGGTGAGCAAACTGCGCGAAAACGCCAAGACCGTCATCGGTATAGGCGTAAAGAGCTCGAGTTCCGATCTCTTTATCAGTAACTGCGATCAGTTCCTCTATTACGACGACTTGGTGCGCGAGGAGCGCAAGCGTCAGAAGGTGCGCTCAAGCCCGAAAAGACAGACCCCAGGCCGAAAGACGAATCGGTTGAGCCGAATGCTGGACCAACGCGCGAAGAAGCTCTTGACGCATTGGTCGCGACCCTGGCCGCGCTGGAAGAGGAACGTGGCGAAGATCTAATTTGGGGATCAATGATCAAGCCCGCGTTGAAGCGGCGAAATCCAGGCTTTAACGAGCGCGCGCATGGCTTTCCCTCCTTCAATGATCTGCTGAAAACGGCCGAGAAGTTAGGTCTGGTCCAGCTCGAAGGAAATTCACGCAACTTCACGGTTCGATCAGTGCGGCGCGACCAGTAGGCCGCGGCTTCGACGCTTTGGTGCGGGTGCGAGGACCGAGTTTATCAGATCTTAGAAAAGCGCAATGTGCCTTCGAGGCCGATCGGTTTCCAGTTCAAACAGTCCCCGATGCATAGATGCGATTCCGGCACCATCCATTGGCTGGTTGGCGGCGCGGCGACTACCAGAGTCTAATTGTGCCTACCTCAGAAATCGGCTGTCGCCGGGCCCTGACGTCGAATGTTCGCGGGGACGACCTGCGCGGAAACCAGACCTCAAGAAGGTATCGCCCTGACGGTATATTGTTAAAAACGGAATCTGCCATCGGGTCGAGAGACTACCAGAGACGAACGCCCAAACCTGTTGTTGCGTAATGTTAACCGCATTCCCCGATAGGTGTGTTCGGCCCATACATTCCGCTACCGACAAGTCTACCTCGGACCGTAGTCCAAGAGGGAGGGGCTGCAACAGATTCGGTTTGACCTAAGAGAATGCTTAGACATGCCAAAACTGCGAGCGCGTGAAGAATCGTTCGGCGAGAATT
>CAVPOC010000007.1:0-114085 GCA_963706955.1 uncultured Verrucomicrobiae bacterium | reverse complement strand
GCGCGTGCGGAGGAAATGTTGCATCGGGTGTTGCCTGAATTATGCCTAAGGAGTTTCCCTGGCGCGACGCGGTCCGGGTAATTACCTCAATGAAAACTAGTAAACGAGTGCGTTCCTACGACGGTTTCGATGGCCGACGGTAGCCCGCAAATACGTTTCAAAACGCTGCAACTGAAGGCGAACGACTTTTGAGGTTCGGCTGACCCTGCCGTGAGAGGGTTTATCGTTTTGCCCCGTCCCTGGCGATCTGCTCCGCCCAATCCGAGACATCGGACAGAGTGTTGGTCCGCAGCACTCGCTGCTGGAATTCTCTGCAGCGGGAGAAGGTTGTTTCAGATGCGAGAAGTTGCCGCAAGGTTGTGGCAAGTTGTGCGGTATCGGTGTGACGGTAGGAAAGTGCCTTTCCGAGACCTAGCTTAACAACGCGTTGAGCATTGTCGGGCTGATCATGCGAACGCGGGATGATGAGTTGCGGGATACCTGCTGCGATGCACTTGGCTGTCGTTCCGATCCCGCCGTGATGGACAACGGCCTTGCAGCGGGGAAATAGGTCCTCGAAACGAGCGTGCGCGACGTGGAAGGCGTTGTCGGCCAGGGCTGCGGGAGCATCAAGACTGATGAGCAAACATCGGAGATTGAGCTCGCGCGAGACCTCAAGCGCCCGGGATTGAAAATGCCCGATATCAAAATTGGCTGAGCCGTGAGTCCATACCAACGGCGACTCACCCGCCTTTAGGAAGTTCTCAAGAGAATCGGAGAGCGGACGTGCCTTGCTGGCAATCGGAAATCCAAATTGTCGAACCCGTGCTGGCCAGTCAGGCTGTGGAGCCGCAAACCAACGTGGGAACAACGCTGCCACCCCCTCTGCTCCATGAAGCGCGTCATGAAAGAAACTCTGGAGGGGAGGGAGACCTATTCCGCCGCGAAAGGCATTCAGTCGCCTTCGGACGCGCTCCCAAACAAGCACGTCGACCAGAGCAAAGAAGAGACGCTTGATCCAGCGTGGTGCTCGGGTCAGCCATGCCAACTCTTCCATGAAGACGGGGCACTCGTAGATGCTTCGAAAGAGCGCAGGCTGCATATGGAGGGTTAACCGTGGAATTTTCGCCGCCTCTGCCGTCGCCGCGGCGGCCAAGGCTAGGCTGGACAGGACAATGAGATTGAAGCTGTCCTTGGCGTCCTCGATCGCCTGTCGATAAGCTGGAAGCGTCCTGATCATCCCTTCCATGACCACGCCGGGCCCGTACAGTCGGCTCCAGATCCGAGGATCTCGCGCGAATCGAAGGAAATCTTCCTTCGTGCCGACGGGAATCCACCGGTATCCTCGTTCCTCGATGAGCGGTCCGTAGTGGGGAGTAATCACGAAAGTTGGTTCGTGTCCTCGGTCGGCCATGCCCTCCGCAAGCCACAAGAGTGGGTTCACGTCTCCCTCGCTTCCGAACGGGACGAAAAGGACTCGGAGTGGCACGGTTAAGATGGAAGGCGTGAGCTGAGAGCGGGCTGATCAGCTTTGAATCTCAGCCACCTCTTCCGGCGCCAACGCCACATCGGCATGAGGAAAGATTTCCTCAACTTGCCGGGCATTCCTTGCCCCGATAATTGCGCCTGTCACGGCCGGATTCTGCAGCGTCCATGCCGCCGCCACCGCGCCTGCAGAGACGCCGCGCCGATCCGCCACCACCTTAACTCGCTGGGCGATCGTAAGATTTTCGGAAAGCTTCGGCTCTTGAAATTCTGAGTTCTTGCTGCGCCAGTCGTCCGCGGCAAGCGTGGCGACGCGCTCGCGAGTCATTGTGCCAGTAAGCAGTCCGGAACCCATCGGTGAGTAGGCGATTACGCCAATTCCGTGTTCTTTGCAGTAGGGCAGGACACCGCTCTCGATCTCGCGGCGGATCAGTGAGTAGGGCGGCTGCAGGGACGTTATCGGAGCGATGACTTGCGCAGCCTGGAGTTCTTCCCGGCTGAAATTCGACGCGCCGATCCAACGGACTTTTCCCTCTTTCTGCAACGCTGCGAGCGCCGTCCATCCCTCCTGCGTCTCCGACAAATCGTCCGCTGGCCAGTGAATTTGGTAGAGATCAATCACCTCAGTGTTCAGCCGTCGAAGACTGTTCTCGCATTCGCGGCGAATGGAATTCGCCTTGAGGGAATAGTCGACCTCCCGCTTCTCGTTCCAGATCATGCCGCACTTGGTGAAAACGTAAGGCTTCGGTCCGGACCACGCCGCCAGAGCCTTGGCCACGACCTCTTCGGAGTGTCCCAAGCCATAAACCGCGGCCGTGTCGATCCAGTTGATACCGAACTCGAGAGCGCGATGGATCGCGGCCACGGAATCGCTGTCATCTTGCGTGCCCCATCCATATTGCCAAGCGCCGCCGGCCGCCCATGCCCCAAATCCAAATCGTGTAATCCCCATGTCTGAATTTCCAAGAAGGCTCGTCTTCATGGAAAAGAAGAAATCCGACTCGCCCTCAACTTTCAACTGCCGCGCGGCGCCTTTTCGCATATTGTTCGACCATGCCATCCAACGTTCTTGGCGGGGATTTACAGTGCTGCTGCCTGCAGCCGGCCACGGGGTTCTATCGAGATGGTTTTTGCCGCACCGGTCCTGGCGATGTCGGACTGCACACAGTTTGCGCGGTCATGACTGCGGAGTTTCTGCAATTTTCGCGCTCTCGAGGAAACGATCTGATCACACCCCATCCGGAGTTCGGGTTTCCTGGCCTCGTCGCCGGAGACCGCTGGTGCCTCTGCGTCAGCCGGTGGAAGGAGGCTTTGGATGCCGGGGTGGCTCCGCCGATCATCTTGGAAGCAACGCACGCATCGACAATCGAGTTTGTTTCCCTGGAAGATTTGACCGCGAATGCGGCCGACGTTGAATAGTGACTATGAAAAAGCGTGTCCTCTTTTTGCTCGGAGCCGGGTTCGAGGAAATCGAGACGGTCACACCCATTGACCTGCTTAGGCGAGCCGATGCCGAGGTGATCGTCGCCTCAGTGAGCGGCGAGCCACTCGTCACCGGACGCAGCCAAATTACGCTTCGGGCCGATGCGGCACTCGCCGACGTCGCCGAGCAAGAGTTTGACCTGTTGGTGGTCCCCGGCGGGCCAGGCGTGAAAGCGCTTCGAGCGGACGGACGTCCGGCCAAACTTGCCCGAGCCTTCCACAAGTCAGGGAAAATGGTCGCAGCGATTTGCGCTGGCCCGACCGTTCTCAAAGACGCTCACTTGCTGGAGGGCAAGAAGTTTACCGCGCATTTCTCGGTTTTTGAAGAACTGCCGGAGGCGCTCGCCGACCAGAGAGTGGTTCGAGACGAAGCGATCCTCACTTCACGAGGTGCCGGCACCGCGGTCGACTTCGGTCTTGCTTTGGTCGAGGC
The DNA here is from genome assembly GCA_963706955.1 of uncultured Verrucomicrobiae bacterium. GTDB lineage: Bacteria > Verrucomicrobiota > Verrucomicrobiia > Chthoniobacterales > Terrimicrobiaceae > DASTFP01. The sequence continues at coordinate 110,706 of CAVPOC010000007.1, read as the reverse complement.
GCTTTTCGGAGCCGAAAAATCAAACGAAATCGCTCGTTCGATAATGGCGTGAGGCCGGGGGCAGGAAGGATGCTCACTGGTCAAGAGAGCGTCCCGCGTTATGTGCTTCCGGACACCCCGTCCGACCAATCATTCCGTAACCCGCTTGCGTCGTTTGTTGGCGCTTGGGCGGACCCCGGTGACATATTTCCACGACTGCCGAAAGCTCGCGTCCGGCTCCCGGACCCAGTCGCGCAATGCGGTGGCATGATGAAACAGGCCCGCCGTCTCCAGTTGGAGACCAAGATATTCCGCAAACCGGCGCGGTTCCTCGTATTCCTCGATCCAATCGCCATTGGAGAGCGGTGCGAACCCAGCGTCGACCAGCCATTCACCCAGGTGAAGTCCGGCGCGACTGTTCCCTCCATTTCTTTCCTCCAAATCTCGATACGCGTTAATTGCGCGGCCGAGAGCCATCGGCAGCGGGCTGATCTCGATTGCATCCCAATCAGGCGTGCTTAGCGCCACGAAGCCTCCTGGGCGCACCACTCGGTGAAATTCCCGCAGGGCCTTCAGGGGCTCGCTCAAATGTTCGAAGAGATCGAGGGAAAAAACAACGTCGAAAGAATTGTCGGGAAAGGGCATCTCGTAAGCCGAACCCGCGACGAACTCCAGATTTACGATTTCGCGCCCCTCGGCAAGACGGCGGCCGTGATCGAGCTCCGAGGAGGAGACGTCGAGAGCGGTCACTTTGCCTGGAAAGACGACGTCAGCAATGTCGGCGCTGATCGTGGCCGGGCCGCAGCCCGCATCCAGAACCTCCAGATCGGCTTGCAAGAAAGGAGTCAGGAAGAAGCCGTGGCTGTCGAGGTCTCGCACGGCCATGAAGCTAAACGCGTTTGGCGTGTGCCCCGGCGTGTAGTTTTCTTTTATTGTTGTGGGATTCATGATTGTTGTCTTGTGTGAACCCCGGTCTGCCTGCGGTCGTGATCGGATCCTCCCACGACCTTCGGCGGGCCGTGGGACTTTGTGAACGATTCAGGTCAGTTCTGCAAAGGCACCACGGTCCCCAAGGGCTACCGCCCCGGAGACTACGACTACCTTTACAATAGCAAGCTGAGTATGCATGCTGCACGGCCTCATACGCCGTTGCCTCAGAAAAGGCAAGTCCTTCCTAACGAAAAAAGTAGGCGAGGCTCTCAGGCAACCTGAGCGCTCTTCCCTCGCGAGTGCCTCAGCCCAAGACTGTCGAAGATCTGCCGCGTCGCGTCGGAACGATTAAGCGTGTAAAAATGAATTCCCCGAACTTTGTGCTCGAGAAGATCATGGCATTGCTCGGAAGCATGGTGAATGCCAACGCGCGCGACGCTTTCCGGATCGTCCTGGCAGCGTTGCAACGCGCGTAGAAGCCTTGCCGGAAAGCGTGCACCTGCAGCCAGTTCGGCCATGCGTTTCATCCCGCCGAGAGATGTGATCGGCATGATCCCCGCCACAATTGGGACATTGATGCCGGCAAGCTCACATCGATCACGAAAATCGAGGAAATCCCGATTATCGAAGAAAAGTTGGGTGACAATGTAGTCCGCTCCAGCGTCTACCTTTTGCTTGAGATAATCCATCTCGAGCAACCGGTTGGGAGTAGCTGGATGGCCTTCCGGAAATCCCGCGACTCCAATTCCGAATCCTCGCCGGTCGGAGTGGTGGCCCGATTCATTGAACTTTCGTATGAATTTGACCAAATCGACCGCGTGTTGGAAGTGATCGTCGGCCTTGCGATATTGGAGGCCTTTTGGAGCATCGCCACCAAGTGAGAGAATATTGCTGACGCCGGCCTGCGCGTAACGTTCGAGGATTCCGGCGATCTCCGCGTCGTTGTGGCACACACACGTGAGGTGGGGAACAGGGTCCAAAGACGTCGTGCGCTTGATCCGCTCGACCAGATCATGGGTCAACTCACGTGTGGAGCCACCCGCACCATAAGTGACGCTGACGAAATGCGGCTGATAGACTTCCAGCTCTCGAATGATTCCATAGAGACTTTCCACCGCCTCGGCACTCTTTGGCGGAAAAAACTCAAACGAAAAGGTCGTTCGCGTGGATCGGAAAATGTCTTGAGCGTGCATAGAAAAGCGACAGAGAAAGACCGTGTGCCTAATCGCACGTCCTCCGGCCTGGAACCGCTCGGCGGACCTCAAGCTGGCTCCTGGTAGGTCTTTCGTGCATCATGGAAGCCAGATCATAGCTGCAAGAGGACGATTGCGCCAGAGCAGTCGCGCACAGCGCCGTTTTCCAGCTCTCTCAACTGCGCGTGCCTCACGAAGATGCTGACCACTACGACCAAACCACAGAGGACACAGAGGCGACAGAGTTCCGAACAAAGAGCTTCCTGAGGCTATTATCGCGTTAGGCGATTACGTGCCAGGGTCGTGCTTGCTCGAATGACCACCTTACCTGCCCCGAGTCCTACCGCCTTCCCGAGCTCGTCTCTATTGCGCGTGCACAACGAAAATGCTGACCAGCGACGATAAACCACAGAGGACACAGAGTTTCCGAATAAAGAGATTTCTGAGGTTAATATTGCGTGAGGCGATTTATATGCCCGGGACGCGCTTGCTTGAATCGCTACCCTCCTTTGAGGTCAATCTCGCATTGGCCAGAGACGCCTAAGATTCCTTTCTTCACCTCTCTGTGTTCTCTGTGCCCTCTGTGGTTAAAAAACCAGATCCACCCATACTCGCCGTCAGGACCAGCTCATGTCCGGGATTCCGCAAGCTGCTCACGGATTCTGCGGAGGTTGCGCAGAAACTGCGCTTCGTCACGGGTCAGCCGTGAGCCGGGTAGAGAGAGTTCCATTTGTCGGCAGATAGGCGAGTCCTTCGCGGAGACTCTCACGAAAAGATGTGGAAAGTTTTTCATCATGCGCTTGACTCTAGCGGGATGGATGGGACATTTGATGTCCTATACCATGTCGCGGCCGAAAAAAATTGCCAGTGGCTCACCGCGAGGCCTCGCCGGATCACGAGTCACACGGCCTCCCTTCCTGCGGATGCTGCGGATCCATGAGCTTCTTTCCGCAGATCGGGCTCCGAACTGTTCGGTCTTGGCGAGGGAATTTGAGGTGTCGGCGAAGACGGTGCAACGCGACGTGGATTTCATGAGAGACCAACTGATGCTGCCGATCGAGTACGACAGCCGCGGGCATGGCTTCTTCTACTCGCGCCCGGTGGGTCAATTTCCCTTGATCACCGTGAGTGAAGGTGAGGTGGTCGCCTTGCTGGTCGCGCAAAAAGCGGCCGAGCAGTATCGCGGCACCTCTTTTGAGAAACCGCTCCAATCGGCCTTTCAGAAGCTGGTCTCCAGTCTTACCGGCGAGACGAACATCTCCCTCCATGATTTGTCTGAGGCCGTCTCATTTCACTCGGCCGGCGTTCCCAACAGTCAAATCGAAGTTTTCGAAACCTTAACCGAGGCAGTTGTGTCTAACCGTGTGGTTGAGTTTGATTATTTTTCTCTTCGGGCGAGCAAGCCGGAGCTCCGGCAGGTCGCGCCCTATCATCTCGCCTGCATTAACAACCAATGGTATTTGATTGGCGCCGATCGGTCCCGCGGCCAACTGAGGACCTTCGCGTTGACACGCATTGCTAATGTCAAGAATCTGAAAATTCCCTTTGCGCGCCCGACGGATTTCTCGGCGGCAAAGATGCTCGCGGGCAGCTTTTCTGCCTTTCAAGCTGCGCGCACCGAGCACGTGAAAATCCGCTTTGATGCGTTCGCCGCCCGCCTGGTGCGCGAACGCCAATGGCACAAATCGCAAAAGATGCGTCCGGCGGCTGGTGGCGGGATGGAGTTGACGATGCGCGTGGGCATCGCCCCGGATCTTGAGAACTGGATCCTTAGTTGGGGTGATCATGCCGAGGTGATCGAGCCACCCGAGCTGCGAAAGCGGATTTGCACAACCGTTCGAAACATGGCGACGAAGTACCAAATGACCGCCGGGTGAAAGTTATCGGCTCATCTCAACGGCAACAGTTGAAGGCGTGATTCTTTTGGCCTAGGCTATCGTTTTGCTTGAAGCTGTTGTGGGAAAACACGAAACCTTTGCACATGATCGTTGATTCTGCCGCTGAGCCGGCAGCCGCCGAGCGGCAGGCCGATAAGGTGACTCGGGAGTTCGAGGCCGAGGTTGACGAGCTCGTTTCGCACTATCCGGTTTCGAAGCGCAGCGCCGCGCTGCCTCTCCTCCATCATTGGCAGAACCACTTTGGGTCCATCGATGACACGGGGATCGATTGGATCGCGACCCGGCTCGAGCTTCAGCCAATCAACATTTACGAGCTGGTGACTTTTTACCCCTGGTTTCGTCGCGAGGCGGCTGGGAAGACGATTATTCGCGTTTGCCGCACTTTGGCCTGCGCGATGGCCGGCAGCTATGCCGTTAGAGAGAGGTTTTGTGCGGCTGTCGGCCTTGATCCGCATGCCGAGCACCATGGCTATGGCAGTGCGCCGCCCACCAGCGCTGATGGAAAATTTAGTGTGGAATTCGTCGAGTGCCTGGCCAGCTGTGGCAGTGCGCCGGTCGCGCTGATTAACGATGATCTCCACGAAAGAATCGCTCCCGAAGCGGTTCCTGACATCGTGGAAAAGTACAGATGAACGGCAAAACCTTTGTCATGCCGGCGCCGCATCCAAAGGAACGGCGGATTGTTTTCGAGAACATTAGCAAGCCTGGCTATGACACCAGTATTGAAACGTACCTCGCGCACGGTGGATATGAATCGCTAAGGAGAGCTGTCACGATGAAGCCTTCCGAGATTGTTGATGCGGTCAAGGCTTCCAATTTACGTGGCCGCGGTGGGGCTGGCTTTCCTTGCGGCGCCAAGTGGGGCTTTATCAAGTACGACGACGGCAAACCACACTATATCGTCGTCAATGCTGACGAGTCCGAGCCCGGAACTTTCAAGGATCGCTACATTCTCCACTACGACCCGCACCAACTTATTGAAGGTCTGGCCATCTCAGCCTACGCCACGAATACGCACCTTTGTTACATCTATATAAGGTGTGAATTTCCCGCGGCCGCCCGCATCGTCTGGACGGCGATTCAAGACGCCCGCGCGAAAGGTTTTCTCGGCCAGAATATTCTTGGTTCGGGCTTCGATGTGGATGTTTTCGTCCATCAAGGTGCCGGTGCCTATATTTGTGGCGAGGAGACGAGCCTTCTCGAATCTCTGGAGGGAAAGCGGCCGTATCCGCGCATCAAACCGCCCTACTTTCCGGCGGTCCTCGGGCTTTATCTCAAGCCGACTATCGTTAACAACGTAGAGACGATCTGCCACATCAAACACATCCTCCGTCTCGGTGCCATCGAGTATGCGCGGATGGGCACTCCCGGTGACGGCGGAACGCGAACCATGTGCGTCAGCGGAGATGTGGTCAAGCCGGGTTTCTACGAACTTCCTGCCGGCGCCGTGACGCTCGGAGAATTGATCTTCGATGTGTGCGGAGGCCTCAAACCCGGTCGCAAACTGAAAGCGGTTATTCCCGGGGGAAGTTCCGCAAAAGTGATGCGTGCCGAGGATGTCTACAAGATCAAGGGCAAGGATGCCGGAGGAAAGCTGGTCGACAAGGAGATCAAGATGCTCGACGTGGTCATGGACGCTTCCAGCCTGGCCTCCGTCGGCACGATGGTGGGGAGCGGCGGCGTCATGGTGATGGATGATTCGCGCAATATGGTCTGGGCACTGAATAACCTGAATCAATTCTACGCCAACGAAAGTTGCGGTCAGTGCACTCCGTGCCGCGAAGGCAGCCTCTGGATGTCGAAGATCACGACACGGATGCTGGCGGGAAGCGGCCGGGGCAAGGATCCGAGCGTGCTCAAGAGTGTCGCCGACAATATCGCCGGCCGAACGGTTTGCGCCTTTGGCGAAGCTTGCTCGTGGCCAACCCAAAGCTTTCTCAGCAAGTTTCCTGAGGAGTTTGCCGGCGCCGCGTCAGCAAAGAAAGATTCCGCCGCCAAGTAAACCTCTGGCGATACGATGCCGAAATGGTGTGGAGGCGCTTGTGCCAAGCGCCTGTGGATTTCGCAGGGCGCTTGACAGGAGCGCCCGACACGCCGTCCATGCGACGCATATATTTTGGTCCTGCCCTTAGCTAATGGGCTGGCGCTCGATGGCCGACGGCCTGTAAAGCTTACAAGCCGCAAGTTGTCTTCCCACGATCGCCTTCGTCGAGCGCCACCACCCCGCTAGGCTGAGGCCGCGATAATCACGTGCATTGCCGCAGGGTGCGAAGGGTCGGACTACTGGCTGACTTCCTTGAGACGCGCACCACTTGCGGTACGATGTTGCAACCCCTGGATATCCCCGGCCTTCATGTTGCCCATGGCCCGGAGGGAAGCCTCAAGCCAAAATCCCCACAGCAGCTACTCCGGATCGACGTGGCTCAAAAACGCGCTGACCCAAGTAGCTCCGGCGGCCTCTTTTGCCGCTTACATCTTTCGCCCATGCCCGATCGGTAGTCTCTTGCGTGACACGGCGCTCTTCCGCGGAGCCGTTCGTGCTGAGGATGCCTGAAGTGGGATGCCCATTCGTCAGTCAAACGAAAAACCTCCTCGACATCATCGATGCCGCTTGCCTCCGAGGTCCATCTTGCGTCCTGCAAGAAGATGCCCTCGACCCTTGACTCACCGATGCTTGTCTAGAGGTCGAAATTGGTGGGCAGCATGACCACGTCGCGAATGGTCATCCCGCGTGGCCGAGTCAGCATGAACATCACCACATTGGCCACCTCGCTCGGTTCGATTAGGCTGCCTGATTCCTTTGCCTCCTTCAATTTCTCCTCCGGCCAGTCGGCGATAAGCGCGGTGATGACGGGACCGGGCGAGATCGAGCCAACGCGGATGCCATGCTTGAAGACCTGGCGGCGGACAGTTTGGACGAAGCAGTTTATAGCCCATTTGGACGACGCATAGACCGGCTCCCACGGCGTCGGAAAGTGGGCCGCTAACGAACTCGTCACCACGATGTCGCCGGAACCACGCTCGATCATATGCGGCAAGACATCGTGGACGTTTTTCATCACCACGTTGACGTTAAGGTTCAGCATCCTATCAATCGCGTCGGTGTTGGCATCGACCAAGTCGCCACCGATATAAAGGCCGGCATTGGCGTGCAGGATGTCGAGTCGGCCTGCCTTCTCCAGGATCTGCGGCATCAACGTCGCGCAGCTCCTCGCGTCGAGCAGATCGATGACCAGTGGAATCAACGCGTCGCCGTGCTTTTCGCGGAGTGCCGTTAACGCCGCCTCATCGCGGTCGACCAGCACCACGCGCGCACCAGCCGCCAAGCATCGCCTCGGCGCTGGCCAGCCCGATGCCCGACGCGCCACCGGTGACAGCGGCGACCTTACCTTCTAATTCCTCTGCCATCTTTTCTCTGCTCTTAGTGTGGGGTTGTCATCACCTGACATGAACAAACATTTCATATTAGGATTGAATACTCACTTTAAGATGAAAAAAATCTGGGGGCTCGGAGCCGACCGAACAATTTCTCGCCTTCATAGTTCTCTTCTTGTTGTCGGCAGGTTGAGGGGTCACTAGGTAAAAGGTTCTTCGCCGTGGGGCACAACGGAAGGAAGGATTTGTTGCGCTCAAATTATATCCAGCTTGAACCTTCAGTGAATAGCGCTAATTTGCGCACAAATATTCGCAATATGCGCACGCGTTGTAAGGGCACAGTTCAGCTAGCAAGAACTCTCTCAGGTGATGACCCAATCAAAAACTCTCTGATACCCTCCACGAGCCGTTAATGCCTTTTCAAGGCTCCGGCTATTATGCCGGAGTTTCTGTTTCCTTTCTGGTCAGAGTCCTCATTCACAGAAGGAACCTGGCGTGCTAGGGCAATATTTATCGCGTCCAATAAGGCAGGGTCTACTTTGGCCCGTTCGGCTGTGACTGCATCTGGTTTGAATTCTTTTGGCGAAAGTGCCCTGGCTGCTTCGATGATCCAGTCCGCAGCCATCTCAGTTGATATGGTATCGGTATCAATTGCCAGATCGAAGTTTGATGCGTTATCCCAGGCTTGGTTATAGAACATCGAGACGAACTTTTGCCGGGCCGTGTCGTCTATTTTGACTCGTTGCTCAGTTCGCAAGCGGTCGGATATGTTTTCCCGGGCCATCACTCGTTCCACTCTGACTGAGAACGGGGCATGGAGGCGCACGTTGAGTACATCTGCATACTTGCTCAGAGAGGCATAGCCACCCCGCCCCAGTATCAACGTATCCCCTCGCTGGGCTAGGGCTTCCATTGTCTCATTTAACATCGAAACGATTTCCAAATTCCTCGCGTTTGCTAAATCCCAAATATTTGGTGGAGACGTATATAGTTCGCCAAATTTTTCCAGCCCGTATTGGCGGAATATCCCCTCCAGAACGCTTTTATTCACCAAAGTGTATCCTAAAGCCTCGGTCACTTGCCGGCCGATTTTGGCCCCTTCGCTGCCAATTAATCTGGAAATTGCAATTGTTTTCATCGGTGTTTCAACTCGCCTTGCGATGCTGCAAACAATCGAATGCTACGGCCAACATCAAGACCGCACCCTTAATAACCATTTGGGCAAACTGGCTCACGTCAAGCAATACCAGGCCATTGCTCAGAACACCCAGAATCAGGACGCCGGCAACCACATTGGAAATCTTGCCGAAGCCACCCGTCACACTTACACCACCGAGAACACATGCTGTCAACACGTCGAATTCCAGTCCTTTGCCAGACAAAACCTGAGCCGAGTTCGTCCTGGACAAGATAACGATGCCCGCGATTCCCGCGAAGAGTCCCGACAGCGTATACACCAGATATTTTACATTATTAACTTTGATTCCCGATAGATTTGCAGCCTGTTCATTGCCGCCAACCGCGTAAAAATATCTGCCAAAATACGTCTTATTTAGGATGAACGATCCGATAGCCAAGATGATAGCCATGATGATCACCGGAATTGGAATGGGGCCTACATATCCCTGCCCTATCACCGCGAAGGATTTTGGAAACCCGTAAATCGGGAGTCCCTTACAAATCATGTAGGCCACCCCTTCAACGATAATCATCATCGCCAGGGTCACGATCAGGGGCGGCATTCTAATATTGGCAATAATCCATCCATTAGTAAATCCGATCGCGGCGCTCATTATCAATGCCACAATGCTGGCCAAAATAGGATTCATCGCGGCGTTGACCATCAACCACGCTGCGACAATGTTCACCAATGTAACCACCGACCCAATCGACAGGTCTATGCCCCCCAACAGCAGAACAAACGCGAAGCCGACCGCCGCAATGCCGAGCATAGATACCTGCCTGGCAACATTAAGCAGATTGCTGGAGCGAAAAAAATTCTCTGTCGCGATCGAGAAAAATATGATCAGCGCCAGAAGCACGACATATATTCCGTATCTTTTTAAGAACTCTACAGCGCCAGCCGCGACTTTCAGTTTTTCGAAGTATTTCATTGGAATATTCCTATGCTTTTTCAGGATCGGGACGCAAAGGCCATGATGGTTTCTTGATTAAATTCTGCTCGATTCAACATTCCGGATATTCGCCCTTCCCGCAGAACGATAATTCGATCCGACATCCCCATGACTTCTTCCATTTCCGAAGAAATCATCAGCACAGCCTTACCCGATTCGACCAGTTCATTTACCAATGCGTAAATTTCAGATTTCGCACCAACATCGATTCCCCTGGTCGGTTCATCGAAAATGACCAGGGTCGGTTCGGATGCCAGCCATCTGGCGATAATGACCTTTTGCTGGTTGCCGCCACTCAGGTTCTTAATCTTCTGCTCGATAGTCGGGGTCTTGATCCTGATGGCATCCTTATAGTAATTGGCGATACGCTTTTCTTCGGTCTTATTGACCGTGAAGAATTTCGATATCCTTTCAATGATCGCCATGCTGATATTGCCCCGGATGTCTACTTCCATCAATGCCCCCTGCTTTTTCCTATCTTCCGGAACAAGCGCAATCCCGGTGTCAATGGCTTCTCGAGGCGATTTCGGATCGCTCTGCTTGCCATTCAGGACCACGGTTCCGCCGGTTTTCCGCTTCGCTCCAAAAAGCACTTCCGCCAGCTCCGTTCGACCTGCGCCAATCAGTCCCGCAAATCCCAACACTTCGCCTTTCCGGATTTGAAAGGTGACATCGTGCACCCCGTTTCCAGTTAAATTCTGGACATCCAGCAAAACCTCATCAGAAATGCAATCCTTTCGCTTCGGGTAGGTTTCTTTAAGCTCACGACCAACCATGAGTTTGACCAGGGCGTCCAGATTCGTATCGCGCGTGTTTAAGGTGGCAATTTTTTGACCATCCCTCAACACGGTGATCCGATCTGTCAGCCTGAAAATTTCCTCCATCCGATGCGAGATGTAGATGATCGTTACCCCTGAGGCCTTCAGTTTCTCTACCATTTCATAAAGCCGTTCCGCCTCGGCCTTGGTTAACGGCGCGGACGGCTCGTCCATGATCAAAATTTTTGCCTTTTGCGATATGGCTTTGGCGATTTCTACGAGCTGTTGATAACCGACAGTCAGATTACTAACCAACCCGTTCGGATCGATATCGATGTTGAACTGCTTGAAGATGGCTTCAGACTCCCTGACCATAGCCTTCTGATCGATAATGATCCCTTTTCTAATGGCTCTTCCCAGAAAGATATTTTCCGCGACAGAAAGTTCCCCCACCAGATTGAATTCCTGATAAATTACCCCAATTCCGTTTTCTTCAGAGGACGTGGGGGTGAGAGACGAAAACTCCTTGCCTTGGACAATTATCTTGCCACTATCCGGGACGACTGCGCCTGTGCAACTCTTGATCAATGTCGATTTGCCGGCGCCGTTCTCCCCGACCAATGCATGTGCTTCGCCTTTGACAACGTCAATGCTGACGTCGTTCAGCGCAACGACGCCTGGATATTTCTTCGTTATATTTTGTAACTGCAAAATATACATAATTTATTATTTATGCATTGCGAGCCTCTGCCGCCGTGATTACCTCACGCATAGCCTGGCGATACCCGATGCGGAATTCCAGGCCATACACGCAAGGTGAATTCATACGGTGGGCGGCTTACTTGACGATGTATTCATCAACATTCTCTTTAGTGACGGGAATCATCTCGCGATAGACCTCTTTTTTCTCTATCGGTTGTCCCGAAGCCAGTTGATCAACCATGGCCGCAACTTTTTCGGCGATGACCTTATTGGTGCCCGTAATCGTTACGCTCATTCTGACGCCCTCATTGTTCTTGATCGCGAGAAGTTCCGGTTGGGTTGCATCAGCTGCGAAGATGCCGAAGTCGTCTGTGATTTTGTTTCCTGCTTTTGCCGCTTCATTGGCACCCACCGAGCCGCCACCGCCGATACATCCAACAACTTTGACATTAGGGTTGGACTGGAAGATCGTCTCCATCTTGGAAATGCCTTCAGCAGGATTGATGGCACTGGTCTCTGCTACGATTTTCGCATTTGGCGCTCCCTTAATAATGGCTTCCTTAATGCCATTTCCTCGTTCCAGCAAGATCGGTAACTGCGGGTAATTAAGGATGGCGACCTCTGCTTTTCCGCCAAGTTTTTCATTGATCCACTTGGCAGCCTGTTCGCCGATTACATTCCCCAATTTACGATTGTCGATCAGCCAAGCCAGATCGGCGTTCTCAAGGTTGTCGTCCCAGGCGAGGACCTTTATCCCCTTTTCCCTTGCTTGTTTTAAAGCGTCTTCCACCCCTGCGGGGTCAGCTGGATGAACAATCAAAACATTGACGCCGCTTGAGACGAAGTTTTCGATTTGAGTGATTTGCTTGTTAACATTGCTTTCACAGGAAACGAAATTCAAACTTCCACCCTTAGATTCGACCTCCTTTTTGATAGCCTGACAATAGCCTGCCCATGTCGGATTGCTTAGATCCTGGACGGCCATCCCGACTTTGACCTTCTTGTCTGCTGAACTAGCTGTTGTCAGGCCTACCACCATGACCAGACATACACCTAATAGGTTCTTGATATATTGTTTTTTCATTGGATTTGTTGATTGCTATTTATGATCAGGGAAATTGCTTTTTTCAGGCCCCGCGTTGATGCAGAGAAGGATTGCGACGCTGGAGCGGGTTTCGTAAATCGATTTGGCGGGAAAGGGCCCCCCGGCTTGATCCGCACATCGCAGGTGAAGATGACGACGTCCGCCGATTCGATATTCGAATTGTTGAACGCGTCGGGGTCCGACGAACCCGGATTTCGATTCTCATCTTCCGCCCGATGGTCCTAGATGAAGGAGATGACTGACAGGAAAGCGAGATGCTCTTTTCATAGGTCTCTTCTTGTTCTCGGCAGGGTTGAGGGGTTGCTTGGTAAGACGTTCTTTCGCCGTGGGCACAACAACGATTTGTTCCGCTCAAAAGTATATCCAGCTTGAATCTTCAGTGAATAGCACTAATTTGCGCAAAAAGATCGCCAAAATATCGCAATATGCGCACGCGTCGTAAGCGCACAGTTCTGCTAGCAATAACTTCCGCGACCCACCACGGTTTCTACCGGGGCGCATCGCGGTACGCGGTACAACATCACTGGCATCTGGTGGCCGATACAATCTACGCGTCCATGGTCCCGATAGGGTGGAAAGGCGATGGAATCCTCTCTTTTGTGGGATATTGGGAAGAGCTCGCCAATTACGTAAAGTCGGCAGACGTGCCCGCGGTTGAAATTTCGTCCGTTCGCCAGGATTTAGGCTTGCCTCATGTGGGTGAGGATAACGAGGCGATAGGCCGTCTGGCTTCGGAGCATCTTCTTCAGCGTAATTTTAAGAGCTTTGCCTGGGCTCCATTCTGGGACGATCAAGTGAACAAAGAGCGCTATCTTGGTTTTTCTCGATCCCTACAGGCCGCTGGATATGAGTGTGTTCGACTGATTCCAGTAAGCAATCGTAAAGAGGCCTCCCACAGCAGGCACCTAAACTGGACCTTGCGCCGCAGATCGTTGATCCGCGCGATTCGCTCGTTACATCATCCTGTCGGTATCTTCTGCTACAATGACTATGTTGCTACGGATATCATGGACGCGTGCATTGAGGCAGGAATCCATATTCCGCAGGAAGTTGCGGTCATTGGAGTGGATAATGATCCGATCCTTTGTGAGTGCGCGCAAGTGCCACTAACCAGCGTCCGACACGATCTTGAGGGAATGGCCTATCAGGCAGCTGCCTTATTGGATCGATTGATGGAGGGTCGGGCGGCGCCTATAGTGCCCGAGCGGATAGCGCCAAAAGGAGTCATAACTCGAAAGAGCACAGATGTGCTCGCCATTGAACATCCGGAGGTGGCTAAAGCTAGCCGCTACATACGGGCCAATTTCGTTCGAAAAGACTTGTCGGTTTCTTCTGTCGTCGAAGAGTGCAACTTATCTCGTCGATTTTTGGAAAAAGCATTTCGAAAGGAGCTTGATCGAAGCATCCTAGCTGAAATTCTACGAATTCGCGTGAATCATGCCCGCACGCTGTTGGAATCCACTGAGTTGGCCATCGCTACTGTCGCGATGAAATCTGGATTTGGAAACCTCAATCATTTCTTCCGCGTTTTTCGCACTCAAACTAAAATGACCCCGCGTGCATTTCGTCTGGCGAATAAGAGCATAGCAGCAAGCTCGACGTAGTCTCCTGCATAACGGCCATAAACCGTTGGACCGACAGGGCTGCATAACGCTAAAAGGATTGCTTAATTATCGAGAGCATTTCAGTGCCGGTCGGTATTTTTGGATTTTTTGTGTAATCTGGAAGCACCATCGACTGCTTAGCGAGTGCCGATAATTCCTCCTCCGAAACACCCAGCTGCTTCAGCGAGTAGTTTAGCTCGATTCGAGCCAGAAACTTCGCAAACAATTCGATGCTCGACTGAGCTGCCATTCCATCATCGGCCTGATGTAACGAAATATCCAGAATCCGCCCGAGCTTCGCAAACTGACGTATCGCGGATTGCCAGGAAAATTTCATACACGCCAGATAGATACTGGCGAGCGCTGCGCCGTGAGCCACGCCGGGTACATCCCGCCGATTGCCATAGCAATTCCATGAGGCAGAGTGGTTCCGGCGGCGCAAATGGACAGACCAGCCAAGGTGTCTGCCCAAGCTAAACTGCTTCGACCCCTAAGGTTGTGGCCATCCTGTATTAAAGTTGGCAAATCGGTGATCACGTGTCGAATCGCTTCCCAGGCCACAATTTCCGACATCGGATTACTGCCTGGGTTCAGTGTCGATTCAAACGCGTGGCAGAATACGTCGAATCCCGTAACAGCGGTGATTTTGGCTGGAAGTGATAGGGTCAATTCAGGATCCACCAACGCAACTCGAGGGATTAGATGATTGTCGTAGAGAGCCGATTTATCGCGAGTAGCAGTTTGCGTCACTACCGCTACCTGGGTGACCTGCGAGCCCGTGCCTGCGGTTGTTCCAACCGCGACTATCGGAAGGGTCCGGTCGGTCGGTTTGTTCTTGAAGAAGAGATAGTCCCAGCAGGATCCTTCGTGAGTTGCCTCCACTGCGATCGCTTTTGCAGAGTCGAGGCTCGACCCTCCCCCAATGCCCAATATAACGTTCGGTCGGAAGGCCTTCGCGAGCTTGGCCCCGTCTGAAACGATTTCGACTGTTGGATTAGGAATAACACCATCAAAATGCTCAAACTCGACGCCTTCCGTCGCCAGAAACTGTTCGGCTTTGTCGTAAATGTCGCGAAGGGGGCCGGTTTTCTGTTCACTCACAAGCAGACATTTGAGGCCGAACCTAGTTACGATTGATCCCAACTCGGCGAAGCGCCCACATCCAAATATGATTTCTGTAGGATGCCGGTAATTAAAAGGTTTCAACTCATTTCCTCTCTAACCCATGCTGAAGTTGCCGTGAGATGTAGGGAACCCCTTGCGACGGGAAGCGGCTACCTGCTTTTGAATTCCTGAGTGATCTCCGTCGGCAGCAAGGGCGTCGCTCCGTCGTGCGAGGCAACGAAGGCGCCGACACGACAGGCGTCTTCCAGCACCTTTTGTGTGTCCGTGCCATGTGTTAGTCCGACCATCAGGCCCGCCATGAATGAGTCGCCCGCGCCGACCGTGTCCTTAATGGCCACTTTAGGAGCCGGGGCAGAGACCAGATTTCCGCTCTCCCACAACGCCGCGCCATCGGCCCCCCTCGTGACGCAGATCCGAGAGGTGTTGGTTGCTTTCGCCAAGGCTGCGCAGGCTTCGTCAAGAGCATCAAGGCTTCGCGGCGTATCCAGCTTCGCTTCGCCAGTACGCACCCAAGAAGCAAGCTTGCCAGCTTCGTCATCGTTGAGTTTGATGACATCGGCATGCTTCGCAAGGTTCATGACCAGCTCCGGTTGGCCGAAGGGAGGGCGCAGATTGACATCGAAGAATTTCATCGGGCCTTCGATTGCCAGCAGGAGATTCAACTGATCGAGGTTGTATGGTGACCGGCCTGCGAGCGAGCCGAAGATGAGTCCGCGGGCCTGCGCAACAGCTTCCACGGTTGTCGGAAGAACTCTAATCTCGTCCCAAGCCACCGGTTGAACGAGTTCGTAGGTCGCGTTCCCGCAGGCGTCCACAGTTGCTAGAACAGTTCCGGTGGCGAGACCGATGCGCGCACGGGTTACAAACTGTGTGTTGACTCCTTTGTCTTGGGCCACCTTCAGGATCTCGTCGCCGAGCGGATCCTGGCCGATCGCTGAGATCAGAGACGCTGAGACACCCAACTGGACGAGGTGAGCGGCGACGTTGAATGGCGCTCCACCAGCATGCCGCCCGGAGGGCAGACAGTCCCAGAGGATTTCGCCAAAAGTGTAGAATTCGGTGTTCATAAGCGGGAGAGATTGCGACTGGCGCACTTCATACGGCATCCGGCTCGTAGATCGACGCGCGGTCCTATCCATCCCTGGGATCAATGAAGCGCTCGAACACGAAAAGATTCTCCGTCCCGATTGATACAGTGCTTCATGCCCGACTCGAAATGGAGCTGGTCGCCTAGCCCGCGCCTCGGCCGTGAGCGTCAAAGTCGGGTCTGGTAAGGAATATAGGCATTTCAGATGGGCTTTCGCCGGTTAGCCCATCGTAGAAGTTGCCGCTGGCACTCTCACAAAATTTCATTGGCGCTCGCGCGCTGTTCCTCGCGCATATAGCAGAGATGAAAAGCCTTTTCATACTTTTCTTCTTGTTCTAGATAAGTGGTTTATTGGTAATAGTTTATTCGATTCTAGGACGAAAAATTCGTTTTGGAGGGAGCTTCTTGCGCAATTATATGCAGCTTGAATCTTCGATGAATAGCGCTAATTTGCGCACAAATCCTCGCAATATGCGCACGCATCGTAAGCGCACAGTGCTGCTAGCAACGTAGTGTCTGAAAGTTCCGTAAAGAGACGAGGTCTTGGTAAGCAGTTGGAGTGAAAAACAACCGAACGGAGTATCGAACCTTGACTCAAAAGAGAGATAACAAAGGAACCGAAGAGAAGCGATGAGTGGTGAAGACGGGATTTTTTCGGTCCGCTGGTACGCAGTGTCATCCAGGAATTTCTTGAAGCGGAGATGGCGTAAGCCGTCGGAGCGGAGAAAGGAGAGCGAGCCGACAGGCGTCTAAGTTATCGCGGCGGCTACTATAACCGGAGCTTGGTCACGCGAATAGGAAAACTCTAGTTAAGAGTTCCCCAAGATCGCCAGGGCGATTTTTCACTGAGAACTTCGAGCGCTACAAGCGCAGCGAGAGCGCGGGTCGCTGCGCTGAGGGAGAGGTGCTTCCAAGGAGTGTCGATTCGGAAAGTTAAAGCGATCAGCGAAGAGCTCTGCGGGCACAGCTTTAGTGCGAGCGCGATTCGATCAATAAGAAGCTGGATAACGAACTCGGACGCTTTGCTCGGTGCGGGTTGGATAGCGAGTATCCCTACCTCATCGTCGACACGCGATATGAAAAACCGCGTGAGAGCAGAGTGATCCGCTCACGAGCCGTGCTGGTGGCTATCGGTATTGACTGGGAGGACCGGCGATGGGCAATGATGGCTTATCCTACCTCGGCGTTTTTGAATTGGCGGCGGCGATTCATCCGCATCGCGGGACCACCGACCTTGTCAGGCGGTTGCTTGCGTTGGAGCGCATCCCGGGCGTTCCTGGCGACCGTCCAATTCCGATTCCGGCTTCTGACGAATTACTCTTGCGATCTGGGAACGAACCGACCGAAGCGGATGTGCGAACCGTATTAGAGGCGGCGACCTTCTACGCTCGACGGATGTTTGATGAGATATTGAGGGTCGGGGCCACGCCTGCCCCGATTTTCGCAGCTGGCGGCTGGGCACGATCGCACGCCTTCGTAGAATTGCGCGCCAGCATTTTTGGCCAACCGGTGACCGTGGTCGATGAGCCTGAACTTACCGCCATCGGCGCAGCTCTCATCGCAGCGCAAGGTGCAGGCGTCGCATTGCCGTTTGTAGAGGGACTGAACCTGCAAGAAATTCAGCCTGTGACGGCCTGGGTCGAACCCTATGCCCGGCTTTATCAAGACTACCAGGCGCGGCTTGATTACTCGAATGCGGATAGCGAGCCTTCATGATCGCCGGTGTGGACGGCGCGATCTTTGGGGAATAGGTGGTCGGAAGCCAGCCCGCCGGCTGGCCGACGGAAGCGCTCTAGTCACGTGCTCAACGACCCTTGAGATGTTGACAGGCAGTTAGAAGGCTAACTGCGGCCGCGGGATCTCGGCTGCGCCCGACGGTTCAACGGCCCGCAAGTGATAGCTGCTCAAATGTCCTTAGCCCTTTCGCCCGACGTTGGAAGCCGCTTACCCTTAACGGGTAGCTAATTGATGAGATGAAGACGAGGCGCTGTCCTACCAGTTTAGCTGGGCGGTAAAAAAAGGGGTTTGCGTGGTCGATCAAATTGCGTCAGGATGGCTGACGTTGGGTGGATGCTCTCGCCAAGGGCTTCCGCCAGAGGTCCCCCCTCCGCCACAAAGATAACGTAACCACAACTCAGTTCTCCCATGAAACGTCTTCTCTCCCTCGCTATCATCCTCCTGACGAGCTTGAACGTCCTCGCTCAGCAAAAAACGGTGAACATCGTCACGGTGAATAATCCGGACATGATCACCTTAAAGAAACTTTCGACAAAGTTCGAAGAGGCCAATCCGAACATCAAATTAAATTGGCTGGTTCTGGAAGAGAACATCATGCGCCAACGGATCACGACGGACGTGTCGACCGGGGGCGGGCAATTTGACGTTATTTTCATTGGGCTGTATGAGGCGCCGATCTTTGCCAAGCGAGGCTGGCTGACGGAGATGGCGAATCTGCCGGCAGAATACGATATCGAGGACGTCTTCAAGAGCCTGCGCGACGGCTTGTCCTATGATGGAAAGCTCTACGCGCTGCCCTTCAACGGAGAGAGTTCGATGTTGATGTATCGCAAGGATCTTTTCGACGCCAAGGGGATCACGATGCCGGAGCAGGCGACCTATGCGGACATCAAGAAATGGGCGGAGGCGCTCACCGACAAAGGCAAGGGAATCTATGGGATCACCTTGCGCGGGAAGCCGGGCTGGGGAGAGAACATGGCCTTTGTCAGCACGCTGGTAAACACCTTCGGGGGGACGTGGTTCGACATGGAGTGGAAGGCGACCATTGAAAGTCCGGAGTGGAAGAGTGCGATTAGCTACTACGTGGATTTGATGAAGGCATCCGGACCGCCCGGAGCAACCTCGAATGGGTTCAACGAGAACCTGACGATCTTTGCTACCGGAAAGGCGGCGATGTGGATCGATGCGACCTCTGGAGCCGGCCCGCTTTTTGACCCGAAGGAGTCGCAGGTTTCCGACAAGGTGGCCTTTGCCAACGCACCGATCGAGAAGACGCCTAATGGATCCCACTGGCTCTGGTCGTGGGCCTTTGCCATCCCAAAGAGTTCGAAGGCGGCAGAGGAGGCCAAGAAGTTTGCGCTGTGGGCAACCTCCAAAGAGTATATCAAGATGGTAGCCGACGAGACTGGGTGGGCGACGGTGCCGCCCGGAACGCGGAAGTCTCTCTATGACAATGCGGAGTATCAAAAAGCGGCACCGTTTGCGGCGGTCACGCTGAAAGCGATGCAGACGGCGGATCCGACCAATCCGGCGATCCGGCCGGTGCCGTACACGGGTGTGCAGTTTGTCGGGATTCCGGAGTTTCAGTCCTTTGGAACGGTGGTCGGGCAGAATGTCGCGGGAGCGCTGGCGGGAAAGATGACGGTGGATGCCGCCTTAAAGGCGAGCCAGGCGGCAGCGAACAAAGCCGTCAAGCAGGCGGGATTGCAGAAGTAAACGGCGAAAGAGGGGATAAAAAAACTCTGGTTGTGCTTTGAAGATGTAAAGTGAGCACCGCTCCACAGCCCGTAGTCCCCGCAAGCTCTGTCGAGCCTGAGGTGGAGGGCTAAGCCGAGCCTCCTGTTGCCTTTGCTGCAGTTTCCCTCGGTGGCGGTGTTGTTCTTGTGGATGATCGTCCCCTTGGGGATGACGATCTACTTTTCCTTCATCCGCAAAAATCTGCTTAATCCTGAGCTGACTGGCTTTGCCGGGCTGGAGAACTACAGGTATTTGTGGGAGGATCCGGCCTTTATCCCGGCGATCATCAACAGCATCATCTTAATCGGGGCGGTGCTGATTATCACGGTGGTTTTAGGGACGCTCTTTGCGGTGCTCTTTGACCGGGACTTCTTCGGCAAGAACGTGGCCACCTTGCTGGTGATTGCCCCGTTTTTTGTGATGCCGACGGTGAGTGCGCTCATTTGGAAGAACATGATGATGCACCCGGTCTATGGATTCCTCGCGGTGACGATGAACAAGCTTGGACTGCCGGCCATCGATTGGTTCAGCACGCATCCACTGTTGTCCATCATCATCATTGTGTCCTGGGAATGGCTGCCCTTTGCCTTTTTGATCTTGTTCACCTCGATCAAGAGCCTGGACCAGGAGCAGAAGGAGGCGGCGGCAGTAGATGGCGCCAATCCGGTGCAGTTCTTCTTTTATGTGACCCTCTCGCATCTGAGCCGAGCGATTGGCGTGGTGGTGATGATCGAGACGATCTTCTTGCTCTCGATCTTTGCCGAGATCTACACGACGACCTCAGGCGGGCCCGGGACGGCCACGACCAACCTGGCGTTTTTGGTGTATTCGTTGGGCCTGCAGCAGTTTGATGCGGGAATTGCCTCGGCCGGAGGCATTTTGGCAGTGGTGCTGGCCAACGTTGTCGCCTTCTTCATGGTTCGACTGATGTCCCGCAACCTCCAGACACGCTAGAAAGAGTATGCACGAGTCGAAGCTTAGCAAATGGGCGTGGGGGATCTTGGCCTGGCTGGTCGCCCTGACCATCTTCTTCCCGATCTTTGTGATGATCATTACGGCTTTTAAGAACGAGCGGGAAGCCCAGAGCTTGAGTTTGTTCTTTATTCCGACCTTGGTATCCTTCTACGAGGTCTTCGCGCGGAGCAACTACGCGGTCTACGTGTGGAACTCTATTTTGGCTTCCATCGGCTCGACACTCTTGTGCTTTGCCTTGGCGATCCCGGCAGCCTATCGGATGGCCTTTTATCCGACACCGAAGACGCAGTCGACCTTGGTGTGGATGTTGTCAACCAAGATGATGCCAGCAGTGGGTGTGTTAATTCCGCTCTATATCCTCTGCCAATTCTTTGGCGTTTTGGATAACATCGTTGCCCTGATCGTCATCTACGCGCTGATCAACTTGCCGATAGCAGTCTGGATGGCCTACACCTATTTCTGCGAAATCCCAGCGGCCATTCTGGAGGCGGCGCGGATCGATGGCGCCACGATCTGGCAAGAAATGTGGCATGTCCTCCGGCCGATGACCCTCCCGGGTCTCTCTTCGACGGGACTGCTCCTGGTGATCTTGTCGTGGAATGAGGCGTTTTGGAGCTTGAATCTGACGAGTGTGAACGCAGCGCCGTTGCCGGTCTTTATCGCCTCTTATTCGAGTCCGGAGGGGCTCTTCTGGGCAAAGCTGTCGGCGGCTTCCTTCCTGGCGGTAGCCCCGATCATGGTGCTGGGCTGGATGACCCAGAAACAACTGGTGCGCGGATTGACCTTTGGAGCGGTCAAATAGAAAAGAAAGCTTATGAACGACGGAGCGGTTCACATTAAGAATTTGGTCAAAACGTATCTTGACGAGCATGGCAAGCCGTCGTTCACCGCCGTCAAGAACATCAATCTGGAGATTCAGAACGGCGAGTTCATGGTCCTGGTGGGTCCTTCGGGCTGTGGCAAGTCGACGACGTTGCGGATGCTGGCCGGGTTAGAGCACATCACCAGCGGAAGCATTGCCATCGGTGACCGCGTGGTCAACAATGTGCATCCCAAGGATCGCGGGATCGCGATGGTCTTTCAAAACTACGCGCTCTATCCGCACATGAGCATTTTCGACAATATCGCCTTTGGCTTGAAGTTGGCGAAAAAGCCCAAGGACTTCATCCAGCAGACCGTCACGAAGACTGCGAAGAGCCTCGGGTTGGACAAAATGCTCGACCGCAAGCCTGGAGCGCTTTCCGGAGGCCAGCGCCAAAGAGTGGCCCTCGGGAGAGCGATTGTGCGGGATCCGAAGGTGTTCCTCTTTGACGAGCCGCTTTCCAATCTGGACGCTAAGATGCGGGTGCACATGCGTTCGGAGATCTCCCGACTGCATACCCAATTGACCACTACCATGGTCTATGTGACCCACGATCAAGTAGAGGCCATGACCATGGGAGACCGCATCTGTGTGATGCGCGATGGCAACATCATGCAAATTGCCGATCCCCTGACTCTCTATCGCCAGCCGGAGAACATTTTTGTGGCCGGCTTCATTGGCAGTCCGCCGATGAACCTCCTCAAAGGCAAAGTGCAGAAGCTCGATGGAGGGCTGAGCTTTGTCGAGGATGCCCAGCAAAACGCCTTGACCATTCCCCTACGCGGCAAGCTCGAGACCCTGGCCGCCCCTTACGAGGGCAAGCCGATTATCTTCGGCATCCGTCCCGAGCATCTCAGCGACCAGGTCAGCGATCCAGCCCACGTCCCGATCAGCTCGGTCATCGAGATATCGGAACCGATGGGCTCGGAGTCAATCGTCTATCTCAAGGCAGGAACGGGCACTGTCATCGCCCGCGTGCCCGGCGAGCATCACTACCATCCCGGCGAACAGTTGACCGTTCAATTGAACATGGAGAAGGTCCATCTTTTCGACGTCCAAACTGAAAAGGTCATCAAGGGCTAACGCCCGTCCCCACATCTCGCCTTGCATGATAGTGCAGGCGCCCGGTTATTAGAAGACAACCTCATAGCTTATGAGCAAAACGATGACGGGAGCAGTGCTGCCCGGGAACAGCACGGTAGAGTTCAAGGAGTTTGCGGTCCCCGAGCCAGGGCACGGTCAGGTTTTAATCAAGACAAAATCGTCGACGATCTGCGGCAGCGATATTAGAGCCATCTACCGCGAACACCTTGGGAAGGGACCTGAGGGTTATCAAAACAAGATCGCGGGACATGAACCCTGCGGGCAAATCGTCGAGGAGGGACCCGGCTTGAAAAAATTTAAGAAAGGGGATCGTGTCATCGTCTATCACATTTCCGGGTGCGGAGTTTGTAACGACTGCCGGCGCGGCTACATGATCAGCTGCACGAGTTCCTTTCGCGCCGCCTATGGCTGGCAGAGGGATGGGGGATGGCCGAATACATCCTCGCGGAAGAGAAGGACCTCGTCGCGCTTGCCCGACGAGCTCTCGTACACCGACGGCGCACAAGTCGCCTGCGGCTTTGGGACCGTCTATGAGGGACTTGAAAAGATCGGGATTTCCGGAAACGACGCCGTCCTGGTTGTGGGCCTGGGTCCGGTCGGTCTCGCCGCGCTCATGCTTTCAAAGGCGCTCGGCGCGAACAAGCTCATCGGGGTCGACGTGGTCGAAGATCGCCTCGAAGTGGCGCGGAAACTCGGGCTTGGCGGATCATGTGCTCAAGTCTGGGCCACACAACGTCGAAGAGATCCGAAACCTGACGGGCGGGCACGGAGTCGAGAGAGCCTTTGATGCCAGTGGCAATGACAAGGGTCGCCTGACGGCGATCCAAGCGACGCGCAAGTGGGGGAAAATCGCGCTTGTTGGGGAGGGAGGAACGTTGGCCCTGCAGCCCAGCTACGATATGATTCACGATCAGAAGACGGTCTACGGTTCCTGGGTGACCAGCATCTGGCTGATGGAGGACTTAGTGGAACGCATCGTCCGCTGGAAGATTCATCCCGAAGATCTCGTTACCGATAGATTTCCGCTCGAGAAAGCGGACGAAGCTTATGCGCTTATGGCGAGCGGCAAGTCTGGCAAGGTCGCCGTCGTTTTCGATGAAGAGCTCAAGTAGCTCTGCGTGGCTGAGAACCTAAGAAAAGTTTCTTAAACTGTAGCGGCGGTGTCCCCACCGCCGAAAGAGCGCCCCGACGGTGAGGACACCGTCGCTACAGAATCGAAGATCGGTTGAAGCTAAGTAAGTCTCCGCATCCCTACGAGAACTCGTCAGTGCACCGGACATGCCTTAGGCTAGCTAATGCATTCCCGCAACGTCGCCCGGGCGCCTTTGCTATAAAAGCTATCGAAGATCTTCGAGACTTCCTTGCTAAAGGTCGCATCATTGGCGAGCTCTTCGCTAAAGACTTCCCGCATACCCAGAAGTTTCCGCGCGTCTTTGCCAGCCGCCTTGGCTCGATCTCGCAGGGTTGCGGCCATCGGATCCAGCATCGGCATCTCCTTCCCGGACTCATTTAGTCCATTCAAATAGCGAAACCATGACGCCACCGTAAAGCTGAGGAGCTTGACAGGTCCGCCGCGTTTGAGCTGATCAGTGGCCGACGGCAGGGCAAACTTCGGAATTCCGGAAGAACCATAGATGCCGATGCGCGAAAGCTGATCGCGAATTGCCGGATTAGCGAAACGTTCAATCAGGGTTTTCTTATATTCGGTCAGGTCAACCCCGGGAACCGGTGAAAGAATCGGGGTGACTTCCTCATCCATCATTTTCTGAACGAGCGTGCGAATGTCCGCGTCTTCCATGGTCTCGTGGACGAGTTGGTATCCGAGCAACATTCCAATGTAGCAAAGGGCCTGATGACTGGCGTTCAGCAGGCGCAGCTTCATTTTCTCGTAAGGGAGCACGTCGCTGGTCATCTGCGCGCCGACTTGTTCCCACTTGGGACGTCCTTGAATGAAATGGTCTTCGATGACCCACTGCTTGAACGATTCGGTCATGACGGGCCAGCCGTCTTCGATTCCGAATTTGTCCCTGACCAGTTGGCGATGCTCGTCGGTAGTTGCTGGAGTGATGCGATCGACCATGCTGTTGGGGAAAAGGCATTTCTCGTCGAGCCAGTTTCTCAGGGCGGGATCCCTTAATTCGGCGAAGGCGGTGAGCATTTTCTTAGCGACTTCGCCATTGCTCTGAATGTTATCGCACGACATCAGCGTGCAGGGAGCCAGCCCACGCAAGCGCCTTCGATCAAGCGCCTCCAGAATATATCCGAACGAACAGGAGGGCTCATGCGGATGAGCAAGATCGTGCTGAAGATCCGGATGCTTGGCATCGAGCTCACCAGTGGACTGGTCAATATAGTATCCGCCCTCGGTGATCGTCAGCGAGAGGATCAGTGTGCTCCGGAGATGCCATTTGCTCGAGCAGTTTTTGAGGATCGTCCGGCGCGAAGGCAAAGTTGACAATCGAGCCAATCACGCGAGCCGAATCGCCTGCCAGGCTCCGTTCGACCAGAGTATAGAGGCAATCCTGTGAACGCATAACGTCACGGATGCGCGCGTCATGCTTGAGCAGTCCCACGCCGCAGAACCCCCATTTCGAATCCTCGCCTTGGTTGAGAAGGTCGTCGCAGTAAAGTGCTTGATGCGCTCGATGGAAGCCGCCCACGCCCACGTGCATAATGGACTGGCCGACTTTCTGACGATCGTATCGAGGGACTTGGATTTGCGGATCGAGTTTGCTTAGGTTCGCGGTGTTGAGCTTGGTAGTCATTGCTTGAGGGATTGCCGTGGAAGGCGGAACGCGATTCACTTACTCGTTGCGTGCTTCACTGAAGGGTCGAGCGATTCGACCGGGCCGTGTGTGCTTCATTGCTGTCATTGGAGGAGCATGCAGGATGTGGACGCATGGACCGGACGGGGAATGATTGATTGAAAGCGCCACGATCATTTGTGTCAAATCCTTTCGGCCCGGCCCTCGCCGTGCCCCTTGGATGTGAGCGGTAACGCCCACGTTTTTGGCAAACCGGCGCGAGTTAAAAGCGAGTTCGCCAGTTTGCCTGGAAGATGCCAGGAGCTCAACAAAGAGCGAAACCGCCGCCGGACAAATCATTGCTCGGCGGCGGTCGTTTCCCCGCGATGATCTAAATCAAAAGATGACCCCGGCCATCACTCCGAGGATGGTCGCATTCTCAATGGCACCAGTCCCATTGGGTTGAATGATGTATTGGAGGTAAGGCTGAAGGTAGGCCCATTTGTTCAATTGAATGCGATAGTCTACCTCGAGGACGCCCGTGTAATTAGGCTGATTGACATTGCCTCGTTGCTGGAGGGATTCGATATTGTAGAAGCTGTATTGACCAAAGCTAAACGCAGCCATCAGTTGGTCGTTGTCTCGCGTCGGGATTAAGCCTCTATAGACAAGTCCGGTGTGAAAGTAAAACGGCAGGATGTTGTTGTATTTCGGAGAGTAGGTGAACAGGCTGAAGAAATAGAGACCCTGCTCCGAGAGTTTGGGCTTTTTCTCGACAACCGGCTCCTCTATTTCCTTGCCTGACTTTCCGTCCATCGTCGATTTTCCGTCTGAAGGACCTTTGGCCAACGGAGCGGGGGCTTCGGGGGAGGGCTCGCGAAAAAGCATCTGATCCACCTGCCAATAGAATCCGTAGCGCCCATTGTAGTCTGTTCCGAAAAAGGAAGTATTTTCCTCTTCGTAGTAGTATCCACCGAAGGCGTACTTACCGGGAAGTTTCGAGGGACCGATTTTTGGAGTGAATCCGATCTCTCCAATCGCGAACAATCCGTTTTGGCTTGGGTCAGGTCCGAAACCTTCGAAGGCCAATCCATGATTATCGGTTGAAGTGGCCTGCGGATACGACATGAAAAGACCTCCCTTGATATAATGCCATTCGACCGGTTTGATCCTTAGGGTGCCACCCCAGGTTGTGAAGCTGGATGAGAAGGGAATGTTCGCTCCAATCCCCTTCGAGCTTTCAAAAGAATTGTTCACGAATTGCTTCGAAAGGGGCTGATCGATGAATTCTTTCTGCGGCTGAATCCAACCGCCGGTTAGAGTCAAAAACTCCTTGGTGCCGAAGAGCTCCGGAGTCAAGTAGGTGAGACCGAAGGTCATCAAGCGCCACTGTTTACCGGATTGAAAATGAGAGGGCTGGAAGTTGCCCGAGGCGCCAACCCGCTGGTTAGGATTTAACCCGTCGCGCCAGCGCACTTCACCAAAGCCCCTGAGGCCCTCCAGCGGTTCCCAACCGGTCGCCTTGGCGAAGTCGAGTTCTCCAGTAAATTTGATTTCCTCGTCGAAGTAGCTGCCTCGAAAACCCGGTCTGCCACCGTCAACGACCCCATAGTAGACTCCGATCCACCTTCCGCCGAGCTTCAGACCACGATCCTCAAGGGTGTCGCGAACGCCGAACCAATTTCCGCTGGCGTATTTTCCGTTCCACCATTGTTCAAACCACGGTTCCGACGATGGCTGCGGTGGAGGAGCCCCGGTCACGGGTCTGTCGTAGAAAGCAGCATGAGCGTGACCCATGATCACGATTGCAGCGAGCGTGGCGACGACCCTTCCGGCCAGCTTATGGAGCAATAAATTTGGATTCATAGTTGAGACAAGGCCACGGAGACTTGCCGACAACACGCCTGCCTCAAAGACGGGAATTGTAACGTTCTCGTCACACTTGCCACCGGGGCCGGAGCGCAAGCCACGTTCTAGTTGAACGCGTGATTTTTAACGAGACGGCCTCTTGAATCTGCGCACTTACGACTTCTCAAAGACCACAGCGACGTACCCGGCCATCAGGTCGCGTATGCATTCTTGCGTTCCCCCGCAGCCATCTTGTAAAAGATGAATGTGGTCGGGCATCAACACATACCGGCCAACACCTGCCCCGCGGAGTGATCCTTTTTCACAATAGGCGATGAAGATGTCGTGGACTGTCTGATTGGCCAGAAGTGATTTCCGTTTGTGCGTGCTGGACGTCACGAAAAACAACGGCAGGTCATAACGTTGAAAGACCTTAAGGCGCGGTGGTCGATTGGGCACTCGCGGGCGCTTTAAGTTGTAGCGGCGGTGTCCTCACCGCCGTGCCCTCGACCGTGGTGACACGGTCGCGACGGATGCACCCCGCCATCCGCAGATGTGTTAAGTTATAATATTTCCCGCTACGAAATACGAAAATTTATGGAGGCGCTTGTGCCAAGCGCCTGACGAAAGAAATCCACAGGTTTCGCAGATCGACATAGATGACTTCGGCAAATCGCTGACGGCAGCGGTAAGAGTCATTCAGCGATTGGCTTTCCGGGCTTTTTACGATTCGCGGCTGGCAGAGTATTGTCGAACTTGGCAGGTTCATCGCTCTTCACGCCCAAACCATAATCCGTGTTAATCGGTGTAATCTGTGGACCATTCAGTCATGGGAGAAGGCGCTTGTGCCAAGCGCCTCTGGATTCGCTGGGCGCTTGACGCAAGTGCCCCTACAGCTCGTCGATTGCGGCTTGTAGTTCTTACAAACTATCCGCGTACTAGTGCAGCTGTAACAGTTGAACGATCTCACGCTATAGGTTCGTATGGTTTTCTACATAGTTAGCACCCTTTAGATTGTAGTATCCGTCTCGATGTAACGCCTTGATGTAACGCATAAGCCTCAGCCATAGACCGGCGAGCCGAAGATGTGCGATGCGCTCTGCTCTATGACCTTGATCTCGCGCGCTCTCAAACTTTGGCGAACCAGATTTCGACTTAATTAAACCAAAAAAAATAAATAAACATAAAATAAATACAAACTTAAAAATGATAAGCCAGAAAGTCATCGACGAGTTTGGTTTTATGGGCCGAGAGATTATCAGCGATGACGTAGATCTGACGTCCGAGGGGCTGAGAGGCCATCACTTGGGCAAGAAAGTCGTCGCACTCCGTGCTCGTATGGCGTTGAGCCGTCTTACCAAGGATTTCTCCGCTTCGCGTATTAAGAGCCGCGTAAAGAGAAAGAGTTCCATGGCGGTAATACTCAAAACCGTGAGCCTCGGCTCTGCCGGGAGAAAGGGGCAGCACCGGATCCAGGCGGTCCAGGGCTTAGATTGCAGTCTTTTCGTCTACGCAAAAGACGGCGGCGTGATCAGGAGGGTTCAGATAAAGGCCGATAATGTCGGCGGCCTTCTTCTCGAAGTCGCGATCCTCGCTCAGCATGTAACGGCGCAACCGGTAAGGTTGAAGGCCGTGCCGAGCCCAAACCCGCGAAACGGTCATGTGATTGGTGCCAAGCGCGACGGCCAACCGACGGCTGCTCCAGTCGGTGGTTCCGTCCTGAGCGCCACGTCGGGTCCACTCCAAAATGCGTGCCTCAAGCTTCGCGGCATCGTGCCGCAGTTTGCGACCTTGATGACGGGCCACCAGTCCCGCCAGACGGCTTGCCATAAAACGCTCTCTCCAGCGCTGCACATAAGAGGAACTACACCTACGCATGCCTGCTACCGCACTCACTCCAAGCCCCGAGCCCAGCGCAAGAATAACTTGAGCGCGTGGGGCATCCTCGGCTCCTATCGTTCGAGACCGAACCCGCCGGCTCAGTTCTCTGCGTTCACGCGGACTAATCACTACTTTCTTGTCGTTCACTCATTGACTCTGACACCTCGCGTATCTTATATCAATGCGTTAGACTGCACTAGGCAGCGAGTCCGGCCGCCTTGGCGTCGCGATCTTTCATGGCAGCCTTGCGGCTGAGTTTGACGCGTCCCTTGTCGTCGACACCGATACATTTAACCCAGATGGTATCGCCGACTTTGACAACGTCCTCGGTCCTGTTCACACGAAAGTCGGCGAGCTCCGAAATGTGACAAAGGCCGTCCTTGCCGGGAAGAACTTCGACGAAGGCGCCGAACTCTTTGGTTGAGACAACGGTCCCCTGGTAGACTTCACCAACGGCAATTTCTTTGGTCATGCCCAGGATAATTTCCTTGGCTCGTTTGAGGCTCTCACCGCTGCTCGAATAGATATGAATCGAACCATCATCTTCGATATTAATTTCTGCGCCAGTCTCCGCCACGATCCCTTTGATCGTCTTGCCGCCTGGGCCAATGACCAGTCCAATCTTGTCCGGCTTGATCCGAATGGTCTCAATCCGGGGCGCGTATGGGCTTAACTCGGCGCGCGGAGCGTCGAGAGCGAGATTCATCACCTTGAGCACTTCGAAACGCGCGTCTCGGGCGCGATAAATCGCTTCCTCCATAAGCTTGAGCGGAATTCCGGCAAGCTTGAGGTCAAGTTGGAAGCCTGTGATGCCGCTTTCCGTGCCGCATAACTTGAAGTCCATATCGCCGAAGTAATCCTCGCTGCCAATAATGTCCGTTAGCAACGTATAGCGCGAAATCACGTCGCCACTGAATTCAGTGACGAGCCCGCAGCTGATCCCGCCGACCGGCTTGCTGATGGGAACACCTGCATCCATCAGCGCGAGAACACCGGCGCAGACGCTGGCCATGGAGCTCGAGCCGTTCGATTCCATGATCTCGCTGCTCACACGAATGGCATAGGGGAATTCACTGACCTCAGGAATGACCGGCGCGATGCTCCGCTCGGCAAGCGCTCCATGGCCGATCTCCCGGCGGCCAGGGCTGCCCGTGCGGCCAGTTTCACCGACACTGAACGGCGGAAAGTTATAGTGGAGGATAAAGCGCTTACTGGTTTCTCCGCCCGTATAGCCGTCGAGCTCTTGAGCTTCATCGGCAGGCGCCAGCGTCGCCAGGCAGATGGCTTGGGTTTCGCCCCGTTGAAAAAGGGCGCTGCCGTGACTTCTGGGAAGAAGGCCTGTCTCGGCGCTCAGGGGACGGATTTGCTCGTAGCTGCGTCCATCACACCGGATCTTCTTGTCGAGAATACTGATCCGAAACGCTTTCTTCTGCAGGTAATCAAAAGCCTGGCTGATCTCGAACTTCGTCGCTTCGGGATAGGTTTCCAGGATGGCCGCGTCGACCTCATCTCTGAGCGCCTCGACCGCTTTTTGCCGAGCGACCTTGCTGGGAGTGTAGAGCGCCGCTTCGATGCGATCGCCGGCGACGCGATAGGCGATCTCGAGAAGTTCGTCAGGAACAACGAAGAGCGCTGCCTGGCGCTTTGGTTTTCCAGCGGCGACCATCAGTTCCTGTTGCGCGGCGATGAGGTGGCGGACCTCTTCATGCGCGAAAGCCAACGCCGCGACGAAGTCGGCCTCAGAAATCTCTTTGGCTTCGCCTTCAATCATTACCACCTGGTCCTCTGTTCCCACGTAGACAAGATCTAGGTCGCTCGTAGCGCGCTGACTGTGCATCGGATTGACGATAAACTCGCCATCAACACGGCCGACGCGAACCGCACCCACGGGCCCGGCAAACGGAACGTCCGAGACGCAAAGCGCCGCACTGGCACCATTGATAAAGAGCATATCGGGATCGTGTTCGCCGTCGGCGCTCAGCAGAACGCCGATAATCTGCGTGTCGTAAAGATAGCCTTTCGGAAAGAGGGGCCGCAACGGGCGGTCCGTCATCCGACAGGTAAGCGTCTCCTTCTCCGAAGGACGCCCTTCTCGTTTGAAATAGCCGCCGGGAAATTTTCCAACCGCCGCCGCTTTCTCCCGATAATCAACAGTAAGTGGAAAGAAATCCTGACCTTCTTTAACGGTCGTCGCGGAAACAGCGGAGACGAGAACAATGGTCTCCCCGGAGCGAATTGTAACTGCACCATCGGCGAGTCGCGCCAGCTTGCCTGTTTCAATGGTGATGGAGGTTTGGCCAACAGTGGCCGTAACGGAATGAGACATAATCTAACCTAATTCGTTTCGTGGCACAGCGAGCCC
Organism: uncultured Verrucomicrobiae bacterium; assembly: GCA_963706955.1. GTDB lineage: Bacteria > Verrucomicrobiota > Verrucomicrobiia > Chthoniobacterales > Terrimicrobiaceae > DASTFP01. Next base: position 79,565 of record CAVPOC010000007.1, on the reverse strand, counting down.
GAAACGGTTTTAAATGAATGCCCCAGAAGCGGGGCTTCGACTTGCAAGTGCTATTTGCGCAAACCAAGCTTCTCGACAACCGTTTGATACCGGTCGGAAGCTGTATTCCTTAAGTAGTCCAGTAAACTGCGGCGCTGAGCCACCAGCTTGAGAAGCCCCCGTCGTGAAGCGTGATCCTTCACATGACCCTTGAGATGCTCGGTGAGCTCGTTAATGCGTTTTGTCAGCAACGCTATCTGAACATCCGCGCTGCCTGTATCCTTCTCATGAAGCCGAAGAGTATCGACCTCGAACGTTTCTGCTTTTGCCATTTTCTTCTTTGAACTTTGTAAACCTTCTAGAGTTACATCGACGGCCGCAGTGCGCAAGAAGAGTTTTTCCAGCGCGCGTCGATTCGGCGTATGAAAGCTTCTGGAAAAGAGCGATTAGCGTCGGCTCCTGGAGCGTGATCCGACCTTCGAGCGTCGGCCCTGGCTGAGGTGGTTGTGTAGACAATGGAAGGCGGCCGGACATGGAGGAGGATGAGCTTTTCGGAAGTGATTTTCCGATAGATGCTGTAGTTTCTGCCGCATGCCTGAGGAACTTGAAGGTCCCTATCTTCCCGCCGTGGGTCCGGTGGCTACGCTGTCGGACGAAGAACGAGGCATTTGCAGTTCATACGGCGACTTTCACCTGGCCGATCAGCGCGAGGTGTTGATCACGCAGGGTGATTCGCAGGGTCGCCTCTTCTTTATCCTCAGTGGTCTGCTTCATGCCGTTCGTCGTGACGGGGACCGGGAGGTATTGCTTGGGACGATTCGCAGTGGGGAATGGGTGGGCGAAGTGGATCTCTTTGACCCCGTCAGCGCCATGTGCTCGGTGATCGTTGTCGAGCGAGTTCAATATTGGGCGATTAGCCGCCCGAATCTCGAGGAGTTTATCAACAATTATCCTCAAGCCGGCATGCAACTCGTCATCAGCCTGGCGTCGGTTCTCAGCAAGCGATTACGGTCGGTGACGCGGCGCCTGATGGAAGAGGCAGAGTTGGCGGTCGTCCGCGCCTCCCTGCTGGTGGAACCCTGAAGGTGGCCAACATCATTCAACGTCGAATCGCTCATTTGCTGTAGCGGCGGCGTCCCCGCCGCCGAAGATCACTCCGGCGATGAGGACATCGCCGCTAAAACAAATACGCCGCGCAATGCCTGCAAGCATGGCACGCTCGCTAAGACGGTGGAGTCAACTTATGCCGTGGTATTCCTGCAGGCTTTTGACGGCGTAGCCGACATCTTTCAGCGCGCGAATAGCGGCGCTGCTCGCTTGCGCGCCGCGCAACGTGGTCATCATGGCGATCCGTGCAGCCACGGCCGCGCTGCGAATCACGACTTCGTCTCGCCGAGGTTGTTGTCCGCTGGGCGTATTGATAATAAAATGCATGTCGCCATTCTTGATCAGGTCCAGGATGTTTGGGCGACCCTCCTTCAATTTGTAGAGCAGTCTGGTTTGAACTCCCGCTGCGTTTAGCACCCTGGCAGTTCCGCCGGTGGCGTAAATGATGAATCCGAGATCGGCAAACTCCTTGGCAATAGGGACGACCGCTGGTTTGTCGGAGTCCTTCACGCTGATGAAAATGTTGCCCCCAGTGGGCAGAGGCGGTTGCGCGGACATTTGTGCCTTCGCGTAGGCAATTCCCAGGTTGGCATCGATCCCCATCACCTCACCGGTGGAGCGCATTTCCGGGCCCAGCGTCACGTCGACCCCTGGGAACTTTATGAAGGGAAACACCGCTTCCTTGACCGAGTAGTGCGTTGGGAGAATTTCGCTCGTAAAATTCAGCTCCTTTAGACTTTGCCCTGCCATGATTCGCGCGGCCAGTTTGGCCAATGGCTTACCGATCGCCTTGCTCACGAAGGGGACAGTGCGTGAGGCGCGGGGATTTGCTTCGAGCACGTAAACTTCCTCCTCCTTGACGGCGAACTGAACATTCATCAGCCCGCGCACCTGGAGTTCGCGGGCCATCGCGATGGTGGCGCGCTTGATGGCCTCGAGAACTCCTCTCGAGAGCGAGAATGTCGGGATGACGCAGGCGCTATCACCGGAATGGATGCCAGCTTTTTCGATGTGTTCCATGACACCGCCGATGACGCATCTCTCCCCATCGGCAATGCAATCGACGTCCACCTCGGTGGCATCTTCCAGGAAACGATCGACGAGGATAGGGCGTTCCGGACTGGCCTCGGCGGCGGTCCGGATGTAACGGCGTAGATCTTTCTCCTCATGGACAATTTCCATGGCTCGTCCGCCGAGCACGAAGGATGGTCGCACCAGGACCGGATAACCTATTTGCTTCGCGACGGCGATCGCCTCATGCTCGTTTGTGGCCGTGCCACCCTGTGTCTGCTTGAGTCGCAACTTGTCGAGCATTGCCGCGAAGTGTCGTCGGTCCTCGGCCATCTCGATGCTGGCCGGTGGCGTTCCAATGATCGGTACAACCGTTGGCGGCGAGAGCCGCGGCCAGGTTGAGGGGAGTTTGACCGCCGAACTGGACAATGATCGCGTCCGCGCGTTCGCGTTCATAGATGTTCAGGACATCCTCTAGTGTAAGTGGTTCGAAGTAGAGCTTATCGCTGGTGTCATAGTCGGTCGAAACGGTTTCCGGATTCGAATTCACCATGATCGTTTCCCAGCCAAGCTCTCGGAGGGCGAAGGCCGCGTGGACGCAGCAGTAGTCAAACTCGATGCCTTGTCCGATGCGGTTCGGCCCACCACCCAGGATCATCACCTTCTTTTTGGGGCTTGCGCGGGTCTCGTCCTCATCCCCGTAGGTGGAATAATAATAGGGTGTGTAGGCCTCGAACTCAGCGGCACAAGTGTCCACCAACCGGTAGGTCGGAAGGAGGTTCGCTTTTTTTCGGGCGGCACGGATTTCCTCTTCTGTCCTGCTGGTGAGCGTGGCGAGCTGGCGGTCGGAGAATCCGAGCTTCTTGTAGCGCCTGAGCTTGCCCAGCCCATCTTCGGCAATGCGCGACTCCTCCTCGATCAGTTGTTTAATATTTTCGAGGAACCAGGGATCGATCGAGCAGAGTTCGTGGATGCGCTCGATGGTAAGACCGGCTCGGAGAGCGTGGCGGATGAAGAAGACGCGATCGTGACCGGGGATTCGAAGTTTCCGCTCGATCAGCGCCAGGTTTGGCGAGCCATCCTCGAGAGTCGGCGGCGAATCGCGGCCGTCCGCGCCGAGCCCGAATCGTCCTATTTCCAGTGAGCGGAGCGCCTTTTGCAGAGCCTCCTTGAAAGTGCGACCGATGGCCATGGCTTCTCCAACGCTCTTCATTTGTGTGGTCAACGTCGGATCGGCCTGGGGGAACTTTTCAAAAGTAAATCGCGGAACCTTAACCACGCAGTAATCAATGGATGGTTCAAAGCACGCCGGGGTTTCGCGGGTGATGTCATTTTTGAGCTCATCGAGGGTGTAGCCGACGGCGAGTTTGGCGGCGATTTTGGCGATGGGAAAACCGGTAGCCTTGGAGGCAAGGGCAGAGCTGCGCGAGACCCGAGGATTCATCTCGATGACCACCATCCTGCCGGTCTGGGGATGCACGGCGAACTGAATATTCGAGCCGCCGGTCTCGACGCCGATCGCTCGAATAACCGCGAAGCTCGCGTCCCGCATGGCTTGGTATTCCTTGTCGGTGAGCGTTTGCACGGGCGCGACCGTGATCGAATCGCCGGTATGCACGCCCATGGGATCGAAGTTTTCGATCGAGCAAATGACCACGCAGTTGTCGGCGCGGTCACGCATGACTTCCATCTCAAACTCCTTCCAACCGAGAAGTGACTCTTCGATCAGAACTTCGCAAACGGGTGAAAGGTCGAGGCCGCGCCGGACGATTTCCTCGAGCTCCTCACGATTGTAGGCGATTCCTCCGCCGGCTCCGCCGAGGGTAAAAGCTGGCCGAATAATCAGCGGAAACGCCCCAATCGCCTCGACAACATTGCGCGCCTCCTCAAGGGTATGCGCGATGTCGGAACGTGCACAATCAAGGCCAATATCGAGCATGATCTCCTTGAAGAGTTGGCGATCCTCACCGCGACGAATCGCCTCGGCATTGGCCCCGATCAGCCGAGCGCCGTGCCGCTCGAGCGCGCCGCTCTCCACCAATGCCATGGCCGCATTCAGAGCAGTCTGCCCTCCAAGGGTGGGCAGGACAGCGTCCGGCTTTTCGCGCGCGAGGATTTTTTCGATCGCCTCAGGAGTAATCGGCTCGATGTATGTGCGGCTGGCGAACTCCGGATCGGTCATGATCGTCGCCGGATTCGAATTGACCAGAATGACTTCGTAGCCCTCTTCGCCGAGCGCCTTACACGCTTGCACGCCCGAATAGTCGAACTCACAGCCCTGCCCGATCACGATCGGGCCCGAGCCAATCAGGAGAATCTTCTGAAGCGAGGTATCTTTGGGCATGACTAGACGGCGGACCGATCTACCCGATAACCGCGACCCTCGCAAAGGCAAACCGCACAATTCGACAGATTGGAGAGCGTCTAATCCTCTCCTTCAAATTGTGCCTTGATTTTGACCGGCCGCCGACGAAGCATTCTGGCATGATCGAACTTGAGGTGTATGCCGCCGGTGTGCGTAATCCCGAGAAGATGATGGCGCTCGCCCTGGAGTTGGACGTGATTGCCGGCCTTCGCTACAAGGTGGACACCAATCACGACATTGTATATATGGAGTTCACCGAAAGTGTTCCAACGCTTTCCACCCTGAAGTCCGTCTTTATCAAAACTGGCTTAGAAGCAAAATTCGTTGGTCAGTTGCCGCCAGAGATCAATTCGAAGAAGAGTACGCAGCGGATTGAAAATGCCGCCGCCTAGCGCGAGAGACTCTTCGCTTCGTAGCCACCGTTGAATGGCCCTGCTCGATCTCGTCAAAAGCGGGCTTTTTGGTTTCTTCACCTACCTGGGTCAGGTCGCTTTGTTGGCTGGAGAGACCTTTCGGTCGATCTTTGCGGCACGGATTCGTTTTAGGCTGACGCTGCTGCAGATCGCTGAAATCGGATACGGATCCCAGCTCATCGTCGTTGTCACGGGGGCATTTACCGGGGCGGTGTTTACCGCGCAGGCCTACTTTCAATTTGCCAGCTTGAACATGGAGACGGCGGTGGGTCCGGTGGTCACTTTATCGATGTTCCGCGAGTTGGGCCCCGTCTTGACGGGCTTGATGGTCGCAGGACGAGTTGGCGCTGCCATGAGTGCGGAAATTGGGACCATGAAGGTGACCCAACAGATCGATGCGCTGCGTGCGCTCGCGGTTCACCCGGTGGACTACCTGGTGGTTCCGCGGGCCTTGGCGATGTTGATTTCCATGCCCTTATTGGTGGTCGAATCTGTCGGTTGCGGGATCCTCGCCTCTTACCTCGTCGCCGTGCATGTGCTCAATATCGAAGGGGTCTACTTCGTCAACAATATGCAGAAGTTTACCGAGGCCAGCGATATCGCGATGTCGCTGATCAAAGGATTCGTCTTTGCGAACATCATCGTCTTTATCAGCTGTCGAGAAGGCTTGAATGCCAAGGACGGTGCCGTCGGGGTCGGACGCGCCACCACCGAAACCGTCGTGATCTGTTCGCTCTGCATCTTGATCGCCAATTTCTTTCTCACCATGTTCCTCAATATCCTCTTTCCGGCAGGACAGCGATGAGCGAAGAAGTAGAGCCTCTCATCTCCGTGCGCGATCTCGTGCAAAAGATCGGCAAGCAGGAGATCCTCCGGGGATTTTCGCTCGACATTTTTCAAGGCGAAACGTTGGTGCTCCTCGGGAAAAGCGGCGGGGGTAAAAGCGTCTTTCTCCGTCATTTGATTGGCTTGATGAAACCGATCTCCGGGGAGATCCTCTTTGAGGGAGAGGACATCGCGCACTTGGATGAGCGCCAACTCGCGCCGGTGCGCCGCAAGATCGGCATGCTCTTTCAGGATGGCGCGCTTTTCGATTCGTTAACCGTGTATGACAATGTCGCCTTTCCCCTTCAAGAGCGCGGTGAAAAGAACGAGAAGGTTGTCCGGCAGAAAGTGCACGAAGCGCTCGCCCTCGTAAACATGAGCGGCCACGACAAGAAAATGCCTGTGAATCTGAGCGGCGGCATGCGCAAGCGCGTGGCCCTCGCCCGTGCAATTATCTCCCCTCCGCAGGTCATCCTCTACGACGAACCGACTGCCGGCCTCGATCCGATCGTCTCCGACAGTATTAATCGGCTGATTCGAAGACTCCAAGAGCAACTTTCGGTCACCTCGGTTGTTGTCACGCATGATTTGACCAGTTGCAATCGGATCGCTGATCGGGTTGCCTTGCTCAACGAAGGCCGGCGCCATTTCTACGGGACACTCGATGATCTGCATGCTACCCAAGATTCCATCGTTAGGGATTTTGTGGACGGACATTCGGAGGACGGCGAAGATTAGAGCCTTATGACCTCCAAAGAACGTGCATCACAGTTGCGAGTGGGCATCTTCATGGCAATCGGTCTGCTCGCCATAGGACTGATGGTGGTCTACTTCGGACGCTTTGGAGAAAGCATTCATGGTGCCTACAGAATTCGCGTCGAATATGCGAACGCGAGCGGAATCTACAAGGGAGCCAGCGTCCTTCTGGCAGGTGCTAAGATCGGTTCCGTCGAGAACAATCCCGTGATCCTGCCGGACATGGATGGCGTTTACATAGATTTAAGGATTTACGAGGAGGTTAAAATTCCTACCGCTGCGGAGTTCACCATTGGCAGCTCGGGTCTTCTTGGCGACCGTTTCATCCAGATCGTTCTCGGTAAGGATGCCAAGTCGGCACCGCCGATTGCCCCAGGCGCGGTCATCCAGGGGAAGAGTGAAGCAGGCATGGGCGATGTCTTCGAGCAGGCTGCGTCGCTCCTGACGGACGTCCAAACCGCGGTGGGCAATATCAACAAAGTTGCCGAAAAGCTGAACACCGAAGTCTTCAAGGATACGACAATTGCGAATCTGAGCACGACTCTCGCGAACCTCAAAGAAGCCAGCACGGCCGTCTCGGAAGCCTCCCAGAAGATTGACGGCGTGGTAAAAAAGGCTGGGGAAGCGATCGATTCCGGGAAACAGACCTTCACCTCGGCCAATGAGACGTTCACCTCCGCTAATCAGACGTTTACCTCGGCCAAGAGTGCCGCCGATGACCTCAAGAAGGCCATCGGTGATCTCCGCTCACTTATTCAGCAAGCGAAACAGGGAAGGGGCGCGCTCGCCGCGCTCATCTCCGATCGCGAGATGGCCGAAAACTTACGGGCCCTGGTTTCGAATTTGCGACGCAGTGGAATTCTCTGGTACAAAGACCGGCCACCGCCGGAGGCCAGTTCCCGATAGTCGGATGTCTGCGACAAGAGGCAGCCATGCACCGGTGTTCGCAGCCACCGAGGCCTTTTTCCTCTCGGGCGTTGGCGGATGCATTGACGCGATTGGCGTTTTGACTCTCGGTGGGCTTTTTGTCTCGCACATGAGTGGCAATAGCGCCGCACTTGGAGCTGCCTTTGGTCATGGCGATTGGCGGACAGGGTTGCCGCATCTCTTCGCTGTGCCTCTCTTTCTGGTCGGGCTTTTCGCCGGTTATCTCTGGATCTTGCGTGCTCCTACTTATCGGCGTTGTGCATCGATTCTATTGATTGAGGCGCTCTTACTCGCGCTGTTCGCTTTGCTCTTCGCTCGGGACGGTTCTCCCGAGCGCAACTCTTTGGCCTATTTTGGATTTGCGGCGCTGCCCCTTCTGGCCATGGGTTTGCAGAATGCCACGCTGCGCGAAGTTGGCCGCTCGGCATTTCCAAGCACCTACATCACGGGGGTGCTTGATACTCTAGCGAAGTCGGTGGCCTTGGCTGTCATCAGCCGCGAGGAAAGCGGAGCGGACAGCCGCACAGCCGGCCGTGCCGCCCGGCTCTGGCTGTGCTATCTCCTGGGCGCTTTATCGGGCAGCGCCGGGTTGCTTGCCTTCCGAGCGGGCGTTTTGCTTCTCCCTGTGTCGCTATTGGTCGTAATGGCGGCGCGTTTTCTTTCCATGGCGGATCGGAAAGCTGGCTAGCCGGGCTGCTCCTTCGGCGGACCAGAGGCGGGAAGTGCTCGCACCGGAGAAACGTTCAGCCCGCGAACTCGCTCGAAAACGCCCGGCGCGACTTCAACCAGCCGCCGGTAAGAGGAAAAGATCATCTCCAGCCGCGCGTCGAGGTTGTCTATGAAATGGAGAGCAATAGCTTCAGGCGTCTTCGGCTCGACCGGAGAGCCGAATTGAAGTTCTCCATGGTGGGCGGCGATCAGATGGAGCAGGTGAAGCCGAACTTCCTCTGAAGGTGGCGTCAGATCTTTCCAGTTCTCCAGCGGGAGCTTGCGCCAAAGCGCGTTAACGACCTCGATGCCTATGCTGATGTGTCCGAGGAGCTCGCCACGAAGATCTCGCGGGATTTCGAAACTCGTTTCCGACGGGCACATTTCCCAGAGCTTACCGCAGTCGTGAACCAGAACACCGGCGATCAATAGGTCACGATTAAGAGTGGGGTAGGCTGCGCAAATGGCATCGGCGCACCTCATCATCTGCGCCGTATGCCGAAGGAGACCGCCCCGAAAGGCATGATGGTTGCGGCGTGCCGCGGCAGCGCGACGAAAGCGCGAGCCGAACTCCGCCAGGAAAGCTTCCGTTAGCGCGCGCAGCCTGGGATCCGTCACACTGTTGAGCTTCTGCTGGATCAAATCGAACTCGGCTTGAGCTGCCGCCCGCTCGGTCTCGTCACCCTGGAGTAGTTCCTGGGCCTCATTTTCAGGGAGCGCCAGAACTGACCATCTTTTCGCATCCAGACCGAAGATTCCCACAGAAAATTCGCCCTCAATGGCCACGGGCATGCCGCGTTCGAGTCCTTCGCAGGTGCTGAAATTTGGAGAGTCGCTCCAAGCTTTCAGGGTCATGGAATCCGCAGCATCGCGGATTCGCACCTCCCAGAACGGTTTTCCATTGCTCGCATCCTTGCGCACAATCTCTTCGATTTGGGCATGAATCCGCGCCACCAGGGCGCCATTTCTCGCTTCGGCGCGGAGCTGAGAGATGGTCTTTCGTCCGGGCTCAGACATTCAATGCACCGAGAGTAACGCTTGAGAGCGGAGAGGGTCGCGTCATGTGTCGCGACGGTGTCCCCACCGTCGAGGGCTCTCTGTAGCGGCGATGTCCCCATCGCCGAGGGCCTTTGGAGCGCCTCGTTGATAGCTCCCTCGGCGGTGGGGACACCGCCGCTACAGCAACAGCCGTCCAACTTACTAGGACGTTTTCGAGGAGAACCACTCTAGTTGAGCAGCTGATACCAGGTGCTGCGGCGATGCGGCTGATAACCGGCCTCGCGAATAAGGTGCTCGATATCTCCGGCATTGAGGCGGAAGGTAGTGCCAGCACTTGAGACTACGTTCTCCTCCATCATCACGCTGCCGAAGTCGTTGGCTCCAAACTTCAGCGCAATCTGGCCGATCTTCGGTCCCTGTGTCACCCAGGAACTCTGCACGTTCTCGAAGTTATCCAGAAAGATGCGCGAGAGAGCTTGCATCCGCAAATACTCTGCGGATGTAACGGTCTCGGCTTTCAATCGGGTGTTCTCGGGCTGGAAAGTCCAGCAGATAAAGGCGGTAAAGCCGCCGGTTTCATCCTGTGTGTCTCGCAGGCGCTGAAGGTGTTCGATTCGGTCGTCGACACTCTCGACATGGCCGAACATCATCGTCGCGCTCGAGCGCAGGCCAAGTTCATGGCCAATACGCATCACCTCCAGCCATTGATCGGTCTTACACTTGAGAGGAGCGATTCGATCGCGGACCCGGTCCACCAGGATCTCGCCACCGCCGCCAGGGATCGAACCTAAACCAGCCTCCTGAAATCGAGCGATCACTTCACGGAGGGGCATCCGAAAAACCTGCGAAAAGTGGTTGAACTCCGGAGGGCTGAACCCATGAATGTTGATTTGCGGATATTTCGCGCGGATGTGCGAAAGCATCTCCAGATAGAAGTCGATGCCCAATTTTGGATGGTGGCCCCCCTGAAGAAGCACCTGCACACCTCCCTCAGCCGCGAGTTCATCGAGCTTCTGGTCAATCTGCTCGATGCTGAGAACGTAATGATCCTCGTCCCGTTCGGTTCTGTAAAAGGCGCAGAATTTGCAGTAGACGTTGCAAACGTTTGTGTAGTTGATGTTGCGATCAACAATGTAGGTGACAATCTCCGCACCGCGACCATCGTAGGCGCTGTCCTTGACAGCGGAACGGCGGAAGTCAGCGAGCGCCCCGAGTTCCTGCAAGGGCAATTGGTAGAGCGCCCGGGCGTCATCTCGAGAAATTCTCTCCCCATCGAGGACTCGATCCACAACGTCCTTTTCGGCCACACTGGCTTCCATGATCCGAATTTTGGCATCGCCAACGCGTGTTGTCCATAGCGAGCGCCCAGGCGACCCGGGAATTTTCTGTGCTTTCGAGCCTTATTCTGACTGGACCATGCGCAGCTCGACGTCGCCGATATCCAGCTCAAGGGCTCGCTCGGCAGTGCGAAGAAAGCCCTCGGTTGAATCGGTCAGCGCCACATCAAGTCGTCCCAATTGCTCGGCCGGTGCGGCCAGTCGCTGCTCCGTGAGCAGATCCCTGACCGCCAGGGCGCAATTCTCGGCCGAATCGACCAGATGAATTTTTTCGCCCGCGACCCTGGCGATCGCTTCGCGTGCCAGCGGGTAGTGCGTGCAACCCAGGACGAGGGTATCGATGTCCTCAGCGAGCAGAGATTTAAGATAGCGATCGATTACTTGATCGGTGATCGGATCGTCAAACATTCCCTCTTCGATCAGTGGCACCAAAAGCGGGCACGCCTCACTGAAAACCTTCGCTTTTCTATCGAGAGCGTGGATGGCGCGTTCATAGGCTCCGCTGGCGATTGTGGCGCGCGTTCCGATCACACCGATGCGACGGTTGCGAGTGGCGCGTAGAGCGGCTTCAGCACCAGGGGTGACGACCCCTTGCACGGGAACCTTGAAGAGTTCCTTCATGCGAGGCACAGCCAGCGCGGAGGCAGTATTGCAAGCGACAACGATGATCTTTGCTTGTTCTGCGAGGAGCAGTCCTCCGATTTCAATGCTGTAACGCTCGACGGTTCGCCGGCTCTTGCCTCCATAGGGAACGCGGGCGGTGTCGCCTATATAGAGAATTGCTTCGGAGGGCAGCAGGTTCTTCAGCGCCGCCGCCACCGTCAGTCCGCCGATTCCCGAATCGAATACGCCAATGGGATCAAGACTCGGGTCGGAAGGAGCGTCGGTGTCCATGGAAATCTAGTGCGATCGTGCAGCGTAAGGAACCTCGCTTCCAATCGCAAGCCGCCGCCGACCCTCTAGGGCATCAGACGAGGACGATGAAGATCTGGCCGAACGATCCTCTGCAGAACTTTCAGCAGATCGATCTTAGTTGCCGCTGCCAGAAGATTGGAGAGCGTCCTGAGCTTGTGCGACCGAGGGTTCCATTCCGGTCTGCGTACCGACCGCACGGTCGAGGTTCGGCACGCTCGTCGGATCGGTCGCAGCAACGACCGCAGACGGTTTTAGCGCCTGATTGGTAAGGGCTTCTTTGTACCGATTGACGCCGTCCAGGATGCATTGCGCGATGCGTTGCCGGTATTCGGGCGTAGCAATAAGTCGGGCATCCGGCGTTCCGCTCATGAACCCGCCTTCGATGAGAATGCCGGGAATGGTGACGTTTTTGATGACCACAAACCGCGCTCGTTTCACCCCACGATCGGTCAAACCCAAATTGCGCACCAGGGCCGCGTGAACAGTGGTGGCCAGGGCAACATTGGCGGGATCGTTCGCGTGGCCAGGATGCTGGACATAGTCGCTGTAACTCAAATTCTCTTCATCCATCGAGGGAACCCCGCGGGGTGCGAGACAGTAAGTTTCCAAACCGGTCGCCTCGCGTCGATTGCTCTTGTTGAAATGGACGCTTACGAAGATAGCGTTGGCATGGCGGTTGGCGAATTGTGCGCGTTTCTCCAGGGGAACCAGGAAATCAGTTAGCCGCGTGCAGCGCACTTGATAGCCATTCTCCTGGAGAAGCTTTTTCGCGCGAACGACCACGTCAAGTGTCGCATCCTTTTCCCTTCCCAGCGCTCCGGTGGCTCCGCTGTCGATCCCTCCATGGCCGGCGTCGAGAATCACCGTGCGGACCGGGCCGGCATTCTTGATTTTCTGCGGACGAAGAATCGGTTCGATGATTTTGACGACGTCCATCGCTGAAATGAGCGTTTGACCGCCTTGAGATACGATCGGGAAACAGAGCGCATATTTGACGCCGTTGACGTAAACATTGCGACCATTGTCCGCGCCCTCGATGCTTCGCCCGGGAGCTTCGAGTCGGAATCGATCCGTACTCGTCGCCGGCATATTCATCTTGTAGAAAGCGGCAACATCCTCCATCGGCACGTACCGCCTGCTATCGTGAATGACGACATTCCATTTTGCCTCTGACGAGGCCGCCCAAAACAACAAAACGGAGATGATCAGGACGTTCCGCACGCGCTTGCAAGTTGACCGGGATTCTGGCACCTGCAAGTTGAATTTACGATAGAAGCCGGTTGAATGCAGGACGTTTTTGCGCAGAATCGAACGCTTCATGTCCGAACTTGCAAGAGCCTACGAACCCCAGACCGTTGAAGAAAAGTGGTATGCCTGGTGGTTGCAGCAGGGTCATTTTGTGGCTGATCCTTACTCTACTAAGCCCGCATACTCAATTGTCATTCCGCCCCCGAATGTCACTGGCGTGCTCACCCTCGGGCATGTTCTCAACAATGCTATCCAGGACATTCTCGCACGCCGGGCGCGTCTGACGGGACACGAGGTCCTCTGGCTGCCGGGCACCGACCACGCCGGCATTGCGACGCAGACGGTGGTAGAGCGGAAACTTCGCAAGGAAGAAAAAAAAACGCGACATGATCTCGGACGCGCGGAGTTTCTTCGGCGGGTGTGGGAGTGGAAGGAAAAGCACGGCGGCATCATCATCGAACAGCTGAAGAAACTCGGCTGTTCGTGCGATTGGAGCCGAGAGCGTTTTACTATGGACGAGGCCTACGCGCGCCGAGTTCAAGAGGTGTTTGTAGACCTCTACCGGAAAGGCTTGATCTATCGCGGCAAGAGAATGGTCAATTGGTGTCCCGTCTCGTTAACTGCACTCAGCGATGAGGAGGTGATTCCGAAGGCACAGAAGGGTTATCTCTATTATTTTAAAGTCGAGGTGGTCGGAGCGCCGGGTGTGTTTCTCGAGATTGCAACGACACGTCCGGAAACGATCATGGGAGACACAGCTGTCGCGGTGAATCCGAGGGACCAACGCTATGCCCACTTGATCGGAGGAAGGATTCGACGTCCACTCCCTGTCGAGAATCAGGCCCTGCTCCCGATCATCGGCGACGAGGCGGTAGAGTTCGAGTTTGGCACCGGTGTCCTCAAGGTGACTCCCGCGCATGACAAGACGGACTACGAAATCGGCCTGCGCCACGCGCTCCCGATCGTCGATATCATGAATCCGGACGGAACGATGAACGAGCTGGCGGGGGAAGACTTTGCTGGTCTCGACCGTTTTGAGGCGCGCGTCGAGGCCGTGGAAAAATTGCGTGAGCTTGGAATTCTGGTTCGCGAGGAACCATACGAGAATAACGTGGGTTTCAGCGAACGCGCGGATGTTCCCGTAGAACCGCGCCTCTCCGAGCAGTGGTTTTTAAAATATCCTCAGACCGGTCCAGCGCGTGCCGCGCTGCGTGACGGCTCCATCCGATTTTTTCCGGAGCGCTGGGAGAAAGTCTACGATCACTGGCTCGAGAACATCCAGGATTGGTGCATCTCACGCCAGCTCTGGTGGGGCCACCGCATTCCCGTCTGGTACAAGGAAGGTGAGGGGGACCACATGCGTGGAGTGCCAGATTGAGTCCCCTGGCGAGGGATGGATTCAGGATCCGGATGTGCTCGACACTTGGTTTTCTTCGTGGCTCTGGGCGCACGAGACCATGGACGAACCTACTCGCAAAAAGTTCTATCCGACGAGCGCGCTCGTCACTGGCCCGGACATCATCTTCTTCTGGGTGGCGCGGATGATCATGGCCGCTTTGGAGTATACGGGCGAAGTCCCTTTTCATCACGTGTCCTTCACCGGAATAATACGTGATAAGCAGGGGCGCAAGATGTCCAAGAGCCTCGGCAACTCGCCGGACCCGCTGGACTTGATTACAAAATATGGGGCCGACGGATTGCGGTTCGGGCTGATGCGCATCGCACCGCAAGGTCAGGACATCCGCTTCGACGAGCAGCAGATCGTCGAAGGACGCAATTTTTGCAACAAGCTGTGGAACGCCTGCCGCTTTCGGCTTCTCCAGGGGCCAGTTGATCCGGAAGCCGACCCGTTTCGCCACGAATTGTCGCTCTTCGCCAAGGACCTTCTCTTTAAACTGGAGGCAACGGTCTCTCGCATCGAATCGGGATATGCGGATTACCGCTTCAGCGACATCGCGCAGGCTCTCTACGATCTTGTTTGGGCGCAATTCTGCGATTGGTTTATCGAAGCTGCCAAGGCGGATTTAAATAATTCCGTCCGCAAAGCTGGAACACTTGCGACAATGGATTACGCCCTCAAGCGCATTCTGTTGTTGCTCCACCCGTTCACTCCTTTTCTCACCGAAGAACTGTGGCACGGGATGGGCTTCGGATCCGAGACCATTCAATTTGCACAGTGGCCTGGCGCGAGAAGTATCGGAGCGGAGTCGAAAGCAGTGGAGCTATCGCGCGCGGTGGTGACGGCTCGCACACTCCGCGCCACGTTCAATTTGCCTTCGAGTAAGCGGCTGCGTTGGCTGCTCGAGTCGAGCGAGGATTGGGTGAAAAGCGAGGTCGCCGTGCTTGGGGTGCTCTTGAATGCGGAGTCGATTACCTTGGTCGAGCAACGACCGGCGCATGCAGCAGCTTGCCCCACCGACATCGGCATTCTTTACCTTTCGCTCGAGGGAGTGGTTGATCCCTCAACCGAGCGTCGCCGGCTGGAGGGCGAAATGGGCAAGGTGCAGGCTGAGATCGAAAAGGTCGAACGGAAACTGGGCTCGGCGTCTTTCACACTGAACGCGCCGCCAGAAGTGGTCTTCGAGCATCGCCAGCGGCTAGAAACATGGTCAGCTCGCCTCGAAGCTCTCCGCGGAGCCCGAGACGCACTTGCGGCCTAGATTTTGCAATCCACAAGACCGCTGGCCAGCGAAGTCTTGCTTTGTCATTTCGTTACGAACATCATTTGCGGAGTTGCAACAGTCATGTCCAATCATCTCTTCACCTTTATTCTCGCTGGCGGGAGCGGAGAACGCTTTTGGCCGCTCAGCCGTTCGAAAACGCCCAAGCATCTTTTGCGTCTGCTGAGCGACCGGACGCTCTTGGAAACCACTGTTCGCAGAGTCGAGAACCTGGTCCCGTGGGATCAGGTGTTCATTCTGACCAATGCGACGCAGGTGGATTCCATTCGCAAGGAACTTCCTTTTCTTCCCCCGGAGAACATTGTCGCAGAGCCAGAGAAGCGCGACACCGCACCGGCCTGCGCGCTGGCGGTTGGCTTTGCCCGTGCGCGCGATAAGGACGCGATTTGCACTCTGCTTCCAGCCGACGCCGTCATTCACAACACTCCCGTCTTTCAAAAACAACTGACCGCTGCGGCCGAGGTGGCGGCGAAGCGAGATGCCTTGATCACCTTCGCCATCCCCCCGACGTATCCTTCGACCGGCTTCGGATATCTCCAGCTTGGGGAGGGAAGCGACTCGGTTCACAAAGTGATTCGGTTTGTTGAGAAACCGGATCTCGCTTCCGCCGAGAAGTACTATCGGAGCGGCGAATATGCTTGGAACGCCGGAATGTTTATTTGGCGAGCTGAGATCTTCCTGCGCGAAGCGGAGAGACTTACTCCTCCGTTGGCCGAATTTATCCGCGACTTCCCACAGGGCGACGCGACCAAATATCTAGCGGAACGCTTTGCCAAGTTGCCTAAGATTTCCGTCGACTACGCGATCATGGAAAAAGCCTCCGAAGTGCTCGCTTTTAAAGCGGCCTTCGATTGGGACGATGTCGGCTCTTGGACCGCTCTTCCCGATCACTTGGGACGCGATGAAGCGGGAAATACGGTGCGCGGCGGCGTCATCGAGCAGGGGTCGCGGAATAACATCGCGCTGAGCAACGGCAGGTTGATCGCCCTTTGCGGTGTCGAAAACCTGATCGTCATCGAGACGCCCGACGCCGTGCTGGTCTGTCATCGCGACGCAGCCCAAGACATCAAGAAGCTTCAGCCGCTCCTGCCGCAAGAGGTCCGCTGACCGTTGCCGAGCAAAGCAGCCGCAAGATCCTTTGCGAAAGACGTCGCTTTGTTGTTGTAGCGGCGGTGTCCCCACCGGCGGAGACCTCGGCGATGAGGACATCGCCGCTACAGGGCGCGTTGAGACGCTCTGTCTCTTGTATCGGCTTTAGCTTTCGGGCAGCGCGTAGTCGCTCTTCTCCTCGATCATGGTGCGCTTGAGAAGATCGACTGACTTTCGCATCCCATCCATGCGCGAAAGCACGATGTCCTCGTGTTCGATGGAGAGCCACCCATCATATCCATTCAGGCGAAGACGATAGCAAAACTCCCGCCACCATTTTTCATCGTGCCCGTAACCAAGAGTGATGTAGCTCCAGGAGCGCTCCTTGACCTTCTCGTGTGGGATGGTCTCCAGGCGGCTCGTCAGGTCGAGAGCTGGCCTGTTCATGAAGGTGTCCTTTGCATGGACGTGGTAAATGGCGTCGCCGAGTGCGTCGATCGCGACCAGTGGATCGGCATCCATCCAAAAGAGATGGCTGGGGTCCAAATTAGTGCCGACGATATCGCCCACTTCTTTCCGCAGTTTGAGCAAAGTGGGAACGTTGTAGACGAGTTGATGCCCGTGGAGTTCGATGCAAAGCCTCACACCGGCGTCCTTAGCCGCCGCCGCCAGCTTGCTCCAGTAAGGCAGTAACTTTTCGTTCCATTGCCACTCAAGAATTTCCAAGTTCTCCCGGTGCCATGCGCAAGTGACCCAGTTCGGTCTGACATCCTTCGGTCCGCCGGCTGGCAAGCCGGACATCAGCACAACTGACTTGACTCCGAGCAGTTCGGCAGCCCGCAGGGTGTCGTAAACCACCTTGCTTTGCCGTTCACCATCCACGGGGTGAAGCTGATTGCCATTGCAATTGAGCGCCGAGAGCGCCAAGCCGTTCCGCTCAAACACCGAGAGGAACTTTCGTCTCTCATCAGCGCTTTCCAGCAATGCCTGCAAGATCGACGTGATGACCGGCATTCCAGTTACCGGTGCCGATCTCCAAGCCTGCTAGTCCGAGTTCCGCCGAAACTTTGGCAGCCTCTTCAAATCCAAGGTGCCCCAAACTCTCCGATACGGCACATAATTTCATATTGTTCTGCGCGCGAGAATGCTTTCGCTGTTATCCCTGAACCTTTACCGGCTTGCCGCTTTTGAGAGATTCAGTCGCCTTGTCCGCCAGCAACTGAGCCTTCAAGCCATCCTCGAGTGATGGACTCGGTTCTGTCCCGTTCGCGAGGGCATCGACGAAGGCGTCGAGTATTTGAAAGTAGCTTTGTTCTATTCTTTCGAACCAGCCTGCGTGCAGACCATCGTCGATGACTTTGTCGCCGACATAGCGCGAAACTCCTCGCGCCCGCTGGCGTCGCGACTCCACCATTCCGGTTGATCCGAAGACTTCGATGCGCTCATCGTATCCGTAGCCGGTGCGTCTCGCGGAGTCGATCTGGCAAAGCGCTCCCGATTCCATTCGAATTGCCAAGATGCTCGTGTCGACATCGCCAACTTCGGCCACTCGTGGATCTACCATGGCCGCTCCGATAGCATACACCTCTTCTGCTTCATCACCGGTAATCCACCGCAGAAGGTCGAAAAAATGAATGGTTTGGTCCTTGAGCTGCCCGCCTGAGGTCGCCAGATAGCTAATTGCCGGCAGGCTCGGTCCGCGCGAGGTCATTTGGATTATCTCCAACTTACCGACTTCGCCACGCCTCACTTCATCTTGCAGGGCTGCATGGTTGGGATCGAACCTTCGATTGAAGCCTAGCATGGCGGGAACTTTGGCCGCTCGAACGACCTTCACCGCCTCGACCGCTTCCTGGTAATCCAAACCGATCGGCTTTTCGCAGTAAACGGCTTTGCCGGATTCGGCTGATCGTTTCAGAAAGTCAACATGCGTGCTTGTTAAGGAACAAATAAAGACGGCCTCCACCTCCTTGTCGCTGAAGATCTCGGCGGGGTCGCCCACTGCCTTCGCACCGGTCGTCGCGGCCAGCTTCTTGGCGGCTTCCAAATTTACATCGCTGACAGCGACCAATTGCGTCCCAGGATGGCGGGCGACGTTCTTTGCGTGGACCGAGCCGATAAAACCAGCTCCGATGACGGCTATTTTAAGCATATTGCGAGTATTAGTTTTTAGTTGGTTTCTAACGCAGTCCATGCGCCCCCAGCCGCATAAGAGCGCATCGCCGCCTCGACAAAGGCGACCCCTTTGAGGCCATCGGAAGCGTCGGGAAATCCCAACTCTGCTTTCGCGACTGGCCGCCCTTCTGCTTTGGCGAGCAAGGCGTCGGCAACCTCGGTGTAGAGGTTGGCGAACGCTTCGAAAAAGCCCTCCGGATGCCCAAGACCTGCGCGGGTCCATTTGGCGGCATCTGGGGAAAGCCATTCGGCGCCTTGCGCGAGAATCCGTGGGGGGCCGTCGATCGGGGAGAAGAGCAGATGGTGAGGGTCCTCTTGATGCCAGAAGAGGCTGCCGCGTTCTCCATAGACACGAATACGAAGTCCGTGTTCGTTGCCGACTGCGGCCATCGTTACCCAGAGGCTACCGCGAGCGCCGTTCGTAAAGCGCAAAAGCACGTTGGCGTTATCATTGATCTCCCGACCGGCAACCACTTTGCTCAATTCAGCGGCCACTTCCGAAACTTCCAGACCTGTTATAAAGCGCGCCAACTGATGCGCGTGGGTTCCCAAATCGTAGAGAACGCTCGCCTCGCCACCCAAGGCTGGATCCATTCTCCAGGCAGCCTGGGTGTGGCCCTGTTTTTCCAGTAGCTTGGCTGCCCAACCGGAAGCGTGTTCCACTTGAACCATCTTGACCTCTCCGAGGTCGCCATTTCGAACCAGGCGCGCAGCGTGGCGCACCATGGCGTAACCCGAGTAGTTGTGCGTCAGGCAAAGAATTAGTTCGCCCTTTTCGGCGAGAGCTTGCAATTCCCTTGCTTCCACCACCGAGAGGCAGAGGGGCTTATCGCAAATTACATTGAGCCCGGCTTCGAGCAGCTTTTTCGCGATTTTGTAGTGACTGTCGGTCGGCGTGACAATGGCCACCGCATCGACTCCGTCCTCGCGTTCCGTCTCGCGCGTGGCCATGGTTTCATAATCTGGGTAGACGCGATCTTCAGAAATCCCGAGCTCGCGTGCAGCGGCCAGGGACTTTTCACGATTTCGCGAGAAGACACCGGCGACGAGTTGATAGCGATCATCGAGACGCATGGCGATCCGATGCGAGCCGCCGATGAATGCGCCCGGTCCGCCCCCAATCATTCCCACTCTTACTTTTCTCTGAAGACTAGCTGGCATAGATGGATCGTGCGTTGCTCGGTCGAAGACAAGTCATTCGCGAACGCGCCTGCCCACTCCGGCGAGTGCAGCGGCTGCCGCAGAATCGTTCGAGGCTAAGCCTTCCTGCGCTTGCGCTGGCGATACATGTCGGCGGAGACCGCAGCGACGATGATCACGCCCTTCACGATATCCTGGTAATAGACGTCTACACCGAGAAACGTGAATCCGCTCGTCATGATGCCGAGAATCACCATGCCGATGACGGTCCCGCCGATGCGGCCAATCCCACCAGTAAGGCTCGTGCCGCCGATGACGGTTGCAGCGATGGCATCGAGTTCATAACCCAGTCCCATGCCTGCTTGACCAGTGGACGCGCGAGCTGCAGTTACGACTCCGGCGAGTCCTGAAAGCAGGCCCGCAATCGAGTAAACAACGATCAGATGGCGCCCGACATTGATACCAGAGACGCGCGCCGCCTGCGGGTTCGCTCCAATGGCATAAGTGAATTTACCGTATCGGGTATACTTCAGCGCAATGTGGAATATGAGCGCGGTCACCAGGAAAATAATCACCGGCATGTACCCGGATCCGATCCAGGTAAACTTTGGAGAAAGCATGCTGACGGGTTGGCCCCCGGTGTAAGCCCGCGCAAGTCCACGGGCCGCCACCATCATGCCGAGGGTCGCGATGAAAGGAGGAATCCCTGTTTTAGCAATCAAGCTGCCGTTAACTAATCCCGCTAAAATACCCACGCATAAACCCGCGAGCAGTGGAATTACGAAGGGGAGATTGGTTAGCGCTGGATAAACGGCACGGGTGTTCTCAGGCGTCTGAGCGAAACTTGCCGCGACCATTGCGGAGATCGCCAGGACAGATCCGGAAGATAGATCGATGCCTCCCGTGATAATCACTTGGGTCACCGCAATGGCAAGCAAGCCAACGACCGAAACCTGAAGAACGATGATAAACAGCCGCTGGGGATTGAACAGAAACGTGTCACCCTTAAAGACCCAGCCCATGATTTCAAAGAGCACCGCAATACCGATCAGAATGAACAGTATGCCCGCTTCGGCGGGCAGCTTACGGCCCTCTCGTTTTCGTTCCGGAGGCGCAGTGGCACTTACCTCCTGGCCCACCTGAGTTTTGACCTCGTTGCTCATTACTGTTCCTCCAATTTCATCGGTATTGCTGCGTTATCCTGATTCGTCCGACTTGGGTCCATTAATCAGCCGGAGGCGAGGTGCATGATCTTGACCTGATCGGCCTCGGCTCGGTCCAGAAAACCGGTAACGTGGCCGTCGTGCATCACCATAATTCGATCGCTCATTCCAAGGATTTCCGGCATTTCGGAAGAAATCATAATCACCGCGAGACCCTCCCCGGCCAGCTTCGAGATCAACCTGTGGATTTCAGCTTTAGCCCCCACGTCGATCCCGCGGGTGGGCTCATCGAGGATCAGGATCTTCGGCGTAGTCAGCAGCCAGCGTCCAATCAAAGCTTTTTGCTGATTGCCACCGCTCAGGTTCTCGATGCGTTCATGGAGATTGGGCGTCTTGATTCTAAGAACGCTCTTAAGCTTTTCGCATTCTGAATTTACGTCCGCCTGGTTGACGAATCCACCCTTGACGTAGCGGTCCATCAGGACTGCGATTTCCATGTTCTCAAGCACGGAGAGGACCAAGAAGCAACCTGTGTCCTTGCGGTCCTCAGTCAAGAACGCCATTCCTGCGTGCATGCCCGTGTGCGGAGAATCAACGACCAATTTCTTGCCATTGACGAAGATCTCTCCTCCGGTGGCTGGGGTAACTCCGAAGATCGTCTCGGCGACGTTGGTTCGCCCTGCCCCGACCAGCCCGGCTAAACCCAGAATCTCCCCCTTGCGGAGGTCGAAGGAGATATCACGAAAAACGCCCTCAAGCGTAAGGTTCTTCACCGAGAGAGCCACGTCGCCGATCGGGACAATTTCCTTGGGGAACATGGCGTCGAGGTCGCGACCGACCATTTCTTTTATCAGGATCTCACGGTTGATGTCTTTCGCCCGATGAGTGGCAATGTAGCGACCATCGCGGAAGACGGAGACGTCGTCGGCAATCTCGAAGACCTCATCCATCTTGTGGGTGATGTAGACGATACCGACGCCATGGGCCTTGAGGTCCGCAATGATCGCGAAGAGATGTTCGACTTCGCGCTCGGTCAGCGCGGAAGTGGGCTCATCCATGATCAGAATGTCGGATTCGAAAGAGACCGCCTTAGCAATCTCGACGATCTGCCGATTGGCAACCGTAAGATACCGAACTTCGATTTCCGGATCGATGTCGATGTTCAAGCGGCGAAACAGATGCTCGGTCATTCGGCGCATCTCCGCATGATCCACGAAGTCCATAAATCCGAGGCCCTTCATCGGCTCGCGCCGAATCCAGACGTTTTCGGCCACGGTCATGTAAGGCATCAGGTTCAACTCCTGGTGAATCATTGCGATTCCCGCATCCAGCGCGGCCAGGGGCGTCGTGAGTTTTACCGGTTTGCCTTTCAGGCGAATTTCCCCGGTGTCCGGCTGATAAACGCCGGCGATGATCTTCATCAGCGTCGATTTGCCGGCGCCATTTTCACCCATCAACGCATGGACGGTTCCCGGACGAATCTGCAGCCTGACTCCATCGAGCGCGACGACGCCCGGGAATTCTTTACGGACCCCCTCGGCCTCAAGGAGGTAAGGAGCGTCCGGCAACACCACCCCTGCAACTTGGGTCGCGTTGAAAGGTTCCTGAGGAGCTGAGGGCGACATGGCGTAACTCTCCGTTTAGATGTTGATGAGCGCAGGAGGCTGCGCCGCCTTGCGGCGGCGCAGCTAAACAGCCTTACTTGTTCAGGAACTCCTTGTAGTTCTCCTGTGTAACCAATTGGAAGGGGATGTAGACGTAAGGAGACTCGAACTTTTCGCCCTTCTTGAGCTTGACGGCAGAATCAACCACCGCTTTGCCTTGCCCCTTGGCATCTTGGAAAACGGTCACTGCCAAATTGCCCTTCTCCATTTCTTTGAGGGCGTCAGTAGTCGCATCAACGCCGCCGATAACCATGCTCTTCGGATCCTTGCCCGCCTGTTGCAAAGCGATAATAGCTCCGATGGCCATTTCGTCGTTGTTCGCGGCGACCGCATCAATCTTGGTGCCCGCCACCAGCCAGTTGTTCATGAGGTCGATGGCCTCGTTGCGGCGCCAGTTGGCGGTCTGCTTTTGCACGACCTTTATCTCAGGGTGTTGGGCGAAGACCTTTTCGACGCCTTCGGTGCGCAGCGCGGCCGCCTGGGTGGCGAGCTCGCCCATCATAATGACGACATTGCCTTTGCCCTTAAGAAGTTTGGCGATTGCCTCACCCTCGAGCTTCCCTGACACGTTTTCGTCCGAGCCCACATAGACGATCGGATCATTAGGATCGAGCGGCTCGAGCGGCTGCCGATTCACGTAAACCGCCGGGATCTTCGCATCTTTGAGCAGTTTGGTCATCTGAGCGGTCGCCGAGCTATCGACGGGGTTGACCACGATCACATCGACCTTCTGGGCGATGAAGTTTTGAATCTGACTGAGTTGCTTGCCGATGTCGCCTTGGGCGTCCTCGAATTGAAGCTTTACTCCTGCTTGCTTTGCCTGTGCCGACATCGCCTCACGAAGATTGGTGAGGAAAAGGTCGTCGAAATAAGCCATCGACACTCCGACGTTCTGTGCGATCGCGGCAGTCATCATAAGGGCGATAGCGGCCAGGGCCATTACTAAGCGTTTCATTTGGTGTATTCTCCTGCAGTGTAAACGCCCGGACTCTGCGGGCGGGTAAGTGTTTGTGATTTCCTGGGGACTTTCTTGTTGAAAGACTGAAGACCAGCTCTCGACTCCCGGGGACACATGCCCGGCGGCCGATCGCTGCTCAGCTAGCCTCTGGGGGGACTCGTAAGCCATCGATTTCATCTATGCAAGAATATAATGGTGAAAAATGCCGCCGAGCTAATATTGCGCGGCGCTAATTGAAGGTTCATCGGGAAGAGCTTCAGGGTGTGAAAAATCAGAGACGAAACGGGCCCGGCGAGCGGCTCGGGACCGGCCACGGCAGTTCCGTGTAAGAGACGGCGCGGTCGATTTCGTGGCAGTGACTTTCTCGACCTGGCGTCGAACGCTTGTGGAGACGGGGCAGC
Organism: uncultured Verrucomicrobiae bacterium; assembly: GCA_963706955.1. Taxonomy (GTDB): domain Bacteria; phylum Verrucomicrobiota; class Verrucomicrobiia; order Chthoniobacterales; family Terrimicrobiaceae; genus DASTFP01. Next base: position 55,704 of record CAVPOC010000007.1, on the reverse strand, counting down.
TTCGCCAATCCCAGATGGTGTTCTAAGCTTTTGCATAACTAATGCTCAGAGTTGGAGTTGGCGCTGACAATCCGAATATCGACTCCCTGTTGCTTAAATTCCTTGAGAAGCCTTTGCGGAAGGCGCGAATCCGTAAGTGTTAGATGGATCTCTGAGCACTTAGCGAAACTAACCATGCAATTGTGACCGAACTTCGACGAATCTGTGAGAACATAAGCCTTATCGGAAATCCGGATCATTGTCTGTTTCATCTGAGCGTCCAATGAATCGGGGGTGCTAAATCCATGTGCCAGGGTGATGCCCGAAGTTCCCATAAATGCTCGGTCGACATGATAGCTTTCGAGATTTTTGACCGCCCAAGGGCCGAGGAGCGACAAACTATGTTTACGCACCTGCCCGCCGACCAAGAGAAGATCGTATCCGGCCTTGGTTAATTCCAGAGCGGCCGGAACTGAGTTAGTAATGACGAAGAGGGATTTGAACCTTCCGACCAAAGCCTTCGCCAGCGAGAGGGTGGTTGTTCCCGAGTCCAGGATGATCGAATCTCCTTCGTGAACGTAGCTGGCGGCAACCTTGGCAATCAGGTCCTTCTCCCGCGCTTGCATTTGCAGCTTCTCGAGGAAGGCAATATTAAATCGGCTCTGCTGCGAAAAGATGGCGTTCCCATGACTTCGCTCGATCAGTCCTCGCTTCTCGAGGCTGTCCAAGTCCTTTCTGATCGTGACTTGACTAACCTTAAGTCTACCGGAGAGCTCTTCGACGCTGATCTTAGCTTCCTTTTTTAAGAAGTCGACAATGGTTTCGCGGCGTTCGTCCATGGTCAACGGCGGCTCCGCGCGGGAAGTCTTGGCAAGTCGCCTTGTCCGCCGTTGGTTGTTCATGATGGTCGCGCTTTGCTTCGACGTCCCGCTGAGCGAGGTGGCCACGCCTTCGTGAGAGTGGACGTTCACGTTTCGAGGCCGCCGAAGCAAAGGTACTTTATTTCCAAAAAGTCATCCATGCCGTAGTGAGAACCTTCGCGTCCAAGTCCCGATTGTTTAACTCCGCCGAACGGGGCGACTTCATTGGAAATCAGTCCCGTATTGATGCCGACCATACCGCACTCCAACGCTTCCGCGGCTCGCCACGCGCGGCCGATGTCTCGACTGTAAAAGTAGCTCGCCAGACCAAATTCGGTGTCGTTGGCCATCTGAATGCCTTCTTCATCGCTCTCGAAGCGGAAAAGCGGCGCCAGAGGGCCGAAGGTCTCCTCGCGGGCAACCTTCATCTGGGAAGTTACCTCGCTGAGAACGGTGGGTTCGAAAAAGGTCTGACCCAGGGCATGTCGCTTGCCACCAAGGAGAACTCGGCCTCCCTTGGCGACGGCATCCTGAATATGATCTTCAACCTTCTCGACGGCGGCAAAATCGATCAGCGGTCCCTGGAGAACCTCGGGGTCAAATCCATTGCCAACCTTCAGCTCTCCAACCGCCGCCACGAGTTTTTCAGCGAAGGCATCATAAACGCCGGCTTGAACATAAATACGGTTCGCGCAAACACAGGTTTGCCCGGCGTTGCGGTACTTGGAAATAATTGCTCCCTCGACCGCGGCGTCGAGATCAGCGTCGTCAAAGACGATAAACGGTGCATTGCCTCCGAGTTCTAGCGAAAGCTTCTTGATGGTGTCGGCGCTTTGCTTGATGAGCAAACGGCCGATCTCCGTTGATCCGGTAAAGGTGATCTTGCGGACATCCGAGTTGGAGGTCATCTCCCCGCCAATTTCTTTGGCCTCCCCGGTGAGAACGTTGAAGACGCCTGCCGGGATGCCGGCTCGCTCAGCAAGCACCGCCAGGGCCAAGGCGGAAAACGGTGTGGATTCAGCCGGCTTGGCAAGCATGGTACATCCCGAGGCGAGCGCCGGGCCAGCTTTTCGACCGATCATCGCCGCTGGAAAATTCCACGGTGTAATGGCTGCACAAACTCCAATGGGCTGCTTGATCACGACGAGTCGGCGGTCCTTCCACGGCGACGGGATCGTATCTCCGTAGACCCGCTTGGCTTCTTCGGCGAACCATTCGATAAAGGAGGCCGCGTAGGCAACTTCTCCCTTGGCTTCAGCGAGCGGCTTGCCTTGCTCGGCCGTCATCAGGGCTCCCAAATCGTCCACGTTGGCCATGATCAAATCGTACCAACCCCGCATCAGGTTGCTTCGCTCCTTCGCCGGTCTTCGACTCCAGTCGGCAAAGGCATCCTTGGCCGCCTCGATGGCGCGCCAGGTTTCGTTCGCCCCCATGCGCGGAACTGTGCCCAGGATCTCTCCAGTGGCTGGATTGTTTACCTCGATAGTCGCGCCGCTCTCCGCGTCGCACCAGTTCCCCCCGATGTAGGCCTGCTGCCGGAAGAGATCCGAGTCTTGTAGGGGGAACTTGATCATTTACACAGCGCCTACTTATCGAGGCCGCCGAAGCAGAGATATTTGATCTCGAGGAATTCTTCGATGCCGTAGTGGGAGCCTTCGCGGCCTAGCCCCGACTGCTTAACGCCACCAAATGGCGCGACCTCGTTCGAGATCAAGCCGGTATTGATTCCCACCATGCCCGAGTCCAGTGCCTCGGCGGCGCGCCAAATCCGACCGACGTCGCGACTGAAGAAGTAACTGGCCAAGCCGAATTCCGTGTCATTGGCCATTTGGAGCCCTTCTTCGTCGGTTTCAAACCGGAAGAGAGGAGCCAATGGGCCAAAGGTTTCCTCCTTGGCCACCTTCATTTGGGAAGTGACGCCGGCAAGCACCGTCGGTTCAAAAAATGTCTGGCCGAGGGCATGGCGCTTGCCGCCCAACAGAACGTTGCCGCCTTTCGAAACGGCATCCTCGATATGTTCCTCCACCTTTTCGACGGCGGCTTTATCAATCAAAGGACCCTGTTGGACTCCCGGCTCGAAGCCATTGCCCACCTTAAGCTTCGCGACCGCCGCGACCAATTTCTCCGCAAAAGCATCATACACGCCCGCCTGGACATATAACCGATTCGCGCAAACGCAGGTCTGGCCCGCGTTGCGATATTTCGAGATAATCGCCCCTTCGACTGCGGCATCCAAATCAGCGTCGTCGAAGACAATGAAAGGAGCGTTGCCGCCCAGCTCCAGGGAAAGCTTCTTTATTGTGGAGGAGCTCTGCTTCATGAGCAAACGGCCGACTTCCGTTGACCCGGTGAAGGTGATCTTGCGGACATCGGGATTCGAAGTCATTTCCCCTCCGATCTCCTTGGAATCGCCAGTGACAACGTTCAGGACTCCGGAGGGAATCCCGGCGCGCTCGGCCAGGACCGCGAGCGCGAAAGCGGAATAGGGAGTTGAGCTCGCCGGTTTCGCGATCATTGTACAGCCAGCCGCCAGCGCCGGACCGGCTTTCCGCGCGATCATGGCCGCCGGAAAATTCCACGGCGTCATCGCCGCACAGACGCCGATCGGCTGTTTGATTACCACTAAGCCGGCGATCCTTCCAGGGCGAGGGGATCGCATCTCCGTAGACCCGCTTGGCCTCCTCGGCGAACCATTCAATAAAGGAAGCGGCATAAGCCACTTCGCCCTTGGCCTCGGCCAGGGGCTTGCCCTGCTCCGCAGTCATCAGCGCACCCAGATCGTCAACGTTCGCCATGATCAAATCATACCAGCGGCGCATCAGGTTGGTTCGCTCCTTGGCAGGTCTTTGGCTCCAGTCGCTGAAAGCGTCCTTTGCGGCCTCAATGGCACGCCAGGTCTCGTTTGCGCCCATCCGCGGAACCGTTCCCATGATTTCTCCTGTGGCAGGATTATTCACCTCGATGGTTGCCCCGCTCTCTGCGTCGCACCAGCGGCCGCCAATATATGCCTGCTGCCGAAAGAGATCGGAGTCTTGTAGAGAAAGTGTCGTCGTCATAACTGCTGGTCTCTCGGGGAAAATCGCACGCTCGCTTTCAAGCGAAAGCGCAGAGTTGCGAATCGTTCAGGCAAGATCAAGGAGAAAATCGCAGAAAGCAATCTCAAATTGCCCGCGGCGCGACGCAGAACGGTAGTATATACGCATATGAATTAACCATAAATACTTACTATAGAATAAATCGCTCGGCGATCCATGGGGAACCGAGGCGGCAGATTGCGCCTCCAGCTGGTGCCGCCAGAAATATCTGGGATTCTTTCCTTGACGGCCGACTTACGGATTGCTTACGAATGAATGATTGACACGATCCCGGAGATTTTGACCCAGAACCGAGTCCGGCGCCCGAAAATGGGTTGCTTCGTTGCCTGAAATACTGGCAAAAGAGAAGCACGCCGTTGCTTGTGAGCGAATAGCTCATCGTCTGCGGCTAATCTCCAGCGGTTCCCCAGTTGTCTCAACGGAGACGCACCGCCACAGAGTTGTTTTATGAATAGTAAGACGGAAACTTCGAACAAATCTCTCGATGGCGTTCGGTTGGGAATCAGTCCGCTGAGTTGGACCAACGATGTGCTCCACGATCTCGGTGACGAGATTCCACTGGAGCAATGTCTGCGCGAAGCATCGGAAATCGGCTACAAAGGAGTGGAGCTTGGGCGGAAGTTTCCCAAAGATCCCGCGGTGTTGCGAGCGAAGCTCTCAGAATATGGCCTTGTCTTGGCCGCTGGATGGTATTCGGGATTCCTTGCGGACCGGTCATTGGAAGAAGAATGGAAGGCGGCCGCAGATCATATTGCCTTACTCAAGGGATGTGGAACGAGCATCCTCGTCTATGGAGAATGTGGCAAGATGCCGGGCAACGCTGACCTTAACCTGCCGTTGAGCCAGAGTCCCGAGCTAAAATCGATCGATCTTCCGGCCTACGCGAGGAAGGTGGAGGTTTTCTCCGAGCGCCTGAAAGAAGAGGGACTCGTTTTTGCTTATCACCACCACTTGATGATGCTGGTGGAGAAGGCCGACGAAATTGCAGCTTTCTGCGACGCCACCAAGGATTCGGTTGGCTTGCTGCTCGACACCGGCCATGCGACCGCGGCGGGCGCGGACTACGCTGAAATTATTCGGCGATTTGGCAGCCGCATCGTGCACATTCACCTCAAAGACGTCCGTCGAGCTGTCCTCAAGCGAATTCTAGAAAGTGATGCCAGCTTCAACGCCGGAGTCAGGGAGGGATATTTCACTGTCCCCGGCGATGGTGATGTGGACTTCTCCGAATTGGGAAAGTTTGTCCGGAACTCGGGCTATCGTGGCTGGGTGATCGTTGAAGCGGAACAAGACCCGGCCAAGGCGACCCCGAAGGTTTATGCGGAAAAAGCGTATCGTTTTGCGAAGGACCTGATCTTTTAACCGCCGGCGAAAAAATCTATGTCAAAGACACTAAACATTGGACTGATTGGGTCCGGGTTTATGGGGCAGGCGCATGCAGATGCTTATCGAAGGGCGGGCATTCTCTATCGCAACCTGCCTTGCACACCGGTCTTGTATGCAGTTGCGGATCAGAACGACACGTTGGCCGAGCAATCGCGCCGTCGCTTGGGCTTTGAAAAGGCCTACGGCGATTGGAGGCGCATGATTGAAGATCCAAACGTCCACGTGATCGATATCACCACTCCGAACAATTTACACGTCGAGCCGGCGCTGGTCGCCATGGAAGCGGGCAAGCATGTCTATTGCGAGAAACCGATGGCCGTGAAAGTCGAGGACGCCCAGCAAATGGCTTCTGCGGCAAAGAAAGCCGGCGTGCATACCCTGGTCGCCTTCAACAACCTGAAAACGCCCGCGGCGCTCGTCGCCAAACAGATTATCGACAGAGGCGAAATTGGGGAGCCGATCAGGTTTCGCGGAAGGTTCGATCAGGGGTTTTTCAACGATCCGTTGCTGCCCTGGTCATGGCGCTGCTCGAGAGAGTTGGCCGGAAGTGGAGCGTTGGGCGATCTTGGTGCGCACACCGTCTCGGTGGCCCAATTCCTTATGGGAGACATCACCGAGGTCTCCGCTTCCACCCAAACCATCTTCAAGGAACGTCCGGTGCCGGATTTTGATGCCGGTTACGGGAGCAAGATCACCGCGGATGCTAAAAAACGCGTCGTCGAAAATGAGGATCAGATCCAGTCTCTGGTTAAGTTTGAATCAGGAGCCGCTGGAGTCATCGAAGCTTCGCGCGTCTGTGCCGGACGGGTTTTCGGCGTCTTCTGGGAGGTCTGCGGGACGGAGGGGACAATCTATAACAACGGAGAGCGGTTCAACGAGCTGCAAGTTTTCCGCATGGGCGAGGAAAAACGCGATCGCGGTTTCAAAACAATCTATTGCGGTTCGCAAGTTCCACAGTATTCGGCCTTCTTTGGTTTCGATTTCGCCGGCGGTGGGCTTGGTTATTTTGATATGAAAGTCTTCGAAGTCCACGACCTCGTCCAGGGAGTTGGATCAAACGCGGGTTGCTTTCCGGATTTCTCCTTCGGAGCAAGAAATCAGGAAATCATCGAGGCGATGGACCAGTCGGCGCGTTCCGGCCAGTGGACCTCTACGAAACGCTAAGTCAACGAACCTTAGAACAACTAGGCTAACCTAAGACATATGAGCAACAATTCAGATTACAAGGAGCTTGAGGCGCTGGCTCGAAAGGGCCGCTGGCTGGCGATCAGCACGGTGGCGGGTAGCGGTGCAGGCCACGTCGGAGGCCCATTCTCGGCGATGGATCTCTTGGTCGCGCTCTACTTTCGCGTCATGGACGTCAAGCCGGAAGACCCCGGATGGGAGGATCGCGACCGCTTCATTCTTTCCAAGGGCCACTCATCCATTGGCCAGTATGCGGTGATGGCTTTGCGGGGATATCTTCCCATCGAGGAGTTAAAAACTTTCGACAAAGGAAACTCGCGTTTGCAAGGGCATCCCGATGTTACCAAGCTGCCTGGCATCGATACTTCAACCGGTTCGCTTGGCCAGGGGCTTTCGGTTGGCCTGGGTTTTGCCTTGGGCGCACGATTGCGCGGTAAGAAGTTCCACACGTTTGTTGTCCTCGGTGACGGTGAACTTCAGGAGGGGATGGTCTGGGAAGCTTTGCACATTGCACCGCGTTATAAGCTGGGAAATCTCACCGCGATTCTTGATTGGAACGGCTTGCAGCAATTTGGCTGGGTGCTCGCGGTGAACGAGCAGCACCGCGGTGATCGTCGCGATCCGTGGGGAGGAGTTGATCTGCGAGGGATCTTCGAAAAACTCGGCTGGCGATGTATCGAGATTAACGGCCATGATTTCTCGCAAGTCGTCCCCGCCTTACAAAGCGTGAAAGCGTCCGGAGAATCCGATCAGCCGACGATGATCATCGCGCATACTGTCAAAGGAAAGGGAGTGCATTTCACGGAAGGAAAGCACGAATGGCACTCGAAAGTTGCCACCAAAGATGAACTGAGAATCATTGCCAAGGAGCTTGGCATCGAGGAGACAATAGCATGAAAGCCCTACGAGATGTTTTTGGAGATACGCTGGTCGCTCTCGGTTGGACAAATCCCAATGTCCTCGTCCTGGACGCCGATTTGGCCAATTCCACGAAGGCGGATAAATTCGCGATCGCTTATCCGGACAGGTTTTTGCAAATGGGAATTGCCGAGCAGAACTTTGTCGGCGTGGCCGTTGGATTGGCATCGCTAGGGTTTGTGCCCTGGCTTTCCACCTTCACGGTCTTCTTCACGCATCGGGCAATCGATCCGATCCGCATGCTGGTCGCACAGACCCGTGCGAATGTTAAGATCGGCGCCGCCTATTCAGGGATTCTGACCGGCTTGACCGGCAAGACGCACCAAGACGTTCAAGATCTCGCCATCATGCGCGCGATGCCGGATATGACCGTCCTCGCGCCGGCCGACGCTATCGAGGGGGAAGCGATCATTCGCTGGGCCACTGACTTCCAGGGCCCGGTCTACTTGCGCCTGGCGCGCGACGCATCGCCAAATTTCTTCGATGAGTCGTATAGCTTCGTGCCGGGGAAGACGATTTCCTTGCGGGAGGGCAGCGACGTGTTGTTGATTTCGACCGGACCGCAAAGTCTGCGTTGCGTCGAGGCCGCCAAGCTCCTCGAAGCTGACGGTATTTCGGCGGGCGTGCTGCATTTGCCCTCGATCAAACCGATAAACAAGGAGGAAGTCGTCAGCGCGTCCGAGAAGGCCAAGTTGGTCATTACGGTTGAAGAACACACGATCTACGGCGGGTTGGGTGGTTTGGTTGCTGAAATTCTGTCCGAAGCTTCGCCCCGAAAAGTCGTTCGCTTCGGCATCGAGGATCGCTGGGGCGAGTCGGCCCCAAATGACTATCTGCTTGATCTGTTTAAGATGTCTCCGCCTCGCCTAAGCGAGCGGGTTAAATCACTCATTAAATAGAGCCCTATGGCAGCAGGAACGATCGGCGTCGCCTTTCTGGGCGTGGGCCGGATGGGCGAAACTCATCTCCGAAATCTGGTGGGGTTAAGCGGCGTGCGGGTGGTCGCCGTTGCCGATCCGAACAGGGATGCGGCTGAGCGCGGGAAGGGCATTTCGAATGCCGAAGTCGCCCTCACCGATATCGAGAAGGCGATTACGCATCCTGGCGTCGATGCTGTCGTCATCGTCACACCCACCGAGACGCATGCGCGCCTCATCGAGTTGGCCGTCAACGCGGGCAAGGCGATTTTCAGCGAGAAGCCAATTGCGCTTGACCTTGCCGAGACCGACCGCGTGGTTCGGCTGGCACAGCAACGAGGAGCTTTGGTCCAGATCGGATTTATGAGAAGGTTTGATCCGGGCTATGCCAAGGCCAAGGCACGTATCGACGCAGGCGAATTAGGAAAGCTGGAAACCTTCCGCGCGCTAAGCCGCGACACCTATCCGCCTAGCCTCAACTTCCTAAAATCTAGCGGTGGCTTGTTCCTCGACATGGCGGTGCATGATCTTGATCTTGCGCGCTTTTTGGTCGGCGAAGTAGAGGAAGTTCAGGCTTGGGGAGCGGTCTTGATCGATGAACGCTTTTCCCAGGCCGGCGACGTTGATACGGCGACGACTCTCTTGCGTTTTCAGAACGGGGTCTTAGGGGTCGCGGAAACATCCCGTCACTCGAATTGGGGCTATGATATCCGGACGGAGGTCGCGGGCGCAATTGGCAAGGTCGTCATCGAGGCACCTCAAAAGACTCCCCTGCTCTTCGCCCGCGAATTCTCATCCACGTTCGATCATTTCGAGAACTTTCCGGATCGATTCGAAAAGGCCTACCAACTTCAGCTGCAAAGCTTCTTCAAGGCTCTGCAGGAGGGTAAGAAACCGTCGCCGGGCCCTGAAGACGCCCTGGAAACTTTGCGTCTGGCGATCGCGGTGACCACGAGCTGGAAGGAAAGACGACCGGTCAAGATTTCTGAAATCCAATGAGCGATCGTTCTGTTCACGAGAGCGCGGAACTCCGGCACCGCTTTCTGAGAACCGCATGAGCGAGGATCTACGCCGCTAGGGAAACTTTGGCAGGAAGCAATGTGAGTTCCGACAACACTTCCGACCTCCGGCGATTAAGCGCTGAACTTGACGGTTCGCTCCATTTCGATGCGATGTCGCGAAAACTTTACGCCACGGATGCGTCGGTCTATCGGGAGATTCCGCAGGCGGTCGCCTTTCCCAAGAACGAGCAAGACATCCGCAAACTCGTCTCCTTTGCCCGCACCCATCATACTTCGCTGATCCCACGGACGGCCGGAACTTCCCTGGCCGGGCAGGTCGTCGGTCGCGGGATTGTCGTCGATGTGTCACGTCATTTTAACGCCATCATCGAGATTGATGCCAAGCGTGGCCGCGTGCGCGTCCAACCTGGCGTGGTTCGAAACGAGCTGAATCTTGCGCTCGTCCCCCATGGGATTTTCTTCGCTCCCGAGACTTCGACACAAAATCGCTGCATGATCGGAGGCATGGTTGGAAACAATGCTTGCGGCGCGAATTCGGTGGTTTATGGCAGCACACGCGAGCATGTCACCTCGGCCCGAGCGGTCTTAAGCGATGGCTCGATCGCGGAGTTCGGACCACTTTCCTCCAATGAATTTGAAGGCAAGTGCGCAGGCGATACTCTGGAAGCCGCAATTTATCGCGAGACAAAACGGCTACTCGGCGATCCCGAAAATCGCGCCGAGATCAACCGCCAGTTTCCGAAAAGATCAATTCACCGCCGCAATACCGGCTATGCCATCGACCTGCTGTCGGATTGCGCCCCTTTGACCGCGGACGGTCCGCTGTTCAACTTTTGCCGTTTGCTTGCAGGGTCAGAGGGGACGCTCGCTTTCTTGACTGAGATCACTTTGACTTGCGAGCCATTGCCACCGCGTGAATCGGCCCTCGTTTGCGTTCACTGCACCAACATCGACGAGGCCCTTCGCGCAAATCTGGTGGCGTTGCGTCACGCGCCGCGCGCCTGCGAGCTAATGGATGACAATATTCTCGAGTGCACTAAGACGAACCTCGAGCAAAGCAAGAATCGCTTTTTCGTGCAGGGCGACCCGGGCGCCATTCTCGCTGTTGAATTGGCCGCCGGCACACGCGAGGAGGTCGGCGCGGTCGCGGCGCAGGTCGAGAGCGAATTGCGCGCTGCTGGGCTGGGATACCACTATCCGGTTGTCTGGGGTTCGGATGTCAATCGTGTCTGGAACCTGCGAAAGGCGGCGCTTGGGTTGCTCGCCAACATCCCTGGCGATGCCAAGCCGGTCGCGGTGATCGAAGATACGGCTATCGATCCGGAGGACATGCCAGCCTATGTGCGCGAGTTCGACGAGATTTTGGCCCGTTATGGTCTCTCGGCCGTGCATTACGGTCACGCCGCCTCCGGCGAACTGCACCTCCGCCCGATCTTGAATCTGAAGCTTCAAGAGCATCAGAAGCTCTTCCGAATCGTCGGCACGGAGATCGCGCAACTCACCAAGCGGTTCGGGGGATCGCTGAGTGGTGAGCATGGCGACGGTCGCCTGCGAGGCGAGTTTCTTCCGATGATGGTCGGAGAAAAGAACTACGCGCTCTTTCGTGCGATCAAGCAGACGTGGGACTCGGCGGGGATCTTCAATCCGGGCAAGATCACGGACACGCCCCCGATGGATGCAAGCTTGCGCTACAAGCCCAACCAGCCGGTCCGTGAATTCAAGACCATCCTGAGGTTCTCAGAGGCTCGTGGCATTTTGAGAGCGGCGGAGCAATGCAACGGTTCCGGCGACTGCCGCAAGTCCCATCTCATGGGCGGCACGATGTGCCCGAGCTATATGGCCACACGGAACGAGCGTGACACCACGCGCGCACGCGCAAACATTTTGCGCGAAGTCCTTACGAATTCCACGAAAGCAAATCCCTTCGACAGCGACGAGATCGCTCCGGTGATGGATCTCTGTCTCTCCTGCAAGGGGTGCAAGGCGGAGTGCCCGTCGAACGTTGACGTCGCACGGCTCAAGGCCGAGTGGCTGCAGCAACGCTACGATGCTCGAGGAATTCCGCTGCGGGCGCGGCTCATCGGCGGATTTTCCAAGGCGATGTCCCTGGCCTCGCTGGCGCCTGGTTTATTCAACTTTGTGGTGACCAACGCGGTGACATCCCAGCTCTTCAAGAGGTTTGCCGGTTTCGCCACCGGCCGTTCGATTCCGAAGCTCAACAAAACGCCTTTACGTCGCTGGCATCGTCTCCATGCGAACAAGAACGGTTCCTTTGCTAATGGACGCGTCCTTCTCTTCTGCGACGAATTCACTAATTTCAACGATGCCGATGTCGGTATCAAGACCGTTCAGTTACTCAATCGTCTGGGTTACGAGGTGATCATCCCTCGGCACGTGGATAGTGGGCGAGCGCAAATCTCGAAAGGTCTGCTGCGGGACGCAGCGAAGCTGGCCACCCGCAATGTTGAGCTCCTCAAAGATGTCGTCAGCTCACAAACGCCCCTTGTCGGGATCGAGCCCTCGGCGATTCTCGGATTTCGGGATGAGTTTCCCGATCTTGTTCCGGAGCGTCTGGTCGACGCCGCCAAGGCTCTGGGGGCCAACGCCCTCTTGATCGATGAATTCATCTCCCGCGAGGCGGATGCAGGTCGCATCCGTCGCGAAGCGTTCACTCAGAAGCCCCGGCATATCAAACTGCACGGCCACTGCCACCAGAAGTCGTTGGCGTCCCTCACCCCGACGGTCAAGGCTCTGGAATTGCCAGTCGATTACAAGGTTCAAATTATCCCCTCCGGCTGCTGCGGGATGGCGGGATCCTTTGGATATGAAAAGGAGCATTTTGACGTGTCAATGAAAGTGGGAGAGTTGGTGCTGCTGCCTAGCGTGCGCTCCGCTCCAGCCGAAACGATCATCGCTGCGCCGGGCACCAGTTGCCGCCATCAGATCAAGGATGGCACTGGACGCATCGCGCACCATCCCGCAGAAATTCTCTATGATGCCTTACTCTAAGAGCTGGAATTTCTAAGTCACGAGACGCTCAACCGAATATCGAATTACCAACTTGGCCCCTTACCATTCGGATTGAATGCCTCTCGAACAATTCATTCGTTAGCTATCTTGCCTTTTATGAACGTTGCATTATTTGGAGCTGGTCGAATCGGAAAGATTCATGCTGCCAACCTCGCTCGGCAGCCTGGGATGTCACTTAAATACGTGGTTGATATTTCGCCTGACGCGACTGCTGAACTCGCCAGGCAATACGGGGCCCAAGCTGCCGTTAGCGAAACGGTCCTGGGAGACTCCTCTGTCAAGGCAGTGGTCATTGCTTCCATTACCGAGACACACGCGGATCTTATCATGCGGTCGGCGGCGGCCGGCAAGGCGATTTTCTGCGAGAAGCCCGTAGATCTCGATCTGGATCGGGCTCGTAGGTGTGCCGAGTCTGTCGCGAAGGCGGGTGTCACCTGTATGATCGGATTTAACCGCCGTTTCGACCCGACCTTTGCCGCCCTCAAAAAGCGGCTGGACTCCGGCGAGATCGGCGAACCGGAGATGCTCATCATCACGAGTCGCGACCCGGGAGCACCGCCGGTTTCTTACATCAAAGGCTCGGGGGGCATATTCAAGGACATGCTCATCCACGACTTTGACATGTTTCGATTCATTCTCGGCGAGGATGCCGAGACGGTCTATGCCACCGGCAGTTGTCTGACCGATCCAGCGATCGCTGAAGCCGGAGACATCGACTCCAGCGTCGTCTCCATCCGGACCCGCAGCGGCAAACTCTGCCAAATAAACACGAGCCGGCGCGCAGTCTATGGATACGATCAGCGTTTCGAAGTCCTTGGAAGCAAGGGGATGCTTCAGGCCGGCAATGTGCGACCTACCGAGGTAGCCTCCTATACGAGCAAAGCGGTAAGCACCGATGTGCCGGAGGCGTTCTTCCTCGAGCGTTATAGCGCCGCCTACGCCACTGAGATGGCGCAATTCTTCGGCGCGGTGCGACGAGAGTGGACCTGTCCCAATCACCATTGAGGATGGTGTGAAGGCATTGGAGCTTGCGGATGCGGCCAGCCGCTCCTGGGCGGAACAGAAAATTATCACGCTTCAGGAGCCCGGCGTCCGCGGGTTTCCGCGAGCCGCCCGGTCAACCGACTGTTGCCAGGCGGCCTGCTCAGCCTCCGTGAGGGGAAGCGGCAACACTTTGCCCGAGGTCGAAGATTCGATGGCTGTTTCCAGGACCGCCATCACTGCGACTGCCTGTGCGGGGGAGACCGGATTCGCTCCTTCGTTGCGAATGGCATCGCGAATTCCAAAATAGTATTGGCGCTGATCGCCGGCGGGGAGAGGGAGCTCAAGAGGTTGGCTATCTCGGCCATTGTAGAAGAGGGCTGGTCGAGGATCCTGACCCCAGCCTGGCTGTCCAGGAATCACACCACTGATGAGTTGTTCCTCCTGAACGTCCAATCCGTATTTTAGCCAGCTGCCGCCAGTGCCATGGATGGCCATACGGGGAGTGCCTCCGGCAACAACGACCGAACCGTGCAAAATCACGCGGAGACGATCGTAGTTCAGCAGGACATGAAACCAGTCGTCGGTCTTCGCCTCACGGCGCTGCACCGTCAAATTCCCGGCAATTGTTTTTGGCAATCCGAATAGCTGCAGCGCTTGGTCCGCGAGGTGCGGACCGAGATCATACCACACCCCCGAACCCGGCCCGGGTGTTTCGCGCCACCGCGGACGCACCTCAGGGCGGAAACGATCAAAGTGGGATTCAAAGTGGAGAACCTCACCGAGCCGACCCTCCTCGATCGCCGCACGCGCTCCCAGGAACTCGCTATCCCAGCGGCGGTTCTGAAATACCGAAAGAAGCCGTTTCTGTTTCAGTGCCAACTCGGTGAGTTTGCGCGCTTCCGCGAGCGTGACCGTGAATGGCTTATCGATCACCACATCCTTGCCTGCATTCAACGCAGCGGTCGCCAGCGGGACATGAGTCTCGTTGGGGCTGGCAATGACAACAAGATCGACCTTGGCGTTGGTAGCCGCTTCCTTGGGATCGGCAATTACATGCGCGGCCGGCAGATCTGCGTGCACCTTTGCAGGGTCTCGCGAGCCGACGACGGCGATCTCGAAGCCTGGCACGGACTTGATCAGCGGCGCGTGAAACGCCTTGCCCACGAAGCCATAGCCGATGAGCGCAACGCGAATAGAGTTGTTAGTTGCCGTCATAAAGGGGTTTCCAGTAAGCTTAGATTAAAAGTTGAACTACAATCGACAAAGAGTGCATTGTAGCGACCGTGTCCTCACGGTCGAGGGTTCTTCGGCGGTGGGACACCGCCGCTACAGCTAACGAGCGTGACAACTTTTTAATAAGTCTCATCAGATCGATTTAGCATTCACCCTCCAAGATAATAGTCTGTCGGGTTTGCGCAGAGCGTCGCGCAGCGTCGAGAATACGAACGACGATGAGGTTGTTCGCCAGTGAGGAGCGGTCAGTCTTTTCAACTGGCAACTCGCCACGAACGACTGCGGCCAGATAGGCGAAGCAGTTGTCGTAGTTCCTGTCTAATTCTGTGGTCGCAACTGACCTTTCGGCGGGTTCGCCCCGCAGGCGCATGCGGACGTTGGTTGCGTCGGGGGTGAAAACATAACCATGGGTGCCAAAGATCTCGAGATCCTTGCGATGGTCGGGCCAATTCCACGATCCTTGAATGATTGCCTGTGCATTCGCATAGGTGAGAATAATTGTTGCTTCGTCATCTACGCGCAAGTAGGTCGCATCGTTTTTCAATTGCTGGGTCACCGCGGTGACAGAATTCGGGAGCGCGCCACGCATCAACCACGTCGCTAAATTTGCACCGTAACATCCGAAGTCGATCAATGCGCCACCGCCGTTCTGTTTCGGATCAGTAAGCCAGGAGAGAAACTCGGACGGAACATCGAGTTCTTTTGGGCCGAAGTGTCCGTCGCGGATGATCAACTTCCGGATCGGACCGATGGCTCCTTTGTTGTGCACCAGTTCATAGGCGGAATTGCCGCTCGGATACCACGTCGTCTCGTAGTTGGTCAGCACGTGAATGCCATGTCGTTTTGCCAGAGCTTCAATCCGCATCGCGTCTTCTAGGCTGAACGCGAGAGGCTTTTCCACCATGACGTGAATACCACGAGGAGCGGCCGCTTCGACCACCGCGACGTGCTCGGCAATGGGGCCAAATGCCGCAACCGTCCGCGGCCGGGTGGCATCGAGCATCCTGGGCAGATCAGTATGGAGAAGACACCGATCGAACCCGAACTTGCGAGCGTACCGGTCCGCTACTTCGCGATCGGGTTCGTAGATGCCGACAACTTCAATGTCCCGCTTCTCAGCGCGCTCAAAAATCCAGGAGACGTGGCCGTGGGTAAGTCGCGCAACCGCGATCGCTATGCCTTGTGCCGAAGATGTGGTCTGTAACGTAGGGTGTTAAGTTTTAAGATTGTAAGTTTTAAGCAAACGACTTCGCGGCGCATTTAAAGCTTAATTCTTAACAATTAAAACTTACTTCAGCACCTGTTCGGTTTTGGGATCGAAGAGGGTGGCCTTGTCCATGTCGAAGTAGGCCGGCACGTCTTCGCCGAGATGAAAGATGTGGTCGCCCTGAATGCGGGCGATCACGCTCCCCGAGCCCGTCTTCAGATAGACCAGCGACTCGGACCCCATCGGCTCAGCGATCTCCACTTTCATGGGTATCGGTCCAATTGCGCCATCGGGCTCGTTGCCGATCTGCTCCGGCCGAATCCCAAAGACCACTTCTTTATCCACGTGCTTGGCGGCCACCGCTTCCGCATTGCCCTGCAAGGGCAGGGTCAGCGGATTGGCGTCCGCGTTTTCAACAAAGACAAGACCCCCGTCCCCTTTCTGGATCTTCCCCTTGAGCAAGTTCATCGGCGGACTCCCGATGAACCCGGCCACAAACAGGTTCTCCGGCTGTCGAAACAAGGTCAGCGGATCGGCCACCTGCATGATCAAGCCGTCGCGCATCACACAGATCCGATCGCCCATCGTCATCGCCTCCACCTGATCGTGGGTCACATAGATCATCGTCGAGCCCAACTCCGCATGCAGCCGCGATATCTCCGAACGCATCTGCACCCGCATCTTCGCATCCAGGTTCGATAACGGCTCGTCAAACAAAAATACTATCGGATTGCGCACGATCGCCCGTCCCAAGGCCACCCGCTGCCGCTGCCCTCCTGATAACGCTCCCGGCTTGCGCTCCAGCATGTGATCCAACCCCAACGCCTTCGAAGTCCTCCCCACGATATCGGAAATAAACTCCTTGGGCTTCTTGGCCAGCTTCAGCCCAAAGGCCATGTTGTTAAACAAATTCATGTGCGGATAGAGCGCATAGCTCTGAAAGACCATCGAAATCCCTCGATCCTTCGGCTCCAGATCGTTGACCACCTTGCCCCCAATGGAGATCGTCCCGCTGGAGATCTTCTCCAGCCCGGCTACCATCCGCAAGGTCGTCGACTTCCCGCACCCAGAGGGACCCACCAACACCATGAACTCCCCGTCCTTGATCTCCAAATTGATGTTCTTGACCGCCGTAAAGGTCGGCCGCCCTCGATCATCGGTATACGTCTTGACCAAATTGCTGATCTTTACTGATCCATCTTCTTTCGCTTTCATTTGCTTATTCTTCGATTCACGCGCGGTTGGTGCGCAGCTCCTCCTCGCCTAGGAGACTAGCCTCACATCTCCACTCGTATAGAACAAACGCCTCAAATTTTGGACGTTTTTCGCGCAAGAAAGCAGGTGGGGGCTTCCCTCGATCGCCAAGTCATGCCTTCAGGCCGGGATGGAAACTGTGTTTTTCTATTTGTCGTGCCGTGGCGAGTTCTGTTGCATATGTGAATGGCCAGACCTGTAACTCTCTTCACCGGCCAATGGGCCGATCTTCCCCTCACGGAACTTGCGCCGCTCGCCAAAAAGATGGGCTTCGACGGATTGGAGCTCGCCTGTTGGGGTGACCATTTTGACGTCAACCAAGCTGCCGATTCTTCAGATTACTGCAAGGAACGCTGGAGCATTCTGACTGATGCTGGCCTGACGGCCTTCGGAGTTTCCAACCATCTGGTTGGTCAGGCGGTCTGCGATCTCATCGATGAGCGTCACCAGGCCATCCTTCCCCCAACCATTTGGGGAGATGGTGATCCTGAGGGGGTCCGACAACGCGCTGCCGAACAGCTCAAACTGACCGCGCGGGCCTGCCGCCGCTTCCTGGACGCGAAGCCCCATCGCGACCTGGATTTTCCTGCCGTAGTCAACGGCTTTAGCGGTTCGAGCATCTGGCACGCCTGCTATGCCTTTCCGCCTACCAGCCAAGCCTTCTTGCAAAAAGGCTTCGATGACTTCGCCCGCAGATTCATTCCTATTTTGGACGTCTTCGAGGAAGTCGACGTAAATTTCGCCCTCGAAGTCCACCCGACTGAGATCGCTTTCGATATCGCTTCCGCTCAGCGCGCTCTGGATGCCGTCAAGGAACACAAACGCTTCGGCTTCAATTACGATCCCTCACATCTCGGTTATCAAGGGGTCGACTACGTGAAGTTCATCCGACAGTTTCCTGATCGTATCTACCATGCGCATATGAAGGATGCGTGGTGGGGACACGGTAACGGCGATGCCGGCGTCTTTGGGGGTCACACCGACTTTGGCGACCACAGACGTTACTGGGATTTTCGATCAATCGGTCATGGTGACGTCAAATTCGAGGACATCATTGTGGCGCTCAACGATATCGGCTACCAGGGTCCGCTCTCCATTGAATGGGAGGACATCCGCATGGATCGAGTCCATGGAGGCGCTGAAGCCTGCCGGATCGTTCGGAATTACGATTTCACGCCCAGCGGAATCGCCTTCGATTCTGCGTTCGAAAAGAAAAAGAATTAGAAAGAGATTTTCCGAAATGACACGCAAACTAAGAATGGGAATGGTCGGCGGCGGCAAAGACGCATTTATCGGAGCCGTGCACCGCTTCGCCGCTAACCTCGATGGCCGCATCGAACTTGTTGCGGGCGCGTTTTCATCCAACCCGAAAAAGTCGCACGAAAGCGGGGCGCTGTTCTTGCTAAGTCCCGACAGGGTTTATGACAGCTACGAGGCAATGGCCAAACAAGAAGCCGCATTGCCAGCGGACCAACGCATCGATTTTGTCTCCATCGTCACTCCAAACTTCGCGCATTATCCGGCGGCCAAAACGTTCCTCGAGGCCGGTTTCAACGTCATTTGTGACAAGCCAATGACATTGAATCTCGAAGAAGCGTTGAAATTACGAGAGGTTGTCCGGAAAAGCGGAAAGGTCTTCGCCCTCACGCACAACTATACGGGCTACCCGATGGTGAAAGAGGCGCGTGCCATGGTGCGCGGCGGCGAACTCGGCAAGATTCTCAAGATCGTGACCGAGTACCCTCAGGGGTGGCTGCTCAATCCGATCGATCAGGAAGGACAAAAGCAGGCCTCGTGGCGCACCGATCCGGAGCGGGCCGGCGCCAGTGGCTGCATCGGCGACATCGGCACCCACGGCGAAAATTTGGCTCGCTACATTAGCGGCCTGGAAATCGAAGAACTGTGCGCTGACTTTACCTCGTTTGTCGAAGGCCGGCGGCTTGAAGACGATGGTAACATGCTCGTGCGCTACCAGGATGGCGCGCGCGGTGTGCTCTATGCCTCGCAGATCTCCGCTGGCGAGGAGAACAATCTGACGATCCGGGTTTATGGCACAAAGGCATCTTTAGAGTGGCATCAGGAACATCCGAACGAGCTTGTTGTGAAATTTCAGGATGCTCCCCGGCAAACTTACCGGCGCGGAAATAGCTATCTGAGCGACGCCGCCAAGCGCTTTACGCGACTGCCAGCCGGTCATCCAGAAGCGTTCCTTGAAGCCTTCGCCAATATCTATCTCGAGGCAAGCCGCGCCATCGAAGCCGAGGTGGCTGGTCAGCCGCCCCCACAGGACCTCGATTTTCCGAACGTTGACGACGGAGTTGAAGGTATGGCGTTCATCGCAGCTGCTGTGCAAAGTGCGAAAGCTGGTGCCGTTTGGACCAAGTTGCCAGAGACCTGAGCGGTGGAAATTTGGCTCAGCATTTCGCTAAGCTGGCTTTTCTCTAGCTTAGAACCACATTCGGTCGAGGGCTGTTGTAGCGACGATGTCCTCATCGTCGAGGGTGTTTTCGGCGGTGCGGACACCGCCGCTACAGCGGACGCCACTTTCCGTCATCCTTAGTTATCCTCTTGTCGTTGGCTGAGCACCCGCCAAAGTGGCTTCAAGAAGGAGATCTCCGGATGGCGTCGCTCCATTCAATGCGAGCGAGCTGCAGTCCTTGATGATCCAGTCCGCGCCTAAGTCGATGAGTGCCTCGTTTGTTTCAGTGCTTAGAACTGCGAGGACACGCGCCCCCGCCGCTTTGCCCGAACGGACTCCAGCGGAGGCATCCTCGACGACAATGCAATCTTGCGGAGCAAAGCCAAGCAAGGCCGCTCCCTTCAAATAAGGTTCGGGATCGGGCTTGCCGACGGTGATATCGGCTGCGGTGATGAACTGCGCTGGCGGAGCAATCCCGGCCACGCGTAGCCGCACATCTGCCAGCGGCTTTGTGCCTGACGTGACGATCGTCCAGCGATCCGCCGGCAGAGAGGTGAGCAGTCTGTGGACACCGGCGAGTGGAATGACACCCTCGACATCGAGAATCTCACGGCGTTCTACTTCGCGGTTCTCAGCTTCATGATCTGCGTCGGGAAGGAGCTCGCGAATCGTAGCGATGCTCGGACGACCATGGGCCTCGTGGACTGTTTTTATCGGATCAAAGCCGTGCCGTCGCGCCCACCATGACCAAACCCGCGCCACCGCTGGCGTGGAATCAACCAGAACTCCGTCCATATCAAACAAGAGCGCTTTGCAGGAAATCTTCAGCATGCCGGAGCATAATCACGAAATGAGTCTCGACGAAATACTCATCGCTCTTGGCGTTGCCCAGTCCCCCGGGTGATCTTGTGCGCGCCAGTTACCCAGTGACAATCCGGAATCTAGACAATAGTTTGGGCACGATGTTGGTCACTGGAGCCTCCAATCGCGGACATGAGTAAGCCGAGAATCATCATTGACCCCCATCCTCGGACCATGAAGCTGATTTTCAACGAACGAGCGCACAACAAACTCGCCGAACTGGCGGATCTCACCATTTTCGACTCGGGGGCGATGCCGGCCGAAATGGTCGAATCCGCGCTAACGGACGCAGAGCTAATCATTGGTCAAACCGACCTGCCCCGGGAAAGGTTAGCCCGCTGCCAGAAACTGCGAGCGATTTTCAATGTCGAAGGCAACTTCCTTCCCAACATCGACTACGACTATTGCTTCGCGCACAACATTCGTGTGCTCGTGGCAAGTCCGGCCTTCGCCCTCGCCGTCGCTGAAATGGCTCTTGCGCTCGCTCTCGATCTTGCCCGAGGTGTCAGCAACAGTGATCGCGCGTTCCGCGAACGGAACGAGATCTACGGGTTGGAGAGCAATCGGGATTGCTTTCTCCTCACCGGTTGTCGAGTCGGAATCATCGGCTATGGAGATCTGGCGCGGGCATTTCGCCCGTTACTGCGCCCATTCCGCTGTCCCGTCAAAGTTTACGATCCATGGTTGCCTGAACGCGAAATCCTCAACAATGACTGCTCGCCATCCCCCCTCGATGAGTTGCTCTCCACGTCGGACGCAATTTTTGTTTTCGCGAGCGTCACTGCCGAAAATCAAGGCTTCTTGAGTGCGCGTGAGCTTTCGCTTATTCGGCGTGGGGGCCTCTTCGTGCTGATGAGCCGAGCCGGCGTAGTCGACTTCGAAGCACTCGTCTCTGCCGCAGAGTCGGGGCATCTCAAGGTAGCGACCGATGTTTTTCCGGAAGAACCATTTCCTAAAGACCACCGGTTACGTGACCTTCCGAATGTGGTCCTATCCGCTCATCGCTCCGGAGGTATTCAGGAAGCGTTTACCGAGATCGGAAACCTGGTCGTGAGCGACGTCGAACTCCTTCTGCGAGGCCTGCCGCCCATCAGCTGCCGGGTCGCCCAACCTGAGACTGTCAAACGCTTGAGAAGCAAGCCCGTCGCCGTCTCGTAGGTCTCCACTGTGTCGTGGCGCTGTCCCCAGCGCTGTTTCCAAGCAGCGCCTCCTGCGAGAGTAGCGTCTCAATAATCTCAACGAGCGAGGAGCCTCGCTTTCCCTGGGTAACAAAATCTTTCCCCTCGATAAGCAACATCGCCCCTATTTTTTGTGGCATTGGTTGTCAAGGGTATCATTATCCTTGTCGCCGTACCTGCTCCCGTCCGGAGTTCTGACACGGCGGTAATCCTAGTAAGTTAGGCACTTAGACGATTAATATGGCATACTTATGAGACGACTCTTATAATTTCCGACTGGATGGGCGAGTGGCCGTCGTTACAGGTGGAGCTAGCGGTATCGGGTACGAAACCGTCAAAGCGCTGCGAGAAGGCGGTGCGCAAACCGCAATTGTCGATATCAATCCAGAGCTAGGGCAAAAGGCTGCCAAGGAACTCGACACAGATTTCTTTTCCAGGCCGATCTGACCGAAATCCGAACAGGTCAAGAAGGTCGCTGATCAGCTTCAACAAAAATATGGACGGCTGGACATTGCCTTCAATAATGCGGGGATCGCTTGCAACGTCCCTTCGGAAGACTGTTCCGATGAGGATTGGCTAAGGGTAATTAACGTCAACCTGAACGCAGTTTTCTTTTGTTGCCGTGAGTTCGGCAAGATCATGCTGCAGCAAGGCAAGGGCAGCATCATTAACACCGCTTCCATGTCGGGTATTATTTCGAATACCCCACAACCGCAATCCGCTTATAATGCATCGAAAGGCGGGGTGATTATGCTTACCAAATCACTGGCCGGGGAATGGGCCAAGCGTGGCGTGCGAGTCAATTCCGTTTCGCCTGGGTATATCGGAACCGAGCTGACCAAGAAGGGCATGGCGAGAACCGAGTGGTATGATGATTGGCTCAAATTCACGCCGATGGGACGGGTAGGTGAACCACGCGAGGTTGCAGCCACGGTCGTCTTTCTCGCGTCGGACGCGAGCAGCTTTTTTACCGGCAGTAATCTTGTCGTCGACGGCGGATACACTTGCTGGTGAGCGCTCAGCCGACTGCGACCCGGCTCGGGGCGAGCATCAATCGGACGAACGGGATGAAGGCTGAAGAGCTGCTGGCTTTCCCGGGCACGCTTTCGTATTTTCACATCCATCCGCTCCAAAACATATTGGTGGTCCTAGCCTCCTCAGTGGCTTGGCATGCCTTTGCCTGAAACAGATGCTCACGATTGATCTCCAATGAGCTCGCGCGATTTGTTTCTGGCCATCGATGTGGGGACCGGAAGCGTTCGCTCGGCGTTGGTCGACGTCCACGGCAAGATTCTGGCGTTTGAGGCTAAGGAGCACGACCAAATCGTCCCGCGTCCCGGTTGGGCTGAGCAGCGACCCAGCCAATGGTGGGAGGGAGCGGTCGAAACCACGCGCTCAGTTCTAAAATCGCTCAGCGGCGCGGCCGAACGAATTGCTGCGGTTGCGGCCTGCGGACAAATGCATGCGACCGTCTTGATTGATTCGGGAGGGGAGCTCGTGCTGGACGCAGTTCCGCTATGGAATGACAAACGCACTCGTGACCTGGTCGCTCGTTTCGAGCAAAATCATCCGGTTGATGAGCTCTTGAGGATTACGGCGAACCCTCCTGCCTCAGCATGGCAAGCCTTCAAGTTAGCCTGGATCAAGGAGAATCATCCGGAAGCCTACCGGCGAGCGGCGACGCTGCTCATGCCGAAGGATTACGTCAAC
This sequence comes from uncultured Verrucomicrobiae bacterium, assembly GCA_963706955.1. Taxonomy (GTDB): domain Bacteria; phylum Verrucomicrobiota; class Verrucomicrobiia; order Chthoniobacterales; family Terrimicrobiaceae; genus DASTFP01. The sequence continues at coordinate 32,466 of CAVPOC010000007.1, read as the reverse complement.
TTCAAGCTGACGAATCAACGCGCAATCGACTACCCCGAGGCTTCCTGCAGCTTTCTCTTTAGCTATCAGGAAAACGGCTGGAGCCGAAAGATTACAGAACTCCTTGACCTCAACTATGATCTTCTTCCTCCGTTAAAGCTCCCGGCAGAGTATGTCGGCGAAGTAACCCGGCAGGCGGCCGAGCAAACCGGATTACCCGAGGGAATTCCAGTAATCACCGGGGTCGGAGATTTTCCCGCCAGCTTGCTCGGTTCCGGCGTCTTTCGTCCGGGCACGGGATCAGATTCCACCGGCACCTCGACGCTGGTGACACTCTGTACCAGTGATCCCACATTGGATCCAACGATTACAAACGTGATGAGCGTTGACGGCCAAAACTGGAACGCTTTTACCATCCTCGACGCGGGGGGAGACGCGATGCGCTGGGCACGACGCGCCTTTCATCAAAACGAATACTCTTACCAGCAGATCGTTGAACTCGCCCAGTCGGCTCCCGCCGGTTCGGACCATTTACTTTTCGTGCCCTATCTGAACGGAGAGCGGCTTGGCCCTCACCAGAACGCCCGGGCGCAATTCTTCGGTTTGACGAGCGGTCACGGCATCGCCCATCTGCATCGCGCTGTGATGGAAGGGGTCGCTTTTGCCGCGCGACGCAACCTTCGCCTTATGAAAGCAGCCGGACATAGCATGGAGCGTTTAGTGGCGAGCGGCGGGGGCGCGAAAACGCGTCTCTGGCTTGAAATAAAAGCGAGCGTCTACGGCTGCCCCATCGTGGTGGTCAACAACGCTGAATGCGGTGTGGTCGGATGCGCGATCCTCGCCGGAATTGCCACCGGCACGTTCGCTCATTTGGAAGACGCAGTTGCACGCTGTGTCGACGTTGGACCGGAGATAAACCCCAATCCGGAGTGGACGGAGACATACGAGAAAATGGGCGAACTCTTCGACGACCTTCACGAGACGAGTCAACGATTCTACGATCGTCTCGATAAACTGCCGCTCGCTTTTGCCTAGCTGCTCAGACACTCAACCTTGCCCTGCTAATAAAAGGTCTGTGAGGTTAGCGATCCGAAACACACGGTGCGGTGGCAAAAAATGATCGTCACTCGTCGATCGACCTAAGCGACTCCGCCTGTCGCGGTTCCTGCGGCGATCCGCGAGAGACGAACTGCTACCGAATCACCCAGAAGTTGTTCGTCCTCGGTAAGAAGCACACAGGAAAGGTGACTTGCTTAACAGACGCTTCGATGAATTTGCGATCGACGGTATTAAAAGCGAACATCCCGAAATGATGTGGGATAAGATAAGGGATGTCGGCTACCTGGCAAAGTTGGACGGCCTCATCGAAAGTGAAATTGCCAGGCACGCCTTTGCCCCGTCCATTGATCGGTAGCAGAGCCAGAGCGACTTGATGTCTGCTCACCCGCTCGGCAAGCCCCAGATAAGGGATCGTATCTCCCGAATGGTAAAGCACAATCGAACCAAGGCGGATAATGTAGCCCAAGTAACGGTACTCTCCGCGGTCATTTTTCTCTAAGGCTTCATGGGCTGAAGGAATTGCTTCCACCGAGCACACCGAAGAGAGCAACATCTTTTCGGCTGCATTTATCCCTAAAATTTGTTTATCGGGAACTCCCAGGTTTGACAGATGCTCCTGGCTTGCCGTTGGAACAATAAACCGAGACGCAGGACATTTCGACGCCAAGATTGGCAGCGCCTCAGGATCCATGTGATCACTATGCTGGTGAGTGCAGATAACGAAATCCAGAAGCTCAACTTCCTGCACCTGGATGGGAGCGGCCATCAGGCGCTCATGAGGTTTGCCGGTGCCGCGATATTTCTTCTCGAGGTAGTCTGAGAGATACGGATCGAGGAGGATGTAGAGATTCTCGTAACGAAGGGCAAACCCTGCCTGGCCAAGCCACGCCAAGCCAATGCCCTCAAGGTGAGGGGCGTTCAGAAGAGCGCGAGCGCCCCCCGGTTGAGAGGTGATCGAAAGCGAGCGCACAACGGTCAAAGCGCACCCCGAACCGATTTGATCGTCGCCGTGGCCGACTGAGCCAGGTCGGTAATTTCCTTCCATGAACCGACTTTGATCAAGTCCCGCGGTGCCAACCATGAACCGCCGAGGGCAGCAATTTTTGAATCCTGAAGATAGGAGGCCATATTGGCCGTGCTAAGGCCACCTAGAGGGACAAACTTGATTCCGAAGTGAAGGTAGGGCGCCGCGATAGAGTTGAGGTACGGAAGTCCGCCAGAGGGCTCGGCGGGGAAAAACTTAAGCAACCGACAGTCAAACTCCAGGGCGGCTTCGATATCGCTGGGCGTGGCGATGCCGGGTGCAAAGGAGAGGCCCGCTTCGCGCGCAGCCGCAAGCACCCGCGGGTTCATTCCGGGCGCCACTCCGAAGTGGGCGCCCGCTTCCTTGGCCAGGTGCACTTGATCGGCAGTGAGGATCGTTCCCGCACCCGCGATCATCTCGGGAATCTCGGCCCGAATTTCCTTTAACGCTGCCAGAGCCGCTGGAGTCCGGAAAGTAAGCTCGATGGCGTTGACGCCACCGGCCGCCAGCGAACGGGCAACCTGCACCGCGTCTTCTACGCGATCGAGAATCAAAACAGCGATGATGCCACAGTCGGAAATTCGACGGCCGAGTTCAGGATCAAAGAGAGGCGACATATTGGAGAAAGTCTATTGAACTGCCAAATTGCACCAACTTGCAAAATCTTCAGATAGTGATCGGGCATTGATTGCGAACTTTTGGCCGTGCGCATCTCCGCTTCCCAGGTTATGAGCCATCTTCTTTCGACCTTCGTTTCCTATGTCCAACGCCACTGTCGCGTAGAGTCCATCGATGAGCACCTACACAGCTGCCACTAAGCCTACCTTCTATTTTATCGGGGTAACGACGGCAAAGTCTTCAATCATGCGCGTGTTTCCCGCTTGGGCAAAACACCTTGGCTTGGGCGATGTCATCATTAAGGGCGTCGACCTCAAACTCCACGACGAAGTAGAGAATTATCGCGAAGTGATCAATTTCATTAAGAACGATGCCAACTCGGTAGGCGCGCTGGTCACTACTCATAAGATTGATCTTCTCAAGGCGTGTCGCGATATGCTTGAGGAATTGGACTATTATGCGCAGCTCACGGGCGAGATCAGCTGCATTTCAAAACGTGACGGAAAGTTGCGCGGTCACGCCAAAGACCCGATTAGCTCAGGGCTCTCCTTGGAAGCATTCCTCCCCGAAAATCACTGGCAGAATTCGCACGCCGAAGCACTGGTCCTCGGTGCCGGGGGATCAAGTATTGCGCTGACTACCTACATGCTCGATCCGAAACACGGGCCGAATCGCCCCGGGCGTATTCTTGTCACCGATCGTAACAATGAGCGTCTTCACGAGATCGAGCAGATTCACAAACAACTGGCTACATCCACGATAGTAGAGTATCAACCGGCAGCGCAGCCGACCGATAACGATGCGCTCGTGAATCAGCTTCCCGCGGCCTCATTGGTGGTAAACGCTACAGGCTTGGGTAAGGACGCGCCGGGCTCGCCGCTTACCGGAGGCGCACAGTTTCCTCAGAGCGGCTACGCTTGGGAATTCAACTATCGCGGCGACTTGGTCTTTCTCGAGCAAGCTCGTGCGCAAGAACAAACACAGCAGCTCCACGTCGAAGACGGCTGGCCTTATTTCATCCATGGTTGGACGAGAGCTATCGCGGAGGTTTTCAACGTTGAAATCCCCACGCGAGGCTCGCAGTTCGAGCGGATAGCCGAAATCGCCGCCGAAGTTCGCTGACGTTTTATTTCTGATGGGAAACCTGTTTTTGGCACGATGTGGCGGGAGTTCGTTTCCAGCGGACGATCAGCACTCACAGGATAGCCGACCACGAGCAAAGCAATGAAGCAGCGCATTCTCGTAACACCTCGTTCGGCAACCAAGAGTGGCCATCCTTCGCTCGCAGCGCTGGCGGAAGGAGGATTTGAAGTTGTTCTCTCTCGTCCGGGCGTTCTTCCGACCGAGGAGGACTTACTCCAGCGTCTGCCAGGCTGTGTTGGCTATTTGGCTGGAGTGGAGTGGTTTCCGCTGCGGTGCTGGAGAATGCCAAAGAGCTGAAAGCCATCAGTCGCAATGGCACGGGCGCCGACGCGATCGACTTGGTTGCGGCCGAGCGGCTGGGAATCAAAGTTCTCCGAGCTCAGGGAGCTAACGCGCGCGGTGTTGCCGAGCTGGCCATGGCATTGCTTCTTTGCATTTCGCGCTCCCTTACACAGAGTGACCGTTCGATCAAAGCACAACGGTGGGAACGCCACGAGGGCGTCGAATTGCAGGGGCGGACACTGGGTCTCGTCGGTTGTGGTCAGATCGGCCGTTTAGTCACCGGCTTTGCCTTGGCATTCGGGATGAAGACTCGTGGCTTTCGATCCGTTCCCCAGCTGGAAAGATGCTCCAGATGGTTTTCGATACGTCCCGCTTCGATGAGTTGTCGGCAACAAGCGATGTCATCAGTTTACATTGTCCTCCCGGGCCCGGACGGGCGTCCGATTTTGGATCGAGAGACGATTGGAAAACTGAGGAAGGGAGTCATCGTCATCAACACGGCGCGAGGTGGGATTGATCGATGACGCTGCGATGCTGCAGGCCCTCGATTCCGGACATAGTCAAGGGTGTCGGGCTGGACGTCTTCGACAACGAGCCTCCTAACGACTGGCGACTCGCCCGGCATCCCAAAACGGTGTCGTCGCCGCACATTGGTGGATACACACCTGAAAGCATCGACCGGGCAATGTATAGCGCGGTCCAGAATCTTCTCGACGCCTTGGAATCAAGACCGGTTTAGCGGAATCTTGCGAGCTTGTGCCGATGATGAGATTCAACGTGCGAGCGAAATCCGTGGTCGAAGCAGGAGCCGCGTTCGTCAAGACCGGGACCGCTGGACCGGGGAGACAACGACGCTCGCACACATCCGGATTATTGACCCCATCGTGCAAGGTAAGTGTCGCATCAAAGCGTCAGGAGGGATCCGAAATCTTCAGACCGTCAAGGCCATGATTTCAGTTGGAGTCGCCCGCTTCGGCATCAATACAGGCGTGGCGCTCGAGCTCATGAAAGAGTGCGCATTGTCAGAGGCGTCCTAGCCGCGCGATCCGCCAATCTGTAATGACGCTGTCCGCAGCGCCGTTCGGGCTGCTCACAGTGCGGCCATGGCTTCGACTTGTCCCAGCGCAAAGCTACCTTCCTCGAGTTCGTCTTCGAGTCTGCTTTTGAGTGACCCAGTAGGAAGGCGAAAGGCGATTGGAGTGGCACCACGGCGGGCGAAATTTTCTCGAGGAGGCGTCAGCAAGTAATCTGTTCCTGATTGGCAAAGTATGTTATCAGACCCAAAATCACCTTCGTATGTCCGCTGAATATTCGTCCTTTGCTGGTTGGGAAAAGAACTTGAAGCTCTCGAACAATTTCGCCGAACTCATCGTCACCGTCGGAGTGGGCCCTCGCATCATCTCCTATCGGCCCGCCGAGGGACGAAGCGTTTTCAAGTTGGTGAACGACCAGGCCGGCCAAACCAATGAGAATGACTGGAAGATTCGCGGAGGGCACCGGCTCTGGACTGCCCCCGAAGATTTTGGAAAGGACGATAGTCTCTGCTACGCGCTCGATAACTCGGAGGTTCAGCACACGATCGAAGATGACTTTACCGTCCGCGTCTCCAACCTCATCGAGAAACCAGCGAAGATTCGCCGGGAAATGATCATCAGGTTGGCGGAGGCAAGCCCGAAAGTCACCATCGAGCATCGAATCGTCCATGAAGGCGGTGACGCGCTGGAGGTCTCACCGTGGGGACTTTCGGTCATGGCGCCAGGCGGCTATGCGGTCTTGTCTCACCCGCAGCTCGGTTCGCATCCGGCCGACTATCTCCCGAACCGTGTGATGGTTGTCTGGCCATTTACGGATCTGTCTGACCGGCGCTTTCGCGTTGGACGGAGGACGTTTCGTTTGACTCAATCGCAAGGCGAGCCGTTTAAGATCGGCTTGCGGCATCCGGAAGGCTGGGCCGCCTACGTTCTCGGCGACCATCTCTTTATCAAGAGCGTGCCGCTGATCGAGGACGCCACCTATCCCGACATGGGTTCAAACTTCGAGACCTTCACCAATTCGGAATTCCTCGAACTCGAGACGCTCGGTCCTTTGAAGCGGATCTCCCGCGGTGAAACGCTCGTTCACACCGAATCATGGGTGGTCTTTTCAGGCGTCACCCTTCCAGATGCGGAGGACGACGAGAATTTGCTGAAAGCCTTGGAACCTTACCGGGCGAAACTCTCGGAAAACTGATCCTCGCTCGCTCGGGTGGGATAGGCTATTCGCTGCGCTCAGGCCATTCGCGTTTCGAAAAATTTCTTGTAGGTTCCGACCGCCGCAAACACGATAACCCCTCGCAGCAGTTCAGGACTATTGCCTCGTGGTGTAACGGTAGCACAAGTGACTCTGGATCACTTTGTCATGGTTCGAATCCATGCGAGGCAGCCAGTTGAATCGATAACAACTTACGAAATTGCGATCCGGAGCGGTTGATACCGCTCAATCACTTTTTAATCGTTTTCTCCAGGCGGTGAGCTCGGCGATTGCTTCTGCAAACCCGCGCCGGTCGCGCTTAACGGCTCTGGGTCGCGTGGGAAGCGCACGTCCTCCATCTGGCTGGCCACGGGCCACTTTTACACTCGAAGACTCTGAGCTGTCCAAAAGACTGAACGCGTTACACGTATTCTCTACTCCATTGCTCCCCAATACCCAAAAAGCGACGCTTTACCGGTCGCAGGCTCTTTTCATGGTAAGAACGGTGATCGTTGGCGAGGCAGTAGAAAAAGGGCAGGACAGGGCGGCGGTGAGTTGAGGCGGAAGAGCGCGCCCCGCTGTCGCAAAATGGCCTTTGCCGCGTACCGCGCACATGGCTCAAGAGAGACCCGAAATCGCAATTGAAAAGAACCGGAGAAATCACGGCTCTGGAGGAGACGGTTGACCTTACCGCAATCAGAGTGGGACTTTTCCAGCGTTTCAACGTCGGAACTTGAAGCGTGCATCTTCTACGAGTATGCTCGCGAATCGTCGACAATCAGAGGGCTTGCGGGAAAATATTTCGCTCTCTAAAAAGAGCACGACCGCGAAGCGGAAGCCGAAATTCAGTCGCAGTTCAGCGAGAGCCTCAGCCCCGGTGCGAAACCGAATGAAATACCGCCGGAATGGAATAAGGTGTTGGAGGAACGCAAGGCGGGCTTCTTGGACAATTTCATGTGGGGTTGGATTGAGTATCTACAGTTAGGAGCCGCGATGTCCGGCAAGGATCGCCCTAAAAATCCGCTGAACGACTGGCGTTTGGCGCTGCTGGTATTTGCCAAGTTAAAGAGTGGACGGATCGTCTTAGGACTACCAGATTTTCCAGACAAGCCTTGGACTGCGACGCATGAATCATTGCGAAAGGCGGCTATAGCCGCAGTGGTCACTCCCAAGCTTGTTGTGCATTATCCGTGGCGTGCCGGAGCTTGGCCAACCAGCGGAAGAGAAGTCGATAGTTCAGGCGAAAAGCTCATCTTGCGCATCGGATGGGGCGATGGAACTACGGAGCAGATCGTCAGAGAGTTTCGAAAATGGGCGACAGAATATCGAAAGAAATATTGTAAACATATGCCGCCGCCACGTGGTCAGCGCCTCACAGTAACGAAGGCATGGCTAAAGCGACTGGCAGAAATGCGCCTTTGGAAAGCTGGTAGCGGATTCGTGGGTGGTCAGCGGATTCAAGACGAGGCTCTTGCAGCTGAGGAACGGAATAGGGAACAAGGCATTCGATTCGCGCCGAGGGACAAGCAGCTTAAGGAACCAATTTCAGCAAATGCTTCCGAGAAGAAAGTGCGAGCCGATATCGCCCGTGTCACCACGGACCTGAGGAAGCTTTTCGGAGGCCTTGTTCCGCGCGACGAGATTCCTCTTTCCTACCCGTTCCGGGACAAGATTCGCCGTACCCCCTGAAACTCCTTAGCGGTTTCAGGGGGAAGACAATCAGAAAGTTTCCGGCTTGTTTGGGTCATTATGACGACCCAAACAAATCAAGCGAGAGAGGTATTGATTTCCCGGCGGCAGCTCGCCACTCGATGGGGAATCAGCACCGGAACCCTTAACGCCGCGAGCGACAAGGAGTTTTGAGGTCCATCCGCTTCAACCAAAGACTGCTGCGATACCGTCTTTCGGACATCGAGCGCATCGAAGCCGAAGCGGAGGTTCGCTAAGATGGGCCCTACACAAAACGGTGCGCCGGCTCGTCCGTGGGATGCCACCCGAGTCTCAATGGTGCAAAATGGGACCGACACGAACACCGAGCACGTTACGGTTGCCGTCATCCTCGCGGGCATATGCAACGGGCGTTGGCAAAAACCAGTCGCCCACGTCAAGACGCGGTATTTAAGCGCCTTTCAAGCTGCCAAACAGCAAGGCAACCCAGACCCATATAAGACCGCAAAGGAGGCCGTCCACGACATCAAGAAGAAGCTCCCGGGCGTGCTTTTTAGCGGTGAGTTCTCTCAACGCGCGAACGAACATATCACTACCCATTCGGGCTTGCTCTGTCTCGATATTGACCACCTTGAAGACGGGGCGTCGCTCAAACTCGCTCTCGCCAGTGACGATCATGTCCAAGCCTGCTTCATTTCGCCAACCGGCTCAGGTCTAAAAGTTCTTCTACGCATTGCGCCCGACGTGACAAGCCACGAGCGCAGCTTTACCGCCGCGCAGAAATATTTTCGGGAGCGTTACGGCGCCAAGGTCGACAACTGTAAGGACCTAGCCCGTCTTTGTTTCGTTAGTCACGACGAAAATATCTTCATCCGCGCCGAAGAGGCGACCTTGCTTGAGCCTCTCCCGCCAGAACCGAAACCTGAAGCTGCGCCGCCACCACCGCGCGACATAGACGCGGAACTCACGGCCAAATGTGGACCGGCCTTTTATGTCACCGAGAAGGGCGCCGTTGTCATCAATGAGAGCTACTTCGTCCAAAGAATCTGTCGCGAAAACCTGGTCTTCTTTGAGCATGATGAAAACCGCTTCTGCCGCTACAATGCGGTAAACGGCGCCTGGGAAGCGGTTGTTCCAGAACTTATCAAGGAACTTGTGCGCTCCGAGTGGGAGCGGCTCACCCACCTTTTCAATGAACCCGGTCTCGCCTTCAAAATTAATAACGGCCTACTGAATGCGCTGGTCAGCGGTATTCGATCTCACTCCGCTCGCAGCAAGGTCTTCAAACGACTCAAGAACATTATTCACTGCGCCAATGGCATGCTCAAGATCAGCAGCAACGGCTCATGGGAACTGATGCCCTTCAGTCCCGCCTATTACGCGCGCAACCCAATCCTCGATTGTTTGGGATCCGGACGCTACCTGCCCAAAGTTTGATGCTCTGTTGGAGTTCGGCCTTCCCCCCGACGATATAAGCCTCTTCTGGCGCTGGTTCGGCTCTGTCCTGCTTACTGGTAATGCAGCCCAGCGAATCCTGCTCTTGATTGGGAAAGCAGCTACCGCAAAAAGCACGATTGCGGAAGTCGTCGAAATGGTTCGGGGATTAACCAACTGCACTGCTCTGCGCACAAAGTTCCTTCACGAGCGTTTTGAAATCGGACGGCTCTTCGGCTTTTCGCTCCTCACCGCCAAGGACGTCCCGGGCAGATTCCTCGAGGAAGATGGCGCTCAAGCCCTCAAGAAACTGGTGGGCCACGACTACGTCCCCGGCGAGGTTAAGGGCTCCATGGTAAGTGTCCCGGTCTACGGCGACTTCGATTGCATGATTACGTGCAACGAACGCCTGCTCGTAAGGCTGGAAGGCGAAACCGATGTGGAAGCATGGCGCCGCCGACTCATGATGCTCGAATTTCTAAACGTCATTCCTGAGGAAGAGCGAATCGGCAATTACGCCCAAATCCTCTTCGCCGAAGAGGCTCCGGGCATCCTCCGCAAAGCCGTGGCCGGCGCAATTGCCCACCTCGCCGAACTCGAAGCGCGCGGCAATTTCATCGAGACAGATGCACAAAAGCCCGCGTGGATCACCTGCTCGCCGAAAGCGAAAGCGTGAGATATTTCGTCGCCGAACGCGTCTACCGCGTGCGCGGCGGGCCCGGACTCTCTACCGAGGAGCTTGTCACCGCATACATGGACTATTGCGATGAGCGCAATTGGCGCCCCTACGGCATCAAGCAGGCCGAACGCGCTCTCCCTGATATCATGATGTCAATCCATGGCGTCCATGTTGGTGCCAATATCGTGCGCAACGGCAAACGGGCCCGCGGTTACCCCCATGTGGCCCTCGCGCAAGTCACTCAAACCGATGACGACCAGTCCGGTGACATCCCCAACGATGACCAGACGACTTACGAACAAGGCGAATTTTGAAAGAAAGAAAATCAAAACCGAGCCTCCAAGAGCGCATCCAGGCCTATCTCGACGCCATCCCGCCCGCGATCGCTTACTCCGAGGGCCATAAGCAAACGTTCAAGGTGGCTTGCTTGCTGTTACAACGGTTGGGCGCTCACCGTGGACGAAACCCTCGCCTGGCTCAAGATCTACAACACCAAGTGCGAACCGCCTTGGACCGATAAGGAACTCGCCCATAAGGCCAAAGACGCAGCCAAGGCTAAACACGAAAAACCACGCGGCTATCTCCTTGATGGATCAATCGCAGACCAACGGGCCGAACCGGATTGGACCCTGCCAACCAAACCCCATCGCTATCGGGAAAATACCCGACTACGTTAACTACGGTAAATTCCAACTTACGCGCGCGTGCGTATAACATGGATAGCCAGCCTATAGGGGTACGCTCAGTTATCCCGCGTGCGCGTAAGTCAGAAAATAACGTAGTTAAGGTAGTAAAGATGGCCGACCATTTACTGGCTGGCCCAAAAATCGACGAAAGATCCACCGACAAAACGGCCACCGATCTGGTCGGCCAATTGCGACGATTCAAAGCCGATGGCAGCCCCGCACCAGCCACCGCCCCAGTAGAACCCTCAGAAATGCCCGGCGGTGTCATAACAAAACGTGACTCTTACGTCGCCGCAGACCTCCCTCAGCAAGACGTTGTTGTCCCCAACGGTGTCGATCGGGGAGCCGTCCGCCGGTTTGGTGACCAAGGGTTCTTCGCGACGCAGTTTCACAACGATGACCTCCACTCGGAAGCGAAGGCGCGAGCAAATCGCCCCTACACCAGTGATCGCTCAAGTGCCACGGGCGTCCTGGGTGTTTCCGAGGCTATGGACCGCGAAAACGACGCGTGTACGCCAAGTTGGGACGGTGGTGGCGCAGAAAGGCCAAACGGAGAATCCGGCATCGACACAGACGTGGAAGCGCGGCGCATTGCCGACGAGTTGGTCAAACTCCACGAAGCCGGAGCAATCAAAAGCGAGCAAGACGCTTCCTTCTACGCGAATTTGGTCCACCTCTTCGGCGCTAGCTTTAGTGCCCACGTTGTTCCGCAGGTGTCTAAGCAAGGAGCACCTAACGGCTTGACGGTGCCAGAACCTGGGAACCCCCACGCGCCTACTGCGGCGCAACGCGTTAAAGTCCCGAGAGTCTGCCGACGTAATTAGCGCCGTGATCAGGTCGAGGATGCGAATGTCCCACCGGAGACCTTTAACAGGTATGATCGTCGCCCCCGGCGCAGCGCCATTGAGAATCGCCGGTGGCGCCGGGGGATCACCGATTACCTTACCTAGCTCGGCAAAGCGGTGATCGATGATCATGCTCGTCACCGCCGTCCCGTGGCCCCTAGTGTCCCTCTCCCACCGCCGGCCGGTGACGGCCCCGACCCCGTAAGCATCATCGTCGTCGAACCCTGCCTGTCTGCCTGGCGACTTTTGGCGCACTCGTGGCCACCGGCCGCGACTGCAAAACGCCTTGAGGGTCGCACGCGAGCTTCTCGCGGCGGTGAAGGCGCTCTCGGACTCCGGGCGCATCCCGGCGACCAGCATCGGCATCGGCCTGCACGCTGGCGAGGCGGTCTCCGGAAACATCGGCTCGCAGGCGCGGCAGCAGTATTCGATCAGCGGCAATGTGGTGATCCTCGCCTCACGGATCGAGCAGCTCAACAAGGACTGCGGTTCGCAGCTCCTCGCCTCGGCCGAAGTGCTGCGCGAGGCTGGCGAGAACGATCACGGTGCTCAATCTCTGGGGTTGGTGCAGTTGAAGGGCCGCGACGAGCCGATCGAGATCTATCGCCTAGCCTGATCAGCCGGGACCCGCCGACGTCGAGATGGGAACCCGTGCTTCGCGGGTCGTTGCGCAAGGTGCGCGCCTTGATGTTGTGTTAGCTTGCAGGCAGCTTCGTTGAGCGAAACATACGGGGCGAAAGTACGGAAGCCATCGCTTGCGGGAGAAACTCAATATCGGGACAGTCGAAACCAGAGACTACCCATTTTGAATTGTAGTTGATAGTCAAGTAGTTATATGGTCACTCAGCCTGCATTTCGAAACCCAAATCTCGATCTTGTTCCCAAAAGGTTCTCAATCGGCTAGCGGATTTGTTACGCTCGCCGGAATATACACAGCATAGCGGGCAAGCATGCTCGTCGATTCCCTGAGACCATCGTCCCCTAAAGCTCTTCGATGAATCACCCTTTCGGAGTTCGTGTCCATCCACTCTCCCGTTGGGCGATAAGTGGATCTCGTGTAGCAATTTGCGTTCCATCGAGCAGCCGAACAGCGCGTTTTAGACGGCACGCAGTTAAGAAACATGACATAATAGAAGAAATATATATGCAATACCTTGCATTATTCTACGTATAAGTTATTTTAATACATGTAACCAATCAGCCAGCGAAATTCCCTTTCACTCCGCGGCAACCGAAACCTCCCGAAGCGGTCCTAGCCGCTGGCAGACCGACAAAGTCTGCCGCCAAGTCGAAACCCCCGAGAGGGGTCCGCAAGTCCAACTCGCGCTGACGAGACTTCGTTAGAACAACAACCAACACAAACCAATGAAAACACTAACCCTAATCACGGCAATCGCCGCCACCACGATCACCGCTGTCTCAGCGGAAAATCCTTCACTTCCGGAGCGTTCTGAACGCGAAGTCTTTCATGTAAGCGGCAGGAAAAGGGCAACTCAGCGGAATACCGTTGACCTCCGTATCCGCAACGGAGAGCGCCGGAGTCTCGAAAGCGGAGTCATGAACGGGGAATTTGCTATTCTGTCTGATAGAGTGCAACTGTGGCTCGAAGCCAAGTTTGGCGGTCCGGCGGAGGCCCTGAAGCATGCCGCTGCGATCAAATATGACTGCTACTTCCACGCGACCGAGTTCTGCAGAAAATATAACAAATCGGATTCCGCAACGTGGGCCTACGAAATGCAGGAATACGTTACGATCGGTCTGGAAGAGAAAGCCACCAAAATCGCGAACAGATCCAATACGCTGGCAAACACGGTGGCGAATAACTGAAGTCGAAACCGTTCCCTTAGAAAGGAGCGGTCTGCGAGTGAAGCTCGCACTGAAGAGACTAACAAAAAAGATATTCGGAAGGCGCGCCGATTAGTTTCGCGCGAAAGCTTAGAGACGTCTGGGCCTTCGTCTTGAGAGGTTGCTAATCATGAGTGTGGGCGAAGGCATCTCTAGGATGATGCAATGCGCGTGTGGGCGGAGAACGAGCTGAGCATGGAGGTTCTCTCCTTGAGTAAATCCGCTCTGCAGGAGGATGACTGCGTCATGGAACTTTGTGGTCAATGGCTGGCTTATCGAGTCTCCTTGCGTGGTTGTTTTGTCAGTCTTCACTCTCATTCGATGGATCGGCGAGGAGCCGATTTTGCTCTTGACCGTTGGCGACGACCAAGCTGGCTGGAGGATCATTTGCCCTGGAAGCCGAAAAAGTCCTGGAAGTTCCTTTTGGTATGCAGAGATCGGCGACGTAAGATAATCTCGAAGCAGGCCGCTAGGCCCCCACTATCCTAAACCATGAGGAGACGATGAAAATGCCTTTCATATTGACCCTCGCAGGATTGGCAATCACCGTTGCCGCGCCAGCCCTCGCCCAAGAGCAAAATTCGGTCGATCCAGAAATACGTCAGCAGATCGAAGCGGTAACAAAGAGGAGGGAGGAGGCGTATAATAAACATGACGCGGCCGCTTGGTCTGCCTTTTACACGCAAGACGCGATCGATGTCTGGACGTGGGAGCCAGATGGTGCGGCTGTCGGACTGCCAGCTATTGTAAAAAGGTATGAGGCCGAGTTTGCATCTTACCCCGCACCACAGTCACTCAAGATTGTTCAGGTGTATGCGATCGGCAATGAAATATGTGCGGTCATGGAATATAAACATCATATGCACGCCAAGGGCCGTGCTTTAGTGATCTACGTCCACGACGCGGATGACTGGAAGGTCCGCCTTTCTTACGTCAATTGATCGAGGTTTTTTTGGCTTCGATTCGCCCGTACAGGATCAAAACACACCCTCGGATTGCGCCTGACTGCCTCGCGGATTCCGTGGCCTCACTCGTGAACCCGCAACAAGTGCTCCCACTGCCGAAAGTCGCCGTTGAAGCCCATGCTCTGCGCGATCTGGAAGCTCGATGGACACTGCGCTCGATTGCATTATTGCCCTTGCCAGGGCGTTCCTGGATATCCTGCACGCCCAAAAGCCAGCCATCCAAAAAACAAATAGCGGATTTGCGCACGGCCCTGGCTTACCAAACACAGAAATCTTTCAGCTATTGCGCGCCGAATCCACCGTCCACGATGATGTCCTGGCCCGTGGTGAATGCCGCCCCGGGCGAACTGAGCCAGAGGACGGCGCTGGCAATCTCCTCGGGCGTTCCGATGCGGCCAACCGGGGTTTGTGTCACGTACGTTTTTTTCATCTCGGTCTCCCCTTCGCCGAAGGCCCGGTCGAACATTTCAGTCTGGATCAGGCCGGGAGACACACTATTGACGCGGACGCCCTGTCCAGCAAACTCCAGCGCAGCCGACTTGGTAAGGCCGATGACAGCGAACTTGCTGGCGGCATAAACCGACGCGCCCGGAAAGCCGAGGTGGCCTGCGAGGGAGGAGTTATTGACGATGGCACCCCCACCGGACCGAAGCATGGCGGGAATTTCATGCTTCATAGACAACAGGACGCCGCGAATGTTGATGTCGCAGATCTGATGGTAGTGCTCGACGGTCTGCTCGGTGGTAAGTGGCCCGATCTGGCCCTCGGTGCCAGCGTTGTTAAACGCGATGTGGAGTGCGCCAAAGGCGCCCAGAGTCTTTTCGACGAGCGCGATGATTTCATCCTCCCGGGCAACGTCAGTCTGCACAAATAAGCCCCTTCCACCGGCTGAGGCGATCTCCCCGGCGACCTTTTCGCCCTCAGCAACGCGACGCCCGGAGACGACCACATTTGCGCCTTCTCTGGCAAATGCGAGGGCGGTGGCTTTGCCAATGCCGGAGGTACCTCCAGTGATGAGGGCAGTCTTGTTTTCGAAAGTTTTCATAGTTCCAACGTAGCCAAAATGGATTCTTTTGACAAAAGTCTCTTTAGATCAGAAAAGAGAGCGCGGCTTTCGCTGAGGGGTACTGGCTATTCAAGGCTTGATAGTCCCACTGGTACGTTGCCGCTATCCTGTTAAATTGCCGCAAGAGGCTACACGCAGCTTAGCGAGCGGAGCGCGAAAAGTATGCTTGCCCTTGCCAGGCGGTGCCGGTGTGGCGGCGTAGGGCCCAGCAAGAGGCTACGCCTAACAAGCTCGGCGCGATGCAGCTGCTTGCCAAAATGTGCGGATGGCAGGCCCCGGAGAAGCACGAGTTCGAGCATGGATTCAAGGCGCAGCAGGAACTCGTTGAAGTGATCGCTCGGCTGCGCGGGCGTGGAGCGGTACGGAACAATCAGTTCGCCGGATAACGCTGGCAAGACTGTCCGACCTGGAACGCTGGCGTGCGCAACTTCTGTTGGGATGTCATTCAGACAGGCGCGCCATCGACAAGAGAAGCCGCCTCTGCCAATCCGAATCAATCCGTGATCGAGCGATCGCCGTAAGGACGTTTTGCCGCACTAGAGGATTGTAACGGATGAACCTGATAGTATGCCGCGTGACGTCAGCCCGCTGGGCCCGCTCACGCCGACTCCAGGATGATATTGCCGTACGGCGTCGCGTCGCCGGTGCGGATCAGCCCGATGGCCTGGGGCACGCGCTTCTTGAAATCGACGTGGGCCTCGCGGGTCAGCGGGATTTCACCGAGGGATTTCGCGAAGCGGGCCACGGTTTCCTCGGTGTTGGAGCCCACGAACTCGTTCGCCTGCCAGATCCGGCCGATCTTGAAAACGGGTGTCAGCAAGTCCAGCACGTCCAGCACCGTGGGAATCCCCCGCGTCAGCGAAAGATCGACCGTCTCGATTTCCGGCCAATAGGGAAACGCCCAGTCCGCGATCACCAGCGTGTTGGTGTGGCGGATTCGGGCTAACAAATCAAGCAGCGCGGGGTTGAGGATGGCGGTCTGGAGCATGGCCGCGATTTTCCCGCTCCCGCCCGTTTCGTCAATCCGCATTCAAGACGGCCGCTGCGGGTGCATCGACTGCCGGAACCGCGAGGGCGGGACGTGGTGCACGGATTTGAAAACCCGGGAAAAGTGGAAGGGGTCCTTGAACCCGAGCGCGGCGGCCACGGATTTCACCGTGGCGCAGCTTTCCAACAGGTTTCTAACGTGCCTACGGATGGAGCACGCCTCGCGGATCCTTTTTCCTGAGCTTATCTAAGTCTGGATCGCGAACAGCTTACGCTGTGGCAAAGGTCTATGAATTCCTTCAGGGAAGATTCGAACAGGAATCTAGTTCCTTCAATGCAACCGTGTCGCTAACCCAAGACCATTGTATATCTTTTGGTTGGAATAAGAGCGCTTGAATTTCCGGAGTTCCCAGATTTTCCTTAGTGACAACGGCAGCGCCGCTATCGATAACCGCAAGCACTGTTTCTCCTTTCATTTTGGCAACCAGC
This sequence comes from uncultured Verrucomicrobiae bacterium, assembly GCA_963706955.1. Lineage (GTDB taxonomy): Bacteria > Verrucomicrobiota > Verrucomicrobiia > Chthoniobacterales > Terrimicrobiaceae > DASTFP01. The sequence goes on along the minus strand of CAVPOC010000007.1, from coordinate 15,468 downwards.
GCCTGCACAGCCTCACGGCCCATCTTCTTGGGATTTTGGGCGACGAGCGCCTGAATCTCACCTCTTTTCAAGCCTTCCACGAGTCCTGGCGACGTGTCGAAGCCGACGAGTTTCTTGCTGCCCGCCAGGTTATTCTGCTTGAGCGCACCCAACATGCCCAAAGTGCTGCGTCCGTTTGAACAGAAAATTCCGTCCGCCTCTTTGAGCTTGTCCAGCATGTTCGACGCGGCCGAATGTGCTTCGCTGATGGTCGTGCCGGAGTAGCGATTATCGACAATAACCTGAATCTCGGGAAATTTCTTGATTGCTGCGAGGAAGCCCGCCTCCCGCTGACCCGTGCTAGCGCAAACTTCTATATAGCGAAAGAGCACCACCTTGCCTTTGCCGTCTAAAAGCTTTCCCAACTGCTCGCCAGCCATTTCTCCAGCGCGGTAGTTGTTGGTCGATACCGTGCAGACAAAGTCCTTAAGGGGCTCACCCTCGAACGCCGAATCCATAATCACCACCGGGATTCCCTTTTGCATGGCAGCGGCGACTGGACGCTTGAGCGCTGCGTCATCAATCGGCGCCAGAACAATGCCACCCACGCCCTCGGCAACGAATTGCTCAAAGATTTGGATCTGCTGTGCGGGGTCGTCTTCCTCTAGAGAGCCCTTCCATATCATCTCCGCGCCAGCCTCTTTTGCGCCTTCACGCGCTCCCCCTTCAACCGCTCTCCAAAAAAAGTGCGTCGTGCTCTTGGGAATCACAGCGATTGGATTCATGGAGAAAAGAGTTTATCGAGAATAGAGTTGAGCTTCGGGACTGTCCATATTCTTGTTAGCCAAGCTTTGGCGGCCCGCGAAATGATCAGTCCAGGCCAAGTTCTGTTCCTCGCAGCGCAAAGAGGGTAAAGGTGCGCTCAGGCTTCATTCGTTGTCCTTTTTAATGACGCACTTCGTCCGCCGGTTCCGCTGTTTTCCACGGCTTATTGATGCGGGCACCGCTCTCCGAAAACAGTGAGAAATCGTACCATGCGCTGATCGCTTCCCGAAACAAACCTCGTCCAAAGCGCCAAGTCTTACCAGATCCATGACATTGTTCCTCGTTCGCTCTTGCTCCCTCATTGCGCTGCTCGCGTGCAGCTGTATGGCTGCCGCTGCCCAGGCGGCCGCCAAGCCTCCTTCCGAAGCGCAATGGGAAGCCGTGTTAAGGGCTCGCGAAATGCGCGCCGCCAAACTCCGGGATGAAGTCAACGCCGTGGATGCGCGCATCGAGGGACGAATCGATGCGCTCCTCGAGGCGCTACGGGCCATTAGCGACTCGAAAGACTCGCGCACGAAAGTCGCGAGGATGAAGCGCGACACCATCGACCAATTGCAGAAAACGATCGAGTATTACCAGCGGAAGCGCGCGGCCATGCTGGCGGAACTGCGTCGGCCGACGTGGAATCTTTCCGAAGAGCAAAAGCGTGCGGTGATCGCGAGGTTCGACGAACGAATCGAAAAACGCGTGGCGCAGATAATCGCGGTGCAAAAGTCGCTGCCAACGGAACAGGATTACGATCGCTACGAGGTCACGAGCGACGGGTGGTATGGCACAACTTACGAGGTGAGCGAGGATTATCGCCAGAATCAGCGACTTACCGCGCATACCAACGCGCAGCGTGACGAGGTGGTGGCCGGTTTGCGTGCGAGCATCGCGCGAATTGAACGGCAAAACCGCACGCTCAAAGCGCAGAACGCGTCCGCTGAGGAGATCGCGAAGAACGACGCCCTGATCGCCGAGCGCCGCACGCAACTCGCCACCGCGCTCGCCCCGGTAGAGACCCCGACGCGCGCCATCGGACGCAAGGAAGCCGCCGATCTCGACAAGGCATTGAAGACAGAGATCGCCGATCTCAATCGGGACGTGACCACGCTGTTCGCGCGCTACCAAGCGCTGATCCAGGAAGTTTCCGCCGTCAACGCCGCTCGCGCTGGCCTCGCGGCGAAGGTCAAGACCCCTCAGTGAGCAACGACAGTGGCATGTCTAAGGCCTCAGCCGCGCCTGGCTCCAGCGGAGGCTCGATCGGGCCGAGGTTCGCCAGAATCATTTCGGTTAGGTTTCCCCCCGCCCGCTGCAGATGATAGACGTCGCAGAGATCCGCAGGTTCTCGTGCCCCGCCTTGTCGAGGAGGCGCAAGGCCTTCGAGTGTCGGGTGACTAGCGGCTAATTGGGGACCTTCGCACTGGCGCTTGTCAGCAGACCTGCGTTGCCCCATCCATCATGCCTCTTGTGGCCTTCACCAAGTCCCAGGAAACGAAGTTGCTCAAAGGCCACGGGCAAGTCACCATCGACCGCAGACAGCATTGAAGAGGCGCGGTAATGAAGATCACTCGAATCGAGCTCCACCTCATTCGTGTGCCCTTCGACATGGGAGCAGCACCGACGGCGTTTGCCGGGATGAATTTGACTTCAGTGGACTCCCTGTTCGTGCGCGTTTGCACAGATGCGGATGTCGATGGCTGGGGTGAGGGATGGGGGCACGTCGCCTGCCAGACCACCAGCGCGGCCTTGACGACACTCGTCGGGCCCGCGTTCATCGGGCGCGATGTCTCCGACCGATCGCGATTGATGATGGAGATGTTCCACCGTTTCCATATCCATGGCGGAACGGGCCCGGTGGTGTATGCACTTTCCGCCATCGAGATTGCGCTATGGGACATCGCCGGCAAACTTGCGTCCTTGCCGATCGCATCGCTGCTGGGGGGCGCGCCACGCGAGTTGACCGCTTATGCCAGCCTGCTGCGCTATGCGGACCCCGAGTTGGTCGCATCGGCCGTTGAACGCGCCTTGTCGCAGGGGTTTTGCCACATCAAGCTGCACGAGGTCCGCTTGGACACCGTGGCCGCTGCGCGCGCCGCTTGCGGTGAATCGGTATGGCTAGCACTCGACACCAACTGTCCGTGGAGCGTGTCTCAGTCGATCGAACATGCCCGCGCGCTCGAGGCATCGCGTCTTGCCTGGCTGGAAGAACCCGTGTGGCCGCCGGAAGACCACATTGGCCTGGCGCGTGTGCGCGCCGCAACGACGCTTCCGATCGCCGCGGGAGAGAATGCGGCCGGTCTGCACGATCTGGCAGCGATGCTACGGGCTGGATCGATCGACATCTGTCAGCCCAGTGTCAGCAAGATTGGGGGCATCGAGGTGGTAGCACAGGCGGCGATCCTGGCGCGCGTGCATGGCGTCGATTACGTGCCGCACTGTTTCTACTTTGGACCGGGCTTCCTGGCGTCGCTTCACCTCGCTGCGGCGTTCGCGCCGGAGGTCGCCTTCGAGCTGTTCTTCGGCGACCTGCAAGCCAGTCCGTATCACGGCGCGGTGCGCGCTCGCCAGGGTCGACTGTCAGTGCCGCCCGGGCCAGGGCTGGGACTCGATCCGGACATGGAGGTACTCAATCGCTACCGCCTCGGCCCCCCGGTCGTGATCGAAAGCTGAATGCCGAACCTGGTATATATTCACCATTGACCCTGGACCCCTGGTCCACGGTGTAGGCTGGCAACATGAAAGCTGGAAATGAAACGATGACTGTCGGAACCGCGGCTAGGCGCGCCGGAGTCAAGATCGACACCATCCGTTACTACGAGCGCCGGGCGCTCCTACCGCACCCTTACCGAGGAGACGGTCCAATGACTGCGTTTCATCAAAGACGCTCAGGCGTTAGGACTTCACGCGGAACGAAATCAAGCAGCTCCTCGCGCTCCACCTCACCCCTGGCAAGACATGCGCCGATGTCCGAAGCCACGCAGAAGCGAAGATAGCCAGCGTCGAACTTAAAATCCGCTCCTCCAGGTCATGAAGCGGGCGCTACAACAGCTTGTTTGGGCCTGCAAGTCGGAGGGTCCCGCCAGCGAATGCTCGTTTCTGGAAAACCTGAATAAGGAAGACATGCCATGAAAGCTTCGCACCCGACCAGACGGAGTGTTCTGCAATTTCTTGCGGCAAAACCGGGCGCCTCCTAGACTTTCCATTCAAATATCGCTGTCACTCCAGCCAGTGAATGGTGGTTCACTCTTACTACGTTAACTACGTTATTTTCCAACTTACGCGCACGCGGGATAACTAAGTATACCACTCTTGATGGTCATCCATGTTATGCGCACGCGCGCGTAAGTTGGAATTTACCGTGGTTAACGTAGTTGGGTATCTGGTCCCTCAAATTGCGAAGTCTTGCTCCGCCAACTTCGGAAAATTCAGCAGGACACCCCGAAGGCCGCCAATGAGGGTCAAAGGGGGGCGTTTCAAAAGGTATAACAACGAAATGAATCTGAAGATCATCGATATGGATTTAAAAGCACTCACCGCCTTCACCATCCATGTCGGAGAGTATGGCCGGCCGGCCAAATGCTTCGCAGAGGTGCGCTCGCTCGGCGTTACTTGTCGCGGCGAATCGCAGGCGGAAGTGCTGTGCAGGGTTACAGCGCGAGTGCTGCGCATCATGTCGCGGCGGATGGCACAGGGAATGGTCGTGCCAGATATGCTTGAGGATCTGTTCGACACTGTGCCGCGCACAATCGACGGGCTCGGCCAATGTAATTTTGTCTTCACTTGCAAGCCTGATGGCAACGGACGTTGGATTGCTGAAGTGCCAGACGTTCCGCTCGCCATATGCGATGGCGCGACGCAGGAAGAAGCATTGCGCCGGATAAAGTCTTTGGTGTTGTGGATGCTTGCAGCGGTTGCCGAAGAACCGGGGAGCGATTTACCACTGCCGATGTGTCTTCGTTTCCAAGTAGCGACTGAGACCACGATCGACGAGGACGACACAGTGATCCGCCGAGGCATTGTCCCTTACGAAACACTGCCCTCGAATCCCGACGAAAATTGCGCCGACGATCGCCGAGCCTGATTGGGTCAATCACTCAAGGCTCCTTCTGAGCGGGCCGTTTATCAACAGCCGAGCAAGGTGAGTTTCGATTTCGGATACCGAACAATCGATGAGATCTGCGGCCGAGCAGTCTGCGTGGCTGACCGAACTTGGTAGAACGCATCGCGGAAGAGAAGCGGATGCGCAATACGGTTCATCGAGTAACGCTCGCCATCACGCACTAATTGACCACGTGTCTCAGCTCTTAGCTCAGCCACCCTATCGCGAACCTTAGGCAATGACTTAAATGCGCCCGGCATTTTCAGAAGAGTACAGAAGGCAGATATACCCCGGCCGGCTCGTTGTACAGTCCCGAGCTCATCAGCGTCATTGGCTGGACGACTCGAAGGCCATTCTCAAGGCACCAACGGAAAAGGTCTGAATTGCGCGTCGGCACGATGATGCCTGGTCCTGCAAAGGCCTCCGCGGAGGCTATCAATGCCTGAAGGTCCAGGTTAGTCTCAGCGACGGCGTGCCCAAAAAAAGCCAGCGCCGTGGCGTATCCCGTAATCCGTTCATGGCGCTCGACGACCACTGCGGTCCCACTTTTGATGGCATCTGTCAATTCGCCCGCCCGATCGTGTCCATGAACTTTCATGCACTGGCGGTTACAATCCTCAACGTCCGAAGCTCGCGCCTGCCGGACTGAGCACCCTTCAACCCGTTTCCGAAGCGGCGGTCCCTGCATGACCGAGACTGGCTCGCGGGCATCAAAGCCTAGTCGGCTATACATGGCCAAGGATCTGTTGTGAAACGTCGATTGGAGCAGCCGGACCCCTGGGAAGTTGCGCTCTCGGGCCCGGACTAGGACCGCTTCCATCAATTTCCGGCCGACACCGCGATCCTGCATGCTCGGGTCGACTGTGATCGGTCCGAGACCCGCGATTGCGGACCGCTCATCGAGACAGTTGCTGCCCACCATGCACCCGTCTGACTCCGCCACCACGCAGTAAAACCCCGGGTGGGAAAACATCGTTGAGAGAAGGCCAATCGCTACATCGGGCGACGGGAAGTCGGGTGGAAAGCCGTGCTTTGTGCTGATCCCATAGAAGGCATCAAAGCAGATTCGGCCGCACACTGGTGCGTCTTCTTGCTTGGCGCGCCGAATGGTAATCGATGGACCGGCCGGAGGAACTGGCAGAGTCTGACCTAACAAGCGATATCCTTCCTTGGGCCCGAGAATAGGGCGACCGTCGGACAAGGTCAACGGTGACGCGGGTTACGTTACTCAGCATGGCCGGTCTTCTGCGCCTTCTTTCCTACGATTATGCAGCGCCCGGAGGCGTTGCTCCGAATAAGGGCGTTTAGCGCTTCTCCCAATACAGTCGGAGCACGCGCAGGGCGAACGCATGCGCGCCGGTCGGTTTGGGGCCCCGCGATACTCAGCACTTCGATTTGGTTCGAATCGATGAAATCCTTTAGCCTCCAAACCTCCTTAAAGAAATCCTCGTCACTATAATCGGTAGCCGGTTTGTGCATGTGAATTCGCGGTTTCTTTACCTGAGCGGCGTGATCGAAAGTCAAAAGCTGCCCCGGTTAGGATCGAGTCCAGGCTGAAGACTACCGTCCCGTCGGCTTCTCGAACATTCCGCTTAGTCCGCATGGCATATAAATACTCGAAAACTCGGCAAGGTGGTACCGCCCCGGCATTCTGCCTTCTTCCGCTCTGCGCCCCTTGGAAACGTACCCGCCAGGTTCGAGACCGACCTCGATAGCGAAATCAAGGCCGGCGCGATCAGCATCCGCCTGGCCAGCACTGATGATCTTTCGAAGCACGAAAGCCACTACTTTGAGATCTTGTCGGCTTCAACAATGTTGTTCTCGCTTCGGGAATTGGTAGGCTGTTGTCTTGATCAGGTCAGAGTTTGACGTTCCCTCGCTACGAGTTTCTGCTAAGTTGCCCAGAGACACCAAGGCGCGAGCATCTTTGCCATCGCTGGGAATCGCAGCTCTGCGACGCTCGGCTCGGCGAGAACGTAAGCATTCACGAAAAGAGTGAAAATCTTAGCCGTTCCGTTACTGTTCAGCTCAAGGTGGGTTCCCTCGATGAGAGTGAGCCACAGCTCAATGGGATGTGATGCGGATCAAGTTGCCAAAATTGGGGGCGAGAATCGCCCGCTAATCGTCGCCGAAGGACGGCTGAGGCAGTGAAAACGGAATCGCAAGGATCTGTGGAGGAACCCGGTAAAGATCCGGAATCAGTGGAACAGGAAGCACGTACGTGTCCTGTCTGCGGCACGAAGTTCCTTTCCACCGCCGATAGGGAGTTCTGTCCAGTTTGTATCCTGCGGGGAATTACTAGCGGGGCATCTACAGCGATCGAGGTACCGGGTTCAGTATCTGGGTCAGCAGCCAGCACTGAGGAAGCCGAAGGTGGGTCGCAGGTTCGGCGACTCGAGAACTATGAAGTGGTCTTGGACGAGGATAGCGAACCGATCGAGTTGGGGCGTGGGGCTATGGGCATCACCTACAAGGCGTTCGACGTCGATCTGCACTGCCCCGTCACCCTGAAGGTCATTAGCGAACGATATCTGGGTGACGAATCGGCACGGCTTCGTTTCTTGCGTGAGGCGCGCGCCGCCGCCAGCGTCCGCCACCCAAACGTTGCCTCAGTCTTCCATCTTGGTAGAAGAGGTCGGGAGTATTTCTATGCGATGGAGTTTGTGGAAGGAGAGACCCTGGAGAATCTCATCAAACGCTTCGGTCGGCTTGAAACGAAGCTGGCTGTGCAAATCACTTCACAGATTGCATCCGGATTGGCTGGAATAGACAAACAGAAGCTGGTCCATCGGGATATCAAGCCGTCCAACATCATGGTGAGTTTGGAGGAGGGAGGCGCGGCGACCGTAAAGATCATCGACCTCGGGCTTGCCAAAGGGATCACTGAACTAGGTTCGCAAACGGCGATTTCTACGCCCGGAGCATTTGCCGGGACACCCCAGTTTGCCAGTCCGGAACAGTTCGCAGGGATACAGGTCGACATTCGCTCGGACCTATACTCGCTTGGCGTAACGCTCTGGGCAATGGTGACCGGTCAAACACCATTCCGAGGTCCTTGCGCTGAGGTGATGTATCAGAATCAGCACGCGCCCTTACCGCTTGAGCGACTCGAAAGATGTTCCACAGCCGGTCGTAGTTCTTCTTGAGAAACTCCTTGAGAAAGATCCGGCACAGCGATTCCAGACTCCGAACGAGCTGCTGAAGGCGATTCCAACGATAACAGGCGCTCTCCACGCGCGGCGTAGAATCACTCGTCAGAGCCTGCAGGAGACGCCCTCTACGGCTTCGCGTGTCGGAACTCGCAAGCCGCTAACAAGACCAGCACCGAAGAAGATTTCAATAGCCAGATTACCCGTTACTGGAAGCGATGTTTTTGGCCGAGAGGAAGACATCGCTTTTCTGGATCGCGCGTGGGCAAACAAGGACATCAACGTTGCTACAATCGTTGCCTGGGCTGGGGTCGGGAAGTCGACGCTCGTGAACCATTGGCTCCGACGGATGGCTGCTGAACACTATCGTTCTGCGCAACTCGTATTTGGCTACTCTTTTTACAGACAGGGCACCAGTGGGGGCACTTCGTCCGCTGATGAATTTCTTGACGTGGCTCTCACTTGGTTTGGCGATCCCGATCCAAGGATCGGAACAGCGTGGGAGAAGGGCGAAAGATTGGCAAAGCTCGTTGTGCATCGCCGAACATTATTGGTTCTGGATGGCCTGGAGCCGCTCCAAAATCCGCCTGGGCTACAAGAAGGACGGCTGCGTGAGCCTTCCCTCCAGGCGCTTCTGCGCGAACTCGCTGCTTTCAATACGGGGCTTTGTGTGATTACCACGCGGACGCCGGTCGCTGATATTGCGGATCATGAGCGCAGCTCTGCCCCGCGTCGTAGCCTGGAACAGCTATCCAGCGATGCCGGGGCGAAGCTGCTCCGAGCGCTGGGTGTCAATGGAGATGAGGCGGAACTGCGACGTGCGAACGACGAGTTCCGCGGCCATTGTTTGGCTCTCACGCTCTTAGGCAGTTATTTGACTGACGCTTATAATGGAGACATTCGTCGCCGGGAAGAAGTATCAGCGCGCCTTGCTCACGACCTACGACAGGGAGCCCATGCCCGAAAAGTCATGGAATCCTACCAGAGCTGGCTTGGAGAGGGGCCTGAGCTGGCGATCCTCCGGATGTTAGGTCTATTTGATAGGCCCGCGGACGAGCAGGCGTTTGGAGCCCTACTGAAATCGCCTGCGATTCCTGGCCTTACCGAGTCATTAGTTGATCTGAGCGCGATCGAGTGGCGAACGATTCTTGCCAGGTTAAGAAGGGCAAGACTCCTCGCCCGAGAAGATCCGCATAATCCTGGACAATTAGATACCCATCCTCTCGTTCGTGAATACTTTGGGGAACAGCTCCGGACTCAACAATCGGACGCTTGGAAGGAATGTAATAGGCGACTCTTTCATCACTATCAAACGCTTGCACCACAGTTGCCCAATAGTTTCAGTGAAATGGAACCACTTTTCTCAGCCGTTATCTGCGGCTGCAATGCTGGTCTGTTTCGCGAGGCGTTACATGAGGTTTACATTCCCCGGATTCAGCGAGGAAATGCCTATTTCGCGGCTAACAACCTCGGAGCCCGAGGAGCTTTGCTCTCGGCTTTGGTTCACTTCTTCCAAGAGGGACGCTGGGGGTCATTCGTGGAAGTGGGCGTGGAGGGACAGAGGCTCACGGCGGAAGATCAGCTCTTCGTTCTCATGCAGGCGGGCCTGTGCCTGACGGCCACGCGAGGTTTGGGAGCACCGGAAGCGCGGATTTGTTACGAGCGCGCAGAGCCCCGGTGTCATTCGCTTAATCGTCCCGCGCTTCTGCACATGGCACTGATGGGTCAGTGGCGCTACTCCCTCATGCACGACAAGCTCACAGCAACGATACAGATTGCCCAACGAATTTACGCCCTGGCTCGGGAGCAGAACAATCCTGCGCGGATGGTAGGAGCCTGCAGCGCTTTGGCAATGACGCATCACTTTTTGGGCGATTTTGAGGCTGGGCGAAGACAGGCGATACATGGCGTCCAGATCTGGCGCTCGGGGAGCGTACAGTCTCATGCGGAAGACCTCGATGCGCCCGCCACCACTTGTCTGTGCTATGAGGTCTTTTGCGCGTGGCACTTCGGAGAGATCGTCGGATCCCAACCGAACATTGTGGAAGCGATCTCACTAGCGAAGGAACTGAAAGATATGCACGGATTAACCTCCACGATATATTACGCAGCGAGTTTAGCCTACCACGAGCGTAATCCTTCTGAAGTGGAACGCCTGGCATCAGACGTCATTGAACTGTCAACTCGTCACCATTTTGCGCATTGGCTGGCTCTAGGATCCATACTCAGCGGTTGGGCGCGCAGCGCTTCCGGTGACACAGTTGAAGGCGTCTCGTGGATCGAGGACGGAATCCGAGACTATCGGGCCACTGGCGCAATCATAGGCCTGCCATATCTCCTGGGAATGAAAGCTGAAGCTTTGCACTTAGCGGATCGTACTTCTGAAGCTCTTGAGGCAATCAAGGAGGCAGAAGCACTGGTCGAAAGATTTCAAGAGCGCTTTTGGTGTGCCGAACTGCACCGGCTCCGCGGTGTGTTTCTCGCGGCCATTGGTGCTGATGAGACCGAAATTGAAGCTTCGTTTTGCGAAGCCATCAGAATCGCAAAGGAACAGAAGTCGATTTCACTGGTGACACGCGCAGAAGCAACCTTCGCGGAATACCGCCGCCAAAAAGCGAGCGGGTTGGGAGGACGTGGATTTCGACTAGCCCTTTGCTAACTTACCTTCGGCACTGGTAGAAACGCTGCCGCCTGTCTTCCTTCTGCTATCTTACTTCAACCTTTCCCTCAGTGGCTGGACGTCGAGCGCGGCGGCAGGTATTCTCGAGGGGCCATGGCCGACCACGCGCGGCGCCTCGCGCGCCAGTCGTCGCTTTCGTTTTGCGCCGTCACCTAGGTGCTTGTATGGTATTCTATGCGGTTTTGCTGTACCGGACTCGCAGCCCTAGTCTCTTTGATGATCCTGGGATGCACGCCTTTCACTACGAAAGATACCCCTCAGATGCGTGCCATGTGGCGTGCACAACTGCAACGTCAACAGCTTGTGGCACGCGAAGCGGGTCGCATTGGCTATATTGGTAACGCCGGGCCGGCGTTGGGCTCAACACTGCCTTCTGGTCATGGAATGTGAGATCTTGTAGGATACACACCTTAGGACAAGCCCGTTGTTCCTACTGAAGACAACAAATTGTTCGTTAGTCGGTAACTACTGAGCGAATTGCAGGCCAACGACCACGACAAGTTCGCGGCGCGCCACTGAAAAGGTGCATTCCTATTACAAACCTCATTCTCCGATGATACTCTCAAAGCCATTCTGCTCTCTTTGTGTGGCGTGATTGCTTTCGTATCCGCACTCGCCCAGCCAAACGGTCAATTTCCAGTTTCGACCAATGTCCATTAACCGACGCCGGCCGCGCAAGCGTCCCGCTCCTCACGCCCGAAACCGTCCTGTCGCTGCGTACTCCTGCGCCGATGCTTTCGCCCACCCCCAGTCCGACGCCGCTTCCGGATGGCACAATGCCCCTCCCTTTGCCGGCGATGCCCACACCCGTCCTTCAGGACGCAAAAACGCTCTCCGAGCAGCTCAACGCGCCCATTCCGCGCCCAGCCAGTTCTCGGAGCCACTCGTTAAACCCGGCGAATGGGAATTCTCGCCAGCAATCGTCCTTCCGTCGCCTAATCCGTTTTTGGCCCGCATTCAATCCGGGCTGAATCTTGGTTTCAAAAGGTCTACTCATGAGCCGATAAGGCTCGCTCGTCACAAAATCGTTTAAAGATGCGGTAGCGCTCACGATAACTGTGCAGATGGACCAATTGAAACGGGCGGCCCCCGAAGCCTTAGAGGCACGAGGTGTGCGTAGACGCCGTTCGAGTGCGCCCGCACCACCCGGCGCCATTCCCGCGAAACCAAACGACAGGATTACCACGCTAGCAAGCGCACAGTGATGCGATGGGGGCAGCTGTTGTTAAGAACTGAACCCATCGAATGGCGTTGACGTAAGCTCGGACTACTTGTTTGGCGTGTGGATCCTGTGAACGCACGGTCGTTCCAGAAGTCTGGCGGGCGGTGTTGGGCTCCGCTCACGCGCTGGAGGGCTTCCGAGTTGGAGACGGTTCTGCTCTTGGCAGAACCACCCTCGCGCGCACAGCTCGGGGCAGCGCTGCACGATTTCCTAATGGCGCGGCACTCGCCGGATGCGGTGGCGACCGCGTGGCGCGAGCACTTTGCCTTGGCGGATTCTACTCGATGAAGACGATCCTGATCACGGGAGCGGCGGGATTTATCGGCGGTCACGCGTGTGCCTTGTTTCAACGCCAGGGCTGGCGGGTCATCGGCACGGACCGCAGGGAGCCGGTATGGCCGGCCGGGGACAGTTTCTACCGTTGCGACCTGCTCGATCGAGAGGGCCTGCGGGCGCTCGCGCGGCAGATCAATCCTGCGGTCATCCTCCATCTCGGCGCCGCGACCCGCGTGGCGGGGCTGCGCTGGGAGGACTATGGGGTCAACGTGGCGGGGGTGGATAACGTCATCGCCGCCGTGGAGGCTGCGTCTGCGTGCGAGCGGGTGATCTTCGCCTCCACTCGGCTCATTTGTCCGGTCTATTCACCGAGCACTCACCTCTGGGACTATCGTCCGCCCAACCTCTACGGGTCGAGTAAGGTGGAGGGCGAAAAGCTCGTGCGCCAGAGTTGCCTGCGGGTGCCATGGATCATAGTGCGGCCGACGGGAATTTGGGGACCCGGTTTTCGCTCGCCATCATATCGCGACTTCTTCGTCCAGGTGCAGCAGGGGCTGTATTTTCACATCCGGGGCATCACGCCGACGCGCACCTTCGGCTATGTGGGCAACACCGCCTATCAAATGCTCCGCCTCGCCGAGGCGCCCCTGGAGCAGGTGGCGGGCTCGGTGCACTACCTCGGAGACTACCAGCCGCTGCAGGTGCGCGTCTGGGCGGACATGATTGCGCAGCAGTTTGGTCGGCCACTGGTGCGCGAACTCCCGCGCTCGGTGGCGCGCGGCGCAGCCATGGTGGGCGACCTCCTCGGCCGGGTGGGCCTAGATCAGCTTCCGCTGAACTCATCCCGCTACCGCAACATGACGGCCGATTCGGTCTACGACCTCTCGGCCCTCGCACAGGTGGCACCCGATCTGACCCACACCCTGGAGACTGGCACCGAGCTCACGACGCGGTGGATGCGCGATGGAGAGAAGAGCCGCCCGTTCTAGGCTCGATCCAAGGCTCGATCGAAGCCCCATGCATCGCCTGCGGGATTCATCTCATCAGTAACCTCTACGCTCCCGACGCGGTGGGCGGCGCTGCGCCTCTACACGGACATGGCGATCCACCGCTAAGGGCAGAAGTCGTCAGCACTCCTTCAGGGGACAGCATCGACGTGCTGTAAGACAGCCGGAATGCCTACTATACGAACTATCAGCAGGAGTATAAGCCGGTCCAAAGCGAACCTCTTCGATGACCTTCGCCTTAGTGTCGTCGAAAATCGACAGGAGCGGCGGGCGGATCGACAGGAGCAGGACGGCTCGAATAACTGATTCCGCCAGCGTTAACGGCGCCGCGTGGCACGCGCCGAGTGGGACTGGCACGGTCCATGGCATCGCCTCGTCCCGGGGATCTGTCTGGTCTGGATTGCCGATACCATTCGCGTACGGCTCGAACGTCGAGTTTGACCATGAGGCGCCACGCAGCGGCGTTTGGAATCCTTTCGTCGCCAAACAGCTCGGAGGAGATCAGCGATGCGCCAAAGCTCCATACTGTTACACATCCGATTTAGACCTCGTCGCCTAATCCGGCGCCGACCCTTTCTCCTTCCCCCACCCCCACGCAATCTCATCAATAGAGGTGACAGAGAGCGGGGTCGATCTGACGGATGATCAACACCCGTTCGCGGCAAGACGAGAGCTCGGCACGCTTGCCAACAATTTTTCGAGAAACTCAGAAACTCGGCCCCTCCAATGCCTTTGTAACTAGACGAACCCGATAGGCTCGGGTAATCGCACTTCTGATGACGACCATAGTAGGGATATTCGACAATGAACGAGACTTGGACAAATCCCTCGGGAGACTGACTCACGCTGGATTTGAATACACTGTTTACGATGAGGCCATCGTGGCCGGAGAGCCAGGCAGCTTCGGTTCGGTAGTCTTTTGGTCGGGCTATGGTCCGGCGGTGTCCTGGGGCAGCACCGAGTTATTAACCAAGCGGGGCAGGCATCGTGTCGCCCGGGCCTTTAAAGCCCGTCTTGCAGATTGTGACTTGCCGAACGAGGTGATCGAGGCCTATGCCACGACCTTCTCTGAAAATGGCCAGTTCGTCTTTGTTAAAACCGACACTGTGCGAGCCGAGCAAGTCATGGAGATCCTGCGGGAGTGCGGCGCCAGGCAGGTGAATTGTCATGATAATTCAGCTTCGCAAGAGCGCGACCCAATCGACATCTTCGACTTTCTACTCGAGAATACGCCGGACCAGATTTACTTTAAGGATCGACGCGGAAGGTTTCTTCGCGCGAGCCGTTCGGTCGCTGAACTGCTTGGCGCCTCAAGTGCGAAGGACCTCATCGGGAAAACCGACTTCGACTTTTGGTCGGTGGAGACAGCAAGAGGGACTGCGGCAGACGAGCAGAGGATCATGAAGACGAGAGAACCGCTCGTGGGAAAAATCGAAAGGCTTGTTCACCGTGATGGCAGAATCTCCTGGGATTACACGACCAAATTGCCGCTTCTGGATACCCGCGGGGAGGTCATCGGTATCTGCGGAATCAATAAAGACTTCACAGCGATGAAGTGCATGCAGGATGCCCTGGAAGAGGAACGCGACCGGCTCAAAGCCACGGTTGCTGAGCTGGAGGCGAAAAACGCCCGACTCCAAGCCGACCTTCAATTGGCTCGAGGGACTCAAGAGGCTGGGGTCACCCGGTAAGAGTGTTCTTCGGTGCCCAAGAGGACGTCTCCGCGATAAGCCGCTCGAGCGTGATCATGACAGGTTTTTACCCCCAAAGTCTTTCGGGTCTACGGCAAAGCGGGTCCAAACCCTGAGCGCCTCCCGGGCCCGGGCGCGCTGCTCTTCGCTCTCCGGTGCCACTATCGGCGGCGGTTCGACCTTCACCGGCACGTCCATGCCAAGCAGTTTCGCTTTGCGGTCGAGGAGCTGGACCAAGACCTGACATCCCTTCATGCGGGCGTGCCACTCTTCGATGGTCATCTTAAAAGTCTGCGGTCGCCCCTTGATGACCCGATGCACCTCGGTCTCGATGATCACCTGGCCATTGATATGTGGAACGACTTTCTCGATGGCGTTATCGAGCAACTCCAGGGCCTGGTCACGCTCACGAGCGGCCATATCGACATTTTGCTCGCGGAGGATGGCGCGGGTATCCTCGATGTAGTTGTGGACGCAGGCTTTCGAGATCCCGAACTCGGCGGCGAGGGTCGTGTAGGTGGGCGTTCGGAAACATGCCGGTATTCCCTACGGGCT
>CAVPOC010000006.1:0-377642 GCA_963706955.1 uncultured Verrucomicrobiae bacterium | reverse complement strand
TCGCCAGCGAAATGACTTCTGCTCTTTTGCGGGTGCGGATGATAGCTTCGCAGGAACGAAGCTTGATTTCGGTCTCGTCGGCGCCTATGGTTAAAGAAACACTCCGTGCAACCTGTGCAGTTCGGCGCACCAAAAACGCACTTCACACTTTTGAGATACTTCTTGTGCCTCCTCGACTGCCTTCGAGAGCTTCGGAGCTACGATTTTGCAGTCAACAGAGCTTCCGCCTTGAGCGCCAGGAAACGCAGCGGCAAGCCAAGCGTTGAACCGGGTCTTTTCGCGATAAGTCTTTTATCCCCCTGTTCGATCCGCTGAAATAGCTTCGACCGTGTCACCTGAAACGCTGTGCACCCAACCACAGAAGGATAGTCCTGATGTACCAAAATGGGAGATTGTAGCTAGTTGAGAAGCTGGATGACATCGGATGCAGAACGTTCGGCGTGAGGAACGTCCACGTTCGCTAGTAACCGAGAATTACAAAATTAAATGTTGAGTTAGCTAATGCACCCATATCATTTCAGCTCCTTTTGTAGTGGGGATCGCTTCCGCCATAGCCTAGTGGCAAGAGCTGATCTCGCCTAAGTGCCATTCCGAAAGTGATTTGTGGAACAAAACAGGAGACTACAGGCGCGTCGACCTCTTGAACCGGCGAGTGAAAAATGACAGCGGCCAGGTCTAAACGCCACGAATCGCATATTGTCGTGCTTTTTCGAAATAGCCAAGATAATTAGAGTAGTTGCATCCCAAAACGTTGTAAGCACCTGCTTAATCGCGCGGAACGTCAGTTATCTTCATGCGCCACCGAATAAACTTCTTTTGCAGCTTGGAATGCTGTCATCGCTTTACTATTAAGTGAGATAATATTCGCCACTTGCCTATGAATGCTGAAATAAAGAAGCATTGGACGATCGACCGAACGACACAACGACTACCACGCGCTCGTAACAAATCGCGGCTCCGGTGTCTCCCAATCCCCGGCTTACGGTTAAATTTATCGCCGCCTCTGCCAAGATAAAAGCTAGTGATCATCAGCGGTGAGTTTGCTCTTCTTGACCTGTTTCCAGAGGTGAAGCCCAACGCAAGTTTTCAAAGAAATGGACCAAAACTGAAAGCGATGTCTCCTCGGGCTCCGAGGACATTAGCAGCGAATGAGGCATCTCCCCGCTGGATCCGCAGAATGTAGAACTTCATCTAGCGTTTCGCAATATAAACCGGCATTGCAACCATAGATTGCAGCTTCTCTAAGAATATGATAGCTCCATCTCCCTTAAAGCTATTCGGCAGCGGGGGCGCAAGGCTTCGATAGTAGTGATAAAGTCGCCGATTGCATTCCTTCCAAGCATCCGGTTGCCCATCGCGCAGCTGTTCACCAAAGTATTCACGAACTAGAGGATGCGCATCGAGATCCCCAGGATTGTGGGGATCTCCTCCAGCGAGGAGTCTTGCTCTTCTTAACCTGGCAAGAATCGTTCGCCACTCGCTCGGACTCAGATGCGTTAGCGGCTCTGTAAGGCCTGGGATAGCGGGGGACTTCAGCAGGACTGCAAGCACCTTTTCGTCCGCCGGTCGATCAAACAGACCTAACATGCGGAGAACGGAAAGCTCGGGACCCTCCCCAAGCCAGCTCTGGTAGGATTCCATCACGTTCCGAGCATGAACTCCCTGCCGATCATCGTGAGAGAGATGCCCTGACACTTCTTTGCGGTAGCGAATGTCTCCATCATAAGCACCGGTCAGATAACTGCCCAAAAGCGTCAGTGCGAGGCAATGACCGCGAAACTCGTCGCTGGTGCTTCGCAATTCCGCTTCGGCTCCTTTGACGCCTAAGGCTCGGAGGAGCCTGGCACCGGCATCGCTGGAAAGCTGTTCCAAGTCACGTCGCGGGGCTGAACTGCGCTCGTGCTCTGCAAGGTCTGCCATCGGTAGGCGCGTAGTAATTACACAAAGCCCCGCATTGAAGGCAGCAAGTTCGCGCAAAAGCGCCTGGAGAGAAGGATCGCGGAGCCGACCTTCTTGTGGACCAGGCGGATTTTGGAGCGGTCCAAGCCGTTCCAGAACCACTAAGGTTCGACGATGCGAGATCAGCTTCGCCAATCTCTCGCCTTTTTCCCACGCCGTTCCAATCCGGGGATCGGGGTCGCCAAACCAAGTGAGAGCAGCGTCAAGAAATTCATCGGCGGATGAAGTGCCTCCACTTGTGCCCTGCCGATAAGAATGACCAGCCATAGACGAGCTCCGCGGAACGATAATGTTTAGCAGCCATCCGGCCGAGCCGTGGTTGACAAGCGTAGACTTCCCGGCACCGCCCCAAGCAACGATTGTGGCGATATTGATATGCCGATTTGACCACGCCTTATCGAGGAAAGCGACATCCTCCTCTCGACCGAAAACGTCGCTTCCCGTGACCGGCAACCTCGCCACCGAAATTTTCCGCGGTCCCTGTCTTGCTGATGACGTCCGGGTTCCAACGCTTGAAACATAAGCGGGCAGCTTCTGCAAACTCTGGCGATTGACTCTACGCCGCGAGTCGATAGCGCCTGCTATCGTAGGTATCACTTTGAGGAGTTCGGCTGGGCTCTCGAAGCGGCGTGCCGCGTCTTTCTCAAGGAGCACCTCAAGGAGAACGACGAGCGGCTGTGGGACACCTTCGAGCTGTTCGAGGCACAACGGTGCGCGCTGGTGTTGGTGCATTACCTCAGCAGGGGAGCCCCGGAATGGCGCCTGGCCGGTCAGCATCTTCCAGAGCGTTACGCCAAGCGAATAAAGATCCGAACGAATGTCCACGCCAACTCCGGCAAATTGCTCGGGGCTGGCGAACTCCGGCGTCCGGCGAAGACTCCAGGCAGTGAAATCGCAGCTTCAGACTGCGATTCGGCTCCCCCTTCGCCAGTCCAAGGTCGATGATCTTCGCTGTCGGACCGTCGCCTTCATCCAAGCTTACCATGATATTGCTTGGTTTGATATCTCGGTGGACAAGGCCCTTCTTGTGCACTGCAGCCAGACCGGCGGCGACTTGGCGGCAATCTCAAGCGCCAGCTTGGCGGCGAGCCGGCCCGAGCGTTTGATGAGTTTCTCGAGGTTCTCTCCTTCGACGAACTCCATGGCGTAGAAGTAACCCTCAGCACTTCTGCCCAGATGAAAAACCGAGGCAACATTCGGGTGACGGACGCTGGCCGCTGCACGCGCCTCGCGCAGGAAACGAGGCCGAGCGAATTCATCAGCAAGATACTTGTCGTTGATGACTTTCAATGCCACGGGACATCGCAGGTCCACGTCGAATGCCTTGTTAGTTACGCCCATTGCACCGCGACCCAATTCGACCGGCTTCCCGTCTTCGCCCCTCACCAGTGCATAATGCTCAAATCGTTGCGTTGCACCTTGGGATGTCGGTTCGACCGGAGGTTCCAAACAGGTCTCACTGGATTCGACATCACTAGCGAGAGCCTCCTGCACCATGCAGTACCGGACAGACTTTCAGCGCCGCCGAAAACTCTTTACCACAAGTTGGGCAGATGCGTGTGTCCTCTGCTTTTATCGGCTTGACCACCTTCGCATCCAACCACGGATGAGGATCGACGATCAAACCATCTTTCGGAACGAAATCCCTAAAAGTTCGGAACCCGACTGCTTGTCGCGCCCGAGAAGCTCGACAAGCACTTTGGTGCCACCCATGCGCTCGAAGTGCGGCAGACGCCAGAAACCAATAGCAGTTTCGGCAAGACTGCCGCTAGCGCGTCGGCACGTCCCAAAGCCGGGCTGTATTGTCCTCTGAGGTGGTAACCACTCGCCGACCATCGGGACTGAACTGCGCCGAGGTGACAGCGCCGTCGTGCTGCATTGGCTCGCCCACGGCTTGGCCCGTTTTGGCATTCCACAGCCTTGCGGTGCCGTCATCTGAAGCAGCGCAGTTCCCTCTTGGGAGAAGCAATGACAGACCCACGCTTCAACCCCGTCCTCTGGCTCGTGGCCATCATCTACTGCCTCGCCGTCCTGATCGGGATCCTGTTCACCTTCGACTTTGATCCGCTGGCCGCCTAAGAAGCTGGCCCAGATGCTTACAACCGTGACCATCGCGTTGGGCGGGAGTTTCAATTCGGAGAGGACACTTTCAAGTTTGCGAACTGGTCCAGAAGGGACGCTCAATATGCGTTGCCTCAGCGCGATTGGCAGCTCAAATAACTGCTGCACAGGGTTCCCTGTTAGGGTCTGGCCGGGTCACTGTTAAGAGCATTGCCAAATTTTCCCGACCGAGTATACCGCCAAACCATGAACGTCCCCTCATCGCTTCTTTCCATTCTATCGTGCGCCTTTATTGCGATAGCAGCACATTCCACCTCATTTGCGACGACAGTGACTGTTGAAGTTCCATCGACCATTCCTTGGTCCGACACTGGTATCGACATCGTTTCAGGCCAACTACTGCAGATCGACGCTTCTGGAACGGTGAGATTTGACACAACGTCGATCGCCGGGGCGGATCCTAATGGCGTTGGACCCGGCTGGGACGGCACGCAAACGGTGCCGGGTGACCCGCTTCCGACGGCGATTCATTTAAGCCTAATTGGAAGGATCGGCGAAGTCGCGCTTCCTGAAAGCGCTCCCGGAGGGGGCCTCGGCTTTTTGGGTTCTTCGTATAGCGAGCTGACAGCCTTGAGCGGCAGACTATATCTTGGTTTCAACGACGACTACTACGTGGACAACAGCGGAGCCTTCTCAGTCACTGTCAGAACAACGACTCCGGTTCCGGACGCCGGTGACACAATGGCCTTCTTTCCTGGGAGTTGGTGCTCTGGGATTCGCTCATCGTAAATGGTCGAGTTCCGTCGAACGCCACTATTCGATTCACGCAGCGCTGAGCCGCTAGAATAACATGCCATTCGGCAAGCTAGCTATCACGATCATATTGGCGCTCTTTCTATTTATCAGCTGTAAAGAGAAGCCCAAAGCAGTTGAATCCAAAGATAAGGATGCAGGTTGTCAGAACTCAAAAGTCTTAGAGGCTGTCGATCTAGTCGGATATGACGGCAAACGTCTCAGAAAAACTACCGATGGGGTCCGCCACGCAAACGATAAACGCAATCAGGCTATTCAAAAGACAATAGATAATGAATGAGGCCTAATGAAAGTGTGCTGGCGCGCCTGGCGATACAGAGACCGACCTTATTGATCGGCTACGTCCAAATTTCAGCCCGCCACTTTTCCAGCTAACCAGCGACATTACGTGCGAAACTTGCGCTTCGTCCTTCGAGATTCACGAACGGATTCAGCTCCGCGAAGTAAAAGGCCCTCCAGGAATTTCGCGGATCTGCGCAGACCTTGTATCCGGAATTTTCCGAAAATTTGGAAATCCCTCAGGTATGCGAGAATAGGTCCCACTTCTTCGAGCAATGAGCTACTGGCCGGACATGCGGCGATGATACTTGAGATCGTGTGCCCAGGATCGGCGCGGGTTATGGCAAATACGCCTTGCTAGATCAACCTGCCGAGGATCCTCCTGTTAAGCGAGCACGCAACGTTGTGTTGGAGTATAAGGCTGCGCAAAAAGCTCGATTGACTCCCTTGCTGTGTAACAACTCGTCATAGCCCGGCATTTTGGCGGAGACGTATCCGTCAATCGTCGGGCCGCTGCACAGCTTGGCTGTCGCGGTCCCTTGACCGACGTCATTCTTTACCGAAACCGCTGATTCAATCGCGACCTCAGATTTTGCGGCGGTAGCGAAATTCTGGCGAGGCTTGCAACGACGATGCCGATTACAATGCCTAGGCCGATTGGCAGGATCACCTGCAACCAGCGCGGCACTCGACGCCACAGGACGGGCACTGGGCGCAACCGCACGTCCATACTTGCGACGAGCAGGTCGTTGATGGTATCGAAAACGGCGTTCGGGAGTAGAACGGTACCGAGCAGTGCGCCGGTTGTTCCGTGGTAGCGAAGTCCCATTTGTTAGGATAATAAGGGGAAGCGTTAATGCTAACTGCAAGGTAAAGGTCTCCGTCGGGACCGAAGGCGAGACCGGCATAAGTTCTTAGACTCGCCCGGCGCCTCCGACACGAACTGATCGATAAAGGCTCCCGTCGTCCCATTGTAACGAAAAACACGGGCGTGCATATAGATCAGCAACGTACAAATTCCCATCGGGGCCAAAGACCATGTGTTCAGGCTCTATTAATTCCCCGCCGTCGGCAGCAACGAATTCACCGAGAAAAGCGCCTGAAGTCCCATCGTAACGTAAGATGTTTCGACCGCCTACATCGTAAGGTCCGATCGGCGTACACGCATAAAGGTGTTCATCCGGCCAAAGATTAGGTCAAACGCTCCCATCAGACCGCCGCTGCCCGTCGGTACAAAAATGTCGATCAAGGCACCGGTGTCAGCATTGAAACGCCAGATTGGCTTCGGACCGTCAAAATCCCCACGAAAGCGGTGAACTTCGCCAATATACAGATTGCCATCCGGACCGACCGCTATGGGCCTTCGACGTTGCGTTTGAAACTCTTGAGGTAAGTAAAGCGAGTCTATCAAACTACCGTTAGGCCCGCTGTAGCGGGCAACGCCAACAGGACCGGGGTAGACCTTCAAAGTGGAAACGTAAAGATCCCGTGGACCCATCGCCATTGACCAGAAGTAATTGACTCCTTCGGAGCCAAAGGCTCCTGTGGTAACAAAGTTGTCAATAAAGGCGCCGCTTTGCGCATCGAACCGCCAGACCCGAGCATATTCCATTACTAGAAGACACGATTTTAGGGCCATATGAACATGTGCGAGACAAATGTCGTAAAAAGCAACGACAAATTTCGTAACACGAGAATGCCTCAGTGCATGCGGATTATCACCGGGTTTGGAGACGTCCAGAAGCTTAGCCGTTCAGGCTCTGGACGCAAAGAACCCCTCTGGGGGGCGGCATACCACCGCAATACCGCAATCCGCCTATATATAGATAGGCGGTTGCATTGCGGTAGTGTATGCGGTCGCTGCGGGAGGAGGACATCGCGATGATAGTTACAGCACTTCCCCAATCTCCGAGCTGCAACCGCACCTTGCGCGGCTGGAAGCTAATCCTGGCAGCATCGTCCTCTTGGCCATAGAGAAACCACAGTTCTGCAACTTCGCACGCTGCATTTGGGCATGGTTGAGCAAGGAGGAGCGCAAGGCCCTCAAGTCCAGCCTTGGAACGCTGCCGGCTAGAACGGAGCAGAAGGGACAGAGGCAAACCTTCAGGATCACCGCGTTGGGTTCGAGCTGCGGCGCGAGCTGAGAAAAGCATACTCTTTTTCGATTCGCATCGAACCGGGGGGCTCGGCTAGCACGGTGGCGCGGGGTGAAGCTTCAGCACCTACCCCTCCAAATGGATCGCCAAAGCCGATTCTTGCGTTCTCGACAACAGACAACTGGGCGGAATGAACGGACTCCTTGCGAGATTGTCAGAGATTTCACCTACCCATGAAATGGCTAGCGATATTCCTAACGATTCCGATATAGCCAACTTCAGTCCATCTATACAACGTTGGGCGGATCAAAAGGAGTACATGTGCCAAATCAAGACGAACAGAGTAGCATGAGCTTGGGATCCCGAATGGGGTGCACGGCTAAAACAAGCGCGCCTTCAGGCCAGCAAGAGTCAGCAAGAACTCGCCGAGGCTATTGGGGTTAGCCAACCCACAATCTCGAACTGGGAGCACGGACGTCCGCCTGGGCCAGACGAGTCGGAGCTCGACAGAATTGCGAAGTTCCTCGGCCGCCCCGTATCAGAAGCCGCTGCCGCGTCCGAGCCTGAGAATACGACAGACCTGGCCTTTTGGCTCAGAAAAGCCATTGAAAGCAAGCAGCGTCGCGACAGTAAAAATCTAGGGGTGTTAGCGAATCAGGCGGGCGTTAGTGTGCCCACAATCTACAATATCCTTAATGGAACGGTCGCATCACCACAATCGCGCACGTTGAAGAAGCTTCAAGAGTACATTCGGCGAAGCACCTGCCGAAGTTAAAGAGGAAACGAATGCGGCGCGGGATGTAGGTCAATTAGGCGAATTCAGCCAGTTGATCCGCACGACGATGCGCCAGTGGCCCGCAGAACCTGGCGTCTACATTCTTTATGATGTGAGTGAACGCCCAATTTATATCGGCAAAAGCAAGATGTCCGTTGCGAGCCGACTTCGTGATCATGAAACACGCCTCTGGTTCAAGCGACCGCTGGTTGCAAGCGCCGCCTACATTTGCGCAGTAAAAGATCCCGGCTCGTCCTTGACGTGGAATCCCTGCTCATTAAGGTTCTCAGGTCACTGGCAATTGTGAACCAAAAGGTTGTGGTACGTGATCCGACAAATGAAGAAAAGCTAAGTCCTGAACAGGAGCGATGAACTGTCCAACAATCGGCTTTGCGAAAGATCTTCGACCCGCTCGCTGCGCTCGCCCTCTCAGCCTTGATTGCGTTAGGATGTAGATAAGCGTTCTCGTTTTTCCACCCGATAATACTGCGGTAATCGCAATGCTAGACTCTCAAACATTGAACCAAATAGCGGCGGCAAGCGAAGCTGTCGTCGAGAAGCAATTTAGGAAGCTGAGGTATTCGGTTCGCCGACTTGATCGCAACGCGAAACGCCCGCGACCCGATTTCCTCATTTCAAATCGTGCGGGCCATCCAGAAATGCTTTGCGAAGTCAAAACTGTGCACTCTGCCGGTACCTGCAAGATCGAAACGCCCACATTTCAACGCTGGATGAAGGACTTTACGACACCGGAGTATTTGAAAATCAGATTGACCTGACAAAGATCAGCGAAAATCTCACGCCGCCGACGCTGTTCGCAAACGTAATGCGTTGGTCGAGGATCATCCGAACTTTGCCGATCTGCCGCTGCTCGTCGCTTTCTTCTTTGATTTCTTTGCTGACCATCTCGCTTGCTATCCACGTCATTTTGATCCGGACGTCAGCGGCATCTTGGTGATTGAGAGGGACATCCTCGGCTGGAATTCGAGGCTTTTGACCAACTCAGCGTCGATGAGCAAGAGCGACGCCTGAGAACTGAATGCATGCAGCCCTTTACCGTCTAACAGCAAAGACTTTGTCTTGATCCGAAACAAAGGTGCCCGTCGCTGCATACCAAAGCATTTTCAAGATCAATGTATTACACAAGGGTATGATGAATCTGGCTAACCAGGCGAGGCAGCTGACGCCCCCGCGTTCACTCCACACTTTCCCTTATCAGACCCTTTTTACTCCGGTTGACGAGAGGTTCTTGTTCGCAAGATATTCGACGCGGAAGCCGCACACAGTCGATCAACAGCGGCAAGGTTGGTAGGCGATCACACCGGGAAGGTATCCGTCACCAAGCCATTGTCCCGCAAAGGCAAGAAGCGGTAGGAACTCCTAAGAATTACTGGTAGGCTGTTACATGCCGATCCTCAAGAATCCGAGGCATGAATGGTTCGCCCAATTACGAGCCAGCGGTAAGACAGGTCTGATGCCTATCGCGAGACCGTCAGCAACAAGTCGCAGAACGCAGATGTGAATGCCTCGCAACGCATGCCAGGAGTTCGCGAGCGCATCGAGGAGTTGAAGGCGGAATCCGTCGGCCAAGTGCAGCCTGTCGCGCGAGGCTTATATCCGCTCGCTGGTCGAGATGTATGAAGCCAAGCCTTCGGAAGCTTCGATGGACAATCCGCGGTGTGACGTTGTCGTCGTCCGCGGCCAGAAGCAGGCGGTATTTCCTCCCAAATTGCAGGTCGGCCAGCAACTGGCCAAGCTGGTCAACTGGGAAGGCTCGATCAAGGTCGAGCTGGAGGCCGGCGAGAATCTTGCCAGCTTCCTTGGGAGGCTTTTCGTAGGCGGCGGCACCCTCGGCAGCCGCATGGACGATGGCGAGAATGGCGAAAGTAGCAGGCAAACAAGCAGTCCCGCAGGCGGCGCCAGGCATTGACGAGGAGGCGGCGCTGGAGGCGTTCCGCGATCCCTGCTGGCGGCTTGGCCATCTCTATTCGATCCGCACACGCGACGGCTCGATCATCAAGTTCCGCCCGCGGCCGCAGCAGCGGCAGATCATCGACCTGATCTACCGGCGGGGTTGCCGACGGGTCATCATCCTGAAGGCGCGCCAGCTGGGCTTCTCGACGCTGCTCGGCGTGGTCTGCGCGGACCGTCTTTGCTTCGGGATGGGCCAGCAAATCAGTCTGGTCGACCAGACGCTGGAGGACGCCCGCCAGAAGCTGCGCGACATCACGCTGGTGGCTTATGAGAGCCTTGACCCGGCGCTGAAGAAAGAGCTGCCGATCACCCGCTCGAACACGGGCGAGCTGGCGGTGAAATTCGTGCGGCACGAGGAGGCGAAATCGAACACGATGTTCGCCGGGACGCATGTGCGAGGTGGCGCGAACAGCTTTTTGTGGATCAGCGAGTGGGGAGTCATTCAGGCGACCGACCTGGCGCGTTCCGAGGAGATCCTCACTGGAGCCTTACCGAGCGTCGGCGACGGAGTGTGCGTCGTGGAGACGACATGGAGCGGCGGGCGCAATGGGCATCTGTGGAGCTTGGTCAAATCCGCGCTGGAAACCCCGGAGGATCAGAAGGGTCCGCTCGACTGGCGCGTGGTCTTCTTTCCCTGGCAAAACGAGCCGTCCTATTGCGATGCGATTCCGCGGCCGCTCAGCGAGGAGACGCAGCGATACTTCGCGGACAAGCCGGATATCACCCCTGGCCAGCAATCGTGGTATCAACGCAAGCGCGCCGAACTTGGCATGTTCATCAAACGCGAGTATCCGACCATGCTCGAAGAGTGCTTCCAAGCGCCGGTGGAAGGGGCCATCTACGCCGAGCAAATTGACAAGCTGAGAGCGGAAGGGGCGATCCGACCTTGGATCGTGGACAACTCGTCGCTCACGCACACCTGCTGGGATCTTGGCTCGCCGATCAATACGGTGGTCTGGTATTTCCAGTTGGTCGAACGGCGAGATCCGAGTCGTCGATTTCGACATGGACTTAGACCTGACGCCGGTCGAACGCGTGGCTCGAATGTTGGCCAAAGGCTACCTTTACGGCTCGCACTTCCTGCCGCATGACGCCTTGGCCACGCAGAAGAGCGGCCGGACATTTCTCAGCGAGCTGAAGGAGGCGGGGCTGGCCAACCTCAAGGCGGTGCCGCGGACGACGACGTCTGGGTTGGCATCAACAGACTGCGAGCAAATGCTGCCAAGGTTCAGCTTCCGCGTGCCGCAATGTGAGCGAGGCTTGGAGGCTCTCTGCATTATCGCACCATGCGCGAGACAAGCACTGGCCTGGCCAGAGATGAGCCCGTCCATGATTTTTCGAGCCATGCGTGCGACGCACTCCGCGTGGTTGCAGAGGCAGAAATGGCACACATGTTGAGCAGTGCTGGCTCGACGGGCACCAGTGCGCGCAGGCAACCGGTCAAGGTAATTTTCGGTTTCCGTGGCGACGCTCCTGATCCCGAGCCGGACATTCTGGACCGCTTCTTCGGCGGGCCGCAACGAGCGCGTGTGATTAGGTGACGCATGAGCGAAGAAGACTTACCAGACGCAGAGCAATTCCGGCTCGAGCGGGAGCGTGCGGCCCGCGAGCAGGCCGAGTGGCCACGGCGGCTGGAGAAACTCTGTCGGGAAGCGGAAGCTCACTGGAGAGCCGCTCACCCCTGGGTGGCCGACCCAAACATGTGCGTCTCCGTGCCAATCCCTAGGTTGGATCTGCCGGACCCCCAAGGTCCGCGGTCGTTCGGGGGGAACTAAGGATCAACGTCACAAGGTAGCAAACAAACGAAGATCAAAACACTAAGAAACCCTCAGAGCTTCAGTTATGAAGTGTCTCACCTCCGGGGTCATGGCAGTTCGCTTTCGCCATCCGATGTTGGGGGTTCGGTCGCGCTGAGGTCGCTTGCGGCAACGGCTTGATGAGCTCAAAATAGTTGGTCGGAGCAATCAAGACGGTGTTGCCGTCTCTGACAAAACGAGTTAGCGCGCCGTCAAGCGACCAACCATCACATTCAATGACACGCCATTGTCCACAGGCAAGGTCAAGTCGTAGTCGCATAGTCAACCGGGGACTTTAGTTCTCAGTGGCGGTCGAATAGGGTCTTTGCCACGAATTAACGCCAAGCCGAACTTGGCATAGGCGTCCAGAATTCTCAACGCCGCCGCCCGTTCAAGGTCCGCTTTGGTTAGTCCTCTGTGCCGGCGTGGTTTCTTTTGCATGTCCGAGTCTAAACGATCGAAGAAGAGAATAAATGGAACTATCGGCCCATATGAGCCGACAAAGACACGTCGAAGCTACTCCACTGGGCGAAGGCTCACACGCCGAGGGGCAACATTATCGATCCATCAGAACGCAGAGTGTGCAAGTCATCGATATGTGATAGGCGAGCATCGCGGTATTGGGATATATACGAGCAAGCTCCGCGAAATTGCACACTCTCTAATGGCACTCGCGCTGTCATTGAGAAATTTTGCTCATAAGCGTCAAGGCGACGAGCTGCCCCAGCTCGCCTTGGTAAACCCTGCATAAGGCTAAACCTTCGCAATAAACCGAACTCAATGGCTAGTGCCAACATTCAATTGATCGGTGAAGGATATCTTGACCCAAGTAAGACGACGACGAAGGGATGGAACAATCCTCCAGTAAAGAAGGTGCTGGGCTTTTGGGTCGCTCCGAAGGCCTTAGCGCCCCACGAGTTGCTGGTTGGCCCAGGTGTCTTTCCAAATCACAAGTGTAACGTCCACCATGGATAAGCCGAATCACTTTGTTGTAACCGTGACGGTCAAGAACACGGGCAGCAACCCCCATGGCTTCGACCTGTACATGTCCTACCTAACTTGAGGCGTGCCTGTCGTCAGCTTTGGTTTGCGCTTCACCTGACTGGTAGCTCGTCATTGCTGATAGACGGGCTGAATGCTTCAGTAACATACACTTGGCAACCGATGCGTCCGAACGGGAAACGAAGGCTCTGACGTATCTCGTGATGAGCTTGAAAAGAAACCGATTTTAAGCCTGAGGACCGATCTCTTATCGTCCAACACCCCGTCCCGTGCTGCCCCTAATGGGATAAATAGCGATCGAGGCCGCTCCGCCCGGTTTGGGGGACTTGATCACAAGGGGAGTCATTCGTAAATCCGCAGCAAGTGCTCCCACTGGCGAAAGTCACCGTTGAATCCGAGGGCTCTGCGCGACCTGGTAGCTTGAGAGAACCTCGCGCTCAATCGCTTTGTTGCCCTTATTCGGACGCTCGCAGATTAGCCGGCAGTGCTTTCGAGCTTGGTGGAGGTGCGCAACGAAGTTGTGGGCCTCACTCGATTAGAAGCGTCAACAACTTTGAGGGCGTTATCCTTGCGCAGGCCTTCGACGGTCGCATCGAGTTCGGCGATTCGTGCGATAAGCAGGGGATACCTTGGCCCGCTAAAACCACCAGGGGGTTAGCCGAAAAAGTGGCAGGAAAGTGGCAGGAAATAATTTGGACGCCTCGCTGCGATAATCGCCGTAAGTCATTCTACTATAAACAGCGCAGCCGTAGGGACTCGAACCCCAAACCTTCTGATCCGTAGTCAGATGCTCTATCCAATTGAGCTACGGCTGCATGGAGAGCAGGTAAATAAATCTTCCTTTGCCAAGGGCGTCAAACCGGATTTTTGCGAAAGGAAGCGCGTTCGGCGCGTAGTACATACATATGAAGGCCGTCACCGCGGACTCGCTGCTCCCCTTCGCGATCGCTGCGATCCTCGGCTTTCTTGTTCTCGGATTGAGAGGCGAAAGATCCGAACCTTTGCGGGCTCGTGGCCCCACTCCAGTCTTGGCCACTCCCTCCGACTACGAGGGGAAACCGGAAAAGAAGCGTCCCGATCTTCGCGCGCAGTTGGACCAGCTTCCACCGTCGTGATCATTCATAGCGCAGAGCCTTGACCGGATCCAGGCGGGCGGCAAACCATGCCGGAATGAGGGCCGCGAACGAGCAAATCACAAAAGCGCTCACGCAAATGATAATCACGTCGCTGGGAACCACTTCGGCCGGGATTTCGCTAAATTGATAGACTGAGCGGGGAAAGACTTCGACGCCTAAGGTCGTGGCCAGCCAGTTACTTACCTGGTTGCGATATTGCACGAGCACGATGCCAGTCACCAAACCTGTCAAGGTGCCGAAGATTCCGACGACAATACCTTGGGCCATGAACACCCCGATGATCTGGATGGTGCGCGCGCCGAGGGCCTTCATTATACCGATCTCGCGCGTCTTCTGCACGGTCACAGTGATGAGGGTATTCATGATCCCGAATGCCGCCACCAAGATGATGAAAAGCAGAAGGAAGAACATCACGTTGCGCTCCATGCGAATGGCCTCGAAAAGCTGCTTGTTAAGGTCAATCCAGGTGAGCGCCAAGTTGGGAGGGGTCAGGGTGGCATTTAGTTCATTTTTGACCTGATCGGCCAGGAAGGGGTCTCGCGTCTTGACGGCGAGGCCATGTGCCCCTCCGCCGAGGCTGTAGATCTCCTGTCCAATGTGCAGTGGCACGAGCAGAAACTCGCTGTCGTAGAGGTAACGGCCGCTTTCAAAAATTCCCGCGACGGTCAACTCCATTGGAAGGATCATCTGCTTGAGTGCAGTGGCGCTGGTCTTGTCGCCCTCCTTTTCAACACGATCGAGTTCCTGGAGGATTTGATTGATGTTGCCTGGCGAAAAAATGTTGATCTTGTCTCCAACATTAGCGCTAAGAGTTCGCGCCAGCTCCGAACCCAATATGGCCTTGTCACCATCAAGGTCCAAGGAACCCACGATGATGAAGTCACGGATGTTGGTGACCTTGCCTTCGAGGTCCGGATCAATCCCGCGGATCTTTGGGGCCATTCGTCGATCCTGAAACTCGACCAGGACCGGTCCCTGGACGAACGGCGCGACTGCGATGACCTCCTTATTTGCCGAGACCATTTTCATCACTTCGGGCCAGTCTTCCATCACCCCGCTATTGGAGACCACGAGGTGCGCGTCGAAGCCGACGACCTTACGCGTCAGTTCGCGTTCAAACCCGGTCATGACGCTAATGACCAAGATGAGGACCATCACGCCGAGGGTCACTCCGAGAATGGAAATAAGCGTGATAATCGAAAGGAAGGTTCGCTTAGGCTTTAAATAGCGTAACGCGAGGAAGAGACTAAATCGACGGGCGGGCATGCGGATGGTTACGGCCGCTTTGGATTGAGCATCGGGCTCTTTGGAAGGTGGGGGACCGCCGCCAGAGAAGCTGCAATTGACCGAGCTCTGTCGGCGGTGGGCCCACCGAGGCGCACCCTGGCGAGGACACCGCCGCTACAACAACAGTGTCCAATGATCAGAGCGTGCTTGGAAATAAGCGCAACCTGCATAGGCTGCCAGCATGGAGAGATCGACCCGAAACGCAATCGTCTTTGGCGTGATTCTCTCCTGGGCGGTTTTTCCGCTGCTCTGCGTGCTCCTGGCAGCCGCCGTTTCCACAATCTGCGGTTGCTCGATAAATGAGGGCTCGCCAACTCCATGTCTTGTCTTTGGCACCGATATTGGCAAGCCCCTCTATATCCTTGGAGTGATGGGATGGCTCAGCATCGTCACCTTGCCGACTGGCGCCATTGCCTTGCTCGTGTATCTCGCGTTTCTGATGATCGAGCGATCGGTTGCCGCAAAGCGCCACGGACCTGTCCGCTAGCGCTGCCAAAATCGGGAGAGGCGTTTCAAGCCCTCATAGAACACCGAAGCAGGAGTGCCCGCCGTTGGGGATTCATGCAGACGCGGAATGTAGGCGAAGGCAATGGCGTTGAGAGCGAGGAGGGCAAAAAAGTAGATGCTGTGACGCCGCCAGTGAAAAAGTCCGGTGACAACCTCATAACTTCCAATCGCATCGAGAACGAGACCCCAGGCCACGGGAGCTCCTCCCAGCCCGAGGCTGGTGATCACCGTGAAGAGGGCAAAGAAATGATTCGATCCCATTTTCGGCATGGTCGACATGGTGATGCGAACATTGGCCAGGTTGAAATTGGCCGATGCCACGCCCGCGCCAAGGTTGAGCAGGGCGACAACTGTTATCGAATCGGGAAGGACTTTCGCCGCGACTAGTCCCCACCCGGCCGTGACAATGGCGAACAGGCCAATGGCTGCTCGCATCAACGGTTTGCTTCCAATCGAATCGACCACCTGACCGCTGAAGGGAAGGACCAGGAGAGCGCCGAGGAACGACAAGGCCGATAGGTTGAGGACCGTGTCGATATTGAAGCGAGAATGATCGCGGAGAAACTCGACCGAGAAGACGCTCAGACTGCCAATCACCGTCGCGTAGATGATATTGAAAATAAGCAGTTCGCGAAACGGTGCATAGGCGAGCATCGCTTGCCAGGGCACGTTCTGCGAGCTGAGCTGCATCGCTTCAGTAGTTTGAACTTCAGGAATTCGCCTGATGAAAGCCAAGCTGGCGGCACCTCCGAGCGCGCTGATCAAAAAAACGAGAGCGAAGTCTGCGGGAGAAATCGGGCCGGCGATGACCAATGCAGAGATCAACAGGGAAAGCAAACACCCGAAATACATGAAGAACTGATCGACCGAGAGGAAACGGCCACGCACCTCTTCGGAAATTAACTGCGCGATCCATGGCATCCAGGCCGCCGACGAGATGCCGCGCAGAAGATTGAAAAAGAACAAAAGGGCAAGCAACGCCGTCAGTTTGGAGGTGTCATCCAGGAATGCGGCCAGGGGAATTCCGGCGACCAGGAATATCAACACGTTCCTCATCCCCCACCCCATCAGGACGAACTGACGGTAACCGAAGCGATGGAGGTGTTGCGCCGCCGGCAGCTGAAACACCGTCATCAACGGCGTAAAGGCGGCGATAATGCCAATGGTGGTGGATGAGGCCCCGAGCGACTTCGCGTAGACAATAATCGGCGCTCCCATCATGATCTGAAAGGAAATCGCGTTAAATAAGCTAAACCAGTGAAGGTTAAACGAACCTCGAGGAAGCACAGTCTTCAAAAGAGAACCGTCACATTAGCTCATCCCACGCGATTCGCCAGCGGCGGCCAGGACTCCTTTGGGTGCAAGATCCCGCAACGGCAGAGCCGCTCCTGCATCCCATGATCGGTGGTGCTGTCGGCGACATTGCATGTGCTCACACACACTAACCGATAGCCAATCCGTTGAATCGCGCTTTCAGCGCTGGGGAAATACTTTCTATGGTTCCTCGGGCGCTGCCCGAGGCTGATATGAAACCGCGCCTTTGGCGCTCGCGTTGATCCACGTTTCGCGCCATCGGCGTCATCCAGAATTAGCGCTCTGGCGTCAATCATGTTAAGCGCCAGAGGCGCCATTTCAGTTTTAGCCTGGGGCAGACGCCCCAGGGTATCGGATACAGGCATCTCGGCGAGCGCTGAAAGCGCGATTGAAAGCTGGAGCCCGTCCTTGCCTCTAACGGCGGGCTCCCCGCCACGGCGCGCCTCGGTGGGCCCACCGCCCGACACCCTCGACGATGAGGACATCGCCGCTACACCGAGCCACCCTCGACCGTGGGGACATGGTCGCTACAATGAACACCCTCGACCTTGGGGGCGCTCCTGCCCGCCCTCACTCGCTTTCGGCTGCGCGCTGGGCAGGTGCTTAGGGAGTTACGCTCTTTTCTCGCGCGTGCGGAAAGAGGATCACGTCACGGATGCTTTCGGCGCCAGTCAGCATCATGACTAAGCGATCGATGCCGATGCCGATCCCGCCGGCCGGAGGCATCCCGTATTCGAGTGCCCGCAGGAAATCTTCATCCAACTTTTGCGTCTCGCCACCGCTTTGGTGCTCGAGGCGCGACCGCTGCAAATCAGGATCGTTCAGTTCCGAATAACCTGGAGATATTTCCTGTCCGTTAATGAGGAGTTCGTAAACATCGACCACAGCCTCATCCGAGGTGTTCTGCTTCGCGAGAGGCACAAGCTCTTTCGGGCAATGGGTGACGAACAAAGGATCGATGGTTTTTTCTTCAATGAGCTTCTCGAAAAGATGCTGAGTCACTTCGAAGTCTTCGACGCAGTGACTAACGTCCAAATCGAGACGCCCGCAAAGCTGCCGCCGTTCCTCCGAAGAAAGTTCATACCATTCGGGCACCACTCCGCGGATAAGGTCTGTGTACCTGGCGCGCTTCCACGGGCGCGTAAGATCGATGCGTCTCTTCACGTTTCCCTCCGCGTCCTTGTGTTCAATCAGCAACCCTCCGCAGGCGGTCTGCGCCAGTTGCGAAATCAGATCCTCCACCAATGCGGCCATCATTTCAAAATCGGCGAACGCCCAATAAGCCTCCAACATGGTGAATTCTGGATTGTGGCGACGCGAAATCCCCTCGTTTCGGAAGTTGCGATTCAGCTCGAAAACCTTGGTAAGGCCCGCGACGAGCAAGCGCTTGAGGTAAAGCTCCGGGGCAATCCGAAGGTAGAGGTCCATGCCGAGGGCATTGTGATGCGTCTTGAATGGCTGCGCCGCGGCACCACCGGCGATCGGCTGCATCATGGGCGTTTCGACTTCCACGAAGCCCCGTTGCTCAAGAAATCGCCGAATTTCCCGAATGATCAGGACGCGTTTGCGGAACACATCGCGCGATTGCTGATTCGCAATCAAGTCCAGATAACGCTGGCGATATCTTGTTTCAGGATCCTGGACGCCGTGCCACTTTTCCGGCAACGGCCGCAGCGACTTGGCAAGGACCTGTAGATTTTTGACGCGGATCGTGCGCTCGCCCGTCTTGGTCAAGAAATATTCTCCCTCCACTCCGATCCAGTCACCAATATCGAGCTGCTTGAAGATCCCGAAAGCTTCTTCACCAATTTCCTTGGGATGAACAAATATCTGGATCCGGCCGGAAAAGTCGGAAAGATCGAGGAAGTGACTTTTGCCCATGTCGCGGTGAGCGGTGATCCGCCCCGCGGCGCGCGCTGGCTGACCTTCGCCGAACTGATCCACGACCTTTTCGATCGAACCCTCGACGTCGAACCTCTGGCCATACGGTCCGACGCCTTGAGCGCGCAAGGCGTCGAGTTTGTGCCGGCGAACAGCGAGCAAGTCAGATGCGGGATCCATCGCTTGATGTCTAGCCAAGCAGCGCCGCACTTGGCAACCTCAGCTTCTCGAAAGCGGTGCCGCAATTTTCCCGGTTGTCAAACTGACGAGTCCGCATACGTTTTCGGCCATGTTTCGTCGTTTCGCGCGTCTGGCGTGCGTCCTCTTGTTGTTGTCGCTACCCGCCGAGGCCGCACGGGTCGCCGAAAGTCTGGTCCGCATTCAAGCGACTTCACAGGACCCGAACTATCGCGCGCCGTGGAGTGCAGGAGAGGTTGCCGGTGGCGTGGGAGCAGGTTTCATCATCACAGGAAATAGGATCATGACGAACGCGCATGTCATCAGCAACGCGCGCTTCCTGGCCGTCTCGAAGGAGGGAGATCCCAAACCCTATCCGGCACGAGTCTTACACATCGCCCACGACTGCGATCTGGCGTTACTCACCGTCGACAATCCGAATTTTTTCGCGAACACGGCTGCTTTGGATTTCGGAGGCATTCCGGCAATCGAGAGCACCGTCTCTGTCTATGGCTATCCTATCGGGGGGGACCGGCTCTCAGTGACTCGCGGAGTCGTCTCGCGGATTGATTTTCAGACGTATTCGCACTCGGGAGTAGATTCGCATCTGACGGTGCAGATCGATGCGGCCATAAACCCTGGCAACAGTGGTGGCCCAGTGCTTCAGGAAGGCAAGGTGGTCGGCGTCGCCTTTCAAGGATACAGCGGCGATGTCGCACAGAACGTCGGCTACATGATTCCAACGCCCGTCATTCATCGGTTCCTGAAGGATGTTGAGGACGGGCATTACGACCGCTACGTGGATCTCACCGTCGCCTACCATCCGCTGCATAACCTCACGATGCGCCGGGCTCTTGGACTCACCGATGGTGACTCCGGGGTCTTCGTCGGCAGCGTCTACGGCGGTGGCGTATCCGAAGGACGCCTGCAACCAGGAGACGTGTTGCTGGCAATCGACGGTCTGCCCGTTGCGAGTGATGGCACCGTAATAATGGACGGAGAGCCGGTCGAAATGGCCGAAGTCGTCGAGCGCAAGTTCAAAGCGGAACAGGTCGCGGTGAAGGTTCTTCGCGAGGGCAAAGAGCTTGATGTTACGATTCCACTAACGCACCCGTGGCCATTCTCTTTGCAAGCGCAAGCTTATAACGAAAAGCCACGATTTGTCGTCTTCGGCGGGCTGGTCTTCCAACCGGTCGATGCCAACTTCATGTCTGAACACAATCCGGATGATCTGCGACTGCATTTCTATTTTGATAATTTCATTTCCCGACATATTTACCGGGAGCGCGAAGAGATCGTCGTTCTCAGCAACGTCTTGGCGGATCCAGTCAATGCCTACGCGTCCGAGTTCCGCTACGAGATTGTTGATAAGATCAACGGTCACAAGATTCAGCGCATCGACGACGTCGCCGAGGCATTCAAGAAACCTGCCGATTATTATGTGATCGATATGCTAGGGAAAGGCCGTCCGCTTGTCCTTGAGCGCAAGGCCGTCGAGGAAGCGCGAGATCGCATCAGCGCGCGCTACCAGGTTACTTCTCAAGAGAATCTTCAGAAATGAGAATCTCAGCCGCTTTTCTCTTGCTGGTTCTCGCTGTATCAGCCGTTCGTGGGGAAGCTGCCCTCCCCAGAGAGCCTCCCACAGCCGTGGGTCCGGTGAGCAGCAATTCCCTGGTCCGTGTGAACTCGACAAACCAGGCATTTGATTTCTTTCGCCCGTGGACAAAGAAGGCTCCCTTTCTGCGCCGGGGGCTGGGCGTCGTCCTCCAGGGAGGGCAGATTCTCGTCACTGCCGAGCTCGTGGCCAATCGGACCTATGTCGAGCTCGAAAAGGCCGGATCCGCCGAGAAGTCTCCCGCCGAAATTATTGTCGTCGACTACGACTGCAATCTGGCGCTGCTTCAGCCAACGGACTCCACCTTCTTGAAAGACGCCAAGCCACTGGCGCTGGACGCCGGTGCCAGCGTGGGTGAGAAGGCCTCCATCTTGCAGCTGGAATCCAACGGACTGATTGCAGATACGCCCGGAGTGATCACGACCATCACGGTCGCTGGCTATCCCCTCGATCATTTGGCTTTGTTGACCTATCGGATCAGCGCTCCGCTGCAGAACCGTGAGGGTAGCTTTACCATCCCGGCGATTCGCGACGGAAGGTTACTTGGTCTCCTCATGCGGTATGACTCTCGCAGCCAGACGGCGGACGTCATTG
Source organism: uncultured Verrucomicrobiae bacterium (assembly GCA_963706955.1). GTDB lineage: Bacteria > Verrucomicrobiota > Verrucomicrobiia > Chthoniobacterales > Terrimicrobiaceae > DASTFP01. Next base: position 356,376 of record CAVPOC010000006.1, on the reverse strand, counting down.
CCGCGCCGGTGATTGCCCACTTTCTCGACGATGCGAAACTCGGAAGCTATCCCGGCTTTCCTCGTGCCGGTCTGGTCTTCGCCGCTACCCGCGATCCGCAGTTTCGTCGCTACATCGGTCTCCAGGAGGACGGCGTCTACATTACCGAAGTTCGACCTGGGAGCGCTGCCGAGAAGGCCGGCCTTCGTAAGGGGGATGTTATCCTCGCAGTGGCTGGCAAGCCTGTTGATCCCGATGGCAACTACGAAGAACCTGGCATTGGAAGGATTCCGTTTAGCCATATCACCAACACCATTTCCCACGTGGGCGACACGGTGAGTTTTTCGATTTTACGAGATGGTAAGCGTGAAACCATTCCCCTCACCCTCACCAGCATTCGCAACGAACCGAGCATCAGCGATGCTTACGAATTTGATCGTCAGCCCCGCTACTTGGTTCTTGGTGGCGTGGTCTTTCGGGAGCTCTCTCGACCGTATCTGCAAGAGTGGGGAGGAAACTGGATGAAGGACGCGCCGCAGCGTCTGGTTTACCTGGATGCCTTCCAGAACGAGCTTCCGCCTGACCGCGGCAAAATCGTGTTTCTCAGCCAAATCTTCCCCACGCCAAACACGCTCGGCTATGAAAATCTGGAGCATCTGGTCGTTGCTAAGGTGAACGGCTTGCCTATCAAAAGTCTCGACGATCTCGCCAAGGCGGCGAAATCGACCAAGGACGGCTACCTCAAGATCGAGTTCGATGAGGATCCTTCCTTCATTTACCTGGATGCCTCCGATAATGAGAAGAGCAGGACCCAGCTGATGCAAGACTACGGGATTCCCGCTTTGGAGAACTTAGAGCCGATTACAAAATAGTCTTTCGGATTTGACCGGAAGATTCTCTTTGCGCCTGCCTCGTTGATGGCGAGGCCGCCACACGCCGATCACCGTCCTCTCTCAACCCATCAACCCCTCGACTCAGCGGCGTCGAAAGCCGCTGTAGTCGCGGATGCGCTCCTCGAGCTCGCGGATCTTGGATTCAAGCCGAGCAATCGTCTCTTCGGCATCGGTTAGCTTCCGACCTTTATCGAGCAGAGCGTTCTCGAGTTCACGAATCCTTTGCTGAAGACTCATCCGCAGGCCTGGACCTCGGCCAGGCTGAATCACCACCGTGTCCATCGGAGTTTGCTCCTCCATGACCATCTGTGGCCCGCGGTAGAAGGGCGCCTCGCCGAAGGTCGTCCGTTGACCCGTTGTGCAATTGATCAAAGTGGTCGCAATAGTGATCTCGCCGAGCCGCTCAAACTCGAGCAGCGCTTCCACAGTGGTAGGACCGTAAAGAACGTTCTCGCCTACGACGATCAACCAGTCCATCTCTGTTTCTGAGATCATGGGTGCTTTCGTCCAGATTATCTGATCAGTCGACAACATGTCTTGCGCGTTGACCTGGGCGGAGTGCGCCCATTCGCGAATTTTGTCAAACGGAACGGGGCCGAAAACCTCACCGCTCTCGTGCTTTCTCAGAAACCAATTTTCTGAACGTTCGATGGCCATGGCACTTGCCGAGGAACTTTGCGAAAGCTTCGCCGATCGGGCGACAAATGACAAGGAACTTGCGCGTTGCCAGCGAGCGAGCGAAGATTGAAGGTTCGCCTTGTGGCTGATAAAATCGAACTATGAGCAAGACGCTGTTGGATAAAGTATGGGAGGCGCACGCGGTGCGTCAGTTGCCAAACGGAGCAACTCAGTTGCTGATCGGCACCCATCTTATTCACGAAGTAACCAGTCCGCAGGCTTTTGGAATGCTTCGGGATCTTGGCGTGAAAGTGCTCTATCCTCATCGGACGTTTGCCACTGTCGATCACATCGTGCCGACCGATGAACGCGAGGAACCTTTTTCCGATCAACTCGCCGACGAAATGATCAAGGCGTTGCGGAAGAATTGCGAAGAATATGGGATCACCTTCTTTGATCTTCCCAGTGGAAAGCAAGGCATCGTCCATATCGTCGGGCCGGAACAGGGAATTACCCAGCCAGGAACCACCATTGCCTGCGGAGATTCTCACACTTCCACCCATGGAGCTTTCGGTGCGATCGCTTTCGGGATCGGCACGAGCCAGGTCCGCGATGTACTGGCGACCCAAACCATGGCCATACGGAAGCCCAAACTCCGCCGGATCAACGTCAATGGATCCCTCTCGCCGGGGGTCTATGCCAAAGACGTCATTTTACATATTATCCGAAAGCTTGGAGTCAATGGCGGACTCGGATTCGCCTACGAGTATGCCGGAACCACTTTTGAGGAATTTTCGCAAGAGGAGCGAATGACTGTGTGCAACATGTCTATCGAGGGTGGAGCGCGCGCCGGATACGTCAACCCGGATGAAACCACGTTTGCCTACCTCAAGGGTCGTCCCTACGCTCCCTCGGACGACGAGTGGCCCGAGGCAGTGGCGCGCTGGCGCGCTTTTGCTTCCGATCCGGACGCAACCTACGATGACGTCGTCACTTATGAGGCAGCGAAAATCGGTCCAACAGTGACATGGGGAATCAACCCAGGCCAGGCGATTTTCATTGATGAGAAGGTGCCCACGCCGGAAGAACTGCCGGAGAGAGATCGGGCCACCGCTGAGGAAGCTCTCGCTCATATGCATTTGAAGGCTGGCAACCCTATCAAGGGGACCAAGGTTGATGTCGCCTTCCTGGGAAGCTGTACCAATGCCCGGTTGAGCGATCTGACCGAAGTGGCGCGTCATCTCAAGGGACGCAAGGTCAAAAGCGGCGTCAAGGCCATCGTCGTGCCTGGCTCTCAAGGTGTTTCCCAGATCGCCGAGAAAATGGGCCTTGCGGAAATTTTTCGGGATGCAGGCTTTGAATGGCGCGGTGCTGGATGCTCAATGTGCCTGGGCATGAATCCCGATAAGCTGATCGGTGACCAGTTGTGCGCGAGTTCGAGCAATCGAAATTTCAAAGGCCGGCAAGGAAGTCCGACCGGACGCACCGTGCTGATGAGTCCGCTCATGGTGGCGGCCGCGGCCGTCACAGGCGAAATAGCGGACGCGCGCGAAGTCTTCAGCGTGCACTGATGATTTTACGATGGCTTTAGAACAAATAACGCAAGTAACTGGCCGTGGGGTGTATGTAGCCGGAGACGACGTCGATACCGACCGCATTATTCCGGCTCGTTATATGAAATGTGTGACCTTCGATGGCCTGGCCGAGTTTACTTTCTACGACGAGCGCAAGCATCCAGACGGCTCGGAGAAGCGCCATCCATTGAACGATCCGCGGTTCTTGGGAGCGAAGATTCTGCTGACGGGTTCCAACTTTGGCTGCGGGAGTTCACGCGAGCATGCCCCGCAGGCACTTTATCGCTTTGGCTTTCGTGCGATTCTGGCGGAGAGTTTCGCGGAAATTTTCTTTGGCAATTCGACGACGCTGGGAATGCCGTGCGTCGTCATGCGCCGCGACGATATCCGCGCGTTAGCGGGACTCGTCGAAGAAGACCCAGAAATCCTTGTCACTATTGACCTCTTGGAAAACAAGGTAACCGCTGCCGACATGGATTTTCGGGCCGCGCTACCCGACCACGCGCGAGAGGCCCTCGTGCGCGGCAAGTGGGACGCGATTGCCGAACTCCTCGAAAACATTCCCGACGTTGAACGCGTCGCCGGTGCGCTTCCCTATTTTAAGACCGCCTAGACACGCCAGTCGGAGCTGGGCACCGGGCCACAGACCTGACCGATCGGCAAGCAATTGAATCGCCCTTTCAGTGCTGGGGACTTGTACCTTGCATGCCTTCCTCGGGCGCTGCCCGAGGCTGATATGAAGCCGCGCCTTTGGCGCTTTCTTACGGTTCCCTCTGGCGCCAACGGTGCCATTCAGTTTTGGCCTGGGGCAACGCCCCTGGAACGCGGAGGCAACCTCGGGGAGCGCTGAAAGCGCGATTCAAATGCTGAGGTCCCTTCCATCGCAGAGCTCGTTTCTGGCCTACTGGAGCGGCGGCGTCCCCGCCGCCGAAGAGCCCTTTCGGCCGTGGGGACACCGCCGCTACAGACGGCCTCAACGACTGCGCGTATATAGCCAGGCCGCGTTCTCTGCACTTGCCTTTAGGTCACTCGCTTCGGCAATCGGGCGCTTGGCAGGGACACGCGGAGAGCATAGATGAAAACGCGTGATCGCTTTCCTCGTCCGTCGCTCCATTGCGTTGGTGGTCGTGTTGTTCTGTGTGGTCACAATCACCTTCTTTCTCATTCGTCTTTCCCCCGGCGGACCATTCGATGCGGAGCGGAAGCTTCCACCGGCAATTGAGAAGCAGCTGCTGGCCAAGTATAAGTTGGATGGTCCCCTTTGGCAGCAATACGTAGGCTATCTAGGCGATCTGGTGCGCGGAGACCTGCGCGACTCCACGAAGTATCGAAATCGCAGTGTCGCCGAGATTCTGGCGCAGACTCTTCCCGTGACGATGACGCTTGGCGCCTTCGCGTTCGCCGTGGCCATAACAGGCGGTACTTTTCTTGGCGTTGCCGCGGCTGCCGGCCATGGAACATGGAAGGATACGTTAGCGATGCTGCTGGCGCTGGCAGCGATTTCCTTGCCTGCCTTCATCACCGGACCCGTCTTGATCCTGATCTTCAGTTTTTGGCTCCACTGGCTGCCGGTGGGCGGTTGGAGCAGCGCGAGCGCGGTTATCCTGCCTGCCATCACACTGGCAGCTCCCTACGTTGCCTACATCGCGCGCTTGCTGCGCGGCAGCATGATGGAGACGCTTGGTCAGGACTTTATTCGAACGGCGCGAGCCAAGGGCTTGGCCGAGCGGTTCGTCCTCTACCGCCACGCCCTGCGAGTCGCCATCCTTCCCGTTGTTTCGTTCCTCGGTCCTCTGGCAGCACATTTGCTGACGGGCTCGATCGTTGTCGAAACCATTTTCTACATTCCGGGCGCCGGTGGATTTTTTGTGAACTCGATCCTGAATCGTGACGGATTTCTCCTTGGCGGAGTCGTCATCGTCTATTGCACGATGCTCGTGTTCTTCAATCTCGCGGTGGACGTCATTTACACGTTGCTCGACCGAAGGATCCGCCTCGATGCTTGATCAGAGAGCCCTCGGTAAGTTTTGGAAAAATCCTGTAGCCCTGGTCTCGGCGGGAATACTCCTAGTCATCAGCATAAGTGTCGTTCTCGGACCGCTTCTGCTTCCGGTTAGCTATTCCGAACCCGGGCCTCTTTCTTTCGCTCCTCCTTCCCTTGATCACCCCTTCGGGACAGATCTCAATGGGCGTGACCTTCTCTACCGTGTCCTTGCCGGAGGCCGGATTTCGTTGCTGGTGGGATTGTGCGGCGCATTCGTCAGCCTATTCATCGGAGCCGCCTATGGTTTGATAGCCGGCTACTGCGGAGGAAGACTCGACAATTTCATGATGCGGGGCGTCGACATTCTCTACTCTATTCCCAGGCTCATCTTTATTCTTATTTGTATAAATGCGTTCAATTCTCAGCTCCAGGAATTCGCTTCAAAGATCGGCTGGGATTGGCTGGTTACGTCCTCACGAATCGCTATTCTCATCGTTTCACTCGGTGTCATTGAATGGTTGACGCTCGCGAGGATTGTTCGGGGGCAAACGCTCGCGCTCAAGAGCCGCGCCTTCGTAACAGCGGCCACCGCTTTGGGCCAGTCTCATCACCGGATCATTTTAAGGCATCTCCTGCCAAACCTCGCCGGAGTCATCTTGATCTATCTCACGCTGACGATCCCGGCCGTGATCATCGACGAATCTTTCCTGAGTTTCCTTGGGCTTGGCGTGCAAGCGCCTGCGGCGAGCTGGGGATCGCTGCTGGCTGACGGTGCCGCCGCACTCAACCCCGTCTTCATCCGGTGGTGGCTGGTGGCATTTCCCGCAGCTGCGATGGCCGTAACCCTGCTGGCGCTGAACTTCCTTGGTGACGCGTTGAGAGACGCCTTTGATCCTCGCGGACTCGATTGACGACGCCCCAGGGATCGGGAAAATGCTGAGACTCTGCTAGGACGCACTACTGATTGCGCTTGCGGGCAAATTTGCGAAGGTCAGAGATGCGCACAAACGCTCGCCTCTTCATCACTCTCGCCACCCTCAGTCTCACATTTGGTGCGCCCTTGTTGTCGATAGCGGAAGAGCCGGTAGATGAAGCAATGGAATCCTCTCCGGTGATTGTTGATGCGACAGAATTGGTCGCGGTGCTATCGCCGACCGAGGGAAACCAGACAACTGGTGTGATCACATTCAAACCAGGCGAGAAGGGTCAAGTCGAGATCGAGGCGAAACTAACCGGGCTGCCCCCAAATTCAAAGCATGCCATTCATATCCACCAGTACGGTGACCTCACCTCCAAGGATGGAAAGAGCGCTGGTGATCATTATAACCCAATGCACCATCCGCATGCGCTGCCGGACAAAGAGAACCGTCATGCGGGAGACTTTGGTAACCTAGAGTCCGATGAGGCGGGCAACGCCAACTTTAAGTTGACCGTGGACAATATCTCACTAGCCGGCCGCTTGAATCCGATCATCGGACGCGGCGTGGTGGTCCATGCAAAAGTGGACGATGGTAGCCAGCCATCTGGGAACGCGGGCGATCGCCTCGCCGTGGGCGTCATTGGCGTTCGCAATCCTAAGGATTAACGGCGCGTTCCGGTCCACAGACTGCCGGTGGCATTAGACAAGCACGACCGGCTGAGTTAGCCTCTTGACTCTGATTGCACGTGTCATGAATTTCGCTCAGCGAGCCGCGGCGTCGTGGCTGGCCGTAGCCCTCGCGGGACCGTGCCTTGCTGAAAATAGTGTCTTGATCGGCCAGGGAAAGGCCGGCGACTGGCAATCAGACGCGCCTGGCGTCGAGCATAAGATCACCATCGAGGATCTTCCGCCGGACTATTCAACACCATCCGTCTATAACGGACCTAAAGTTGTCGCTCGCCCCAAAGGCGCAACGCCGAATGTTCCGAACGGGTTTAAGGTGACACTTTTCGCCAGCGAATTGGAGACGCCCCGCTACCTGCTGACGGCCCCGAACGGCGATATCTTTGTCGCGGAAAGTTACGCTGGCAGAATTCGGATCCTCCGCGACGCTGACGGTGATGGCCGTCCCGAAGTCAACCAACCGTTTGCCACTGGCCTGCGACAGCCGTTTGGACTTGCCTTCTATCCGCCGGGACCTTCGCCGGAATATCTCTATGTGGCCAATACCAACGGAATCGTGCGCTTTCCATACCGCGACGGCGATCTAAAGGCGCGCAGCCGGCCCATGCACGTCGCAGATCTCTCTTCGGGTGGAAGACTGACCGGCGGAGGGCACTGGACTCGCGATATTGTTTTTTCAAAGGATGGAAACCGGCTTTTTGCCTCGATCGGATCGAAGACAAATGTTGACGACGAGACCACTCAACCCGAGGAGCGTGACCGCGCTCGCATTCTCCAGTTTAATCCGGACGGTTCGAACAGGAAAGTATTCGCGTGGGGCTTGCGCAATGCGGTCGGCATTGCCATTCATCCGGAGACGGGTGAGCTCTGGGCCTCGGTAAATGAGCGCGATGGGCTGGGCGACGATCTTGTCCCGGACTACATCACCCGGGTGCGCGAAGGCGGATTCTACGGGTGGCCTTGGTTCTACCTTGGGAAGCGTCAGGATCCCCGCCATCCGGGTGCTCGTCCAGATCTCGCCGACAAGGTTCTCCTACCAGATGTGTTAGTGCAGGCGCATTCGGCGCCTCTGCAGATGATCTTTTACACCGGCGATCAATTTCCGGACGATTATCGCGGAGATGCCTTTGTCGCGCTACATGGGTCCTGGAACAGAGCCAAGCGAACAGGGTATAAGGTGGTGCGAGTGCCACTGGATCGCGGCAGACCCAAAGGTGTGTATGAGGATTTTCTCACGGGATTTGTTACGCCTGAGGGAAACGTTTGGGGCCGTCCAGTGGGTCTGGCCGTAATGAAAGACGGCTCGCTTCTCGTAAGCGAGGATGCAAATGACTCGATCTGGCGAGTCACATACAACAAGTGAGCCTGGCGCATCTTAAATCATGGCGCGACTTCTCAAGGTCCGGGAAGCTGCCCTCATGCAAATACTGCTATCTCGGGCCAGTTTAATTTTAGCGCGCTTCCCTCGCAACCGTTAGGCATTCGGAAGCTGGCGGAGAAGTAGCACCGTTTAAAAAATGCGGGGCAATGACGTAGTTATTCGGATTTCCCAACCCGAAAATGCACCCTGTTTCCAAGAAGATCCGGGAAGGGCAATCCGCGATCATTTTCGCCAATCAAGAAGTCTGACGCCAAGTCCTACCAGCGCGACACCGAAGGCGCATTCAATCCATCTTGAAACTCCGGCGTGACGGAGCGCACGCTTGCCACGATCTGCAAGCAACACATACGATCCCAAAACAACTGCGTCCACCGCAACGGTGCAGCTCAGAAGAATCGCCATTTGAAACATCAGCTGTCGCTCAGGATCAAGAAACTGCGGCACTAACGCCGAGACGAACATCAGGGCTTTAGGATTGGTGAGCTGAAGGAGAACCGCTTGCACGAGATTGCCGCCCGCTTCTGCTGGCCGGCAAGGCGGGCTCGTTTCACGCGGCGCTCGCTGAAGAGAAGAGATGATGATTCGAAAACCGAGATAGATTAAATAAGCGGCGCCTGCAATTTGCAGAACCACAAACGCGTGGGTCATCGCCGGCAGGAGCGTGACCAGCCCCACCGCTATGCAGAGGAAGACAATGAGGTTGCCAAGCTGTATTCCAACAATTCCGCGCAACCCGGCCTGCAGTCCATATCTGGCCGTTTGAGACACGACATAGATGACCGCTGGACCAGGCGTAAGAGCAACGAGGAGCCAGGTCGAAAGATAGAGCAGGAGAGATTCGATGTTCATCGCCAATCGCCCTTTTAGACTAACGGCTAGCGATCTCGTCTCTCAACAGCTCAATAAAGCGCTTCAAGACAGGATTTGTATCCCCTTTCCGCCATGCCGCGCTGACTGCCCATGCTGCCTCAGGATCATCCAAGGCGTGAACGCGCACGCCCGTGATGTGCGCTGTGCCGAACGATTGCGGAATAAGCGTGACTCCAAGGTTGGCGCGAGCCAGCGCCAACGATGTCGTGACTTCACTTGTGTCCTGAATCAAACGCGGATGGAAACCATGCTTCGCACAAAGAGCAAGCGCGTGCCGCCGGAAGGTTGGAGCACGCTCATTCGAGATGAGGATGAACGGTTGTTTCGTGCAGTCGCGGAGCGTCGCTTTTTGTGGCAACCCGGAATTCTTGGAGGTCACCAGTATGAGCCGATCATCAATGACGGGCATGCTTTCGAACTCCTTGGATGCTGGTGCGCGCACGAATCCTGCATCAATTCGACGGTTTCGCAGCGCTTCGATCTGCTCGGCGGTCGACATGTCTCGCAAACTTATCTCCACGGCAGGGGCCACCCGCCGCAGTCGAGCGATCACACGTGGCACCAACTCAAAGGTATGAAAGCCGAATCCGATTCTGAGCCGGCCGATCTCTCCCTGCGCGAGTCTACGTCCTCGTTCCAGGAGCCGGTCAAAGCTGCTCACGATCAGTTTGGCCTCTTCCAGGAATGTCTCACCAGCGCTAGTCAATTTCGTTCCATGCTTCCCTCTCTGGAACAGCAAACATCCAAGATCTTCTTCGATTTTCCGAATTTGTTTGGTGAGTGCGGGCTGACTTAGGTTCAAAAGACGCGCCGTCCGGCCGAAATGTAATTGTTGGCCGAGGAGGACAAAGGAGCGAAGTTCCCGCATTTCCATAACCGGAGGTTATCATCGCTATAACAATTTTCCATTGGAAGAAATTGATGGCTCACCGAAGTTTGCCGCATGCAAAAAATGGCAGTGATTGACCTCGATGACACACTCTTATCGCCGGACAAGACGATCAGTCCCGCGAATTTGCAAGCCTTACAGGCTTTAAGAGAGAGCGGGTTTGAAATCATCATCGGGTCAGGTCGACACCACGAGAATATCGTTCGCTTTGAAGATCGGATCGGGCAACAGGGTTGGGTAATCTCTTCCAATGGTGCCGTCGTCAGGCACGCCCGGACGTCGGCCTTGTTGCACGAACGGACGCTCACGCTCGTTCAAGCTCTGGACGTCTGTCGCTATGGGGCAGAGCGAGGTTTAACGGTGGTCGGTTACCACCGGGATGGAGCCTTCGCAGACCAGAGCTCCGAATGGACGCTGCGCTATGCCTTGGGCGCCGGCTGGCACCCAAAGCGTGGGAAGCTAAATGACTTGGCCGTGACCGGCTTGCAAAAATTGCTTCTTATTCACGCGCCCGAAACGATCGATACCATTCAACAGGATGTCGAGCGACGGTTTGGAGGAGAAATGTATGTTGTCCGCACGGAAAATGAAATCCTGGAGGTAGCGGCGCCCGACATCAATAAAGCGGTCGGGGCCGAGGCCGTTGCTAAAGTGCTCGGGATTGCCAGCGGAGATGTCGTCGCGTTTGGTGATGGAAATAATGATGTCGAGCTCCTTGAGTGGGCGGGACTTTCGGTCGCTATGCACCACGGACGAGAGAATGCCCGCAACGCCGCCAAGCTGATCAGTCCGCCTGGATCGCAAGGAACGGCCTTCGCCCGCGCGGTTCAAGCTGTCCTTGGCGGCACTTCTTAAGACCTGCCATCGCGGCGACGAACGAAACCGGGACGTTCCCTATTCCGGAGGCAGCCGCGAAGCCGGACTTACGAAAGAAGTGTGTAGAAGTTAACGGGCGAAGAACGAGCGAATTTCTGAATTCTTGCTAACGAGCTTGGGCGCTCAATCGCGCGCTTCGCTCAGCAAAAGTGCTGTGTCGCCATCGATAATCAATCCATTAACGAAGCCGGCTTTCAGCAAGGCTTGGACCGCCTCCAGCTTTTCCCTTCCGGCGCAGAGAAGGATCACTTCTCTTTCAAAAAGGTGATCCAACTCGACGGAGAGGGTTCGTTGATTTACGTCACTCTGCGCCACTTTGCCGTCAGCGTTGAAGAACTTGCCCAGACAATCGCAGACGGCACCCGCCCGCTTGAGATCCTGAAGCTCCACCCCGGATAAATAGCGCTGTTTGAAGAGAAGGCTGTGCTCGTCACATGGTCCAAAGGTCGCCATGTAGAAGCTCGCCTGTTCGGCGAGAGCAAGCGTCTCTTTAAAAATGCGCTGCGACATGAAGATCTGACGGTCCGCGATCGTGTTTGCAATGAAAGGAACGGGAAGAAAGTGCCCTTCTCCGCCCGTCCTTTCAGCAAATTGATAAACGACTTCAAAGAGGTTCGCTGCCGAGGTGCGTGTCAACGAGCCCATCACCGAGACAAATTTGACGCTGGGTTTGGTCACACCGGTGAGGTGATCTGGAACCGCAGCCATGGTTCTCCCCCAGCCCACTCCGATCACGCTGCTCTCGTCGGCTTGGAGTCGTTCACGAAGCAATTCCGCAGCGACAATAGCGACCGCTCGACGCGCAATCGGGCTTTCGGCTTCGAGTCTGGATCGGGAAGGAAGGGTCTTTCGTCGCGCGGGAGAGTAAGACACGATCGGTGGCGTGGTGCGGCAAAACGTAAGATTATGGCGCCGTCTAATTTTCTCTTCGACCTCCACCATTCGGGCAAAACGATGTTCGATGGAGATTTTGACGATCCCGAACTCTCGCGCCTCCGCCAAAAGCCGGTTCACCTTTACGCGGGAGATTCCCAGCAGATCGGCTGTCTGCTCCTGGGTATTACCCGCGACATGGTATAACCAAGCCGCCCGGACGATTTGCTCGGAATCGCCCGGCACCTCGTATGTTCGATTAGTCTCTCTCACTAACATGGAACCTTGTTCGTGAAGGTCTGCTTGCGCCAATGGTCGCTCGGTGACCCCATCTCTGAACGTGATCGCGCTCGTCGCCCACCAAGAGTGACGCGAATGTGAAACGGCCGTCACCCGCATCTGGCGATAAAATTCGGTTCGATGGGGCCCAAGCTCCGCATATCTCCGACCGCTTCATCTTCCAAATACGGCAACGACTACTTGTTTCCCCTCCAACGGAACGCTGCAGCCTGTCAAGCATCGGGTTCGTCGGCGAAGATGTCTTGGACCGTAAGAATTCAAAGGGCGCATCAAAGCGACGCCCAGCGCCTCGGTCGGAACTAACACCGCCCACAACTTGCAAGTTGGCACTCGGAGCTGCTATGTGCGGGAGAAGATGCGTCGTGTTTTGGCTCAAGCTCCCTGTCGCCCTTCATTCTCAATCTCGAGAAGGAAAGACTAACAGATGTCAAAAAAATTTGAATTAGCGGACGGAGCGTCGAGGCGGTCCGCGGAGATCGGCAGGAAAGCTAGGCATAACGCTTAATTTTCCTTCGCGCTCTGCAAGGTATCCGAAAATGTCTTTAGAATCAGCGAACAGGAGACGGCGCCAGCGTCAAGGATTCCCCGAGAGCGTTCTCCTAGCCGGCTGGCTCGGCCCAACTTGGCAATCATCCCCCGAGTAGCCTCCCTGCCTCTCTCGGCCGCATCGGTCATTCGATTCAGCGCGTCAGAGAAGCTTGCTCCCTCCGACACCGCTTTCTCATATTCCTCGGACGCCGGAATCAAGGCATCCATCATCGTCTTGTCGCCTACTTTCGCTCCACCGAGATCCTGCATCGCGGCTACTCCCGCCTTGAGCATCTTACCGAAGACCTCTTTGTCGACGGCAGGAGCATCTCCGCAGGCGGTGCCCATATCGATGAAGAAGCTGCCGTAGAGTGGGCCCATGGCTCCCCCAATCTCGGCGAGAAGCACCTGGCCGAGCATGTCAAGACCTTGGGGAACGGTCACGTTTTGTTCCCCAAGCTTCTCCTTCGTCCGGCGCACGCCCTTGGTCATATTGATCCCGTGGTCGCCGTCTCCAGTAGCTCCGTCGATTTCGCTAAGGTAAGCGCCATTGGTGTCGACGGTCTCAATCAAGGCAAGAAGAAGCTTACGGCCTTCGGAGGTAGGATAGGAGGAGGACATGGTATTTAGAATGGTTAGGAACGTTTGGCCTGCGTGAGTCCGATCGAGGTCGCCTCCGCGGCGATAAGTTCTTTCAGCTCGGCATCCAGTTTCATGAGCGTGACCGTAACACCCAACATTTCGAGCGAGGTGAAGTAATTGCCGACGTAGGAATGGTAAACGGAAATGCCAGCGTTGCCGAGAAGCTCGACCAACTTCCTGTAAACGATGTAAAGCTCCATCACGGGTGTTGCCCCGAGACCGGAAACCATGGCAACTATCTCGTCTCCAGAGTTGAACGGCAGATCAGGCAGGATGTAGTCGAGGGAGATTTGCGCCATCTCGTCAGCGCTCTTCAGATCGTCGACCTTGACTCCGGGTTCGCCATGGTGACCGATGCCGACCTCCATCTTCCCAGGTTCGATGTGAAAATTCGGTTTGCCCGCCGCGGGAATGACACAAGAGGAGAGCCCAATGCCGATACTGCGAGTCGAGTCGATTGCTTTTTGGGCTGTCTTTATCACCTCCTCCAGGGACGCGCCGGTAGCCGCCTTAGCGCCGGCAACCTTCCACATGAGAATTTCCCCGGCGACTCCTCGACGTTTCTCCCGTTCTGTCTTGGCCGCCGAGGCAACGTCATCATTGGCGATCACGGTCTCCACTTTGATTCCATCGGCTTGAACCATTCGCCGGGCCATCTTCACATTCATGTTATCGCCAGCATAGTTCCCATAAAGAATGGCTACGCCGGCGCCGCCATCAGCGGCGCGAATGGCATCACGAAAAATGTGGGCGGAGGGCGAAGCAAATATTTCCCCAACGGCAACGACATCCACCATGTTCTTCCCGACATAGCCGACAAAGGCAGGTTCGTGCCCGGAGCCGCCACCTGTGACGATACCAACTCTCCCCTTAACAGGCGAGCCAACGTATCGGACGACGCGCGGATTGTCGGTCTTGGCCAACAAGTCGGAATGCGACAGGATAATTCCTTCCAGCGCATCCTCGGTTACTCGTGAAGGATCGTTTATGATGCGTTGCATAGATGTTCTGAGGTTAAGGAAAATTCTATTTCTTCGTGCTGGTAAATTCTTGTTCGATTTCCTTGATTCGCTCGACTTTGGCGGCCGACTTGCCTCCCTCAAAATCGCTATCCAGCCAGGAATCCACCAGCCGTTTCGCGTACTCTTCCCCGACCACGCGAGCCCCGAGGGCCATCACCTGGCAATCGTTGCTCTTGCGGGCCCGCTCGGCCGAATAAACATCGTGACAGACCGCGGCGCGAATTCCTGGAACTTTGTTAGCGGTGATGGCCATGCCAATTCCCGTGCCGCACATAAGAATCGCGCGTTCGTGCTGGCCGTCGGCCACGGCACTGGAAACCTCTAATGCAATGTTTGGATACAACGACGGCTCGGTGTTGTAGACTCCGTAATCCTTAATGGTATGCCCCTGCTTTTCCAAATAGGAGCGCACCGTTTCCTTGAGATTGTACGCCGCCTCGTCGCAGCCCAGCGCAATCGAAAATTTGGACGAACTCATATACTGTTTTCCTTAAGCGTCTTTATGCTAACATTCCTCCGCGGCCGGCTACACGTAGCTTTAGCCTGCCTTGCTTCCTCGCTCACGGGCGAAGGTCCGCTCCGCCCGCGAAGCTTAGATCGGTTTCAATGTACGCGCCCTGGGCGCATTATGGGATGAGAAGGATTTTGAGAGACTTGTCCCCTTTCTTCATCATATCAAACCCCTCTTCGAATTTCTCGAGCGGTAGTTTGTGGGTGACCACTCCCTCTGTCGGGATGCGGTCCCTGGCGATGGCATCAATGACGAACCGATACTGATATGGGCCGAGATGAACACCCAGAACATCCAATTGTTTGCGGTCTGAAATGATGCTCCAATCAACCGTCACGTCGTGAGCGAAGACGCTGAATTCAACGAAGCGGCCGAGTTTGCGGATCATCTGAAGCCCCTGGACGACCGCATTGGGATGGCCGGTGGCTTCGATGTAGACATCGCAGCCGTAACCGTTCGTCATATCCTTGACGATCTTGACAACGTCGTCGACGAGCGGATTCAACACCACGTCAGCGCCGAATTTCTTAGCCAGTTCGAGTCGCTCAGGTTTGGTATCCATCACGACGAGTTTCAATGGGCTTTTGAGCTTGGCGCATCCGACCATTCCCAGGCCAAGCGTTCCGGCACCGGCAAGAACGACCACATCATCCCAATGAATGTTCGCCCGCTGGACGCAATAAGCTGAACATGCGTAGGGTTCGACGAGAATCGCCTTCTCGAGCGGCAAGTCGTTGGGAACCTGGTGGTTAATGGCCTCTTTTGGATACCGCATGTATTCCGCAAAGGCGCCATTCACGTTGTTCTGGAAGCCGTAGACATCGTGCTTCTCGCACATCCAATACTCGCCCTGCTTGCAAAATCGGCAATCCCAGCACGGAACGATTTGCTCCGAGATCAGACGATCGCCGATCTTCACATGGTCCTTCTTGGCGGCATTTTCGCCCAGTTCGACGACGATGCCCACGAACTCGTGACCGGGAATCATCGGCTCTTTGATGTACTTGGGCTGCCCTCCGCCTCCCCAGAACGATTCCGCTCCCAGGTATGTCTTGATGTCGCCTGCACATATTCCACACGCTTCGACCTTGACGATGATGTCGTCAGGGGTGGCTCGCGGAACGGGAACGGTTTCGAGTCGATAATCTCCGGGACCATAAACAACCAGGGCGCGCATCGTCTCGGGCAGGTCGCCTCCGATCACGCCCGGACGCGTCGTTTCAGCCTGGCCAGTTGTTGGAGTCACTGTTGCTGTACTCATAATAAAATTCTCCTGTTCAGAAGTAGTTCTTTGTTGGGTGACTTTTCGTCGTTTCTTGAAGTTGGTTGTCCCTTATTTCACTACCTTTTCAGTAGAAACATCGAGCACCAACTCTCGTCTTTCAAGTTGTCATCGATCGCTGATTCTCAGAGTCTTCAGCTACGCTGTGAGTCGTTCTCCGGTATCCTCATCAAAGAGGTTAATATCTTCATCCTCGAAGGTAAGGTGCACCTTGCTTCCAGGCTTGTAGATTCGGGTCATGTCGGTGCTCGCCATCAAGAGCATGTCACCATAACGGACACCGACGCGCGTTTCGTCTCCGAGGTTTTCCACAACAGAAACCGTCCCCGGAACGGTAACCTCCGACGGTGTCTGGCTAACGTGGATCCCCCATGGCCGGACACCGAGGCGCGCCGACTTGCGGTCTCCGAGCAACCGGCCAACGTAGTCCGTGATCGGAAGCGAGAATTCGGTGCCCGGGACGACGAGCCGACGATTCGAATCGCCCTTGACCGCGAAAATGTTCATCGGAGGCTCACCGAGAAACCCGGCAACAAACTCATTCGCGGGATGATTAAAGACCTGCAACGGTGTGTCGAATTGTTGAAGTTTGCCATCGTTGAGGACGGCGATTCGATCAGCTAGTGCCATTGCTTCGAGCTGATCGTGCGTGACAATAATCGTCGTAAACCGTTGCTCGGTGTGAAGCCGCTTGATCTCCGTGCGCATTTTGACGCGGAGAGCGGCGTCCAAATGGCTGAGCGGCTCATCCAGCAGCAAGACAGCGGGGCGGCGGATCAAAGCACGCGCGATATTGACGCGCTGCTTTTGGCCGCTGCTGAGCGCAGCTGGCTTCAAGTCGAGGAGTTCCTCTACATGCAGATACTTGGCGATTTCGGCGACGCGCTTGTCAATCTCCGCCTGCTTGATTCCATGCGCTTTCAAATTGAAGGCGAGGTTATCTCGAACCGTCAATGGGGGATATAGTGCGTAGTTCTCGAAGGCTAAACCGATCCCCCGATCCTTAGGATGCGTATTGTTGACGACCTTGCCTCCAATGACAATTTGCCCGTCGGAGACAGACTCCAATCCGGCCGTCATCCGAAGGGTGGTTGACTTGCCACATCCGGAAGGTCCCAGGAGCGCGATGAATTCTCCGTCGCGAATATTGAGGTCGAGCCGGTCGAGAGCCGGCGGCAAGTCCGGTCGATATTGCTTGACCAGCTTTTTGTAAAGAAGCTCAGCCATTGCTTAGGAATTCTCGATTGACTCTGTCGAGCGTGCCAAAAACTTTTGACTTTGCGCATCGAAGATGATGAGCAGATGAGGATCGATTCGGAACTGCGTCCGCCGATCTATTTCAAAGGTTAGATGTCCATCAACAAGAGCTCTTAGGAAGCTGCCGTCCACTGCCTTGAGGGTAAGAATCGATTTGGTTCCCAACGGTTCGAAGCTGTAGATGGTGGCGTGAAATGCCTGCTTGTCTCCCTCCTGAGCGATCCGAACATCTGGCGGGCGCACCCCCACCTGAATCTTGCTCGTATGCTTCTCGTTCAGGATTTGAACGACATCCGGGGGGAGAGCCAGTGGTATGTTTTCTCCGAGCATTTGGACTGAAATTTGCGAACCGCCCGACGTCTTCAAAGTCGCATCGAAAATATTCACCTCTGGGTCGCCAAAGAACTTGGCGACGTCAACGGATGCCGGACGAAAGTAAACGTCGTCCGGACTGGCAAGCTGCAAAAGGTGGCCTTCATTAAGGACGGCAACGCGATCTCCCAGGCTCATGGCCTCGAGGTAATCGTGGGTCACATAAATCGTCGTCGCCCCGAGCTGCGTGCGCATCTCCTTGAGCTCAGCGCGCATGGAGTGTCGAAGCTTGGCATCGAGATGGCTGAGGGGTTCATCGAGCAAGAAGACATCGGGGTTGCGCACGAGTGCGCGGCCCAATGCCGTGCGCTGCCGCTGTCCATTGCTCAACGCCTGAATTGGTCGCTGCAGGAGGTGGTCTATCCGCATGACCTTGGCGTGATGCGTGACCCGCTCCTTGATTTTGTCTTCCGGCATCTTGAACTTTGGACTCCGCAAGGGAAACGCCATATTGTCATAGACGTTGAACTGCGGATAGAGAGCGTAGCTTTCGAAAACCATAGCCACGTTCCGGTCGGCGGGCTCCAGCCCGCCGATATCACGGCCGCCAAGCTTGACCGTTCCGCTATTGGGCGTGACGATCCCGGCTACCAAATTTAGGGTCGTCGTCTTTCCCGCGCCGGCAGGTCCGAATACCGCCATGAACTCCTTGTCGTGGATGTCGATGCTGAGGTTTTCCACCCCACGACGCTTGTGATAGAATTTCGTCAGTCCTTGTAGTTCGACGCTGGCCATAAATCTTAACCTTTCACCGCACCAAACGACAGACCGCGGACCAGGTGCTTCTGAATGAGGAGGGCAAGAATCACTTCAGGAAGCGCGGCGAGAAGCGCGGCCGCAGCTACCCACCCATAGTGGACGGTGTCGGATGCCAAGAACCGGGTCATGGATACCGTCGAGGTCTGGGTGGAGGCGCCACCAAGCTGCAGGGCAAACGTGAAGGAATTCCAACAGAAGATAAAGCAGAGAAGCGCGGCAGCGACTATGCCCGGCTTTACCATGGGCAAGAGAACCTTAAAGAAGACCTGCCACCAGGAATACCCGTCCAGCTGCGCCGCTCCTTCAATATCGGGCGAGATATCTTCGAAGAATCCTCGCAGGATCCAAATCAGCAGCGGAAGACTGATAAGTTGATAGACCCAAATCAGCCCGAACACGCTGTCGATCAGACCCAACTTTTGATAGATGAGATAAAGAGGAATGATGACCAGAATCTCCGGGGCGAAGCGAAATGAGAGGAAAGTGAAGGCGATGTCCTCCCTGCCCTTAAATTGGTATCTTCCCAGCGCATAGGCTGCGGGGACTCCTACGATAAGGGAGAGTGCCACCGCAAGACCGCTCACCACAAGATTGTTCCAGAGAGAGCGAATAAAGCCCCCGTCGCCTAGCACCGCTCGAAAATTCTCAAGCGTGGGCGTGAAAATGAAGGTGGTCGTAAACATTTGCTCGTCCGGCTTGAACGAGAGAATCACCATCCAGATGAGCGGAAACAACGCGAAGAGCGCATAGAGAAACAAAATAACGTTCCTCAAGATGGGACCGAGCAAACCGAGTATGCCTTTGTCGCTATCCATACATTAGACCGCACCAGATGCTGCTTTCTGTGCTTTCTTCCAGAAGCCAATCAGGATGAAGCAAATCACGTAAATGATGAACCAGAGAAAGAGCAGCATCGGAATCGCACCGCTCAGATTATAATAAGGGAAGGCTTCATTGTAGGAGGCCACCGCCACGCTGAGCGTCCGATCGCCAGGTCCGCCCTTGGTCGTGGCAAAAATAATGCCGAATTCTTGCAACGAAGTCATCAAGCGAAAGACCAGGGCAATTAAAAGCACTGGCGCCAGCATCGGCAGGGTCAGATTCCAATAGACAAACCAGGCGGAGCCTCCATCGATGAGCGCAGATTCGTAAGGAGACTTTGGCAGCGATCGCAGGCCTGCCAGAACGAGGATGACCACAAAAGGTGTGTAAATCCACACATCAATGATAATCAGCGAGAAGAGCGCCCAGTCCGGATCGGCGCTCCAGCGGAAGTCGCCCAGCCCGATCCAGCTAAGGGGTATACGAAGAATACCGACGGATGGATTGGTGATGAGGAGCCAGATCAGAGCGCCGATGACCGGTGCGATCATCAGCGGAAAAATCAGCACCAGCCGCAAAAACCTCGAGAATGCGTTCTCGTGATTGAGCAGGAGCGCGATGATCATGCCGAGAACCATCTCGATTCCCGTGGCAAAGAAGGCATACCGCAACGTCACGCCCACCGAATGCCAGAAGTCCGGGTTGGTAAAGGTGTCGATGTAGTTTTGAAAACCGACCATCTCGAAATCGGGACTTCTCAGCGTGAGGTCGGTGAAAGAATAAAAGATGGCAACGAAGAACGGGATGAGGATGCCGATCGTGAGCAGAAACGAGGGGGCCAGCACCAGGTAGGGCCGAAGCGCCTTCTGGCGTGCATACTTTTCTCCCGCTTCCGAAAGAGTTCCAGTGCGTGGCGGGGTCGATGTGGCTGTGCTCATGTCCGTGATTAAGCGCCTATGTCGCGCATGAAAGTGAGCAGAAAGCTAATCGTTTGATCGAGTGTTGATGGGTTCCCTGTGGCGGCGGGCAAGCGATGAACTTGCCCTGCCGCCATCAAACGGGGAACACTTTTCAGTCGAGCTTTAGCTTCGAGGTGTCGCGGCTGATCTTCTTGGCGAGGCTGTCCATCGCCGACTTAGGATCCGCCCCCGACAGAACGATCTTCTGCAGTGTCGCCGCCCACTCGGTCGTCGACTGGATGAAGTAAGGTTGTGGAGTGAATTTGATTCCGGTATTAGGAATGGTCTTGGTGAAGGAATCATAGTAACCGGGCACTTTGCCGATCTTGTCTTTGAATTCCTGATTGTCCCAGACCGATTGGCGAGCGGGATCGACTGTCTTAGCATTCACCGCCGCCCAGAGGGTAAACTCCGGTCCGGTGAAATACTGGATGAAGAGCCAGGCGGCCTTCTTATTCTTCGAGGTGCTATTCATCGCCAACTGCCAGACCCATTCGTTCGACATCGGTTGCTCGCCTGCTTTCGATACGACCGGCGGAGCAAAGGCGAGATTGCCAGCCTGGCTCGAGCTTCCAGGAACGTTGTTAAAGTAACCAAGAATATCAGCGTCGTAGAGAATGGCAGCCTTTCCGGCGCCCAAATCGGCACCACACTGATACCACGTATAGTTCGACCATCCAGGAGGTCCCCCTTTCTTAATCATGTCGGCAAACTTTTTGGTCAATTCGACGGAATCCGGCGATCCCAGCGCCGACATCAGCTTGCCCCCCTCGACGACGAAATCCTTGGCTCCGGCGCTAACAAAACTGCTCATATACCCGGGATGGATTGTCGCCCAGTTGCGAGTGCCTCGAACAGCTACCCCGTACGATCCCGGACCGTTCCAATCTTTGAGTTTGACCGCCAGCTCGGAGAGCTCATCCAAGGTTGTCGGGACCTTAATTCCCTTCTCATCGAAGTACTTCTTGTTGTAGGTCAGGCAGTACATTTCGAAGCCGAGCGGCAGGCACCACAACTTTCCGGTCCCCGGAGGAGATCCCGGCTTGAGGTCCCACTTCCCGGCATTGAAAACGCCTTCGAAGATGTCTTTCGGGTTGTAGTCAGGACTGGTGGCCGATGGATCGTTCAGCAGGTCGTCGAGCGGCTCGATGCGTTTGGCACTGGCATAATCCCACATTTGGTAGGCCCCGGTCATGAAAACATCCGGCACGCCGGTGCCCGCGGAGAGCTGGGTAGTCACCTTGTCGAAGTAGTTTTCTTCGGGGGTTAGTTCATGCTTCACATCAATCCCGGTCAGTTCTTTAAACTGCGGTAATCGCTGAATAATCGCATCCGCATAGGGATGCTGGTTGAAGGCAACATTAAGAGTCGCGCCGGAGGCCTGTTTCCAGTCGAAATCCGCAGCGTTCACTCGCGGAACGCCGACCGAGGTGACTGCGAGACTAAGCGAGAGGGCCGTACTTGCCACTAAGCCGTGGCACTTTTGCTTTGGAACTTTCATGCTCTGAGAGGATTGATTTGTTTCTGTTTGGATCGTTGATAAAGACATCGGGTCGATTCTTCGCGAAGGATGCCAGCGCTAAGAGTGCCAGCATTAGCTTAGGCGGTGGAGAGGCTCAATTTTGCTGCTTGTTGTGATTTGGCTTATTCTTGTTTATCTGATCGCGAGCGGCGGTCACGACGGCATCGACTGTGAAGCCGAATTTTTGCGCTAGTTTCTGGAGAGGTGCCGATTCTCCGAAAGTTCTCATACCGATGCGCTCGCCATCGATGCCGACATACCGCTCCCAACCAAACCTGGCTGCCAGCTCGACGGAGACTCGCGCGCGGACCTCCGAGGGAATGACGGACTCTCGATAGGCCTCGTCCTGGTCTTCAAAAAGTTTCCACGACGGCATGCTAATGACCCGAGCGTGGACGCCTTCTTTCGCCAACTCTTCCTGTGCCGCCGTGCAGAGAGACACTTCGCTGCCGGTCGCGATGAGAAGCACATCGGGTTTTCCGTTGCCGGCATCCCGGAGCACATAGCCTCCTCGTCTAAGTTCGGAGGCGGGTGCATACTTCGATCGGTCGAGCGTGGGGAGAGCTTGCCGACTTAGGATTAGCGCCACCGGTTCGTGCTTGAGTTCGATGATGACGCGCCATGCTTCGGCAACTTCATTGGCATCGCACGGCCGCATATCGATCAGACCCGGGATGGAACGCAGTGCGGCCAAATGCTCCACCGGTTGATGGGTTGGACCATCCTCCCCGACGCCGATTGAGTCATGTGTAAACACATAGATGACGGGCAGCTCCATGATGGCCGCCAGGCGCAAGGCGCCCTTGCCATAATCGCTAAAGATGAGAAAGCCGGAGCCAAATGCCCTTAGTTTGGTCAGCGCCAATCCATTGAGGATCGATCCCATGGCGTGCTCCCGCACTCCGAAGTGCAGATTCCTTCCCGCAAGCGAATTACGACTTACCTCGCCCGCTCCGTCGAAGGTCAGCCGAGTCTTGGTGGAGGGTGAAAGATCCGCCGACCCACCCAGAAGCCAGGGGTGTTGCTTGGCAATGGCATTGAGCACCTTGCCCGAAGAGTCCCGACTGGCGATCCCCTTGGCATCAGTCGGGAACGAGGGTATCGCCGCATCCCAACCTTTCGGCGCTTCACGACGCTGAATGGCCAGCGTTTCGGCGGCGAGATCCGGAAATTCTCTTTCGTACGCGGAGAACAAGCTCATCCACTCGGCACGCAGTTTGGCGCCCCGAGCGCCGAGCTTTGCTTTGAAGTCTTCCCGCACCTCGGGAGGAACCAGAAACTTGGCATCCTCCGGCCACCCATAACGTTTTTTGGTCGCTCTGATCTCGTCTTCGCCGAGCGGCTCGCCATGTGCTGCGCTGGTGTCTTGTTTGGTGGGCGCGCCGTAGCCGATGTGGCTATCCACGATGATCAGGGTAGGCCGATCGACGGTCTTCTTGAAATGACCAAAGGCTTCCCTGAGCAAGTCCAAGTCGTTGGCGTTTGAGACCCTTTCCACATTCCATCCATAGGCAAGGAAACGACCGGCTACATCTTCGGAGAAAGCCAAACTGGTGTGGCCTTCGATTGTGATGTGATTGTTGTCGTAAATCCAGCAGAGGTTCGACAAACCAAGGTGACCGGCCAGCGAGGCCGCTTCGCCACTCACGCCCTCCATCATGCAACCGTCGCCAGCAATCGCATAGACGTCGAATCCAAAGAGAGGGAAATTCGGCTTGTTGTAGCGGGCAGCCAACCAGTGGCTGGCCAGGGCCATGCCGACGCTGGTCGCAACTCCCTGGCCAAGCGGTCCTGTGGTTGTCTCCACTCCCGAGGTCCAACGGTATTCGGGGTGCCCGGGACACCGGCTTTCCAATTGCCGGAACTTCTTCAGATCATCAAGGCTAACGGAAAGCTCTCCGAGGGTTTCATATTTGCGATTAACGGCTTTCACGCCGGTCAGGTGCAAAATGGAATAAAGCAGCGTGGAAGCGTGGCCCG
Organism: uncultured Verrucomicrobiae bacterium; assembly: GCA_963706955.1. Taxonomy (GTDB): domain Bacteria; phylum Verrucomicrobiota; class Verrucomicrobiia; order Chthoniobacterales; family Terrimicrobiaceae; genus DASTFP01. Next base: position 332,880 of record CAVPOC010000006.1, on the reverse strand, counting down.
CCGAGAGAACAAACCTGTCGCGATTGGGCCAGATCGGATCTTCTGGATCAAACCTCAAGAACTCTTGCCATAAAAGATAGGCCACCGGAGCCAGAGCCATCGGCGTCCCCGGATGCCCTGAGTTCGCCTGCTGGACGGCGTCCATACTCAGGGTTCTAATCGTATTGATCGAGAGTAAATCGTTAGTCGGCATACGGACTTCTGGCAAATGACTCGGCCAACTCAGACGGGCGAAGGGCCGAACGGTGATCTTTCCGGCGCGAAAGGAACTCGGACTTCAGCATAGGAGAGGTGAGTTTGATTTCACACTTCGTCTGTGGTCAATTTCCGACCCATCGAGCAATCGGCCATTCGCCCTATTTCATGGGTCGCGACATGTTTTTTCATGACGATACCGATCGCACAAACGGGTTAGAGAGATTGTCTGGGGCGTCGTTCCGTTGACAGGGCAGCTTTGCTTCCCGGTGATGAGAGGGAAATTCTATAAACATCTGTTCATTGGCAAGACATTTCTCGGAAAACGTTTGTACTCTCAGAAATCAAAAGTGTGGAACCCCTGACGCAGGGTCCTCCTCTCATCGGTATTCTCTATCCTCCTGAAGATAACTACCGTGGCTGGCGGGTCTCAGGCGCCCTCCTCGAAAATTATCAGTGGGTGCTCGCTTCGACAAGTCGGTTGATGGCCAGAAATAATTACTTCTTGTCGGAATATCACATTGTCGGGCATGAAATTACGCAAGGCTAACCAAGCAGGGCAAACGGGGCGACACCTACCCTTGGGCAACCTTAACCTCAACTTGCTAATCTCTGCCTGCCCATAGGGGCAGTGGGCCGGCTTGGCGTGTCAAAGCGCGCGTCGCAAAGGTTGTTATCCTTTAACTCAAATGCCCGTGACATCTGTACATGGGCCCGACAATTTTTCAGCAAGACCGCAGCCGTCGTCAAACTGTCTGGGTCTTTCGGGTCTTCTGGGTTGGACGCTTCCTCAAGATTTTGGGCCCTGTTCAGCCACCGTCAACTCTCGAAAGCGAGGTCCACGCCTGAGGCTTCTAACAGGGCTTGCCCCGATTTTCGAAGAACCGCAACTTGTGTAGACACGCACCGTTCACGACAGCAGAAAGTAGGTAGCTCAGTTCGCCCTGGCTGCTTACGTCAAGCGGGTTGCCGAGTTACAGACATACTTCGTTGCTATGGCGAGGCAACCCGCTAATTTTTTTGCAACTTCCCGCGAATAAGACAAGCGCGTTCCTGAAACTATCCCAACCGCGCAAATAGTTTAGCACCTACCTGACGATGTTGTCCCGCGCAGTCGGATGCCATTATAGCGTAATTCGACTTAGAGGATTCGGAGTTTCGCTCCGCAATTTCGCAGGCGTTAGAAGAAGTGCTAACCTCGCAGGTTCATTTACCCGCCAGTGCGCGCAAAATGCACTTGCCCTCTCAACTCTTAACTATGAACTCTCAACTGGCGTCCAGTGGCAGCGCATACGGGATTCGAACCCGTGTGTTTTACAGAGAAAACTTGACTGAAATAAGCCTGTGTGACAAATGTGTGACAATGAAAACCGGCCCCATCGAAGTAGTCAGGACAAAAGGTATCGAGATCCCCATCTATTCAGCGCCAGCAGCGCGGCAGGGAAAATTACATTGTAAGCTATTACGCCGACGGAAGCGGAAGCGAGATAGAGCAGGCACTACGCATCGAAGAGACGCGGGCTTTCGCTAAAAGCAAGATTGAGGAGTTTACCAAAGGCACCGCGCACGTTGGCCCCCTCACCCCTCGACAAGTGGCGGTCGTGACCGATGCGGTAGAGATTCTAAGGGGCATAAGCATTCCCCTCTCACAAGTGGCGCGTGAATATGCGGACGCTTACAAGGTTTTAGGCCGGCAACCATTGATTTTAGACGCTGCAAAGCATTATGCGGCCCACCTGGAGAAGCAGAAGAACATGCACGCACCGGTTAAACAAAGCGCGACGGTCTCAGACGGTGCTGGGAGTATTCCTAAGCTGTAGCCGGCTGGCTCCCGAAGTTGGTCTCGCTCCACGTCAACGACAAGGGGGTCTCTGGCGCCGCGTTGAAACGATTCTTCCCGATATCGCGGAACCCATCCGATCATTTCTTGGTCAGTCGGCATCGAGACCATTGACCTGAACCAAATATACCTACCGCCACATCCAATTTTGCTGACATGAATTTTGGGCGGCGAGGAGTCCATTTCCTTTAGGAAGCATATATGGCGAAATCCGAATCTCGATGGGGTGAACACCCTATATGCGCAAACCTGCGCGTCAGTGTAAAAGTAGAACCGTCTGCAAGTGACAACACGCAGTTCCCAAGCAGCCCGGGTTATTCTTCGTCCGAACTCCTCCGGGCTGCTTCCTTTTCAGGAAGAAATAAGCCCCGGCGCTTGTGGCAACCGGGGCTTCTTGTGGTTAAGGTTCGCTAGACGGCCCAACGAGCAGTAGTAGAGCTCTCGTGAGCCTCATCGTAAGTCTAGCCCATTCGCTTTGGCAGTATTTCCAGAGGGCGTGCCATCGAGCGGACCACAAGACGCGTATGCGCCATCCGCCCGCGCTTTTTTCAATCTCGATTGGCCAGTCCTTAAGCTCGGCGGCAACTACCGCTTTCGCCTTCTCGCATTCCGACCTAGACCGCCATTGCTTGTCGTCGATGAGGTCGATAATTGCCTCAGATGTGGGATCTGTAAGTTCTCTCCATGTTTCATCCACACGATTTCCGCGAGCGTTCGACCGAGGTCATGGTTGCTGATAATTCGGTCTACCTCGCGCAGTTTGTCTGCGAGACGCTTCGGAAGGGTTATCGTGATGGTAATCTTGTCGTTGTTCATGGTGTTTAAAAGAACAAGCCTGCCCCCCGAAGGCTGACACCTTGTTGCCGCACAGCACGACCTGGAACGGCTATCGGAGGACAGGCTTGTTTTCTCTTTTGTGTATTCGCTCCCGGTTCGTGATGCCGGGGTGAGAATTTGCGGCAGCCTTGTCAGCGGCTACGGGGCGATGAGATACGAACCCCGAGGAAATGTCAAGATTGCACTAGGTCGTCTCTCGGGACGAGCCTGATTTCGCGCATAGAATTGCCGTGGTAGGTTGCTGTTCTTGATTTTCAAGAACGACAGTCCGCTTGAAATAGGGGTGAGGGCTTTTAAGTGGGCTGTCGTATCTTCCCTCTCCGTCTAAAGTTCAATTCCCGCCGTGTGAGGTCATTTTGAGCCCGGTCTGTGCGAAGAACTCCCACCTACTACGAAGTGACTACCGCGCCTGGGAGCACTTACTGCGGATTCAGGCAGGCTCCAAGTCTTGATCGGGAGGAATGACGCTAAAGGTAATCCCGTTGTTCTTATGCTCGATAGTTACCACTATTTCAGATGGTCGTCGGCCTCGCAGGAAGAACGAAGCTCCAAAGCCCGTGGTTTGATAGATGTCATTCAATAGGTTCAGTGCAACTCTTCACGTGCGGACTCGCAAAATCATCTCTCCGATAGCAATGTATCCAAACTCGTCTTCATAGACTCCTTTATTAAGGGTGAGAATCGCGCCAAGACTTTAAGATATTCTTCGCGCCCGCCCCCACAAGGCCGTTGGCATGTGCAAATGCAATTGCGAATGCGCCTGATTTCTTCGACAAGTTCCCATCTGGTCGATTTCGCCTGGGTGTTATCCTCGATCCAGTCACGAAATGTCAGCAGAAGCCTTTGGTGCTTTTGGTCACATAGCTTTGCCGTGGCCGAAGTAATGCCGCGCTTAACCAGCACCCCGCACAGTCCCTGCGCACGAGTCTCGAACAGACTGCATAGTTGAATTATGAATCCATTACAAACGTCGAAGCGGAAACTCTCGCACGAATTTTTGTGCAAGCTCCAAGAACTCCGCGCCCGGCTAGAGCAACTTTAGTGTCATCGTCTGCTTCGGCGTGCGCTTCTTCCAGTCGCTTGGTTTCGGATCTCTCGATTTCGTTGATCGCAGTTTCCGAAACCTCAAAATATTCCGCCAAGAGTTGAAACTCGTATTCCGTCTCCCCACGGTGCCCCGTTTCATCAAGGATCGTCGCAGGCATGATGGGGGGTTGAGTTAGCGAGGGTTAACCGAATCTTTCAATCCGGTGACAAAGTGTGACAGACTTTCTGCAATTCTATGGCGTAAATTGCAATCTGGTCTTTTCTCGGGAATCGCACTCACAGCCTTTATTCATGCGGTTCTAAGAGTAATTCGAGGTTGGAGAACACTGGCAGCGCATACGGGATTCGAACCCGTGTACCGGCCTTGAGAGGGCCGTGTCCTAGGCCTCTAGACGAATGCGCCTTGCGGAAATCCGCAATCTAAACGAGACATGGAGGCTGACAAGCGACAAGTGAAGCGATCATAGGGAGGATGGAGTTGACTCTTTACGTTAAGCCATGGTGCCCGTGGTGTATTGAAGCGGTGGATTGGCTGGAAGCGAAGGGTTACCAGTTTAGAGAGGTCGACGTGCTCTCCGACCCGGACGCCTATGCCCGGATGCGGCAGATCTCGAAGCAATCTCTTACGCCCACCTTGGAAACCGGCGACGGTCGTGTGCTGCCCGATTTTGATGTCGCACAGCTTGAGAGCTTCATGCTAGAGAACGACCTTCTACCTTGATCATCTCTCACTTGCTTTTCGTGCTGGGAGCAGCCGTCCTCAGCGCAGCCTTGCGTTCCTTTGAGCACCGACTGCTGTTCAGGCTCGGAACGCTGGGCATCGTTATCACCTCGTTCCTCGCCGGATGGCTCCTCGGCGGAAGTGTCGCTCTCGGGGCGGCTCTTGCTGCCAGTTGGCTTTTTCTGCCCTGGCTGGAGATTCTCACGCGAGTCCGCCGGATGCGCATCCCAATTGAACGCAGACTCGGCCCGCGACCCCCCCCGTCGCGGAATTCTTTTCCTGGGTTTCAGGAAATGACCGAGGAAGTCGAAGAGCAAGGATTTGAGCATTTGGAGGATGTCGGTTGGGACTACGAGGACAATCGGCACTTTTATCGCGTCTTCCGAGATGCCCAGTGCCGCACACAGGCGAGTATTTGCCTTAGTGAGCAAAACGACATGGCATTTTACTATCTGACAATCACCTCTCGCACGGCGGATGGGCGTATTTTGATGACCTGGAACTATCCATTCTCCTACGGCTTGAAGTTGCAGCCGCATTTGGTGACCAACCGATTTCCAAGCCAGGGACCGTTCTCCGATATGTATGTCGCCCACGAACGGTTCCTTCGTGCGCACAATGTGGATGCTGCCGCGCTCTTGGATCCTTCACCCGAAGAGACGATTCGCACGATGCAGAACGAGATGCGCGCGCAGATTGCGCATAATATCGCTGTGGGCCTCCTGGCGCGAGACGGCGATCATCTTATTCGCTATACCTTGCGCGGAATGTTTTATCTGTGGTTTCAGTTTCTGCGCGACCTGGTGCGGCTTTCGTAAGTTCCGCGGCAACTGCGCGGTCCTGGCAAGAACCCGCTGGGCCAGCCATGCTGCGGACGGATTTCAGCGCGCGTCGGCCGGCGTGACGGTAATCTCGCCGCGTGCCGTCGCCTGCTGGGTAGCGCCGCGAAGGCGCTTGGATCGCAGCGGCTTGGCGGGAGAAAGAGCACCGCGCTCGACCAGGTATTCCGACAAAGCGGCGACGATTTGACGCACAGTTCGTAGGTTGTCGAAGGTCAGGCCGGAACGCGTTCCCTCGAAGAGATTCCCAGCCGAGAACAATGCCGTCACTCCGGTCGCGAAATAGGTCGCGGTTCCAATTGCCCCTGGTGCAGCGTTTGAGCCCCCAGTCGTTTGCAGGAGCAAGAAGGGCCGCGGCGGTCTCCTCGAAAGGTCATAGACCATCACACTCGTCTCGAGTTTAGTTCCGCCGGCGCCGAAGCCTATGACGGATCGCAACATCCGGCTGCCCTGGTGGACACGATCAAACCTGGAAACGATGAGCCAAAAGTTTCCTCGCGGCAGCGGCGCTGTTGCCGCCACTGCCTCTGCGGGCGCCACGTGTTTGGAGAGACGACGAACGAGGTGCCTGGTGAAGCGCTCCTGCATATCATGCTTGAAGGCATCAAGTCGCGCCCCGCTGCGATCCACTCGGACGGCGGCATCGTAAAATTCGGGAGGTTTCACGAAGATCTTTGATGGTGCCTTCGTCGGCGCCCGAGCCGTGAGAACGTCGACTTTCTTAAGGCTAACCGAAGCGCATGAACAAAGCGCAGCACAGATGAGGCAAAGAGCCAACCGAGATCGCGTCAGACAGGATTTCATTGCTTCACAAAGCTGAGAAGGTGGATTTGTAATGAAAAAGCAGGATCTTCATGTGTCGGCAAACAATCTCAGGTCCCGAGCCCGAGAATCGAAGATTTCCTTTGCCGAACACTCATTTCTCGTTGCAGAGGGCGCCGTCGTTTGGTTCAAGCGTCCACCAAGGTGACAAAGACGTCGATTCTCTCGTTAAGAACATCGTCCTTCCGGACAAACTCTCCTTCGCGGACGTGGTTAGCGATGCGGTTGCCTGCGCTCTTCGCGCTGTGGCCGTTTCGGATTTTGGCTTTTTTCCCCCGGTCGTTTTTCTTGGACTCAAAGGTTTTCTGATGTTCACGGGTTTGATTGAAGAGATTGGCGTTTGCCTGGAACTTCGCCGCCGCGCGGACAAAATCCAGTTGTCGCTGACTGCGCCGGGGATCGCGCCGCACGTCAAAGTCGGAGACAGCGTGGCGGTTAATGGCTGCTGTTTGACAGCTGTTCAGTCGGATGGTGAGCATCTTCATTTCGATCTGCTCGACGAGACGCTGCAACGCACCAACCTCGGCGAACTCAGTAAGGGCTCCGCCATCAACCTCGAGCGAGCCGTTCGCGCCGACGGGCGCATGGGCGGACACTTCGTTCAAGGACATGTCGATTGTACCGCCGCGATGATCGCTCGGGATCTCGTAGCGCGCGACCTTCGGCTCGAATTTGAGCTCCCAACACGCTTCTCACCCTATGTTGCTTGGAAGGGCTCTATTTGTGTCAACGGCGTCAGCCTGACCGTCGCCTCTCTCACCGACGCCTCGTTTTCCGTTTGCCTTATTCCGCACACACGCAGCGCGACAAATCTTGAAAAGCTCAGCCAAGGCAGTCGCGTGAACCTCGAGTTTGATATTCTCGCCAAGTACGCTGAGCGTATTATGACTAGGGTTTCGCAATGATTACCCTACGTGTGGCGCCTTTGACTTGCCGTGTGCGCGCCGCCTGCATGCCGCCAACCGCTGCAAGGAGCCCTCGCCTGGTGTGGTCGCACCGGGAAGAGAAACCATCCTGATGCCCGCGAAACTAAAAGTGCGCCCCGCGCAGGGCGAGCCATTCGAGGTGGAAATCGGCAACACCGCCACGATTGGACGGAGCCGTGAGAATACGATCAGTTTGCATACAAACCCGCATATTTCTCGGCAGCATGCGGTCATCCGGTGCCATAATGCCTATCAGTTTCAGATCATGGACCTGGGCAGTCGCAACGGAACATTTGTTAACGGTCGACGCGTGATTACGCCGACTATTCTGACGCATGGAGCGGTGATCCGGATCACCAATATTGAGCTGATCTTTGAACAGTCCGACGAGTCTTCCGAGGACACGACCTTTGATGTTACAATCGCCGCCGGACCGGAATCGACGCATGATCAGAGCGCTGTCGTGGCCGTCATGGTTTGCGACATCCGGGGTTTCTCGACGGTATCTGAACTTCTCCCCGAGGATGAGCTGGCGCGGACGCTTGGCCAGTGGTTCCGAGACGCGGGAAACATCGTCCACAAAAACGGTGGAACCATCGACAAGTTTATCGGTGATGCGGTTCTGGCCTACTGGACCCGCGAGTCACTCGACGGCCGCGAATCACGTGGAGCATTGGACAGCGCGTTGGAGCTCTTGAATGCCGCCGACAAGCGCTGTTGGAAATTGGCACAGGAAAAGCCGTTTCGGATCGCGGTGGCTTTACATCACGGAAGTGTAACTTGCGGGAACGTGGGTTTGGTTGCGCAACGCGATGCAACGATTCTCGGCGACACAGTAAATACCGTCTTTCGCATCGAAGGCCTCATGAAGCAGCTGAACCAGCGCTTGACCCTTTCTCAGGATTTCCTGACGACTTTGCCAGTCCCGGGTATCAATTTGAACGATCTCGGTGACCATCAACTAAAAGGAAAATATCAGAGCGTCCGCCTGTTCGGAATGGCTTAGAATTTTTCTAAGAAGATCATCCTCTTTCCTTGCCGCGCAATGCGAGCCAGGCTGCCCAGTAGGCACCGGCGGTCCACATCACGAGTGTTCCGAGGCTCCACGCCGCCGGCGTCGCATTGGTAAAGATTTGTCCATTCTTCAAAGACCTGTCTCGATTGAGATTGGAGAAAGCAGAAGGATAGTCCACGCGCATCGCACCGCTGATCGTCTTGTTCCAGAACAAGCTGGTGTCAATGATCCCCTGGACAGCTGCACTCGGCATCAGTCGCGAAACAATCTGCGGTCCGGGCGCCATGTCGCCCGCCGGGGGAATAAATCCGGAGAAAAGGATTTGCGGAATTAGAACCAGAGGAACGATCATGACGGCTTGGAGGACAGATCTCGAGAGAGCCGAGATCGCCAGCCCAATAGCCACCGCGGCCAAGGCCGCCAATATCATCGCTGGAATTTGCCATTCGACCGCGCCGCCGATCCCGCCGGTGTAGAGTTGCATTACGCCGTAGAGCAGCAGACTCTGGAAGGTGGTGATGCCGGCAAGCGAAGAGAACTTCGCGAACAAATACGCATGACGGCCAAGCCCGATCAGGCGTTCCCGCCGAAACATAGGTAACTCTCGCACGATCTCCTGCGCCGCATTGCCGCAGCCGAACCAAAGCGTCGCGATATACGCGAAGAAGAGAATCAGAGGAGGATCGCTACTTACCCACGTGACCAGCAGCCCGATGAAAATGGGCTGACCCAGGGCCAGGAGAAGATTCTTCCAGTCTGCGCGAAAGATTGCCCATTGCCGCCGCAGCAGAATTGGAAGCGCGGCGTTGCGTTTCTGACGCTGCGGAGGTAGCCGGATAGTCTCCAGTGGCGGAGGGCCTTCTCGGTGCGCTGGCCAGCCAGGCGCTGGGCGTGAAGACAAGCCTTCATAAAGAAGCGTCAAACGCTCGACGCCAAAATATTCAAGAGCCTGGCTCGGTTCTCCGATGAATACCAGGCGGCCGCCGTACATGACGGCCAGCCTGTCGAACAGAAACGCGTTCCCCATGATGTGCGTAGTGCAAAGAATCGTGCAGCCGGTTACCGCAAGATGGCGCAGCGACTCCATAAGTCTGGATTCCGCAGATGGGTCCAAACCGGAAGTCGGCTCGTCTAGAAACATGAGTCGCGGACGGCAGAGCAGTTCGGCGCCGACGCTGACGCGTTTTCGCTGTCCACCGGAGAGTTTGCCGACGCGGGTGCTGGCGCGATCCTCTAGGCCCAAGACACGCATCGTGTGCCAGACCAGCCGGCGAATCTCATCCGCCGGCGTCTTCTTTGGCAACCGGAGGTAAGCACTAAAGCAAAGTGCGTCCTCGATCGAGAGCTCCAGTGGAACGATGTCATCTTGCGGAACGTAACCAAGCTCCTCTCGAAGTGCCTCGTAATTGGAGTAGAGGTCGATGCCATCGATCATCACCGCTCCGGAGTCAGCCGGTCGCAAGGCGCAGAGTGCATCCAGAAGCGTGGATTTGCCTGCCCCGCTAGGGCCGATCACGCCAACAAATTGACATGGCGCGACGCTCAGAGAAACGCCGCTCATGATCGGAGCTCCCAGGATTTCCTTCGTCAGGTCGTGCGCGTCGAGTCGCGCTCCGGTGATTCCCGCTGTTTCTCGCAGGAATCGCCCGTCGAAACGAAGATTGAATGGTCCGATGCGCAGCAGGTCCCCGAAGACTAATTCTTCAGCTCGGAACAAGCGTCCGTTCAGGAAAGACCCGCTTCGGCTGCCGAGGTCTTCGACGCTCCAGCCCGATGTCGTGTGATGAAGAATGGCATGGCGCCTTGACACCGACGAATCCGGAAGAATAGCAGTGGCGTCTGCCCCCCTCCCTAAGACCAGGCCATCGCTCAGCGGAATCGGGGCGAGGCCGACAGTGGTCGAAAGCTTGTCGCTCAAGGCAGCACCGCCCAGACTTCCACCACCCGGTTCTTCTCCAGATTCTTAGCGTCGAACAGGTCTGAGCTCCCCATGCCAACCGCATGAACGACGTTCATGATGGCGGCGCGCTCCTTCAAGACCTTGACCACGTTGTCAGCTCGTTGCAAGGATATCGCCACGTTCTTCTGCGGATCTCCTGCCGTGTCAGCGAAACCGAGGACCACAAAAACGACTGTCGGATCGTCAGCGAATTTTTGGATTTGCGGTAGCTTCAGCTTCTCCTGAAGGGCGGCCACCTCGGCGGCGCCGACGTTCACCTTGCCGGTCGCAAAAGGGATGGTGATAATTTTGCCCATCCCGCGGGCGCGTTCCACCTGCACGTAGAGCTTGTCTTTTTCCTCGGGGGCCAGCCGCGGCATTAGATCGATGCGCGCCAGCACTTCGGTTTTGACAAGCTGATTTTCAACATCGGCGGCATCCATATTGATCTGCTCGGGAGCTTGGACGCTGCCGGCGGGTTCTGGTGCGGGATTCGGCGAAGCAGAGTTCGGAGAAGATTCCGGAACGCCGGCATAACCGTCACCGGGCTGTTGCTCTGCTGTCGACACAGGCGCCTGTTCCGGTGCTGGAGCAGGCGTCGTAACGGGAGGCGACGGACGCTTGCAAGCAGCCAAACCAAGGAGCGTAAGAGCTATGAGAGTGTTGCGCACGATTCGGCGGCCAGCGTCAGTTTCGAAAAATTGAGTCTCCGCATTTACAGAATTCCTGTCAACTGCCTCGGAGAGCACGGCGTTCCTCGGCTGAAATCGATCACGGGCCCAGCGTTCGTTTGCCTGGGCGGTAAAACCTTCAACCCTCGTTATCCGATGATCGGTTACCTCTCCTCCGTGCGGGCATCTGGTCTCGAACGGACGAAACCCTGAGCTGGAAAATCTTCCCATGACCTAGCGCGGCTCGCGGAGGGTCTTAATCAGGTTGGTGGGTCACTGCATTGTTCAGAGGCACTCCGAAGGTGTGATCAATTGAGTTGCGCAAAGCAGGCAATAGTGCCTCGCGGTCGACGGGCGAGAGGACACGCCGGGCGTCCTCGTCACGCCCGCACCCTGCGAGAATGAGCGAATAGTAGGCCGCTCCGTCATTTCCCAGCTTGTGCAAATCATCCCTGCCGTCGAGAAGAGCGGCAGCCTTGCGGGAATCACCCTGCAGGTGAATGCCAAAGCCGTGGATAACAGCGTTGCCCACGCTAACTGGATCATCCTCGTAGAGCTCTTTTGCGAGGAGGGCGGCGCGATCGATTCCGCGTCTCGTAGCGAATAGCAAAGCCGCCACGTTGTATTTCGCGGCACGATCATCTGGTCGCTCTTTGAGAACAAGCTCCATCATTCGAAGCATCCCGTCTGCATTGCGCTCTTGCCAATAGGCCTGATAGAGTTCCTGCCGCGCCGCGAGGTTATCCGGTTCGCGCTCCGCAATCATCCACAACACTTGACGCACATCGCGCTTGTCCGTTCTTGCCATCGCCAGAATCGAAGGCAGTTGCGCAGGGTATGTTTGGGCTTCCTGCAATGCGAGCTGCCAGGTGCGGTCGGATCTTCGGACATTTCCGAGGCCGGCTTGAGCGCGAGCGAGCAAACCAAGCCGAAGGGGCTCACGTTCGCGCCACGCGGTTCTACCAACCAACGACTCCAGATCCTCCCAACGCTGCAGCGCGCTGTAGCAATCTGCGAGGAACGCGCATACTCCAAGATCTTCGCGCGTGTTGGGCGGCAGGCGCTCCAGCCACCTCGAAGCCGCTTCAGGTCCCAGAACATTCATTTTCCATTTCGCCACCTCCAGAGCGAAGGGCGTATTTTCCAGCGCGATTCTTTCGAGGTCGGCAAGCCAACTATCGAATGACGGCGATTTGGCCGCAAAAAGCGCCTGCAAATGCAGGAGCCGGTCTGAAACTTCGGAAAGCGGCATTTCGCAAGCCCGCTTGGACCACGCTAGAGCCGCCTCGAACTCGCTTCGCTGCAAGGCATCTTCGGACAAGGCGCGCAGCGCCAGCAAGCCGAATTCCTGGTCTGTTACCCGCGACTCCAAAGCCGCACGAGCAGTTGCCTGGTCGCGTTCGGAACCGTTCCGCAGCTCAAGCGCCGTCAGCTTCACCCGCGTGCGCTCATCCTTCGGCCGCAAGTCGATGAGCTCGCGATAGATTTCGAGCGCGCCATCCGGGCGATTGCGTTTCAGTTGCAGCTCGGCCTGAAGCTCCATGAACTCGGGCGTCTTGCGGAGCGAACCTTTGATCGATTTCAGAGTCTTGGAGGCTTGCTGAAGATGTCCCAGCCTTAGCGCACTGCGGACGTAAGCTAGTTTCGGCTCCAGGAGCTGCGGCTGTAAATCTATAAGCTTTTGCCGGTGGATGAGCGCTTCCGAGGAAGCGGTCTCTTCGAGGAGCGAAGCCAAAGCGCGGCGAGCTTCCAGATTATCGGGACGGAGCAGGACCGCTCTTTTAAAGCTAAGAAGCGCATTTTTAGTATCCCGCTGCTGGAGATAGGTCTGCGCCGCGCTTAGTTCCTTTTCCACGCGCCAGCCTCGATACCCGCGAACGCTCAGGATACTAACGAGACTAATGGCAATCGCGGCACCTGCCCCGATAAAGATCCACCGGGAGACGCGTCCCCATGGCATTCCACGCGTGGGAGCTCGGGTGCCCATGGGAGTATTCTGACGCGCGGCTGCCGGGGGAGTCAAACCAGAACGTCATCTCAGCGACGCCGACGCGTCTCCTAGGCGAGGGTCACCACGCGACCCATTCTCAGTTTTTTCCCGCTGAATCCTTAGACTGTGATACTCCAAATCCGAAGACGTCCCCCAGAATAGACCATCGTGGCGCTCGGCTGTCAGGGGGCACTCGATCAATCCAGTACGCGCGTTGCCCTTTCTCGAACCCGTCGGCCCGTTTGAGATCGAGCCAATAGTTCACAAAATTCTCAAATTCGTCCGCGCCGGGCGGCATCAGATAAGCGAGCAGGTACGGGTTGCCTGCATCCCTCGGAACAACGGCGATGAGGCCCGGGTGAGCCGCCGCGAGCGACTCAGCCTGCACGAGCGTCCATATGGCGGCGTCAATTTTGGAAAAATCGGGGATGCGCTGATAACCCGGAACCACGACGATCTCAGCGTTCGGGAAAGTGCGTGCGAGCCTTGGTATGAGCACCGGATCGTTGAATACACCGATCTTGAGAGCCTCGCGCTCCAGGATCTTTGTCCGGCTGGTAAAAGCCTCCGCCCGATCGCGCGGCATGAAAAGAGCCAGAGGACTCTGAAAATATGGGCGGGAGGCCTCAAATGCCAGGAGCCGGTCCTCGGTGACATAGATGCCCGCCATGGCAATATCGAATCGCCCTTCGGTGAGGTTTTGGGCCAGATCAGGCCACTGGAAAGGAATGAAGCGGAGCCGCACATTGAGATCGCGCGCGAGCTGATAGGCAAAGGCAATGTCGTAGCCAACCAACTCCCCTGCAGAATTCCGATAACTGAAGGGAATGATGCCTTCGTTAAAGCCAACCCGCAACTCGCCGTCCCGCTGAATTCGCGCAAGAACGGCTAAATTTTTCGGCAGCGGCTGGGTGGATTCAACGGTGCCAAACGTCACCGGTATTCCGGAGGTCACCGCGGGCTCTAAAGCAAAGTCGAGGTAGGGATTGGTGGAGCGATTCAGCACCCAGTCATCAAATCGGCGAGCGACAAAGACAAATGAAGCGAGAGCGCAGAGTGCCACCAGAAGGGAGACAAGGACTCGGCTCCATCGCATCTGAATTTTCCCGTAGTAAGCCAGAACGACTCCGAAACTGAGAAAAGCAAAACCCGCCACCGAGGCGATGACCTGGCCATAGCGGGTCAACGTCATGAGACTCACATAAAGCGAGGTGGTCTGATTTGGCAGTCCAAGCCACTCCGATAAGAAGCTCACCGCATCGACGGAAGAGGTCGGCGAGCCTACGCCCGACAATAGAGAGACCAGCGGCAGCAGGGAAATCTCCAGCGGCCCAGCCACGACGCCATGGTAAAAAAGGGCGAAGACAACGAAGAGGTAGATGAAGAAGTTGCCGAGTTGGCCCAACGGGTACGCGACCGAGATATTCGTTCGGACAATTTCTCCACACTCAGGATCTTCAATTCCGCACAGCTTAGCCAGACGCTGCGTCGCCGACGAGATATAAGGCAGGGCGGAGACCGATAGGGTCGTCGCGACAGCGATCAAGAACGCCGAACGGAGATCTCGCAGAACTTCGTGGTAGCGAAAAGGTGTGAACGCCGAGATGCACGTTGGGATAATCCAAAACGCCAAGAGAAAGCTCCCGGAGAAAAACAGAAAAAAGAAAAGGGAGACCTCCTCGACATCTTTGGGTCTTAGCGTCCCGGCGAGGTCGGCGAAAAGTGCGAAGACCGCCAACGGCGCGAACCGCACAACAGCGTTCCAAAATTTCAAGCTGGCCAGGCGAATTCCCTCCAGCACCGCCAGGAGCGCCGTTTTTTCCTGAACGTGTTGCAGAGCGACACCATACAGCAGGCAGAAGAGGACAACGGCCGGCACATAGTTTCGTGCTAAGGCGGTAAACGGGTCGCTCGGAATAAGAATCTCGAGCAAGCCCGGCGTCGTGCGCGCCGCTCGATCAGCTACCCAACTCGTCGAAAGAGCTTGCGGGATGCCTTGCGCGAGCACGATCAATACTCCGAAAGTGATTATCCAGAGCGCAACGTAGAACCTCCAGCCAGAGAAGAAGAGCTTCCAGGCCTGGCTTGGCGACATACTTCCAAGTCCGTGGAGCAGCGAACAAATCAAGTAAGGATAAACCGCTATTTCCAGAAGCATGACATAGAGTTGCCCGATGGGTCGAAGGAAGCGGGCGTAGTCCCCCACGACAATTCCGAGCACGATCCCTAGAACTCCTCCGACAAGAACCGGCAGGATCGAAAGCGGCGCAGGCCTAGACGACGCGCCCTCAGAGTCTGTCCTCATTCGCAACCACTAGCTAATGAGAACCCCAGAAGAAAGATTGTTCGCAACTTGGGGAGTTCGCCGTTCCCGGTTCGCATCGAGTCCCCCCACTCTACTTGTATTCAAGTTGGTATTCGATGCGAGCACCAGCGAGAGATTAGCCTGCAGGTCTTCAGAAAGCTTCGAGAGCTTTGCGCCGCACGTTCGAGAGTTCTGGCTGTGTCACATATCTCCAGATATAAGGAGCGCGGCCTCGGCCGTTTTTTGATCATTCTGCTGGCGATGACGACAATTTGCGGGCAGACGGTCCGCGCCAAGTGGCACACTTCGTGGAGACCGGCAATGCTGACGCCGAAATTGTCGCCTGATCCATTGTCCTTCTCTTAGCCTTAGTTCCAAAGCTCGCTGGATCGAAGTTCCGGATCACGCCTTTTCGGTCACAAACCCGTTGGGCACATCGCGCCAACGGGCCATACTCTGGTCTTCAGTTTAAGCGGACTCCTGGTGCGTTCAATCATCTACAGTCTCCCATTCGCCATGCGACCTTTTCAAGCCGCTCTCAAGGCGGTTGCACATACCTCAATTGAGGTTGAGCGTATTTCCGGAGCCAACTTCCTGCGGGTGTTCGGGGTATTTACCGCTTCCCATCGCGGGGCGAGTGTGGGCGCGGGATTGCGCTGAGTTTCGCACATAACATCGGTGAATTCGGCGCGGTCCCGATACATCGTCGCGAGGTTGACCAGGTCTTCGCTGCATTCCTCTCGAGACGGCGCCTAGCTCTGCTGACCGAATCAAAAAAGCGGACTTGAAATGAGATTGGGTCTCAGTAGGAATACGCTGAAGGCATATGAAACCCTCCACGAAGTTAACAATGGCAGTCTTGGCGCTGTTGGGGACGGTGGCTCAGATATCAGTGGGCGCCCCGATCACACTTTCGAAGATCGTTGTCGCCCTGAAACCTGACAAGGATCCCGAAGCAATAATCGCCGAGCGCGCCCAACTGTCGAAGTACCTTTCCAAGCAATTGGGCAAGCCGGTCGAAGTCATCGTCCCGCTTTCGTCTGCGGTCATCCTGGAAGGGTTGGGTAATGGGACTATTGATCTAGCCTATCTGGCCGCTACGGATATGCTCAACGCGCTGAACGAGCAAACGGCGACTTTGCTGCTCGCAGGCGAGATCGACGGCAAGACTTCCTATAAGAGCTACTGGGTGACTCTGAAGGAAAAGCCGTACCGTTCCATCGAAGATCTGAGAGGCAAGTCGATTGCATTCTCGGGCAAGACGAGCACCTCGGGCTACGTCATCCCGCTGTGGGACCTGCGTCAGAAGAATTTGATTTCGGATTCGGGTAAAGCGGAAGAATTCTTCGGCGAAGGAAATGTCTGGTTTGGTTCCGGGTATGTCTCTGCGGTGGAACGCGTGCTCAACGGTGATGCCGAGGCGGCCGCAGTCAGCTATTATGTTCTGGACAAGGACAAGCATCTCACCCCTGCGCAGCGCCAAAAGCTGCGTCGACTCACGGAACAAGGCCCTGTGCCTACCCATGTCATCGCCGTTCGCTCATCGATTTCGGATGCGGACCGCACGGCTCTGCGTGCCGCGCTACTTGCCATGGACTACGAAAACCCGGAACTTCGCGATCGGGTCTTCACTTCTCGCTTGGTGGAGGTGGACTCCGCCACACACCTTGGCTCGCTGAAAGAATCTGTCGCGCTCGCCAAACGCGGCAGCGAGTGATGTTGCCTTCGGAACAGGTGACCCTTCGGGGGTTGGGTTTGGAGAGGCGCGGGCGATGGTTGTTTCGCGGGATTGATATCGAGGTGCCGCGCGGAAAATTCATCGCCATTGTTGGTCCATCCGGCGCAGGAAAAACCAGTCTTCTGGGATGCCTCGCTGGAACGCTCGAACCTTCGGAGGGCCAAGTCGTCTTCCGCTGTGCACACGGTTGCCATCACTCGCCACGCGCCTTTCGTAAGCGCCTGGGGATCGTATTCCAAGATTTTCTCCTCATTGGCAATGGAACGCTTCTTCATAATGTGCTGTGCGGCCGGCTGGGCAGATATCCCTGGTGGCGCACGCTCGCCGGCTTCCCGCGCACCGATCAGGCCGAAGCCTTTGCAACTCTCAGCACCCTCGATCTTGGTGCGGACGTGCATCGCCGTGCATTCGAAGTTTCCGGCGGTGAGCAGCAAAGGGCTGCACTTGCCCGTGCGCTTTTTCAAGAGCCGGAGATGTTCCTTGCCGACGAGCCGGTTTCAAACCTTGATCCAGACCTCACATTCCGGGTCCTCCAGATCCTTCAGGCGCAAACACGTCAAGAATCTCGCACGGTAGTCTGTGTGCTCCACGACCCGGAGCTCGTCGAGCGATTCGCGGATCTCGTACTCACTTTAAATCCGGCTCAGCCGCAAGAATGGACATTTCGGGCGGCAAGAGCTGGCCGGGACAATGCCGCCGCCCGACAGTAAGGCCCGCAGTGCCGCTCCTGCAAGGTCCCCTGACCTTCCCTGGCATCACCGGCTCAACATCACGTCTGTTTCGCTGATTATTTTTCTGCTGGCGATAGCGTTTTCGCTTCCGGCGATGCGAGGGTCGGGGCGCGACTTGGATCATGCGGGGAATCTCGTCCGCTTTCTAAAGCGTTTCTTTCCCCCAGACCTTTCCGTGTCGGGTCAGATCCTCGAAGCGCTGATTGAAACGATCCAGATTGCCGTCTTGGCGACCTTCTTTTCCATCTTGCTGGCTTTTCCGCTGGCTGTCGCCGGGGCGCAAACTCTTTCACCGCGCTGGCTGGTAGTGATCTCGCGGATGATCATGAATTGCATCCGCACCATTCCGGGTTTGATTTGGGCGCTGATCGCGGTGGCCGTGGTTGGTCCGTATCCACTGGCCGGGGTGCTTGGTCTCAGCTTCTATAGCCTCGGCTACCTGGGAAAGTTCTTCGGCGACGCTTTCGAATCGGTCGACCTCGAAGTCGCTCGCGGCTTGAGGGCCATCGGTGCGGGGCGAATCCAAGCTTTTCAACATGGTCTCTGGCCGAATACGCGTCCGTTGATTTGGAGCTATTCCCTTTGGATGCTGGAGTACAACATTCGGTCCGCCTCAATCGTCGGGTATGTGGGTGCCGGCGGCGTGGGAGTCCTGCTCCATGTTTATCAGGAATATTACCAATGGGATCGCTTCGCCACTGTGCTCCTTTTCATTCTTGCGTTGGTGACACTGCTGGACGTGGCCGGCGAATGGGTCAGGCGGCAGGTCGCCCCGCGCATTCCGGGTACTCCCATTAGCGCCTAGGGCATGGGTTCAGCGATCGAGGCTGAAACGCACGGGGACCTCCACCTGTGTGGCGACTTTCCTGCCGTCGCGTCGTGCTGGGCGAAAATCCAACGCTGCACCCGCCCCGCGCGCTCGGTTTTCTAGTAACGCGTGGCCGGAGGACTTCACGAGCTGACGGCACTTACCCGCCCCTTTTTGTTTATCGAGACGCAGCATCACGACGCCGGTTTGACCGGCCTTTCGAGCGGCATCTTTCGAAAAAGGCGCCAAGGCCGCTGCCTCGCCGTGCGTCGTCTGCCGGGAGCGCAGCGATCACAATCCCGATTTCAGGGGAATTCCGTGAAAGACCATTGACGTTTGTCTTGAACTGGCGAAGTGCTCATGAATGTCTCGCGGTTTCCTCGTCTACAGCCGAAAAGCGGGGTCGTTCGACCCTGCACTCCTTCCCAAGATCGTTGCGGCGTTGGGAGATGTTGTCGCGCGTGACATCGAGGAAATTGGCAGCACCAGCACCATCCTGCGGGACGCCAAAGATAATCAGTGCGATTGGATCGGCGTCGCCGGTGGGGACGGCACCATTGAGAACGTCGCCGCGGAAGTAGTCGGCACACAAATCCCGCTCGGCATCATTCCTGCCGGAACGTTCAACAACTTTGCCCGCAGCCTCGATCTGCCTTTGGATCCGATCGAAGCTTGTAAAGTTGTCGTCGCTGGCAACGTGAGAGCCGTGGATGTTGGCTTTGCCAATGGACGTCCGTTCTTTGAATGTCTCGGCTCGGGTCTGGACGCAGCGTTGTACCCCATTAGCGAGGAGATCAAATCCGGACAGTTGAGCCGGATACTCGAACTCCTGCGGCTCGTCTACTGGTTTCGGCGTCCGATTTTTTCTCTGACGCTCGATCGGCCAATTTGCGATGCGCTGGTGCACGTGGCCAACAACGAAAGCCGCCATCTCTTTCAGGCACTGGCCCGCAATCGCACATCAAGCATTCTCCTCTCAGCCTTGATGATCACGGTGTCCAACGGCCCGTTCTTCGGGATGAACTTCGCGGTCGCGCCGCACGAACGAATGGACGACGGGTTTTTGACCGTATCGGTGTTCAGCCGCTACAGCAAGCTCCAGCTCTGGTGGCACTTCGCCTCGATCGCCTTTGGCCGCCGTGAATACCGTCCGAAATCGATCGCCTTCCGCGTCGCGAGCCTCCGATTGGCCGGCCCAACCAAACTGCCGGTGCATCTCGACGGCACGGCTGTCGAGGACATCTGGCCTGTAGACATGGAATGTAGAAAAGGCGTCTTACGCGTTTTCAGAAAACCGGTCTAATGAACGATTCTGCTAAGGGTTCTCTCTTCCGCAACCTGCCGGATGCCATGAAAGAGGAGCGCGCGGAGGAATTGTGCCGATCGAAATCATTTCGCATCGAACGCATCACTTCTGCCGGACAGGTCTCGCCCACCGGTTTTTGGTTTGACCAACCCAAGGAGGAATGGGTCGTGGTGGTGCAAGGACGGGCTGAAGTCGCGCTTCTCGATCCTAACGAAACGATTCATCTCTCCGCTGGGGATTGGTTAATGATCGAAGCTCACCGCAAGCACAGAGTCGAAGCCACCTCCCGACAGCCCTTGACGATTTGGCTTGCCGTACACGGAATCTGATGGTTCCGGCAATTCGGTGACTAGCGAGGGGGTTGTTGCTCGAGCTCGGCGCCAAGGTTTAGGAACGGGACCGTGGAGCTGCCGCTTACTCGAGGCAGCACACCGTCCCACCTTTCCACTGCCCGTAGGTTAATTAGTTCCGGGCTTTGCCTGAGCGCCTCAGCTTCCCGGCGAATAGCTTCGGCTCGGGCTTTTGATTGGACCTCTGTCGAGTAGGCCTCAGCGTCTGCCGATAGCTGACGTTCGGCAGCGGCCGCTTCCGCTTGGGTGACGCGCTTGATCTTCTCGTTCTTGGCCTGCAACGCCTGTTGTTCGGCCTGAACTTTGGACTCAATGGCTCGATTGAATTCCGGAGAGAAATTGAAATCGGTGATCGCCAGGTTTGCGATACTGATGGCGTTCTCGACGCCCTTTTCCTTGAGGGTATTGTTGATGTAGGCGATCAAACTCTGCTGGATCTGGAGCTTGACTACCTCGCGTTTCGTCACCAGCTCCTCCGCCGTAAATTTCGCCGTCACCGATTTCACGCACTCCTGAATGGCTGGTTCGACCAAGGTGGCAGAGACTTTGCCGAGGTTGCCGATACGCTGATAGGTGAGCGGGGCCATGTCGCCATTCATCGAATATTGTGTCGTCACTTGCGTGCTCACCGTCTGCAGATCCTTGGACGCTGCGGTCGCTTGCGCATGACTTGCGGTGAGGCGGATATCCATCTGCTCAACCTGGTCTATAAACGGTTTCTTAAGGTGAAATCCTTCCCGGAGCGGCTGAGGCTTGACGGCACCGAGCGTCCTGAGAATTCCGACGTGTCCTGCCTCGATGACGACGCCGAGCCCACTAAAGGCGGCGACAAGCAATATGACGACGAGAGCTATGGGAAGGGCGCCTCTGAATATGGGGTTCATGACAGAAAAGTAATCAAGTGGCCTAGCCAATTATCGGACGGGATCGGGCTCATCCGGCGCAATGGATCTTGAGCCGGCGTTTCAAGCAAGAAAAACCGGATGGCCCTCGTATAGAAAAAGCCGCCCGACGCTCTTCCCGGCGACGAAGGCCGCTGCAAAGTCTTGCGAGAAGGCTGGTAATATCTAGGCTGCCGCAATGCCGCGCCCAATCGTCACCATCGGTCGCCATACTCTCGGTGGGAAGAAGCTCCTGTTTATTCTGGGGCCCTGCGTCATCGAGAGTGCAGCCTTCACCAGGAGGATCGCGCGCAAGATCAAAACCATTTGCGACGACCTCGGTGCGCAATTGGTTTTCAAAGCGTCCTACGACAAGGCAAATCGCACTTCGGTCAATTCCTTCCGGGGAACAAATGTCCGTGACGGCTGCAAACTGCTCGCGGAAATTGGGAGCGAAATCGGTGCCCCCGTGACGACGGATGTCCATTCCCCCGATGAGGTCGAGGTGGCCACAGAGTACATCGATCTCATCCAAGTGCCCGCCTTTCTCTGCCGACAGACCGATCTTGTTCTCGCCGCCGGCGCCAGCGGCCGCGTCGTCAACGTCAAGAAGGGCCAGTTTTTAGCACCATGGGATGTGAAAAACATCGCCGCAAAATTGCAAAGTGCCGGTTGCCGTGCGTTCTTTTTCACCGAACGCGGCGCCACTTTCGGCTACAATAACCTTGTGGCGGATATGCGTTCCATTTACTGGATGCAACAACTAAATTATCAGGTAGTCTTCGACGCGACGCACTCGGTGCAACGTCCTGGCGGAGCAGGTGATCGCACCGCTGGCGACGGCGAATTGGCGCCGATCCTGGCTCGCGCCGCCGTCGCCGCAGGTTGCGACGGAGTTTTTATCGAGACACATGAGAAACCCGCAAAAGCCCTTTCCGATGGCCCAAATCAGATACCGCTTCGCACGCTCCCGAGTTTGCTCAATTTGCTCACCCGCATCCGTAGCGAAGTTCTCCCTTAGCCTGACGCTCGCCTGCGCTTTGGCCTTCGGCTCGCTCGCCGCGCAACAAGGCACTCCCGCTCCCTCCTCGAAAACTGCCAGCGCGGAGAAACCATCGAAGAAGCCGAAGGAGACCAAGGCGACCAAGGAGATCCAACGCGACCAAAGAGTCCAACGCGACCAAAGAGACCAACGCGACAAAGGAGACCAACGCGACAAAGGAGAAGGCGTCCAAGGCAACCAAGGAAAAGCCTGAACCAGCGCGCGAGGAAAGCGAACAGGAGATCGACATTCCGGTTCCGGACGGCGTTCCCGTCAAGGGCATCAAGGTGCCCTCCTACTCTCCCGAAGGAAAACTCTTGATGATGCTCGATGCCGAGCAGGCGCGAAAGTTGGACGCGGAGCGCATCGAGTTCGAAAATTTGAAGATCGACGCCTATTCCGACGACGACAAGAAGATTTATGTTGAACTGCCACGGTCGATTTTTAACTTAACTACTCGCATTCTAACCAGCGAGAGCCGCGTCCTGATTCGCAGGGAGGATTTTGAGCTCGTCGGCGACGCAGGAGAATTCTACACCAAGAACCGTTTTGCGAAAATTCTCGGCAATGTAAAGATGACCATCTTGAGCACTGAGAATTTCAATACACCATGAAGCGCCTCTTTTTCTTTATCCTCTTTTGTATCGCTCTGCTTGCCGTTCCTGGATGGTCAGCTCCTCCAACCGAGAAACCGACCATGAGTCCCGAGCTGAGTGGAGGTTCGTCCGAAAAAAAAGACCCCTTCGGGGTGAAGGGGCTCACCAAGGATCGGCCGAAGGACGCCAAGACCGAGATCACTTCCAAGAAGCAAGCGACATTCGACAATGTTTCGAGTGTTGCGGAGTTTGAAGGCAGTGTTGTCGTTAAGGATCCTCAATTTACCCTTTTCTGTGACAAACTGCGGGTAACTATGAGCAAGGACCGGAAGGGCCTGCAGCTCGTCGAAGCCTTCGGCAATGTCATCATTGTGCAGGAAAACACGGACGAGGCGGGCAAAAAGGTCAAGGCAACCGGTCGTTCGGGCAAATGCGTCTATGAGCCGGTTTCCGGGGACATAACTCTGACCACCTGGCCATCGGTCCAGCACGACATCAACATGCAGGTAGCCACGGAGGAGGGCACGGTGATGATTCTCAACCGCGGCGGCAAAATGACCACAAAAGGCGGCAGCCGAACCGTGATCGTCGATAATAATCCGCAATAACCTCTGATGATGAGTATCGCGCCCTCACCGTCACTACTCCCCGTCACCCCTCAGCAGGACCACAAGCCCCTTCTCACCACAGACAAACTCGTCAAGATCTACGGCGGCCGCACCGTGGTAAACGGCGTCGACATCAATGTAAAACGCGGCGAAGTCGTCGGGTTGCTTGGTCCCAACGGAGCCGGTAAGACAACAACTTTCTACATGATCGTTGGGCTCGTCCGACCAAACGCCGGCCGTGTTATCTTCGAAGATCGTGACGTCACCGGGATGGCCATGTATCGGCGTGCTCGCGAGGGCATGGGTTACCTGCCGCAAGAAGAGTCAATCTTCCGAAAGCTCACCGTTCAGGAAAACATCATGGCGATCCTGGAAACGACAAGGCTCAGCAGGCAGGCCCGCAGGCAACGCTGTGACGAGCTGTTGACCCAGTTCGGCATCGAACACCTGGCGAAAAACATGGCGCTGACTCTGTCGGGTGGTGAGAAGCGCCGACTGACCATTGCGCGGTCCCTGGTCACGGAACCTTCCCTGCTCATGCTCGACGAACCGTTCAGCGGCGTGGATCCCATCGCCGTTTATGACGTTCAGCAAATCATCCAAGACCTGCGCACGCAGGGCTTAGCTATCTTGATCACCGATCACAATGTGCGTGAGACCCTCAACATCGTCGATCGAGCCTATCTCATCTTCGAGGGCCGCGTGGAAAGCCAGGGCACGAAGGATTTCCTGTTGAATGATCCCATCAGTCGCAAACTCTACCTCGGCGAGAATTTCCAGATGTAACGCCGATGTCCAAGGCCGCTGCCCATCGCGTCCCGCACATCACTGTCGGGCACTTTTATGCGAACCACGCGGAGACGCTGGGCTTGCGACTCGAAGGCGCCTCCCGCGGGCTCAACCGCAAGATTCGAGAACCGACCATCAATCGGCCGGGGCTGGCGCTAACGGGATTTTACAGCTATTTTGCAGGAAAGCGTATACAAGTTCTTGGTGCTGCGGAACTTAGCTACCTCCGAAGTCTTCCTGCTCCGATTCAAAGAGAGAAGCTCAAGCAATTGTTCTCGCGGAACTTTCCGTGTTTGGTGATCGCGCGTAACGCACCGACGCCGGCTCCGCTTCTCGACATGGCTTCTGAGTTCGAGACTCCCGTCTTTCGCACTCATATGATCACCATGAAATTCATCAACGCTGCGACGATCGCGTTGGAGTTTGATTTCGCTCCTTCCACACAGGAATATGGAAGTATGGTTGATATTCAGGGGATCGGCACCCTGATTCGCGGCGCCAGCGGCATCGGCAAGAGTGAATGCGTGCTCTCGCTGATCGAGCGCGGCTATAGTCTGGTCAGCGATGACATCACCAAAATCCGCTCGATCGAGGGTCGAGAGTTGGTCGGCATGTCAGCAGACATCACTCGTTTCCACATGGAGGTCCGAGGTATCGGCGTCATCAACATCAGCTCGATTTTCGGAGTCGGAAGCGTGCGCAGCGAGAAGCGGCTCGACTTCGTTCTAACCCTCAAGGACTGGGAGGAACTCGAAAACGTCGATCGGATTGGACTCGATCGTGAGTTTTACGAGATACTAGGCATTCGAATCCCTCATGTTATAATTCCGGTCAAAAAGGGCCGGGATCTAGGCCGATTGGTCGAAGTCGCCGCGCTTGACCAGAAGCTAAAAAACATGGGACAAAACAGCGCAGTTGAATTTAATCAGCGTTTGCTGCAAATGATGAGTGAACGACGTATCAGATAATGGGTCTTCTCTCCCGAAAAAAACAGACTGACGACGTTCTCCGTTGCACCAAGGAGATCGTGATCCAGAACCGTAACGGGCTCCACGCCCGTCCGGCCGCCATGTTCGTAAAGATCTCCAGTCGATTTCGGGCCGACGTTTGGGTAGAAAAAGATGGCGAGCGCGTCAATGGCAAGAGCATCATGGGCCTGATGATGCTAGCCGCGGGAAAAGGGTCGAAGCTCTCTCTTATCGCCGAAGGGGCGGATGCTGATAAGGTCATTGCCGAAATAGAAAATCTGGTGCAGACCCGCTTCGGCGAGGAATAGATTGGCGAACGGCAATGGGGTGATGCCGGGCGGTTTTTTCCCGTTCCATCGTTGACAAAACGTGCTACGCCTTGGGCGTGAGTGGAAGTCATCCCCAGAGCAAACAAGAAACGCGCTTTCAAGGAGTTCCTGTAGCGTCCGGCATCGCTCACGGCCGGGTCATCGTCCACTGGCTCGACGACGAAGAAATTCCCTTTCGCACCATTTCTGGAGAAGAATTACCGGAGGAGATTGCGCGGTTTGAATCGGCTCTGATTGCCACTCGCGCCGAGTTGCTCGAGATTCAGCAGCGAATCGCCGATGCGATCGGAACCAAGGATGCGGGGATTTTTGATGCGCATCTTTTGGTGGTTGAAGACCGCACGCTCATCGACGAGGTGCTCCGGAATCTTGAAAAAGAGAGGCACAATGTCGAATACACCTTTCATCAGGTGGCTGAGAAGTATTGCCGCACACTCGGCGCCATCGACGATCCGTATCTTCGTGAGCGCGTCGTTGATATCGAGGACGTCGCCCGCAGGGTGATTCGACACCTCCTCGGTAAAGCGCCGCGGGTGATTGCCACCGAAGACAAGCCGCACATTATTGTCGCCCGGAATCTGACCCCGTCGGACACCGCGTCGATCAATCGCGCGCTTGTCCTTGGTTTTGCTACCGAACAGGGGAGCAAGACTTCGCATACCGCGATCATGGCTCGATCGATGGATATTCCCGCGGTTGTCGGCGTCCATGACCTTTGCAGCGGCCTCTCGAGCGGGGACGACATTCTTCTCGATGGTTATACCGGCGTTCTCATCCTCAATCCCACCGAAGAGACTCTCCTGGAGTACGGAAGGATCGAACAGCGGAAGGTCCAAGTCGCCCAACGCCTGGGACTGATTCGCGACACGGCTTCGACAACGAGCGATGGCCGGCACATTATTCTTTCGGCAAACATTGAACTGCCCGAGGAACTCGACGACGTCTCTGGAAGCGGCGCCGAAGGTGTCGGACTCTATCGCACGGAATTTCTCTACCTAAACCGCAGCAAGCCGCCTGATGAAGCTGAGCAATACGAGAATTATCGTCTCGTTGCTGAGCGATCGCAGCCCTATTCCGTGATCATCCGAACGCTGGATATTGGAGGAGATAAACCCTCAGAAAGCCTGCAACTGGAGCATGAGCAGAATCCTTTTCTTGGCTGCAGAGCAATTCGCTTCTGCTTGCAGCACCCGGAGATCTTTAAGCCGCAGCTGAGGGCTATCTTACGGGCGGCGGCTGTTGGAAACGTGCGCATCATGTATCCAATGATCTCCGGCATTGAAGAACTGCGACGCGCCAACGCCATTCTCGATGAATGCCGAAGGGAGCTGCGCGACGAAGGAGCGGAGTTCAATCCCGACATTGAGGTGGGCATCATGATCGAAGTCCCCAGTGCCGCCCTCTCGGCGGATCATCTCGCGCGGGAGGTGAAATTCTTTAGCATCGGAACCAACGATCTTATTCAGTACGCCATCGCGGTCGACAGAGGGAACGATCATATCGCACATCTCTATGAACCGACTCACCCCGCCATCATCCGCCTGATCAAAAACGTCGTAGATGCGGCCCGCCGCCACACCATTTGGACCGGCGTCTGCGGCGAGATGGCCGGCGACATTCAACTGACTCCACTGCTCCTCGGCCTCGGAGTCGATGAACTCAGCGCCAGCAGCACGGTTGTCCCGCGGGTAAAGAAGGCGGTTCAATGCCTTTCGATGCCGGTATGCGAAGCGCTGGCGAGCGAAGTGCTCGAACTCGAAACCGGAGAAGCGATCCTGAGTCGGTGCATGGAAGTGGTCCGCTCACATTACGTCGAGCTTCTCGATTAGCTGACAGCTCGAGCGAACATCGCCGCGCAAGAACGCTCGACCGCAATGGGGCTCGTCTCCCAAGAGATCCAAGCCGTGGGAGCGCTGTCGTCAGCAAGGCGCGATCGCATTACCGCACATTGCGGAGCTTGCGATGAGATGTTCTTTGGGTTGTCATTTGCCAGCAGATCGGCATTCGTGGTCGGCTTCCACCCTCACTCCCGGACTTGGTTCCGGACAGGTTCGGCGACCTGCTCCCCCACCAAGGGCGGTAGCATGGTCGGCTTTGGCTCGGGAAAGGATGCCAGACGAAACATTAACCACGGAGGACACAGAGAACACGGAGCTTCCTCACAAGGAGACTGGTGAATCTTCTCGGGTGGGCGATCGGCGTAGAGAGCCTTAATGTTCGAGAGCCCCAAGCGCGCCTTCATGACCTTCCTCAGTGATCTCTGTGTCCTCTGTGGTTGAGTCTTAGCAGGCTAACGTGAATACCGCCACCGTTGAGGGAATCCTCGGCTTCTCAAGCGCGGTAGGACTGGCTTCGCTCCTGTTCTACTGCCTGACCATAGATCGGCTTGTCAGGATGTTGCATGAGAATCACAAAGAAGAATGGGTGGCTCTCCGCCGACCTGTGGGGATGTTTTACGTTCCTGATAACGCAAACTGGGCGCAGGGCATGGTTGCGCAGCTGGGGCTTGTCTGCGATGTGCTGTTTAAAACGCCACCGTGGCTGGCGGAAAAGCCCGAACTGCTCTTCCTGGTCAGGAAGATCCGCTGGTCGACTGCTCTTGTAGTTCTCTCCCTCGTTGCCGGAGTTCTCCTGCGCTAGATTGCTTTTTTCTCGTTCTGCCCAACAATCTTCGACAGGAGCCTTGATTTGCGCGCAGGACCACCCGGATGAGAAGCAGCCTTTTTTGCATCGCATGCCTGTTGCTCGCCTCGGGAGCATTCGCCGAGGAGAGTTTTTTTCAGCACAGTGTCAGATCACCGCGCCAGCAAGAAGTAATCTACTTTCTCATGCCCGACCGTTTTGCCAATGGCAACGCGGAGAACGATGCCGGTGGAATCTCTGGTGGGGTGGGAGAAAGCGGATTTGACCCCGCCGGGATGTATTCCTTCCATGGTGGCGACCTTGCCGGCATCCAAGCTAAATTGGACTACCTTCATCACCTGGGAATCACCTCCATTTGGACGACCCCAATTTTCCGCAATCGCGCCGTCCAATCCTTCGAAGAGGGAAAGCCAGTCAGAACAGGATACCATGGATACTGGATCCTTGATTTCACGGAAATTGATCCCCACTTCGGCACCAAAGCGGAGCTGGAAGAACTTGTTGCCAAAGCAAACCAACGCGGAATCGAAATTATCCTCGATATCGTCGTCAATCATACCGCGGACGTCATCGAACCTAAAGATGGCGCCTCCGGTTACCAATACAAGTTTTCGAAGCCATACGTCGATGCCAATGGGAATCCTTTCGACGACCGCGACTACATCGATCGTCCCGATTTCCCAAAGCTAGTTGACGCTAGTGGATTTCCCATTGCGCCCATGATCCGAAGCGAGCAGGACCGCGAGATCAAAGTCCCGGCATGGTTAAACGATCCGACCGCGTATCACAATCGAGGCGAAATACAAAGCGGCGGCGAGAGCGCGCTGTATGGAGACGTCGCTGGTCTTGATGATCTCTTCACAGAACAACCTCGGGTGGTCCAGGGAATGATCGACATCTACGACGATTGGATTGCGAACTTTGCCATTTCCGGTTTTCGCCTCGACACGGCTAAGCACGTCAACAACGAGTTCTGGAATCGCTTCGTGCCTGCAATGCAAGCACAAGCCGCGCAATCATCGCGAAAGGACTTTTTCATCTTCGGTGAAGTCTACGATCCAGATCCAGCACTGCTTTCGGAGTTTGTGCATCGCGCGAGCATGCCATCGATCTTGGACTTTGGATTCGCGGCAGCGGCGCTTAAGTTTGCCACCGGGCTTGCCGCGCCGAGTAAGCTTGCGGAGTTCTTCGCCAAGGATGGCTATTATACCACGCCGCACACGAACGCTTATGGATTGGTCACCTTCCTAGGCAATCATGATGTCGGCAGAATCGCTTACCTCCTGGCAAAGGAGCTACCAACGGCTTCCGACGACGAATTGCTCGCACGAGATATCCTCGCTCATGCTCTGCTTCTCTTTACTCGCGGCATACCGGTAATCTATTATGGAGACGAACAGGGATTCATCGGGAAGGGAGGCGATGCCGCAGCTCGACAAGACATGTTCGGCTCCAAGGTAGCGGATTTCGTCGAGGAGAAGAGACTGGGCGGCGGCAACGGAGCGGAGCCAGCGTTCAACGAGGACCATCCGCTCTTTAGAGCCATTCGGGAGATGATCTCCGTCCGGCAACAACATCAAGCCTTGCAAAGTGGAATTCAGATGGTGCGCTATGCTGCCGAGCAACCGGGCATCTTCGCGGTGTCGCGAATCGACCGAAACAATCCGAACGAGATTTTGGTTGTCTTGAACAATTCCCCCGAGCGAGCCACAGCTGAGATTCAAACCCTTTCCACATCCGACCATTGGGAACCGCTCTTTGCATCTGCCAAGGAGGGAGTTCGTTTTGAGGCACTCCAGGAGGGTAAGCTTTCCGTCGAGCTTCCTCCCTTGTCGGTTACAGTGCTCCGAAACTCGCGGCCAATCGCACCGCGTTCAGAAGCTGCTCCACAACTTCAAGTCACCGTAAACCGAACCAGCGAGATCGATGATCGGTGGCAGATCCAAGCCGATCCTGGCAAAGATCAAGTGGTTGCAATCGCCTTTGGCGTCCGGGCCAAAGGGTCCGCCGACTACCAATTTCTTGGCACAGCTGATTCGCCTCCCTATCAGATTTTCCCTACCCGCGACGCAATCCCCTCGGCATCTGAGCTCGAGTTTAAGGCGATCGCCCGGGACTTATTTGATCGAGAATCATCCGCTGAAGTGGAATGGAAACGCCGTGTGCCAAAAAAATTACCAAAATCAAGTAATTGAGAGGTTAACGGCGCCCGCAGACTCCCCGCTGGCCTGGCGAAATTAACTGAGTTGCCTGATCGCTACTTTCAGAAGACGTTTGCTCTCGAAAAGCTAACCAGATCCTATGATACGAATCACCGAAGTCGCGTTTGTCGCCTACCCTGTCTCAGACATTCCTCGCGCCAGAAATTTTTATGAGAACGTCCTCGGCCTTTCCCCTGGCGACATTGACAGTGAAATCGACGGCATGCCGGGGAAGCAATGGATCGAATATGAGTTGGGCAATATGACGCTCGCCATATCAAACGCGTGGGAGCCGTCCGGAGCAAGCGGACCGAGTGTGGCGTTCGAGGTGCCGGATTTAGACGCGACAGTTTCCGAACTAAGACAAGCTGGGGTGACCTTTGTTGCCGATCATATTGAAACTCCGGTCTGTGACTTTGCTCTCATCACGGATCCCGACGGGAACGGCATCACGATCCACAAGCGCAAGTCGCAGGCGGTTTGAGCCTTCCCCGTTGGTAAGACGCTGGGATCGGGATGGATCCGCCCATTCGTCGTTCCGCCCTCATCACGGGCGTCAGTCGGCAAGCAGGAATAGGTGCCGCGATCGCTCGAGCCCTGGCTCGAGATGGCGCCAATGTCTTTATTACTTACTATCGCCCCTACGATCGTTCGGTCGGACTTCCGGGCGATCCTGATGAGCCGCAAAAAATTCTCGATGACCTGCGTGCCTGGAACATCCGCGCCGAAGGTCTTGAATTGGATCTTTCCGATCCGAAGGCGGCGGAGGAGCTGTTTGACTGCGCCGAGGCCCGCTGCGGACAGATTTCCATCCTGGTAAACAATGCCACGTGTTCGCTGCGCGATGGCATTGAAACGCTCAGTCCAGAACACATCGACCAGCATTACGTTGTCAATGTTCGAGCGATGGCATTGTTGTGTGCCGAATTCGTGCGACGCTTCCGGGCGATTCGCACCCAAGGCGTGCATGGACGGATCATCAATCTCTCGTCGGGACAAGGACTCGCGCCGATGCCGGGTGAGTTGGCCTATGCGGCGACGAAGGGCGCCGTGGATGCCTTCACACGGAGCCTCAGCGCAGCGATTGCGAGCCTCGGAATCACCGTAAACGCGGTCGATCCAGGCGCGACGGATACGGGCTGGATTCCCGCGGAACTTAAGGCCAAATGGAAGGCCGAGTCACCGATGGGGCGAATCGGCTCGCCGGAGGATGCGGCTCGGATTGTCCGGTTCTTGGCTTCCCCAGAGGCGGAATGGATCAACGGACAGATCATCCACTCACGTGGCGGGGCCTAGCAGTCGAGCGGCCCCGTGAAACTTTCAAATGGATGAATGCGGTGCGACTTCCCATCGATCGTCTGCCTGAACTCTGGCCCCGCAATCTGCGCGGGACCAGGATCGGCGCGGTGCTTCATCCGGCATCCGTTTCGGCCACACTTGCGCATTCTTCGCGAATCCTCGAAAGCCTCAGCCCAAGGCTGTTTCGGTTAGCTGCGTTGTTTGGTCCCCAGCACGGCTACTTGGGACAGACGCAGGATAACATGATCGAATGGGAAGGTTACAGGCACCCGCGTTTAGGTATCCCGGTGCACAGCCTTTACGGCGAAAACCGCGAGCCGACCGACGGTATGCTCCGGGGACTAGATGCCCTGTTCATTGACATGCAGGACATCGGGACGCGCTATTACACGTTTATCTGGACGATGTACTTGTGCATGAAAGCTTGTAGCGGCCGCGGAATCCCGGTCCTGGTTTGCGACCGACCAAATCCGATCAATGGCACCACCATCGAGGGAGCATTACCAGATACCTCTTATCGGTCCTTTGTCGGACTTCATCCGATATCGGTTCGACATGGAAAAACGATCGGAGAACTAGCAATCCAGTTTCGAGACGAAGCATTCCCGGAATGCAAATTGGAGGTGTTACCGATGGAAGGTTGGAAACGCTCGATGTGGTTCGACCAAACAGGGCTGCCCTGGGTGCTGCCGTCTCCGAATATGCCGACGCTCGAAACGGCAACAGTCTATGCTGGCATGTGCCTGCTGGAGGCAACCAACATCTCCGAGGGTCGCGGCACCAGTCGGCCGTTCGAGCTTTTCGGCGCTCCTTGGATCCGCGGCGAGGAATTTGCAGCCGGGTTGAACGCACTCGCATTACCCGGTGTCTATTTTCGTGAAGCTTACTTCCTGCCTACCTTTCACAAGTATGCGGGGGAGACATGTGCCGGGGCGCAGCTTCATATCACAGATCGCGACCGTTTCCTTCCTTTCCGCACGGGCGTCGAGATTATCAGGTATACACAGGCGAGCTATGCCGCCAAATTTGAGTGGAAACCGCCTCCCTACGAATATGAGTACAAACGCTTGCCGATTGAAGTTCTTATCGGCGGTCCGGTCGACTCGTTGTTCATTTCTTAGGGACAATGCAAAAGCACGCTGAAAAATCCGTGATCACGAGACAAGCAGGGCCGGTCGAGACCTTCGTGTGCAATCACTGGCTTGGCAGTCTTTTCGCTTTCGCACTGACCATATGCGCAGTGAGCGCTGAGCCCCAATTCGCCACCGATTCGATGAGTGACAGCGAGCTGCGAGCCTTTCGCAATCAGATGCGCAATGACCTCCGGCGCCTGCTCGAGACAGCACCAACCGAAGAGACCGCCGACGGGAAAGCATATCGAGTCTACTACTGCACGCTCTACTACACGCCGCGCGAGTCGGGTTTCACCGCCGAACGAGGCTTTGACGATACCGGGATCTCCGCGCCGGGTCTGAAGGGGCGAAAGTATCCAGCTGCCTTTCTCGAAGCGGTAAAGCGCGAAGGCTTTGGCCGACTGAGCGAGCTGGTTAACGGCCGGGCCTACCTTCAATACGTGGGAGGCGGTCGTTATCAGTTTGCCAAGGCCGCTTTGGGCAATCGTGGGAACGTCCTGGTTCCGCGGGTTTCTTGCGCTGTCTCGAAAAAAAATCCCTTTCTTCGACGCGGACAAATGCTCCGCATTCAGTCGCCCACCGTCGAGGAGGTGACCGGAAGCAGCGAGTGGCGGGTTGAAGATACTGGCGGAGGTTTACATCCTCTCCAAATTGATCTCTACTGGGGTGAAGACGATCCGCTGGGTGCCGTTGGCCGCATGCGTGCGCGACCGGCAGGAACTCGAATGGAGTATGCCTTCGACGTGAAGGTTCTCGTCAAACGCTGATGTCCGACCTGCTCGTCAAACTTTACGATCTACCCTCGAGCGCGCCGCTTTTGGAACAACTCGCCGAAAGCGGCGTTACGATTCGTCGAGCGTTGGCGTCGGAAAAAACAATCATCACGCGCTGGGTAGCCGAGCAGTTCACGGACGGGTGGTCGTGCGAATGTGAAATCTCCTTTAGCCACCAGCCAATCGCGTGCACGGTTGCGACGCACGAAGGCAGCTTGCTCGGGTTTAGTTGCCATGGGGTGATCTGTCCGGATTTCCTGGGACCGATCGGCGTTGTTCCGGAATGGCGCAGGCACCATGTCGGCAAAGCCTTGCTGCTCGCCAGCCTGGAGGCGCTGCGCGCCCAGGGCTATGCGTATGCGATTATTGGCTGGGCCGGACCCGTGGCGTTTTTTGAAAATTCGGTCGGGGCCACGCTCATTGCAGGCTCCGAGCCCGGCATCTATCGGGGCGTCCTCAAGGAGCCAGCCTCGGCATGAGGTGTCAACTTCGCTTGGGCAATACTGGCAGAGAGCATGTTACGCTGTCCGCGTCCGTATTTTCCTCTTGAAATAGGAAGCACTTGGATGACGAGTCCTCAAGATCTGACAAACCGACCAGACGACCATTTGAGCGTAACGCCGGATGAGCGCGCGGCCAGGGACGGACAGACCGGATTGGTTGTGTGGTTCACCGGACTGAGCGGGGCGGGAAAGACCACCCTCGCAGTGTCGGTTGAGCGCCGGTTATTCGATCTCGGCTATCGGACATTTCTGATCGACGGCGATCTGCTGCGTGCCGGTCTTTGTAACGACCTTGGTTACGGCGCGGCAGATCGGCACGAGAACGTCCGGCGTGCTGGAGTTGTCTCTAGCCTGATGGCGAGCGCTGGCCTCATCTGCCTGACAGCTCTGATCTCGCCCTTCCGCGCTGATCGAGCTCGCGCCCGCAATCTTCTGCCCGCAGGCTGCTTCCTGGAGGTCTATGTCAACGCACCGCTATCTGTTTGTGAGGCACGGGACGCCAAGGGACTTTATCGACGCGCGCGAGCCAATGAGATTCCAAATTTTACCGGGATCTCCTCGGTTTACGAACCGCCCGAGTCGCCTGATTTCGAGGTGCGCACTGATCTCTTGAGCGTGGAAGAATCCATTGCCAAAGTTCTGAAGGTTGTCCGCGAGCGGGTTTTTTCCGTTCGCGAGAAGGAGCTGTCTAGCGATTCCGGCGTTTCTGGTCCTCCAACCGATCAGCACATCTATTCGAAACCGACTGCTTAGGAGTGCTCGTCTCTCGGAATTTAATCGATCCACTCTTGACCCGTTTCTTCTTGGCGTTTGGAAATTGAGGGTAGCTTTTAGTTTCATCAGCATGCCGGTTGGCGGAGCCGAGGATTTCGCTGCGGTTGTTTCCCGCTACCTTCCAGCACCTTTCCATCCGGTTTTTCTTTGCCTGAGAGACCTCGGAGTGCTCGGCAAAGAATTGCGTGGTGCCGGTCGCGAGGTGCACCTTCTCCCGGTGGCGTCGGGCAAGCGCTGGAATGCGGTCGGCACGGTTCGGCTCGCTCGCTGGTTTCGAAGCCAACGCATTCGGCTGGTGCATTCCCAGACCTACAACAGCCACACCTACGCGATCCCGGCGGCCCGCCTCGCCGGCGTCGGGTGTATTCTTCACCAACAAAAGACCTTCGAACGCTTGAAGCCCCATCGCATGCTGATCATGCGCTGGCTGGTGCATTACGCTCATCGTGTGGTTGCCCTCTCGGAGAAAACGGAGCGGGATATGATTGCTACCTTTCATCTTCCGGCGAACCGAACCGCAGTAATTCCTAATGTGATTGATCCGGCGGAGTTTTTCCCGATCGGCGACCGAGCAGGATTGAGAAGCCAGTTGGGAATAAATCCAGACGCATTCATCATCGGCTCGATCGCCTCGTTGAATGCTGTTAAGAACCACGCCGCCACGCTCCAGGTTCTCCGAAGGCTCCGGGACGAGGGACTTTCCTTTGAGGCTTACTTTTTTGGAGAGGGGAAAGAGAGAGCCTTTCTTGAATCGCTATGCCGAAATTTGAAGCTCGAAGAGATCGTTCATATGCCAGGCAACAAACGTCCAGTCGCACCGTGGCTGCAGGCGCTTGATCTTGTTGTCCATCCCTCATATTCCGAGGGAAAGCCGCTCGCCCTGCTCCAAGCGATCGCCTGTCGAATTCCGATCATCGCCAGTCGCATTGAGGGGAACGAAGCCGTGCTCGGCGATAGGCATCCCGGTTTATTTACTCCAAGCTCGCCCGAAGAATACCGCTTTCTCTTAGGACGAGGCATTCGTGACGATGCATTCAGAAAGGAACTGCTCGCGTCTCAGAATGGACTCGTGGAGGAGTTGCCGACGGCTCCCCGCATCGCCCAGGAGCTCGCTCGAGTTTACACGCAAATCACTTCGGAAGCTTAATGGTTAAACATTTTCGGATCGCCATCTTTACGCCCTCGTTCCTTCCGAAGTGCTCCGGAGCCGAAATCTTCCACCACAATCTGGCATCGGGGCTGGTCGAAGCCGGACACCATGTTGCCGTTGTTTTGCCTAGGCGCTACCTCAGTGACCTGGCTGGGTTTTCCGCCAAACTCAACTACGATCTGATTCCCTATCCTGCGAATACCTGGAGTTATTTCAAGCGCTCCCCAGGCCTCGCGCTATTCATTAACCGGCTGGCACTGGCTCGGCTCCAGAGGCGGCATCGATTCGACCTCTGGCACGGCGTTGTTACTTATCCAACCGGAGTTTGTCTAATAAATTGGCAAGAGCACGCAGCCTCGAAAGGCAAGTCCACTCCCTACCTTGTCCGAAGCGTGGGAGATGATGTCCTCGTCTCGGGCGACGACGTGGGTTTGCGAAGAGATTCCAAAGTGGAAAAGCTGATCCGAGGCACGATCCCTCAAGTTCGCATGATGATCGCGCTCTCAGAAACGATGCGGCTCGAGTATCTAAGAATCGGAGTGCCTGCCGAGAGGCTGACGATCATCCCCAATGCTGTCAATCTTGCCCGTTTTCAGGAGTCGACGAATCGTGAAGAAACGCGAGCGCGCTACGGCTTGGCTCGGAACGGCTTTGTTTTTCTCGCCGTCGGTCGGAACCATCCACAGAAAGACTACCCGACAATGCTCGAAGCAATTCTCCAATTGCGCCGAGTTGAAAACCTACCGTTCCAGCTTGTGGTCGCAGGGCGTGATGTCCACAAGCTTGAGCCGGAAGTGAATCGTCGCGGACTGCAGGATATAGTTCGCTTGGCTGAGATTGGGGTGGCGCAATCGCCGGCGCTGAATGCTTTCACGTTCGAGCTGCCAACGACTGCAATGATCGATCTTTATCGTGCAGCCGATGCTTTCGTTATGAGCTCCCTGCTGGAAGGCTTCAGCTCAGCCCTCTTGGAGGCGATGGCGGCCGCACTTCCCGTGATCGTGACCGATTCGCCCGGATGCGCGGACTTTGTCCGAGAGGAAAATTCTGGTCTGATCGTTCCGCCGCGTGATCCCGCGAGGCTCGCGCAAGCGATGGCTACGGTCATAGAGGATGCGCAAACAAGAAGAGAACTTTCGGTGCGGTCATCTCAGCGAGCAGCCCGCTTCGACTGGCCGAGGGTGTTGGACCGATACTTGGAGATCTATGGCCAACTGGTGACAACCCAAGAACAGGCTGGTGTCGCAGCCGGCTGCAGACGCCAGTGAAGCCGCGCGTCTTAACGGACAATCTTCGGGCAAAGCTTAGTTCCGTGCGCGTCGCCCACTCTGACGCCCCTCTGCGCAACTTTCCCGACTTCCTGATTGTCGGACCACAACGGACGGGGACAACGTGGCTGTTTCACAACCTAAAGAGCCATCCGGAAATCTTCTTGCCCAAAGAAAAGGAGCTTTACTACTTCAGCACATTGGGGATGCCCGATCATCGGCGTTTTCGTTTTCCATACCTCGAGGATTACCTTGAGGCGATGGCGGACACACCCAGGAGTACGTTGAAAAAGAACTACGACAGCCTTCGCAAGGTGGGGCGCCTCTATCATCCACGCCTCCGCGGTGAAGCCACCGCTTCCTACGCGGCTTTGTCAAAGGAGATCATTCGGGAGATCGCCACGCTCAATCCCGAGATCAAAGCCATTCTGATGATCCGAGATCCCATCGACCGAGCGTGGTCGCACGCCCGAAAGGACTTGCTGACAGCAGAACAGCCGGCTGATGTTCTCGATTCCGACGCCCTCGCGCGGCTGCTCTTTAAAGATGACCAGCGCGGACTGGCGTTGTATCGCAACTTGATCGAAAACTGGCGCAGCCAGTTGCAGCCGGGCCATCTTTTCGTCGGGGTGTTCGACAGCATTGCTTCCGAACCTGAACGTCTCCTGGCCGCTCTTCATGGCTTTCTCGGCGTCACTTCCGGGAAACACTATTTTGGTCGCTTTTTGCGACATCGAATCAATCCGGCTCCCCCAGCGGCAATTCCGCCGGCAATTGGCAAGCTTTTGGGCGAGCTGCTGCGAAACGAAACCGAGGAGTACGGCGCGTTGCTAAAGCAGATTACCGCTTCGGGACAGGTGTCTCGTTGTTACTAGGGGAACCACCTAGCGCATGACGAGCCGGTAAGCTTCCGCGAGCCTGTGTCGATAGTGTTCCCAGGTAAAGTTTTCCCTGACTCGCTGGCGACCGTTTACTCCCATCAGCCGAAGCCTTTCCGGATTATTATAAAAGTCCAGGATTGCCTCGGCGAGAGCGTCAGGGTCGTTCGGGGGAATGATCCTTCCATTGTAGCCGTCCAGGACGACATCGCCTGACTCGCGCGTGGTAATCTGCGCAAGTCCGCAGGCGGCTGCTTCGTAATTAACCTTGGCACTTCCCTCCGATTCCGAGGGGAAGACAAACGCTGTCGATTTGCCGAGCTCAGCGGCGACGTTCTCCACAAAGCCCGTGAGTTTGACAGTTGGGCTGTTAAATTCCTTCACGTAGGGCTCCAATTCCGAGGTCAGAGCGCCAACGATCACGAGCTCGGCGTTCTTGAGGTTTAGAGCCTTCCAAACTTTGAGCAGGTGATGGACGCCTTTTCGTTTGATGAGAGATCCAACGAAAATAAGTCGAAAATGATCAGGAGGACTTCCCAGCGGGTATTCGTCCACGTTGACGCCTTGCGCGACGTAAAACAGCCTGCTTTCGTCGAAACCGACATTTAAGAACGTCTCCTTGGCGGCCTGCGAGAAGACGAGAATCAGGTCGGCGAGATCGTATTCGTCGAGGACCTCGCTCCGCATGATCAGGATGCGGTTCAACCAACGTTGAGGGATCGGCGCAGTCCGGAGGTCTCGCTCTCGCTTGGTGACGCGGGGCTTCTTCTTGCCCTTGTCACGGTGACACGTCGGTATGTCAAGCAATGTGGGCAAGCCGCGCTTTTTAGCCTCACGAAGGGCTCCGAGGCTTTCCCCCGACCAGCCGTGATAGCAATCATAACGCCCCGTCGCGAGCTCCTGCGTTGCGATGTGAGCAATCGTCCGACGTTTGAGGGGAGTGTAGTATTTACGGTCCGTCCAGGAAAGCAGCCGCGTCGGGTGCGAGTGCAGGGAGCGGATCAACTCATTCGGAATCGCTTCGCTCAGGTTGCCCCAACAGACTGCTTTACCTAAAAACCCGTGAGAGAACGAGAGCTTGAGAGTTTCGAGCGCGGGAACCCCCAAACCATGTGCGCCAATTTTTGTATTGATGGCATACAAGAGTGAAGAGGGGGATCGTCTCCCCTCTTCCGCGCCGGTCTGCGCGTTATGCGTCATTTTAAACCGCTACCGTTCGGAAATTCCGCGGATGT
The DNA here is from genome assembly GCA_963706955.1 of uncultured Verrucomicrobiae bacterium. GTDB lineage: Bacteria > Verrucomicrobiota > Verrucomicrobiia > Chthoniobacterales > Terrimicrobiaceae > DASTFP01. The sequence goes on along the minus strand of CAVPOC010000006.1, from coordinate 293,730 downwards.
TCCCATCTTTTGCAATGGTCTTCACGCCGGGCGGACTATTCAAGTATCTTCACTCTCCATTCAGGCCTACCGCTGGCAAGAGACCAATCGTCGCCCACTTTGCGGATAGGCTTCTGCGTGAAAGGCCACTTGTCGATCTCGATGATGTGGTATGTATTCACCAGAGGAGATCGCAGATGCCAAGTGCCCCCAACACCTCTTGCATTGAGGTCTGCCGCGTAGCGGACGACATTGCCGCGACAGGTCGGGACAAGGTCGCCGTCGAGGAGCCCTTGGAAATCCAAATTGGATTTGAGCGAAAGGGTATTGGAACGATCCGCTCGATCTCTGTGACGATGCGAACCCCGGGTAATGACGAGGAGCTGGCAGTCGGATTTCTCTTTGGAGAAGGACTTTTGAATCGCCGATCGGAAATAGCCAGAATCGAACGCAGCGAAGGCAACTCTGCGAATTCGGTCCGCATCCATCTCGCAGCGGGTGTGCGAGTCGATCTCAAGCAGCTCGAGCGGCACTTCTACACGACGTCGAGCTGTGGAATCTGCGGAAAGGCGTCACTGGAAGCCGTGCAGAAACTGATGCTTACTGGTCCCTGCGCAAACAGCTCTTTGCGTATCTCAGGCTCAATTGTCCATCTGTTGCCGACTCGGCTGAAAAGTGCGCAGCAAGTCTTTGCCGACACCGGTGGGCTGCATGCCGCCGCACTCTTCGATATAGAGGGTAATCTCCTGATGGTACGAGAGGATGTCGGGCGGCATAACGCGGTCGACAAGCTGCTTGGCGCCGAGTGGCTCAATGGCCGTGTCCCGCTCGAGAACAGAATTCTCTTCGTGAGCGGACGCGCGAGCTTTGAGCTCGTCCAAAAGGCTGCGCGAGCCGGAATACCGATCTTTGCCGCAGTTGGAGCTCCATCAAGTCTGGCCATCGAGCTGGCCGAAGCGTGCGGTCTGACACTGCTGGGCTTTGTCCGTGACCGGCGATTTAATATTTACTCGGCGAGGTATCGAGTCGATCGGACATTCGAGAATTCCGAAGCTACGGGCGTGGCATGAGCGTGACAATCTCCACGACGGCAAGCTCACCGAGCGGTGCACAGCCACCGATTGAAGCGCAGAAAGCCCTGGTTCGACCGCCGAGCAAAGGATCCGCGGGCCTCATCGGGGTCTTCAAGGCGTTGCAGCATACTTTCGGTCAGATGGGACCTGGTGCTGCGATTCAAGCCTTGCGGAAGATCAACCAGAAGGAGGGCTTCAATTGTCAAAGCTGCGCGTGGCCAAGCCCCGATCGTGAACGAAGCTTCGCCGAATTTTGCGAAAATGGGGCCAAGGCTGTCGCCTACGAGGGAACGAAAAAGCGAGTCACCCCGGAGTTCTTTTCGCGGTATTCGGTCGCAGAGCTGCAAACTAAGTCTGAGTATTGGCTGGGGCAGCAGGGTCGACTGACTTCCCCAATGATTCTTCACGAAGGAGCATCGCACTATCAGCCCATCGGTTGGGATGCCGCCTGTCAACACGTTGCCGCGGCGCTTAACCAGCTGCGCTCTCCTGACGAGGCTGCCTTTTACACCTCCGGCAAAACGAGCAATGAGGCCGCCTTTCTCTATCAGCTCTTCGTCCGACAGTTTGGCACGAACAATCTGCCCGATTGTTCGAATATGTGCCACCAGGCCAGTGGGTGCGCGCTGCGTCACGTCACCGGAATGGGCAAAGGGTCCGTCAGTCTCGAAGACTTTGCGAAGGCGGACGCTATTTTCGTGATTGGACAAAATCCGGGAACGAACCACCCACGCATGCTTAGCAGCCTTCAACGCGCGAAGCAGCGGGGATGCAAGATCGTCAGCATTAACGTGCTCCCGGAGGTCGGCTTGATGCGATTCACGAATCCGCAAGACTTCGCGAATCCATGGAAAGCCATTCCCGCTCTCCTGGGAAAATCGACGACTATTTCCGATCTGTGGCTACCGGTTCGTGTGAACGGAGACATCGCCGTGATGAAGGGCATCATGCTTGAAATGCTCGCCCGCGAGGAACGAAATCCAGGAACTGTCTTCGATCGCTTATTCATTGAGCGATATTGTGTCGGCGTTGAGCCATTCCTCGAAGAACTGCGACGGACCAAGTGGGCAGAAATTGAGGAGTGCAGCGGATTGACACGCCAGCAAATTCGAGCAGCCGCTGAAGTTGCCATGCAAAGTTATCGAATCATTTGTTGCTGGGCGATGGGCCTTACCCAGCATCGCAATTCGGTGGCAACCATCGAGGAGGTGATGAACTTTCTCTTTCTGCGGGGAAACATCGGTCGTCCTGGCGCGGGTGCATGCCCCGTCCGTGGGCATAGCAATGTGCAAGGTGACCGGACCATGGGTATTTGCGAAAACGTCGGGCAACGCTTCCTGGATGCCCTCGGCCGCGAATTTCGTTTTGAGCCTCCGCGCGAGCTTGGTCTCGACACTGTTGACACCATCCGCGCTATGTCCGAGGGCAGGATTCGAGTGTTTGTGGGTTTGGGAGGAAACTTTCTTTCAGCGTCTCCGGATACCGAAGTTACCGCGCGTGCGCTTCAGTCATGCGCGCTGACCACGCACATTTCGACGAAACTTAATCGCTCGCATTTGATTACCGGGCGGACGGCACTCATCCTCCCTTGCCTGGGTCGATCTGAGCTTGATCTTCAAGCCGGCGGTCCTCAGTTCGTGACCATTGAAGACAGCATGAGCACCATCAACCGTTCGCAAGGTCACGCCAAACCGGCCTCGGAGTTGCTGCCAAGTGAACCCACCATCATCGCCCGCCTCGCGAAAGCAACGCTCGGCGCCCGGACGACGGTCGACTGGGACACAATGATCGGAGACTACGGCAACATTCGCGAGTCGATCGCTCGCGTCGTGCCCGGTTTCGAAAACTTCAACCAACGCATTCGCGAAGGGTTCTTTCATTTACCACATCCGGCCCGGGACAGACGCGAGTTCACGAACGAAGAGCGGAAAGCCAAATTCACCGTTCATCGAATCGAGCTCCAACGGTTGGAGCCAGGCCAATATTGGATGATGACGATACGAAGCCACGACCAATTCAATACGACTATCTACGGTCTCGATGACCGCTATCGCGGTGTTTACAATGGTCGGCGTGTCATTTTCATGAACCCGGATGACATGCGCGAGGCAGGTCTCCAACAGGGTCAATTCGTCGATCTCACCAGCTACTTCCAGGGCGAAACGCGGACCGCCCCGCATTTCCAGATCGCTCCCTATGAGATACCACGCGGGTGCACGGCCACCTACTTTCCGGAAGCCAACCCGCTGGTTCACCTGGGGAGTGTTTGCGAGATCAGCAATACCCCGGCTTCCAAGTCCGTGATTATCTCGATGACCCCCTCCCAGGATGAGACCCGAGCGATGAGACGCTTGCTCGAGGAGACGGCACCCTCCAGCGGTTCGCACTAAGCGCAAGCGTCGCTCGTGCGAAATCATCCAAACCCAGATGAGTTCTGGGGAGGAGCTAATCGCGACACTAACGAAGACTCGAACCTAACGAGCCCTCCAGGAAAATGATCAAGGAGGGCTTTTTTATTTAGGGATTCGAGGAAGTTCTTGCTGGGATCCCCTCAAAAGCAGGATGGTTCTAATGCTCACAGGCTCATACCAGTCGCTCGAACCAATCATGAGCGCATCGGCGCAGCCCGTTACGATAAGACTTTTATGAGCGAGCCGTCGCAGGATCGTGAGCTTTAATTCACCCGACTTCGTGCCGAGTGGTTTCGGGTCATGCGACCTTTCGGTTCCTGGGTGCCGTGGGAACTTCGCGAGCACGTCCAATTGGAAGAAGTTCCCGACGAGCCCGCTTGGGGGCGAGGTCTGATACGACCAGCTCCCCAGCTTCGGAATGATCACCTTCGAGATTGCATCGTGCTGCCGACCCGAATCGTTCTCTTGGAACATCTGCCACATGGCGGAACCGTTGCGGAGATCGGCACGCTTCACGGCGATTTCGCCCGGGAAATTCTCCGCGTTGCCAATCCAAAGGAATTGCATCTCGTCGATAAATTCATCGAACCACGCGCGCGCGAAATGGGTGAAGATCCATCGCTCAAAGGACGCGTGCAGGTCCACGAGTCCGATTCTGCAGAGGCGTTGAAATCCTTTCCTGACGCGTTTTTTGATTGGATCTATGTCGACGCTCAACACACCTATGAGGGTGTCAAGCGCGATATCGCAGCCGCGTTTACTAAAGTGAAACCGGACGGATTCCTCGTCTTCAACGATTATACCATGTGGTCATACGTCGAGATGCAACCCTACGGAGTCGTGCCCGCAGTGAACGAGTTTTGCATCGAACACGATTGGGGATTCGCTTACTTGACGCTGCCCGACCACCTGTATTGCGATGTGGCCGCCCGCAAGATAAAGCGGGCTTCGTCGGATCAACCGCAGCCTCGATCGTCAGCGAGCAGTGGGTAGTGGGTATCGACCCCGCACGATGCTCCGGAGCAATCAACTCTCGCGGATATCTCGGAGTTGACCTTGTTCATCTACATCGCGGACCAGCCGACGGGCGGCTTGACCAGTCGGCTAGATTGACAACTGGGCTGCCTACTTCCCAGAAACGCGAGCTTCGCATTAAGTTCTTGCGATGCAATCATGGGGACGGTTAAAAAGACGCCTTCCATGAAGATTGCTGCCAGCTTCTTGGTGTTCCTCACCGGCATTGTCCACGTTTACGCCAGCGCCGGCCCGCCGCCCTTCACCAACGGTTCTCCGTTGGTGTCAGGAGTGGATGGTTTCTATCAAGCCACGGCCCGCGGAAGGAACCTTACCGGTGTATTCCGCTTCACCTACGCCAATGGTGTCCAGACGAGCAGTCCACAGCTCCCGACCGGCAACACGGTTCCGAATCTCTTGACAGACCCCTATAACGACTACGTGTTCTTCGTCGAAGGGAAGGTCTATCGCGGCTTGGTGCAGGCAAATGTGAACGTCGGCAGCGTGGCCGGCGTGCTCGACAACGGCGCATTTAACGTCCTGGGCACTGAATCATCCACATCCACTCCGACTCCAACCGTTTCTCCCACCGCGAGCCCTTCACCGACAATTTCGCCAACTCCGCCTGTCAGTCCGACTCCGATTATCAGTCCGACTCCGATCATCAGTCCGACTCCGACCATCAGTCCAACTCCGATCATCAGTCCGACTCCGATCATCAGTCCAACTCCGATCATCAGTCCAACTCCGATCATCAGTCCAACTCCGATCATCAGTCCAACTCCGATCTCGAGTCCAACTCCGATCATCAGTCCAACTCCGATCATCAGTCCAACTCCCTCACCGACGGTTTCGCCGACGGCGAGCCCGACACCAACGGTGTCCCCGACCGTAACTCCTAATCCTGTCCCGACTCCCTCGCCCTTCGTCTTGGCAAGCAACGAGTTTCTCAGTGGATTCTTCAATGGTTCCATGGACCAAAACTCTCCCTATGCAGCTTTCCACGGGAGAGGAGAGGTCACGATAACCGGCACTGTCCCAGTCGACGACTCAGGCTCGTTTGCGGTGGACCAGCTCTTTACTCGCAAGTTCAAGTTCCGCGGAGTGCGTAATGCCACCGGAACAACGACCTCGGTTAGCTCGGCCTCCACATAATGCTCCATCCCGCACGGATGTGAGCGGCTACTTCTTGTTAGTGGCGCAGCCGCCCTTGCCCTTGCAGGTGTTCCTGCCCTTACATCCCTGATCGCCGGACTGGCAGCCGCCTTGACCTCGACACGAGTTTTGTCCCTTGCAGGCGTGCTTTTCCCCCATGGTCTGCAGTAAAGCTCCAGCTGGAGTTGGTTCGCCGGCTGCAAAGGCGCGGACGCCCATTGATCCAGTTATAAGCCCGACAACAGCTGCGCCCGCAAGGAGTGTTTTCGTTGAATTCATTTAGTGATTTTCTCCAAGTTCGGAAGCACACCATGGATACTTGCCCGGGGCAAGCAAGCACTTGAACTGGTTACCAAGCCTCAAGCTAGCGAGGATGAGCAAACAAATTCGTGCCAATCCAGACTATGGACCTAATTTTCCGTAATGTATCCGAGCGGGCAACTACCGTAATAATTTCGACTCAACACGACAGAGGTCCCTTATGTAGAATGATGGAGCGGGTAGCGGGAATCGAACCCGCGTGGCCTGCTTGGAAGGCAGGAACTTTACCATTAAGCTATACCCGCGAGACTTCCGCAGAATTATGCGCGGAAGTGTCATGCAGTCAACGGCTATCGTTCCGCTTAGCCAACCTGCGGCAGCAGGTTCACGCTGATGGCGCGATCAAGCGAGAGGTGACCTCCCCCGGTGATCAGCAGTGAAAGTCCAGCCGCTAACAAGACCAAAGGAAATTCCACCGCCTCGAATGTGGTGCCTCCATGCACGAAGATGAGGACGATCGCCATGATGATGACCACCGCCAGGGCAGCGAGGCGGGTGAGAAAACCAAGCAATAATCCCAAGGAGACGGCAAGTTCCGCAACCAGAAGGAAGGCGACCACAAGGTAGGGTAGACTGTATCCTTCAGCGCTCGTCCAAAGCGCCATAGTCTTTTGCCAACCCTCCCCCGCGAACCAGCCCAACGTTTTCTGCGCGCCGTGATAAAAGAAGATCGCGGCGACCGCTAATCTCAGGAAAAATGGGGCAAAGCTGCCCCGTGTTGCAAAAAACGAATAGACCGGATTGTTCGCCACGGCGCGGACGCTAACAAGCAGGCTTATTCAAAGAAAAGCAAAAGTGATATGCCCAACGCCCTTAGCGAGCCTCCCATTAGCGAATTGCGAGCAGTCACGAGCATTCCTGATCGTCGGCGAGAACATTCATCGCCTACTTCATCGCTGTAAAATAGGCCGGCAAATCGCTGATTTAAAATAATCTACCGTTCCGAGCTTTGTGGCTTCAGAAGTGATATTGCCTTCCATGCCTCGGCTTGTGTCAATTCCCGCACCCCGAAGCACCAGATGACCACTTTTTTGCTAGAGAGATAGTTCGGGTTGGCCCGCGCCCGCCGGGCGAGACTGACCCGTGCCGGTGTGGCGCCTGAACCGCGAACGCCGAGGATATCGACGGGAGCACGGAGTTCAAAGGCGAGTTGGTCAGGAAGCCCCGCTCCGGACGCATGCATATCGCCTCCGTCATGAAATACCAGGACATAGCTATCGCCCAGGATGAGGATCGGACTTGCGCGATCCGGTTCAAGGCGTGCCGTCTGACCTTTGGGATTGATGAATCGCACGGTCGCTTTCTCCTTGGCACCGCCGAGATCTCCCTGAATCTCGATCTGCTCCTCTCTCGCCTCCAGTTCGAGGTTTGCTTCGCTGAGCCCTTTGAGCTCGGGGGCGAGCTTTTGTGCCGCCAGCACAATTGCGCGGCCGTTCCAGTGGGAATCGCGCGCACAATACAGCGGCCCTTGGGCTTTGGCGGCGGCAAAGTCCTGCGTCAGATCGACAACGTCGACGCCTTTGGCTCGCAACGCTTCGTAGAAGGCTGCCTCCGGAGATGAGGCGGCGGCCGCTCCCGCCAATCGTTTGTCAAAAAACTCGGGATGTATCGTCACCTTGGCGGGGACAGGGACCACGATCAAGCGGACGCCGAGCTGCTTAAGCTGCTGGTTAAAATCCACGATTGCGTCAAAGGGCCTTTTTGGGTCATTCGAAGGATCGCCGGCCAGAAGATGTTTTATCTCTGCCGGCAGAAATCGCCATCCATCCACTCCCTCAACACTCGTGGGTTCGGCCGATTTCAGTCGCTCGTTGAGGATGGATTCGCTCTCAACTGCGTGAACGGATACTGCAGCCATTAGCAAGGCGGCGATGACGTAGTTCATGGAGACAGCTCGGCAAAGTTTGGCTCTTCCAGGAGCAAGTTCTCATCATTGAGTTCACTGCGATTGATTGCTCCGTAACGCGGTTCGGCATCGGTCCAACTCGTCAGTTCGAGAGAGACGGCATCGCCAGGCCGGAGGCGCGCCGCAGACGTGAGTTCCTGATTCTTCATCGTTTGGAGATAAACAACTGCCTCCTTCGCGGGATTTCCACCGATTCCGACAATGTGGAAGGCAGTCAGAAAATCTTTGTAGGGCGTGCTGCCAGGTCGCGGAATGGATCCGAAACTTTTAATAGTTGCCTGGACGATATCGCGTTCACCAGATTCGAGCGCCAAAAAATCCTTCGGCGCAAGCGCTGGAACTTTCATGGGCACGAAGTCCCAGTTGCCCGTCGCCAGCTCGCGCACGGCGAACTCCCAAATTACAAGCCTCTTCCCGGCAAGACGGTCTCGGCCTCGCGCCAGTTCCTGGCCGAGCAACTCGCGGGTGGCGAAAGCGCCAGCATCGTTGCGCAAAATCGCATCAAGAGGTCTGCCTAATGTATAGCTGAGTTGCTCCACGAATCCGGCCGAAGCCCCCCACCCCATTTCTGCCAAGGAGAAGATGTTAAAGAAACTGTCTCCGAGGATAAGAGTGTCTGCGCGCTGGTCCGGAACCCAGGGTGCGCCGTTCTCCTGGCTGACAGGTTTTATGGTGGCAGTTTCTTTCGGATAAAGACGCGAAGCCACGGGAAGTTTCAGCATGGCGACAATATCGCCAAGACCCTCGATCATCTTGGTTGATCGTCTCAGCATGAAGCGAGGATCTGTCCCCCGGGGGTCGAGCATCCGCATCTTCTCGGCAAGCAGCGCCGCAGATTTCTCCATGGCATCCGGTGTCCAATGGGTATCGGTGCGCAGGAACTGCGGGCGACGCGTCAGATGTTTCGTTTCGACCAAGGATTTCGAAACATCGACATATTCGATTCCCGCATGGTCCAAGCTCTTCAGGAAGTTGCCATACGATGGATTTTGCAGTGGAATCGGCGGGGACTGATCATACGCACGAGATAGGAATTCCGGCTCGATCATTGGCTTGACAGGAACCGGCATAATAATGAGCCGGATTCCCCTTGCCTGCAGCTGATCTCTAAATTCGATGATCGCCTTTTTCGGGTCTGGGTGGATCGTCCTGCCACTTTCCTCTGTGCTGTGGAGGCGACTGCGCTGCCACGATGGACTCAAGAATCCAGGCCCGGTGAGGTAGGCAACGTCCGGTTGGTAGAATAGCCAACCGTTCCTCCCAAGATAGACCTGCTCGTTTCCAAGGCCGAGAAACTGGGCGGTGAGAGCCTGCGCATGAGGGAGCGCCGACAGAGTAATGAAGGAATCGTCCTCCAAAGCATCTTCGTAACTCTTAAGACCTCGCATGAGCTGACCATTGGCTGCTTGCAAACGGCGGAATAAACTACCATTTCCGGGATCGATCAGTTCGAGCCATGCGCGCTGCGGATAGTCGCGAACCTCGTAAGCCTTCGGCCATACCCACGAACCGCTTTTCAAAAAACCCGCGCGGATTTCAATTACATGTTGAGCAAAGGGAACCCCAACAATGGTGAGAACAAAACCGGCCACCATCGCAATGCTGGTGGTGCGACTGATGGCCGTGTTGCCGACCTCAATCTCAGCGAGTTCTTCGCGAGTCATTCGGGCATAGGGAGAGTCGGCCATGCCTCAAAAGATAAAATAGATAAACGGGTTGTAGGCTTGGGTCGCCATTACGAGAAGTGAAACCCAAAATAGAGCGAGAATTGCTGCGCTCTTAGATAGGGTGATTCTTCGTGTCCAGTCCCAGGTTTGAATTCCCGCCCACGTGACAATCCCCGCCAGGACCACGCTCCAAAGATAGTATGGCTGGTAAATCGTGCCGGCAATCAAGCCAGCGCCGGGTTGAGCCGCACCTAATCCAAGCATGCTTTGGCAGTAAGCTATCGCCGAAGGAAGATCTCTCGCTCGGAAGAAGACCCACGCGAAAACAACAATCACGAATGTGAGAGCTACCTGCGCAACTCGTGGCAAGCGGTGAAGCGTGGCTCGACGACCCGCACTGCGTTCGAAAGCTAACATGCCACCGTGAATGCCTCCCCAGATGACAAAATTCCAAGACGCGCCATGCCAAAGCCCGCCAAGTAACATCACTACCATCAGGTTCGCATAAGTTCGGACGTGTCCAAGGCGATTGCCGCCCAGAGGGACATAGAGATAGTCCCTCAACCAGGATGAGAGGGAGATATGCCAGCGATGCCAGAACTCCGTTATCGAAGCTGATTTGTAGGGGGAGTCGAAGTTCTTTGCAAAGACGAAGCCCAGCATCAAGCCAAGGCCGATAGCCATGTCCGTGTACGCGCTGAAATCGAAATAGATCTGAAAAGCATAAGCGATCGCCCCAAACCAGGCGTCAAGCGTCCCCACCGATCCCGCGTTGAAGGTTAAATCTGCAACCTTGCCCGCCGGATTGGCGAGAAGGATCTTCTTGGCCAGTCCTATGGCGACGAACGCCGCTCCACGTGCAAACTTCTCAATGCTCAGAGTCCGATTTTCCAGCTGATCTGCAAGATAGGAAAACTTGAGGATCGGTCCTGCGACCAGGTGAGGAAACATCGATACGAAGCACGAAAAGTCCGTGAAATTCCTCATCGCCTTGGCGTCGCCACGATAAACATCGATGGTATAGCTCATCGCTTGGAAGGTGTAGAAGCTGATGCCTAAAGGCAGAATCACGCGAAAAAACGTGTTCCACTGCCAACTTTCGAGACCGAGGGAGGCGGCCAGGGCGTTGTAGCTATCGATGCCGAAATTGAAGTACTTAAAGAAGCCCAAAACCGAGAGGTTGAGGATGACCGAAAGAGCAATCGCCTGCTTCTGCGTCTTGCTTCGAGAGGCACCGCGTTCGAGCGCAACCATCGGCTCGTGTCTGGTCTGCCAAATATTCCAACTGTTATGTGCGATGACCAGGCTGATCAGCCAATCAAGCAAGGTCGTGCCGAACATCAGCGGGATAAACCGCGGCTCGGCCCACCCATAAAACGCGTAACCGAAAACTATCAGGACAAAGTTACGCCACCGCTGGGGCGCGCGCGCGAGCCCATAATACACCAGGAGCGAGAGCGGTAGAAAATAGAAAAGGAAAAGATGGGAGCTGAAGACCACGACTCTCAGTGTCCCGAACTGACGCTATAATAGACCTCCTCATCGAGTGAAGGCATGTCGCTGGCGAGCCGTTCGCTTTCGAGCTGAGGATGCGCGTCATACGGCTCGAGGCTCATCTCGCGGACTTCACCGGGCCGAGCACGCGCGTACGACATGGGGATTTTCGCATCCAGAAGCGCCCACTCAGCCACCTGCACTGTCTGGTTCACGAGCGCGGAGTCGTTGGCTTCCCTCACCCGATAGCGATTGATGACCAAGGCCCTTCGATAGGGGGTGATTGCTTCCACCGGCGGCGAATCAACTTTGTCGAGCATTTCCGCCTTGACGACTGTTCGCTCAATTTTTGGTCGTGGTGCAATCCGTGCGCCGGCCAACTCGAATTTCTTGGCCGCCTCATGCGCTTCGATAAATCGGCCATAGATCGCTACACTGTCCAAGTATCCCTCCCAGGGCCGCACACCTCCGACTTCATTTCCGAAGATCAACGAGTAGCTGCTGCCATGCCACTTGTCGAAAGATCCCTTTTCGAAACTGGTCTGGCTGGCAATCTTGCCGTCGACGTAGCAAACAAGTAATCCAGGCTTATAGGTAACGACCACATGGTAAGGAATTCCTGGCTGAATGGACGCCAGCTTGAAATCCATTCCATTCCGACTGGTATTTGACGTCTGTAGCCTGAGGGTAAGAGAATCCCCATCCTGACCAAAAGTGAAATTTCGTTTGGCGGGACTCCGCGACAGACTGATAATTCGTGCGGGTCCGAATTGAGGAACGCGCGAGGTCGTCACGATGGCTTCAATGGCGAGCTGGTCGGAGTTCTTACACGCGTCGCGAATTTCCTTGTTGAAGGTTCCATCAGGAACAAAGGCGCCGCCGAGGATGTGCATCTCCCCATTGGGCCCAAAGCGCGCGCCTCCCTCAGCCTTTAAGTGCACGTCACGCGACTTTCCGGATCCATCGACGAACTGATTGTTGTCCTTGTTGTCCCGCCACTCAAACAATAGTCCCTTCCTAGTGCCGGGCCATGTATTCTCGTACTGCTCGGGCACAAGCGCTCTGAGAGTTTGGACCAAACTCGGCTTGCCCGCCGCTGGTACCGCCGCGTGAGACTTAAAGTTACTCGACTTGTCTTCCCCATCGGCGATCCACACGTCGGGGAAAAACTCTCCCGTCCGCGACGTAGTGAGCCTAAACCAAGCCTCCATGTCGCGGAACTCCTTGTTGAACTTGCCGATGTAAATCTCGACATCGTCCGCGCCGGACCAAAGCTTGATCTTTTTGTTACCGGACGTATACGGCCCAGTCATCACCATGTAGCGGACATCGTTGGTCCAGCGGGGGTGATAGACTTCATAGTCATTCACCCCAGGCGCCTTGGAGATGTCGATCTTCCAGGAGTTCTTTTCTCCTGCTCGCGTCATGAAGAGGTTTCGATGTGGGCCATCAAAAGTCCAAGAAAGGTAACTGTCGTCGGGAGCCATCGAGGGCCAACAGCCATCTCGGTGCTTGCGCCAGGCAACGTTGGGTAATTCTGCCACTCCGGAGCTTGGCCACGGAAAGGTCGAAGCAGCCATCTTGCCATCCCGCGAGAGCTGAAATGATGGCGAGGCTTGGATAATCGACGAAGACCAGACCGTCTCGACTTTCTCGGGCTCGTCGATGGGAAAGCGTCGGACAGGCTTTGTGAAATCGCGGACACTTTCCTGGTAGTAGACCCACGTTTTCCCCGTCTGGGGATCACGCCAAACTTCGGTTGCGCACCCTGGTTCTTTCAAGAGCCTTGGAGGAGACCCGTCCCACTTGACGACATAGATTGTGAGGTTTTGCTGGTTACTAAAGACAATCCGTTCGCCATCGGGCGTGATTAAAGGCCGGTAGTAGTTTGCCCTCTCGGCACAGATGATCCGCTCGCCTTTTCCGTCGCGCGAGTCATAACCAACCAGTTGAAGATGGTTTTTTTCAGCAAAGCTGTCTTTGTTTCGGGCGTCTGTCACCCACACAGCGCGTGTGTGACCGCCGGTAAACTTTTCAACGCTCGCACCGTCGGCAATGCTCGACGCAGATCGCGCTGTTTGCTGAGAAACAAGCATGAGCCCGAGCACGACGAAACCGAAACATACACGAGATGAGGAGATGGCCGGCCCATGTGAGCTTAGCCGAACGAAACGAAAAATGAATTGCATGAAGAAAGTCTGCGAACGTTTATTGAGCCTCTCAGACGAAGGCATCCAACGCGCCGGGAGTAAGCATGCTTTCCAGGCGCACAAAAAAGAAGTGCCGTCGCCAGCCTATGGTGGACAAACCGGCATCCGACTCAGGGTGACAACTCCCCGAGTGGTCCAGCGGAACAGGAGAAAAAGACGACCTGGCATCCCGGCAAAGGGCGCGTGGCAGGCAAGTTTCAAGGTATATCTCATTCCCCTATCTTCACTCCCTCAGGCCACCGAAATGGCTTCGGTTTAGAAGTTTCGTTACGAAACGATTAAGTTAGGCGATGAAAGCCATCGCGCAAACGCTTTTTTCGAGATTTCGGCTTCGCTACTTCGTCTCGAGAAAAACGAGCGCCTCTGAATTCAGGCAGTAACGCAGCCCAGTCGGCGCAGGACCGTCCGGAAATACGTGTCCCAGGTGACCATCGCAACGCGCACAACGAATTTCGGTGCGGGTCATTCCATGGCTTCGGTCGTGAATCTCGACCACATTCTCGCTGGCAAACGGCGTAAAGAAGCTGGGCCATCCTGTACCGGAGTGGAACTTTGCGCGCGATGAAAACAAGGGCAGTTCGCAACCCGCACAAAGGTAGACACCCGTCTTCTTGTTGTCCAAGAGGGTACCGCAGAAAGGTTGCTCGGTTCCCTCCGTTCTGAGGATGCGAAACCTTTCTGGACCCAGTTGCTTCAGCCACTCTTCATTGGACTTTTTTACAGTCGCGGTCTTCTGCGGTGGCAGTGGGGCGTTATCTGGGCCGAGCAGGCTGACGGTCACCTCCTCAGGCAGCTCTTTAGCGACGGCGCTTTTCATGGTGATGCTGAAAAATTGGAAAAAAATGCTAATCGCGATCGCGACTTTCATGAGAAAAGGTGCATGATTTTTCGTTGAGAGCAATCTTCCAGATCTCGATGACCTCGCTATGCCGTTAAGCTTCGCTCTTGCCGTGGCTCTTGGAGCCTACTTAATCGGCTCGTTACCAACCGGGTATATAGTGGGACGCGTCAACGGGGTCGACCTTCGAAAAGTTGGTAGCGGCAACATCGGCGCAACCAATGCCCTTCGAGTTTTAGGCAAAAAGTGGGGCTATCTCGTTTTTGCCGCCGATATTTTCAAGGGCTGGCTGAGCGTCACTCTCGCCTACGCCTTCAGTCGGCAGTTCGCTCCCGATCATGTGACGTTGGCGGGCATTCTCGCGGCCGTGTTTGCCGTCCTAGGGCATAACTTCCCTGTCTGGCTTGCTTTCAAAGGCGGCAAAGGTATCGCGACATCAGCCGGAATCATGATTGCGTTATTCCCGATCTGGGTTTTCTTGTGTGGTCTCATAGTCTGGGTGGGCTCTTTCCAGCTTACCCGTTATGTTTCAGTCGCCTCAATTCTTGCGGCAATCAGTCTTCCTGTTTCGAGTCTTGTTCTCGCGCTCCTTGGAAGATGTGACTGGCTTCTGGTTGCCGTGGCATTTGCAATGACCACTCTGGCAGTCTGGCGCCATAAGTCGAACATCGACCGGCTTCTTGCTGGAACAGAGAAAAAATTCGAGAAAGGGGCTTCTTCCTCAGGAACTTGACCGCATTTCAGATGCCCAAAAAGATTAGTGTCATTGGGGCGGGAAGTTGGGGGACAGCCCTCGCCTTGCTCCTCGCGGAGAATCGGTCGCAGGTTAGGCTGTGGGCCCACAATCCCTCGGTCGCGGAAGAGCTGGTCTCGCGTCGCACGAATGAAACCTACCTTCCCGGCGTCCGCTTACCTCCCAACGTCTATGCGACTGCAAGCCTTGAAGACACCCTTGATGCGGAGCTTGCCGTGATCGTGACTCCCTCGAAAGCAGTCCGTGAACTCGCGATGAAGCTGGCAGTTTTGGGGCCTGGAACAGAGACTGTCTTCGTGAGCTGCACCAAGGGAATTGAGCACGATACTGGCAAGCTCATGAGTGATATTCTGGAGGAATGTTTGCCCGCAAACCCGGTCGCGGTCCTTTCGGGACCCAACCATGCGGTAGAAGTTGCGCAGCGCATTCCGGCCGCCGGAGTAATCGGCTGCCGGGAGACGGAGTTGCTTGAAACCCTCCAGAAGACCTTCTCACTGCCAACTTTTCGAGCTTACACGAGTGACGATGTGACGGGAATCCAACTCGGTGGAGCGCTCAAGAACGTTTTTGCGATCAGCGCAGGTGTTTCGGACGGTTTTAACATGGGGGACAATGCCAAGGCAGGACTGGTCACGCGTGCATTGGCCGAAATGATGCGCTTGGGTGTGGCTCTTGGCGGACGAAGGGAAACATTTTTTGGATTGAGCGGAGTTGGCGATTTGATGGTCACGTGCTTCAGCCGTCACAGTCGCAATCGCAAGGTCGGCGAGCGCCTTGGTCGCGGCGAGTCACCCGCTCAGATCCAAGCCTCGATGCAGATGGTGGCCGAAGGCATTCCCACCGCGCTCAGCGCCTGGCAATGCGCGCAACGGCTCGGAGTCGAAACTCCCATCATTTCGGAGGTGCACGCCGTCCTTTACTTGAACAAGCCTCCTCACGAAGCAATGTGGGAACTATTGGGACGACCGCCCCGCGCCGAACCGGAGCGAGTGCCTCGCTGACCAAAAGACAGTCTGCAACTGCGTTGCTGAGTCGCGCACCTGGAACGCGTCTCGAGCGGAGAAAGGGCTCTACTTCGATTGGGATTCGAGCGCTATTCTTACAGAAGCGCCATCCTCAATCGCATCTGCCGGATAAAGGATGACACGCTGACCTTCGCCAAGCCCGTTCTTCACCTCGGCGAGATTGCCGTTGTTGTGATCCATGCTAACCCTCGTCAGCTTCGCCCTATTCTTCTCCACCGTGAACGTCATCCAGTCCTTGCCGCGACGGAACAGTGCAGCGCTCGGGATCCGCAGCACATCTTCATTGGACCACGTCGTAATGCGAGCTTCGACGCGGTATCGATCCCCCAGGACGCTCTCCGGCAGATCGACAAGGTTAACTCTCACTTTGACGCGTTGTTCCTCGATTCCGAGCGCAGAGACCTTGAGGAAGGCCCCGGGTTCAACCAGCACGACATTGCCGCGAAGCGGCACGTCTCCGCCCCATCGGACGATGGAAACGTCCGCGCCGCGCTTCACATTGACGGCGTCAGTCGAGAGCAGTTCCACCTCCACCTCGAGATCTCTTGGATTCCCTACTTCCATAATCGGCGTGTCGGCAGCAACCACACGCGCACTCTCTTCGAAAACGTTGAGCACGCATCCTGTCACCGGAGAGCGAATTTCGATAAGCCTGCCGGCGTCGACCCGCTCGTCCTCGACATGGACGAGAGCCGCCTTTGCTTGTTCCAACTCATATCCGGCGACTTTCAAGGCGAACTTGGCCGAGGCGAGCTGATCCTCGAGCACTTCGACCCGGTTCATCGCAAGTTCGAGAGCCTGCACGGCGATGGCACCGGTCTCCTTTAACCTCCGCGCACGAGCAAGTTCTCGCTGACCGAGATCCAATTCTGCGCCAGCGCTATTTACTTGCTCGTTGCGCTGCAGGCAAACCGCGTTGGCCGATTGAACAGCGGCCTCAGCCTGAGCACGTGCCCGCGGATCGAGAAAGCTCGCGGATGCGGCTCGGACCGTGGCGAGGAGAGTTTGGCCCGCCACGACTGGATCTCCGGCCCGCACGGGCACGCGCTGCAGAAAGCCCGCAATGTTTGCGGAGACAACGTAGCGATTCCGAATGCGCGTCCTTCCCTCTTCCACGACCGTGACGGCGAGTGCGCCCCGGGTGACCAAGTCTGTTTCGACAGTCATTGGTTTGGTAAGAAGGCTGCTGAAAACGAGCGCCAGAATCGCGCTGACCAAGACGATCGCTGCCAGCTTGGCAAGCGCGAAAGGCTTTCTCGAGCCGCGCACTTCAGCCCGGAATTCAGGGGCACCTTTACTATTCACTTGTCCTCAAGACCGCCAGCAGATCGAGTTTAGCCACCTCTCTTCGCACGATGAGAAAGGAAATTGCTGTGGAGAGCACCACCAGGGCCACAGCCGTGAGATAGTTTTGATTAGAAAGAATCAGCGGGAGCCGGGTGGACTCGGTACTGGCAGCATGAACGGTAAGTCCCGCCAGCTTGCCTCCAATCCACAATCCCATGGGAAGCGCCAAAAGCGTCAACACCGCCAACTCGGCAATCATCACGTTTGCCACCTCTCGCTGCGTGAAGCCGGTAATGCGAAGGGTTGCCAAATCACGGCTTTGTTCCCAAAAGGAGATCCGGCAGTTCGTGTAAACAATGCCAAAAGCGAGCGTCACCGCGAAGAGGAAGTAAATATTCTGCATGAGTTGAATCGATTCGACCGTGGACCGGCGAAAGCTCTCACGCATTGCCGATTTGATTCCGAGACTGGCGATGCGAGGTGCTCGCTTGACGCTTTCAAGAAAGTTTGACCAACCGAGGTGATCGATTCTGAGATGAGCCCCGCTAACCGTCTCGCCTTCGAGCAGCAAACGCCGGAGCGCATCGATCTTCATAACGGCATTGAGGCCGCGGTAATCCGAGATCAAGCCATTGATGGGAATCTCATGGGAGACGCGCTCTCCTTCCAAAAATTCGACCAGCAAGTGGTCACCAACCTTCGCCCCCAGGAGTTCGGCCAATTTCTTGGAAATGAGCAAGCCTTCCGCGGGAACAGCAAGTGCGCGACCTTGGCCATCGAAAACTCTTGTGAGTTGCGCATCTTCAGAAGCTCCAACCAGGGTCACTCGCTGTCGAAGATGCCCAAAGTGAAGGCGCACCGGAACGCTGCGATAAGGCTCTGCCTGGACAACCGCGGGAAGACGCTGCAAGTCATGAAAAGCTGAACTTGAGCCTGGCTCAACCAAGTTGACGGTCACATCCTGGCGCTGGGCAGAGGTCCATTCGAAGTCGGCGAGATAGTTAACGCCATCGCGCAATGCTGCCGGCACGATCGGGATTCCTGCGGCCATGGCCAGGCCCAGGCTGGTTACCGAGGCACGCCAAGGTCGCCGCTCGAGATTTCGGATGGCCATACGTCCCGAACGGCTCATCAGCCTGTAAAATCCAGCTCGATCGAGTAGCGACGGAGCGAAGCTGGCCGGCGGCTGCGGCCGCATGCCCGCAGCCGGAGGCAATCGGATTGCACGGTAGACGACACCGCTTACCCCAGAAAGGGTCGATACAAAACCAACCGCCACCGCGACGCCAATCGTCGTGTAGTCCACCGCAAACGGAAGCGAAGGAAATCGGAAAAACTTGTGATAAAGCGAGACGACATCCGAGCCGAGCCAAATCCCGCTGACAATGCCGATGAGCAAGCCTGAGGCGATGATCACGAACGCAAACTTCAGATAATGCGCTCCCAATTGCAGAGCGGAGTAGCCCAGCGCTTTTAGTTGAGCGATTTGCTCACGCTGAACCTGCACCGATCGGGCCATGAGACCAGCAATCATGAGGGTGGATATGCCAAGGAACACCACGGGAAAGGCAATCGACAGCCCCTTAAGAATCTGAATTTCCCCATTCAGCGCCTTATCTGAGGAATGGTTCCGACGTCCGTAGGCCGTCAAGCCGCCATACGGCAAAAGCGCCCGATCCACTTCCGCCATGACACGCTCGGCGTTAGATCCAGGTGCCAGATCGATGCTGATGCGATTAAATGCCCCATTCAGCCCGCAGACCGCAGCGAGTTCGCGTTCCCTCATCCAAAAGACCCCAAATCGCTTGCTATCGGGCAATGGCTCTCCGGGCCGCGTTTCATAGACGTTCTCAGGCGACAAGCCGATGCCGACTATTTGCAAGCGCTGCCGGATGCCCCGCATAATTATCTCCACGGAATCGCCCGGCGTGAGCGAATGTGCGGTCGCGAATGGTTCGCTTATAATTACCTCGTGTCCCTCCACTGGCAGTCGCCCGGCCCGGAGAAAAATTTCATTGAGTGTCTGCACCTCCGGAATGGAGATAACCGTGGCGTCGGCGGCGATTTCTTTCACGCCGGCCAGGTCAACCCTGGCCGTCCCGATTACCTGCGTCTGAAAAGATGCCACGCCGGGAATCGCGGAGAACCTTTCTCGCACCGAGTTCGGAGCGCGTTTAAGGTTACAAAAGACCTCGGCGAATCGAAATTCATCATAATAGTCGGCGCGCGCCGATTCGAGGGAGAGAACCAGGCTGCGCGTCATGATCATCATAGCTAGACCGCAGGCCATCACCAGGCACGCGGCCAGCGACTGGCCCTTTGTTTTTGCAAAATCCCGAAACAGCTTGCGATCTAAGGAACTCATCTTAACTCGGTTGGAAGGCCCTGTGCAAAGCGAAGAACCGAGCTTGACTCTCGACATCAAATAAGACGACAGCAGTTGCCTCTTAGCCAGAGCTTGCCCGGCGATCGATAATGTCCTGACGATGGAGATTACCATTCCAACGAATACGCCGGGCGCGGCATATAATTTCGCTCGACTGTCGAGATGCGTCCGTCGGTCAAACGAATCACGCGATCAGCCATTTCCCCCAAAATCGCGTTGTGTGTGATGATAACCGTGAGGGTCCCGAGCTGTCGGTTTGCTCGCTCGATGGTGTCGAGAACACTAAGGCTAGTCCTCAGATCAAGCGCGCCGGTTGGCTCATCACAAAGCAGAACTTGTGGGCGCTTGGCAATCGCGCGAGCTATGGCCACCCGTTGCTGTTGTCCGCCGGAGAGCTGTGAGGGAAAGAAGTCCATACGATCGGCCAGGCCGACCAGGGTCAGCGCCTCTTCGGGAGCCATCGGGTTGCGAGTGATTTCGCTGGTCAAAGCGACATTTTCGCGAGCCGTTAAACTCGGAATTAGATTGTAAGATTGAAAGATGAACCCGACCGTATCACGTCGAAAGCTCGTCAACTCGTCATCACTAGCGTTCGTTAGTTCGCGGTTCCCATAGGTCAACAATCCGGACGTGGGCACGTCGAGACCTCCAAGGCTATTGAGGAGCGTCGACTTCCCACTTCCCGATTCGCCGAGGAAAACCACTATCTCTCCCGAATAGAGGTCAATATCGACACCGTCGAGCGCGCGCACCTCAAAGGGACCGTTACGATACACCTTGGTCAATCCTCGTCCGATGAGCAATGGTCTTGGCGCAAACGCTTCCGGCTTGCTCGATCTTTGCAGCGACACCATTGATTCAGTCGCTCCCATTTTGCTACAACCGCTCACGAGCCAGATCCCTTATTCTGTGCTCCAAACTCACGAACACGTCGACTGTCGAGACACGAACTCGCCAGCTGTAAGTAACGGCGAATAGAGACGCCAAGTCGTTGGCACGTGGAGGGAACCGTGACACGGAATGCAATAATCTACAATTTGCCTTTTACAGCCGCGACTGGCCGTTCACTACGGACTGGCCGCCTTTCATCACGCTTCGATTCTAGAGCAATGCTGGGGACACTGTCAATGGGGCCCCTGAAAAAATCTTAGTCTTTCTAGACCTTGGCTGGCAGCTTGGCGTGGTAGTCGTTTAGTGAAGAGGGGCTAGATGGAAGCCAAGTAGGCGCGCCAGCCACCGACGCTCGTGATTTCACGCGCATCCTTCAGGGCGACTTCCTCACAGAGAAATCCTTTGATCCATTCCCCGCTGGCGAGCTTGACGTTTCCGATGACGAGCGGGGGTGGCACGGATGCGAGCAGCATTCCCAACGCCATCGCGTCGAGCTCCCAGACCTCTATTTCGATCGATCCGCCGTTTTGAGATCGAATCATGCCAGGTTTAGCCGGAGATGTATCTGGAGAGAACAAATAACCGATATTGCGGCGCCGTGCGTGTCTGTTGGACAAAAATTGCTCCGAGATGAAGAAGCTCCGCGTTCAGTGGTTGACCGCGCAAATGGGCACCCACGACGCCTAGCCGAACATTCATTCGCCGGATAAATTCGCAAGCCGTCTGCCGACTCAACGAGCGGGCTTTGGTCCCGCGAAAAACTCCAGAGCTTCCCGCCGTGTGCCAAAAATGGGATAGGCCGTATCGAAACAGGCCAGCTCGAAGACGCGTTTGACCTCGCCTCTGAGTGAACAGACGGCCAGCCGCCCGCCTTGTCGACTGATCTTGCGCGCGGCAAGAAACAGTTCACGAAAGCCTGCACTGGCCATGTAGTCCAGTCCCTCGAGATCAACAAGCAGGTCGACCGACTCATCGTCCTCTGTCAAAGAACGTAACGTGTCGCGAAAGTCCGCCCCGCTTTGGAGATCGAGGCGACCGGAAATTGAAAGGATCTTGACGCTTCCCTCAACAGTTGTCTGAAAGGCGGCCATACGAGTAGCAGAACAACCTACTCTAACTACGGATTCTTCTTGTTCCGCGCAACCGGATTTTTATCTTTCGC
Source organism: uncultured Verrucomicrobiae bacterium (assembly GCA_963706955.1). Lineage (GTDB taxonomy): Bacteria > Verrucomicrobiota > Verrucomicrobiia > Chthoniobacterales > Terrimicrobiaceae > DASTFP01. The sequence goes on along the minus strand of CAVPOC010000006.1, from coordinate 272,157 downwards.
CACTGGGCGAGGTCAATTGATCCGATCATTGCCGCACGGACATGCATAGCTCGCTGAGAACAAAAGTCGCTCTTTGGTTCTTATTCGTGACCATCGTGGTGGGGTTTGCCGGTTACATCGGATTTCGTCGCCTCTCCGACTATATTCTGGACCAGGCGCGCACACAGATGGATGCGAAACTCGATCACGTCATTGATGTGCTCGGGACAACAGATTCGACTTATCTGAAGCTCGTTCACTCCTCGATGGCCGTTCTAAGGATGCTTGGCCGGGAAAAAGGGGAGCCTCATCTCGAGTGGACAGTCAAACTCGAGTGGCTCTCCCGAAGCGGTTCTCTATTTCGGAGCGGCGCCGGTCGCGGAAGATAACGCTCTCGTTGATAAACTCAAGGAGCTGATGGGAGGAACGGCCGGGATCTTTGTCAAGCAAGGCGACAGTTTCGTTCGCATCACGACCAACCTCTTGCGGTCGGACGGATCGCGCGCCGTGGGTAATGTGCTTGATCCCAACGGCGCCGCTTTCGCCGCCACTCGCCAGGGTGAAAGTTATTTCGGCGTCGCCGAAATTCTCGGCCAACCCTACATCACAGGCTATGAGCCGATCCGAAGCTCTAGCGGCGACACGATTGGGGTTTTCTATGTTGGCTTCCCGCTGGCGTCTCTCTCGGAGATCAATGAAGCTATGAACGAGGGCAGCATCCTAAGCAACGGATTCTTCGCCCTCCTGGATCACGAGAATAGAATTATCTTTCGAACGGAGAATGTCCGCGACCCCGTTGAGATAGAGACCATTGTCTCTGCGGCAGAGCAGCACAGAGCCATCGATCGCCGCTGGCTGGTGAAGCTGAGAACTTTCGTTCCGTGGGACTACGACGTTATCGCCGCGCTTTATCTGCCAGACGTCTCCAAAGAAACCTTCGCCATCATCTGGCAGTTCTACGGAATCGGAAGCGTGATCCTCCTCGGCGTTCTGGTAGTTTCTTTCCTGCTCGCCTCTCGGCTTTCCGAGGCACTCGGAGATGCCGAGATGAGTCGTCAAGAAGCCGTGGAGGCGCGTGATGCCGCGCAAGCAGCTAATCGGACCAAGAGCACTTTTCTCGCGAACATGAGCCATGAATTGCGCACGCCGATGAACGCGATTTTAGGCTACAGCGAGATGCTGATCGACGAAGCAGAGGACTTGAATGTCAAGGAGCTTACGCTCCGACCTGAACAAGATCCGCCGCGCGGGGAAACATCTGCTTTCGCTCATCAACGACATTCTCGACCTGTCGAAAATCGAGGCGGGTAAAATGACGCTCTTCGTTGAGGAAATTGATGTCGCCAGCCTCGTCGGCGAGGTGGCCACAACCATGCAGCCGCTCATCGAGAAGAATTCGAATAAGCTCGAAATCAATGTCGCTCCCGATTGCGGTCGGATCCGAGCTGATCTCCCGAAGATTCGCCAGACGCTCTAAATTTGCTTGGCAACGCGACCAAGTTCACCGAAAGAGGCCGCATCACCCTCTCCGTGCGGCGCATCAAGACTAGAATTCTCTTCGGCCGACGCGGATAGCGCTGCCGACAACTCGACGGAGCGGATTCAATTCTCAATCAAGGACACGGGCATCGGCATGACGCCTGAGCAACAAGGCAAACTTTTCCAGCCGTTTTCCCAGACCGATACGTCAACCACCCGGAAGTATGGTGGCACCGGCCTCGGTCTGGCTATCAGTCGAAGGTTTTGCCAGTTGATGGGCGGTGATATCTCAGTGACCAGCGCCGCTGGTCAAGGCTCGACCTTCATCGTCGATCTTCCCGTGAGCATGGCCGAGACACCTAGCGAGGAAGTGCCCGCGCGCAACGAGCCTCCAACGAATTAGTCTCTGCATCACCGACATTAAGCTAATGCGGAAATCCTCACCCAGCCGGACCTTCACGGGCGGTCGCAACATCGTTATTGAAAATCGGAAAGCTGATCTTGACATGGCTCGGACTAAACTCGCCGGAGCGACGCTGGATGTTAAAGAATCAAAGCCGAGTGATACGAGGCGGCTTCGCGAATTCGTAGCCGATGCTTTCCTGTTCATACCTGTTTTCTTGCGGTGTTGTGCGCTCTGCTACAATTCCGGTTGTGATGATTACGGCGCAGGATCTTGCTGGTCAGGACGGCAGTGGCTCGCGTGCAGCCTGAAGAGATGTTGACAAAGTCGGCCCTCAGCCGTCAAAGCCTATGGCCGAGATCACAACCCTCCTCGACAAGTGACGCGAGTTGATGTCTACTCAGTTCAACTAGCCTCCGAGAGGAGCTATTAAGTTCGAATGCCGAAAATTCTCCTGGTCGAAGATAACGAGATGAATCGCGACATGCTTTCGCGCCGGCTAATCCGTCGCGGTTACGAAGTTGTTCTAGCAACCAACGGCCAGGAAGGCCTCGCTCTTGCCAAATCGAGTTGTCCGGATTTGATTCTCATGGATCTGAGCCTCCCAACTCTCGACGGATGGGAAGCGACCCGGCAAATAAAGTCTTCGGTCTCAACGGCGGCGATCCCGATTATTGCCTTAACCGCCCATGCGATGTCGGGCGATAAAGAGCAGGCACTCGCCGTCGGCTGCGATGACTACGATACGAAACCAATTGAGTTCGAACGTTTGCTCGAGAAGATTGCGCTGCAACTCGAGCACGCAGGCAAGACCACCCGCCCTCGCTGACCGTGCCATCGGAACGAACGAGGATCTTGGCGAAGTTGCGCCATGATTTGCGCACACCGATAAACGCGATCCTCGGCTATTGCGATCTCCTCAGAGAGGACCTGGCCAGAAGTCAGGTGAATGGATTGGACGATTTGGACAAGATCGCGGCGGCGGGGCGCCAACTACTCGCGGTCATCGAAACGGGACTTAGTGATGAGCATTTTGGAAACCTAGACAGCATCGCGTCGGCGGCAGAAACCAGCCTTTCCACTGGCAATGAATAACTTCACGGCAGCCCGACGACGCTTTTCCGATTGAGCGACGATCGGGAATCGCCGGGCGCATCCTCGTCGTGGATGATCAACCGGAGAACCGGGACGTTCTCGTCAAACATCTGGAGCGCCAAGGGCACAGCACCTCCCAGGCTGAAGACGGCCAACGTGCTATCACGATGCTCTCGCGAGAGGCGTTCGATCTCGTCTTGCTTGACGTGGCCATGCCAGAGATGGAGGGCTACCTTGTCCTGGAACGCATGAAGGCCGATCCACAGCTGCGGCATCTGCCAGTCATCATGATATCGGCGGTCGACGAAATCGAAACTGTCGTGCGCTGCATTGAAGCCGGAGCCGAAGATTTTCTTCCAAAGCCGTTTGACCCGACGCTTCTTCGCGCTCGGATCGAGGCAAGTCTCGAGAAAAAATTTCTGCGGGATCAGGAGCGAAGTCATTTGCATCGGATTGAGGAAACCCAAAAGCGCCTTGCGAATGAGCTTCAGGAAGCGGCCCGCTACGTTGTCTCCACCCTTCCTCCGCCGATGCCAGAGCCGTTGAAAATCTCCTGGGTCATACGAACCCTCCACCGAATTGGGCGGGGATTCTTTCGGCTATCACTGGATCGACGAAAACCACCTGGCAATTTACCTTCTTGGATGTCTGCGGACATGGCGTGGGAGCCGCGCTGCTCTCTGTTGCCGCCATAAATGTGATTCGCTCCGCGGGACTTCGAAATACCGACTTTCTCGATCCTGGGCAGGTGCTCTCCAGTTTAAATGAGGACTTTCAAATGGAGAACCACAACAACATGTTTTTCACGATCTGGTACGGAGTTTACGATTTAGCCGGACGGTCGATCCGACATGCCTCCGGCGGCCATCCCGGGGCACGCCTCCTCAAATCCGACGCCAGCGGAGCCGACGTGCTCGAGGAACTTCGTTGCCCGGGCATGCTTGTCGGAGCTATGCCAAGTGTCTGTTATCAGAGCGCCACAAGCCTAGTTCCTGAAAACTCGCGCCTCTTTGTCTTTTGTGACGGAGCCTATGAAATCGGACGGCCCGATGGAACCCGACTCGATTTTGAAAGAGATTTTGTCCCCTACCTGCTGAGGAATGGACGCAGTCGTGAACATTCCGCAAGAGGTTCTGGCTTGGGTGCGTTCCGTCCACGGATCCGACACGCTCGCTGACGATTTCTCGTTTCTGGCAATTGATTTCCCAAAGTGATTTTTGTCAGCTCCGGCAAGATAATCCTGCCCCACGAAGCTGGATTCGCCGAGAACACTGCCGATTTGTTCCTCGAATTTGAAGGTTCGTTGGATCTTGCCCGGGGTGCGGGAAAATCCTTCACAAGTAACGCTTGTTGCGACGTTTGGAACGCGGATTGCTCTTTGGAGCGATCAAAGCTCTGGGGTGGCAAGGAAAGCGGTTCGCTATCCTCCAGCCTCAGCGGCGGTGGCGGAGCTCGTAAGTGCAGCTGCCGTTATCTCATTTGGTGAAGCGCGACTCGTTTGAAGCTGCGTTAGGAGACGTCGCGCTGTTGCCGTTTTCAAACTCATGCGCCAGCTCGAAGAGAAGAGGATCAGCCCAGGCCTTGGTGAATAATGTCACCCCGAAAGGGATTCGGTCAGACCGAAAACCCGCGGGAATTGCGATACCGCAAAGGTCCAGGAGGTTCATGAAATTGGTGTATCTGCCCAAGTTTGAATTAAGCTCGATCGGAGCGGCCAACATTTGTTCGACTGTATAGATTGTTCCCGCGGAAGGCAGCAGAAGCGCATCTATCGATTGCCACGTCTTCTCGGATTCGCGCGCCAGTCCTGCAAGCCGATACTGGGCCTCGAAGGCATCGACCGCCGTAAATTTCCTCGCTGCCAACATGATCGAGCGGACGACCGGGTGAAGAGCATGCGGATTGGTTTCGACGATCGATTTCGCGGCGGAGTATCGCTCGGCCACCCAAGGTCCTTGGTAGAGCAGGTCCGCCGCGTCACGGAACGGGCGATAGTCAAATTCATGGATGGCCCACCCTAAGGAAGCCGCTCGCTCCACCGCACTGTCATAAAGCGCCGCATATTCCTCATCTCCGAAGAACTCCCGCTCCTCGGGCGGCAATACGCCAATCCGAAATAGTTCTGGCGGTTTAAAATCAGTCGGCATTCGCGAGTAGGGATCATTCGGATCGAAGTCCCTCACCACTTGATCGACCTGACTTGCTTCCTGCAGAGTTCGTGCAAGCACGGTTATGCAATCGAGAGTGCGGCAAGCAGGAACAAGACCGTCTGCTGACCAACTCCCGCGAGTCGGCTTGAATCCGACAAGATTGTTGAACGCCGCTGGAATACGTCCCGAACCCGCGGTGTCGGTTCCCAAGGCGAAATCGACCAAACCCGCCGCAACTGCGATCGCGGAACCTGAACTTGATCCGCCGCTTATGTAAGCAGAGTCGTAAAAGTTGCGTGGAAAACCGTAGGGCGACCGAGTGCCATTTAAGCCTGTGGCGAACTGATCGAGGTTGGTCTTTCCGATCGGGACGGCCCCGGCATCGATCAGTCGTTGGACGACCGTCGCGCTCCGTTCCGGCATATAGGAAAATGCGGGACAAGCCGCCGTCGTCGGCAAGCCCGCGAGATCAATGTTATCTTTAATGGCAAAGGTTCGACCTCTGAACGGAAGTTCACGTGAATCGCTCTCGACGCGTTCAGCGTGCCTGATCGCCTCTTCAACCGTCAGAAGCGAGATCCACACTCCATCCTCGCCGCGTTCTCGGATCCGTCTGAAGGTATCCAGGATCTTTTCTCGCAACGAGCTCATCTCCCGCTATCGACTGCTACGACTGGCTGGCATCAGGCAGCATTCGAGGTTCCGGCCAAGGTACCGCTCACCGCCGAAACTCGGCTCATTCGACTTCGTCGCCGGACATGGTCATCTTTATGACCGGAAGACGATCCTCGTCGGAAGTTTCGCGTGGGTCGTGGATCAATTCGTCGAGGCGGTGCTTCACGGCCAGAAATTCTGGAGTGAGAAACTGCTGCGGTGTTCTTGGACGCGGGACCGGATTTTCGATGAACTCGCGAATTCCACCTGGGCATCCTCCCAACACAAGAATGCGGTCGGACAAGATAGACAGCCTCCTCTAGGTCATGTGTGATAAAGAGAATGGTGACATCTACTTTCTTCCAGATCTGGAGCAGATAAGCCTGCATCTTTGCCCGAGCGAGCGCGTCCAGGGCGGCGAATGGCTCGTCCATTATTAGAATTCGAGGTTCATTAGCCAGGGCGCGCGCGATGGCTACGCGCTGCTTCATGCCACCGGACAGTTCATGCGGATATGCTTCTTCGAAGGGGCTCAAGCCAACCATGTCGAGCCATTCGCGGGCGGTGCTCTCCGCTTCCGCCGAGCTCTTGCCGCGCATCTCGAGACCGAACATCACGTTCTGCTTCACCGTCCGCCACGGAAACAACGTATAACTCTGAAACACCATTCCGCGGTCCGGACCTGGCCCCGAGACCGGCTTGCCGTCGAGAAGCATTTCCCCTCCGCTAGCCTCATCGAGCCCTGCGACAATGCGAATTAAGGTGGATTTGCCGCATCCTGAAGCACCAATGATGCAAACGAATTCCCGCCTGTGAACTTCAAGAGAAACGTCTTCAAAGACAACGTGCTGATGCCTCGCGTCACCGAAAGCTTTTCGGAGATCTTGAACAGCGAGCACAATCGGGCGTTCCCTGATGCGCCGAAAACGGGCGGCGACCTCAGGGTCCTGCCTCCGATAGTCGGGTAAGTCGAGGGATGCGAGCATAGGTCAGGGTTGCAGGGGAGTGGCGCCGGCCTTACGCGCACCCGTCAGCTCGAACTTGTCGAAGTTGCCGAGTAGCGGAGATCTGGGACTTTGGTCGGGCGATCCTGCAACTGCGGCTTCTTTGTCGGTGGACGCCGGAAGTGATACTTGTCTTACTCCGCGGCCGCTGCGCTTCCAAGGAAAGAGAACCTTCCCAAACCAGGCAAGAAGCGTGTCGGTGGTCAGGCCGATGATTCCAATCATCATGATCGCTGCGTAGACATTGTCGAAGTTCCGGTAGCGAGCCTGCTGGTTAATAAAAAAGGTGATTCCCGACATCGTGCCGACGACTTCTGCAACGATGAGATATGTCCACGCCCAGCCGAGCAGAATCCGCATGTCCGTGTAGATGTCGGTAATGGATGCAGGAATGATCACGCGCCGAACCAGGCGTAAGCCACGAGCCCCAAGGGTCTGTGCGGCCTCGACGAGCGCGGGATCAACCTTGCGCACCGTGTTGCCAATCACCAGCACCTGCTGGAAAAACGTTCCGATGACAATAATGGCGATCTTGGGACCGTCGTCGATTCCGAGAATGGCCACACAGAGGGCGCCAAACGCGGGTGCGGGCAAATAGCGGAAAAATTCAATGAACGGTTCCTGGAGACCAGCGAAGAAGCGGTAAGTTCCACAGAGAATTCCCAAGGGCACGCCCAACAGCGAGGAAATCAGAAAACCAAGAAATATCGTCCGAATACTGTGTCCTAAGCTTTCATGAAGCCAGGGTTCGTTGGGAAGGCGCGGCGGCGTGGTGAACGCAGTGAAGAACGCCCGCAATACCTCGTGGGGGGCTGGCAGGTATACCGGATTCACCCGCACTCCTTTGGGGAGATCCCCCTGCTCGGCAGCCATCTTCTCGAGTTGCTTGGCAAATTCCGCGTTCGGGACCTCGATTCCCTCGACGAAATATTCGACGCCGCCCGGATCCGTGACGCGGGTCAAGGGGTGCCAAAGAAACGGCAGGTAGCTGACTAAAGACCAAACTACCAGAGGGACAACAAACGACAGAATGGTCAATGCCAGTCGCAGCCGTTCTGGCAATTCGCCTTTCAGCCCGAGCCAATCTCGATGCGCCACGCTGTTGGGCTCGCGTTCGCCTTAGAGGCCTTGGACGATACTCGGCACGAGGTAACTCGAAGGATTCTGTGACTCCGTGTAGACTTTATTTTCCAGGTTGAATTGATTGCCAATCGCCATGGATCCGTAGATGGAATCGAAGCCGTCGCCCTTCTTAAAAGCTGCCTTCGCTTCAGCGAGAGAGAGAAAATGGGTGCCAGGGACATTCTTTTCGTATTCGTCCGGATCAGCGCCTGCCTTTGCTGCCATGATCTTGATGGCGTCCCGGCGTGTGGCCGGATCGTTGATATAGTCAACGCACTTGTAAAATATCTGAACTACCTTGATCCAATCGTCCTTGCGCTGGGCAAAGCTTACGGGGTTGACGGCGAGCACATCATAGATAAGGCCCTTGGCGTCGGCGCTGGTAAAAAGCTTCTTTGATCCCGGAACCTGCTTGAGGGCTTGGCTGGAAACCGGGTACCAAGCGCCTACCGCAGCTACCTTCCCCGAGGCGAGCGTTTGCGGAGTTTCATTGGTCGCGGTATTAACGATCTCGACGTCCGATTGGGACATGTCATTTTGCTTAAGTGCTTCCAGCAGGAGCAGGTGTTCGACCAGAGTCGCCTCTATTCCGACCTTCTGACCTTTCAAATCCTTGATCGATTCGATCCCCGGCTTGCCAATGATCATGTCGCTGCCATCGCTATAATCCAGAAGTGCGATGATCTTGCTCTTGGCGCCGTTCGCACCATTGACGAGGGCGTCGGTCGCGACAACTGTCACCGCATCGACTTTGCCCGCTGCAAAGGCATCAAGCGAAGGCAGGTAGTCAAACCAAACGAGATCCACATCTACGCCGGCCTCCTGAAACCATTCCTTTTGATTGGCGACCTCCAAGATGGTAAAACCGGGCCAATCACTATAGCCGATTTTCAACGGTTCCGCGGCCGCCGAACTCGACGAAAATGAGACCAGAGCAATGCCGGCCAGCAGGACAGAAAGGGCTTTCTTTAACAAATTCATAAGCGGAAGCGAGAGGATGAGGATTGCTTAACCGGAATAGGAAACAGTAAGCATTTGCCATGCCATCGAATCAGCAGCCGGCTTCTTCAACCTGCTAAGGTGTTGCTCGGCCAGCGCGACTGTGCTCAAAAAGGCAATACACCCTGAAGGGTGCATGATTTGCGACAGGCGCAGGAGTTGACGAGTCGGCAGAGAGGACGCGTACCCCAGCGCACCCGCTCAGCAAAGCATCTCCGACCAACGAGTGAAAACGGTCGAGGCGGTGTCGCGCAGCAAGGGCAGGCACTCCTGACCCTGTCGCGTGATGAGATCGGCGTCGATGCCGGATTGCAGGAGCATTCCACAGGCTCTCGTTATCGCCACTCCTAAAAGGTCGGAGGTCATTTCCAAATGGAATTGCAGCCCGTAAAGTGCGTGGCCGTAACGGAAAAGCTGGTTCGGGGTGAGGACGGAAGACCCGAGACGCATACCGCCGGGTGGAATATCAAAAGCGTCCCCGTGCCAATGTGTGGCGATAAACTTCGCCGGAATTCCTCGCCAAAGCGGATCGTAGCGCGAGATTGGATCAAGCGTGACCTCAAAAAAACCCACTTCGGGCTTACCGGGTTGCACTCGTGCTCCCAGAGCGAAAGCCATGAGTTGAGCTCCTAAACATAAGCCGAGGACTGGTTTTCCAACCCGGGCGGCGTGGCGGACAAGAGCGCATTCATTTGAGAGGTAGGGAAACCTTTCCTGCTCGTATGCGCCCTGCGGACCCCCGCCCATCACCAAGCCCGCAAAGCTATCGAGTGCTTGGGGAACTGGTTGACCGAGATCCGGTCGAATGACATCGAGGGGAAGACCAATTTCGGCCAGCGTTTCGCCAAGAAGACCAGGTCGGTCGACCTCGCTGTGCTGAATAAACAAAACCCTTTTGTTCCTCATAAAATCCTGCCGTAGCTAGCGAATCGTAGTCGCAGCCGCAGCACCGTCCGACGAGTCATCGAGGTCGTTCGCATCGAACTCCCGCGATTCAACCCGATGGCCGAAAGTCCCCGGTTGAACTCCGCACGGGGATCATGCGAGGCCTCCATGAACGGAGAATTTCGCAGGAATAGCGTGTTCCCCGCAATAGGAAGGATTTCCTAATTTGCATGCCGCCTCTGAATGGCCACAGCAGCAGCACACCTGTTTTCCACTCCCAACTTCCGGAAGATCTTGTCGAGGTGGTTTTTCACTGTGTGAGCGCTGATCCCAAGGATGATAGCGATCTCTTCGTTCGATTTGCCCTCGCCAACCCATTCGCCGACTTGTTGCTCGCGCGGGCTGAGATGATCCTCGAAAGATGAACGCTTGTCCTCAGTCTCTTCGTCGACAAGCAACAGATAACAGCCCGCATGTGGGCGGCGCCCAAAGCGCACCGTTAGCTTACGGACTCCACTAACGAAGCTCCATTGCGGCGGAAATTTCCGATTCTGCGCGATCGACTGTCCACGCAGTCGCTCGATCACGAGATTATGAAGAGGTCTCGGCAACCGGCGAACCGACTTCACCTTGCTCTTCATGTAGCGAGAGACCAAACGCCTCGTTGATTCACTCCAGTATCGCACCTCTCCGTTTTCGTTCAGGAGAATATGGCCTCGGCCAAGAACGCTTTCGATCGATTCGAAAAGGCCCGGCTCGTCCGCAGCCTCGAACAGCCACTTCATGTCGATGTCAAATCCGACCACTCCCGCGCACTTGCCTCGATGAACAATTGGAGCTGCACTGCTTGAAATGAACAGGGGTTTTCCCGCGACAGAGTATTCGTATGGATCGATGACGACTTCCGCTCTTCGCCGTGTAGGTGCGAAATACCATTCGGATTCCGGCTTGTCATAATCAATGCTTGCCTCAAGTCGAACTTGCCCGCCGGAGCGATGCCAAAAGGGAACAAACCGTCCGCTCATGTCATGGCCGGGTGTGCCGGCGTATAACCGGTCGCGGCCGTCCAGTGCATTCGGCTCCCAAACTGTCCACACCCCAAGCAAACGCGAATTCGCCAACAGCACGCCACGCATGACGTCACTGAAAAGATGGCGATCGGTCAGCCCGAGCGCCTTTAAAGATGAGAAAACAAGCGCCAGATGACCGGCCCGGTTCACCGCCGCACACCGATCCGATAGCATTCCAAGCTCCGGAGCAACTTTCGTACCGTGTTGAGCGAGACGACCGAATGGCCTCGGGCGCTCGGCGGTTGACCTCAAAGCCAACACCCATTAGCTTGCCCGCTCGACTCGAAATCGCGACCGGTAGGAGAGAATCCCGCGGCGGAGCGGAAATGCGGAATGGCCAAAGTAACCCTGAAAAATGTTTACAAAACGTATCCCGGTGAGCGGGGCAAGGAAGTCACTGCGGTGGAGGACTTCAACCTTGAGATTACCGACCGGGAGTTTGTGGTATTTGTGGGGCCCTCGGGCTGCGGCAAGTCGACAACCCTGCGAATGATCGCGGGTCTCGAAGAAATTTCCAAGGGAGAGGTTCTCATTGACGGCAACAAGGTTAACGATATTCCCCCGAAGGATCGCGACATTGCCATGGTCTTTCAAAACTACGCGCTTTATCCGCACATGAGCGTTTACGACAATATGGCCTTCGGTCTCGAGCTCCGAAAGTATCCCAAAGCCGAGATCAAAAAGCGCGTGCTCGAAGCCGCGGGCGTTCTCGGCATCGAACAATTTCTAAATCGCCGGCCGAAAGCCTTGTCGGGAGGGCAGCGCCAGCGTGTCGCGGTCGGCCGGGCGATTGTGCGACAGCCCAAAGTATTTCTCTTCGATGAACCGCTCTCCAATCTAGATGCGAAGATGCGCGTCCAGATGCGCACCGAGATAACCAAGCTTCATCAACGTCTTCAGGCCACGATGATCTACGTCACGCATGACCAGATCGAAGCCATGACCATGGGCACGAGGATCGTGGTCATGAAAGATGGCGTCATTCAACAGGTCGATAGTCCGCTAAGTATTTACAATGAGCCTGCCAATCTTTTCGTTGCCGGTTTTCTTGGCAGTCCGCCAATGAATCTCCTCAGCGGAAAGCTAGAAGCATCGAACGGCGCTGTCTCGTTTAAGGAGGCGCGCGGTGGCGCCATCGAGGTCCGGTTGGATAGCCGCTCGTCGGCAGCGGCATATACCGACAAGGATGTTATCTTAGGTTTTCGGCCAGAGAGCTGCGATTTGGTTCCGGCAGGGGCGACCGCAGTCGAGAGTGACAATTGCTTTCAGGCAAGAGTCGACATCGTCGAGCCGATGGGCCCGGAGACCTATTTCCACCTACAGACCGGCGCCCATTCTGTAGTCAGCCGAAGCCCGGCAAGCGCGCAGCAAAGCGACGTTGGACGACAGCTCACCTTCCAGATCCGCGCGGACGCAGCGCACCTCTTTGACCCTGTCACTACGCACCGAATCGTATGAATACTCGCGCGGAAGGGGGGCCTTCGCCTCCTGACCCATAGCCAAACGATCAAAATCATCGCCGATTCTTAGCATGTCCAGCCGCGATCTTGATGTCCGCCACGTTGCCCGACTCGCCCGAATTGCCCTGAGGGACGAGGAAGTAAGCACTTTCCAAGGGCAATTGGACCGCGTGCTTGAGCATATTGAGCATCTCAAGAAAGTTGACGTCACCGGGGTTGAGCCAACTGCGCACACTTATCCAATCTTTAATGTAACGCGACACGACCTTCCCCAAACCAGCCTCGCTCGGGAAGCTGTGCTTAGCCTCGCGCCACGCGCCGGCAACAATCTGGTGCTCGTGCCAAAAGTCGTTGAATGAGTAATCACATAAGAGGGCTGCCCAATCGCCCAACAAGATTTACCGCTGGCAGCACATCCGCAGCTCCGCTGAACGAAGCTGGCTAACCGTTTTCTTATGGATATTACTCGCCTCACCCTGTCAGAGATTCAGGCCGGCTTTCGCGCGAAGAACTTCAGCCCCCCCGATATTCTGCGTGCGCTCGAGGCGCGAATTCAAATGGTAGAACCGACGGTTCAGGCATTTCTCTCTCGCGATTTCGAAGCTGCTTTGCGCCGGGCGGAGGACGCAGATGTGTCCCTGCCCCTCGGAGGAATTCCGATTGGGATCAAAGATGTAATCAACGTCAAAGGCGATCCGTGCACCTGCGCTTCGAAAATCTTACAAGGCTACATCGCTCCCTACGACGCAACGGTGGTTGCTCGGTTGAGGGCAGCTGGTGCCATTCCTTTCGGTCGCCTGAACATGGATGAATTTGCCATGGGCTCATCGACCGAAAACTCTGCCTATCAAATCACCCGCAATCCATGGGATTCCAGTCGTATACCCGGTGGCTCCAGCGGCGGTTCAGCCGCAGCTGTGGCTGCCTGCGAGGTCCCAGCCGCCCTCGGGTCGGATACCGGCGGGTCGATTCGCCAACCGGCGGCTCTGTGTGGATGTATAGGGCTAAAGCCGAGCTACGGGCGCGTTTCCCGCTACGGACTCGTCGCCTTTGCTTCCTCACTCGATCAAATCGGAACCTTCGCTCGTTCAACGCGGGACTGTGCCCTGTTGCTCAATGTCATCGCAGGATCCGATCCGATGGACTCAACCTCCCTGGACCAATCGACGGAGGATTTTACCGGACAACTGGACCGAGATCTCAAAGGGGTGCGAATGGGCATTCCCAAAGAATACTTCGTTGAAGGGATGGATGCCCGCGTCAAGGCGACGATCGAGACGGCCATCCAACAATGTGCGGAACACGGTGCCGAACTGGTCGAAATCTCACTGCCGCATACCGAATACGCAGTTTCGGTCTATTACATCATCGCTACCGCCGAAGCTTCGGCCAATCTCGCACGTTTTGATGGGATTCGTTATGGCTACCGCGCAAGCCAGCCGAAAGACTTAACCGACCTCTATATTCGGACGCGCGAAGACGGCTTCGGCAACGAGGTCAAACGGCGCGTTATTCTTGGCACGTATGTTCTTTCCAGTGGCTACTACGATGCCTACTACCTTCGCGCCCAAAAAGTCCGCACCCTCATACGGAGGGACTTTTCCACCGCATTTGAGAAAGTGGATGTCATCGTCTGTCCCACCTCCCCTGACCTCGCCTTCCCCATCGGAGAGCGGACTGACGATCCGCTCAAAATGTACCTCGCCGATATTTTTACGATTGCCGCGAACCTGGCCGGCATCTGCGGAATCAGCGTGCCTTGTGGCTTTGTCCTTGAAGGTAATCACAAACTGCCGGTGGGCCTTCAGTTTCTCGGAAAATCGCTCGATGAAGCGCGTCTGCTCGGCATCGCTGATGCTTATGAGCGTGCTTCCGGGTGGAGCAAGGAATTCGCGCTTATATGACATCTCGACTGACAAGGGTATTTCCCGCCTGGCCGCGTCCCGACGACAAACTCTGGCGTCCACCCGGTAAACCCACCGCGTTAAGTACATTGTGCCATCGCGCCCATCGACTGGCGAGACTGGACATGCTAATGCTTTCGCCTACTTTGCACTTCCTAGATGAGCTTACTTTTCTTTAAGAGGGTGCTCGCCAACCCGCTGCGCGTTGGCTACTTGGTGCCCAGTTCACCTTTTCTGACGAGGCAAACCGCGCGGCGCCTCGATTTTTCGCGGCCAAGAGTGGTAGTAGAGCTCGGACCGGGAGAAGGATGCCATACCAGGGAAATCGTCAAGCGAATGGATGCCAGGTCCCGTCTCATCCTTTTTGAGCTCGACGAGGAATTTGTCTGCCATCTGCGTAAGCAATTCGTCCGTGACCCACGGGTGACAGTGCTGAATACAGATGCCCTCCATCTGCCGGGGACCCTTCAAGAGATGGGCCATTCACATTGCGACTATATCATCTCCGGCCTTCCTTTCTTCTTAATCGACCCAGGAACAAAGGATAGGCTTTTGCAGAGCATCGCGGAGGCTATGGACCGCGAGAGCCGCTTCATTACGTATCAGGTCACCACGCAGCTCTGTGACCACGATCACCTCTTCGAACTGGCCGATAAGAAATACTGCGCCTTGAACTTTCCGCCGATCAACGTGCTTGAATTTCGCAAGGTGGCCACTGTCTAGCGAGGCAAGTGCCCGTCTTTCCCCCGGGATCTAAAGGTAGCCTTTACTCACTTCCTCGGCCAAAATGGCGATGCCTTCACGAACGGCGGCTTCATCCATCGCAAAGCTTAGCCGGATGCACTCGTGGCCATGCCGCCAATCTTCGGATGCCCCAAAGTAGTGGCCCGGAACTACCAGGACGCCGCGTTGTTTCAAACGATTGTAAAGTGTCTCCGCAGAAATTTTCATCCCGCGGAACCAAAGCCACAAGAACAACGCTCCCTCACTGACATGAACGTGGTAGTCAAGACTGTCGTTGAAATACTCCGTGATCCAATTCTGCGCTAACTCGGACTTGCGCTTGTAAAATGGGCCGACTACCTCCCGAGCCAAACGCAGGATTTTGCCAGATTGGACAAGAGGAAGGACGATTGCTTGCCCAATCGAGCAGTTAGCCAGCCCGACGATCGCGGTCATCGAGGCGATCGCTTGGATAATTTCGGGGTGCGCGACGACGATGCCCGTGCGGGTGTTGGGCAGGCCGAGTTTGGAAAGGCTGAGCGTCAGGATAGTGTTGTCATCCCAGATCGGATCAGCGCTGCGAAACAAGATGCCGGGGAATGGCAGACCATACGCGTTGTCCATGATCAAAGGGACGCCGGCGTTTCGGGCGATGGAAGCCAACCGATGCACCTCCTCATTGGTCAACACGTTTCCGGAAGGATTTGTCGGACGTGAGGCGCAGATGGCGGCCACATCGTCGTCAACGATGATTCGATCGAAATCTACGTGGTACTTGAAGCGATGACCGGAAAGAAACTCGAGGCGCGGCTCGACCGCACGCAAGAGCCCAGGGCTCAACCCTTGATTCATGTAGCCGATGTATTCGGGCACGAGGGGAAGAAGGATGACCTTGCGCTTGCCTCCTTGGAATTCACCGGCGAGCAAGTTGAATAGGAAGAAGAATGCGGTTTGGCCGCCTGCAGTTATCGCGATATTTTCCGGTCCTACGCTCCAGCCGAATTCCCCCCGCAGCAGGGCGGCCAAGGCGGCAATGAACTTGGCGTTGCCTATCGGTGGATCGTAGTTCGTCAGCATCCGGTCGAACTCGCCGGAATCCCCAAGGATTGCTGCCATCCGCTCCCGCCAGACTGCCTGCATCTCGGGAATATGCGCCGGATTTCCGCCGCCAAGCATTCGGATCGGCCCATGGGCCCCCGCCATGGCGCGTCCGAGATCGTCCATCAACTCCTGGATTCCGCTGCCGCTGGCCAGACGCTCGCCAAAGAGAGATTTTTCAAACACCCGTGCAATCTAGCGAGCGACGAGCGGGAGCACAGAGCCAATTCTGATGGAGCCGAAGCGTTTTCTTTGAGTCTTGATTGCTATGTGGTTAATTAAGGTTTGTTCAACACATGCCATTCTCTTCTGAACTAGTGAACCGGATTAAAGACAGGTCGCCGATCCTGGAGAAATTCGATGCTCTCCTCTCTCCGCGTTCGGATGCCGAACTCGAGCTGCTCGCCCGCGAATCCGCCGCCATCACCCGACGCTACTTCGGCCGCACGATGCGCATGTTTGCTCCACTTTATCTCTCTAACGAATGCATCAATTCCTGCGCCTACTGCGGATTCTCCCGGGAAAATGCCATTCTCCGTGTAACTCTCGAAATTGAAGAGGTCGCGACCGAGGCAGTCCATATTTTGAATCAGGGATTTCGGAATATTCTGCTGGTTGCGGGTGAGCATCCCAAGTTCGTCTCAGGCGATTATCTCAGGCGGTGCATTCGCCGCCTCTCGCCGATGGTCCCGAGTCTAAGTCTTGAGGTCGCCCCGATGGAGGTCGCCGATTATGTGCCCCTTGTTCGTGCGGGCGCCGAAGGACTCCTTGTCTATCAGGAGACGTACCATCCTCCGACATATGCGAAAATGCATCTTGCCGGACCCAAGAAGAACTTCGACTGGCGGCTTGACTGCGCCGAACGCGCTTATCAGGCGGGCTTTCGGCGCATTGGGATCGGCGCGCTCTTCGGGCTGTGGCACTGGCGGGAGGAGGCCGTAGCTCTCGCGGCACATCTTGAATACCTTTTGCGTAAGTGCTGGAAAGCGCAGATTACTGTCAGCCTGCCGCGGCTGCGCCCGGCCGCGGGCGATTTCCATCCGACACATCCCCTGCCGGACCGTGAATTCATTCAAGTGCTCTGCGCCCTGCGAATGACCTTTCCGCAAATCGGGATCGTCCTCAGCACGCGCGAGTCCCCAGCCTTGCGCGATACCGTAGCGCCCTTGGGTGTTACCATGATGAGCGCCGGCAGTCACACTGAGCCGGGTGGTTACACGGGCCAGGGAAAACGAAACCTGCACCATACAACGCGCGGCCGCCAAGTCGCCGCTGCTGGAGAGCTCGCCGAGGGTCAATTTGCCGTTTCAGACAACCGACCACCCGATGTGGTTGCCTCCCGTTTGCGCGAATTGGGCCTCGAACCGGTCTGGAAGGATTGGGATGCCGCCATCCTAAATGCGGCCTGAGCGTGGCCCCCCTTCGCCTGCTACGCGATCCATGGAAATCGTCCTAAATGGCCAAAATGAATCTGTTAACTCCAAAAATGTTGACGATTTGGTAAATAAGCTTGCGCTCGTCCGTGAAGCAATTTTGGTGGAACACAACGGGGTGGCGCTGTTGCGCTCTGAGTGGCCGCAGACTGCACTCTCCGACGGTGACGAGATCGAGATCTTAAACGTGGCCGCAGGCGGATAGAGACCGACGGCGCGACTCCGATCCTTCGATTGGGCCCGGCCAAACTTGTCTGCGCTTTTCGTCGCCTTCGATTTTCCCATTCGGAAGGTTTTCTAAGTCCCAAAGTGCCACGCGCGAAGGGGAAGAGCCGGCCCGCGGCGTGCATCCGCCGGCCATTTCGGAGCCTTCACAAAACACTCGCGCGGCGTTACTGGACCGCCATAGACTGCCCGTTACATTTGCATGAATGACCTCGTAATTCGGTCTGCCAAGAGGCTCGCGACTGGACTCGAACGCCTGCTGGCTTTCGGGATTCTCCTGGGTGTCGTTGCCTTCGCCTACGAGAGTACCGTCGCGCTGATTCAGATGGATTGGAGCACGACGGAAACCTTCTACGAGCTGATCTATCGAGCTCTGTTGCTCGTCATTAGCGTGGAACTGATTCGCACTCTCGTTACCCACGACCTTATGGCGGTATTGGAGCTTCTCGCTTTCGTGGTCGCGCGGAAAATGCTGAAGCCGGAGTTGGCAACCATCGACATTCTCCTGGGCGTCGCCGCCTTCGCGGGGCTTCTCGCTGCCCGCCGCTTCTTCCTTCCACCACTCGCGCCACTACGCAACCAAGCAGACTAACTCAGGTGAACGGCTCTCGCTGCTTCCGTCAGCGTGGAACTAGTGAAACAGACCTGCGCGATGCAGGGTTCGAACCTGCGACTTCCTGCGTGTGAAGCAGTGTTAATAAACGACGTCCTTTCTGTTACCTCCGGCAAGGGACACCGATATCGAGAGAAGTATGAGGGTTATTGTCTTGTAGATCAGCAAGAGGATCTCCTGCCTTAAATCCTCGAAGGCGTAAGAGCCGAAGGGAAGATAGGATTTCCCGTAAACTTGTTGGTTAAAACGTCCGCAAAAGTTACATGATCATTGAACAAGGCAAGGGCTTCCGGTGTTGGTTCTGGCCAATTCGGAACGTGTCTTTTTTTCTCTCGGGGTTTATAGTTGTGATAGGATCTTGTCGGCACAATGTAGTGGCCGAGTCAAAAGAGGGAGACAGCAAGCCCTTTTGGGAGGAGAGTAATAATAAATGATCAACTGACGTTCCCCCCTATGAACACCAGAAGAGATGATGATGATAACATTCTGGACATCTGCCTGACGTTTTTCTGTAATGCTGTCTGGATCTTCACTTGGTTTGTGTGCCTACTACCCCTTATCATGCTCATTTCCATCACCCTTGGGTTAGCAAGATTGTTGTTGGGTGATTAGTGAGATGACAAGGAGGTGCGTAAGGCGAGACGATACCCGCAAATCCCATTCAGGCACTTTTGCAATATTGACTGATAGGATCTAGAATCCGTTGGGTATGCCGAAAAAGTCGGAAACCCCATCCCGCCCCGAATCTCGGGTTCGTAAAACTGTTTCAAGACGGTGTTCGTAGCGGTGGTTGGGCTCTCCATCAAAAAGTGGGGACATGGGGTCAATGAAAGACCACCATGCCCCCTGTGTGTGATATCGGACTAAGAGGCTACCGCGTCTTGCGGAGCGAAAGCAATCGGCAAGTGCTCGTGCACTTGGAACTGGAAAGGGAACCCGATTGCTGTCGGTGCTGTGCCAGCCCGCGCATTGTCGCCAAAGGACGTTACCGACGGCGCGCTCGGCATCTAAATTCCTTTGGCTTACCGAGCCTTCTTCAGATCGAGACCCGGCGCTTTGAGTGTCGGGCTTGTGGTCGCAGTTTCCTTCCCGAGACGCCCGGATTGCGGCCCTGGAAGCGCAGCACCGAACCCTGGCGGCAGAAGGTCTACATCCAGCACCATGAAGGCATTTGCGCCTCGGCTTTCGCGCGCCTTATGAAGCTGGGGAGCGCCACCGTGGAGCGCATCTACGGGGAATTTACCTCTCGCAAGGCCAGGGAACGCTTGAGTCTTCAATGCCCTCGGGTTCTCGGTATCGACGAGCACACCCTTCACAAGGGGCAACGTTTTGCCACCACCTTCTGTGATCTTAAGAACCACCGGGTCTTCGATATTGTTGCCGGCCGCAGTCCAAGGGATCTGCGCTCCTTTCTGGCCGCTCTCCAAGGCAGAGACAAGGTTCGCGTGGTTTGCATCGATCTCTCAAGTCCCTACCGCAGCCTGATTGCTTCCTATTTCCCCAGAGCCAAGATCGTTGCCGATCGCTTCCATGTCATCCGCATTGTCATCCAACACTTCCTGGAGCTGGCCCGTCAGATCGCCCCTCCTATCACGAACCATCGCGGCTCCCTGGCTGCCCTGCGTAAACGACAGGACAACCTCTCGCCCATTGACCGCCAGCGCCTCAGGGCGCTCTTTGCTAAATATCCTGCTCTCGCGCCCCTCTATGACGCCATGCATCGACTTCGCGCTCTCCTCAACCTCAAACATCAAACAAAACGCGCCTGCCGTCCTCTCACTAAGAAACTCCTCGATTTTATCGATGAGCTTAAAGCCAGTGCCTTCCCCTCGCTCCTTACTCTCGCTCAAACCTTGTCGGCCTGGAGAGAACCTCTCGCCGCCATGTGGCGCTTCACCAAAAACAATGGCATCACCGAGGGCTTTCAGGCTCTCCATCAAAAAGTGGGGACATGGGGTCAATGAAAGACCACCATGCCCCCTGTGTGTGATATCGGACTAAGAGGCTACCGCGTCTTGCGGAGCGAAAGCAACAAGCAAGTGCTCGTGCACTTGGAACTGGAAAGGGAACCCGATTGCTGTCGGTGCTGCGCCAGCCCCCGCATCGTAGCTAAAGGGCGTTATCGACGGCGCGCTCGGCATCTAAACTCCTTTGGGTTGCCGAGCCTTCTTCATATCGAAACCCGGCGCTTTGAGTGCCGGGCATGCGGTCGCAGCTTTCTGCCCGAGACGCCCGGTTTGCGGCCCTGGAAGCGCAGCACCGAACCCTGGCGACAGAAGGTCTATAGCCAGCATCACGAAGGCATTTGTGCCTCGGCTCTCGCGCGCCTCATGAAGCTGGGCAGCGCCACCGTCGAGGAGGGTATCAGAAAGTTTGTGTGTGGGTCATAGCCTGAGATAAAAGAAAATGACCAAAGAGAAGAAGGAAACGAAGTGCGACGACTTGATCGACGCGCTGTTGGAGAAGCATGGCGTCAGCGCGGAGGCGGTCCTTGGAGAAAACGGGCTGATCGCGCAACTAAAGAAGCGCGTTGTGGAGAGAGCCCTTGCCGGGGAACTCACCCATCATCTTGGCTACGCCAAAGGCGAAGCGCCCGAAGAGGTCGACAACCATCGCAACGGCTACAGCGAGAAGACAGTGGTTGGGGAAGACGGAGCAATGAAAATCGAAGTTCCCCGGGATCGGAGCGGGAGCTTTGAGCCCTTATTGATCGCTAAAGGACAGAAGCGCTTTGAAGGCTTCGATGAGAAGATCATCGCGATGTATGCGCGCGGGATGACAGTGCGTGAGATCCAGGGCTTTCTGCTTGATCAATACAAGGTGGAGGTGAGCGCCGACTTTATCAGCACGGTAACCAATTCGGTGCTGGAAGCGGTTGTCGAGTGGCAGAATCGGCCTCTGGAGCGCAGCTATCCAGTGGTCTATTTCGACGCGCTGCGAGTGAAGATCCGCGATGAGGGAAGCGTGAGGAACAAAGCGGTGTATCTGGCCCTGGGCATCGCTGCGGACGGGACCAAGGATGTCCTGGGCATTTGGATCGAACAGAACGAGGGAGCCAAGTTCTGGCTCAAGGTCATGAACGAGCTGCGAAACCGCGGAGTGGAGGACATCCTAATCGCGGTGATCGATGGGCTTAAGGGCTTTCCGGAGGCTATCGCCGCAGTCTTCCCACTGACAAGCGTGCAGACCTGCATCG
Source organism: uncultured Verrucomicrobiae bacterium (assembly GCA_963706955.1). Taxonomy (GTDB): domain Bacteria; phylum Verrucomicrobiota; class Verrucomicrobiia; order Chthoniobacterales; family Terrimicrobiaceae; genus DASTFP01. The sequence continues at coordinate 250,665 of CAVPOC010000006.1, read as the reverse complement.
TGCATTTAAGCCGTTATTGCCTCTCCTTTTGCGGCTGGAAGGAGCGCCAGGCGTTAGCTCGCGAACTGAAGACCATTTACCGGGCCGAAACCGCCGAGGCCGCCGCTAAGCGGTTGGCGGAATTCGAAGCCGGGCCCTGGGACAGAAAATATCCTATGATTGCCGAGAGCTGGCGCCGCAACTGGGAACAAATCATTCCCTTTTACGGTTTCGCTCCGGAGGTGCGAAAAATCATTTACACGACCAATGCCATTGAAAGTTTGCATATGCAGCTGCGCAAGGTGCTTAAGAATCGGGGGCACTTCCCCAGCGATGAGGCGGCCACTAAGCTCATCTATCTGGCCTTGCGAAACATCACTAAACGATGGAAAAGTCCACCAGTAACTTGGAGAGCGGCCGCGACCCAGTTCGCCATCCAATTCGGGGAGAGATTTAACAAATGAGGCTTACGCCTTTGGAATGGGGGCTACGCGCCCCCATAACCCCGCGGCTCGGGGGGAACTGCTGGGCGCTCCCGCGCGTGGCAAAATCGAGGCCAACCGAAGAAAAACAAAACTGACCCTAAACACAAAACTTCGGATACTTCCCCGTCGAGCGGATCTATGCGGAATTTACTTCCCGTCAGGCCAGAGAACGTTTGAGCCTGCAATGCCCTCAGGTTCTCGGCATCGACGAGCACACCCTGCACAAAGGGCAGCGCTTTGCCACCACCTTCTGCGATCTGAAGAACCACCGCGTCTTCGACGTCGTTGCGGGACGCATCTCCGAGCGCTCTGCGCTCCTTTCTGGCTGCCCTCCAAGGCAAAGAGAAGGTGCGCGTCGTTTGCATCGATCTCTCCAGTCCCTATCGCAGCCTGATTGCCTCTTACTTTCCCAGAGCCAAGATCGTTGCCGATCGCTTCCATGTCATCCGCATTGTCACCCAGCACTTCCTGGAGTTAGCTCGCCAGATTGCCCCCACAATCAAGAACCACCGCGGCTTCCTGGGGGCTCTGCGCAAACGAGAGGACAACCTCGCGCCCACTGATTGCCTGCGCCTCCAAGCCCTCTTTGCCAAATACCCTGCTCTCCAACCCCTCTATGAGGCCATGCATCGGCTGCGCGCCCTCTTGAATATTAAGCATCAAACAAAGCGTGCTTGCCGCCCTTTGGCTAAGAGACTTCTGGATTTTATCGCTGAGCTCAAAGCCAGTTGCTTCTCCTCGATGTTGACTTTGGCTGACACCTTATCGCGCTGGAGAGAACCCTTGGCGGCCATGTGGCGCTTTACCAAAAACAACGGCATTACTGAAGGCTTCCATCGCAAAATCAAACTCATCCAACGCCGAGCTTACGGCTTTAAAAACTTCTCCAACTACCGCCTTCGCGTTATCGCTCAATGCGGCTAACAAACCCCAAAAACCTACCCCATCCCCAAAATTTGGTGGAGACCCGGAATTTGGCGGATACCGACTAAAGTGGACGCTGTAGGGTTCGAACCTACGACCCCCGCCGTGTGAAGGCGATGCTCTACCGCTGAGCTAAGCGTCCAAAGATCGGGATACCCTAAAATCTCAAAAGTACCATTCAAGGTAAAAGATTCCCCTGTGCCGTTTCTCCACCATCGTCTATTTTCACGATATGAATTCCCAGCGGCTTCTCGATGCCATTTGACACAGCGCAAAAAGACCTTGAGGAGGTGGGGAACTCTTGACCGAGATTTCGTGAGAGATCCGGGCCTCAGCGCACCGGCGCTTTTCGCTGGAGCGATTCTCATTGAACCCGAATATCCAAGGCATCCATTTGAAGCGTCGTTCAGGGCACTGACAACGTAAGACGACAAATCATCCTAAGCACCGGAGAAGACTATGAAAATCCGCTTGGTCACTACCCTTATAGGGCTGGCAATCAGCTTTGCTTGGCCGACCCTTGCCCAACAAACTGAAAACCCAGATCCACAGCTACGGGAGGCGCTTCTCGCACTCGCTAAGAAATTCGAAGATGCATGGAACAACAACGATGCCACTGCTCTGGCTGCGCTCTACACGGATGACGCTGTTCTGATAGAGGCATCAGGACCAATATACGGTCGGGAGGCAATCGAGAAGCATTACAAAGACGTCATGCAAAATGTGCATTTTAGCGACAATCACACCACGTACAACGATCCGAATTCGAATTCTCCCCACGCCATAGGCGATGGCAATGAGATATGGGAAAACGGGGAATGGACTATGACTTGGCAAGCCAAGGGAGGGGAACCCGTACATGCCAAGGGCCATCATGCATCGATAGCTGTACGTGACGGCGGTGTTTGGAAAAAGCGGATGGTCATCGCCAACACAACTCCAGCGCAGCCCCCGCCTGCTGCGACGAAGTGACGTTAAGGTCTCATCCGCCGATTTCGCCGTTTTCTTCTTCCAATCACGGCGCTCTTTCCGATACTGCCTTGAGCACGGCACAAGTCCGGCCACAACGTCGAGGCATCGGTAAGGGCAAGCTACAAAGAGGCGATGAACCGGGGCTTCAAAGGGGTCATTCGAGCGGTGGAGGCAGCTCTTGCAGATGGGAGCGTAGGGCTTCTTCCTATCAATACCGTTGTCTACACCGGCAAAGGAAATTTGAGGCTATTTTGGTCCATTTTGAAATTTATGGAACTGCCGGGAAATCAATTTTAAGCATTTCTCCCCTAACCTATTGTCCACAATAGTCCGCTTCCGTCTATACCCTGTTTTCTCTGTGTGAAGCAGGCGCTCTACCGCTGAGCTAATCGCGCCAGATCGCCTTCCTTTACCGCAAGGACGCCCGATTTCAAGCTTTCGTGACCAGGCTTGGCGCTGGATCAAGCCCGAAGTGCCGTGCAAAAACTCCTACGGACATCGAGGGTCCTGGTAACAGGAGCTTACCTCTTGCGCCGGCATGAGATTTCGCCAGCGTTATCCATGGAGATGGCCACGCGGATCGCAGGTGTCGTGTTGGTCTTGTTGGGAGCGGCAACACTGCTCGCCTATGCGCTTCAACGAAGCCTCATCTACTATCCCTCACATGCGCGATTCGAGACTCTGGAGTCTCTGGCCGCCCGCGAGGGCCTTGTTCCTTGGCGCAACGCCGATCAAAGTTTCATTGGCTGGCACACTCAAGAAGGTCGAGGAGTTCCGATCCTCATCTTACACGGGAACGCCGGACATGCTTTTCATCGCAGCGCGGTGGTCTCACGTTTGCGGAAGGCCGGCATCACTTCCCCGATCTACATTCTTGAATATCCCGGTTACGGCGCCCGCCAAGGAACGCCGACAGAAAGCTCGCTCGTGGCCGCCGCCCTTGAGGCAATCGACCTGCTGCCGAGACGCATCGTTCTCCTGGGTGAATCTCTCGGGAGCGGTGTTGCCTGTCAGGCCGCCGCGCGCAAGAAGGAGTCCGTTGCCGGACTTGTGCTTCTGGCACCTTTTGATTCTCTCATGACAGTCGCGCGGAAACATTATCCCGTCGTTCCTAGCGGCCTTATTCTTAAGGACCGCTACCAATCATCACGCGCTCTGCAAGAGTTTCACGGACCGGTCTCCGTGATCATGGCAGATGACGACACTATTATTCCGGCGGAGTCCACCCGCAGACTCTTCGAATCTTACTCGGGACCAAAGAAGCTCTGGCGGCTCTCTGGATCCGGGCACAACGAAATGCTTTGGGATATTTCCGATACCGATCTGCGCGCTGCCTTCAACTTCGCCGCCGATGAGTAGGCTAGGCGTGCGCTTAGATGCCAGCTTCAGCAAAAAGAATAACCGTTTGGCAGCTTTAGCGACGCCGTCGACGAACTCCAAACGACATTCCGCGATGCGTCCGGACTCCCTTGGCGCTGCGCAAGGCGGCTTCGACCGATTCCTCTTTGAAAATGGCCGAATAAATATAAGGGAAACCTTCGAGCTTAAGCCGGGGAATTTTTTGACCGATAAAGTGCTCGATTTCCTTCACGTGCGGAAGCTCCTCGGCAGTCATGATAGTAAAAGCATCACCGACATTCTGCGCGCGCCCGGTGCGCCCAATTCGATGGACGTAATCTTCGGGATGTTGGGGAACATCGTAGTTGATCACGTGGCTCACTCCGGCAACGTCGATGCCTCGGGCCGCGATATCCGTGGCAACCATCACCTCGTAGCGCCCATTCTTGAATCCCTCAAGGGCTTCAACGCGCTCTTGTTGAGTGCGGTTGGAATGGAGCACAGCCAGGGAGTGATTCTCGGCCTTAAGCTGTCTCGCGATGCGATCAGCCCCCTCCTTTGTTCGGCAAAAAATCAAGACGCTGTCGTACTGCGTCCGTTCGAGCAGTGCCGTCAATAGTTCGAACTTCTGCGCGGCCGCAACTGGATAGAGCGCATGCGTGATTGTCTCCGCCGGGGAACGCCTCACCCCCACTTCCACTTTAACCGGGTTGTGCAGACACCATGCCGCCAGTCGTTCAATTTCCTCAGGAATCGTCGCCGAGAAGAGAAGTGTTTGCCTCTTCTTAGGACATTCTTCGACAATTCTCCGGACATCGGGAAGAAAGCCCATGTCCAACATCCGATCGACCTCATCGAGGACGAGAAATTCAAGCCGCGAGAGGTTGAGCGCGCCGCGCTGCATGTGATCGAGCAACCTGCCCGGTGTGGCCACGATGACATCAAAGCCCCGGCTGAGAGCCTCGTTTTGCCGGCCGTAGCCAACTCCCCCGTGGATCAAAGCCACCTCGAATATGCATAAATCTGGCAAAGTCGCGGAAGGCCGTCTCCACCTGCATCGCCAACTCGCGGGTAGGCTCGAGAATTAGACAGCGGGAAACTCCGCTTGGTGAATCCAACAAAGAGAGCAGGGGCAGACCAAACGCCGCAGTCTTTCCCGTGCCGGTCTGCGCGGACGCAATAAGATCTCGTCCCGAAAGAATCAGCGGGATCGCACGAAGCTGAATCGGCGACGGATCAACGTAGCCCATCCTTTGCACTCCATGAACCAGCGCCTCAGACAAACCAAGATTTTGAAACGACATACCTCCCCTTCCCTTAGCACCTCCTAGATTCGAAAGAAGCCTTTTGCTTCGACCGGCTTCCACGAAGCCAAGGCTGCGACCAAGTCATGCGCCGGGCGAAACTCCCAGCAGAGAGACTTTTCGCCCTTGATAGGTTCCACGAGACCGCCCATCAGCCGCTAAGTCCACTCGGGCATATCTGAGACCATGATAAATGCCATCTCCACTCAATTTCACCATCGCCTCCTTGCAGACCCAATAACGAAGAAATGTTAGCTTTCTCTCCGCCTCATCGAGGCTCATAATCTCTCGCCGTCTCCTCCTGAAAAAAGAATCTCCGTCGCCAGCTCGTCAGCATGCACTGCTCGGCTCGGCGGACTCAACATCAATGCCAATCGCCTCTAGGGAAAATGCCGCGATCGTCCTTCCGCACGTGTGCGATAGATTGAACTCCGGAGCTCCCTCAACATAAGGCTTGCCGCGTGCCTGGCGCCGCATAGCCACTTGTTCCGGAGGCCGCTGCATGTAAATGCCCGCGAGTCGCCGAAGACCGCCCTGCGCACAACTGTAACTCGTCCTTACTTCCGGGTTCAAAATCCTTTCATAACGCAATAGTTCCGCCGAATCCAAATAACGCTCATAAATAGACGAAGGCTCAATCAACCATAGATGCACCCCACCCACCGGAATTTCTAAATGCTCACCGTCATAATCAATCCACTCCACATGCCAAAAAAGGATCCATGCCTAATTATTTGCTTGCACTATGGCATAGGTGTTAGCTAAAGTAAGACACCTTATGGACCTTTCAAAAATCACTACCTCAACTCTTGAGGCACTTGTCAAGCTCACGAAGAAGCGCGACATCATCGTCAAGGAACTCAGGAGAATTGAAGCTGCCATTACGGGTGCCTATTCTGGCAGAAAGTCCGAACCCTCCACCGGCCGGCGAAGAAGAGGCCGCGGTCGCCGTCGCGCGCTCCCGGCTGGCAACTCGAGCGAGCAAGCTTTCCGGAGCTCAAGCGGCCGGCGGCAGACGCGGCGCGCTGAAAGCCCGCATCCTCGCGGCCTTGCGGCTGCCGGTGACAAAGGTGTCGCTGTGAAAGAGCTCTCTTCGAAGCTTGGTGTGAAGAATCAAAATGTTCATGTTTGGTTCAGCAGCACCGGCAAGAAACTTGGAACGATTCAGCGTATCGGAGCCGGACGCTATCGGCTCAAACCGGGCGCGTAAGCCCGACTTCCCCCCGGAATTCGAGCGGAGCATTTCGCTTCGTGCGCCAAGTGCCATAGAAGGCGAGCGCTTCAGCCACGCCATCGGCCCAGCACTTTTCGGCGACGTATCCCTGAGTGCGCCGGACAAGTTCTTTTACCGGTTCGATCGCATTGGCAGGACAGGCTGTATTCTTAGCGTATGTGCCATCAAGCATGGCGAGGTCATTGAAGTGATCGCCGGCGGCGAGCACATCCTGCATTTCAATTGCTTCCAAGCGACACAGTTCTCCCAATGCTGAGCCCTTATGATAGTCTCGATGGCAGAAGCGAAGGTAGATGCTGTTTCGTTGAAAGCTGAAATCTGGCCATCGTTTGGCGGCATCCTGGATCTGGCCGGCGACAATTTCCATTTCGTCTTCTGAATTGGTCACCAAGCCGGCGGGAAGCTGATCTTCGTAGAGAATTGTAATGTAATCTGATTCTTGGGCGAGTTGCTCAACCACGGCAAACATCTCGAGGGCACCTCTAAAGAGCTCGGCGTGGCGTTGACGCGAGACTGAATTCCAATCTCCGTGCGGCACCCAGTCTCCGCTCGTCGTCACGCCGATAAATCTCCCGCTCATTAGTCAGCAGAAAATCGGGCGCCAGCGGCGCATCGAAAAGTTTGAGACCATCGATGGCGTGATCGAGAGTTCGGCCAGTATTAATCGCCCAGAGCCCGCCGTTGTCTCTATGCTCCTCGAGAGCGGCTGCGAAATCGGCGCGAGCAACGACCACGTGATCCCATCGCGATCAAGGTCCCATCAAAATCTGTACTGAGCAGTCGGATTGTGCGCCATCGTCGCTTACGCTACACGGCTTCGCGATTACCGCCAATCTCTCTGCCCGCAGACGATGGTGAGCATTCTCGGAAAAATCATTTCGATCATCGGGCAAGCTGAATATACTTTACCTATGAAATCCGCGTTTGAACTTGCCATGAGTCGGCTCGAAAAAGAGTCCCCTACCCAGAAGCTGACAGACGAACAAAAAGCGAAACTTGCGGAAATCGATAACGAGATCAATGCGAAGATCGCCGAACGAAAACTTTTCCTTGAGGATGAGCTGCGGAAGGCTGCCGGAGATCCTCAGGCCGGGTCCGAGCTGCGCAAGCAGCTTTCGGCGGAGATTGCCCGCCTCGAAGAGAAGCGGGAGCGCGAGAAGGAGAAGATCCGCTCGCCGGAAAGAGCAGCCTAGGCTAGCTACTCGGAGCCATTGCCGAGCGACTTTTCAAGTTCGCTAAGATCGCCTTCGAGAATGCCGCCATGCTTCTGGCTTGAGCGTCTTGCGCGCCAAAGCGAGCGCCTCTTTGGCTTGGGCTGCTTGGCCGGCCGCCGAGACCGCTTCCACGTACGGCTGGACGATGTCGTAAAAAAAGTTTCCGCCCCCGAGCTTCCCAATGGCGGTCAACTGACGACGATACTCGGCGAAGGCGTCGTCAAAGCGCCTCGCCTCGACCAGAGTGATGATCTTCTGCGCGGCTACGCTTACGCTCAGGTCGGAGCGCTCGCCGCTTATTCTGTGCGATGATCTGGCGCTCGAGGCTTTCTGCTTCCTGAGTGGCGCCCTGCTCTCTGGCGATTCTCGCGATTGCCAGCTGGTGGGTCACTCGCATGTCTCGATCTGTCAGAAACTGCTGAACCGCTGCTTGATGGTGAGCTTTGAGGACCTGGAGTGACGCCTGGCTGCGGCGAAGGTATTCCGCTTTGGCCGACCATCCAGAGCCATTCTCAGGACATACTTGAATGGCACTTTCATATGCCCTCAAGGCATGTGACACTGTCGCCCATCGATTCGCTCATGCGGCCGATGAGAATGTCATCTTGGGAGGAGAAATACTCGAGGCCGTTGCGGAGACCCTTTGCCTGAAATTTAAGGTCATGATCGCTTATTGGCAGCCACGTTTGCGGGTCCAAGGCCTCTCCAATGGCGTAGTTCTGGTTCTTGTCGCGGCCGCAATCCACCACCCATCGATTCTCCGATTTCATATAGCCAAACCAGGCATGGCCCCCTTGTGACCCCTGTCCAGTGAAGAATAGCGTAGGCAAGCCGTGCGCTTTGCCGGCAATCATTGCGTAATACGCCTGATCAACACAGATGCCCGCCTGCTGGCGAAGATTCTGCAACGTGTATTCGCCCTGGCTCCAAACAAAGGCGCCAGAAGTCGCGCGCGCTCGTGAATAGCTAACCGCGTCAAACGCCTTGGCGAACTCAGAGCGCTGGTACTTTGCATATTTTCGGGCCCAGCGAAACTCCGCAAGATCGAGCGGTGCGTCCACGATATACTTGATCTGATCCGGACTAAGCTTTCGCAGGTCAAGCATAAGGGCGCGTGATTCGTTGCTTTCGATCCAAAAGTTGAACCATTGGGCGACCGGTATTGCAGCGATGGGAACGAGCTAAGGATCCACTTGCCGATGCGGCCAAAACGTCGGCCAGGCTTGATCATAGACGATGGCGAGTGCGACCGCGAGGGCACGGTACTCGGAGAACCTCCGAGCGTTCGCCAGGCGAATCTCCTGCAAGCGTTTGAGAACCCCCGGTTGGTAATCCCTTTCGGAGAGGTATGCAAAGAGCAAACGAGTAAGCTCTTCGTCGTTGATCCATTCGACGAGGATACTCGGGTCCAAACTATCAGCGATAGCCCGGTCGGTCGGATTGCCCAAGTCGACCGGCAGTAGCCGGCCCAGGAGCTCGGCTGAAGCAAAAGCATCTCCAAGGATCTCACTGGCTTGCTCAACGTCGACTGCGTGCGCACCTGGATCCGGAACATCTCCCGGAGGATAAAACACCGGCTTTCTGCTCGGCCTATACTCTGAGATGAGCAGCCACCAGGCGTGCGGCCTCTTTTCTTTCACTTCGCGAAAGCAGGTCGCACCACTTCCAGAGATGCATCCAAGCTCGATAAGCGGTCACGCCGGTGCTACCCGGTCGACGTGGCCCACCCGGCTGGTAAGCAGCCACGAGCGCACTGGCGAGAGAATCTCGCGAACTGCTCCAGCCGTCGGCGAAAACCTTTGCTCGATCCGCCGACGTGGGCAGACGCCGCAGCTCCCATGCTTCGCTCGAGCTCGCCAAAGTAACAAAAAGAAAGAGAGTGAAAAGGGAACGACTCACCAAAGCAGGCCTCGCTTCTTTTCGGTTTGCATTCGCAGCATATTTTCGAAGCGTGTCTTGTCTCGCGCGTTGGCGATGGCTTGCTCTTTGCTGATTTGCCGGCTGAGGTAGAGCTCCGCAAGTGATTCGTCGAACGTGCGCATTCCATCCTTGGCGCCAATCTCGATCAGACCGACGATTTGTTCCCACCGGCGTTCACGGATAGTCGCCCGAACGGCTGTATTCGCCGCGAGAATCTCGGTGGCCAGCACTCGTCTGCCGCCCGACTCACCCGGAAGCAGCCGCTGAGAGACGATCGCTTCCAATGCATTCGCTAGCTGAGCGATGATCTGTGGTTGTTGCTCCGGTGAGAAAGCATCCACGATGCGGTCGATAGCTTTAGGCGCGTCAATAGTGTGGAGCGTTCCGAGAACAAGGTGGCCAGTCTCCGCCGCAGTCACGGTGGCACTGATGGTTTCAGTATCGCGAAGCTCTCCCACCAGGATCACGTCCGGATCCTGCCGCAAAGCGTGACGCAATGCCTCTGCGAATGAACGCGTGTCGCTCCCCACCTCGCGTTGCTTGATGATGCTGCGCGCGTTGGAAAAAACGAATTCGATCGGATCTTCGATCGTGATGATCACCCCGGCCAGCCGTTGACTGATATGCCTGACCATTGCTGCCAACGTGGTGCTTTTGCCCGAGCCAGTCACGCCGGTGACAAGGACTAAGCCGCGCTGGAGTTCGCAAATTCGTTGCACGGCTGGGCCGTGTCCCAACTCAGCCAACTCGGGTATGTGATGAGGGATATAGCGGAAGGTCGCCTCCAATGCCCCACGGCAATAATGCGCGTTGCCGCGAAATCGTCCCAGTCCGTCAACTTGAAGGGCAAAATCCAATTCCCATTCATCTTCGAGTCGCGAGCGCTGGCTTTCTGTGAGCACCGCAAGCACGCTATTCCGGCACGCATCAACGCCCAAGCGTGCTCTCCCCGAGAGGAGTAAGATCGCCATTCAGGCGCACCAGCGGCGGCGCATCAACGGTGAGGTGCAGGTCTGATGCCCCGAGATTGACAACACTCGTCAGCAACTCTACCAAGTCAACTTCGTTCATGGCAAATTAGCGCCGCGTCGCTTGCGCAGACGAACTAATCCCGCGCAGCGCGCGACTTAGTTCCTGCGGATTGTCCGCCGCGGCGGTGGCCACCTCCTCGGAGACAAGCCGATCGATGACAAGCTTAGAAATGGAGCTGATGAAGCTTCGGGCATTCTCGGCGGAAGACCGGTTGATTCCGTCCGCCAGGTCTGCCATGCTTCCATCGACAATATATTTTCGCATCGCCCCGATATTGGAAAAATATTCGGCGGCCACCATCATTCCACCACTAATCGCGGGCAAGAGGCGCTGACAGAGAATTCCGAGGAGCTGTCCGGCGAGCGTTCGACGAACGCCGTCGCGCGATGGGGCGGGAAAAAGGAATTGCAACCGTTCGATCGCATCCGTGCAGCTCGAGGAATGCAGCGTCGAGAGGACAAGATGGCCCGTCTCGGAAGCTTGCGCCGCAGTCATGGCAGTCTCCGCATCCCGAATCTCGCCCACCAGAATTACGTCGGGACTTTGTCGGAGCGAGCGGCGCAACCCCTCCGCAAAGCTGGGGGTATCAATTCCCACCTCGCGCTGGGTGAACAGACATTGTCTATTTGCGAAAAGGTATTCGATCGGATCCTCGATGGTGACAATATGGCGGCAAAGTGCTTGATTCATCCATTCCAGGCAGGATGCCAGCGTGGTGCTCTTGCCGGAACCGGTCGGCCCACAGATTAGGACAAGTCCGGATTTTCGCGCGATCCATTCACGGAGAACTTCTGCCGGGAGACCAAGCGTTTCCAGATCCGGAATATCGCTACGAATCCTGCGGAGGACGGCCGCGTGTCGACCAAGCTGTCGAAGCAAGTTTACCCGGAACCGAATGCCTTCTGCGGAAGTAAAACTCGAATCATAATCCTTAGCCTCTTCGGTGGCACCGCAGGCTCGGCGGAGCGCATCGAAGAACGCGCCGTTGAGCGGAGCGGACTCGAGTACCCTAAGCTTTCCGGAGATTCGCAGCAACGGAGGACGATCCTCATGGAGAAGCAGATCGGAAGCCTCGTAAGCTTCAGCAGCTTTGCACAAGCTTTCCATTGTCTCTGAAAAAGAGTCACCCATTAGTCCTCAAAACTTGCTTCTTATTGATCGCCAAACTCGCTCGGAAGTTAGGGAGTTTCGGACGGCTTCCAAGCCTGGGTGAAGCTATGCCATACTTCAAGAGAACTCATATGCGGGAAATCCTCGCACAAGCTGCAGCAGCCCCTGCTGGCACATAGCCGATCGTAAAATGCGCTGGCCGAGCCTGGCCGGTAAGCCATTCCAATGATCGCAGGATCTTCCCATTTGGGGTGGGACCGGCAGTGGCACAAAGATGCGTCCAGGCAGCTTCGAAAGGCTGCGCCGGTAGGAAAACATTGATGGAAAGGTCAACCACTCTGTCGTCACCAACGAGCGCGGTCACTTTCGCCAAAGGATCTCCGGCGAGGCTCGAATGTTTCTCCCAAAAGGGATGCTCGAGCGACGCAAATGCTAGCGGCGAAATCGGCAGCTTTTCCCTTCTCGACGGCCCTTCTTATCGGGCCGAAGGAGCGGGCGGCGGCGGCGAGCGCGCCCATGCGACGGTGGGGATGATTCGCCGGCCGAACAGCGGAATAGGTCCAGGCGCGCTCAGGAAGGATGAGGCGACGCTCTCGGTCTCGAACCGCCCACCACTGCTCCCAAAGACGTTTAAGATAGCCGCGGGCATCCCGGTCGCCCAGATCGAAATGGCCGGCGCTCAAAAAGCCGGCCAGTCCGAAGAGGAGCGCCTCGCCGTCTTCCATTTTCGCCCGCGCCAGGCTGGATCGCTGCGCCACCAGCAGAAACGGAATCTTATTATTTTTGAAGCCCATGGCGGCGGCAACCGCTTCGAAAAGCGCCTCCTCATGGCCGCGGAGACGCGCCGCACGCTGGAACACTTCGCATTTGCGGCGAAGGCGGAAAGATGCCGCCGCTTCGACCAACTTTGTCGCGCGCGCCTCGTCGAGGACCCCATCGTGTCTGCTGGCGGCGCATTTTGACTCGACCTTGAATGTGAGACAGACCTGCGTCACCGCCTTGTTTTGTGCTGTCCTTGTAAAGAATCGCCGCTGCCCGCGGCGAAAGAACAAATGCAAGACGACGTTTTCGTAAGCCGGATTCTGAGAATGGCCATGGGTTTCCCAATCCCTGGCGTCCTGATCGATTTCAATGTCTCCGGCAAATTTCTCACCATCGATGAGGACCAGAGCGCGGCAAAAATCCGGACCGGGCTCGCGATTCCAAATCCCAAAGTGAACGACTTCGACTTTCTCACCACTCTCCCCCTGCCAGGAGACGCCAAATTCCCCGGCGAACACCCTGGCTTGCATCTCCAATTCTGAAAGACGAGGCGCCCCGTTCTCGGCCAAGAATGCTCGCCTGGCGAGTGCCTGGAGCCGCGCGTAAGAGAACTCTGAGACTGAGGTCATCTGCGCAAAGCTATCGTTCGGGCAAATTGCTTCAAAGTCTCGTCCAGAAATTCCGCTTCGCATTCCACGAAGGACGAATTCCCCGTGAACGCCCGTTCACCTCGTCACGGCGAGTGTTAGATCGCAAGCACCAGGCCATCGTAAGCAAGTCGAACATTCTCTGGCAGAAGCAGCTCCGTCTCGGCATGTCCCAAATCGTGACACATGTGGGTAAAGTAGGTGCGAACAGGCGCTATGCGGCGCGAAGTTTCCATGGCCTCACTCAGCGACATATGCGTCATGTGAGTGGCATGCCTTAGAGCATCGAGGACGAGGATCTCGGCACCACCGGCGGCTTCTTCAGCCTCCTTGGTCACCTTTTTGCAGTCGGTAAAATATGCCAAGATGATTCGTCCATCGCGGCGGAACACCAAACCACTGGTCGTGGTGCGGCCGTGCGGCAAATCGAAGGGAATTACTTCAGTTTTACCGAGCCAGAAGGGGCCGTTGATACAAACGGGCTCCGGTCGGATGTAACCGATAAAGCGGAACTCCGCTTGAAATGCGTATTGAAAGACGCGTCGCAGGTCGTTCAACGTCCTCTCAGTCGCATAGATAGGCATCGCCTTATCGTCCATTTCGCAAAATCGGCGTAAATCGTCGAAACCAAGGATATGGTCCGTATGCGAATGCGTATAAATGACCGCGTCAATGCGAGTGACGGCCTCGCGTAAACATTGGGCCCGAAAGTCGGGAGGAGTATCCACTTGGATGACCATCTCGGGCGTTCGCAGTTGAATTGCGCTTCGCAGGCGTTTATCACGCGGATCGATGGAAGAGCAGACATTACACTGGCAGCCGATCACCGGAACGCCATGCGATGTGCCCGTGCCAAGAAACGTAATTTCTACTTCCCGCATTGCGTCCCCTTCATGGCATAGTCTGAACATGTCCGCAACGCTCACCTCGCTGCGCATCCGCAACCTGGCACTGGTCGAAGAAATGACCTGGGAAACAGCGCCGGGATTTCTTGCCATCACCGGCGAGACCGGTGCGGGCAAATCAATCCTGATTGGAGCACTTACGCTCGTCCTCGGTGAGCGAGCGGACAAAGATTTGATTCGAACGGGAGCGGAGAGCTGTGGCGTGGAGGCCGTCTTTGAGAACGCCGACGACGAGCGGATTTCGACCCTCCTGGATCGACACGGCGCGGAGCCCTGTGAGGACGGTCGCCTGCTCCTCAAGCGAGTCGTTTCGCTTAATTCCCCCGCGAGGCAGTTTGTCAACGGATCCCCGTGCACACTGGCATTGCTTCGCTCGTTGGGGAACTTCCTCGTCGACCTGCATGGTCCTCATGATCACCAAAGCTTATTTTCGCGCGAGCATCAGACCGACTTGCTCGATCGCTTTGCGGGAAGTGAGAACGTTCGCGAAGAATTTGCAAAAGCTCGAAGCACGGCCGTGCGGTTGACAGAGGAAAAGAACTCGATGCTTCGCGATGAACAGAGCACATTGCGCGAAGTTGATCTCCTCACGCATCAGGTTGGCGAGATCGAAGCTGCCCGTTTGCAAGTCGGTGAAGAAGAAAACCTTCTTGCCAAGCAGAAAGTTGCTACGAGTGCCCGGCGCATCACGGAGCTCTGCACGGAATTGGCAGCCCAAATTGCGGATTCGGAAGATTCGCTGATCGCCAAACTGGAGAGCCTTTCGCGAAGCGTGCGCGAGCTCCTTCGCCTTGATCCTGGAGCGACGAAAATCGAACAAGCTTTTCAAGCCTCCTTTGCAGCCGTCGATGACTTCGCGCGCGCGGTGCAAAGCTATTCGTCTGCTCTTGAGAACAACCCGATCGATCTTCCCGAAATTGAAGACCGCCTCGATACCATCCAATCTCTCAAGCGCAAGTATGGGAATTCCATTGCGGATGTGCTCAGCTTTGGCGAGCAGGCCAGTCGCAGACTTAACGAGTTGGTCGGCAGATCCGCCCGCCGCGAGTCGCTTGATGAAGAGATTTCCGCTGCTAAGGAGACGATGCATGTCCAGGGAAGGGAGCTGAGTGAACTGCGTGCTCGGGCCTCCGCGAAGCTCGCCGAGATGGTGCGCGCTGGTCTCCGGGAACTGGGGTTTGCCAGATCCGACTTCTCCATTTCGCTGGAAAAACTCGACCCGCCGTCCGCCCACGGAAATGAGCTGGTTGAGTTTCTCTTTTCCGCCAATCCTGGAGAGCCGCCTCGGCCGCTGCGCTCCATCGGCTCGTCGGGTGAGATCTCGCGTGTCATGCTCGCTCTCAAGAGCGCACTGGCCGACCAGGATGATGTTCCGGTTCTCGTCTTCGACGAAATTGACGCGAATGTCGGAGGCGAAATCGCCGCAAAAGTTGCCACGAAAATGCGGACACTTGGGCGATCACGCCAGGTCCTTTGTATCACGCATCTTCCGCAGGTGGCCGCCGCGGCATCACGGCAGTTTGTGGTTACCAAGCAAGTCATGGACGGGCGGACACGAGCGCTGCTGCTGGAGGCGAGCGGCAGATCGCGAGAGCAAGAAATCGCCAGAATGCTGGGAGGCAAGTCAAAGTCCGCTGTCGAGCACGCACGCGCGCTACTGAATGGTGCCGCTTGACACGGAGTAACAGGTCTTAAGCTAAACCTCTAAGGGCGACGCTTTGGGTTCGCTCAGAGCTTGATTGATCAGGGCTTATCCACAACACTGGCGCATGCCTAAGCAAACTCTCCTCGTCCTTGCCGCCGGAATGGGCAGTCGCTATGGCGGATTGAAACAAGTCGATCCGATGGGTCCTTCAGGTGAGACTCTTCTCGACTACTCGGTCTTCGACGCTTTGCGAGCTGGCTTTGATCGTGTCGTCTTTATTATTCGGCGAGACATCGAGGCAGAATTTCGGGAACGAGTCGGATCGCGCTACAAGGGCAATGTGCCGGTGGATTACGTCTTTCAGCAACTCGATCTTCTGCCGCGAGGATTTTCGGTCCCGTCAGATCGAAAGAAGCCGTGGGGAACGGCTCATGCGGTTTGGTGCGCGCGGGAAGCTACTTGCCGAACCTTTCGCCGCCATCAATGCTGACGATTTTTATGGACGCGAAACCTATGAAGTAATTGGCCGTTTCTTGCGTGCCGCCAAACCAGAGAAGGCGAACTTCGCGATGGCCGGCTATAGACTTGATCACACTCTCTCCGAACATGGCTCGGTTGCGCGCGGTGTCTGCCGGGTTGACTCCCATAGCAGACTGATGTCGATCAGCGAGTGCACCGGAATTGAGAAGGTCGGCAGTGAGATCATCCAGAAGAATCCTGATGGGAGGGTCCAAAAGTTTCGCGGAGACGAGCCGGTCTCGATGAACTTCTGGGGCCTTACGCCGGCGGCTTTCCCTTTGATCGAAGAGCAGCTCGTCGCGTTCCTGAGCGCCAATTCCACTGATCCGAAAGCCGAGTGCTATATTCCGGAGGCGATTGGCGCGATGATCACCGAAGGCCAGGCGACGCTTGATGTGCTGCCCACAAATGCCGATTGGTTCGGCGTTACCTACCGCGAAGACAAGCCTGAAGTTATGCAGGCTCTCAAAGAGCTGCATTCCGAAGGCGCTTACCCTACTCCGCTTTGGAAGTAGAGAAAAGGAAGTCCGACGACGGCTGGCAAACCATCGGACAAGTCTGCGATGCCCCGCGCGCGACATCCCGCGCTTGATCAGGCGCAACTCTACGGGATCCTCGATCTCGCGTATGTCAGCGAGCGAGAGGCTCTCGAGGTAGCTGGCGACATTCGTTGCCGGCGGAGTTCAAGTCCTGCAGTTGCGCGCGAAGAACCAAACGCCCGAGACGATCCTCCCTCTCGCCTGCGAATTGTCAGCGCTTTGTCGCGCAAGCGGAACTCCCTTCATCGTGAACGACCATCCGCATCTGGTGCCGAAGTGCCATGCGCAGGGAACGCACGTCGGCCAGGACGACCTCAGCGTCGCTGAGGCCCGGAAACTTGCCGGCGACGATGCGATCGTCGGAAAGTCCACCCACAGCCTGGCGCAGGCGCGGGCCGCCCTGCAGGAACAGCCGGACTATATCGGCTTCGGCCCTCTGTTTGCGACTCGCACGAAGCCAGATTACACGCCCATCGGCATAGATGAAATCCGTCGGGTTCAAGAGGAGGTCAGCATACCGGTCTTCTGCATCGGCGGAATCAATCTAGGCAACCTTCGCGAAGTAGTCGCCGCAGGCGCCCGCCGAGTGGTCATCGTTTCCGGCATTCTGCAGGCCGAAAACCCGCAAGCCTACTGCGAGGAATGCCGGCGTATTCTGAATTTGGCTAGTCCCGCCGAAACACTCGGTCGTAGAAATTAAAGCGGCGTTGCCGCACCCGCAGGCGCTACGCGCCAACCTGCGGCGGCGTGTGCTTATCGCCGAGGGTATTTGTTCGGCGGTGGGGACATTGGCGCTACGGCCCTGGGGCAGCACATTCCTTTACTTGCTGCCGGCGTTCTAGGACTTGCGTCTGCGGAATCCACCCAAGGGCGATCAGACGGACCGAAACCCCCGCCCGAGTCGGCTTAACTTCGACCACTTCAATCTTCGGTTCGGTGGCGGCCAGGGCGGCGCTCTCGGCTTCGACTTCGGTTTCCATCTCGGCAATCTGCTTGCGGATGGCTTCTGCATTCTGCTTCGGCAGTGGCGGCCTCCGAGCCTTCCTGAATGGTTCGGCCGACCCCACGTGCCGCCGTCGCCGCCTTGCTAATGGTCGCGGAACTGAGAGTTTTGCGACCGAAAATCGCTCCCAGGAGAGTTGAGCCTACGGAAATCGCGGTCTGAATCCGGGCCTGGGAGGCCTGTTCTTTTTGTTTGGCGACCGCCGCCTCGGCACGTCCAAGTCGAGCCTGCAAAGCGGCCAATTTGGGGGCGTATTTCTTCCGCAGACTTTCAACCGCCGCATCGCGGCTCTCGCGTGCGGCGAGCGCGATCGAGGCCCTAAACTCGGCCTCGCTTTCCCCTGGCTTCGCGACCGCCTTCAAGGAGGGACAGCGGAAAATTCGCAGTCGCTGCGTCGCGAGAACTCCTTGAAGAAAGTCTTTCTGCCAATTGGCATAGTTCTTTGGCTGCAACGCGGCGTTGGGAAGATCCGAAAACTGCGCGTGATCAGCGGGTTCTTTTTCAAGTTCAGTCGGATCGACATCGCAGACTCTCGGCCCACTGAGCACCAGAAATGCCATCGGGAAAAGGCGCCTGCAGCAGGGCATCGCGGGTCTGGTCGACACCGAGTTTCGCATCCACGAATCGAATCGTCGCAGCGCCAATTAGCCGCGGCTGATAGATGACTGGGCCCGCGTCTCGAGAAGGAAAGAAGACTTCCTTGATCCCGGGTGGTATCGCCGGACGCTTCGCGCCAGTGAGAATTTCGCGCGTGAGACTTCAGCAGCAACAGGCGTCGCCTGTTTCCGGCTAGTCATGAGCGTTTTGATCTGATCCCTGGTGAGGGGACCACGCAGATAGCTCATTACCCAGCGCGTCTCAAAGACGATGGGAGCATCATCATGGACGTTGTTCATCAGGAAGATGCGATTGCCCAAGCTTGCTAGCATGCGCCTCCATTGCGCCGCGATCGAATCCCTTTTGGCCCGCCGCCGCGCCTTGCAAGCCGTCAAGCATGCGCGCCTTATCTCGTTCCGTTTGTAGTCGGCCGATAAACCACGTGCCGGCATTCGACAACGCCTTGTAGTCAAGGTCCACCGGATTTTGCGTGGCGAGCACAACACCGACACCAAATGCGCGAGCCTGCTTGAGCAACGTCAGCAGTGGAAGCTTCGAAGGCGGGTTTGCTGTTGGAGGAAGATATCCAAAGATCTCATCCATGTAGACGATGGCCCGCAGGCTGGTGGTGCCGGATTGAGCGCGCGTCCAGGACACAACTTCATTGAGCAGCAGCGACACGAAGAACATGCGCTCTTCGTCACCCAGATGAGCAATGGAAAAGATCGCCAATCGCGGCTTGCCTTCGGACGTGTAAAGAAACTTCGCTACATCGAGGGATTCCCCCTGGCGCCAGAGTGGCAAACGACGGCGCCGCGAGCAGGTTGTTGATCGCCATGATGAAGGCAAACCGATCCTTGGCCGGATAGAATGTTTCCAAATCGAGAACTCCGACCTTGGAAAACGGCGGATTCTGAATGCGTTCGATCAGAGTTGGCAGATCGAGAGCGCGACCATGCTCCCACTCGTGCGATATGAGTGCCGAGAGCAGAATGTACTCGCGGCTCTTCAGGGGATCGGTGTCGAGCTTGAGTAGGCCAAGAAGGCTGCTCGCGTGGTTTGCGCGCGCTCGGCACGCGTTTCGGCATCGTCAGAAGCCGGTGCCTCGAATGAAGCGAGCACATTGACCGGAATGCCACTGCTACTGCCGGGGGTATAGATGACCATCTCCACCTTCTCACGCAATGTCCGGATGCGCTCCGGCGTTTGCCCCCAGGCGGCCAGGCCCTTACGCCACGTTTTCGCTTGCTCCTCGGCGTAGGCAGCGGGCTCCAAGCCTTTTCGCTGGGCTTCCTCGGCGTTTACCCAGGGCTGAAAATCCTCTCCGCGCAATTCGGGAAAGGTGAGAAGCAGATTCCCGAGGTCTCCCTTGGGATCCACGATAATGGCAGGGATTCCATCCAAGGCGGCTTCTTCAAGAAGGGCCAGACAAAGACCAGTCTTCCCGCTGCCAGTCATCCCCACGCAGACGGCATGAGTGACGAGATCGCGCGAGTCGTAGAGGACAGGGACGTCGCTCGAAGTCCGCGTCGCCAGATCGTAAGAGCGCCCTAGATAAAATACGCCCAGCTTTTCGAAGACCGACGAATCAAGCGGCACGATCGGAGCTTATTCGGTCTAAGAGCAACAATTGGCGAGAAATCGTCTTGCAGAAAATGGCGTTCCAGGAATGCTCGACTGATATGCGACCTTCTTACTCCATGCTGCCGGTGATCCTCGCTCTGGCCTTGACCAGCGCGTTCGCCCAGGAGGCTCAGCGAGAATACATTGTCCTGAGTGGTGGACCCTCCCTCGTGGAGTGGGAACGTTACAAGGCAGAACCGCACGACCGGTGGTGGGGCAACTTCATTCGCTCTGCGCGTGTCCGAATTGAGCAATTGCGTCAGCAGCATGGTCCGACTGCGCGCATTACCTGGCTGGTCTATAAGCCGGGCTATGTCCGCCGCGCTCAACGTCAAGATCATGCAGACTTGATTGGCAATATCGTCAGCGTGCGAAACAAGTACGGCATCAACCTCGTTTTCTTCAGCGACACGTCGCAACTGATAAACTATCTCAACAATGGGCAACCGCGTAGTCGGGTTAAGATCGGCAGCTTCGATTTTTACGGTCACTCCAACAAGGCGTGCTTCATGTTCGACTACAGCAACGAGATCGATAGCGGGTCAAAGGTCTGGCTGCACGAGAAGGAGTTGAAGAGAATTCGTCGCGGCATTTTCGCTCACAACGCAGTCGTAAAGAGTTGGGGATGCCACACCGGCGAGAGCATGAGCAAGTTCTGGCGACAGGCTACCGGCAAGAGAATGATCGGCGCCATCGGAAAGACCGACTACGCCAAGTGCCCGACCAATGGCTGGATTCCTCAGCTCAGCCCCGGCGCGCGCTGGGGAGGATAAGAGACGGATCGCATTACAGCGTCGGCGCAGTGCGCACCTTGCTTTCCCAGCGTGTCAGCAGGTGAATGACGACATTCGTCCCAAACTTAAAGCACGTCGAGAGAGCCGCCGGATCTATGTTGCGCAGGTAGACATCTCGTCGATCATAAATGTCCGGATTGATGGCGACGTAACGATCGTTCGCATCTTTCCTCAGGTCGATTTGCCCCTGTTGGTTTAGACCGACCTGCCACATGTCGCCATAATCGTTGGCGGTGTACAAGATCGCAATTTCACCGTAGATCTTCATCGCAAAGACCGGTTCCTTGTAAAAGTTTAAGCCGGGCGGAACCTCCTTGATGTCGGCAAAATAACCCTCCGTGAAGATGGGATGGTTTGCGGGCAGCGGCTCAAAATTCTTATCCACATCGGGAATCACGCGCTTCATCTCGCGCTTGAAGGCGATGTCAAAGCGCGACCGCAATCCTGGCAGTGAGCTGTCGCCCCAAATACATCCGCCCATTCGCACGTATTTCTGAAGGTTTTCCACCTCCTTGTCTGTCAATTTGAAATCCCGGGTCCCGGTAAGAAAGATGAACGGTGGCTTGACTGAAAAAATTTCGTCGCTGTCCAGCTTGATCGCCTGAACATTCTTATAGTTGGTCTTGATCTTATCCTTCGACCAGGCGCTCATTAGGTAGAGCAGGTTTGGCAGACTCCCGGTTTCAATTTGCTTCCCGGCGGAGATGCGCACTGTCGAGTTCCAGTTTCCCCCGCTGTATTGGCCGATATAGGCCGTGAATTCGAACTCCCGCGACCGAGTCCCCACCCCGCTTCCCTGTCCCTTTCCCCAACCTCCTGTGAATGCCTTGATCTGCGCCGCTACCGCGGTGCTCATCCCATCCATTCCGGCACCCGACGGCGGGTGGCGCGACCGCGGGTTGGGAAGGCGCTGTCGGACTTGTCGTGATCGGCGCCGTGATGATCGGATCCATGGCAAAGTTCAACGGATTTGCCGCTGTCGTCGTGATCGTGCTAATCTGCGACGAACTCACCGCCGCGGGGACCGCCGCCACATTGAATGTCGTCTCTTGCGGCGGAGGTTGTTGCGTCGCCGGAGGAGCCGCCACCTCGTTCGGTTGCACAAACCCTCCCCACTCCCCCTCAAAATCGGGCGGCTCCTGCACCGCGCGATACAGCACTGTGCCTCCAAAGAGCGCAATGAGAACCGCGTGCAGAGCAGCAGAAATCGTGAAGTCCCGCGAATTGCTCAGCTTGGTCAGCAGCTTTTGAACCAATCCAGCGACGTCCACAGACATTCAAAAACGTATAGACGGGAAGTCTGACCGTTTCAAGACGATCACGACCACTTTAGCACGAAGACTCACCATTTCCGGCCGCGCTCGTGCTAATTCTTGACTCTACTCCGGTCCTCCAGTTCCACCCGATCTGAACCGCTTGGGACGATCGAGATAGCCATGCAATTTTCGATCGCCTCGGCTACTTCGCGGAGTCTTCTCAAGCTGTCAGAAGCGGACCTGCGCGGCCATGGCACAAGCTCAACCACGTTTGAGGACCTTCGCAAATTTCACCGGCCGCTTGATCCACAGTCCACCTCGTTGTCAGCCGCAAAGCGCCGAACTCAGTACCTGAGGCGAGGCTTCGACAATCATCTTCGCTCTAATTTTCAAACCCCGCCGCCCACGCGGGCTGCCCATCAGGAATAGCGTGTTCCATTACTTTGCCTTTGAGAATCCCTGATTGCGTATCGAACAATTCGACGGCTGCGGGTCCTCGGTCGCCTCGTGACTTGATGACGATTTCCGTATTGCGATTGATAATTTCCCATCTTTCAACGTTGGGCAAATCAGTCCGTATCAAGCAAACGGTCATTCCCCGCCGCAGCAAACGCACGCCAGCTTGCTCCACGCTGACATCCAGCGGGGGATAGCCCTTCTTGGGAGCGGGACTTACCGCGCAGCCCGCATCGAAAATGAGCAGAGCCGCCAAACTGGCGAGAATCACAGGGCGAAATTTCACGGGCGCACGACAGATTGGGGATGTCGAGCATGCTTCCTACTCAATAGTGCAAGCCTGGGAAATGGAATATCTTCGTTCGGTTCGGAACCAAAAGAAAGCCGCCTCGAGTCTCCCCGAGGCGGCTTTGATTCTTTGACGACGCGTCTTTCACGCGCCACAAGGCGATGTCCGACTTAGTAGTCCATTCCGCCCATTCCTCCGCCGCCTGGCGGCATCGGAGGCGTCTTCTCCTTTTCCGGAATCTCTGTGACGAGGGCCTCGGTCGTGAGCAGCAGACCGCTGATTGAAGCGGCGTTTTGCAGCGCGCTGCGGGTCACTTTGGTTGGATCCACAACGCCAGCCCTGACGAGGTCTTCATACTCACCAGTCGCTACATTGTAGCCTTCATTGCTTCCCTTGCGCTTCTTGACTTCCTGCACGATGAGGGCTCCCTCCTTGCCGGCGTTGTCTGCCAGGGTGCGGAGAGGTTGCTCGATAGCCCGACGGACGATTTCGAGTCCGATCTTTTCGTCGCCTTCGAGGGCAACGCTATCGAGCGCCTTTTGCGAACGGATGAAGGCAACTCCACCGCCCGGAACGATCCCTTCCTCAACGGCCGCGCGAGTCGCGTGGAGCGCGTCTTCGACGCGAGCTTTCTTTTCCTTCATCTCGGTCTCGGTCGCGGCGCCGACATTGATGACCGCCACGCCGCCCGCGAGTTTGGCCAGGCGTTCCTGGAGCTTCTCGCGATCGTAGTCGCTGGTGGTCTCTTCGATCTGACGCCGGATCTGGGTCACACGGCCCTGGATGTCCGCGTTCTTGCCCTCGCCTTCGATGACCGTGGTGTTCTCCTTGTCGATCACGATCCGTTTGGCCCTTCCGAGATCCTCAAGCGTGATGTTCTCCAACTTGATGCCGAGATCTTCGGTGATGACGCGTCCGCCGGTCAGGACAGCGATGTCTTCGAGCATGGCCTTGCGCCGATCACCAAAGCCAGGGGCTTTGACGGCTGCAACTTGGAGCGTGCCACGGAGTTTGTTGACGACAAGCGTGGCGAGCGCCTCGCCTTCGACATCTTCGGCGATGATCAGAAGCGGCTTGCCGGCCTTCGCCACCTTCTCGAGAAGCGGCAGCAGATCCTTGAGGCTGCTGATCTTCTTCTCATGAATCAGGATGTAGGCGTTCTCCAGAACCACCTCGAGACTTTCGGCATTGGTCACGAAATAGGGCGAAAGATAGCCCTTATCGAACTGCATGCCTTCGACCACATCCAGCGTGGTCTCAATGCTCTTGGCTTCTTCCACCGTGATGGTGCCATCCTTGCCGACCTTGTCCATGGCGTCGGCAATAATCTGACCGATCGTGGTGTCCCAGTTGGCCGAAACTGTCGCCACTTGGGCGATCTCGGAGCTGTCCTTAACCTTCTTGCTGATCTTGGCGAGCTCGGCCACAACAGCTTCAACGGCCTTGTTGATTCCGCGTTGGAGGCTGGTTGGGTTCGCGCCCGCGGTGACGTTCTTGAGGCCTTCGCGGTAGATTGCCTCGGCGAGAACGGTCGCTGTAGTAGTTCCGTCACCGGCTATGTCGCTCGTCTTGCTGGCGACTTCGCGGACGAGCTGGGCTCCCATATTTTCATAGGAGTCCTCGAGCTCGATTTCTTTGGCGACGGTCACGCCGTCCTTGGTAATGGTGGGGCTGCCGAATTTTTTGTCGAGAATCACATTGCGGCCGGCCGGGCCGAGAGTGGCCTTTACGGCTTTCGTGAGCTTCTCGATGCCGCGGAGCAGCGAGTGCCGCGCGGATTCGTCAAACGTGAGTTGTTTGGCTGCCATAATAGATAATTACTATTTTGATCTGTTAATCGTTTGCGAAGCATCAGCCGATAATGCCGAGGATATCGTCCTCACGCATAATCAGGTAGCTCTCGCCTTCAATTTTAACTTCTGTGCCGCCGTATTTGGAGATCAGGACTCTGTCTCCCTTCTTGACGGTAAACTCGATGAGCTTTCCATCGTCATCGCGTTTTCCCGTTCCGAGGGCGACTACCTCTCCCTTCCTGGGGCTTTTCTTTGGCGGTATCGGGAATAATGATACCGCCCTTCTTGACTTCCTTCTCTTCGAGCGGGTGCACGAGCACGCGATCGCCGAGAGGCTTGATGTTCACATTGGCCATAGGGCTGTCGATTTTTCTTCTTGTTGGTTGGTTTTTAACGTTGATCCCCGACTGCCGCATAGGCGGCGCGGGAGACGATTGTTAAAGCTTGTCGATCAACTCTTCTTCTTGTCTTCGTCGACCATCTCAAACTCGGCGTCGACGACGTCGGAATCCTTCTTCTCAGCTCCTGGCGGATGGACCTCTCCCTCTGAGGGGCCGGGCTGGGGTTCAGTCTGGGCAGACGCCTTTTTGTAGAGCTCGGAGCTTACCTCTTGGAATTTGGCCTGCAAGGCATCAAACGTCCTCTTGACTTCGTCGTTGTCGTTGCCCTTGAGAGCTCTCGCGAACCTTGGTGACCGCCTCCTCGACCGACTGTTTCGTCGCGCCGTCGAGCTTGTCGCCGAGTTCCTTGAGTTGTTTCTCGACTTGATAAGCGAGGTTGTCGGCGTTGTTCCGCAGTTCGATCGCCTCTTTCGCCTTGCGATCCTCCTCGGCGTGGCTTTCCGCCTCGCGCTGCATCCTTTCGACTTCATCCTTGGTCAAGCCGCTGGACCCGGTGATGGAGATCTTCTGCTCCTTACTTGTGCCGAGATCCTTGGCGCTGACGTTGAGAATGCCATTGGCATCGATGTCGAAAGTGACCTCGATCTGAGGAACACCTCGCGGAGCCGGAGGGATTCCGTCCAGGTGAAAGGTGCCGAGTTGCTTGTTGTCACGGCTCAAGGGACGCTCGCCTTGGAGCACCTTGATCTCCACGCCTGGTTGGCTGTCACTGTAAGTCGAGAAAATCTGCGACTTCCGTGTCGGGATGGTCGTATTGCGCGGGATCATCGCCGTGGCGATCCCACCGGCGGTTTCGATCGCCAGAGTCAGCGGAGTCACGTCGAGCAAGAGCACATCCTTGACGTCGCCCTTGAGAACACCTCCCTGAATGCATGCGCCTACGGCCACGACTTCATCGGGATTAACTCCCTTGTGAGGCTCCTTGCCGATGAGCGAGCGGGCCGTCTCGATGACTTTTGGCATCCGCGTCATACCTCCGACAAGCACCAGCTCATCGACGGTATTCGCGCTCCATTTTGCGTCGTTCAAGCAATCCTTGACCGGCTTAACAGTGCGCTCGAAGAGGTCGTCGGTGAGTTGCTCAAGTTTTGAACGAGTCAACTTTTTCTGGATATGCTTGGGACCTGTCTGATCCGCGGTCACAAACGGCAAATTGATCTCGTATTCCTGAGTCGAAGAGAGCGCGATCTTGGCTTTCTCGGACTCTTCCTTGATCCGCTGAACGGCATCGGGCTGCTTCGAAAGATCTATCCCAGTATCCTTCTTGAATTCGTCGATAATCCAGTCCATCAGCCGATTGTCCCAATCGTCACCGCCAAGATGGGTGTCACCGTTGGTGGCGGCCACTTGGAATACTCCGTCACCAATCTCCAAGGCGGAAATGTCGAACGTGCCGCCGCCGAGGTCATACACCGCTATCTTTTCATCCTTCTTCTTGTCCAACCCATAAGCCAGCGACGCAGCGGTCGGTTCATTGATGATTCGCAGAACTTCAAGTCCGGCGATTTTGCCGGCATCCTTGGTAGCGTTGCGCTGGGAATCATTAAAGTAAGCCGGAACCGTGATCACTGCCTGGGTGATCTTCTCTCCGAGCTTGGCTTCGGCATCCGCCTTAAGCTTGCCCAGAATCATCGCGGAAATCTCCGGCGGGCTGAAGCGCTTCCTCTCACCGCCCACCTCAACCTCGATGTGCACATCGCCGTTGGAAGCCTCGACAACTTTGTAAGGAACACGCTTAAACTCATCCTGAACTTCCGAGTACTTGCGACCCATAAAACGCTTCACGGAAAAGACAGTGTTCTGCGGATTGGTTACCGCCTGGCGCTTGGCCGCTTGACCGACGAGCCTCTCGCCCGTCTTCGAAAAAGCCACCACAGAAGGCGTTGTCCGAGCGCCTTCCGAATTCTCCAAAACTACGGGCTCGCCTCCCTCCATTACCGCCATACAGGAGTTGGTCGTGCCCAAATCAATTCCTAAAATCTTTGCCATAATATCGCGATATCTGCTGATCAGTCAGCAATGAGCGTTCCATGAACCAATGAGAATCTCCCAACGTGTTTGATACTAGGGGAATAAGCTCGGGATCCGACTCTCAGTGTAGCGACAATATGAGTCACTCTGTCTCAATCCGGCGGTGTTGAGCAGACAAAATGACTCTTAAGCTGGCTCAGTTAGCAGATGGGGTATCTGACTTTCGCGGCGTCGTTTTAGGAACCAGCTACGAACCCGTTCCAAGGCGAGATAGACTATGGGTGTGGTAAAGAGAGTAAGAACTTGGGAGACGATCAGGCCGCCAACGATTGCGATTCCCAGCGGGCGGCGAAGTTCGGATCCGACGCCGAGACCGATCGCCAAGGGGAGTGCTCCGAATAGCGCTGCGAGAGTGGTCATCGTAATCGGGCGAAATCGCACGAGGCATGCCTGGAAAATGGCTTCCTCCGGCTTCAAGTGACCCTTTCGTTGCATTTCAAGGGCAAAGTCCACCATCATGATGGCGTTCTTTTTCACAATCCCGATGAGCAGGATGATTCCAATCATTGCAACGATCGAAAGCTCGAACCGTGTAAGCTCCAGAGCCAAGAGCGCGCCCAGACCCGCGCTGGGTAGTGTGGAGAGAATGGTAATCGGGTGGACCAGGCTCTCGTAGAGCATGCCGAGGACAATATAGACCGCGAGCAAAGCGGCCAGGATGAGGATAGGTTGATTGGCCACAGACTGCTGGAAGACCTGAGCGTTACCTGCAAAAGCCCCGGTTACGGTTGCGGGCATCTTCAACTCTCTCACCGCGTGATCAATTGCTTGAGTGGCTCGTTCTAGAGATACACCCGGCGCGAGGTTAAAAGAAATTGTCACGGCTGCGAACTGGCCCTGGTGGTTCACTGCCAACGGAACATTGGCGATCTGATAGTGCGCGATGCTGCTCAACGGAACCATTTGGCCGCTCGCCGCACGAACGAAGACTTTCTCAAGCGCCTTCGGATCTCCCTGATATTGCGGGTCCGCTTCCAGCACCACACGATACTGATTTTGCGGTCCATAGATGATGGAGACTTGGCGCTGTCCGAAGCCACTGTACAAGGTCGAGTCAATTGCTTCGGGCTGAATTCCCAGCCGCCCCGCTGCGTCGCGGTCAACGATAATGGTCGTCTGAAGACCTTGGAACTGCTGGTCGCTATTCACGTCGGCAAGCTCGGGAGATTTCTTCAACTCTGCGACCAGAAGCGGCGCCCAGGTGGTGAGTTCATCCAAGTCAACACTGCGCAGCGTATACTGGTAGAGTGACTTGGTCAGCCGGCCGCCGACCCGAATGTCTTGCACGGGCTGAAGAAAGAGTGCTATTCCCGGCACCTTGGCAGTTTTCGCGCGAATTCGCGCAATCACCTCATCAATAGGAGCGCGCTGATCTGGTGCTTTCAAGGCGATAAACATTCGCCCGTTGTTTTGTGCGTTGCCTCCGCCGCCAGATCCCACAAAGGAGCCAACTGTGGCAATCGCCGGATCGGCCAACAATATCTCCACCATTTGCTGCTGCTTTTTTGCCATGTCGGCAAAGGAAATATCCTGCGCGGCCTCGGTCGTTCCAAAGATCATACCGGTATCCTGTTGGGGAAAGAAGCCTTTGGGGGTGACAGCGTAGAGCCAAACGGAAAGGGCCAAGGTTGCCACGGTGAGGATCTGAGTTAAGAAACGGTGTTTGAAAACCCAGCGCAACGCGCGGGCGTAGCCCTCCTGCAGCCACTCTGCAAAGCGCGAACTTTGCCCTCGCTGCTTCGGAGTCGCGCGCAGAAATTGCCCGCAAAGCGTGGGGGTGAGTGTGAGAGAAATGATCGCTGAAACAAGAATCGCGACGCACAGGGTTACTGCAAATTCGCGGAAAAGGCGTCCGATCAATCCTCCCATCAGAAGAACTGGAATAAAGACCGCGACGAGGGAGAGGCTTATCGAAATGACGGTAAATCCGATCTGCTCCGCACCCTTCAACGTTGCCGCGAATGGTGACTCTCCTCCTTCGATATGTCGCACGATGTTTTCAATCACGACGACGGCGTCGTCCACGAGAAAGCCCACGGCGACGGTGAGCGCCATCAAGGAGATATTATCAAGGCTGAATTTACACAGCCACATGACGACGAAGGTCCCCGCCAACGACAGCGGCACGGTCACCCCGGCGATAAATGTCGGCCAGAATCGCCGAAGGAAGATAGCCATCACGACGACCACCAAGGTGATGGTCAGGACGAGCGTGAATTGGACATCGTGGACTGATGCTCGAATGGTCTCGGTGCGATCGCTAAGAATGCTTAGGTTTACGCCTGGCGGAAGCCATTGTTGAATCTGTGGCAAGAGCTCGCGAATTTCATCGACTACGGCTATGACGTTCGCGTCGGATTGCTTGAACACGGGCATTAACACGGCCCTTTCCCTGTTAAACCAGCCGGCCTGAAAGGTATTTTCAGGTACTGTCGATCACGTTAGCGATGGCGCCCAACCTCACGGGAAGACCGTTTCGTTCAGCGAGCACGAGGGATCTATAACTGTCGGCTCCCAAGATTTGGTCGTTTGCGGAAACCATCAGGCTTTTCCCGGCGTTGTCCACTGACCCCTTGGCCATAAGCCTGTTAGTGTTTTGCAGAAAACTTCGGACGTCTTCCAAGCTCATTCCCATCGAGGCGAGGGCAGCCGGGTTGACTTGCACGCGCACCGCGGTCTTAGCGCCGCCGTAGATTCCGACTTGGCTAATACCTGAGAGCTGGCAGAGGCGCTGAGCCACGATCTGGTCGGCCAAGTTGTAGACTTCCGACAACCGCATGGTCGGCGAAGTCATCGCTAGAACCATCACGGGGGCGTCGGCCGGATTGTACTTTCGGTAGGTCGGCGGGCTCGGCAGGTTGGCGGGGAGGTCTCGCTCGGCGGCATTGATTGCCGCTTGCACATCGCGCGCAGCGTCATTCACGTTTCGGCTCAAGTCGAATTGAGTCGTAACATTGGCTCCTCCCAGCGAGCTAACAGAGGTCATTTCCGTTAGGCCAGCGATTTGCCCGAGACGTCGTTCCAACGGGGCGGCCAAAGAACTAGCCGCGGTCGCCGGGTCGACGCCAGGAAGTGACGCGTTCACACCGATTGTCGGAAAGTCCACCTGCGGCAACGGCGCAACTGGCAGAAAGAAATACGCCGTCCCGCCGAGCAGTAACAATCCGACGGCGAGTAGCGACGTGCCAATCGGGCGCCGGATAAATGGACCGGAAACGTTCATCGGGCAGCGGATTGAAGCGGTCCGATCGGCCGCGGAGCCTCGCGGCGTTGGGAAATCCAACGCTCGACTCGATCAAGAGCAAGATAGATGACGGGCGTAGTGTACAGCGTAAGAAATTGGGAGAGCAGCAAGCCGCCAACGATGGCGACTCCCAAAGGTCTGCGAAGCTCTGAACCGGTCCCAGTCTGCAGCGCCATGGGGAGCGCGCCCAAGAGAGCCGCGGCGGTGGTCATCATGATTGGGCGAAAGCGAAGCAAGCATGCTTCGTAGATTGCGCTATAGGCCGATAAGCCTCGTTCGCGTTGGGCGCCGAGCGCGAAGTCGATCATCATGATCGCGTTCTTTTTTACGATGCCGATGAGCAGGACGACTCCGATCAAGGCAACCAAAGAAAAATCCATCTGGTAAAGATCAAGGGCCAAGAGCGCTCCTACCCCGGCGCTGGGCAAAGTGGATAGGATCGTCAACGGGTGGATATAGCTCTCATAGAGGACTCCCAGCACAATGTAGATGACCACGACTGCCGCAAGAATCAGGAAAGGTTCGCTTGCGAGCGAAGCGCGAAACTCCGCCACACTGCCCGTAAATTCCGCGACGATTGCGTCCGGCATTCCAATGTTCCGACGAGCTTGCTCGATTGCCCGCACCGCCTCTCCCAACGAATGGCCTCGTCCGAGGTTGAAGGAGAGCGTTGCCGAAGGGAACTGCCCCTGATGTGTTATCACGAGCGGTGTCGTTTGGATACGGGCGGTTGCGAAGGCACTCAGCGGAACGAGCGAACCGCTAGTGGATTTGACGTAAATCTTGTCGAGGTCGCTCACCGAACTACGGAATTCCGGAGGAACTTCCATGACCACCCGGTATTGATTTAGCTGGGTAAAGATGACTGAGATTTGCCTTTGGCCGAAGGCGTCGTAAAGGGTGTCATCGATCGCCTGGATCGGGACGTTCAAACGCGAGGCCTGCGTGCGATCAATCTCCACCTGGAGTTGAAGACCACTTTCCTGCTGATCGCTGGCCACATCCGCCAGCTGCGGTAAGGTTTTTAATCTATCAACAAGCTTCGGAACCCATTGCGCAAGATCCCCAGCGTCGGGGCCTTCCAGGATATATTGATACTCAGGTACGACTGGTGTGCGTATCAATCTGGAGGTCTTGGGCAGCTTGAAAAAAGACGTCAACCCCCTCGATGCGGCCGACTTTTTCTCGCAAACGGGCGATGATTTGTTCTGCCGATGCACGGGACCTACGCGGCTTAAGCACTACGTAGAGTCGTCCGGTATTTGGCGTGGAATTTACGATGCCTGCGCCGACGAATCCCGCGACCCGCTCGACATCCGGGTCGGTTGTAACCGCATCCGTAACCGCTCGCTGAAGCGAAAGCATCGCCGGAAAGGAAACATCCTCGGAGGCGTCGGTGACGCCAACGATAAGCCCGGTGTCTTGCTGAGGGAGCAAACCTTTCGGCACAAACACATAGAGGACGCCCGTCGCGACAAGGGTCGCCGCGGCGACGATAAGAGCGGCGGTTTGGTGGCGCAAAACAAAACCCAGTGAGCGATCATAGAGCCGCAGCACCATCTTAAAGCCGCGCTCAACCACCCGCTGGAAGGCGTTTTCGTGCTGCTCATCCTCGCGGCGGAGCATCTTGGCACACATCATTGGAGTTAGCGTCAGCGAAACAAATGCCGAAACCGCAACTGCCGTGCTCAAGGTAATGGCAAACTCTCGAAAGAGTCGTCCGACGATGCCGGACATGAAGAGAAGAGGAATGAATACCGCGATCAAAGAAATGCTTAGCGAAATGACCGTAAAGCCAACTTGCTTCGAACCCTTGAGAGCAGCCTCAAAGGGATGATCACCGTTCTCGATATATCGAAAGATATTTTCGATCATCACAATGGCATCGTCGACGACGAAGCCGGTCGAGATCGTCAACGCCATTAGCGACAGGTTGTCGAGGCTAAAACCTGCGAGCGACATGACCGCAAAAGTGCCCAGGAGCGAAAGTGGCAAAGCCACGCTCGGGATGGCGGTGGCGCGCAAACGCCGCAAAAATAGGAGCAGGACGAGGACGACCAATCCGACTGTCAACACCAGCGTAAATTGCACGTCGGCCACAGAAGCTCGAATCGTCTCGGTGCGGTCGGAAAAGATGGAGAGACGAACGCCGGCAGGGAGTGAAGCCGTCAAGCGGGGCAGGAGATTTTTTACGCGTTCAACGGTTTCTATGATGTTCGCGCCAGGCTGGCGCTGAATATCGAGGAGAACGGCAGGCTGATAGCTTTGACCAGGGGTTGCGATCCACGCCGCCAAACGATCGTTTTCGACACCATCAAACACGGCGGCAACGTCTTGCAGGCGCACTGGTCCTCCGTTGCGGTAGGCAATGATGATGGGCTTGAAATCCTCTGCCTGAAGAATTTGATCGTTGGAGCCCAAAGTAAAGGCTTGCTGCTTGCCGTCAAAGCTTCCCTTCGGCGCGTTGACATTGGCCTGTGCGATCGCTGCTCGAACGTCCTCCAGGCTCAAACCTTGCGCTGAAACAGCCGCCGGGTTGACCTGCACACGAATCGCCGGCTTTTGGTTGCCCTGAATTGTAACCAGGCCGACTCCCGAGACTTCACTCAGCTTCTGGGCCAGGATCGAGTCAGCGAAGTCGTTGACCCTGTCGAGCGGCAGGTTGTCGGATGTGATTGCAAGCGTAAGGATCGGTGTATCCGCGGGGTTAACTTTGTTAAATGTCGGCGGATTTGGCATATCCTGAGGTAGCAAGCCGCCCGCCGCATTGATGGCCGCCTGAACGTCTTGGCCTGCTTCGTCAATCTTGCGGCCCAGCACGAACTGCAAGGTGACCACTGAGGTGCCGAACGAACTGATCGAATTCATGTTCGCGAGGCCGCTGATCTGACCGAATTGCTTCTCTAGCGGAGCGGTCACCAGGGAGGCCATGACTTGGGGATCAGCTCCGGGATATTGGGAAACTACTTGGATCGTTGGAAAATCAACGGTCGGGAGCGCGGAAACGGGGAGAAACTTGTATCCCAATGAGCCGATCAAGACGATCCCAAACATCAGAAGCGACGTCGCGATCGGGCGTCGGATAAATGGCTCCGAAACGTTCACTGCTTTTTGCGAGACTCGTCGCCCGTGGAATTGTTGGCCATCTCGACGGTCGCGCCAGGCTGAAGGCGGTATTGCCCATCCACAACTATCCGGTCTCCCCCTTGCAAGCCTGACTCGACAAGCGTCCGATTGTCCTCTGTTGATCCAACGATCACCGGGCGCATCTCAGCCTTGTTGTCTGGACTTAACAAGTAGACGTACATTCCGCGGGGCCCACGTTGCACCGCTGGAGCAGGAACCGTCACCGCGTTGGATTTCGTGCCCAAAAGCAAGCGAACATTGACGAATTGCCCAGGCCAGAGGCGCAAGTCGGCATTGTCGAAAGTCGCCTTAAGCTTGACGGTAGCGGTAGCGGAATCGATCTGATTGTCGAGCACGGCCAACGTGCCGTTACTAAGGGTAGAGGAATTGTCACGATCGAGTGCGACCACCTGGAGCGCCTTGTTTTGCTGCAAGGCTTCACGAACCTTTCCCAACTCCTGTTGGGGAAGCGTGAAGAGCACTGAAATGGGCTGCACTTGGTTGATCGTCGCAATCCCACCAGTGTCTGAGCTGTGAACGATGTTTCCCGGATCGATTAGCCGGATGCCGACGCGCCCGGAGATCGGTGCCACGAGATGGGTATAGTCGAGTTGCGTTTGTGCATTATCGATCGCGGCCTGATCGGCCTGCACCAATGCTTGAAGCTGATCGGTCGCATACCTCTGCGTATCGTAGGTTTGCTGATCAATCACCCTGTTCTTGATCAACTGTGTATCCCGCTGCAGCATGAGCTGCGAGCTGGCCAGCTGCGCTTCATCCTGGGCTTTTTTAGCCTTCGCCTGATCGAGCTGGGCTTGATAGGTCCGCGGATCAATCTGGGCAATTAGGTCACCCTTCTCTACACTTTGTCCCTCCTGAAAGTAGACCTGCTCTAGCTCGCCGTCGACGCGCGCCCGCATGGTAATGCCATAGAAGGGCTGCACGATCCCAAGACCGTTCAGATACATCGGAAACTTTCCGACTTCTGCCTGAGCGGCCTGGACAGGAACCACTGCCCGTTTGCTGTTATTGGCGTGACTCATTTCCGCCGAGCCGCTGGCAGGCCGGGACCTCCACATCGCTAAACCAGCCAACGCAAGACCAAGAAGCACTAGCCACCGAAGCAGTCGCCAGGAAAGCTTCATCCGGGACGGTTTGGTGGCCTCCCGAGGAAGAGCCACCACTGACCGACCCAGGGCCGATCGAAACTCATCTTCTGAACTCATATCAGATTGAATCGCCGAGGATTGCTTTTGTTCCCCGATTTCTTTGCCCGACCCTATACTTCCCTTCCATAGTTCATCTAACAGCGCGGCTTGACCTGACCCTCAAAAATGAATATACATTCATTGTATGAACCATGGTTCAGAAATCTCGACCTCGCAACGACTTTCTCGCCGGCGTGTGGAGCGCGGTGCGCGGAGGCGCAAGCGAATCCTGGCGGCGGCTGAGGAGGTGTTCAGTGCGCGTGGGTATTACGAGGCCTCGATTACCGAGATTGCCCTTGGCGCGGACCTAGCGGTCGGCACGATCTACTTATACTTTCGGGACAAGGCGGATCTCTATGGGAGCGTGATCGTTGAGAAGATGAATGAAGTTGTCACCCGACTGGAGGGAGCATTGAATGCAGAGGCATCTGCGAAGGCCTGCCTCCGCGCCGCGGCGCAAGCTCTTTTTGCTTATCACGAAACTAATCGCCAGTTCTTTGAGTTATTTCTACATCAGCAACAAATGGCGCGCTCACCCTTGAACGAGGAACATTGGAAGCAGATGGAAGAACTTAAGCGGAGAAACCTGACTTCGATCGAGGGTTGTATTGTTCGTGGACAGCAGAGCGGGGAACTGAAGTCCGGTGACCCTCGACTGTATGCGGTCGCATTTCTTGGCATCACCCTGCAAATGATTCGCCAGTGGATTCGGGAACGTGGCAACGGGCACTTGAGTGCCTCGGCAGACTTTGCCGCCGATTGTTTCTTGAATGGCGCCGCTACGCCTTCGATCTTGATGAAGGGCAATTTCGGTGCATGAAACGTTTCCTCGCTCCCACATTAATGGCTGCAGTTCTCGCCACCTCTGCGTGCCAGAGAGTTGGCTCCCAAGATGCCGCGGAAGCACCTCCTATTCCCGTGGAGGCGGCCACTGCAGAGGTGCGAAATATGCCGATCGAGATGCGTGCGATTGGCGCGGTTGAGCCGATCGCCAGCGTTCAGCTTAAGTCGAAGGTGCAAGGAGAAATCTTGCGTGTGCACTTCGCGGATGGCGCCGAGGTGCAGCAAGGCGACCCGTTGTTCGATATCGATGCCCGTTCCTTCGAAGTCGCTCTCAAGCGGGCTCAGGCGAATCTGGCGATGGCTAGATCCACCGCCGACAACGCCAGCGAACAGGCGGAGAGATACACCACCTTGATCAATCGTGGGGTCGCATCCAAGGAGCAGTTTTCACAATATTTATCAATGGCTGAATCTCAAAGGTCAGTCCTTGATGCGCGGCAGGCCGATGTGGATGAAGCCCAACTCTCAGTCGGCTGGGCGCAAATGCGTGCGCCAATCTCAGGTCGCGCCGGGTCGGCTCTTCTTAAACCGGGCAATATCGTCAATGCCAATACCGATGTCTTGACCGTCATCAATCAGATGGAGCCGATTTATGTCGCGTTTTCCCTGCATGAAGGTGCACTCAACGAAGTGCGGAAATGGATGGCAACTGGGAAACCGATTGTCAGCGCACGCGATCCAGACAGTGGCCGGCTCCTCGGCACTGGCGAATTGACGGTTATTGATAACAAAGTCGATCGGGTCTCGGGCATGATCGCCTTCAAGGCCACCTTTCCGAATGAGGATGACACTCTCTGGCCAGGCCAATTCGTCGATGTAACCGTCAAGCTCGCCGATCAACCAGACGCCCTGACTGTGCCCACAACCGCTATCATGGAAGGCCAGCAAGGATCCCAGGTCTTTGTCATTTCCGGAAACACTGCCGAGATGAGGAAAGTGAAAGTCGGGCGCGCTGTCGGCGATCTGACCGTCGTCACGGAAGGCCTGAAGCCCGGCGAACTCGTCGTCACGAGCGGTCAGCTCCGTATTTCGCCTGGCTCCAAAATTACGATCGTGGAATCCCAGAAGCCTGAAGTCGCCGGAAATACTACCTCCGGATGAAATGAGCCTGACTGATCCCTTCGTGCGGCGTCCGATCATGACGACCCTTGTCATGATCTCGATCCTCGGAGCGGGCCTGCTCGCTTATTTTCGGCTGCCGGTCAGCGATCTGCCTAACGTTGATTTCCCCACGATTAACGTTTCTGCCAGCTTGCCGGGTGCTGAGCCCGAGACGATGGCTTCCTCGGTAGCTACGCCGCTGGAAAAGCAGTTCTCGACCATAGCCGGAATCGAGTCGATGACCTCGACGAGTTCACTGGGATCCACGAGCATCACCATCCAGTTCGAACTCTCCCGCAATATTGATGCCGCGGCGCAGGACGTCCAGGCCGCGATTTCACAGGCCCAACGAGATCTGCCCACAGACATGCCGGCTCCTCCCTCGTTTCGCAAGGTCAACCCTGCGGAGCAGCCGATCTTGATGCTGGCCGCTCATTCCGAATCATTGCCGCTCAACAAAGTCAACGAATACGCTGAGACCCTGATCGGACAGCGCCTCTCTACAGTGAGCGGTGTCGCTCAGGTCGATATTTTCGGCGCGCAGAAGTTCGCGGTCCGCGTCAAGGTCGATCCCAGGGAACTCGCCGCCCGCGGGATCGGATTCGATGACGTTGAGAACGCGATTCGCGAAGCAAATTCCAATGAGGCTACCGGAGAGCTCGATGCCGGACCGAAATCGCGAACGATCAAAACGACCGGCAAACTGGAGCGTGCGGAGGATTTTCGCGAGGTCATTGTCGCGTATCGGGATGGCTTTCCCGTCCGCCTCAAGCAAATCGCCAGCGTCATCAATAGCGTAGAAGACGACAAGAATCTCGGCTGGTACAATCAAAGTCGCGGCATCGTTTTGGCAATCCTCCGGCAACCCGGTGCCAATACCGTCCAAGTGATTGATCGCATTCGCGAGCTTCTCCCCACTTTCAAGGCGCAGCTCCCTGGAGGGGTCAAATTGGATATCCTTTATGACCGCTCGATTTCGATCCGCGAGTCCCTGCACGATGTGCAGTTCACGCTGGTGCTCGCGGTCGCCCTGGTCGTGTTGGTGATCTTCATTTTCCTGCGGAATGTGCGCGCCACCCTTATCCCAAGCGCGGCCATCCCGCTCTCGATCATTGGCACGTTTTGCGTGATGTATTTGCTGAACTTTAGCGTCAACAATTTCTCTCTGATGGCGCTTATCCTCGCGGTGGGATTTGTTGTCGATGACGCCATTGTGGTTCTCGAAAATATTGTCCGCCACATGGAAAAGGGAGAGACACCGTTTGAGGCGGCTATCAAAGGCGGACGAGAGATTGGATTCACAATTCTGTCGATGACGCTTTCGCTGGCGGCGGTATTTATTCCAGTGCTTTTCATGGGCGGGATCTTGGGCCGGCTCTTGAACGAATTTGCCGTCACCATTGCCGTGGCCATTCTGATTTCCGGTTTTGTTTCGCTCTCGCTCACCCCGATGCTTTGCAGCCGTTTTCTCAAGAGTGCCCATGGCGCCAGCAATAACGCTCTCTTCCGGTGGTCGGAGTCGGTCTTCAACGCGGTCCTGGCAGGTTATCAAAAGACGTTGCGCCTGGCCCTGCGGCATCACGTGATGGTGTCTTTGGCGGCCTTGGCCATGGCCTTGGTAACGGTTTGGATGTTTATCAAAGCATCGAAAGGCTTCCTGCCGAACGAGGATACCGGCCGAATCGTGATCTCGACGGAGGCCGAGCAGGGAGTCGCCTTCGAAAAAATGATCGAGCTTCAGCAGAAGGCGGCCGGTATTGTCTCCAAGAATCCGGCCGTTGGATCTTTCATGTCGCGTATCGGAGGCGGAGGCGGGGCGAGAGCGAACAATACTGGTCGGCTCTTCCTAAGTCTTAAGCCCCGAAGCGAACGTCCTCCGATCGATCAGATCATCGGCCAACTGCGAACAGATCTTTCCACAATTCCGGGCTTGAAAGTGTTCCCACAAAACCCGCCTTCGATTCGCATTGGCGGGACTCTGACGAAGAGCCTCTATCAGTTCACGCTTTTCGGACCCGATCTCGATCTTCTGTATGACGCGGCGACGAAAATGGAAGGATCGATGAATCAAATCCCTGGCATTGTCGACGTGACGACTGACCTCCAGATCACGAGTCCGCAGATCCTTGTCGATATCAACCGCGATAAGGCATCCAGCCTCGGAATCAGCGCGGGACAGATCGAGCGCGCCCTCGGAAACGCCTATGGCGCTCGCCAGATCTCCACCATTTATACGCCTACCGATCAATATCGGGTGATTTTAGAAGCGAACGAGAACTTCAAGCGTGAGTCTGCTGATCTCTCGCGACTCTTCGTTAGATCGTCGAATGGCCAGTTGGTTCCGCTCAGCACCGTAGCCCAGTTCAAATCACAGGTTGGACCGCTCACCGTCCAGCACCTTGGACAACTCCCGGCCGTCACCCTCTCCTTTGATCTTGCGCCAGGCACTTCCCTGAGCGACGTGGTTCCCGTCATCGAGCGCATCGCCGCGGCGGAACTCGGCGAGCAAGTCAGCACACAGTTTCAAGGAGCGGCTCAGGCTTTTCAGGCGTCTCTCGGAAATCTGGGCCTTCTGCTGCTGATGGCAATTCTGGTCATCTACATCATCCTGGGCATCCTCTACGAAAGCTTCGTCCACCCTCTGACAATCCTCTCGGGACTGCCGTCGGCAGGTTTTGGCGCGCTCCTGACGCTCGCCGTCTTTCGTCAGGAATTGAACGTCTACGGCTTCGTCGGGTTGCTGATGCTCATCGGCATCGTCAAGAAGAACGCCATCATGATGATCGACTTCGCTCTTGACGCGCAACGCAACGATCAAAAACCGCCAGCGGTCGCGATTTTTGACGCCTGCATCGTCCGCTTCCGCCCAATCATGATGACCACCTTGGCCGCCATGATGGGGACTCTCCCGATCGCTTTAGGATTGGGTGCTGGTGGCGATGTTCGCAGACCCTTGGGACTGAGCGTGGTTGGCGGCTTGGTGATTTCCCAGATTGTGACTCTCTACATCACGCCGATCATCTATCTCTACCTTGAGCGGCTACAGCAGCGGTTCGCTGGGAAGTCAAAGTTGCCGGCGAGGACCGAGGAACCTTCAGTCCCCCAGCCCGAGTTGGCGCCGGCGAAGTAAGAGCCCGGTAGAACGAGCCGATGCCCGCAGGCTGCAATGCGCCAGCGTTGTGGACGGGTCGTCCTGAACGAGGGACTACTGTAGCGACGATGTCCTCATCGTCGATGGCCCGCCGGCGGCGGGGACGCCGCCGCTACAGTTCAAGGTCGCTTCGCGCCGGACGAATCCTCCCAGAGGTCGGTCGCACCAAACTCCAAGCAGCATGAGCCGGCCTCGACATAGCAACTCTCGCAGAGCCAGCGATCACCCACCTTAAGGGCGCCAGAAGCTCCGCAGGTTTCGCAAAACTTCACATTGGGCTCACCTGGGGATTGCTGAGAGGAGCTGACACCATCGGAAACGGCATCCATGAAACAAACTCGCACAGATGTTAGTCGCGTGCAAAGCCCTCCTGCCCGGTGAAGATGATCCAGTTTTCTGAAGGCGGCCCGCCGTAAACGAGGATGGCCCTCCCCTTGCGAATTCGTGCAAATGGAGTTCCTTTGTTTCATGACTTCGGACGAACGCACGCTCGTTTCAACCCTCTTTGACCGGCTGAACTCTGCGGCCGCGCAGCCTAAAGACCCTCAAGCCGATGAATACATCCGCACAAAGGTTTCGCAACAGCCTTCCGCCCCTTACCTGCTTGTCCAGAGCACCCTGGTTATGCAGCAGGCGCTCACTGCCGCCCAAACCCGCATCGCCGATCTTGAGAAGCAGCTCGCCGCGGCCCAGCGCCCCGACGAGGAGTCAAGCGGAAGCTTCCTTTCCGGGGTGGCGAACCTTTTCGGAGTGGGGCAATCACCAGCGCAGCCTCCACGCGGAGCGCGAAACTCCGCCGACCCCTCCGTCTCAATCTGCCCCGCTGTCGAAGCTTTCCCCTCCTCCGCTTCCCCAGACCGGCCCCGGTCCCGCTGGAGGCAGCTTTCTGCAGAACGCCCTCTCGACAGCAGCCGGTGTGGCTGGTGGGGCGTTACTTTTCCAAGGCATTCAGAACATGTTGGGCCACAATCCGGGCCAATTCGGAGGATTGGTTGGTCCCTCCGGTGAAACTATCGGCAGCGAACCGGTGGTCGCGGAGAATACTGAGGTGGTCAATAATGTCTTCGAGACAAGTCAGCCCTCTTCGACCGAAGATCAACCGGCAACCCAGGACGAATCCACGAGCTCACTTGATCCAGAAGCTGACACATCGGTGGCGAATCCCGATCCCGGTTCGGAAGAGTTCTTTGCTGCCGATGATGGCGGGGACTTTTTCGGAGACGACGATTCGATGGTCTAGAGAAGGAGCAAATAAGAAAGGCCGTCTACGCCCCGTCGATTGGGACTGGACGCTGCTCAGGTAGCATGCTTACAAGCGGGGGCCATGGATCTCGAGACCTCTCGGCCTTCAAGGGGCACCTATTCGGTTTGCTTCGTCACGGCCGTCATCTTGCTGTTACCAGCGCTCAGCGCCCAAGAGACACTGACTATCGATATGCTCGCAGCGACTCGCGCGCTCTGGCCTCGCGAGGTTACCGTCAATATCGCGCATCAAGTGCCACTTCTCGTCAATGGGAAGGTGTCAGGCTCGATGCAAGCTTCGCCTGGTCGTGTCTATGCCGTCAAATCAATCGAGCCAGACGGAGTGGTCGTGGAGGCTATGGGCTCTTCGCTAACCTTCCCGCCGGCGGATACCGATATTCTTCCAAGGGCACAAACGGTTAAGACCCGACTCGAAGTGCTCGCCGCAGCACGGACAGCAGCAACTCCGCAAGTGAAACAATCTCCACCACCGACTGCCTCCAAGCCGACTGCTGGGCCAACCAACGAGATCGTCGATCGTCTCACTGGAAAGCTCGTCATCTACAATGGAAGCAGCCTGGAACGATTCGAGGCGTCAGGCCTTAAAGGCAAAAAGTATTTGGCCGTCTACTTCTCTGCATCTTGGTGCGGACCATGCAGGAAATTCACACCGCGACTGGTGGATTGGTACAATCGGCACAAGTCTCAACTGGACAAGTTTGACGTGATCTTCGTCAGCCAGGACAACTCGAAGGAAGAGATGCTCGAGTATATGAAACAGGACGGCATGCCGTGGCCCGCCTTGAAATTCGCCAATGCCAGCAGCTCACCTCTTGAGAAGTATTCCGGTCGCGGTATTCCGTGCCTGGTCGTCATCGATCAGCAAGGAAAAGTGCTATCCCACAGCTACAAGGGAGAGGAATATCTCGGACCATCCAAGGTCATCGAAGACCTCGAAGGTCTGCTGGCGGCCGAATAATCTCGGTGCCAAGAGCAAGCTCGCCAAACGGCAGCTCATCGACGATAGTGGATCCACGATAATGCGTAGATACGCGGAAGTGGAGAAACCTCCGACGCACGTAGAGCTTCTCGAGTTCTCGAAGCAATTCAGTCGAGAGGAGTGGGAGATCCTTT
Source organism: uncultured Verrucomicrobiae bacterium (assembly GCA_963706955.1). Taxonomy (GTDB): domain Bacteria; phylum Verrucomicrobiota; class Verrucomicrobiia; order Chthoniobacterales; family Terrimicrobiaceae; genus DASTFP01. The sequence continues at coordinate 208,844 of CAVPOC010000006.1, read as the reverse complement.
GCAAGAACCGTGGCTTCATTCATTTCCTCGCAGAGGATCTGGCCGCCTGCAGGCTGCTGGCAAAAAAGGTCCTTGAACGGCATCGCAAGATTATCGACTGATCGACTAGGCAGGGCTTGTCGCGAGTAACAAATCATTGGCTCGGATGCTCGCTGTTGCCCAGCGAGATCAAACCACCTGGTTGAACGCTGCGACGACAGGCGCGTGATCGCTCGTGCCGACTTCCGCTAGCACCGTGCAGGATGCTGCTCTTCGCGCGATCGATGCACTCGCCAGGATGTAATCAAGCCGCCAGCCGATATTGCGCTGACGCAAATTACGCCAGGGAGCCCACCAGGTGAAAAGCTGATCATTGTGAGGGTCGAGTGCGCGACCGACGTCAACCAGCCCCTTGCCAATGATTCGCTCGAGAAGATCGCGCTCTTCCGGAAGTTGGCCGATACAATTGGGCTTTCTCTCCTTCGGATGCACGTCCATGTCGGTGCGGGTGATGTTCAAGTCGCCGCAAAACAGGAGCTCGTTTCCGGCTGCGTGGCAATCCTCGACGTATTTGTCCACGGCCGCGAGAAACCTCATTTTTGCCGGAAAGTCCTTCCCTCCATTGGGCACATAGACCGACGCGACAATCAGATTCCCAACCTGCACGGAGACGATGCGATTCTCGTAGTCGAAGCCTGGATGGCTAAAGAGAGGATTTTCGACACTCAAGTCTTTGCGAACGTGCAACCCCACGCCAGAATAAGCTCGCCCGCCATGCCAATAACACCAGTATCCTTCCATCTGACAGAGTGAAACGGGCACTTGCACTGTCGAAGCCTTGATTTCCTGCAGGCAGAGGAACTCCGGCCGCTCGCGCTCGATCAACTCGCGCACCTGAGATTCTCGCGCGCGAATACCATTCACGTTCCATGTGGCGATTTTCATCTTCTCACTACCCTTCTACTCATCCACGAAACCGAGTCACAGACTATCACGGATTTTCGCGGATGTTCGCTCGGAGATCGACCGGTCTGAGGGCGGAATCCAGACAACGCTCAGTCGAACATGTCGCCTGATGTTTGCGCCGCCGAACTGTATTTAAGCGATGAAATGAGCTGCCGGTTCGGCCGTCGACGCTTCCTGGAAACGTCTATGGGAACAGGTGGCTCTGCGGAATAGCTTGGATCGCCTTGTCCGGGATAGCTCCACTGGAGCCGACAGGCAGCGTCGCCTTCGTGCTCATAGTAGTGCAGCTCGATGTCGGAAAATGTGCCGCCAGCTCAAGATCGTGCTGTCCGTGTAAGGGGTTGCGCCTGATCTCGCCATCCATCGATGACTTTGGTCCCATTGATAAACAGGCGCACGCCATCATCGCCGGTGACCGTGAACGTGTACGCACCTGAAACCGGCGGCCTCAGCCGTCCGGTCCACTTCACCGAAAAGAAATTTGAACTCACCGGAGAGCCTGGCGAACCGCCGCTCCAGTTGAAGTCAACACTGGCATCGGTGCGTGTAAGCACAGGAGAACCAGCAAATGGGTTGACCAGGGGATACTGTGCACTGCTGCTATCGTTGTCGTACTGCCCGCGCAGGCCTGGTCCCGCGGCCTCCTGCACAAAGGGATAGAGCTGACTTTGCGGAATAGCCTGAATTGCTTGTCCGGGATAGCTCCACTGCAACCGACACGCCGCATCCCTCTTCGTGCTCATAGTAGTGCAACTCGATGTCATATAGTGTGCCGGCTGTTAGCGTCGTGCGTGTAAGTGTAAGAGGTGGGGCCCTGGTCTCTCCATCCGTCAATGACTTTGACGCCATTCAGGAACAGGCGCACCCCATCATCGCCTGTGACGGTAAAGATATAGGTCCCCGACACGGGTGCTTTCACTTGGCCGGTCCACTTCACAGAGAAGAAATTTGCGGTTGTCGGGGCTCCTGGCGAACCGCTGCTCCAGTTGAAGTCCACCGTGCCATCGGTGCGTGTAAGCACGGGGGAACCGGCGAATGGGTTGGCGAGTGGATAGGGCGTGCTGCTGCTGTCGTTGTAGTATTGTCCGCGCAGACCGGAGCCGATCGAGCTTGATTGGTAGGTCGCCGCGATCGTGGCATTCGATGCCGGCATGTTGGCGGTCGTGGATGCGCCGAAGGCTCGGCCAGGATGGATGTATCCCCGGTCCACGCGGCGAACGCTGACCCGCTGGCGGCACATCGGCGGTCACATGAACCTGAGTTCCGGCGGTATAGCTGCCATCGCCACTGCCGTTGTTGACCGTTAATGTGTAACTCGCTGCCGGGAAGAGTTGGCTCTGCGGGATAATCTGCTTGGACTGTCCCGGATAGCTCCATTGCAGTTTGCATTCCGCTCCGCCGCCATTCTCATAGAAATGGAGCTCAATGTCATACATCGTTCCGGCTGCGAGATTCGTGGTGTAGGTGAAGTCAGTGGCTCCGTGATCGGACCAGCCGTCCAGGACCTTCGTCGCCGTTGATGAACAAGCGCACGCCATCATCGCCTCGAACGGTGAACGTGTAGCTACCTGTCACGGGTGCCTTCACTTTCCCGCTCCACTTCACCGAAAAATTGTTATTGTTCACGAGCGCGCCCGGCGAACCGTCCGCCCCAGACGAAATCCACCGCGCTCCGTGCGGGTAACCACAGGTGTTCCCGTGAATGGATTGGCCAGCGGGTAGTTGGCGCCACTGTCATTGTAGTATTGGGCGCGCAGGCCGGTCCCGCCTCCGCCGCCGGTATTCGAATACGTTGCCGTGATCGTTGCGTTCGCCGATGGCATCGTCGCTGTCGTCGAGGCGGCCGACGCACTCGCCAGGATCGATGTATCCCCGGTCCAACCCGCAAACTGCTGGCCCGCCGGCGCCGGGTTCGCGCTGACGTTGACTGGCGTTCCCGCGGTGTAGCTGCCACTGCCGGAACCGCTATTGACGGTCAAAATATAGGTCTGATTGGTCGGCGCATAGAGCCGGCCTTGCGGAATCGTCTGCTTGCCTTGGCCCGGATAGCTCCATTGTAGTCTGCACTCGGCATCACCGCCATGCTCATAGAAGTGGAACTCGATGTCATACTTCGTTCCCGTCGTAAGGTTTGTCGTATAGTTGAAGTCCGTTGCGCCGTGGTCTGACCAGCCGTCGATGACTTTCACCCCACTGAGGTAAAGCCTCACACCATCGTCACCGCGGGCGGTAAAGGTGTAGCTGCCGGTTACCGGCGCTTCGACTTTGCCGGTCCATCTCGTCGAGAAATTGTCGGCGGTCACAGCCGCGCTCGGGCGAGCTTCCGCCCCAGGCGAAATCCACATTGGCGTCGGTCCGCGTCAGCACCGCGATACTCGTGAATGGGTTAGCCAAGGGATAACTAGAGTTGCTTGGATCGTTGTAATATTGACCCAGAAGGCCGGTGCCTGTTCCGCCGCTGCCACCCGGAGCCAGTGTAGGTGGCAGTGATTGAGACGTTCATCGATGGGATTAGGGCCGACGTGGTTGAGAGAAGCCGGTTCGAGAGGATTGGCGTGTCGCCGGTCCACATGGAGAATTGCTGGCCGGCTGGCGGTGGGTCAGCGCTTACCGTGACTCTTGTTCCCTCGAGGTAGGTGCCGTCGCCGCTGCCGTTATTCACAGTCAGTGTGTAGAGACTCGCGCCCGTGTCGATGCCAACGTAAGCGTTGCTGCCTCTGGTTCGAATCAAAGAAAGTTGATATGTTGCTGTCGAGGGCGGCGGGGTAGGCATCTGACGCTTCCTCCGCTGTAGCTGCCTGGCGTGCCGAACCCCGGTCCACTAAGCTTGTTGTTATTACGATAGAATTCGATTTCCGCCACGTTGCAGAATCCGCCGCTGGGCGAACGGTATCGCAGATAACGAAATCCTCCCAGGCTCGCGTCTACCTCCGTCCATCCAGACGGCTCGCTTGAAATGGTATATAGCGGCGTATAGGGTCCGCTGTCCTTGTTGCCGTTGCTGCCCTCGAAGACGCCGCCGACCATTCGCCAGCCGAAACCGGATCGGGGATGATAGCGGATCTTTTCCGCGCCGCCAGATCGTGCCTCCGGAATAGGTCGCCCTGATCGAGACGTTCGACGACGGAATCGTCGCCGTCGTTGTCGCCGCCGCCGGATTGGCCAAGATAGAGACGTCGCCCGTCCAACCCGTAAATTGCTGACCCGAAGCCGGCGGGTTTGCGCTCACTGGCACCTGCGTCCCGGGCGGGTAATTGCCGCTGCCACTGCCGTTGGTCACCGTCAGCGTCTGTGTCGCAACCGAGTTGAACGTGATTCTGAAGAGTGAATTTCCCGGACCTCCTGGCCGTTGTATTGTGTCTTGCCGCCGACGAAATACTTTTGGGCTCCGACGCTCTGGGGAGTTGCGACCGTGAACATGAATCGCTGCCGCTGTCCGGCTGGCCACCGAATAGGAGGCTTGCGCGGGCGAAGCCACCCAGCCCACCGGCAGCCGCGGAGAAACCGTGCCGGAGATGCTGTGCCGGTAGTAGTTGCAGACCGTAGATCTCCATCTCAAGGCTCTCTCCGGGTCGACGATCGATCTCGAAGCGGAACTTGTCGTCGATGGAGGTGGACCTCTGGTCCCTCGCTGGCACCGTCGAGCGAATACCTCTGGATCTCTCCGGGCGTTCCTATGAAGGTATTAATAACCACTCCGGGAAACGCCAGCGTTTCGACCGGCGCGATGTCGCGGGTCGCCTGGGCGGCCAGCGAAAGAGCCCAACCCATGCGTCGCGTCGCTGCGTGGCCTCCTGCGCCAGCCGCTCCGTCCATTCGAGCGTCAGGCGCGCGCTACGCGCAAGTAACCGTCGCTGGCCCTCGCGAGATTCGACCGCCTGGCGGGCTGCGGAGGCCAGGCCCGCAGTGCTCGTGGCCGGCGCGCGACCGGCCGCAGCCGCCACCTTCGCTACCTTGATCAAGTAATAGAGGCGATTCATCATCAGCGGGTCAGTCGGTGCCAGACTTGGCGATGCGGGTCACCTCGCCGGGAATTGCCTCGGCGTTTGGCAAACCGAGCGCATTGAGCTGTCGCTGGAGTTCGCTCGCGGCGATCGCCAGCGCACCAGGCGCTCGTGCGCGGGAGGACGACATATTGCATCTGCGGAGAGATCGACTAGCTGGCTCCCGTCGTGCCCTTCGGTGCGGCCCATCAGGTCCACGATTGTCCCTCCGGCGTCCACCGGCACGTGCGGGTGCCGGAATAGGTGTTTGCAGCCAGCACGAAATCTTGGCCGCGGGCAAACAGATATCCGTAGGCCTCAGCGTCATATTGCTTCGTTCCGACGAATACAGCTCCCTCGATCGATTTCGTCATCGCCGCCAAAGCTCACATAGCGTCGGGACCTGGATGTCCGTTTTCATCCAGGTAACTGGCGACGTCCAGCCGACTGCTCTTGGAGACCCGCCCGTGGAAAGATATAGATCTTGTCCACGCCTACGGCGATCTGCGGAATGAACACGCGGGGCAAGTTAGCCGCCGCCACTTAGGCGTCTCTCGGATTGGCTGGAACGGAATCTTCAGTGTTCCACACTTGCTTGCCCGGGAAAGATCGATCGCGAGTCTGCACCAGTTTTTCGATGGCAGATGCGTGGGACTCCGGCAGATCCGGATCTCTGATTTCATCTCCAGGCAACCTCAAAGGCGCCGGGGTAGTGCATCTGAACGGTGTCATTAAAACTGGCGGCGCCATAGGTCGGCAAATTCGTCCATGACTCGCGTGTCGTTCACTTCACCGTCCGCAATGGCTAGCGCATTCTTGTCTCGCGCCTTGACGATGCTCCAGACGTGCTGTTGAACTAAGGTGAAATGCTCGCGCCCATTCGCGCTGTTTGGACTATCAAACGCTGGCCGCCAGAAGTTGTCGGGCTCGTTCCAGAATTGATAGAACGCCTCTCCCTTGCCTGAGAAGCGATCAAGAATCCTCAGGCAATAGTCGAAATAACGGTCGTAGCTGTAGAGAAAGTGCCTGGGTTCCCCGACCCAATCTCCTCCGAGCCAGTTCTCGCCATAATTCAGGCCATTGAGAAGCAGGAAGCCTTCGCGCCGTCCGTAGGCGCGCAGCGCCTCAGCGCCCCCACGTCCGAACTGCACCAGCTCGGAGCGATCGGGATAGAAGACGCCCGGGAGAGGCTCGACGGTCCTCCCCAGGAGGCCGAATCGCTGCGGTAGCTCTTGACGCCCGCGAGCTTCATCAATTCGAACTCCCCGATCGCGCACATGCCGAAAGGCGAGTAGCGTTTTTCGCTGGTATCCCGCGACGCGATCCGGGCCGATTTGCGCCTCCAACTGCTCGAGTCGAACGCCGTTCTGGAGAATGTCCACTTTCAGCCGGTAGTGCCCCAGCGCCGGCGCGTTGACGCTGAGGGGAACGGTCTGCGCGGGCGTTCGGCACCGTCGTAAAGGTGCTCGAACCCGTGGTCACTAACCCGTCGAAATCCGTGAGCGTCCACGCCGCCGTGAATGTCTGGTTGGTTGATTGGAAATTGGTCGCGAAAATACAACAAGGCCGCTGCTCGTTGTCGAGGAAGATGTTGCCGGACGCATGGCGTCCGAGGGAGAAGGTCGCCTTTTCCGGCAAGATAGGTGCCGTCCTTGGCGAAGCGCGACAACTCGGTTTCCACGACGGGATCATTGACTGTCGATTGCGGAAGAAATCGCAAAGCCGCTATTTCCGAAGATCAAATAGCCACCCGCCGGCTGGGGATAGCCGGGCGCATTCGACGGAAGGCCGACTTCATGAGCGTAAAACCGAATTTCGTGAGGGAGGTTATCAGGAACCGCCGGCAGGGCGGCGTTGAACGGCACAGGATCACCATTGGCATCGTAACGCCGGACATCATTCTCTGTATGGCCCGGCATAGATCGTCCGATCAGCGCCCGCCCAGCTCTCAGGGATCATTTAAAGGAGAGCCCGCGCTACCCAGCTGCCTTTTCACGGCACCCGTGGTCGCATCCATGTAGAGCAGAACGCCTTCGGGATTCGTGCCAACCGCTGTCAGCGCGATGGTGTTGTTCCCCATCCACCAGATCGACCCTGGCCGGCGTCCATCGGGCAGCGAGAAGGTGCGCAGAAGCACACCATCTCTGTTGAAGACGAGGATCCGGCGATCGGGCTGGGTTTGGCCAAGATAGATGTTGTCTTGGTCATCGACCGCGAACCCGCGGAATCGCTCGTCGCTGTTGCCGCCTGTTCTCCCGAGCACGTGGCCGAAGTCCATGTATCTGGTGTGATTAGACTGGACCGGCCAGGGTAGGCCTCGCCGTCGCCGTTATATCGGTAGATACCTGAGCCGTTCATGGCAAAGACGTTACCGCGACTGTCGGCTCCTGCGGCCTCGCATTCGTCCGGCTCAAAGCCCCTACCGACCAGATGATCTTTGGGATATTTCGCGAGGATCGCCCAGTCGGGCGAATATCGCCATACGCACGCGCCCCAGAAATCAGACACCAGGAACGTCCGTCCCGATCGACAACGCCCATGCGGAAGGGGCGCACCATGCGATTTGGTCGCACCGATCCCACCGCGCGTTCGAAATTGGTGAAGACCTTCTCGCTGCCTGCCTCTACGGAGATCTGGAAAAGATTGACCGGGGTCTCTGCGTCAGCTGTTCGAGGGAGGCCGTCGTCCAGAGGTTCATCGCCGCAAGTTCCTGTGTCGATGTATTCTGCTCCTCGACGACCGTTCTGCCGTTCTGATCCAGACCATCCCACGTGATGGTCTGCGTTCCGGCGCCGATCGTTCCTTGGTTCAACTCCCGCACCAGGATCGGCTTCGCAAGGTAGGGCCACTTTAAATGCTCGTATCGCGCGAGGTGCCGCGAGATCTTCACCGTTACAGGCGAGGCCTGCGACAAGTGAAAGGAAATCTTCAGCGCAGGAGTGACCGTGTATGTCGCTCCGCTCAGCCGTCAGGGTTTGTTCCACCCGAAGGTCGGAGATCGCCGCAAAGCCCGACGAGACCAGAGGCCAAAATTGCGAACGCGATCGCGCCAACGAGATGAGGCGCTTGTAGTGTGCGAAAAAAAACGGACCCGGCGAGATTCTTTTGGTGCCGGGATCCGACGGTTTCACCTTTTCACGGAAAATTCCCGTCGGTGCCCGCCCGGAAGGGCCGTCAATTACGGCGAATAAGCGCTTTCCAGTTCAGCCAGAACTGGCCGTCGACGCGCCGAACGCCAAAGCGAGGGTTGCAGCGCAAACCCAGGTCTTGACGTCCCGGCAGGAGGGAATCCCGGGGGGCATGTGGGGAGGGGAGATTACGGACGCGCCTCTTCTTGGCAGATCTTTAAACGCTTAGCAAGGTTTAATTTGCTTATTTTTGCAACTTATTTTCCTCATTAAGTCTAAGTCAACGTCGAATTGAGACTGTTGTTCAGTGCTCGCTTCGTGGTCTTTTAAGTCGACTGAGTGTGATACATTTGACCCACATAGGGTCCGTATCTCAGCGATCGTTGCTCGACCTTCAACTGAAGCCACACCTTTGCAGCGTCGTCATGAACTTGCGCGTGCTCCAGTGGCAAGGAAGGCGATTGTGTTAGGCTGGAGCTAATATTGTCGCTGATAGAAGGATTTGTTCCGGACACACGAAACCTCAGCTTGCTTACTACACTTTTCGAATGATCCACTCGAGTATAAGTAAGCAGTCACTGCGATTCAGAAACGAAAGCCTAAGTAGCAATCGTGATGGATATCCTCGGCTTTATCACCCTCGCTGTGGTGGGATTTACTTCTTGCGCTGAATTCGGTTCGTACGCGTTCGTGCATCCGGTGATCCGCCGGCTGCCAACGAAGGACCACATTCGGGTTGAGCAGGGCCTTCTGAAAACATTCGGGCGCGTGATGCCCGTCTTAATGACGCTCTCTGTGATTCTCTCTGTTTGCTACGCGGTGCAGCTGAAAGACGTTGAAGAGGTAGCGCGCACGCTTCGTTGGGCTTCGGCGGTTTCACTGGTGGCAGCCCTTGTCTCGACGATCATCTTCAACGTTCCGATAAATCTAGCGACAGGAAAATGGGATGCGGATAACCCGCCCGGCGACTGGAAGGAGTCGCGGAACCGTTGGGAGTTTTTTCAGGGGTTGCGATCCTGGCTTCTGCTCATAGGCTTCGTGCTCTTGTGCCTGGCGATGACCTTGCGTTCCTAGCGTCGTCGGGGCTGAGCTAGAAGGCTGCGTCAACAGTTCGGAGCTCGCGCAGCAGCTTTCTCGCGCCCGGCACGCAGAGATTGCCTAAAAAACGATGCGGCACTTCAATGTGGATAACTTCCTACCAGCTTGATGGTATTGGCATGCAGGCGGGCGGTGTGGAGGCGATCACGGTTGTAACCGCCGCCGTAGAGAACAGCCAAAGGAACGCCGCTTCCTGTCACCAGATCCAATACCAGCCGGTCGCGAGCGGCCAAATGGGCGTCACTGAGCCTCATCTGGCCAAATCGGTCGTTTTCGTGCGGATCACAGCCAGAAATCCAAAAGGCAAGATCTGGTGCGAAGAGCTCGAAGGCGACAGGCAGCGTCTGTTCCAGGCCAGCGAGATATTCCGCGCCACTTACCTGCCGGGGCAAAGCCACATCCAGCGACCCGGGCTTTTTTTCTGCGGGATAATTTCGACCGACATGAATTGAATAGGTGAATACCCGATCGTCCGCGGCAAAAATCTCGTTCGTGCCATTGCCTTGGTGGGCATCGGTATCGATTACAAATACCCGCCGCTTCGGGTGGGCCGCATGCAAGTCGCGAATGGAGATGGCGACATCGTTGAGGACGCAATAGCCAAGCCCGCGATCCGGAAAGGCGTGGTGTGTTCCACCTGCCAAATTGCAAGCTAGACCATCTTCGAGCGCCGCCCACATCGCCGCGATGGTCCCGGCCGTCTCGCGTCGTGAGCGGGTCAGCAACTCCTCGCATGCCGGCAGCCCAAGACGAACCATTGCCTCGCGGTGCAAGTCACCGCTCCGGATCGACGTCAAATACCGCGCGGTATGGACGCGCTTGAGCTGAGGGATTGAAGCGGGCTCAACCCAGGTGATGGTCACCTCTGGGCACTCAGCACGGATGATCTGCTCCGCGCGCCAAAACTTGTCCATGGGAAATGGATGCTCCTCCGGCAACGGGTACGAGTAGCCAGGATGGTAGAAGCAACGCACGCGGGAAACATGCGCAGCGAGGCCCTTCAAATACTCTTGCAACAGCCGTCTGCGGCGAGGCCTAAAACTAGCCCTCGTCTCTTCGCTGCGGCAACCAGGGCAAACTGCCTTTTGGCTTTGGCTTTGGCACATCGTCGGCGACCTGCAGGCCGTGTCTCTTCATATATTGGGCGAGGGCACTGGTGATTTCGCGGGAAGTGCGGCGGCAATCACTGGAGAGCCCGGCAATAAGGCCGTGCGCTCCTGTAAAGCTCGCCGGCCAGGCGAACACTCCGACGATGGCCCCTGGCATCGCGTTAGACCCACCGCTTGTCTGGATCATGAGGAATCGCTTCGGAGCTTTTCCCGATAGGTCCGAGACTATCGCCGTTACATCCATTTTCGTGCCGCCGCTGCCGAATCCCAATGCGCCTCGTAGGAACCGGCTTCCTTGGTTCACGCGAGTGAACCGGCCGCTGATTAACCACGATTTTCCCGGTGGCGCTTCGGCCGCAGAGGAGACTGCCTGCGCCGGAGCGACGTATTTGCGAATTCGTTCAAGCAGATTCGAGGTCATCTCTTGCTGCATCGCGCGTTTGAATTGCTCGAGTTCCTCTCCCTGGCGCCCGACTCGAACCATGTCGTCTTCAAATTCAAACGTCTCGACAAAGATGGTCTGCGGCGCTGAGACCGGCGGTTCGGTCAAAGGGATGACCTCCCTCACGCTTACGGACGCGCATGAGCAGAGCGCAAGACAAACGCTGGCAACCGTAGCAGGAAATAGGAAGGCTCGCTTCATTGTTGAGACCGGCGGCGCTCTGAGAGGACTCGCCAAGGCAGTCCTCGCGCCGACCAGAAAGACGCGCGGGAAATACTTACAGAATTTTGAGAGGAGAGGAAGGAACTTCATCAACGACATGGCTTCACCGGAGTCGATCGCATGCACGTCCGACTCGCAACTATCGGAAAATAGAAGTGCCGCGCGCTTGCGCAATGACGGAGCCTGGCGAAACTATCTCCGACTGCAGATGAGACTTGTTGAATCGCCGCTATCGAAGAGCCAGGCCGCATACGGAGAACGATGCATAGATGCCAGACCTCGCTAGTCTCTCACAACAAGAAAGCGATTGGAATGAGCGTTCAGAGGAGCCTTTGCGCGTGGACCGGCGCGATTCTGATGGTTTCGTGCTTGTCTGTATCATCCGCTGAAAGCAAACCCGATAAACGGAAGAATTCTACGCAAACGTTAATCATCGATGGGATTTGGGGCTCGCACCGGCGATGGGAACGCCTCCGCAGCCGCATCGCCAAAGAAGTCGGTCCCTGCACGATTTGGCAGATACGATAACAGCGGACGCGTCTCGATCGAGGCTCTCGCCAAAGCACTTTCCTCGCAGCTCCGCCAACTCGATGTCCCGGTGAACCTCATTGGGTATAGCATGGGCGGTTTGGTGATTCGCGAGGCTCTCCGGCAAAGCCCTGAGTCGAAAGTGAAAAAAGTAGCGCTATTAAACTCTCCGAATCATGGCAGTGCAGCGGCGTTTTTCGTGCCGCTTTCCGCGTGCAGGGAAATGAGACCCGGAAGCGCATTTCTCAGGCAGCTGAATGCGGCGCCCTGGACGTATCCGACCTTGGTAACGTGGTGTCCGTATGACCTCATGGTTTTTCCCGGTTCCTCAGGGCGATGGGACAAAGCGAACGTGCTCCTTCGAACCGATGTTCCGATGCACCTTTGGCCAGTCTTCTCGGTTGAAATCCATCGATCCATCACCGCATTCCTCTCCTCGAAAGATGACACTCTAGCGAGGGCTCGGAAATAGTATCCAAAGGACTGGCCCTTTCGAAGCTCCGGATTGGACATTTGCCGGGCTTGTGGCTCAAATAGTCGAAGAATTCCCTGGCATTTGGTTGGGCCTTGCCGGCAGAGGGCATCGTAGCCCGGCGCAGCCAGAGGAGATGTCGGCTCGGGGCTGCAGCTAACGGAACGGACATGCATCAAACATCTTTCCTGCAAGACTTGGCTATCGTGATGAGCGTGGCGGCTCTGGCCACGATCATCTTCCGCCAACTCAACCAGCCCGTCGTCCTCGGCTATATCCTTGCCGGAGTCATCATTGGACCGCATACCCCGCCGTTTGCCCTGATTGCGGACGAGCACGCCATCGAAACGCTCGCCGAGCTTGGCATCATCTTCCTGATGTTCGCGCTCGGGCTTGAATTTAGCTTGCGCAAGCTGCGGCAAGTTGGGGCCACTGCGTTCATCGCCGCCAGCCTCGAAATCCTCTTGATGCTTCTGGCTGGTTATGGGCTGGGACGCGCCTTCGGGTGGAACACGATGGATAGCGTCTTTCTCGGTGCGATCCTCTCCATCTCCTCCACAACCATCATCATAAAAGCGCTCGAAGGTCTCGGGAAGACGCGTGAACGCTTTGCCAACTTGATCTTCGGCATCCTGATCGTTGAAGACATCCTCGCCATCGTATTGATCGCGCTGCTCTCCGGCTTTGCCAGAACCGGCGAAGTTGAGGCGCAAACGATCGGTATGACGATCTTGAGCCTGAGCTCTTTCCTTGGCATTCTCCTGGTCGCCGGTCTTATTGTCGTTCCGCGCCTCCTCGACTATGTCGCCCGCTTCAAAAGCGACGAGATGTTGCTCATTACCGTGGTCGGGCTTTGCTTCGGGATCTCACTGGTCACGGTAAAGCTGGGCTACAGTGTGGCGCTCGGCGCCTTTCTGATTGGAGCGGTGATCGCGGAGGCTCGTCAGATTTACAAGATCGAGACCCTCATGCACCCGGTGCGTGACCTTTTCAGCGCCGTCTTCTTCGTCTCCATCGGAATGCTTATCGAGCCCGCCCTCCTCGCGAAATATGCGCTGCCAATATTTATCATCACTATCGTCGTCGTCTTGGGAAAGGTCTTGACCTGCTCCTTGGGAAGCTTTGTCGCCGGTAATGATATGCGAACTTCGTTGCGAGTCGGCATGGGCCTTGCTCAAATCGGTGAGTTCTCTTTCATCATCGCATCCTTGGGACTTACTCTAAACGTCACAAGCGACTTCATTTACCCTATCGCCGTTGCCGTCTCTTCGCTCACCACCCTGTTCACGCCTTATCTCATCAAGAGTTCCGACGTGTTGGTGGAATGGTTCGATCGCGTGGCACCGAGGCCTCTCCTCCAGGCAATCGATGCTTACAGCGAGAGAGTTGGCAAGCTCAGCACACAGAACGGATCACGTATTGAGCGAAGGATTCTGGGGAAGTTGGGAGGCCAGATCGCCGTGAACCTGTTAATCGTTGCCGGGATTTTCATCGGAGCCGTTTTTCTGCATAACCGCGTCCAGGCATGGTGGCCCGAACTTTCCAGGAGGAGAAGACGGCACCAAGGCAGCTACCTGGCTGACCGCTCTGCTTGTCAGCTTTCCGCTCCTGGTCGCCGTCTGGCGAAAGATCGAGGCAGGAGCGATGCTCGTGGCAGAGACGGCGGTAGGTTTGGAGAAGGCCGGGTCCGAAGACTCCGGGCTTCAGGCGGTAATCTCGAGCACGATCCTGGTTTGTGGCACTGGCATTCTTGTGCTGCTGGTTGCTCTGCTCAGTTCAACGCTTCTGCCTTCGAGAAATGTGCTCCTGATTACGCTCGTCATCATGGCGATTGCCAGTTTCCTTTTTTACCGCGGCGCTGTGAAGCTCTACTCGCGTGCTCAATCGGCCCTGCGCGACACGTTTGCGCAACCGGCGGATCCGCCCTTGCTGCAGGAAGCCCCCAGCCTGCCACCGCTGTTGCGCGAGGCCCGGCTCGAAACGGTCGAAATTCAAAGCGGCACACAAGCCGCTGGCAAGATGATCGCCGAGCTGAAGCTGCGCACCCAGACGGGAGCGAGCGTCGTTGGTATCGAACGCCATGGCAACAGCATCGTAAATCCCAATCCCGGCGAAGAGCTGGAAAGCGGCGACCAGCTTCTTCTGATCGGAAGCGAGGAGCAACTTAAGGCGGCTAAAGAACTCCTCGACCAGCGGAAGGCCGATATCTCGAGTTGACCTGGCGAGGCGCCGGCGCTTGCCGACGAACCTCTATCCTCCAGTACGCGGCGCCGCCGGACTCGCTGGCAGAGCACGAGGAATTGTCGACCGACTGACCCGCCACTCAGCATCACCGACACTCAGCACTTCGATTCTCACGGGTGCCAAGCCGGCGCTCGTAAAATCCGAGTTCTTTCGCGACTGGTTCGGTGACATCGAGCGTGCGCCCGGCAATGAAAGGCCCGCGGTCATTGAGGCGAATGATTGTTGATCGGCCGTTTCGCAGGTTCGTGACGCGCACTCTGCAAGGCAAAGGCAGCAGTTTGTGCGCACCGGCACGACTCCACGGCCATTGTTTCTCACCCAGGGACGTCGGTCCTGGAAGAAACAGCCACCCTTCCTTGTAATGTGAGGCGATCCCTTCTTCCACATAGCCGGGCGCTTGTCCTGGAGACATCGGCGCGTAACGAATACCTCGGACCACGTAAGGCCTATACTGATAACCGGAATATTCCTGCTGAGAGCAGCTCGCAAGAATGCAGGAAACGACTAAGAGAGCGATCCGGCGAGGCATTGTCGTGATTCTCTTGACGCATGCCCGAAAAGCAACCTCGGAGTAATGGACGCGCACCATCGCCGGCGAGCAGATGAGTTGACTTCGAAACGGCGGCGACTAGAGTCTTGCCAATGCAATCTGCCGTTTTCAATTCTGCGGTGAAGCGCGGTATGCGCGCTCCCCTGGCGGTCGGCGGATTGCTGGCGGCTTAAAGGTTCGCGCTCGGCTCCGCTCGGAAATCTCTCCGTCTCGCACCTTTATTGTAGTTCCATGCCCTTGCTCGCACAGTCATTTTCTGAGAACCGTCGCACCCTCGCGTTGGCAGTGCCGATCATTGCTGGCTTCGTCGGACAAATGCTCATGGGTTGGGCCGACACGATCATGGTGGGCAAAATAGGAGTAATTCCACTGGCCGCCTGCGCGTTCGCGAACACCGTGCTGGCGGTGCCTCTGGTCTTTGGATTTGCGGTTCTTTCCTCGGTAAGTGTGCGCGCGTCACTCGCGTTTGGCGCCGGGCGCGAAAGGATGTCCGGTGAAGCTCTGCGCGGCGGTTTACTCGTTGCGCTCTTTCTAGGTATTCTGGTGGGAGGAGGGCTCCATCTCGTCGCGCCATTTCTAACGGTGTTGGGTCAGGGCGATGAGATCACCAACACCAGCAGGAATTTTCTTGTCATCTGCGCATGGTCGGCGGTGCCGGTTTTTATTACCACTGCGGCCAAGAATTTCTGTGAGGCGCTCTCCCGCCCGTGGGTCCCCTTCTGGATCATGATGGCGGGCGTCCTCCTCAATATCGCGCTAAACTGGGTTTTGATTTATGGGAACCTGGGCTCCCCCGCCATGGGGATCGACGGCGCGGGGGTGGCCACCGCCACTGCGCGCATCGCTGTCGCTACGGCCGTCGTCATCTACGTCCTCACCGCTCCGAGTCTCCAGCGGGCCCTGCCGGTAGCTTGGTTTAAGCGAGGATTCGGGACCGAGATCCGACGCTTGCTCGGGATCGGACTGCCATCGGGGGGAATGCAACTTGCCGAGGTCAGTGGCTTTGCCAGCGGATCTTTGATGATGGGATGGTTGGGGGCCGGAGCTCTCGCCGCGCATCAGATTGCCATTACCTGCGCTGCCACGACCTTCATGATTCCGTTGGGACTTTCCCAAGCGGTCGCCGTGCGCATCGGCCAAGCGCGCGGAGCTGCAGAGGAAGCTCGCTATCTTCCGATCATTTTTGGAGCTTGGGGAATTACCGCGTCGATCATGGCAATTTTTGCCGCCTTGTTCATGGGCGCGGGAACGGTGATCGCTGCATGGTTCGTTGAAGATTCTGCGGTCACAGTGCTAGCTGCACAATTGTTGCTGATTGCGGGGCTGTTTCAGATATTCGATGGGATTCAGGTGACCTCTGCGGGGGCTCTAAGAGGTTTCGAGGACACGCGCACGCCGATGCTGATTGGTGTGCTCTCCTATTGGGTTGTTGCGCTCCCGATCTCTTACCTCGGCGCCTTCAAACTAGGATTTGGCCCACAGGGAATCTGGTTCGGTTTTGTCGCTGGATTGGCCGTTGCCTCTGCAGCTTTGTGCACACGCCTGATGCTGTTCGTCAGCCGCATAAATTCCTTTCGACGGGCACCGAACTCATCCATTGTTCCACAACCAAAGTAGCTTCATGCGGGTGCCCTTTCCGAAGATCGCAATTTCCGGGTTCGGCTGTGTGAGCCCGTTGGGAATCGGCCTACCCTCAACGGTCGAGAACATGCGCCACTCGCGCGATAGCGTAAGCCCGGTGCGCCTGTTTGCGGTCGACAAATGCCTGGCCAAGACGGCGGGCCAAGTGGACGAAAGTCTTGGCGAAGTCGCGACATCGATCCTGGCGCGCTCCAAGCGATGGACGCGGGCAGCGCAGATGATTCTCGTAGCGATGGCGGAAGCGCTGGCGGCCAAGCCACGCTTCGTTCCGGATTGTGTGGTTATCGGAACCACCAGCGGCGGAATGTCGTTGGGCGAGCAGTTCTATCGCTCGCTCACCTCCGGTTCCCCGGCGTGGTCGGCGACAAGAAAGGTTCGCGCCTATGCCCCGCAGGAACCGGTCATGCAGGCGATGTCTCTATTTGGCTTTAGCTCGCCCGTTCGCATCGTCTCGAACGCGTGCGCGTCCGGAACAAACGCGCTGGGGCTTGCCTGTGAGATGATTCGTGTGGGGAGTGCGCGCCGCGTCCTGGCCGGAGGGTATGATGCCTTGTCGCAGCTGGTTTTTGCAGGATTTGACTGTCTCCGCGCGACCACGGCTGAGAAATGCCGCCCTTTCGACGCGGCACGCACCGGACTATCTCTCGGCGAAGGCGCGGCGGTATTTTGTCTCGAGAAAGACGATTCCGATCTCAGTATCACCGGATATGGCAGCAGTGCGGACACCCACCACCTGACGCAACCACATCCCTCGGGCTGGGGACCATTGACGGCGATGCGGCGTGCCCTTGAGTCCGCGAATGCTGATCCCGCCAGTGTTGACTATATCAATGCCCATGGAACCGGCACGCCGCTGAACGATTCGAGTGAAGCGCGCGCCATCCTCGCTCTCTGCCCACATACTCCCGTCAGCAGCACCAAGAGTATGACCGGCCATGCTCTCGGCGCCGCAGGTGCGATCGAGGCCGCCTTCTGTTGTCTCGCGCTCCGCGAGGAATTTCTGCCGGCGAACATCCATTTCACACAATCCGAGTTTCGCCCTCGACATCGTCGCCAACAGGATACGGCCCGGTCAGATTCGCCGGATAGTTTCGAATTCCTTTGGCTTCGGCGGCGCCAATGCCGCAGTGGTCTTGGAACGACATTCGTGATGATCGCAGCGATCGCTGGCATGGGTTGGGTTACCCCTTGGGGACGCGATCTCCGCTCGACTTGGTCAGCAATTCGCAGGAATAACCAGGCGAAACCCGAACTCCTCACGAGCCCGGTGGATGGACGACGCCTCCCCGTGCTTCGTGTGCCGGATGACTTCGGTTAAGGAGACGGCGACGGTGCCGCGTTTGCGCCGCTCCAGCATCATTTCCCACCTAGCGGTCACCGCCTCGGTCGACGCGGTGGCTTCCGCAAAGATGGGGCCCGAGGCGTTAAAGCGCACCGCTCTGGTGTTTGCATCTTCCGACGGCGGAGTGGTGTATACGCGGAAATTCTTCGCGGAAATCGTCGAGCGCGGGGAAGGCGCCGGCAGCCCTCTGCTTTTCCCGGAAACTGTTTACAATGCGCCGGCGAGCCATATTGCCGCGCGTTTGGGACTTGAGTGCGAAGTGCTCACCCTGGTTGGCGACGCGGCGGCCGGACTCTCTGCAGTCCAAACCGCGTGTGAATTGATCGCCGCGGGCGAGGCAGAGTCGTGCCTGGTCGCTGCGGCTCAGGAGCTCGATTGGATCACTTGTGAGGCCTACAGCCGCTGGGGCCTCATCCAGGACGGCAACAACTCCGCTTGCGTCTTTTCCGAAGGAGCAGCCGCCATCGTTCTCACCGGAAAAGCAAATGGCTGCCGAATATCTGCGACGCATCCCGGCTATTCTTATTCGATAGAGGCTGAGGCGGAGAAAAAGTTCGAGACAATGCTCACAGAACTTCTGCAACGATCGCCGGTTGACCTCTTTATCTCCTGCGCCTCGGGCACCCGGTTTGATCTGCTGGAGCGAAAATGCATTGGCAAGTATCTTCCCTCCGCACGGATTTTGACTCCCAAATCTGTCCTCGGTGAATCATTCGCCTGCTCGACATTGCAGCAGATAATCACTGGGGTTCTGGCCCTCGAAGAATCGGGTGGAGGAAATGCTCTTATTGTGACCACCGGCTACAATCGACAGGTGGCAGGACTGATCTTGACACACCAACATCGTGCTGCCTAGCTTCCCGCTGGCGCATCGCCAAGTAATGATGCTTACTGCCGCTGTTCAGCAACATCTCGCGCCCGCTCTGGCACAAATCGAACAGCGCGGCAGAGTTTATCCCCAACATGATTCGTCATACGCTCGCAGGCGCGGGCTGGTCGCATGCAGGTTCGAGTGTGCGACAACCGAGTCTGTGTCCGCTGAACGTTCACGCTCTTGCAATCGATCGTCACTGGTCGATAACTGCGCAAATGACTGCTCATGAATCCTGAGATCATCTCCTATGAAGGTTGGAACAATACCCTTCGGCTCGCCAATGACGATTTCGAGTTGCTCGTGACAACGGATGTGGGTCCCCGCATTCTCGTCTATAAGACCCCCTTCGGCGAAAACACCCTGAAAATATTCGAGAACCAAATCGGCACTTCCGGGGAAGCCGAATGGCGATCCAGGGGCGGCCACCGCCTCTGGCTGGCGCCGGAAGATGCGGCGCTCAGCTATCATCTTGACAATGGTCCGGCGAACTGGCGTCACGACGATTTCTCCGGAGAAACCGTCGTCGAAGCCATTCAGGAGACGCCACAGCGGCTTCGTAAGACGCTGGGCATTTTGTGCCCCGCCCAAGGCACACGCGTTTCTTTACGCCATACCGTCGTAAACGAAGGTGAGCTGCCAATTACCCTCGCGCCTTGGGCCTTGACGGTGATGAGGCCGGAAGGGCTCGAGATCATCCCGCAACCGCCCCTCGGAGTGCATCCGCGCGACCTCTTGCCAAACCGTGGCGTTGTTCTTTGGGCATACACAGACCTTTCCGACTTGAGGCTCACACTGGGAACGAAGTTCTGGCTGCTTAGGCAGGCCGCTGACTACCCGCCGATCAAGATTGGTCTGGCGCACCGCGAGAGGTGGATTGGCTATGTTCTGAGCGATAGCTTATTCATAAAGACTTTCGAATATGACCCCGGAGCGCTTTATCCCGACGGAGGCTGCAACTTTGAAACGTTTGCCGATTCCGAGATCCTGGAAATCGAAACTCTCGGTCCCGTGGTTACCTTAAATCCTGGCCAGGCTGCTAATCACCACGAGACCTGGCATCTATTCGCGTTAACGGAGGAGTTCGAGATCAGAACCGAAGAGGAGCTTGCGGAATGGATCGAACCGTTTTTGGCGAAATGCGGCGTCTCGTGAGAGTAAGCGTTCTTGTCATCGCTCTCAGCCTCATCGCGCTAGCAGGTTGCGAAACAATCGATACCGCCGCGGCAGGGCGCGCCGCCGCAAGTCAATCCATCCGCAGCGAACCTCCGGGCAATTACTTTATCGGTCGTCGCATGTACAAGGTGGACTACAAGGTGTGGGGCTGGGTGCGGGAGCCGGGCAAGCCTTGGAGCACAGCCCGCCTCGTCATGTTGAATGAACAGCGCAAGCTTGCCCCTGATCGCGCCCAAGGAAAGCTCGGGACCGATAACGATTACGAGTACCGCCTTGCCGGATACTTTTCCGGCGATACCGTCTATGAGCCTGCCAGCAATGGATTTTACCCTGAGTTCATTTTGCTAGGAGCTGAAGTGAGGTCGATCAAGCCGCCAAATATCTACCAGCTGGAACGCCAGCGCGATCCGAAGGTGCGCATGCTTCAGCCGCCATCCTAACCAAAGGGCCCTCTGCCCGAGCGCAGCTTGGCGAAGCTCCGCCAGCGCGAGCGAACGCGTCGCCCAGGGAATTTCAACCCTCCGTTGAATGAACGCGCGCGCGCTCTAAGCTTCTAAAGCCAGAATTGCCAATGAATACGATCGTCTCCATTCGACACCTCTTCAAGATTTATGGGGCAGGCGAGACAGAGGTGCGGGCACTCGATGACGTAAGCTTCGATATCGAGAGCGGTGAGTTTCTAGCCTTGATGGGTCCGTCCGGCTCCGGCAAATCGACTTTGCTTCACATCATCGCCGGTATCGACCGACCAACCGAAGGAGAATGCCATGTCCAAGGGGTCGATGTGGCGAAGCTAAGCGAATCCGAGCTAGCGGATTGGCGAAATGAAAACGTCGGATTCATCTTTCAAACCTTCAATCTCATCCCCGTCCTGACGGCCGCGGAGAACGTGGAACTTCCGCTCCTTTTGACTGCACTCTCCGCATCTCGCCGCGGCGAAATGGTCGCTGCCGCCCTTGACTTGGTCGGCCTTTCCGATCGAGCGCATCATCTGCCGAAGCAATTGTCCGGCGGACAGGAGCAACGCGTCGCCATTGCGCGTGCGATTGTCACCGATCCCAATTTGATCGTCGCCGATGAACCGACCGGAAATCTTGACGCCAACTCTGCCGAAGCCGTGCTGGAGATCCTGCGTGCGCTCAGCTGCGAGGTGGGCAAAACCGTCATCATGGTCACCCATGACCCGAGAGCTGCCAGCCATGGAACGCGTTCGCTTCATCTCGAGAAAGGACGCCTGCTTCCGGAAATAGAAGTCCAAGGAGTCGTTTGATGTCGCTCGGTGGATTCATCCTCAAGAACGCCCTACGAAACAAGCGGCGCTCGTTTTTAACTGTCGCCAGCGTTGCCATCAGCCTCTTCCTCTTTGTGACACTGCAGGTGGCGATCAGGGAAATGACCATTCCTCCTGAGGATGTCAGCGCCTCATTGCGCATCGCCGTGCGCAACAAGATTTCCCTGGCCAACCCTCTACCCGCTCGACAACTTTCAGTCATTTCGCGAATGCCCGGGGTCGCCGCCGTCACCCCCTTCACCTTTTTCGGAGGAAAGTTCAAAGATGATGACAGTCTCGGCTTTGCACAGTTTGCCGTCGATCCGGAGAAGTTTCTGCAACTCTTTGGCGAGGCCAAAATCCCGGCTGATCAGCTGGAGGAATGGAAACGCGCTCGAGACGCGTGCATCGTCGGCAAGGACACTGCCCAGCGCTATGGCCTCAAGGTAGGCGACCGAGTCACCCTCGTCGGAACAATTTATCCGGTCGACCTCCAGCTTCGCATCGCCGGAATCTACGAAGGCACGATCGATGATACCAACATGTGGTTTCATCAGAAGTATTTCGACGAGGCCATGAAGAATTGGGGCCAGGTGGGCATGTGGTGGCTCCGAGCCGAGAGCGCCGAGGTGGTCCCGGATCTTCTTCAGCGGATCAATGCCGCCTTTGCCAACACTTCCGCCGAAGTCCGCGCCGAGACGGAGCGTGCGTTTCAGATGAGTTTTGTCTCGATGTGGGGAAACATCAGTCTGTTGATCAACTCCATTTGCACCGTTGTTGTCTTCACGCTGGCGCTCGTCACGGCTAGCACCATGAGCATGGCCATTCGAGAACGCTTTCGCGAGCTTGCGGTCTTGAAGGCGCTCGGATTTCGCCGTCACCAGCTCGTGGCTTGCATCCTCGCCGAAAGTTTCGGGTTGGCTTTCGCCGGAGCAGTCATTGGTATCGGCGGGGCCGCCATTCTCTTTAGTTCGGGAAAATTCGCCTTTTTCCCTGTCTTTGAGCTGACTCCCCGCATCTCCGCGCTCGCCTTCTTGATCGGAGGGTTGCTCGGAATCATCTCGATGCTTGCTCCCGCCTGGTCGGTTACCCGCATGAGCGTCGTCGAAGGGTTGAAGACGCTCGATTGATCTGGAACACGACATCTCGCATCGCCATGAAACTGCCGCTCACTTATAATCTTCGCAGCGTTCTCGTTCGTTGGCGTGCCACCCTGGCAACGGTTCTTTGCACCGCGCTGGTCGTGGCTGTTTATGTGGTCATCCAGTCGCTCGCCGTTGGTTTGGAAAAATCAAGTGGAAACACGGGGGACCCTCGGAACCTCCTCGTTGTCCGTCGCGGCGCCACTGCAGAGTCGACCAGTCAGATCACCTCCGAACAATATCGGATCATCCGTTACGTTGAGGGAATCGAGCGTGACTCCGCGGGTGTGCCTCTGGCATCAAGCGACTTGAGCTTGGTGATCAATGTCCCCCGCGTCGGAGGGGGTGAAGCCAATGCGATCGTTCGGGGAGTCTCTCCAATGGGAGCGCTTCTCCGACCTCAGGTTCAGCTCACCCAGGGCCGTTGGTTCACTCCAGGAAGGCGCGAAGTCGTCATCAGTGAGCGCCTTGCCGCGCGCCTCGCTGAGATGCAAATCGGACAGTCCTTTACCACCGGACCGGCCACACTCACGATTGTCGGTTTTTTTGACGCCGGGCGAAGCGCTTTCGATTCCGAGATTTGGATGGATGCGAATGAAGCGCGCTCGATCTTCGACCGGGAAAACTATTCGAGCGTTCTCTTGCGACCGGAGAACAGTGAAGCCCGTGAAAGGATTGTCGCTCAGTTGGAGAATGATAAGCGGTTTAAGATGCGAGCATTGCCGGAGGTTGAATATTATAAGGAGCAGATCGGCGCCGTGAGACTGATTAAAATTCTCGGCAGCTTTCTGGCGAGTACCATGTCCATCGGCGCGGTCTTCTCGGCGATGAACACTATGTATGCAGCTGTCGGAGCCCGCACGCGAGAGATCGGAACACTGCGAGTTCTTGGATACAGAAGGAAGAGCATCCTCGTTGGTTTTCTCCTCGAAGGAGCTCTCCTCGCCCTTATCGGTGGAGTCCTCGGATGCATCTTCTCTCTTGTCTTCAACGGCTGGAGTGTCGGAACCCTAAGCTTTGAGACGTTTAGTGAAACCGTATTCGATTTTCGGATTACGCCGATGCTGATCGTGCAAGGAATGGCTTTTTCGATTGTGGTCGGTCTAATCGGCAGCTTGCTGCCGGCGATCCGAGCAGCCAGATTGCCGGTCATCTCTGCGCTCAAAGCGATCTAACGCAAATATCGGATTGTGTCTAAGGCATGAAACGCGACGATCTTGAGAAACTTCGCATCCCTCGGGAGCAGCGTTCTTCAAGAGGCTCCCATGCGATACTTATCTTTTTGGCGATCGCGTTCATCTTGGTAGCGGCAGCCTGGTTTGCCTGGCCGCGTGTTTCCGATTCCAAGCGCCTGGTCTCGCAGACTCAACCGTCCCAGGCCGACTCCTCCTCGGCTCCGAGCCCGGTCGCCTCGCCTTCCCCACCGGATCAAACGGGCATCCTGTTGACGACTAGCGGTTACATCATAAACCGCGAGCGAATCGAATTGAGCCCACGTTTCGTGGGCATTGTTCGCTGGATTGGGGCGAAGAAAGGCGATCCCGTCAAAAAGGGCCAAGTCGTCGTCCTACTTGATGATTCCGAGCAGCGCGCCCGCGTCACCGAAGCCGAAGGTCGAATCGCCCGTGCTCAAGCGGCCCTCCAAATTGCCAGGACACGCTTCAATCGCCTCAAAACTCTGCGTGAGCAACGCGTCGAATCCGCGCAGCAACTCGACGACGCCCAGGCTGAACTCACCGGCGCTGACGCTGGACTCCGTGAGGCCCAAGGCTTGCTGGACTTCGCTCGCTGGCAATTGGCTTGGACTGTTATTCGCTCTCCGATCGACGGGGTGGTTCTTGAGAAACTCGCTGACGAAAACGAGCTTGTCTCTCCCCAAAGCTTTGGAGGCGACAAGGGGCCCAGCACCGCCCTGCTAGCCGTTGCCGATCCGCAAGATCTTCAAGTCGAGATCGATCTCAACGAGAGCGATCTTTCGAAAGTATGGCTGGGTCAACCCTGCCGCGTTGCACCGGAAGCGTACCCATCGCATGTTTATGATGGCTATGTCGCCGAAATAGCTCCCGAAGCGAATCGGCAGAAGGGAACGCTCCAAATCAAGGTGCAGATCAAGAATCCTGATCGCTACCTGGTTCCCGAACTCAGCGCGAAAGTAGATTTTCTGGCCTCTTATCCTCCGGTTTCGCCTTGACCTGTGGTGTCGGCAACGGAATCGGCCGGTCACTGAGTTTAGGCAACTGCTGTTCCGGCGGCGGCGCCTTCGGATCATAGGGAACTCCTCCGACCACTGCTACCGAAGCATCCGGTTTCCTAACGAGATAAGGTCTGGCATCATAAGCCTGGTAAGCCTGTTGTTTGAGCACCTTTCCATTCACGTCGAAGTGGGAATACAAAAATGCCTTTGGAGCGGTGTTCTGGAGGATGTGGATTTGGTTTCCGCCATCTAATTCAATGTCAGGACTGGCGAAAGTTATGAAACGTCCAACCTGCGTCGTGCAATAGATGACTCCTGCCTCCTTGTCTTCGACCCGCAGGTAGAGCATTGTCGTCCGCGGCAGACGATGCGCCAGGATTGTAAATGTTCGCGCTCTTCCTTGGCCGAGCCCTTCCGGCACTCCGACCGTCTGCTGCCACAGCTGGCGCCCTTCGGTTATCTCGATGTTCAGCTGAGGTGAAACGAAATACTTGCCGAGTTGCGATACATAAACTACCGCCCGGACACGGTAGGTGCCAAATTCACTCAGCGGATAGAGCGGAGTAATGTTTATGGACCGCACGAGCCTCTGACCTGCTTCGATTTCGACCGTTTGATTTTGATATTGAGGATTGATCGGCGGCAAAGGCCGGCCATCCACGGTTTCGATTTGAAACCCAAACCATTTCTCACGAGGAGCGTCTGCCAGGGTCAGAGTGCCTCCACTTAGATTTGTAATCGTCACGTTGCAGATCAGCGGTTCGTAAACCATGTAGAGAGACCGCTTCAAGGCGACGTCCACCTGCACCTGGGCGGTGGCGGGGACCAGCAGCACGAGGCCAAGCAACAACCCTAAGCCAAGGCCTTGCCAAGTCGTGTGACCACCGAGGAGGTGCGCGCTCCGGGTGAGTTTCTCGATTCTTTCAGACTCGCCTGAGGCAAGTCCGGCAAGGGTAGGCGCGGATCTCTCGCGGACAGCTCTCCTCATTTCGCGGTCCGCTCTGGCGGGGAATCGGACGCTGTCCTGAAACCCAGCGCATCGTCAGCTTGCAAGCTCGTCAGCAGGAGAACGCGGCGCGTGATGCTATAGTCCGGGTTCTTCCAATTTCCGCCACGGATGACGGGTATCTTGTTTCCTTGCATCCGGGGATCCTCACCGGACGAAGCTGTCCATTCAGAAACATTTCCCGCAAGTCCGACAACCCCGAGCGGACTTTTGTCCTCCATTTTGGCATCGACCGGCGACCACCTCTTGTAACCGTCCTTTTCCCCACCCCGCTGGGGATTTGGATCCAGATCGTTTCCATTGTTTGACTTGGTTAGGTCGGCTTCACTCCCCCATGGATACTTAAACCCTTTCGTTCCGCGGGCGGCTTTTTCCCATTCCTGCTCGGTGGGCAGCCTCCGGCCCTTCCACTTAGCGTAAGCATAGGCATCGAACCAATCGACCCCAAAGACCGGGCAATTTACGTCGAGGGCAGCATCACGAAATCTGCCCCATTGCTTAGCTCTGGTGTAATAACCTGGCATCGGTCCAGTCGCCAGAGTTTCGTCGGCCCATTCGACCGGCAGATGCCACTTGCCTTTTGGCTGATCGGGGTGTTCGAACTTCGCTGCTGCTTCCGGATGCTGCTCAAGGAACTTAAGAAACTCAGCGTATTGTCCAATTGTCACCTCGAACTCATCGATGTAAAACGTGGGCAGGCTAAGCTTTTCACCATTCTGATAAATGAAGTCGCCAGCCGGAATTTGGATCATCCGATTGGAGATGCGAAGATCACCGCCCTTGGGCCGAAAAAGAAACCACCAGAGAAAGCCGAGTGCCAGACCCAGCAAACAGAGTGAGACCGCGGAACTCGCGATCATGCTTCTTCGCTGCCGATTTTTCGCCGCCTGAATGACACGAGTGGCTGTTCGCTCCTGAGCGTCAAGTTTGTAAGCATCTTCGGGAGTGGCTGCCGGTTCCATCAAGGCGATTTGCTGCAACAAGCCGTTCCAATCCGCGTAGGCAGTTTCCCCGGACGCCAAAGAGTTGGCCAAACGCCGCACACCAAGTTTCTGCGGCGATCCCGAAAGCACGCCAGCGACGATTCGTCCCAAGTCGCGCATTTCCTCCGCTCTCGCAGACGTCGCATCGACTTTATGCGTGGCAATGTTTGCCAGTCGAACTCGACCGTTCGGAGATATAAGCAGGCAACTTGGCGAAAGAGCGGTGTGGCCAATGCTCTCGCGAGAAAAGTAAGCCAACGTCTCGCTGGCAACTCTGATCACTTGAAGGGCCGTTCCCTCGTCCAGGAAATCACCAGCTTCACGAACCGCCTGCAAAGAACGACCCGGAACGAATTCGCCGGAGTAAAAGTATACGCCGCTATCTTCACCGGCCTCATAGACAGCGGCGACATAAGGGTGTTGAACGTTTGCTTTTGCGCTCGCGTTCGCCATGAAACGCTCGATTTCTGAACTCTCGTTGGGCTGACTTCCTGTCCAGCGTATAGAGACGAACCTTGCGTCCCATATTCTTTTGAATGGCCTGATAGATTGGACCGTATTCTCCTTCTTCGAGCCTTGCCTCGAGATGATAGTTTCCGATATCGACGCCTACCAGGTCGTCGGCTGGAAGCACTTGCTTCTCGCGCATCTGAACCGGTTTCTTAGCGATGGGATAGAAGCCCTTTGCGACTCCGGCCCGAGGAGTTTCGCTCGACTCGACGGTCGCCCAGCGCCTGCACTGACTTGCCAGCGTTAGCGCCAGCTCCGTTTGCGGTCGCCACGGCATCCGGCCTTGGAGTTGCCCTGACCAGACGCGCAGGAGCGGATCCCGAGACCACGCGGACGATAGGTGCCGGCTGAACCAGGGTCGGCTCCCCCTGAGACTTAAACAGACTCCGAAGCGCGTCGTCGAGCGACTCGCCACTAACCGGCTTCGGAAGGAAGTGACATCCGTGCATGCGCGCGGCGTGCTCCGAAAGATCATACCCGGAGATGAAAATAGTCTGCATCTTCGGCAGATGCGGCTGAATGCTCTCGCGGAGCGTAAATCCGTCGAGAGGCTTGAGCACGACATCGCAAACCAGGACATCGACATTCCCGTTGCGGTTGATCCATTCCACCGCCTCGTCACTGGTCGTGGCCACGCCAAGTGTGCCCCAACCGCTTTCCTCCAGCCACGCTGCCAGACCGACAGCGAGGCCAGGCTCGTCATCGACGATTAAGATCTTCATTCCCCGCTTTCCTTGAGATACAACTGAAGCGGAAAGTCCTTGGCAATGCTGGCAGGATCGGCACGGAAGTCCTGCAATTCGTTATTGTAATATACCCCCATAATGTACCCGAAGAATTTTCTCCCGGTCGCTCCGTTCTCGACCGCGCTGCCGGGCAGGCCACTGTCAGGCAGGGTGTATTGCACCTCAAGTAATTCAGGTTCGTTGGAACTCCAGTCGACTGGCGGGCTTAGCCATTGCGGAACGACCTTCGATTCGGTCAGCGCCACCTCTCCGTCTTCCGTCTGCTCGTAGAAATACACGTGAATCTTGACATCCTGCACATTGATAGAGGAGCCGGGGCCAGACTTCACCGCGAGCATCAAGGATTTGGTGCCGGGTTTGCCCTCTCGAAGACGCGCATCAACAATGCCGAGACTGGCGCCGGGCTGCAGACCAATGTCGTCGCGAATATCTGCTCCTCCCCCCTCAGGTAGAGCAGGGGCCACCTCGGGGGCCGGGCTTGTGCCCGGTCGGGCAGCCAGCGTCTGGGAGAGTTGGTCGATCTTAGCCTGTGTCTGGGCTCGCACTTCCTGCGGAAGACCCCGGATACTTCAAGGCTTCCTCAAGCAGCAGCACCGCTTCCGCGGGTTGATCGAGACGCTCCAAGACCTGTGCTTTGCGCAACAGCACCGTTGGGTCGCCAGGCATCAGTTTGCCTAATTCATCTAGCACCTTTAAGCCATTTTCAAAGTCCCCCACCCGTAAGCTCCGATCTGCCTCAGCTATTAGCTTCTGCGCTTTGTGCATTTCGGCTGATGGAGTCGGCGTAGACTGCGGAGTAGGCTGCGCGGCGGCGACAGCAGCGCTCTGAGCGAGAGGCTGCGCTCCGGCCGGCTGTGTCGCCTGCTGACGCAGGAGCGGAATATAGTGCCACGCCACGGCGACAAATTGAATGATCGCCACCGCCCCGAGCACGCCGATTGCGACAATGAACGTCGCACCGATCGGCTGCCTGGGAATTGGCGTATTGGTGTTTGTCGAGCTGGACACGAATGCTAAGCCTAAAGAAATCTGTCGAAAAATAAAGGGCGATACGTCATCTCGTCGGCTCGGCGGCGACCACGGTGCGCAGCATCAGTTCCTTGCCCGCGCGCCTCACGCGCATGGCAATTTCCTGTCCAATATCGGTCTCGGCAACTCGGTTTCGTAGATCGATGAGATCGCGAATGGTTTTCCCATTAAACTCGATAATGACATCGCCGGGGTTTACTCCGCCCTTCTCCGCGGGAGACCCCTCATAGACGAGCAATATCAAGACTCCGGAGGCGTCTGGCAACCCGAGTTGCTGCGCGAGCTGCGGTGTCAAGGAGCGCATGTAAGCGCCGAACCACGGTCGGATAAACCGCCCAAAATCGCGGATGCTTTCAAAAACACGCCTGACGGTATTGGAGGGAATGGCAAAGCCAATCCCCTGGCCTTGCGGTGAGATCGAATTGTTGATCCCGATCATCTCGCCGTCAAGATTTACCAAAGGTCCCCCTGAGTTGCCCGGGTTTATCGCCGCGTCTGTTTGAAAGAACTCGTTGGCCGCCTCGCTCAACGCGCGGCGACCCTTGGCGCTGACGATGCCTTGAGTCACGGTCTCTTGCAGCCCCAGGGGATTGCCGACGGCAAAAACCATTTGCCCCACGTTTACCTTGTCCGAGTCGCCAAAAGGCATCGCTTGCAGTCCTTCCGCCTCAATCTTGAGTAGGGCGATGTCAGAGGGACTATCTGCCCCGACAAACTTCGCCGGTAGAGTGCGGCCGTCCGCCAGCTGCACTTGAACAGCGCGGGCGTTGTTGACCACGTGAAGATTCGTTACGATATGGCCGTTCTCTGAGACAATGACTCCGGAGCCGCTCGGACGAAGGTTCGGTTGGTCTCCACCGAAGAGAAAGCGCAGCATCTGGACGCGTGGATCTACGCTGGCGGCGGGAATGGCCTCAATGCTCACAACTGCAGGCAAGACCCGGCTGACCAGGGCGGTGAACTCCCGATCGAGCCTTGAGAGCAGCGAACTGTGGGCTGTCATTTGGTCGTCGGCTTCGCCAAGACCGTTGGGCCGTGTCTGCTTCCAGATGTAGACACTGCCGACCGCAGCCGCAGAGATCAGAACAAAAAGAAGGAATCGCAAGAGGCTCTTCATCTAGTGGTGGTCATAGCGCGGAAAAGGATCAACCCACGGAAGTTACCCAAACCAGGTGTGGATGCACCGCGAATATACGCAACCCATTCTTCGGCACCACGGGGCGCTTTGTCTTGGATTCCCACCCTTTCTTCGGCTAATTGCCCTTCTATGTCACCTACGCCTTTCCAGAAGAAGATGTTCTGGTCGGCGGTTACAGCGCTCTCATTCGTGGCAATTGGCGCCGTCGTGACACTGTTGGGATGGCTCATCTTTAATGCCATGTGGTACCTCCAACCGATTTTGGTTCCCATTGCGATTGCGGCAATTCTTGCCTACCTGCTGGACCCGGTGGTGGCATGGCTGGAGAGGCGCCGCCTCTCGCGCACGATGTCTGTGATCGCGGTCTTTAGCGTGTCGATCGCGATGGTCGCGGGCATTCTCATCTACATCATTCCGGCGGTAGGAAATCAAGGGCAGCAACTTGCCACGCGTATGCCCGAATATATCGAGCGCGCCCAGGCGCTGATTGACCAAACCGTCGAAAACGTAAAACGTCTGGCCGAGCTGCCGATCTTTCAAAAACCTGAGAATCAGGTCGCGAGCGCGCCCTTTAAGGGTTACTTAGCCGCGGCCATCGGTGAGGGCATTGGCTGGCTGCAAACAAAACTTCCCGATATCGCGGTGGCAACAGGCAAGTTCCTGCAGCGGAGCCTGGGAGGATTTCTGGGCGTCTTCGGCTTCCTGCTCAGCCTTATCTTGGTTCCGATTTTTTTATTTTTCTTTCTGAAGGAAGGCCACTCAATTTCCCAGAATTGGAGTAAGTATCTTCCTCTGCGAGCATCCCCTCTCAAGAGCGAGATCGTTTCCCTGCTCAACGAAATCAATAACTACCTGATCAACTTTTTTCGCGGTCAACTGCTCGTCAGCTTGATCGATGGCTTGCTGATCGGCCTTTCCCTTCTCATCTTTGTCCGGCTCGAGTTCTCATTGCTGATCGGCCTGATGGTTGGACTGCTCGGGCTGATTCCCTACCTCGGCATGATGATTTGCTGGATTCCCGCAGTGATCATCGCAGCTGCGCAGTTCGGGGATTGGTGGCATCCTGTGCTGGTCACAATCATCTTTCTGGCCACTAACAATATCGATGGGATGGTCATTGCGCCCAAGATCGTTGGCGATTCTGTCGGCCTGCATCCGCTCACCGTCATTATTTCGGTGCTTGGCTGGAGCTTGATCCTCGGAGGTCTCCTCGGCGCCCTCCTAGCGGTGCCTCTCACCGCCACAGTTAAGGTGCTTCTCAAGCGCTATTTTTGGGACCGTGCGCCGGATAATAGCGTCCGCGGACTACGGGGCAGCTTGTAATGGTTCCTTCTCGGTCGTTTTATTTACTTCGTCCACCGCCAGGTTCAGCGTGCGCGATTGCAGCCAGCGTACCCCAAACATATCTAGCGTCGCGCGGACTGCGCGATTGCCCAAACCATACTTGCTGACGCCAAATTGGCGCGGCCGATGATTGACGGGAACTTCCACGACCTTGAACCCGGCGTTCTTCACGAACGCGGGAATGAATCGATGCACGCCTTTGAAGGGCACTAAACTATCCACGCACACGCGGCGCATCGCCTTCAACGTACAACCTGTGTCTCGAACCCCATCGCCGACGAATCGACTCCGCACAGCATTCGCGATGCGACTGGTCAGTTTCTTGACCAACGTATCTTTGCGCTTTAACCGATAGCCGCAAACCAGGTCGGCACCGCGTTCAATTTCTAAGAGCAAGCTGGGTATGTCTCGCGCGTCATTCTGTAAATCGCCATCCAGCAAGACAACAGACGCGCCTCGGGCGGCACGCATTCCCGCCAGCATCGCCGCGCTTTGACCACTGTTCCTTTTAAATTGTAACACCCGGACATTGGGACTTCGCTGGATGCGCGCGGCCGTGCCATCGGTCGAGCCGTCGTCCACAAGAATCAATTCGTAGCTGCGATCTCCGAGGGCAGCAGAGATCTCCTGCTGAAGAAGGCTGACATTGTCGGCCTCATTGAAAAGAGGGACGACGATGGAAAGGGTCGGAGAGTTCACAAAGGCAAGGTTTGGTAAACAAGGCAGAGATAAATGTAAAGTGGTCGAATATCGGCTGCGGTTCCCGGGATTTCGCGGAAGAGGACCACCGAATCAAAGGCACCTCGTATCGATTGCGGGAGATCGGCATCTCGTTCGTGGGTAATGTAGAGAGCGCTGCGACCCAGGAAGGGATTCTCGGCTTGCTGTTCGGTAAAATATTCATCAACAACCCGGTCGGTCTCCGTGAAATCGCCATAAGTGGGCCACAGGGCAAATTGGTTGGAGACATCTTGCGATTCTCGGACGTAGACGGTGGGATGTCCGGCCGGCGCTACCAGAGCATCCCTGAGATGGTATCCAAGCACCGAGGCCAGTTTCTCGTCCTCAGCGATAAGGAACAAGTCATCCTGGCCTTGTCTGGACTTTTCGAGAAAAGCGCGACCCATCTCCAAGGCCGCCGCCCGCCAGCCACGTCCCTCTTGCCAGCTCGCATAAATGGCCAACCCAGAAAAGGCAACCGCAACGATGACCGCTGCCCATCGCAGAATGACAAACAAGCGCCCTTCCGAGGCGAACAAATCCGTTGCCTTGAACAGGAGCAAAGGCGCGACGAGAAGAAAGTAGACAGTGGCTGGACTTCCGCGGAGCAGGAAATAAGCCCCGATAAGAACAGAAGGCGCGGCGCTCCAGAAGGCAAACCGCGAGCGGACATGGCCTGTTCGCGACTCAACGAGAGCGTGAAACCAGCCGAGGATCATCGCTGCAAACAAGAGTGGAGAAAATGCCACCAACAAGGCTGAGAGAGCAGGTCCCAAACGCTTCAAATCGAATTCCCACAGCGTTCGAAATGTTCCGCCGGCGATGGGAATCCAGTCATTGCTCGCGTTCCAGACGAGGGCTGGCGCGAGGCATAGCGCAGGTATTCCGAGCAGTGCCCACATCCCGTAGAAATCCACGGAGCGCCGCCGTTTGGCAGAGGACATGGCGAACGTCACGACTCCGGGCACGATCGCGACCGCGGCATACGCAAAGCAGGTCGCCAGACCGAAGAATAGACCAGATCCGACCCACCAGACGAGCTTGCCTGCCTCGGCGCCGGATGCCCTCCACGCAGCCAGCATGCCGAGGGTGACAAACGTCAGAGTCGGAAGCTCGGGGCCGAGGCGCAACGCGGCGGAATTGAAGATGGGAACCACATTCAAGACGAGAGCCACATACGCTCCTCGGCGTGCGTCAGAAAGTTGTCGAACGAAACCGAAGCAGGCACACGTCGCGATAAGGCTCCAGAGCGGAGCAGTCATTCGCCAGATCACGTCGGACTTCCCGTAGACACTCGCGAGTTCAGTCAGCAATGCTGTGCCGGCCGGCCCGTCGAAATATGCCGGAGCAAGTCGCTGTGAGCAGAGATAGTAGTAGGCATCCGC
The DNA here is from genome assembly GCA_963706955.1 of uncultured Verrucomicrobiae bacterium. Taxonomy (GTDB): domain Bacteria; phylum Verrucomicrobiota; class Verrucomicrobiia; order Chthoniobacterales; family Terrimicrobiaceae; genus DASTFP01. The sequence continues at coordinate 175,626 of CAVPOC010000006.1, read as the reverse complement.
TGGCGACGGCTCCGTCAACCACACAAACCCCAAGCGCGCAATAGTCGCTAGCAGGGCGAAGACAAGAAGCGTTCGCGGCGCGCTCACGCAGAGAGAAGGCTTGGGTAAGCGGTGTGCAATTGTGGAAGAAACGACCCTCCCCATCGCCGCCAGAGCGCCTCGACGCCGACAACGACCAACAATCCCAGCCCCAACCCGAGGAGGCAGGACACTAGGACATCGAATGGCCAATGGGAGCCCACATAGACACGACTATAGGCTACGAGAATTGCTGGTAAAAAGAGGAGCCACCCCCATCGTCGAAAAAACACTGCGCAGACTGTGGCCACCGCAAAGTTGTTGGCTGCATGCGCCGACGGAAACGAATTCCCGCGCGGGGGACGAATGCGCTCGCCGGAGTATTCCTCCTTCAGTGGCTTAACCAAGGCGAGGAAACGCGGCGTCGTGGGGGCGAGGTCGAGCGTCCGCACGCCCGCAAGCATTTCATGTGGTCGCGGACGCCCCACCAAATCCTTTAATGTTCGGACCACCAGCGCATCGGTCACGGCAATCGCTAAACCCGCCGTGAGCAACATCATGCGCATGCGGAAGCCGCCCCAAATTGCGGCAACCACTGCCACCGCAATTAGGAATGGCAACCAGAAATCCAGACTCGACATCACCGCCATCACGCGGTCGAGCGCTCGATGCGCCCAATCGTGATTGATCAGGAAAAGTATCTGTTGATCCATGCAAGGCCACAGTTAGCCTTCCGAGATGATTTTCCGTTCCGGACGATTTCGCAAGCCACTTGCGATGTTCGCTGCCTTCTCGTTCGTGACAGTTTGCCGTGGCGAACCCGATGCTGAGGCCATCCTGCGCGCAGCGCGGCTAAATCCGGTCGGTCAGAAGATTTCCCTGGAAGCGCAGTTGCGGACAGGTTCGATCAACATGCCGTTCGAGATCATCGTCGATGAAGCGATCCGCTACCGCTTCCAGAATCCAGACCAGGAGCTCATTCTTGAACTACGCGAAGATTCCTCGTCCCTCTCCGAGCGTGTTGGCGGCAAGACGGCACCAGTGAAGCCTGCTCGCTATGACGATTCTGTGCGCGGCACCGGCATCACTTATGAAGATCTTTTCCTGAGATTTCTCTATTGGAAACGGCCAAAACTTCTGGGTGAGGACACGATTCGTTCGCGGAAGGCGTGGAAGATTGAACTGCAAGCTTGGAGAACTTCATCTCAATATGGAGTGGCCCGTCTCTGGATCGATCAAGAGAGCGGTGCTCTTCTTCGAATCGAGGGCTACAATCGAGAGGGAAAGCTTCTTCGTCGATTCGAAGTCATCTCTGCCCAAAAGATCGACGGCCAATGGATGCTCAAACAGATGCGAGTGGAGACACTTGATCCGGAGTCCAACAAAATCCTTAACCGAACGTACCTTGAGGTCCTCGGCAAGTCTGGGGCGACTTCTTAGAGTTTTCTCGCGCTATAAGCGGAGCGGCGCCACCAGCTGCTGCTTTGTCGTCAGCCTCTCGACAAACCGGACCCACGTTTCCTGGCCGCCGAGAATCTCGATTTCTACTCGGAGATAATAAATGGGAACCTCAGGCTCAAGAATTCGTGGAATGCGCACGGCGTCCTTTTCGGTCGTGATGATGGCTGCCAAGCCCCGTCGGCCGCATCGCCGGATGAAGTTTTCGATCTCTCGAATGCTGTATCGGTGATGGTCGGTGTAGAACTTTGAGACGGTGACTTTGGCCCCCAAGTCATTTAACGCACTCTCGAAACTTTCAGGAATGGCAATCCCGCAAATGGATCCAATTTCCAGATCGCGCAAGAACTCGAGGGATTTGATCTCGCCGGTGACCAGATTGCGTAGGTGGCGCGGGCGATGGGCACATTCAATGATATCCGCCGTCCGGTTGTACTGCCGAATTCGCGCGATGGAGGCACCATTATTCCGGTCGGTGCATTTTGTGAGAAAGATATGGGTGGCCCGGCGCAGATTTTGCGGTGGCTCGCGTAAGGTGCCGCGGGGAAGAAGATACTCATTTCCAAAGAGTGCCTGACTGTCAATGAGCACGATTTCGATGCCATGCCGCATCCGAACGTATTGGAGGCCGTCGTCAAGCAGCAGCGTATCGGCGCCAAAGCTGTCGATGGCGTACTGTCCACTGGTCACGCGGTCGGGGTCCACGAGCACGACAACGCCGCGCAAGTTATTGGCCAGCATGAAGGGTTCGTCGCCGGAGGTTCGGGAGTCCAAGAGCAGAGAATTTCCATCCGAGACGACCCGCGGTGCAAAGACGGCCTTTTTATGAAAGATTGCCTCCCATACCCTCAAGAGCAGCGGGCGCGGAACACTCTTGTATCCCCGGCTGAGAATCGCGACGCGTCGGCCACCTGCTTGTAATGCACGGGCAAGCATCTCGACAACCGGCGTCTTGCCAGTGCCACCGACGGTGAGATTTCCAACACTAATGACCACACAGCCAAGCGAGCGGGGACGCAGATAGCGATTCCGGTAGAGTGCCAGCCGGATTTGCACGATGACGCGATAGATTGCGGCCAGCCCATGCAGGATCCAGCGGAGAACGTCGGCGCGCCGGCCATACCGCCGTTCCAGGATGACGTCGATCGCGAACGTCTCGAGACCTTCCAGCCACCGCCGCATAGATCACTCCCGAATCGAGGTCCGCACCCCGGCGTTATCAGCATGAGTTGTGACGACACGAGCGCCTTGAATCTTGCAGGCGGCAAGCATCGCATCCGCAATACGGCCGGAGGCGCCGAGACCAATGCACGTCACGGTGGATCCCGAACCGCTGAGCCAACCGCCGAGAGCGCCAGCCCTGCTGGCTGCTTCGATCACCGGTGCCAAAAAGGGAACCAATTTTTGACGAAACGGCTGGTGCAGTCGGTCATCAAAGCATCCAACAAGTTTTTCATACTCCCGGCTGGCAAACGCTCCAGCGATTGCGCATGCATTCGAAAGGGAAATGACCGCCTCCCTTAGTGGCACCATCTTTGGAAGAACGCTGCGAGCATCCGCGGTCGAGACCTCAAAGTCCGGAATCAGCAAGGCAAACTCGAGCTTTCGATCGACACGGTAGCGTTGCAGCGTGCCATCCGGCCGCGCAATCGTAAAGCCTCCGAACTCGGCGGGCGCGCTATTGTCGGGATGACCTTCGAGTTCTGCGCAGAGCTTGAAAATCTCCTCGCGGTTTAGCGGCGAGCCTGAGAGCTGATTCAAGCCATGCAGCACGCCCAAGCGCACCGTCACACTGCTTCCGAGCCCTCGCGCACGCGGCACATCGCCGGAAATATCGCATCGAATCGAAAACGGTCGTTGCCCGGTTCGCCTGAAAAATGCCGCACAGGCGGCCTCGGCCATTGGGTTTGCATCCTTCGAGGAGTCACGACTGACAGTAATCCAGTTGTAGATCTGGAGAGCAATCCCCAGACAGTCGAAACCCGGGCCGATGTTGGCAGTCGTCGCAGGCACTCTAACTCGAACGGTCCTCATCCGCGCTACCTTGTAGGCAGAGGCGTCTCTGCCGGAAAGCCAGTTCTTAGAAAGGACTCTGATCCGCTGGCCATTCGGCGTTTGACGTTTCCCTGAAATCCCCGAATATTTCGGCTCCTGGGCTTCAAATGGTGAGGTGGCTGAGTGGTCGAAAGCAGAGCTTTGCTAAAGCTCCGAGCTCCAAAAGGGCTCCGAGGGTTCGAATCCCTCCCTCACCGTTTTATCACACAATGTCGTGTTGTTAAGCTATCCGTCGTGCACAGGTTGGACGGCTACGAGGTGGAGAAGCCAGAAATCTTCGAGCGGGTGATCGAGTTCATAAGGCTAGATGATGCCCATTATGGTTCTCCACGCGGTCTCAAGGATCGCCGACATCAACTCTGAAGACCGGCTGTTCGATGACTCGGTCGCCTTGGCGATGCCGATCGACATGTTTACCGAGCGCGGCTTTCATGTAACAGCGGACGTAACGCGGATTGGCGTGCCACTGCGTGTTGATCTGCAGACCGGATAGATTTACTCAGAGGAAAAGAAGGTCTTTCGTTTCAGCGTGCGCTTTGAAATACGGAAATCCGACTCTTCGAGTAGAAAAGACCACCAAAGCAACCCTCCTCATCAGGACCGATTTCGCCGGCCCCTGTGCCCTTCATTCGAATTAGGTGACGGCGCATTTCTCAGCTGAGTCGGAGAAGAGCGTTTTTGTCGACGAGTTACCGCCCATGGCTTCCGAAGAATGCGAGCAAGGGGCGCAAAATTCAAATGTAAAGAAAACTTCGTCGCGAAAAGTTAAACGGATCCTTTCGAGTTCGCCTTCAGATTTTATCTTATTTATTTTCCTTTAATTATTTCTTCGGCCAAGGTCGTCCCCTCCACACGCGAGCGAATCTTCGCAAACGCCTTTCCGCGCGTGGTCGAAGTGTCATCGCAAAATGGTGAGAAACCGCAGTCGTCGGTGGTTCCGAGTTGTTCGACCGGAATATATCGCGCTGCCTCCAGAATACGGTCTCGTATTTCTTTGGGACTTTCCACTCGCGGATCGATGGGCGAGACCACACCGATGAAGACCCGCCTTCCAGGTCTGAGGCATTTCCTGATGATCCTCAGCACGCGGATGCGATCCGGTTCGGCAGCTAGCGCGATGTAAAAATTTCCAACCTCCAGCTCGAACAAGCGTGGCAGTAGTTCGGCATAGTCCACATCCGCGCTATGGGTCGAATCCCTGTCCGATCCTGGGCAGGTGTGAACTCCAATACGCCTACACTCCTGCTTGGAAAAACGGCTTAGCGCGATATTGATCAGCTCGATGAAGCCGTTCAATAGCCATCCGGAAGGATCAAGCTTTATCGCCAGACGACCCTCGGTGAAATCGATCTGGACATTATGGGCTCCTTTAGCGAGGCACCCGCGAATCTCCCGTTCATGCTCGCCCAGCAAGTCCGCGATAAATTCCTCCCGAGAGTAGTCGGGAAGATTCTCCGTGGGATACATCAGACTTAAGGCCGAGGGTGAAATGATGGCTTGTTTGACTGGGACATGCGCATACTTCATCGCCCGATCAAGGAAATCGTAACCATGCATCATATAGCGGAATGGACCAGCTGTGAGACGCCGCCAACGACGAGAATGTCCATCGGCGAATGGCAATTCGAACCCATCTGGCGCGGTATTCGGCAGCCCCTCTATGCAGTAAGTCGCGAAGTTGTGATACTTTCGTTGCTCCCCGTCGGTAATAACCGGCGACCCCGTTGCCTCAAACTGTTCGATCGTGTCCCGGATGGCTTCCTCGTAAAGCGATTCTAAACGAGGATGCAAGCCGCCATATCGTTTGATGGCATGAAGCAATTTGAAGGGACGCGGAATACTTCCGATAGGTTCGGTCGGAATCGTCACAGCTCAGTTTAAGACCAAGCACGGAGAGCGTCAAAAGCCGCAAGGGTGCCAGTTACCGTAGAGACGGTTCCTATCTGATCCAGTCCTAGCCCTGGACTTGGCTACTCCGACGCCTTGGCCTCTTCTTTGACCTTCAGCTGTGCCTGGCCAAATGGCTGACGCCGCGGAAAGTTTCCGCTGCGAACCCGGCTTTCTTAGTCCTTAAAATAGAACGTGTATGGCAGGGTATCCATCAACGTAGCCAGCAAACTGCGCTCTTTGTCCAAAGTTAGCTCGGTTTGGCGACGCTCCGCGATGTCCCAGGCTACTCCGACGATTCGCGAGATCTCCGTATCGTCGTCTCAGTGTACCCGTGACTCATCACATGCTTCCGTGCGACGGCCAGGCAAGCTGAAATTCGGTATCCACGGCGGCGCGTTCCGCAATCGCACGCGCGAATCCTCTCGCGATCCTCTTCATGGATCAAACCAAGGAAGTCCTCGTAGCTCTCCTTGAATGCGCCTGGAGCCAGCCCGAAAAGGGCATGCATCCTCTCGTCCCACCAAAACACACCAGTTGGCAGGTCCCAATCCCAAGTTCCCATTTCTGCGGAACTCAGTGCCAGATTTACCGGCCGTCCGAGAGTGACTGGCCAATGTCCTGATGCTCCGCAGCTTCAGTGATCCCGCTTTTCCGAAACGGGAGAGGCCGCGATTGCCTGCTGAGCCTTTTCGGGCCGCAATGCGTTTTCGAAAGCCCATTCCCCAATGCGTTCGCCCTGGACATAGCCGGCGTTCACTGCGGTCGAGAAGTGAATTCCGCAAAGGATACGGGAGGCACCATTTTCTCGCGCTGCTTCCGAGAAGCTCCAGAATTTGCGGGTGATGCCCGGATAGGGGGCCCCGCTGGTCATCGAGAAACTGATGAAGTCTGTGTTAAAGAACCGGGCCATCACCGTAGCCGCAGCAGCCCCTTCCACCGTATGGGTTGAGGGGTAATCCGGTACCGGCGGGGTCGGAAGATAGCTCAGCCATTCGCTGTCGCCGCCTGCCCGGATGGCAGTGGCCGGGCGCCAGTAGTTGCAATGGTATTTGCTATCGAAACCGGCGATGTAGCCGTCGGCCATCGCTAGATTCAACAGTGCAAAGAGTCGGGCGCTCTCCCATACGTCGAATTGCCGTGCAGCCAACACCTCGCGCGCGATGCGGTTCCAACCCTGGGGTGAACTCTCATACCAATAACGGGCGATCTCGCTTTGTTCGGCAGTCCGCGTGGCACTCTTGCTTCCGCCGATCGCCTTGACTTCCTCAAGGTCCGCAAAAGCACGCGGACTGTTCACCGCCGGCGGATCGGGACAGCGGAACTGATCGGCTGACTTCAGCACAAACGGCGTCACGCTCCCCCACTGCACCAAGGCTGCGGGTTTAAAGTCCGGCGGAGTCGGACAGTAGTCGCCGGCCTTCGTTCCCGGAGTGTATTCCACAGTTCGATTCTCACCGTCGTTTTGCCGTGCCGTGAGAATCGCCGCGGCAGCAGTTCGTCCGACCTCCAGACCTGCCGCTCTCGAATCGTCGGTGATGGCACGAGGCGTTTCCTGCAAGGCCGCGTCAAAGGTTGCTTGCGAGTCCGGAAGCAAAGCGACAAGCGTAGCGTGCGCGGCGCCGGCGATGGCTGCCTCGACCGAGGCGCCGGCCGGGGGTGGAGATGTCTTCGGCTGATATGGCTCATAACGAGGCTCTACGGCATTTACTGCGTCGTGAATCGCCACGTGGAGGATCGCAAAGATGCGACTTTCCGCGAGCGGGTTGATTTTGGCTGCTACGGTGGCATCGGTGGCGACTTGATTCCACCGCGCAACTTCGTCAACCGAAGCTCTCCCAACAACAGTGATGGTCAGCAGCGCTGCTGCCATCAGAGCGTTAATCCCAACTAATTTTATCGTCAGGCGCTTAGCGCCGAGACGATAATTGCAATTAGAAGCAGAAGGCATAAGCCCTCCTCACGCGAGTGAGTTATTGTCGATTTCTATCAAACCGACACTGCAAGTAATAGCGTTTTGCCGGAACAGTCAATGAAATAGTGACAAGTGAGACTCTGGCCGCAATAAACGGCAACGGAACCTAATGACCGGCGAATGCCGCCCTTTTCAGTCTGCTCTGCGTTCTCGAAGCTCGGTAGGCAACTGCCCGATAAGCTGAGCAGCCTCAACTTGATCTCGCCAAGCCAGAGACGAGTTTCCTCTCGAGCTAAAGGTCTTTGCCGAAATACTTTCTACTTACCCGAGGTGATATTTACGCACCTCCCGCCCTCCTCCCCGCGGCGGCCCTGACGTCCAAACGCCCTGCGACGGCACAGTTATGTCCCACAGGCCGTGATTACATAGTGCTCTAAGTCTGAACCGAAATCAGGCCGAACGGCATTTATCTTTCTTACCAAAAAAATGGACCAACTTAGCTAGATGTGGCTGTCACCAAATCCGGGCGAAGCAAAGGGATCTCCGCTACCACCTTCCACTTCTCGAACGCTATTTCCCTGGCGATCTTGGCCTCGCGGATATCGAAAATGTGGACGGGGTACACGTCGACGCTCAATAAATAGCCGACGACTAAAGGTTATATTTACAGCAGTCCTCATTGCTCCCAAGAAGCAGAGGCTTGACAGAAATTAGCCCACCAGCGCCGAAGATTCGGTGCGGCGGCTGGCGCAGAACCGACAGCAATCCGGTTCCTCTCTAGTTCCGAGTGCACGAACACTTGCCTGTTGCTTTCGCTCCGCAAAACGCGCTAGCCTCTTAGTCCATTATCACACACAGGGGCATGGTGGTCCTTTAGTGACCCCATGTCCCCAATTTTTGATTGAGAGCCCGATTTTATTGTCTATCTGGCGTTGGCTGCGGATAACTCAGATGCATGCTCGCTTGATCAAATCGTTCGATCATCTTTGAAGCGCTTCTTGACTCTCAAGCTTAGGTACCATTGCAGACCTGTCGGACGCCCCGTAGGTGGCGAAATGGTCGGAAAAGTTAATCCGCTCTCTCGCGAGCTCAAGCAATTACCCAGGCAATCTCACGACTGCTTCTCTGGTCGGCCACACGCCAATCTCTTCACTCCGGCTTCAGAGTCGATGGAACCTCGCTGCTGGGCGAAAAGGCGTCTCGTTTCACGACCGCCTGGCCAATGCCATCCGGCGCCGGAAAAGGAGTGCCGAATAGCTCCCATCCCTCACGCAGATACGCCATCACGGCGTTGGCAACTTTCTTCGAATTAGCAGCAGTGACAATCTTGTGGTCAGAAACCTTCATTGATCATCCAGAGTATCACGGCTGCGCGCTTGATCAATAGCCTCTCTGGACGAGCATGACTCCCCGCTTCGCTTGACGGTTTGAGGAGCGGACAATAGAAAACTGAAATGGCACGGTTTCTTTTTCTCAAGGAGTCCAATACCTATTTTAACCTTGATCACGTCACAGCCGTTAAACTTCAAGAGCAAGGCGGGAAGGAGGTCGCCGAGGTCCTTTTCACGGGAATTGACAGACCGGAATTGGTCACCGGGCCGGATGTGAGTGTCATCACTGAGGCATTGCACAAAGACTTCGGTGATTAGGAGGTCTTGTTGCGACTTTCTGGTGCCATCAAGATTTTCTCACGGGCAAGTGCCTGGTTGATGGCGACGGAAAGATCGCTGCGCACCTGCGCCCAGGCCTCATTTCGTTCCGTCCAGATGCGAAGCTGAAAGGCAACGGCGGTTGCGGTGATGCTGGTTACATGCGCCTGCGGCGGGGGATCTTTGGCCACATCGGCATGATCGGCAGCAATGCTCTTGAGCAAATCGGCCACCTGCTGCAGATCGGCGGTCGGGGCCACTGTGACGGAGACTTCAACCGCCCGCCCTCGATCCGATAACGTCCAGTTCGTTACCTGGCCCGAGATGAGCAGCCCATTCGGAACGATGACCTCCGAGCCATCCTTGGTTCGAATAATGCTCGCGCGAATGCCAATCTGGCGAACCTCTCCGATATTTCCACTCACTTCGATGATGTCGCCAATCTTGATCGGGCGCTCAAAGAGGAGAATAAGACCGGAGACAAAGTTGTTGATGACGTTCTGCAATCCAAAACCGATGCCCACGCTGAAGGCTCCGGCGAGAATAGTAATCTTGGTCAGGTCGATCCCAAGAGCTCCCAAAGCCACAAAAAAACCGACGAGCAGAATCACATAGTGGAGCATCGTCGAGATGGCATAAGGAATTCCACGATCGAGCACGAGATGGCTGTAAACATCTTCTTCCAACACAAAGCGGACGAAGCGCGAGATGAGCAAAGATCCCCAGATTGCGATGACAAAGGCGAGGATGCCGCCCAACGAAACACTAAGCGAACCGATCGTCACGCTTGCGGTGAGAGCCGCTCGTAACCATGTCATCAAAGGGGTGGTTAGGCCGAAAAAACCGAGCATCAAATTCAGCCAAAACAGCACCGCCAGGACTTCGAGGACTCCAGACGCGCGTCGCTGGAGCAGGTGACGATGCAAGGTGACGACGCGCAGGGAGGCAAGCGGCTGAATCTCAAGCGCGATTATGATGAGCCCCTCGAGGATCCGTATGACAGTATAAAGCAGCGCCGCGACGTAAACGCTTCTCAGGAAAATCATCCCGATCAAGTTGCCCAGATCCGCGTACCCAAGAACATTGGCGAGCGCTGCCGCCGGCAGAAAGACAAGCCCAATCATGGCCATGGCACGAATCGCCTTCGTGAACCGAGCGCTGGCTTCGGCAATTCTCGCCTTGAGAAGCTGGCTTTTCAGCAGCCACAACAGGAACAGGGACCCGCCGAGCATTTGAGCGAGAAACAAGAGCCTGGCTAGCTCCGGCAGTGAGACCACGAGCATCCGGAGCTGATCAACGAAGTACATGATCACAATCCAGTACAGAATCGGCGACAAGCTCCGGTCCAAAAGTCGTCGCAGAATGGCGATGGTCGGAATCAGAGAAAGGCTACCCAAGAGCGCCTGAATCAAACGCGGGGCTTGCGGATAAATCAGCGGACTGCCGAGGATGGTGAGCACAAAGGCGGTGGAAATTGGCAGATCAAGGATCGGTACGGCCCGCTCGAGCTCTGGCTTCTCTTTTGCCAACTTTCGCACGCTGGAACGCACTTTTTGGAGAAGCAGAGCGATCACCACCAGAAGCGCGGCGTGAATGACAAAGGAAAAAGGAAGTCGCTTGCCGAACCCGGTCGCAGCTTTCACTTGAGAAGCAAACGACTGTGTGCTCCGATTCTGCCACTCCCGTCCTAATCCTGGCTTGAGCCTCCAGATCGGGGGGCTGTCTCTAACGAGAAGATCCCGCAACGCCTGGACTTGTGACTGCTCGATGGATGAGAGCGTCCTTCGTATGCGGGTTTCCTCATCGGAAATCTGGCTCAGCAAAGTCAGGACACGTGCGCGGCTTGCCTCGACCGCCTGGCGCCTCTGCTCGATCGAATTAACGGCAGTCTGCAGGGGCTCGACCGGAGCGTTAGTCTGTTTGGCAGCGTCGAGCGTGCTCTGCCAAATCTTGGCCAATCGGCCCAAATCGACCAATTCTTGCTCCAGGCTCATGGCCTGCTGAGTAAGTTCTCGAGCCAGGACGGACAGATTGCGACTAAAGTCCTCCCACGTAAGCTTGACGCGATACAGGATATCAAGGGAGGGACTGGTCGTCAGGAGCTTCGTGTCTTCCGCCAATCTCGGGTCGATCTCGCCATTGAGTTCCGACAGCCGAGTGACGATGCCGTCCGTGCTGGAGAGAACCCTCGAGACACTCGCATCGACCTCCTCGAGAGTGGTCATGGTTGATTGCGCCTCCGAAAGGACGTTTGCCAGCGGTAGGGGTGTTGGCTCCGGACTCGCCTTCGGCGTCGCCGCAGGGGACTGCTCCGGCGAGCTTTCAGCGGCAGCCCAGCTGATCGCAAAAAGGAAAATGATCCCGACTAACCAAGCGACTGTGCGACAGGGAATTCTGGATTTGGCGAGAAAAACTCGCGTCTGGCAAGTTTCCCAAGCATGGTGAAGCAAAGGCATGTGCTCGATAGGCACCATCGTCGCGAATGATCGTCAGGAAGACCACTTGATTTTCTCAGTTCACGCGAAGTGTTTCGACGTAGCTTGCAATTCTTAGGAAGCTGATGCGGATCCTCATCGCCCCCGACAAATTCAAGGAATCTCTCACCGCGCAACAGGCGGCGGATGCTATTCACAACGGCTTCATCACCGTTTTTCCGGAGGCAAACTTCGACATTGTTCCGGTAGCGGATGGCGGCGAGGGAACAGCTGGAATTTTCCTCAGTGCATCAGACGGTGAATGGGTGGAGGTCGCAACACATGATGCCCTTGAGCGTCCCGTCAATGCTTCTTATGCATGGATGGGCGATCAAAAGCTCGCCGTCGTCGAGATGAGCGCCGCGTCCGGACTTTGGCGAATCAAGCCCGGTGAACGCGACCCGTTGCATGCTCACACGCTCGGGACCGGCGAGTTGATGGCGGACGCGATGGCTCACGGAGCAGAGCAACTCCTTGTGGGCTTGGGCGGAAGTGCCACGAACGACGCTGGAGTCGGGATGGCCAGCGCGCTGGGATGGAAGTTTCTTGATGCGGCGAACAACACACTCGCCCCGCATCCAGCAGAGTTTCGCAAAATCAGCAAAATCGTCCCTCCGGATACGCCGCTTTCCTGCCGTGTGACGGGCCTCTGTGACGTTAGTAATCCGCTGCTGGGTGCTGCCGGAGCCACGCGGACGTTCGGCCCGCAAAAGGGCGCATCGCCCGAGATGCTCGCGACGTTGGAGGAATCCTTGTCTCACCTCGCTCGCCTGTGCAGCGAGCAATTTGGAAAAGATCTGAGCCTCGTCCCAGGGGCCGGTGCCGCTGGGGGACTCGGTTTTGGCTTGTTCATGTTCTTGCAGGCTACGCTCGAATCCGGCTTCAATGCGATCTCACGTCTGATGGATTTGGAGAGCCGAGTGTCGGCGGCAGACCTTGTTATCACCGGCGAAGGACGGCTGGATGCCCAGTCGCTCCAAGGCAAGGCCCCATTCGAAATCTCCCAACTGGCGCAGCGCCATGACAAGCCGGTTATCGGGTTCGCCGGCATCATCGAAGGAGAGCTACCTGGCTTTGACGCCTGTATCCCGATCGCGAACGGACCATTGACGCTTGAAGAGTCTCGCGCCCATGCGGCAGAACTGTTGCGTGCGGCGGCGAAAAGAGCCGCCCTTCTCCTCAAGATCACCCTATGAACAAGAAAATTGCGTTGCTGTTTGCCGGCCAGGGCGCCCAGGCCGTCGGCATGGGCAAGGATTTGGCCACCGAGTTCCCGGTCGCAGCCGACGTTTTTAAACAGGCCGACGATTTTCTCGGTTTTCCCCTCTCGCAGACCACCTTCGACGGTCCAGCAGACGAGCTGACCAAGACGTCGGTTTGCCAGCCCGCTCTCTATGTGCATGGTCTGGCGTGTCTCGCCGTCCTTAAAGAGAAGCTACCGCGGTTTGTTTTTCATGCGGCCGCGGGACTCTCACTTGGGGAATTCACGGCCCATGCTGCCGCGGGGACCTTCGATTTCCAGACCGGTTTGGAATTGGTTGCCAAGCGCTCGCAGGCCATGCAGGAAGCTTGTGAAAATACGCAGGGCAGTATGGCGGCAATTATTGGAGGCGAGGAAAAGCGAGTTCGCGAACTCGCGGCGGCAGCTGGTGTCGACGTGGCCAATCTCAACGGCCCAGGCCAAATCGTTCTCTCAGGCGAGGCCTCCAAAATCGCCCGGGCCGTCTCGCTCGCAAAAGAGTATGGAGCTCGCAAAGCCGTCGAGCTTCAGGTCGCAGGTGCTTTTCACTCGCGCTTAATGGAAAATGCCTATCTCAAGCTTCAAAAGGTTCTGGCAGAAACCTCAATCAAGTCTCCAGAGGTGCCGGTGGTCTGCAACGTCAATGCACAGGCGGTCCGTGAACCGGAAGAGATCCGGCGGACTCTCGCGGAGCAGGTAACGGGCAGCGTCCGTTGGACGGAGAGTGTTAACTATCTGCTCGATCATCTTCATTGCACTCAGTTGATCGAGCTTGGCCCCGGCGGCGTTCTCGCAGGACTCGTCGGCCGGATCCGCAAAGGCACGCCTGTAATTTCCATCTCAAACGTCGCCAGCCTCACCGACGCTCTGAAGACACTGTCGTAAGACCCCCTCTCCTTCAACTCGAGAGCTGTCCGCCAGGCTTCTGCGCCAGCTCGTGACGCGCGGAGCAGGGGGATGCGACTTGAAGCCAGTCAAATATCTGTGAAATTGCAGCATGACAGCTGTCGCCACGGACATTGTTGAAGAAATTCTCGATCTGAAGGAGCGGCGAAATGCGGTTATCCTTGCCCACAATTATCAAGTGGGCCCTATTCAAGATCTCGCCGACTTCGTCGGAGATTCGCTCGGCTTGAGCTACAAAGCTTCGGAAACAAAGGCCGATGTCATCGCTTTCTGCGGAGTGCATTTCATGGGCGAGACGGCAAAGATCATCAATCCGAGCAAGACAGTCGTGATCCCCGACATGGATGCGGGCTGCTCGTTGTCGGACTCCTGCCCTCCGGAGCAGCTGGCCGCCTTTCTCGATGCCAACCGCGGGAAAAACTACTACGTGATCGCCTACATAAACTGCAGCGCGGGCGTTAAGGCCCTTGCGGACGTAATTTGCACCAGTGGTAACGCCGTCAAAATTGTCGAAAGCGCTCCGAAGGATCGACCGATTCTCTTCGTGCCGGATCAGAATCTCGGCGCTTGGGTGATGGAAAAAACAGGCAGAAAGATGGATCTCTGGCAGGGCAACTGCTACGTCCATGTCGAGTTCACCCGCAATAGCATTGCATCGATCCGGCGCCAGTATCCCCACGCGAAGGTCGTCGCACATCCGGAGTGTACCTTCGCCGTGCGGATGCTTGCTGACGAAGTATGCTCGACCGAAAAAATGGTCGGCTACTGCCGGGAGAGTTCGGCTGACGAATTCATCATCGTCACCGAGAGTGGCATGCTCCACCGCCTGCGAAAGGAAGTGCCAGGCAAAGTGTTCATTGCCGGTCCCACAGATCTCTGTGCCTGTAACGATTGCCGGTATATGAAGCTTAATACTCTGGAGAAGTTGCGCGACTGCCTCGATTATCTGGAGCCCGAGATAACCATCCCGGAACCCATTCGCCTGAAAGCCGAGCGATCAGTTCGCCGAATGCTCGAGTTGAGTCGGTAGGAGACCTATATCGTCACGCCGACCTGCCAACGGTGTTGTGCGGCGACGCTTCATGTATCTTGAGAGATGCGCTACCTGGTTAAAGCCCGAGTAAAGAGCGGAAAGGAAAAAGCTCTCGCGAAAGCCATTCAGGAGGGCACTCTCGGTCAAGGCTCAATCGCCGGCGACGAATACCTCGATGATATGGAACAGGCTCGCCTGCAGAAAGACGGGACCGCTGTTTGGGTTGAGGTCTGTTATTGTGCGGCTCCACTTCAAGAGGAACGCCCCTATTGGGAAGAATTCTTTGAGCTGATCGAGATCAAGGACGCTCACTCACGCCGCAATTGTCGTCATGAAAATGGCACCGAGCTGATGGGCCTGCAGCAACTGCACCTGCACAGAGCGCCTACAGGAACGGCTCCAAACACGTGGAGAGTCGTTTCTGGCGAGCCTCCCTGTCGAACATAGTCGTTGATAACACGACTCTTATGCCTCTTATTATCGAGTCTGCGTGAATAAATGTCTGCTGCTAGTTGGCACGAAAAAGGGCTTGTTCTTGCTCGTTAGCCTGGATCGGAGCCGCTGGGAACTCACCGGACCGTTCCATGCGGGGCGTGAGATTAACCATGCCATCTACGATCGTCGCACCGGCTTGATTTTCGCAGCTGTGAACGATTCCTGGTTCGGTTGCGAGATCAGTCGCTCGCCGGACTTCGGACGATCTTGGCAAACCGCGCAGCAAAACCCTGCGTTCCAAGCGAACTCGGAGTATCAGCTCGAGCGAATTTGGCACATTGAACCGGGCCGCTCGAGTGAACCGAACGTTATCTACGCCGGAGTTGCGCCCGCGGCGCTTTTTCAGAGCGTTGATGGCGGCGAAACCTGGTCCGAGGTCTCGTCGCTAACGAACCACCCCAGCCGATCTCGATGGCAACCGGGTGCAGGTGGCCTCTGCCTGCATTCCATCGTCATAGATCCCGCGAACCAGAACAGGATGTTTGTCGGGATCTCTGCCGTCGGGGTTTTCCGGAGCGAGGACAGCGCGGAAACGTGGCAACCCGCCAACAAGGGAACACGAGCCGAATTTCTTCCGGACAAGTTTCCAGAATTCGGCCAGTGCGTCCACAAACTCCTTCTCGCCGGCGAGGACGGTTCGCTTCTCTTCCAGCAGAATCATTGCGGAGTCTACCGGACCAGGAATGCTGGCGCAGATTGGGTGGAAATCACGTCAGGGCTGCCCTCCGATTTTGGTTTTCCGCTGGCGGTTCATCCCCAACAGCCAGAAACGCTTTACGTAATCCCGCTGCAAGGCGCGGAATTTCGGTGCCCGTCAGGAGGAAAGTTGCGCGTTTATCGAAGTCGAGATGGCGGTCACGCTTGGGAGCCACTGGACAACGGTCTGCCGCAAAAGGATGCCTACGTGGGAGTATATCGCGAGGGCATGGCGACCGACTCGCTGGATCCGGCGGGAGTATATTTCGGGACGAACACCGGAAAGCTGTTTGGATCGAACGATCAAGGCGACTCGTGGCGCGTGATCGCGGATAATCTTCCTCCGATCTACTCGATTTCAGCGGCAGTTCTCTGAGAAACTGGTTACCTATGGGCCGGAAACCGCAGCGAACTCCTGGGGATCGATGACAAACCTCAGGACGCGCTTGGGAATTGTGCACTCGACCATTTCCACTTTTGTATGAATTACGACGAATCCGGGGCTGTCGATGGTCGCATTCATGAAATAAGCGCGCGATTTGTCGACGATCTGGTCCCAGACTCGTTTCATGGTTTCCGCGTCGCGCAGAAAAAGTTCCGCCCGGCCGCTGAGATTGACAACGAAGCTAAAATCCCGATCCGAGAACATCCACTGGACGATCGGGTGCTCTCTAATTTGAGCCACCTTCCGGCTGTTGGCGGCCGTTAACGTATACAAATTGGGAAAATCCTCGAATGACATTGTCGCCATCCACCGCGACTGCGGCATCCCGCTCTCATCGACCGTGCTCAAGACACCCGGATTGTTGCCTTTGAGCAGTTGCCGCGCCATGCGGACCACCTCTGCTCGGTCGTTAGGATTTAGAGAGTTTGCGTCGGTCTGCGAAAGTGTGTTCATCACGTTTAAGCGCCGCGGCGATCGCGTCACTTCCTTTTTACCCTGCACGATACATCCTGACAAGCGGTCCGGCGCTGTGCAATGGCTCGGCCGAACATCCGCAGGATGCCTGTGCCGGGAATGCTGCGAGCCTCAGAGTTGACGATGGCGGCTTGCGGCACTTTCTTACACGAGCGATGAATCCGATTGCCCCAAACGCTCACGAAGTCGCGCGCCTCGAAGCTTGAGTCTTTTTATTATGCAGCTCGACCTCGCGCTCTTCCAGACGGCATCTACGCCCGAACCAAAAGTTCACTCCGTGACAGAGGTGACAAGGCGCCTCCGCGAGTTGATTGAGCAGGAAATGGGCGAACTGTGGGTGGAAGGAGAAGTTTCCAATCTCCGGAGACAGTCGTCCGGGCATCAGTATTTCACTTTGAAGGACGATAGCTGTCAGCTTCACTGCGTGCTCTTCAGTGGGACCGCAGCCACCTTGCCCAGGATCCAGCTCGCGGACGGACAGCGCGTGCAGGTTCTTGGTTTGATTTCTGTTTACGAGCCACGCGGCCAGTATCAGATGATCGTTCGCCTGGTGCAGGCGCGCGGCGCGGGGACACTGCAGGCCAAATTCGAAGCGTTAAAGCGCAAGCTGGCTGGTGAAGGACTTTTCGAACCTGCGCGCAAGCGCCCCCTGCCACGGTTTCCGCGACGGCTTGGGCTGGTCACCTCGCCGACGGGCGCGGCGATTCGCGACTTTCTCAAGGTCCTTCATCGCCGCCAGCCAGGAATCGAGGTCCTCATTAATCCTGTCCGCGTCCAGGGTCGCGGCGCCAGTTTAGAGATTGCACGGGCGATTCGGGAGTTCGGCGATCGGAGCCGAGGCAGGCTTCCGGCGGTGGATGTGATTGTGATTACGCGCGGCGGGGGAAGTATCGAAGATCTCTGGGAGTTTAATGAGGAGATGGTGGCACGGGCCATTGCGGCCTCACCGGTTCCTGTCCTCAGCGCCATTGGTCACGAGATTGATTTTACGATCGCCGATTTCGTCGCGGACCTTCGGGCCCCCACCCCGAGCGCAGCGGCGGAGATTCTCGCGGCCGATCGACTGGAGGTCCTCGCCCGGCTGCGGCAAGATTTTTTCCGTCTACGGCGCGCCTGCACGAGCCGGCTGGAGTTGCTCAGAGCGCGCTTGGATGCCAGCCGCAGGTCCGCGCTTTTCCGCGAACCGGGTCGGAGACTCTTGGAGCTCCTGCAAACACTGGACCGTCGCTCCGAGGCAATGAATCGAAGTGCCGTCCTGCGCCTTGAGCGAGAGCGGAATCGATTCGACCGGCTGGCCAGTCGTCTGCTTGCAAAAGCGCCTGCCCAGGCAATCGGTGACCGCCGACTCCGTTGCCAACTCCTTGCCGAACGGATTCGCGAGGCGACCCGCCGCGAGATCATCGCGCGGCAGGCGCGCTTGGATCGGGCGGTGGCTGTCCTCCATGCGCTCAACCCGCAAGCGATCCTCACGCGTGGATATACCATCACGATGGATGCCAGCGGCCGACCCTATACCTCGTCTCAAGCGATTGCGGAGGAAACTTTGCTGCGAACCCGTTTTCACGACGGCGAAGTGGAATCGATCACCGCGAAACGTTGACGCCCGCGTAGCATCGCGGTTAAGAAAGACGCACGCGTGAAATTGTCGTTCTCTGAGCTTCAGCTAATTTATCGGCGGCCGCTTTTCGAGTTGCTTCAGGACAGCCGGCGAATTCACGCTGGGAACTGGCCGGAAAACGAGATGCAACTTTGCACGTTGCTCAGCGTCAAGACAGGTGGATGCAGCGAGGATTGCGCCTACTGTGCCCAAAGCGCGCGCTACAGCACCGGCCTGCAACGCGAAAGCTTGATGAGCGTTGAGGAAGTGCTTCCCTACGCACATCGGGCGAAGGCAAACGGGTCAACTCGATTTTGCATGGGTGCGGCTTGGAGGGGAGTGCGCGATGGCGAGCGAAAATTTGAACAAATGCTCGAGACCGTGCGAGCGGTAAGCAAATTGGGAATGGAGGTTTGCGTGACGCTCGGACAACTGAGCGACGCCGAAGCGCAAAAGCTGAAGGAGGCGGGCGTTACCGCTTACAATCACAATATCGACACCTCTCCTGCCTATTATCCCAATATCGTCAGCACGCACACCTTCGAAGATCGTCTGAATACCATTGGCGCCGTGCAACGCGCCGGCATGAGTGTCTGCTGCGGAGGCATTATCGGCATGGGCGAAACCGAAGACGACCGCGTGAGAATGCTCGAGGTGCTCTGTTCATTCGACCCGCCGCCGGAGAGCGTTCCCATTAACTGTCTTGTCGCGATGCCGGGAACTCCTCTCGAGCATTGTGAACCAGTTGATACTTTCGAACTCGTCAGGCTCATTGCCACCACCCGCATCGCGTTGCCGAAGGCAAAAGTGCGCCTGTCGGCAGGTCGCAATCGCCTCTCGCGCGAGGCCCAGGCACTTTGCTATTTTGCCGGCGCGAACTCGATCTTCTACGGCGACAAACTTCTTACCGCTTCCAACCCTGCCGCCGACGCGGACCGTGATCTTCTGCGAACTCTCGACCTTCAACCGCAAACGCCTTTTGCCCACCACGCTCAACCTGCATGAAAATCGCCATTGGCTCGGATCACGCTGGATTCAACTACAAGCAACGCATCGTCGCATACCTCAAGGAAAAAGGACATGAAGTCGTCGACTTCGGCACCCACAACGCCGATTCGACCGACTACCCCTTGTGGATCATTCCCACGGCCGAAGCTGTCGCCAAAGGCGAAGCAGAGCGGGGCATCGTTCTCGGCGGATCGGGCAACGGCGAGGCTATGGCGGCGAACAAGGTAAAGGGCGTTCGTTGCGGGCTCTGCTGGAACGACGAAACAGCGGCACTCTCGCGGCAACATAACAACGCCAACGTGCTCTCGCTCGGAGAGCGCATGATCTCAATTGAGATGGCATTGCGAATCGTCGATATCTGGCTGACGTCTACCTTCGAGGGCGGTCGGCATGCCGGGAGAATCGAGCAACTCGCCCGCTACGAGGCAGGGCAGCCGATGCGGTAGGTTTTGCACAGTGGCTGCCCCTGCCTGGCTTGTTGCTACCCCCATTGCCCATCGCGGACTTCACAACGAGATTCGTCCCGAAAACTCGCTTGTTGCGATAGACGAGGCGGTCCAGCGCGGCTTTCCCGTCGAGATCGATGTTCAGACGAGCGCCGACGGCCGCGCGCTGGTCTTTCACGATTGGAATCTTCATCGGCTAACCGGCTTCGACGGCCGCGTGAAGTTGACCAATTCGGCGGAGATCGCAAAACTTCGGCTAGCTGGCGGCTCCGAAAGGGTCCCCTTCCTGGAAGATGTTCTCGAACTCGTTAATGGCCGACAGCCGCTGATCGTCGAGATCAAGAACCGCAAGCGACCGGGTCCGCTAGAACCCGAGGTCTCGAGGATATTGCGCAACTATAAGGGCTTGGTTGCGGTCCACTCATTCAATCCGTTTTCACTTGGCTGGTTTCGTCGCAACCATCCCGGACTTTGCCGCGGACAGATTTCCTGTTCGTTTGACACCGATGACATGGCGAACTGGAAGAAGGTGATCCTGGCGCATTATGGAATGAATTGGATGAGCCGACCACACTTCATCTCACATCATTGGAAACAGCTTCCCGCAATCGTTCCGACCTTGCTGCGACTCCTCCTGCGGATGCCATTACTCACCTGGACGGTTCGAGACGCAAAGGAGGAAACCTTCGCAAGGCGCTACGCAGACAACGTCTTCTTTGAAAGCTATCTTCCGCCTCAAGCTCTTGCGCCTAAGATGGCGGCTTCTCCTCCAGCAACCTAAGAAAGTCCTCCTCGGAAAGGACCTTGATCCCCTGCGCAGTTGCCTCGGTCAGTTTTGAGCCGGCGCCTGGCCCGGCGATAACGAAATCGGTGTTGCGACTGACGCTTCCGCTGACATTGCCTCCACGAGAGCGGATTAGTTCCTGCGCTTCGGAGCGTGGCATTCGCTCGAGCGAACCAGTAAGAACAAACGTCTTCCCGGCAATAGCATTCTGCGCATTTGTGGAAGTCGCGCCCCGCGGGCGGATACCGAGAGTGCGGAGCCGTTCCAGCACTTTCCTTCCACGCTCGCTGGAAAACCACTCCAACGCCGCGCCGGCGACGACTGGGCCGATCTTTGTGACTGCATCGGAATCGCGCGCATCTTTTCTTTTTGCCCTCTCCGCAAATCCCGCTTCCATAAGCCGCCTACCGACCTGATCGGCCTCCTGCACGAGAGGTTGATAACGTTGGACGAGGTCCTCTCGCTCGCGTTCACTTTTGCTGCGGTTACTTTTCGCCCGCGGATTTGCGCTGGCGATTTCTTTCCGCAAATGATCGAGAGCGATGACATCACGGAGCAGCGACGAGTCGGCGACGTCCTCCAACGATGGATGAAACTTCGCCAGGTCATGGGCAGTTTCTTCGCCGACTTCGGGGATGGCGAGAGCATGGAGCCAGCGCGCCAGAGGGAGGTGGCGAGCTCGTTCAATCGCTTCAAGAAGTTTCCGCGCGTTCTTCTCTCCGAAGACGCGTGGTTCCGCCGCAGTGCCCAAGTTGAGCGAAGCCAAGTCGGACAGCTGAAGGTCGAAGATATCCAGGGGTTCGTTAACGAGACCACGCTCAACCAGCTTGTCGGCGACGATCCCACCAAGTGCGTCGAGCTCGAGAGACCCTCTCTTGCCGAGGTACTCAAGGCGGCGGGTCTTCTGGGCGGGACATTGCGGATTTTCGCACACCCAAACCGCGAATTGTGGATCTCTGGTAACCGGCATGCCGCAGGCGGGACAACGACCGTCGATATGGGTAAAGAAATCAAATGGCTTCGCATCCGGAGGACGCTCCTCGAGCAGGACAGCGACGACGGCGGGGATTACCTCGCCCGCTTTTTCAATGACGACCATGTCTCCGATGCGAATGTCCTTGCGGCGAATCTCGTCTTCGTTGTGCAGCGTTGCGCGGGAAATAGTGCTTCCACGGAGCACAACAGGTTCGAGTTCCGCAACAGGCGTCAGCACACCGGTGCGCCCGACTTGAACCGTGATGCCGCGCAGAGCCGTCGTTGCTTGCTCGGCAGCATATTTCCATGCCCTGGCCCACTTTGGTGCTCGCGCTGAATCTCCCACCCGTTCCCGCAGCGCGCGATTGTTGAGCTTCATCACGGCTCCGTCGGTTTCGAAGCCGAAGCCATCTCGAATCATGTCGAGTTCATTGATGGCGTTCAAGACCTCGTCAGGCGAACGGCAGACTCGCGTCCACTCGTGAGTTGGCAACCCGATACTTCTCAACCAATCCAAGACTTCCTGCTGTGTTGCGGGAACCTCTTGGTCTTCACCGACAACGCCGAGTCCGTAGGCGACGAACTCGAGGGGCCGGCGGGCGACAAGTCGAGGGTCGAGGAGCTTTAGAGAACCGGCAGCCGCATTTCGAGGATTGGCTAATGGTTCCTGACCCGCAGCCCTCATCTCCGCACAAAGTCGCGCGAAGACCGCGAGGGTCATGAAGACTTCACCCCTCACCTCAAGAATCGATGGCACAGCTCCTTTCAGCCGGAGAGGAATCGCGCGGACGGTTTTCAGGTTCCCGGTGATGTCGTCACCAGTCTCGCCATCGCCCCGTGTTGCGCCGGTGACAAGGATGCCTCGCTCGTAACGCAGGCTGATGGCCACTCCATCGACTTTTGGCTCGACCAGCCACTCTAGCGGCTCGCCGGGAACAGCCTTGGCAACGCTGCTAATAAATTTCCGCAAACCCTCCAAGCCCTCCTTCGCAAAAAGGTTGTCGAGTGAAAGCATCGGCATTGCATGACGGACCTGTGCGAAACCTTGGCTGGGCTTGCCGCCAACGCGCTGCGTTGGCGAGTCCGCGGTGGCGATTTCGGGATGCTGTTGCTCGAGATCGCGAAGTTCGCGGAACAAGGCGTCGAATTGCTGGTCCGAAATTTCGGGCCTGGCCTGATCGTAATAAAGCGCGTTGTGCCGCTCAATCTCCCGGCGCAACCACTGTGCCCGCAGGGCTGCGGCTTCGCTCTGAGGCTCTGACATACAACCATCCAATCACAACCGCCCCGAGAACGCCACCGACACAGTCCGCGAGCCAGTCGAATGGATCTGCTCCAGACCGGTTCACCGTATGCAGTTGATGAAACTCATCGAGGGCTCCGATTACCGCCATTGCAAGCAGAACAGTCCAGATAACGCGCCGACGTTTCCAGTTGCGTCCCGACCTGAAAGACAATGCAAGCAGAGCGCCCCCAACTGCAAAGAAAAGCATGTGCGCCAGCTTGTCGGCTCCTGGAAAGGAGGGTAGCTGCACGTCGTCTCCTGGCAGAGAAGAAAGCACCCACAGGCCAATCAACCAAAGCACGAACAAACCCCGTGGCAGCGCCAAAGCTAAAAATGACCGAGTGCCCTTCATGAAGTATTATGAAATCTAGTTGTGAGCCGCGTCTCAAAGCAACTTATCCTGGGAATCGACGGAGGAGCGACCAAGACCAACTGGACGCTCTGCGAAATGCGATCCGGCGAATTGTTTCCCGTCAGAAAAGGCCTCCTCGGCCCAGGAAGCATGAAATTGCTCGCGCCGGAGGACCTGAGCAGACTGCTGTCCGTTCTCCCAACCGAAGCCTCGTGCGTAGGGCTTTTTATGGCGGGATGCGCAACCCTCCAGGACCGACGCCACCTCAAGAGGATTGGCTCCTCCGTGTGGCCGAATGCGGCGATTCGAGTGGGCGGTGATCGGGAATCGGGATTTGCCGCTGCCTTTGGCGAAGGAGATGGAATCGCAATCATCGCGGGAACCGGATCCGCCATCACCGGCCGTTTTTCAGGAAATGAAGATCGCGCGGGGGGATGGGGGCATCTGCTTGGCGACAGCGGCGGCGGCTACGACTTGGCGATTCGTGCCCTTCGCCGTGGTACTTTTCGACTTTGACACGGGACGTCGAATCACCGCCCTGGCGCGTGACGTTCTTCGCACTTTGGGTCTAAACACACTGCGCGAACTCACCAATTGGGCTCAGACTGCGCAGAAGAATGATCTCGCGCGGCTTACGCCATTGCTTTTTGAACACGAGGCCGAAGCTGGTGAAATCTTGAAAGAGGGGTCGGAAGCATTGGCCCGTCTGACTGCTGCTGTCTGCCGCAGGCTTGGCTACCAGAAACCTCCTATTCAGCTGATGGGAGGTGTCTTCATTAATCAACCTCTCTATGCACGGATGTTCGGCGCGGCCCTCAAGCGGGAATGGCCAGGCGGTCAAGTTTCGGTCTGCCGAACACCCCCGAGTCTCGGCGCTGCCTTCCTAGCCGTCAACACGGCCGTGGTGATCGCTGAAGAACCCACAGATCTCGCTGAAAGCTCCCTGCGAGAAGCATCCACGGAGCAAGTTAATCAACGTTCGGAGAACCTCGACCGGATGCCGATCCGAGAGCTTGTCTTGTTGTTTGTCCGTGAGGAAAAATGGGTGGAAGAGGCTCTGGCGGCGTGCATTGAGCCGTTGTCCCAGGCAATCGAGGTTACGACGGAAGCGCTGAAACGAGGCGGCAGACTCTTTTACGTGGGCGCGGGAACCAGTGGAAGATTGGGTGTGCTCGATGCAAGTGAAATGCCTCCGACCTTTGGAGTTCCTCCCGATCGCGTTCAAGCTATCATCGCGGGGGGAATGTCGGCGATGCAAGCGAGCGTGGAAGGGGCCGAAGATGATGAGGTCGCTGCAGCGCTGGCCATCAAGGAACGGGGCGTCACTGGTCGAGATGTCGTTTGTGGAATAAGCGCGAGTGGAAGAACACCCTTTGTGCTCGGGGCACTTGAAGCCGCCCACGCGAGCGGCGCCGCAACCATTTTGCTGACCTGCAATCCGCTGCGCCAAAGAGATCTCGTCCGCGCGGATGTCCAGATCGACCTTCCCACGGGACCTGAGCTCCTTTCCGGATCGACCCGACTAAAGGCTGGCACCGCGACGAAGGTGGCCCTGAACATAATCTCTTCCTGCACCATGGTTCGACTCGGTCGTGTCGAGGGCAACCTCATGACCTGCTTGCAACCCTCCAACAAGAAACTGCGTGATCGCGCGGCCCGCATCGTTGCGACGCGTCTTGGACTTAGCGAAGCAGACGCCAGGAATCGACTTCGCTGCGCAAATTGGAACATTCGAGATGCTCTCGGTGCGCGCCCGCTTACGTAACTTGTCGCCAAGTGCCTCAGCAACAGAATGGAACATCCTAGACCGCTTCTTTGCGCGAGGATTGGCACGTATTCTGCTGATGTGTTCCTCACAATTGAACAGCCCGGTCGCAGGGATATAATCGGAGGTATGGGGGATGCCTCCGATCAGGGCATTAGCGGCCGGGTTGTTCGTTCTTTGAAATGGTAGACGGCCGGGCGGCCTGGGTTGCCGCCTCTACCATTAGGAGATCCCGCCAATTTCCGCTCGGTTCTAATACCGCAGCCTGCACAACCCACCGCGAATTTTCTTGGAAACAAGCTAGACCCTCTTGCCGCGTTGAAGGAGCTCAACCTCGTAGCCCTCAGGAGCGTCGACGAAGGCGATGACCGATCCGTCTGAGCTCGTGTGCGGACCGTCGCTCAGCGGGTATCCCAGGGCGGACGAATGGCGCGCGAACGCCTCGATGTCGTCCACGACAAACGCCAAATGCGTCAGATCGGGTCCAACCTGGACCGGCCCGCTGGCATCATACTTGCAAATCTCGATGAGCTCCTCGCTCTCCGGCGCTTTAAAAAAAACCAACTGCGAACCGCGTCCACTGGTGCTGCGCCTGACCTCTTCGAGCCCAAGCACATCCTTGTAGAAGTGAACGGTCTTTTCCAGGTCGGTGACGCGGTAACGCGTGTGATCCAATTTCTTAACCATACACATGAGTCTAACCGCGAAACCCAACGCTTAAAATGCAAAAGTAGCGAACTCTCAGTGCAGAGCTACGAATCCGGATCAGGGATGATTGGCCAGGCTTCGACTTGGAGGTCCTCCGCTGCGACCACGTGGTCAGGTCCGCGCTCGGGAGCGGAGAATCCGTCCGCCGCCGCGGGATTGAAACTCCATTTTTCGACAAGGGCAGGACCGATGCGATAGGGCCGGTGATGAACTTGCCCGTAATAGAGGCGGCTTCTGCGATCAGCTGAATAAAGAAAGTAACGTTCGACCAAAAAGAACTCTAGCGAACCCGGTTGAGTTTCTCTCTTCGGACCTGATCTCGTCTCGAAGCGAAACTGTGCCTCTGGCATTTGACGTCGTTTCGCCTGATAGGTACAGATTGCACTTTGATCGACCTGAGCATGCATGCGCGCGTGAACGTAGTTCAAATGGAAGCAGAGCTTGGCAAGCTCCACGGCGAGGGGCTGATTGCATACCAGCGAATAAAACCAAATACCTGGCCGCCCGGAGTTGTTGAAAACGTAGGTGCGCACGTTCAGTTCGAGAAAATCGGACAACCAGCGAATGCAAGGCAATCCCCGGGGATGAACCCTCCTCATGAAAAAAGGCACGATGCCCAGCCAGGCTTGGCCGTTGAAGGTATCAACAAACAATCCTCGGGGAAGTGTCTTCTGGATTTCGGCGGGATCCCACGCCCAATGTAGAAACAACAGCTGCTCCCAGCGCATTCGGAGGAGGGAACCGGACTGGGGCCGCTTGCGCGCGAGTAAGCGATCTTCAATCTGCGGTTGTTTCATTGTCCTGGAAGATGAGTCGGGCCGCTCCGCGACGATCATCATTCCCATTTGCGCATCGGCTACCGGCAAGCTTTTATCTGGCTGATGAATTCACACGAGCTTTTTCAAAGCGCAATGCGCGTCATTCCGGGCGGTGTGAACTCACCGGTGCGAGCGTTTCGAGGAGTGGGTGGTGAGCCGTTCTTTGTCTCTCGAGCGGAGGGAGCACGGGTTTTTACGATCGAGGGACGAGAGCTGATCGATTACGTGGGCACATGGGGTCCGGCCATTCTCGGGCACGCTCCGGATGCAGTGGTCGCCGCCGTCTGCGGCGCCGCCTCGAGAGGTCTGAGTTTTGGGATTCCGAATCCGCTCGAGGTGAAAATGGCGGAGATGATCTGTAGTCTCGTTCCCTCGATCGAACGGGTCCGGATGGTCAATAGCGGCACCGAGGCGACGATGAGCTGCCTCCGGTTGGCAAGAGGGTTTACCCAGCGGGACAAAATCATCAAGTTTGAAGGGTGCTACCATGGACATGTCGATTCTCTGCTGGTCAAGGCCGGCAGCGGCGCCCTCACCCATGGTCGACCTGACAGCGCCGGCGTTCCCGCGGCACTCGCAGATCTTACCATTGTCCTTCCGTTCAACGATCTTGGCGCTGTTCAAGAGGCCCTTCAAGCCAACCACGGCGAAGTGGCAGCAATCATCTTGGAACCAGTTCCAGCCAATGCAGGATTGTATCTTCCAGAGTCCGGTTTTCTCGAAGGATTGCGTGCTCAATGCGACCTGGAAGGGGTACTTCTCATTTTCGACGAGGTTATGACCGGCTTTCGCCTCTCCCCCGGTGGCGCTCAAGAGCTCTATAATGTCAGGCCGGACCTCACCGCGCTCGGCAAAGTCATCGGCGGCGGCCTGCCGGTCGGCGCATTCGGCGGGCGCGCGGAAATCATGGATCAACTTTCGCCGGACGGACCGGTCTACCAAGCAGGGACATTGTCAGGAAATCCGGTCGCCATGGCGGCTGGCCTCGCGCAGATCAATGAACTAATTCGGCGAGGCGGGTGGTCGCGTTTGGAAGAACTGGGAGCCCACTTCGAAGAAGGCATCCGCCGCGCTATTGCGGGGCGGCCAATTACCTTCCATCGGATCGGTTCCATGTTTTGCCTCTACTTTTGCGAAGGACCTGTTCGCAACCTTACAGAAGCCGCTCGCAGCGACCGACAGCGCTTCGCCCGGTATTTCCATGCCTGCCTTGATGGCGGCGTTTATTTCGCGCCGTCTCAGTTTGAAGCTGGATTTCTCTCCCTAGCGCACAGCGAAGCGGACATCGAGCAAAGCGTTGGCATCGCGGCGGCCGCAGTTCGAGCTGCCTGTTACGAGTGATTGGGCCGCCGAACCGAACGTGCTCCGGCCGAAATAACTCCATCATCCGCAGCGCGCCTATTTTGCCCACTGGACAAGTGGTATCAACTCCCCTAGCGGTATCGCCGTGAACCATCGGGTGCGCACTCGCGCGAAGTTCTTCTTCGAGCGCGATCAAAAGTTCTTTGTGAAAGGAGTCACCTACGGTCCGTTCGCGCCCGACGCCGAAGGTGCACATTTCGGCACGCCCGAGAAGGCTCGGAGCGACTTCCTGCTTATGGCTCAAGCCGGGGTTAACTTAATTCGGGTTTATTACGTGCCTCCGACGTGGTTTCTCGACCTCTGCGAAGAATTTCAACTGCGCGCGCTTATCTCGATCCCCTGGAGCGAACATCTTGAATTTCTCAACGATGGCAAAATACGCCGCGATGCCGAACGTGCCGTCGCCGAGGGCGTGCGCCAGAATGCCGGACATGGCGCCGTGTTTGGCTACCTCGTAGGAAATGAGATTCCCAGCACGATGGTCCGGTGGCTAGGTCCGCGGCAAGTGACCGAGTTCGTGGAAAATCTGATCAACATCGGCCGCGAGGAAGATGATAGCGCGCTTTTTTCTTACGCGAGTTATCCTCCCACCGAATATCTGCTTCCGCAAAACTCGGATTTCGCGACTTTCAACGTTTACCTGCATCGCCAATCTGATTTCGAGAGTTACCTGGCGCGCCTGCAGAACCTGGCCGAGGAGAAGCCGCTCCTCCTCGGCGAGTTCGGTATGGACACCATCCGCCACTCCGAGGACGAGCAAGCCGAGATGCTGCGCTGGCACATTGAGAGCGTTGTTCGCGGTGGTCTGGCAGGGACGATCATTTATGCCTGGACTGACGAGTGGTTTCGCGGTGGCCAGGAGATCACCGATTGGGCGTTCGGGTTGGTGGGCCGTGATCGGACCCCCAAGCTCTCCTATTCGACCGTAAAGGAGCTCTTCGCCAACCACGGCTCGATGACTCGGAAGGTCAGCCTGCGACGCTATCCAAGGGTTTCGGTGGTTGTCTGTTCATACAATGGCGCCAAGACCCTCGATCGATGCCTCGAATCGCTGCACCATCTGGAATATCCCGATTACGAAGTGATTCTTGTTGATGATGGATCAGAGGACCACACGCAGCAAATTGCCACGAGGCATCCCGGGGTGGTCAACATCCGGCAGGAAAATTCGGGCCTAAGTGTAGCTCGGAACGTTGGTGCCCGAACCGCCACAGGCGAAGTTATTGCCTACACCGACAGCGACTGTATGGCTGATCCGGAGTGGCTTTACTTTATGGTCGGCACGTTGTTGAGCGGAGATTTCGCGGGTGTTGGCGGTCCTAATATCTCACCTCCCGCCGAGAACTGGATACAGGCCTGTGTCGCTGCTGCGCCCGGTGGCCCCAATCATGTGCTCTTGTCCGATGTCATTGCGGAGCACATCCCCGGCTGCAACATGGCGTTTTATAAATGGGCTTTCGAGAAAGTTGGCGGATTTGATCCGGAGTATCGCAAGGCTGGCGATGATGTGGATTTTTGCTGGCGGCTCCAGCAAGAGGGCCAAATCATCGGCTTCAGTCCCGCGGCTGTCGTTTGGCACTACCGACGGTTCACGCTACCTGGTTTCCGAAGGCAACAACAGGGGTACGGAGAAGCGGAATCGCTCCTTCGTTTCAAGCATCTTGTTTTCTTTGGTCCCACCGGGACCGCCAAGTGGAAAGGCCAGATCTATGGTGCACCGCGTTTCACCTGGCTGGTAAATCGGCCAATCATCTATCATGGGATTTTCGGACAGGGACTCTTTCAGTCGATTTATCCGACCCCTCAGTCTGACCTTGCCGCCTATTTGAGCAGCATCGAATGGGTGGCCCTGACCCTGTTTGTTTTCGGCCTCTCGATTCCTCTGCCGTTTCTACGAATTGTACCATACCTCATGTTTGGCGGGACATTCCTTGTCGCGCTTTCCTACATGATTCACGCCAAGCTCGAGCCGAAGCATGATACGATCCGCGCGCGCCTGCTGGTCGCTTTCCTGGCGCTTGCCCAGCCGCTCGCCCGCGGCTGGTCGCGCTACTTCACTTGGCTGAAGTTCAAGCGCACGCCCCCGGCAGTTATCGCTTCACCGGAGCGAAACTACACGCCGACGCGCGGCAGTATCTCGAAGCTAAATTTCTGGTCCGAGAATGGTGAGGGCCGTGAGCGACTTCTGCCGGAAATCGTCAGGGCACTTCAATCAGAAGGGTGGAACTACTCGATCGATACGGGTTGGAAGGACTGGGATGTCCAGGTCTATGGCAGCTTTTGGTGGGGTATCAAGCTGCGTAGCGTGACCGAATATCATGGCGGCCCCAAGTGCCTGACGCGAATTAAGCTCGCCACACAAATGGTCGCGACCACCTTCCTGATCAACGTCGTGGTGCTCATCATTCTTGGCTATCGTCAACTCTTCGTGCCAGGAAATCATTGGTGGCTCTGGATTCCTTATCTGGTCGCAGTCTGCTTTCTCTTCGCGCGAGGATATCGGTTAAAGAAGCGAGTTGCGGAGCTCGTCGACGCCGCGGCACAACGCTGCGGATTTGTGCGCGTCGGGCGAAAGCGGACCAGCGAAAACACTTGAGCGAGCTGGTCGCGAATTACGAGTTCACGCTGCCGCCGGATCTTGTTGCTTCGCGTCCACTGGCGGAGCGCGATGCGTCGCGGATGCTGGTCTTGGATCGTCGCTCCGGGCGTGTCACACATCGAAGCTTTCGTGACTTTCCTGATTATCTCGGCCCGGGCGATCTGGCTGTGCTGAACAACTCGAAAGTCATTAAGGCGAGACTTCGTTCCGATGATGGGCGCGTCGAGCTTCTCTTGGTGGAGCCGTTAGGTCCTGGAGAATGGCTTTGCCTGGCGAACCCTGGTCGGAAGATGCGTCCAGGGTTCGCCTTTCCCATCGCGGGCGCGATGGCGTGCGTCGTCCGGACGCTCGAGGACGGATCGCGGGTGGTGCAGTTCGACCGGGAACCCGACCTCGAGCACTTCGGCAGCGTTCCGATTCCTCCGTATTTGCGTCGTGAGGCGGACGAGGAAGACGCGGTCCGCTATCAGACGGTGTTTGCGGAAGCTCCGGGCTCGGTCGCCGCCCCCACCGCAGGCCTTCATTTCACTCCGGAAATCCTTTCCCGAATAGCGCATGCATCCATCACTCTTCATGTCGGCATTGGCACTTTTCTGCCCGTCAAGACCGAGCGCGTGATCGACCACCAAATGCATTCCGAGCGTTATACCATCGGCAAGCAGACCGCCCGGGCGATCAATACCGCCGAGCGAATTCTTGCGGTGGGCACCACGTCGGCACGCGTTCTTGAGAGTCAGCCGGAGGGCCCGATCGTGCCTCACTCAGGCTCGACGGACATTTTTATTCATCCTCCGTTTGCGTTCCGGCGCGTGAGGGCTCTCCTCACGAATTTTCATCTTCCGAAATCGACCCTCCTGATGCTGGTCTGTGCTTTCGCGGGTCGCGAAGCCGTGCTCAGCGCCTACGCGGAGGCTGTCAGAGAACGGTATCGATTCTTCAGCTACGGGGACTGCATGTTGATCGTTTGATTCCGACGAACCAAAAAGAACTCTCTGAGAATTGCGGCGCACTCGTCCGCCTTCACTTCTCCCCGCACCTCGCAGCGATGATTTAGTTCGGGCATTTGCAGAATGTTCATGAGGCTGCCGGCGGCGCCAGCCTTGCCATCGCGACACCCGAAAATGACTCGACGGAGACGCGCGTGAACGATCGCGCCCGCACACATTGGGCATGGTTCTTTGGTCACAAAGAGCTCACAGTCGGTCAGGCGCCAATCCCCCACCGCGCTCGCGGCTTGGGTGATGGCGAGCATCTCCGCATGCGCGGTCGCATCCTTAAGGGTCTCCACTTGGTTCCACGCCCGGCCGACGATTTCGCCACTCCTCACAATGACGGCACCCACCGGCACCTCCTCTGAGGCCAAAGCTTTGCGCGCCTGGCGCAATGCCTCAGTCATAAAAAACTCATCGCTGGTGAAATCCATGGCACCACGCTATGAAATACCACATGGAACCCCTTAACACCATCGTGGCTCCCTCGATTCTTGCCGCCGACTTCGCGAGGCTCGGCCAGGAAATCGAGCGCGTGACCGAAGGCGGAGCGGACTGGATCCATTGCGATGTCATGGATGGGCATTTCGTCGACAACATTTCTTTCGGTCCGGATGTTGTGGAAGCCGCTTCACGGCACACCGAGCTTCCCCTGGACGTTCACTTGATGCTCGAGAAACCGGACAGGTTCTTCTCGCGATTCACAAACCTGGCGAGCTCGATCTCCGTTCATGTGGAGGCTGACCACGACGTCGCCGAGACCCTCAGTCGAATTCGCTCGGCAGGCTGCAAAGCGGGACTCGCCGTCAGCCCACCCACCCCTTTCGAAAAGGCGCGACCCTTTCTTGACCTTATCGATGTGCTGCTCATCCTGACGGTGAATCCGGGCTTTGGCGGGCAGGCCTTCATTTCCGAGGCTTTGGATAAGGTTCGCGCCGGTGCGGATTGGCGGGCCGCCCATAAGCTGCACTACCACATTGAAGTAGATGGAGGAATCAATGTTGCCACCGCCCGCGCGTCGCGCGAAGCCGGCGCTAATGTCATGGTTGCGGGAACATCCATCTTCCGGGCAAACGACGTGGCGGGGGAGATCGCCGCATTACGATGACATCCGGCGTCCGGGCACCTTCGCTTTTCTAGGCGGAATATCAGCTCGAACAGAGTTCGGTCTGGTGGTGGTCTGTCACCGGAGCCGGCAGCTCCGGGTATTCAAAGACTTTGCCTTCGAAGTTGCGGATCACGACTTTCTCAGCGTCGTGATACAGGACGTAGCCCGGATTTATCGGGACCTTCCCGCCACCACCCGGCGCATCAATGACGTATTGAGGAATTGCGTATCCAGAGGTGTGGCCACGTAATCCCTCAATGATTTCAATACCTTTGGCCACACTTGTCCTCAGGTGGGATGAGCCCTTGATCAGATCGCATTGGTAGAGGTAATACGGACGGACGCGGCAGAGGAGCAGCTTATGGACAAGCTGGCGCATCGTCGCGACATCATCGTTGACTCCCGCCAGCAGCACACTCTGGTTGCCCAAGGGAATTCCATGATCAGCCAGGCGGCCAAGTGCTTCGCGCACTTCAAGGGTCAACTCACGCGGATGATTGACGTGCACGCTCATCCAGAGCGGATGGTATCTCTGCAGCATCTGGCAGAGCTCCGCCGTGATGCGTTGCGGTAAAAAGATGGGCACCCGCGTCCCAATCCGGACGAACTCAATGTGCGAAATCGCCCGAACACGACGCAACAGTTCCTCAAGCTTGTCGTCCGAGAAAAGCAAGGCATCGCCACCGGAGAAGAGCACGTCACGCACCTCGGTGTGCTTCTCGAGATACGCGAAGGCCTCGTCAAAGTTTGTGTGCAGCTCTTGCTCCCCGGCGCCGCTGACCACTCGGCTGCGGGTGCAATAGCGGCAATACGAAGCGCAACGGTCTGTCACCAGGAAGAGAACTCGGTCCGGGTAGCGATGGACCAAGCCTGGCACCGGCATGTGGCTATCTTCCCCACAGGGATCGGCCATTTCCCACGGTGCAGTATACCCCTCCTCCATTCGCGGGACAACCTGCCGTCGAATCGGACACTCGGTGTTCTCCACGTCGATCAAGTTGAAGAAGTGCGGCGTAATCGAGAGCGAAAGCTTGCTCCCGGCGAGCAGGGCGCCAGCGCGTTCGGACGCTGTCAGGGGCATCAACTGCTCCAGCTTGGCGAGAGAGGAGACCCGATTTTTTAACTGCCACTTCCAGTCATTCCACTTCTCGATCGGCACGTCCGGCCAGTGCCCGGGCGCGTGAGAGACAAAGCGAATTCGCTCCGATTTCAGTTCTTGAGACATCTTATTGGCTTGGACGCTAAATGGGAATCCGCGCCTGTCAATTGATGGTGAGCGAAACTGTTTGGACGCCGAAGCTCGAGCGCAAGAGATATCGAAATGAACTTTGCAGTCGGCTGTGCGAATGCTATGCCGAAGATCAAACTCCCCTGATCTCATGAGCGACCTCACCGCAAAAATCCAGGCAGCCGCCTCAGGCGGACAACTTCTCGAATCCTCCGCTAAAAATCTACTCCCCTTTCTCGCCAAGACGACATCGCCGATCAGCGAGGCTTCCATCGCCGAGCTCGTTGAGACCGGTAATTGGAAGGAGCTGGATAACAGGTTCTTCCGGACGCTGGCGTTTGGAACCGGCGGTCTCCGTGGCAAGACCATCAGTCCCGCGGTGACCAAAGCAGAAAAAGGCACTCCGCAGGCTCTTGGGCGCCCGGAGTTTCCGTGCGCGGGCACCAATGCGATGAACTACTATAACATCAGCCGCGCAACTCAGGGGTTGGTCGCCTATGTAAAGGAGTATTTTGCCAAAGAGCGACGCAGCGGAAAGCCGTCTATTTGCATCTGCCACGACACTCGCTTCTTCTCGCGCGAATTTGCTGAACTTGCCGCCAAAGTTATCACCGAAAATGGATGCAACGCATACCTTTTCGAGGGGCCCCGCTCAACTCCGGAGCTTTCCTTTTCGGTGCGTCACACAAAGTCACAGGCTGGAATCAACATAACCGCAAGCCATAACCCACCGGAGTACAACGGCTATAAGGTTTACTTTGAAGACGGCGGTCAAGTGGTTGAGCCCTATGCCTCGGGAATC
This sequence comes from uncultured Verrucomicrobiae bacterium, assembly GCA_963706955.1. Lineage (GTDB taxonomy): Bacteria > Verrucomicrobiota > Verrucomicrobiia > Chthoniobacterales > Terrimicrobiaceae > DASTFP01. The sequence goes on along the minus strand of CAVPOC010000006.1, from coordinate 141,055 downwards.
ATCCAAAAAGTCAATGCGGTAGAGAGCGATGTCTACACACCGGTCCCTGCTTCCGAGCAAGGAAAGGTGATCGCAATGGGTTCCGAGATCGACGAAGCCTACATGAAGCGCTTAGCCACCCTGCCGCTCGATCCAGAGCTAATCCGGGCCCAAGGCTCCTTTAAGGTGGTCTTCAGCGCGCTCCATGGTGTCGGAGGGGTGATCATTAAGCCGATGCTCGATCGCCTTGGTTTCCACTGTCAGACCGTTCCCGAACAAGACGTGCCAGACGGCCGGTTCCCTACCGTGAAATCGCCAAATCCAGAAAATGCCGAGGCTCTAACGATGGCTATGAAGCTCGCGGACGAAAGCGGCGCCGACCTCGTGATCGCGACCGACCCGGACTGCGATCGAATGGGGATCGCCGTCAGGGACACCGCCGGCAAAATGACGCTCCTCACCGGAAATCAGATCGGTTCTCTGATCGCGTGGTATCGGGCGATGAAGCATTTTGAAAAGGGCATACTCAACGACGACAACAAGTCGCACGGGGTCATCATCAAGACTTTTGTCACCACGGACCTGCAAAAGGCCATCGCCGAAAAGTCCGGCATCCGCTGCGTCGAGACGCTCACGGGATTCAAGTACATCGGAGAGAAACTGCGCAAGTACGAGGAGAAAATTCCTGCCGAGCTTCGGAATAACTACGCCGAATTGTCAGAAGACGTCACCCGCAAGCTGCGGTTGCAGCATTCCTCTCTCTATGTGTTTGGGGGTGAGGAAAGCTACGGCTATAGTGGTTCAGACTTCGTGCGCGACAAAGACGGCAACAGCGCAGCAGTGATGATTTCCGAGGTCGCGGCTTATGCCAAATCCCAGGGGACCACGCTGGTGGGTCTTCTCGATCGCATCTTTTCGGAGTTTGGCTTCTACCTTGAGCGCGGCGAATCCCTAACGATGGAAGGAGCGGAAGGAGCCGCGCAGATCAAGAAACTCGTCGATTCGTACGCCTCCAAGCCTCCCACGGCGATCGATGGGGCCGCGGTCAGTTCGACGACCAACTTCGCCACGGAAACCATTCATGATTCCGAGGGCGATCGAATTCCCCCTGAAGCGATGCTCATGATCACGCTGGCTGACAACAGGCGCATCGCGGTGCGGCCTTCCGGAACCGAACCAAAAATCAAGTATTATATGTTTGCTGCCGAGCCGCTTTCCGACGGGAAGACCATCTCCACGGACGACCTGAAAGCTACCAAAAAGCGTGTGACGGACTCACTTGAACGGCTCTGGAAGGAAGTAAAGGCTGATGCCAGCGCCCGGGCTTCCGCCTGATTTCACCTTGACATTGCGAGGAGAGGCGCTACTGGTGCTCACCCGCGCTTGATTAACCGCGCCGTTGGTCCTGGAGCGCACGTCTTCGACGCTGCGCTAGTGAGCGCCCAGGGAAACCCGGCGAATAGATTTTAAAAACATGCCAGTTCGTCTCGGAAGATTCGAGATGCCGAAGACCCTCGTTAAGGATGAGGTCTCGGCTACCGACATTTACGCAAAATTCATCGCAGAGCCGTTTGAGGCCGGCTACGGCCACACCTTGGGAAATTCCCTGCGCCGCGTCCTGCTCTCCTCGCTGGAAGGGGCTGCCATTACCTCTGTGCGCATCGAAGGAGCGCCGCACGAATTTACCAGCCTGCCTGGGGTGGTCGAAGACGTCGTCGATATCATCCTGAACCTCAAGAAGGTAAAATTTAAGGCGCCCGATCACGAAGCTCGCACCGCGACCATCTCGATAACGAAAGAGGGTGTGATAACCGCCGCCGATATTCAATGCTCGCAGGGAGTCGAGGTCGTCAACCCCGATCAGCACATCTGCACGCTCGACAAAAAACAAAAGTTTGACGTCGAGCTCGAGATCAAGGTCGGACGCGGTTTTGCCTCCGGTGACGAGAATAAGCACCTCGACCAGCCAATCGGAGTGATCGCGATTGACTCCATTTTCTCGCCAGTGACCCGGGTAAAATATGCGGTCGAGAATACACGTGTTGGACAGCGGACCGATTATGACAAGTTGATCCTCGATGTGTGGACCGACGGTCGCATCACCCCGGACGAGGCGCTTCTTCAGGCCTCGGCCATCCTTCGGCATCACTTGGATGTTTTCGTCGGTTACGACGACAATAAGGTCGAATTCGACGAGACGCCAGAGGAGGTTAGTCAGGAAAACACCAGGCTCAAGAAGCTCTTGAACATGAGCGTGAACGAGATCGAACTCTCCGTGCGCGCGGCCAATTGTCTCAACAACGCCAACATCACCACCGTCGGCCAGCTTGCGATGAAGACAGAAGCCGAAATGCTCAAGTACCGCAATTTTGGAAAGAAGTCCCTTAACGAAATAAAGGATAAGCTGCAGCAGCTCGGTTTGGGTCTTGGAATGAAGTTCGAAACCGGCCTCGTCGACCCGGCGGGCGAAATTAAGTAAGTCCATCATGCGCCATCGCCGCAAAACAGTTAAACTGGGTCGCACTGCCGAACACCGAAATGCCATGCTGGCTAACCAAACCTGCAGCCTGATTGAGCATGGACGAATCACCACCACCCTGGCCAAAGCCAAGGCGGTTCGCCCGCTGGCCGAGAAAATGGTAACCTTGGCCAAACGCGGCGGACTGCATGCGCGCAGACGTGCCCTGGCGTTGCTTCACAATAACAGCACTCGCACCGTCAAGGCAGTGGGGAAGCTCTTCGCTGAAATCGCTCCTCGCAGCGCCACGCGAAATGGTGGCTACACCCGCGTTGTCAAACTTGGGCCGCGGTCGAGCGACTCCGCACTAATGGCCTTTATCGAATGGGTCGACCTTAATGCGGGCGATCAAACAGCCTCAGACACAGATACCAAGACCTCCAAGAAAGCAGCCAAGTCTTCAGGCTCAGAGGAGGAAAAGTCTCCAAAGAAATAGGGTCCCCGAACACCTACCGAAAGGGCGGACCACCAGTCCGCCCTTTTGCTTTCGGCGGATAGGATTCGCGGATCGATAGCGACCGTGTCCTCACGTCGAGGCGTCTCTGCGGTGGACCCACCTAGGCGCGCGCTGGCCGGGACACGGCCCGTTACATCGGCGAATGACGAAATTTGCGGAGACGCGAATTCCGAGGAGAGCGCTACGCAAGCGCGATCACGAGAAATCCGCGTGCCAAATTGCTCAGCCATTTTGCGCTATCGAATGCCCAGAGCATTCGCTAGACGTGTGATATGCACGCGCTCGATCCAATCGGCATACCCTGCCAGGTCTCACTCGTTCGAACTACTTGGAAAAGATTCGCGAACTCTTTGGTTTCGTGGGCGGAGCTTTTGAGCGAAGATAATTTGCTGCGCTGCGCCCGTCCGTAGAAATGAACCTCTCCGAGTTCCTTCACCACTCGATGGAGTGGATCGCGCAGAGTGGGTGGGTTGGCGCTGGCTGGTTCATTTTCCTTTACACGCTCACGTGCGTGTTTTTTCTACCGGGTTCGATCCTGACGATCGGCGCTGGCGCCGTGTATGGTTTTTGGTTCAGCACCGCCCTGGTGACCGTTAGTTCCACCGTCGGCGCCGCGGTAAATTTTATCACCAGTCGCTATCTGGCCAGAAATTGGATGCAGAAAAGGATCGGTCAGAATGCGAAATTCCGGGCATTGGACAAAGCAGTCTCCTCGGAAGGCTGGCGGATGATTCTGATTAGTCGGATGTCGCCGATCATTCCTCACAGTCTGGTCAGCTACGCCGCGGGACTTATTCAAATTTCCTTTTGGAGATTCACCGTTGCATCATTTGTCGGGTTTCTTCCTCCGAGCGCGGCTTACACCTACGTGGGCGCGATGGTCGGGAAAGCATTGCGCACGAGTGCCGGAGTTACACCGCATGATCCAGTTACCTGGGCGTTCTACGGGCTTGGGCTTGCGGCCACCCTGGCGGTCACGGCGATTACCACGCGAGTTGCCCGTCGCACTTGGAGGGCATATTACGCCGAACGAAAGCCCGGGGGCGAACCGCGGCACCTGGATTACGAAGAGGCAGAATCCGTTAGTCAAAGCGAATTTCGGAGCTTCCCTCTCGAGGGCGGGGCCAAATTGAAGAGATGAGATAGCGAGCGCTTGTTCCATGGAGACGCCACCAAACACTCCAGACGACGTCTTGCTCATCGATGCAATGCTTGCCCGCAGGTCGCGGCGTTTCGCGCAGGGCATGAATCTGCCAACTGGCCCACTCGCCTTTCGAAGTCAGCACGCGCCGAATCCGCTCACCGAGGACCAGGAAGCTGCATTGGCCTTCGCCGCCTGCGGGGTGACTGGCTACGCCCTCGCTGAACTGCCCTACGGGCGTTCCACCACCCCCGAGTCGAGTGGTGGAAATATAATGACGCATTTCATCGGCCGAACGATCGCCAGTGGTGACGCCATGCACGATTGTGCTGTCTTCGTCTTCAACGATTCCGGCACCTGGATGCTCAAGCGACCACAGGATTACGCGCGCCAGGAGGTTCCCGAGCTTATCGAGGCAGCCAGGAAAAAGGAACTCGTGCCGCTCTACCAAAAAGCACGCATCGAGATCGCGGATCACCGCTTGAATGTCCCCTGTCAAGTGCCGTTCGTGGCTCCATTCAACAAGTGGATGGCGAATGTTCCTGGCACGACCTACTTCCTACCTGTCGCCGAGCTAACGGCCCTTTACATCAACGTAATGCTTTCTGTCTTCGACGAAGATTTCGCGATGTTTGTGCTGGACGACCGCAATGCACACCAGCCGGCGGGCGTGGCGCAGTTTGCCCGCAGCGTAGGCGGATCCCTTCACGATGATCCGGCAGCCGGACGCTTGCTGACGGTGAGCTTTATCGAGACTTGGATCTGTGAATTCGTTGCCATCGAGCAAGGCGCCATCCATCAAAACCTCGGCTTGATGTGTGCCGCCCTGGGGCTCGGAGGCTTTCCCCACTTTGCCGCGCATCCGTTCATCTGGCCACTTGCCTTAGGATTTCGCTCAGAAAACATCTCCTTCCAAAAGCTCATCGGTCTGGGGTCGGGCGGATCGCCGGACATTCAGGTCCCTACGCCTATCGGACTCGAACACAACGACAACGTGCTGCTGAAGCCATTTTGCCCACCCTACTATCGGGACATGGAAGAGGCGGTGCTCGCCTTCCTTGACTACAAGTATGCGGAGGGCCGCGGAACGTTTCGTGATGGCGGCGCAGTGACCGGCTGGCGCGATGGTGCGGCGGTTCAGGCTGGGATTCCCTCGTACTCTTCGAAGGCCATCGAGGCAACAATCGCCTACTGCCGCTACCTGCATGAGCGCTACGGGCGGTTTCCAGTTTGCGGAGGTCCTTTCAGGACCGTGCTCGCGTTCCAAGCCCATCGGCTCGATCCGGAGTTCTACGCACGATTTTATCGCGAAGACGCTCTAGGGCAAACCGGCCAAATCGGCTAGTCGCAACCCTTCCTTAGCCTCGACCCGCACTGTGCCAGCGAACGACTACGTGTTTCTGAGTCACTGGCGGGTCAAAGGCACGCCCGAAAACGCTTATGAAGTTCTGACGGATGTGCCCGGTTATCTTCGCTGGTGGCCTGATGTTTACCTCGCCGTAACGCCATTGAACTCTGCCGAAAAAGACGGGCTTGGCCAAAGCTATCGACTCGTAACGCGTGGCAAACTACCTTACCGGCTCCGGTGGAATGCGCGAATTGTTCGAACCCGCCGCCCCCACGGTTTCACCATTGAAGCAACCGGTGATTTCGTGGGACGTGGCATCTGGACACTCACGGAACGCGCCAACGACTTGAAGATATCCTTTGACTGGCGTTTGCGGGCCGAGAAGCCGTTGCTAAGATATCTTTCCTTTCTTTTTAAGCCGCTCTTCCGTTGGAACCATCGATGGGCCATGGCACGTGGCGAGGAGGGCTTGCGCCGCGAATTGTCCCTCCGAGGAGAAGATCACCACACGAGCTGAGTCTGTTTTACGGGAGATGCGCGCGCGGGCTCGCCACCACCTGCGCCGAAGCGATTTGTAGGTCGAACTTCAGCCAGGGAGCGACATGGTGTGCCCGATGATCTGCTACTGCGCAAAAGGGAAGATCGCCCAGACCGCAAATAGCGGTCGAGGAAGCGAAGGGTCGCAGTCCAGGCGAGGTCAGCTTGAGTAGGGTCGCGAAAGTTGAAGACGTGGCCGCCGCCGCGGATCACAAGAAGCTCGACAGGACGCTTGAGCTCGGCCAAGCGTCGCGCCAGTTGACGCGATTCCTCGATATCGGCCGAGCCGTCGCTGTCGCCGTGCACGAGAAGGACGGGAGCTCTAATTGACTTGGCCTGCCAAAACGGTGACGCCCGCCGCAGGAGAGTTTGCAGCTCTTGGTCGCTTCGCGCGCCACTGGCTCGACGAAATCCGATACGGATCAACCCAAAGACAAGTCGCCGCCCAAGCCCTGCGCCCGGCGCGTCCAACCAGCGTTCGAAGTCGGTTACCGGGTAATAGGCAACCACCGCGGCCGCGCCTCCTTCGTAGGCGGCGATGAGCAGGCTAAATACGCCACCCTGCGAGAAGCCGAGGAGGCCGATACGTTCGGGATCCACATTCGGATAGGCGCGAACCCGATCCATCACCCGTTTGGGGTCCTCCGGATCTTGCCACGGAAACAGACTCTGCCGCCAGCGAGAACCTTTCCGGCGCTGATAATCGACCCCAACCGCGAGATACCCTGCCCCCGCCAGGTCGTTGAGGATTCCGCGCATATCGACAGCGCGGTGTCCCGCCTCGGGGTGGACAATTACCACCGGCAGTGGACCGCGCTTCGCCGGCCGCACCCATTCCAGACGCATGCGCAGGGTCCTGCTTGTTACCAACTCGCTCCAGCGATCCGCACCTGGAGGCGGTCGACGCGAGTGGATGAGATGATGGTTTACGCAGCCGGAAAGTAATAGTGCCAGGAGTAGGAAGCCGGCAAGTCTACAACGAGAGAGTTGCTCAAACACTCGATGAACACTCGCCAAAAATCGGCATCGCCTTAGGCCCACCTCGAGTCCGAAACTGCCGAAAGCAGCAAGGCAATCCGGCACCAACTCCGGCGCGGCAGCGCGCGGATGAGATCAGCCACTACGAAATTTCCTGAAAAACAAACCTATCTCGCCGTATGCGCGACAACTTCTCCGGCTGTGATCTGGGGTCGATTTGGGAGGACCGCGGTGAGATTCTCTCGCACGTAGTCCGCAGCCCTGGCGTTGGACTGATCAGCGCTTGCTCGATCCTGAAACACGCTCACTGAGATCATTACGCCGTCTCCAGCATCGATCCAGTAGTAAGCGGCAAAGCCGGGAATCTCGCTAACGATCTGAATAAAGCCTTCATTCACGCGCCGAATTGCCTCACGGACATCGGTCACACCATCGTATCGTCGGACGCTTGCATACATAATTTGCTTCCTCCTGTTCTCCTGTCGATCGTCCCACGAGGTATAGCAGGACAACAAACTGGTAACCCGAAATCGTTGTAGGGGCACTTGTGTCAAGCGCCCAGCGAAATCTACTGGCGCTTGGCACAAGCGCCTCTACAAATTTTCTCAATGTGCTGCTTCGCGTCAGCGATCGGAAGGCACCAAGGCGCAGCAGCAGCAATGGCCGCACGGCTCTCTCGAGTCCACTTCCGCGACAACTTAGGAGCCAGCCTTCTCCAGATCTCTTAATGCGTGGAGTTCGAAACTGTCGACGAGCGCGCGCCAACTCGCTTCGATGATGTTGTCCGACACTCCCACTGTGCCCCAGGTATCGCGTCCATCGGTCGAGACAATCAAAACCCGTGTGCGGGCGGCCGTTCCTCGCGCGCTGTCAACGATTCGCACCTTGTAGTCAACCAGCCGAACCTCATCGGTCCAGTCGTAGAAGGGTTTCAGTGCCTTCCTCAAAGCCGCGTCGAGGGCATTTACGGGTCCATCTCCCTCGGCGACGGTGTATTCGTGAACGCCGCCGACCAGCAATTTGACGGTGGCTTCGCAGGGGTCCGAACCGCCCCGCCCCGTGTAACGGTAGTGGCAGTGATATTCCTTCAGCTCGAAGAGCGGTTGGTACCTGCCGAGTGCCTTGCGCACGAGGAGCTCGAAGGATCCCTCCGCGGCCTCATATTCGTAACCTTGCGCCTCGGCATCCTTGATCTGCTGCAGGATCCGTCCGACCTCCGGTGAGCCTTTGTCGAGCTCGAGACCGAAATCACGCGCCTTCATGAGAATGTTGGTTTGGCCGGACATATCCGAGACAACGATCGTCTGTCTATTGCCGACCAGGGTGGGATCAACATGTTCGTAGGTGCGCGCCAGTTTTTGAACCGCATGAACGTGCAGTCCGCCCTTGTGGGTAAACGCGGCCACGCCCACATAAGGTGCGCGAATGTCGTGAGGCACATTGGCCAACTCGTCAACAAACACGGCGACCTCGCGCAGCATGCTCATGTCGGGGATCACGTTCATCCCTAGTTTCAGCTGTAGAGTCGGAATCAAAGTAGTCAGATTGCAATTGCCGACGCGCTCGCCATATCCATTCATGGTGCCTTGAACCTGGACCGCTCCTGCTTTGATCGCGACGAGCGCATTGGCCACACCTAATCCCCCATCGTTGTGGGTGTGGATCCCCACCGGCGAATTCAAATGCGACACTGCTCTTCCGGTTGCTTCTCCCAAAAAATCGGGCAGAGACCCGCCATTGGTATCGCAAAGCACGATCAAATCGGCACCGGCCTCATGGGCCGCCTGGATGGTTGCCAACGAATACTCGGGATTCTCGCGAAAGCTGTCGAAGAAATGTTCGGCGTCGTAAAAGACTTCTTTTCCGTGCTCTTTGAGGAACCGGACGGTATCGCCAATCATGGCTAAATTTTCCTCGAGGCTGACGCCAAATACCTCGGCGACATGCAGGGGCCAGGTCTTTCCAACAATCGTAACCACGGGCGTCCTGGCGGCCAGCAGCATCTCAACCTGAGAATCCTCTTCCACCTTCATGCGACCGCGACGCGTCATTCCGAAGGCGGCGATCTTTGCATGCGCCCACTCGCGCTCCGCGGCCTGCTCGAAAAAGGCGGCATCCTTTGGATTCGAGCCAGGCCAGCCGCCTTCGATATAGTCGATTCCGAAGGCATCTAGCTTCTCGGCAACACGAATCTTGTCGAGCACCGAGAACGAAATTCCGGTGCCCTGCGTCCCGTCACGCAGAGTCGTGTCGTAGAGAGTGACTGGCTTTGTGCTCATGAGAAAAGACCGCCAAGATAGCCGCGGTGGGCACCCCAATCAAGGCCGCTAAAACGGGCCACGCGGACGGTCCTAACCGCCGGGAACCCGTCCGCCTCGTGACCCTCTCCCGCGCGAAAGTGCGGAAAAGATGAATTTTCCATTCCCTGAGTTTATTTTCTCCGCATTATAGCGTGAAGTAGATGGAGTTTTGGAATCTGACGAGGGACGTTGAGATCGGGGCGAATTGCTACCTTCTGCGAACGAAAGGGAAGTCGATCATTCTGGATAGCGGCATGCACCCGAAGAAGGAGGGGCTGACCGCGACACCGAATTTCCAGTTAATTCCCGACCAGAAAGTCGACTGGATCATTGTTACCCACGCCCATCAGGATCATGTCGGCACACTCCCCTATCTGACCCGACGTGAAACCCACGCCAAGGTGCTCATGACGGAACCAACCACCCGCATCGCCGACGTCATGCTGCACAACTCCGTCAATGTGATGCTTAGACAAAAGGAGGAGCGCGACATTCCGAACTACCCGCTGTTCACTCACCGTGGCGTGGAATTTTCCCGGCAGACCTGGCAACCCTGCGCCACCGGTCGTCGCTACGATCTTGGGGGAGAGCGTCACAATGAGGTGAGCTGCGAATTCTTTCACTCGGGCCACATCCTGGGAGCTGCGGGCGTGATTATCCGGGCCGAAGGCAAGACCATTTTTTACACGGGAGATGTGAACTTCGAGAATCAGACGCTTATTCGTGGGGCCATCTTTCCCGAAGGAAGTGTCGATGTGCTCGTCATGGAGACGACCCGCGGCGATTCGGAAACTCCCGTAGGGTACTCGCGCGCCAGCGAGGAAGACCGGCTGCTTCGAGCGATCCGCGAAGCCTTCGGTCGCGGCGGCAGCGTGACTATTCCCCTCTTTGCCCTGGGGAAGACTCAGGAGCTGCTGGCCATCTTTTGGCGAATGCGGTTGCGCGGTTTACTCGCACCGGTCCCGATATATATCGGCGGTCTCAGCACCAAGCTCAGCGGCCTCTATGATGCCATGGCCCGTGACCCGCAGCGCGCCCACCCCGAAATGCAACTCCTGCAGGAACTGGCACCATACGTTCTCTCGGGAAACGAGGTCCATACCATCTCACCGCGGCGAAAATGCATTTTCGCGCTCTCCAGCGGGATGATGACGGAAAACACACTTTCCAATATCTTTGCACGACGTGTGCTCAGCGATGAGAACCAAAGCCTCTTCTTCGTCGGGTATTCGGACCCCGAATCGCCGGCGGGGCGCATTCGCGCAGCGCAATCTGGTGAGGAGGTCGTTCTTGATACCAAGTTGCCCCCCGTTAAGCTGCGCTGCCGCATCGAAGAATTCAATTTTAGCTCTCACGCCAGCAGGGAGAGTCTGCTCAACTACGCGATTGCTCTCCGCCCAAAGAAAATCATCCTCGTGCATGGCGATCGAGTCGCCATTGAATGGTTTCAACTCAAGCTTTATCGCGAACTGCCCGAAACGGAAGTTATCATTCCCGAGCCAGGCAAAGGTATTTCCCTTTAAGCAAGCCCGCTATGGTGTCACGGCGTGATCTGTCCTACGTCGGCTTTCGCATCAGCCAGTAGATCTCACCCGGCCATCCTGGAAAAATCGCTCCCCAGAGAAGATTGAAGCGTGCCCACAGTGCAAAGTTCTCCAGCGGGCTCCCCTTGCTTCTGATAAAAAATGCGCCGCTAAGGAACTCAAGCTGCAGTCCATTTTCTTTCGCCATTCGCCGGACGCGAGCCGGCGAGAAAACGCTGACGTGCCCCATCGGAGCCGCCGTTCTTCTGACTTTGCGCTCTCGCAACCTTGCAAAGGCCGCGGGGACAACCGGAAAGCCGCCGATCACTGCACCTCCCGGTCGAATTTGCCGAGCTACCTTTTGCAGCGCGGCCTCCGGCTCGAACAAATGTTCCAAGATATGCAAGAGCACCCCGACGTCGTAATCGGCGGGCAGCGCAAAGGAGGGATTTTCGAGATTCGCCTCAAAAAAGTCGTCGTAGCCCGCCTTGCGCAGCTTTTCCCACAGCATCACTGCATCAACTGCCGTCCACTTCCGCAAGGGCACTTCGGCAGGCGCAGATCGGACAAATTCCAGCATCTGTCCGCTATGGACGCCAATCTCAGCGACGTCGAGCGCTCTGGATCTTCGTTCCGCTTCCTCACGGAGCAAATGATACCCGAACCAATAGCGAAGTAAGCGAATCGGATAGCGCACAGACTTGGCCTCCCGTGGGATACCAAAACGTTTCGAGCGCACGGTTTGGTTGTCGGCCAGAAAAGCCAGATCCCAACGAAGTTGAACGAGAGACGGGACGCTCAAGGTGGCGCATCCTCGCGGTCTGACCCCCAGCGGTCAAGCCTGCCCATCTCTTGCGCCACTTCGACTACTCTTTGCGAACAATGAGCGAGGCCGAGACCGATACGACTAGGAGTGCAAAGACGACGACCAACGACTGGACAGTTCCGATGGAATACGGTGTGTCTGAGAGAAGCATCTTAACTCCGATGAAAACCAAGATGGCCGAGAGGCCGTAGTGGAGAAATTTGAAAAGCTTCAGGATTCCAGCGAGGGCAAAGTACATCGCGCGCAGGCCAAGGATCGCGAAAACATTGGATGTAAAGACTACGAAGGGATCGCGGGTCACCGCTAGCACCGCGGGAATCGAGTCCACCGCAAAAATTAGATCCGTCGTTTCGATCGCCACCAGCACGACGCACAGCGGAGTTGCCATCCAGCGGCCATCTTCCTTCACAAAAAAATGGTGGCCGTGGAGTTTCGGTGTAATCGGAACAAGCCGTTGAAACAGCTTCAGGACGGGATTTTTGGTGGGATCGGTTTGCTCGATGTCATGGCGAATCATCTTGATGCCGCCATAGATCAAGACGATGGCGAATATGTAGATCACCCAGTGGAACCTCTCGATCAGTGCGATTCCGGCGAAGATCAAGATCGCACGCATAATCAACGCTCCTAGAATGCCCCAAAAAAGAACGCGATGTTGATACATCGGGGGAACACGGAAATACTGAAAAACCAGGGCGAAGACGAAAACGTTGTCGATGCTCAGCGCTATCTCAACCAGATAGCCGGTGAGAAATTCCAAGCCAGCTTGTGAAGCCGCGTCCCGGGTGTCGTAACCGCCAATCCATCCGAGGTAAATTCCGAGGCAGAAAAGCAACCCCAGGGCAACACGTAGGGAAGTGGATTGGACCGCCTCGGAAAGCTTTACCTCGTGCGCTTTCCGCTGGAAGAGTCCCAGATCCATCGCCAGGAGGACGGCGACGATCAGCAAAAAAATTACCCACCAATACCATTCCATAGGATCGTGCGATACGGTTTACGCTCCGGCACAGCCCGTCTCTCGCGAATGTTGGCCGCTTGCCCTGGTTCGGGCGCGAGCGGACACTGAGACATTCGCGTGGCGCGGATTTGGAAAAAGAAAACGGGCAGTCATCAGCAGCTCGGCCTAACTAATGGATGCGCCGATCATGGGCAAGACTCATCGCCCGCCCGGAAAGGATCTGCAACCATTGCTCGCCGCTTTTGCGAAAAACCCCGTTGCAGCCCTGCTAAGACGCATTCAGGATTTAGCGGCGACGGTGCCAGCGCCTACGCGTGGCGCGCCTCCCGATGGAAGCAGAGAAAGTTTGCCCTTTGCATTGACTTTCAGCGCCACTCATATGTGGAAATGCTCGTCTCCCGGGACGACCGCGCCACCGCGCGTGGGCGCGCCAAATCAAGTTAACATCGAAAGCACTCTGACCCACCGCTTGACCGACACGAAGACTCTCTCCGGCCCCGCAGCCCTCCAGCGCCAAGGGCGCGAATCATATTAGCCTCGAGCACCGCCAGAGAAATCCACATCTCTCGCACCTAGCGCTGAAAGTGCGATTCAAATGTATCTTCGCTTTCTCGAGGCTGCCTTGCGGCGATACTTCTCTTCCGGAAACGCGGCCCGGTGATGTTCCTCATGCCTGAATCACGCTTTCAGCGCTACTCACATGTGGACGCCATTTCCTGGGGTGTTTGCCCCAGGCCCAGGTTGGATTCTTTTTGCCCCGAGCTAGACAAAGAGCAGGACGAGAAATTGCGCGCAAAGAATGCGCAGGAGCATGGTCAGCGGATATACCGCCGCATAGGAAACCGAAGGCGCATCGCTCTTCATAAGGGTGTTGGCGAACGCGAGCGCAGGAGGATCGGTCATGCTTCCGGCGATCAGACCGCTGAGAACGACAAAGTTCATCTTGAGCAGAACCCGCGCCACGATACCCACAACCAGCAGTGGAACGACGGTGATGGATAAGCCCGCCAGGAGCCAGAGGGGACCGTCCTGGCTTAGCAGTGTCTCCATGAAGCGCGATCCCGCCTTCAGCCCGACGCAGGCGAGAAAGAGCACAATGCCAAGTTCTCTTAAAGCGAGATTCGCGCCCGAGGACATGTACCAGACAACCCGACCGATCCGGCCCAACCAGCTTAGCAAGATCGCCGCCACCAAGGGACCTCCGGCGAGCCCAAGCCGCACCGGCACAGGCAGGCCCGGCATGGCAATCGGAATGAGGCCCGCAACGACACCGAGGCCGATGCCGGCAAACACGGGCAGAAAGTGGGTTTGGGTCAGCTCTTTTCTCGAGTTGCCGACGAGGGCTGCGGCCTCATCCAGTCCTTCGGCATCGCCGACCACATGCAGAGTATCCCCAAACTCGACGCGGAAGTCCGCACGAGCGGTGATCTCCACGCCGCCTCGTAGCACGCGCGTCACCACGACCCCACAGAGCGTGCTCAAGGCCAGTTGACGCAGCGATTTTCCGAGCACTTCCTTGCGCGTCACCAGAAGATGCCGAAATTCCATGCGCGCCGGAGTTTGCATCAGATCGACATTGGAGATCGTCCCAACGATCTGTTGAAAGCTGTCCAGTGCTTCCTCCGTGCCGACAGCAAGCAAGATGTCCCCGACGCGCACGACAGCCTCGTCGGTGGCAAGCCGGATTTCATCTTCGCTCGACGATTTCAGTCTGGAGACGGCAATCCCCTCACCGTGGACGCCGGGAATTTTTCCGACCCGGATGCCATCGAGATTTGTGTTGGTAATCTCGAGCGCTCGCCGGTGCAGCGGGACAATCTGACTGCGTCTCTCGGTCTCGAATGCCTCCAACTCGGCGTCTTCCTTCACTCGGAAGATCTTTCCCAACAAAATCACGCTGGCGATAATTCCGAAGACCCCGCCCGGGTAAGCGACCGCGTACGCCAATGCCGGCAGCGCTCTATCCTCGCTCGTCGCGGAGGGTACGGCCGAGATCGCCTCCTGCGCAGCCCCAAGGGAAGGAGTGTTGGTGGTGGCTCCCGAAAACAAACCAGCCGCCTCGAAGGAACTGTTGCCGAGAAGCGGCACCGTAAGAGCCGCCAGGCCAGCTCCTCCGATGACGATTGCCGCGGCGCAAATATTCAAAGCCAAGCCCTGCCGCTGCAAGGATGCGAAGAAACCGGGGCCGATCTGCAAGCCGATTGTAAAGACGAAAAGGATCAGCCCAAATTCACGCGCAAAGTCGAGCACCTCATGTTGGATGTGCCATCCAAAATGACCGAAGAGCAGCCCTGCAAAAAGCACACCGGCGCTACCCAGCCCAATCCCGCGAATCTTGATCGCAGCGATGGCGAACCCGGCAATCGAGACTACACACAGCACCAAAACTGCGTGCGCGACCACGTTGGTCTTTTCTATCGTCTCCAGCCAGCTCATCTCTGGCTTTGGATTGAACTGCCCATGGTCTGTTTTCCATAGCTAATTCTGACCGGCTTGTCCCGCTAGTAATCTTGGCGAACCCGACCACATCTTCGCTCCACTCGCACAAGCTTTGGCCTCAGCGCATCCACATCAGCCGTGGACAAACTAGCTCTAGGAGCCCTCTTAGATAATCTTCAAGCAGGATTCTATTTTCTAATTGATTTCGACCTGCCCTGCCTCCAATGGTGCAGTTATTAGGTGGCTTGAAAAATTCTGCGGGCCTTCGCGCGTGATGGCTCGAACTTAGGCGCCAATGTCGCCATACATGATCCCAAGAGCTCCAATGCGACCACAGGGAGTCCGTGGGTGGACTTCATTGGAGGTAAAATTAATACCAAACATGAATGGCAGAAGCCGCGCAGCGTTCGCCTCACATCTCAAGACTGAGTCGATAACCGATGCCGGTCTCAGTCTTGATGAGGCGTGGATGAGCGCTGTCAGGTTCGATTTTCTGCCGCACGTGCGTGATATGAACGCGGAGGTACTGTGCCTGGTTTTCGGCTTTCTCGCCCCATACCGATCGCAGGAGCTGCTTGTGCGTGACCACTTTTCCAGCGTGCTGCACCAGGGTTCGGAGGAGCCCATACTCGGTCGCAGTCAGTTTGACCTCGGCGCCGTCAAACGTGACCCGGCGCGCGGCCAGGTCGACGCGAAGGCCTCCGCATTCGAAGATTGGTTCGCCGGACTCGGCAAGTGAGCGACGCTGGATAACACGCAGCCGCGCGAGCAACTCGGCGGTGTTAAACGGCTTTGTAACGTAGTCGTCGGCGCCAGCATCGAGTGCGGCGACCTTCTCGTCAGGGTCATCGCGAACGGACAGAATCAGCACCGGGGCTTGGCTCCATTCCCGGAGACGGCGCAGCACCTCGACGCCGTCCATGTCAGGTAGTCCAAGATCGAGGACGACAACATCCGGCCGGCGATAGACGGCTTCGGTCAGTCCTTGCTCTGCGCTCTCCGCGTCGAAGACTTGGTAGCGCTCGCTTTCCAAGGCAAATCTGACGAGGCGGCGAATCTGTTTTTCGTCATCGATGATCAGGGCGACAGGGCCAGTTTTCATGCAGTTCGATCTAAACGGGAGGTTGCCACGGGCACAGAGATCGTGAAGCAGGCGCCGCCTTCCGGTCGATTTTCCGAGATGATCTTGCCGCCATGTGCCTCAACAAAGCCACGCGCGATCGAGAGGCCCAAGCCAAGTCCACCCGCCCGCGCACCATCACCACGATAGAACTTCTCAAAGACCCGTTGTTCGTCTCCAGGCTGCAGACCCGCGCCTTGGTCGCTCACGGAAATGCGAAGGTCGCTGCCGTCGAAGTTTGCGGTGACCTCAATGGGTGTCCCGGCCGGGCTATAGCTGGCGGCATTTACGAGAAGCTTCCCGACAGCTTGCTCGATCAATGAAACATCGACTAATATTAGCGGCGTAGTCACCGGGACGCTGATCGCCACCTCGCGTCCGGCGAGCGCATCGCGCTCTGTCTCCTGTGCGGATTGCAGCAGCTCGCGCACTTCGCACCACTCCAGTTTTGGCTTGAGCACGCCGCTCTCAATGCGCGTCATGTCGAGAAGGTGATTAACCACCCGATTGAGCCGTTTGGCACCTTGCTGGACTTCGCGCGCGAGTTCCTGCTGCATGGCGAGCGGCACTTCGCGCAGGAGGCTCTCGCTGGCTGCGGTGACCGCGGCAATCGGGGTCTTCAGCTCGTGCGATACGCAGTCGAGCAGAGTTTTACGGAGCCGCTCGGCTTCCGCGGTTAGCTGCGCGCGATGTGCGACTTGGATCAGTCGCTCGCGTTCGATCACTTCGGCGAGCTGATCAGCAAAGGCCTCGAGAAGCTGACGTTCCGCGAAGGAAAGCCCAGCGTCTTCAGGTAGCTCCACGCGGAGGACGCCGACGGTGTCTTTAAGCCGTTTGATCGGAAGATAGAGGGCGTCCGCTTCGCGCAACGTGTCGGTCAAACGGCCTGCTGGCTGGCCGTTCAAGTAGCACCAGGTGGCCACACCTTTCTCCTTTTCCGACATCGCCGCGAGACTCAGCGGATACGGGATTAGCTCTGAGCTTCCACTGTCCGGATCAAAGAGCGCCGGGTCGAAGAGCACCGTCGATTTCGCGGTCAGCAGATCGTTGATCTGGCGTGCCGCGGCGACGAAGGCGTTATCCAGCGACGGCGCCGCGGCTAGCGCGCGGACGACTTGATAGAGTGCGGTTGCTCGCTGCTCGCGGCGGCGTTCGGTTTGCTCGCGCGCTTTCAGCCTCCCTGTGAGATGCCCTACCACAAGCGCGACGACGAAATACATGACGAACATCAGCGCATCTTGCGCCTTGCCGATGTAGAACGTGAAGAGCGGCGGGATGAAGAGGAAGTCCCAGAGCAATGCACTTAGGCCTGCCACGACCAATACGGGTCCGCGGCTGAGAATGAGGCCCGCCAGCAACACAGCCGTCAGGTAGATAAGCGAGATGGCCCAGTAGCCGGTAATCGGTGTAAGAAATGAACATGCTAGGGTGAGCAAAGCGACGCCACCGACTGCAATCAAGTATTCGCGGGCGGGGGCAAAGGTCGGTGTCTGCCGGAAACGCGTCGCCGTTCTCTCCTCGGTTTCTGCACGAACGACGTAAACGTCGATGTTGCCGCTTTTGCGGATGACCCGATCGACTAGCGAGCCGCCGCGGATGAAATCGAAAAAAGGGGGCCGAAATGATTTCCCGAGCACGATTTGCGTGACGTTGTTCTGTCGCGCGATGCGCAAGAGCGCTTCGACAATATCTTCACCGGTTGTGGCGATCACTTCCCCGCCGAGTTCACGTGCCAGTGACAGGTTTCGGGTGAGACGGGTTTTTTCCTCATCGGAAAGCGACTTGGTGGATTCAACGTGCACGGCAATCCACGGCGAATCGAGGCCCGCCGCCGCTCGGCGCGTCCAGCGAATGAGCGGCTCGGAGTAAGGACTGGAACTCACCGCAACCAAGAGGCGCTCGCCAGCTTTCCACGGCCCGACAATCTGGCGCGAGCGCATGAAATCGCGGAGCTCGTGATTCACCCGTTCGGCGGTAAACCGCAAGGCCATTTCCCGTAACGCGGTTAGGTTCCCTGGCTTGAAAAAGTTTTCCGCAGCGGCAACGGCGCGATCACCGAGGTAGACCTTCCCCTCGGCCAGGCGCTTCAACAGGTGGTCTGGCGTGAGGTCCACCAGCTCGACCTCAGCAGCATCGAGAACGGAATCCGGCACCGTCTCGCGCACAATCGTGCCGCTGATTTGTGCCACGATATCGGCGCGACTATCGACGTGCTGCACGTTGAGCGTCGTGTAAACGTCGATTCCGGCATCGAGAAGTTCGAGCACGTCCTGGTAGCGTTTCGGATGCCGGCTACCGGGCGCATTCGTATGAGCCAGCTCATCCACGAGCGTCAGCCGCGGCTTGCGCTCGAGCACTGCATCGAGATCGAATTCACTCAACTCAATGCCACGATACTCCACCTTCTGTCGCGGAATCTGAGGGAAATCGAACAAAAGCGCTTCAGTCTCGGCGCGACCATGGGTTTCAATGACGCCGGCGACCACATCTACACCTTCGGCAAGCCGCTGCTTTGCCGCCCGCAGCATGGCGTAGGTTTTGCCCACTCCCGGTGCCATGCCGAAAAAGATGCGTAGAGTCCCTCGCTTCGCGCGCGCCTCACCCGACTTGATGGCGGCGAGAAGCTTATCGGGATCAGGTCTCTTCGGCTCGTTCGGCACGACAGGAACTTATCACATGGCATCCAGCATCGAGGTTCAGCTTCAGCACGTTCACGCGGGGTTCACCCAGGACGGTGAGCTGCGGACCTTCGGTCGAACGATCTAGCAACTCGGTCACTCGGTTTTCATCAAGATTTCTTGCTTTCGCTACGCGGGCCACCTGCGAGCGCGCGGCTTCGGGCGAAATGTGTGGGTCGAGTCCGCTCCCCGAAGTGTAGATCATGTCGAGAGCGAGGCGTGCATCGGCAGAAAGATGATGTGCCTCGCGCAGCTTAGCCGCACGCTCCGCGACTTGTTCGTTCAGCTTTGCGCTCGTAAGTCCGAGATTGCTGGCTCCGGAGGCAACGGT
This sequence comes from uncultured Verrucomicrobiae bacterium, assembly GCA_963706955.1. GTDB lineage: Bacteria > Verrucomicrobiota > Verrucomicrobiia > Chthoniobacterales > Terrimicrobiaceae > DASTFP01. Next base: position 121,922 of record CAVPOC010000006.1, on the reverse strand, counting down.
CGCGAAGTCAACCGCGGAAGGTCGCGGCCAGAAGTACTCGGTCGCTCTCGAACTTTTGCGCCAGCAGCGATGAACCGATTGTCTTGCCATCCCGTGTGACCAGGCTGCCGTTCGCCTTATCGCGAAAACAGATCCAACTGATACCCGTGACGGCGAGCGGATAGAGACGCCCGTTAGAACCGTGAGCACCGCGAAGATTCGCAAAGATTGGAAAGCAATTTTCATGGATTATGCGAGCCGAAGAGCGGTCAGTATTAGATCGATCAGCTTGATGCCGACAAATGGTGCGATGAGTCCACCCAGGCCGTAAATTAAGACGTTGCGTTGGAGAATGGCCGCGGCACCGAGGGCGCGATAACGCACGCCTCTGAGCGCGAGTGGAATGAGTGCGACAATGATGAGCGCATTGAAGATAACGGCGCTCAGGATCGCGCTCTCAGGGGAGTGGAGCCGCATGATGTCAAGCGCCGCAAGCGGCCCGCGCTGACCTTGTGTCGCATAGAGCGCAGCGAACATCGCCGGAAGGATTGCGAAGTATTTCGCGACATCATTGGCGATGGAGAAGGTAGTCAGCGAGCCGCGCGTCATCAGCAACTGCTTCCCAATCTCGACGATTTCGATGAGCTTCGTCGGATTGCTCTCCAGGTCGACCATATTGCCGGCCTCGCGCGCGGCTTGCGTTCCGGTGTTCATCGCCAGACCGACGTCGGCTTGCGCGAGCGCAGGCGCATCGTTGGTGCCATCGCCAGCCATCGCGACGAGTCGGCCTTCCGCTTGTTCTTTGCGGATGCGCGTGAGTTTGTCCTCGGGCGTCGCCTGTGCCATGAAATCGTCCACGCCAGCCTCAGCCGCAATTGCCGCTGCAGTCTTGCGGATTATCGCCGGTGATCATCACCGTGCGGATCCCCATTTTACTCAGTTGCATGAAGCGCTCCTCGAATCCCTCCCTTGACTATATCCTTCAGGTGAATGACCCCAAGCACCTGCCGAGCGTCGGCAACCACCAGCGGTGTGCCCCCGGCGTGCGAAATCGCGTTCACAGTAACCTCGACCTCTTGCGGGAAGCTGCCGCCCTTGGATTCTGACCGCAGGCTCGAACCTCGGTGAATGCGCCCTTGCGCAGCAAGTTCATGGGCTGGCCGTCATGACCGGGAATGTCCACGCCGCTCATGCGTGTCTGCGCCGTAAAGGGCACCAGGTGCGCGTGCATTTCGCCGATTTCTTTCGCGCGAAGGCCGAACTTTTCCTTTGCCAGCACGACGATGGAACGACCCTCGGGTGTTTCATCGGCGAGTGAGGCTAGATGCGCCGCCACGGCAAGAGCTTTTTCATTCACGCCCGGCGCAGGGAGGAACGCACTCGCCTGGCGATTTCCGAGTGTGATTGTGCCGGTTTTATCCAGCAACAGCACGTCGATGTCACCAGCCGCCTCGACTGCGCGTCCACTTGTGGCGAGCACGTTTCGCCGCATCATGCGGTCGATGCCACTGATACCAATCGCGCTTAAGAGCGCGCCGATAGTCGTAGGAATCAAACAAACCAATAGCGACACGAGCACGGGAATCGATGTGTTCACGACGCCAGGCTGCGAGGCGGCCTTCTCGCTGTAGCGCGCGAACAGCGGCAACGTAGCGACCGTGAGGATGAATAGAACCGTCAGGCTTACGAGCAAGATACCGAGCGCGATCTCGTTAGGTGTCTTCTGCCGCACCGCCCCCTCGATCATTAGAATCATGCGATCGAGAAACGACTGGCCTCGCTCGGAAGTCACGCGGACGACAATTCGGTCGCTCAAAACGCGCGTTCCGCCAGTGACCGCACTGCGATCCCCGCCGCTCTCGCGGATCACCGGAGCAGACTCGCCAGTCATCGCTGCTTCATCGACGCTGGCGATGCCTTCGATCACGTCACCATCAGCAGGAATAATATCGCCTGCTTCACAAACCACCAAGTCTCCGCGTCGCAACTCGCTCGCCACGACCTTTTCCTCGTCGCCATTGCGCAGCCGCCGGGCAACGGTTTTCGTGCGCATCTTGCGCAACGTATCCGCGTGCGCCTTGCCGCGGCCTTCGGCCATTGCCTCAGCAAAGTTTGCAAAGAGCAACGTGAACCAAAGCCAGAGCGTAATTTGCGATGTGAAAAGCGTGAATTCGTGAAACAGATGTCAGAGTCGTGAGGACTGCGCCGATCAGCACTACGAACATCACCGGATTTCGCCATTGAACGCGCGGATCGAGTTTCTTGACGCTCTCGACCATGGCTGTTCGCAAGAGCGTCGGCTCGAGCAATGATGAGACTTTTGGATTCATGAAGTTGGGTCAAAACATCCGTCCTTGCTGCATTAGCAGATGCTCAGCGATCGGGCCGAGGCTGAGTGCCGGAAAGAACGTCAGCGCCCCGATGATCAGAATCACTGCCATCAGCAAGCAAGCGAAGGTGGCGCCATCGGTTGGGAATGTTCCCGCAGTCACCGGCGCAATCTTCTTCGGCGCCAGACTTCCCGCGATCGCGAGCGCCGGGATGATGACACCAAAGCGTCCCAGCAGCATCACGACTCCGAGCACGTAGTTATAGAAGTTCGTGTTGGCGTTAAGCCCGGCGAAGGCACTGCCGTTGTTTCCCGCAGCCGATGCGAAGGCATAGAGAATCTCGCTCAATCCATGTGGCCCGTTGTTGTTGAGCGATGCCAGGGCATTGGGCAGCACGCATGCGACCGCCGATCCGAGCGAGAATTAAAGCGCAAGGCAACAGCACCGCGATTACCGCCCAGCGAATCTCTGGCGCCTCGATCTTCTTGCCGAGGTATTCCGGCGTGCGTCCGACCATTAGTCCCGCGATGAAGACGGTGAGGATGACGAACATCAGCATGCCGTACATGCCGGCGCCGACGCCACCGAAGATCACCTCGCCGAGCATGATGTTGAGCATCGGCACCATGCCGCCGAGCGGCGAAAAGCTGTCGTGCATCGCGTTAATCGAACCATTGGAAGCGTCCGTCGTTGCAGTTGCCCAAAGCGCGCTGTTGAAGACGCCGAAGCGCATCTCTTTTCCCTCGAGCGTGCCTGCGGAGATTTCGCCCCACCACGTGACGGCAAACCCCGCGAGAAAAAGCGCCATCATCGTTCCGAAGAGCACCCAACCCTGGCGACGGTCCCCGACCATCGTCCCATAGGTGTAAGTCAGCGCCGCCGGAATCAGCAAGATCGCGAGCACTTCGAGGAAGTTCGAGAGGGGCGTGGGATTTTCAAACGGGTGCGCGCTATTCACGCCGAAGAAACCGCCGCCGTTAGTCCCGAGCTGCTTGATCGCAATCTGCGAGGCTGCCGGGCCGAGCGGGATTTGTTGCGTCGCTCCTTCCAGCGTTGTCGCCTGCGCGTAACTGGCGAAGGTCTGCACGACTCCTTGGCTCACCAGCACGACGGCGAAAACGAGCGAGAGAGGCAGGAGCACATAGAGTGTGCTGCGTGTCAGATCAGCCCAGAAATTGCCGAGCGCATTCGCGGAGCGACCGACGAGCGCGCGTGTGAGAGCGAGCATGGCAGCGATGCCCGTCGCCGCACTCACGAAATTCTGCACCGTGAGGCCGAGCATCTGCATAAGGTAGCTCATCGTCGCCTCCCCCGAATACGCTTGCCAGTTCGTGTTAGTCATGAAGCTGACGGCCGTGTTGAACGCGAGTGGACACCGGCACATTGCCGAGCCTTGCCGGATTTAGCGGCAGCCACCCTTGGATAAGCTGAAGGATAAAGAGGAACGCGAAGCCGACCGCGTTGAAGGCTAACAGCGCCAGACAATACTCCGTCCACCGCATCGCGCGTGTTTCATCCACTCCGGCCCCCCGATAGATCGCTCTTTCCATTGGACGCAAGAGCCGCGAAAGCAGTGTCGGCCCACCCTGAAGCGCCTGTGCCATGAACGCGCCAAGTATCGGCGTCGCAACAACCAGCGCGAACAGATAGAGGCCGAGCTGAACGAAATCCCGTGAAGACATGCCACGAGTTTAGTTTCCCAGCGCCACGCCCGATAATTAAGACATCCGTCGATCGCGTTAAGATTTTGCTAAGAAGGATTGACTAAAGCGGAAGCTGCTTCTCGGCGAGTAACAACTCTCTTTCAGCCTGCCCGCGCCGTTCTCGGGTATTACCGGGAATGTTCAACTGTCGGCTCTGAGAAGACTGTTTACGGGGTTGACTTAAAGTGGCAAGCACGTGGAAACTCACAATCCACGAGATTGCGTATTCTGTGTAAGTCCCTGACTTGCGATCGTGCATCGCGTAGGACTCGAACCTACAACCAAGAGATTAAGAGTCTCCTGCTCTACCATTGAGCTAGCGATGCGAGGGAGAAAATACATAGCCGCCGTGGCGACTTTTGCAAGCGAAGGCAGCCGGGAATCACTAAAAGGCAGTCCGATGATTAGGAGGCAGTCACGACCGTCTAGGCCTTGCCGCCCCGTCCCCTTCTCACAAAGTCGGACTGCAGGGAGTGCCTCGGCCATGGGCATGGTACGGACTCGGCAATGTGCGTTCGAGGTTCCTCCCGATGGGAAGGCGCACCTCGCCCATTCTCGGGCTGACGAAATTTGAATGATCCGACCGGCCAAAGGGGAGGCGAATTTCGATTCCACTGCTGGATTCGTCCCGAGTCATTCGAAACTACAATTGACACCAAACAGAATATGGAACTTAAGACACTCAAAGACCTTTACGTTCACGAGCTGAAGGATCTCTACAGCGCGGAGAAACAGATCATTGCGGCTTTGCCCAAAATGGCCAAAGCGGCCAGCAACGAGAAACTCGCCGCCGGCTTCAAGCAGCATCTCCAGCAAACCAAAGAACATGCGGCTCGTTTGGAGAGGATTCTGGGCAGCCATAGTCAGACGACGCGCGGCCCCAAGTGCAAAGGTATGGAAGGCCTGCTCAAGGAAGGCGCAGAGATGATTGAGGAAGAAGCGGATGAGGAAGTGCGTGATGCCGGGCTTATTTCCGCCGCTCAACGAGTCGAACACTACGAGATGGCTGGTTACGGCTGTGCGCGAACCTACGCCGAGTTGCTCGGTGATAAGAAAGGGGCGCAATTACTTCAGACGACATTTACCGAAGAGGCGGATACCGATAAAAAGCTCACCGACCTTGCAACTTCCGTGATTAACGTCGCGGCGGCCGCGAAATAGGTCCTCTCCACGCTCTGTTGACCAGATCAAGGGACCGCATGTCCTGGCTCATTGCGTTAGCTACCTTTGTGCGCAAGCACAGATTGCGGTAAGCTTCTCTCTCCAGCCCGAAATCGACCCTTCCGGGAGTTTCCCGCCGCTTGGGTGGGGGGCCTGGGTATTGTTCGCGTTATGCAGATCATCATGACCGCTAGGGGGGCCATCAACATCAACTGAGAGCTGGTGGAGAGCGTCGCGGAAAGTATCACAATCATGGCTCTCGAATCGCGGCCTCGCGCCTCGCCTTTCAGTCATAGCTCGGGGCGCCCCCTAGAGTCCGACAACGATCTTACTGTTTAGCGGAGCGTCTCAAATAGAGTTGCCCAAGGTGTTCCGACATAGGCGATGAGGGGAGAATAAATTCTCTCTGACACTCGACCCTGCGTCCTTCTAGATCGGGGCCTTTCTTATCTGTGGGAATCGGTGCAAATCTGAACATCGTCCCCTCCCAGCCGGCGCGAATTCGGGGCCTTCTCTTCCGACTTTGTGGCAGGAGGAGGGACTGCCTGCTCACCAGTGGTGCGCGCGCCAGTCGAAAATCTCTTGACGCAGCGGAGTCTGCCCGCAATGTTTTGGGCAATCTTATCGAGAGTGGCAGAGGGACTGGCCCAATGAAGCCACGGCAACCGCCCCGGCCCGCCGAACAGCGAACGGGGGACCAGGTGCCAAATCCAGCTTCGACGCGAAGGCGTCGGGGGCAGATGAGATGTGACCGCCGAGTCTCGGCGATTGGTCCCGTCCTCACCTCCCCTCACTCTCGAGCGGAGGCCAATCATGAACGAAGACCGTCCTTTCTTTTCCAACCTCAAATGCCGTGAATGCGGACGCCTCTATCCGAAGGAGGCCCTTCATATCTGCGAGTATGACTTTGGACCTCTAGAGGCGGCCTACGATTACGAGGCGATTCGCCAAAAGATCAGTCGAGAGATCTTTGCAGCGCGCCCGCAGAGCATGTGGCGCTATCGCGAGCTGCTGCCTATCGATGGAGTTCCTACTGTGGGCGAAATGGTGGGGTTTACGCCTCTGATCAAGAGCGACCGGCTTGCCAAGGCTCTCGGTGTCTCCGAGCTCTACATCAAGAACGACACCGTCAACTACCCGACGCTATCCTTCAAAGACCGGGTCGTTTCGGTGGCTCTGAGTCGCGCTCGGGAACTCGGCTTTTCCGTGGTGGCCTGCGCTTCCACCGGCAATCTTGCGAACGCAGTTGCCGCCAACGCGGCGGCCGCAGGTCTGCGCAGCTACGTTCTGATCCCGGCGGATCTTGAGCAGAGTAAGGTCTTGGGCTCTCTCGTCTATGGCACCAACGTGATTGGAATCCACGGGGCCTACGACCAAGTCAACCGGCTTTGCTCAGAAATTGCCGGCAAGTACGGATGGGGTTTCGTTAACGTCAACCTGCGCCCTTATTATGCCGAGGGCTCAAAGAGCATGGGCTTCGAGATCGCGGAGCAACTGGGATGGAAGCTTCCCCGCCACACCGTGGTGCCGATGGCGAGCGGATCGTTGCTCACGAAAATTCATAAGGCTTACAAGGAATTTATTCACACCGGCATCCTGGAGGAAGAGCCGTTCTCCATCCACGGCGCGCAGGCAAGCGGATGTTCGCCGATCAGTGAGGCAATGAAGAAAGGCATCGAAATCGTCAAGCCGGTGCCGAACCCCCAAACCATCGTGAAATCCCTCGCCATTGGAACTCCTGCGGATGGTTACTACGCTATTCGCACAATGAAAGAAACGGGCGGCCACGCAGAGGACGTCAGCGATGACGAGGTCGTTTCCGGCATCCGCCTGTTGGCGGAAACAGCCGGCATCTTTGCTGAGACTGCCGGCGGTGTGACCGTCGCGTGCGCCAGAAAGCTGATTCAGTCCGGCCGAATCCCACGCGACGAAAGCATCGTGCTCTGTATCACCGGGCACGGCTTGAAGACTCAGGAAGCCGTGCAAGGCCGCTGCGGGGAACCTCGCCTCATCAAACCGAGTCTCCGCGAATTTGAAGCGCTCGTTGCCAACGAGATTGAACGCGTTCAGCCCGCCTTAGCAACCATCACAAATTAAAGTCATGTCCACATCCGTTCGTATCCCTACACCGCTCCGCAAACTTACCCGAGAAGAAGAGGTCGTCCCTGCCGACGGCCACACAATCTCCGAGATTCTCGTGAGCCTTGAGAAGTCCTATCCCGGCCTGGCCGAGCGCATTTGTGACGAACAAGGCAACATTCGCCGCTTCGTTAACATCTTCCTCAACGACGAGGATATTCGCTTCCTCGACGACAAGAATACCGCCGTTAAGGAAGGTGACGAAATCAGTATCGTTCCCGCGATCGCCGGAGGTTAGGCGCGGATTTTCGAGTCATCACCCGCCTTGTCTTTGACTAATTCGAGTTCTCTGGGACGATACGTTCAATTCTCATGAGCCTTACCGAAGACCAAAGAGCTGCCATTTCCAAGTGGATCGAGCAGGGTGCCAGCCTCCCCGACATACAGAAACGCCTTAAGGAAGAGTTTCAGATTTCTTTGACATATCTCGAGACTCGCCTGCTCGCTGATGACCTCAAGCTTGCGCTCAAGGAACCCGAACGCCCAATCGAGCCACCACCGCTGCCACCACCAGACAAGGCTGCAGCCCCCGCCAGCGGCAAAGTCGCCGTGACCATCGACCAGATCACTCGTCCCGGCGCAATGGTCAGCGGACGCGCCACGTTCTCCGATGGACAGACTGCCGAGTGGTACCTCGATCAGACCGGTCGCTTGGGACTTAATCCGAGCACCCCCGGATATCGCCCAAGTCAGCAGGACGTCATGGACTTTCAGGTCGAGCTTGAAAAGCTCGCCCGAAATCAAGGGTTCTAGCATGCACCTGGGGGCACGTGAAGTAAGGCGTCCGCAAGGTGTGAAGATTGGAGGAGCGCAGAAACCGCGGTTCGATAACCGGCATTTCGTCCTGGACCTGCCTTCTTTACTTCGGCTTAAGGCGAGGCTTCGTTAGCTCCAGGCAATCGTTGGCTCGCAGGGCAACTTCTCGACTTGGCGACTTATGCGCACTCTCTACCTAGACTGCTTTTCGGGCATCAGCGGCGACATGATGGTCGGCGCACTGCGGGATCTCGGAGTGGAGGAAAGCACTTTCCAGAGTGCGATCACGGCCCTTGGCCTGTCGGAAGGCGTCCACCTTCATTTTTCTCGAGGTATCCGCCAAGGTGTCGCCGGTTGGAAATTCGACGTGCACACTCACGACCATTCCGGTCAGGTCCAGCACGCACATGAGCACGGACGGAGCTTCTCGGAAATTCGCAGCCTCATCGAAGACAGCGATCTCAGCCGTTTCGTCAAAACAAAGAGCGTTGCCGTTTTCCAACGGATGGCGATTGCGGAAGGGAAGATCCACGGCGTTCCCGCCGAGAATGTGACTTTTCACGAAGTCGGCGCCTTGGATTCTATCGCGGACATCGTCGCCGCCTGCGCCGGCATCGAAGCGCTTGGAATTGAATCGCTCCTTGCCTCTGCTTTGGTCGATGGCTCCGGCACCTTGAGTTGCGCTCACGGCAAGCTTCCGGTGCCGGCTCCTGCGACTCTCGAAATTCTCTTGGGTGTACCGATCGGTCAAATTGACGAGCCTGACGAGTTGATTACCCCGACCGGAGCAGCATTGCTGGCGGAGTTCTGCTCCTCTTTCGGTCCGATGGCCCAAATGAAGATCGACAAGATTGGCTACGGGCTAGGCACTCGGGACGTCGCGAAACGACCAAACGTCCTTCGCGCCATCCTGGGCGAGTGCCAGGACATAGTTGCCACCGAAAACGACGAAATCACCCAAATCGAGACGAACCTAGACGACTTCAGCCCGGAACTGGCAGGTGCGGCTATGGAGCGACTCTTTGCAGCCGGGGCGCTGGATGTCTTTTTCACACCAGCGCAAATGAAGAAGAATCGACCTGGGTTTGTCGTCACGGTGCTTTGCCCGAACGAGAAGAGCTCCGAAATCGCCCAGATCCTTCTCACCGAAACGACGGCTTTCGGCGTGCGCATGCATCGTGCTCAACGCGTGAAGCTCAGGCGCGAATTCCATCAACGCGAGACGCCCTACGGGACGGTCCGCGTCAAGCTTGGTTTTCTCGGCGACGAACTTGTCCAGACGGTTCCTGAATATTCGTCATGCCTTGAAGTCGCCAATAGCGCTGGCGTAAGCGTCAAGGATGTCTATGCTGCCGCCTCGATTGGGAGATCGCCGAAGCCGAATAACGCCGGGTCCTGAGTTCTACTCGAAGGCGTGGGATGGCTACGTGCGACGAATGAGGACAAGGAGAAGTCACAGCGGCTCGACGTATGTTTCAGCGCCAAGGGCGCGGTCTTATTAGCTAACCTTGGGCAACGCCAAGGCAACACGCACTCAAATAATCAGCGTTGAAAGCGCGATTCACAGACGTAGCTCCCCCGACATGAGCTTCCTCAAACTCGTAGTCAAGTTTGCGGCCGGTCGCCGCTGTCTTGGGCTGTGTTCCAAGCAAACAAGAAGCGCATCGAACTCGCTCGCCCTACAAAAACGCGCTGCCCATAGAAGCAACGATCGTTCGCAAACCAGTCCTGGGATCCCTCCCGCGATCAGGACACGGTGGTCCATTGTCGAAAGACGACGTTGGATGAATCGCGCCTTCAGCGCTCCTGCTGTTCTGCGTGCTCGGCACCTTGGGCGTTGCCCAACACTGGCCCTGGAGGCGCGCCCGTCGAACATAGCCGACCCAGCTGCCGGGGGCTGCGGCATTCACGCTACCAATGACCGGGATGCTTACGCTCTCCTTTGCTTGTGCGATGTGGTTGAGATAAAGTTCGGGGTCCACTCTGAAGTCTGCAGCTTTGGCGCTGGACTGCAGTTGTTCCGCGAAGACGGAGTGAAAGACGACGGCCGCAGCTCCGGCCTCCTCCAGACGTTTCACGTCGTCAACATTGCGAGATAAAGGTGAAGCCGAAGCCACGAGCGGCGTGCGCAGCTTCATGCCGAGATAGTTAGTCGACAAATCCATTGGTCATCTGGGCTACGAGAACCGGTCGGGATGTTGGCCGCTTTTTCTAACAGTGGGTTGGCGAACTGCTGCGATGATAGAAATAGCCGTTAACTGCCAGGCAGAGCAGAGCGAATAAGGCCATCGCAGTGTAAGCCCACGCTGGACTTCCAAAGGCACCCATCGTCCATCCGAGCAAGAGCGGCGGAACAAAGCCACCCAAGGCTCCGATGCAACTGACAATGCCAATCGCGGCGCCCGCCTCTTTCGCGAGCACGAGCGGAATAATCTTGAAGACGCTGCCGTTGCCAAGTCCCGAAGCCGCGCAAATGACCAGGACCACGGCAAAGAATCCTGCGAAACCGTCCGGTTGAAGAAACGCCGAAAGGCTGAACCCTCCGATTGCCATGGTGCCGATCGAGATCGTTGTGATCAGACCAGCCCCAAACTTATCCGCCAACCAGCCTCCGACCGGTCGCATGAGGGTGGCGATGGCTGCCGCCCACGGTGCGTAGAGCAACGGACTTGGGGCGCCGCCAGGCGCCGAAGCAAAAACTTCTTTGATAATGAGAGGAAGAGAGGCACCCATGGCCACAAAACAGCCAAAAGTCAGAAAGTAGAGCAGCGAAAGAACCCAGGTGTGAAGCCGTTTCCCCGCAACCAGCTGGGAAGCTATCGTCTGCGGCTTAGACGGGTAGTCTTCCGTCCAGAACCAGATTGCGGCGGTACAGATCAGGATGAAGGGCACCCAGACCAGCGCGGCGTTCTCGAGGTTGAGAGGCGCGACTGCGTCAGGTGTAGCCCCAGCCATACCGGCCAGCGAAAACCCGATAACCAGTGGGACGGTAAACTGGGCGACTGTCACTCCGAGGTTGCCCAAGCCGTTTATGCCAAGTGCCGATCCTTGCAGCTTCTTGGGAAACCAGAGTGTGACCGTGGCCATCGAAGTGGCGAAGTTGGCGCCGGCAATTCCAGTCAGTGCAGACCAGAGGAGCAGCATCCCATACGGAGTTTTCGGATCTCGGACCGCCCAGGCGGTTCCGAGCGCAGGCAGCAAAAGCAGGAGTGTTACGACGGCATAGCTGCGCCTGCTGCCGAAGCGCGAAACAATCAAACCATAAGGAATGCGCAGCAGAGAACCGAGGATGACCGGAGTGGCTGTCAGCCAGAAAAGCTGGTTCTTGGATAAACCAAAGCCGGCATCGTTGATCTTCACGGTGATCGCCGACCACATGAACCACACCGCAAACGCGAGCCCAAGCGAGACTGCACTAATCCCAAGCGTGCGCCAGGCAAGTGCCGCATCGGTAAACGCCTCCTCGCGTTCAATCACCACCGGCAATCGAATCGGCAGAGGCAGATAGCTAAGCGCCACAAGGCTCGCCAAGAACAAGACTACCGAGGCATAAAACGCCGGCCAGGCGATACCAGCCTCCCCTCCAAGCGAAGTGTTCAAACTCGCACTGAGCAGCCAGATCTGGAGGCTGACAATTAAGATCAGGACACAAATCAGCCCGGCAGAGAGGACATTTGTCTTTGCCGGGTGAACCTGACTCAGAGCCTGTCGAGTAGCAGACATGCGACTTTAAGCGCTGTGCTCTTCGTGCTTCGATGGCACAATGAAAATGTCGTCGCCCCGAACTTCCAGCTGGAGCTGAGGGAGGGGCCGCTGCGGGGGGCCTTGGAGTGGAGCGCCGGTCCGCGCGTCGAACCAGCCGTTGTGGCAAGGACATTCGATCTTGCCTTCTTTCGGCTGGTAGAACACCGCGCAGGAGAGGTGGGTGCACTTTTGCTCGAAGGCACGCCATTCATCGTTACCAAGGTTGATAAGGATGTACGGCACTGCGCTCCCCGGAAGCGTAAAGGCATGTGTGCCGCCGACCGGCACGTCCTGTGTCTTGCAGATGAGATGCTCACCGGTGATGGGCTGATGCGGGAAGAGCTTGTCACGGACGGCAACCCATGCGCTGCCGGCAGCGAGCCCGCCAGACACGAGGACAAGATACTTCGCGAATTCTCGCCGTAAGACATGCTGCGCTTCGACACGGTCGATCGGGAAATCGGCGTTCCATGCTGGCCGCGACGGCAGGGGGGCTTCGATATCTTTATTCATGGTATCAGTCCACCACAAGCTCACTGCTGCCCTTGGGCATCATGACGTTGACTTTTGTTTTTACGGTTTGTCTACCAAAGCGAAAAGTATTCACTGGGGTGCTGTTCGGACGCAATTCACGCATTTTTTCTCGCGTTCCGTACCAAAGCGCCCCGCTCGGGCAGACGGTGGCGCACATCGGTTTCTTGCCGGCGCTGGTGCGGTCGTAGCACATGTTGCACTTGATCATGAGCTGCATCGGTTCGGCCTTTTTCGGCACCCCAAATGGGCATGCATAGACGCAGTTGGAGCAGGAGATGCAGCGCGCAGTATTGGCGCTATGCACGATGCCAAACTCATCTTTCTGAATAGCATCGGCGGGGCAAACTTTGGCGCAGGCCGGGTCTTCGCAATGCATGCAGATCTGGACACTGGTTTGCGGGGAAAGGTAACGCTCGACGTAATCGACACTCACCATCGGCGTCTGCCCGTTGGTTTCGCATTCGGCACACGCCATTTCGCACGCGTGGCAGCCGATGCAACGCTGTGGGTCCATGAAGAACTCTTCTTCCTGCTTGAATTGAAGGAGCATGGTCAGTTGCGTTTGAGGTTAAAGTTGGACGATCAATCAGGAGCGGGCTCTTTGGGTGCGCGGGCAAATTCGTGAACCGGCGGGGGCTTTGGACTCGGATGGGCTGGTGAGCCGCCGCTTGGCTGGAGGCTGCTTTGTTTCGGTGGTGGGGCTTCCTTGCCAAGTGGCTCCAACCGCACCGCACTCACCTTGAACTCTGGGATTTTCGAAACTGGGTCCAGATGGCCCGAGGTGAGCTGGTTGATCGACTTCTTGCCAGCCCAATGGTACGGAACAAAAACCGTATCTTCGCGAATCGTTTCCACTAACTGAGCCGGAAATTCGGCACTAGCGCGTCGCGAGACCACGCGAACCAACTCTCGGTCGGAAATACCATACTGGGCCGCAAGCTTTGGGTGAATTTCCAGGAGCGGTTCCGGATACTGGTCGACCAGCCTGCCGATGCGACGCGTCTGCGTGCCGCTGAGGTATTGCGAGACGACACGGCCTGTCGTCAAGATTACTGGAAATTCTGCGTCGGCCACCTCGCCGGGATCGCGGTAGGCGACGGGAACGAAGTGCGCTTTGCCATCGGGTGTTTTGAATTTGCGGTCTTCCCAAAGGCGCGGTGTGCCTGGATGATCGAGGCTGGGGCAAGGCCAGAAGACGCCCATGTTCTTCTCAATCTTCTCGTAAGTGATCCCGAAATAATCGGCGGTACCGCCTTTTGAAGCGACACGCAGCTCGTTGAAGATGTCCTCAGAGGTGCCAAAGGAAAAATGTTTCTCCGCTCCGAGACGTCGGGCCAGTTCAAGAATGATCTCGGTGTCGGTGCGCGCCTCTCCCGGCGGCGTGACGGCCTGCCGAATGCGCGTCACGCGACCCTCGGCGGTGGTGACCGTGCCCTCCTCTTCTTCGTGCAATGAGCCCGCCAGCACGATGTCAGCGTAGTGCGCAGTCTCGTTGAGGAAGAAATCTATCGCACAGTAAAATTCTAGTTTCTCGAGCGCCTCTCGAATCATGTTATTATTGGGAAGCGAAACAACCGGATTGAAGCAAATCGAGATGAGTCCCTTAATTTCGCCCTGGTGGATTGCCTGCATAAGCTCGTAAGCGGTCAACCCTTTCCCTGGCAGCTCCTTCTCGTCGATACCCCAGACTTCGCTGATGTAACGCCGGTGGTCGGGATTTTCGATGTCGCGATTGCCTGGAAGTTGGTCGCACTTATGTCCGTGCTCGCGGCCTCCTTGACCATTACCCTGTCCGGTAATGGTGGCGTAACCACAATACGGTTTGCCGAGGCGGCCAGTCGCAAGGACCAGATTAATGCAAGCACTGACGTTCTCGACACCTTTGGTTTGGTGCTCAATCCCCCGAGCATGCATCAGGAAGCTGGTCTTCGCCTGGCCCCACCATTCGGCAGCACGCATAATCTTATCCTTCGCGATCCCGGTGACCTCTTCGGCCCAGTTCAGGTCATAATCCTTGACCGCGGCGGCCGCTTCCTCAAAACCGCTTGTGTAGTTGTCGATGAACGCGTGATCAAGCCAGTCATGCTTGATCAGTTGATGCAGCATCGCGCCGTAGAGCGCGGAGTCGCGGCCTGGCCGGATTGGCAGGTGCAAATCGGCCGTGCGCGCGATAGGGGTCAGCCGTGGATCGACGACGACAAGCTTCGCGCCATTATCACGCGCCTGCCAAAGCCAGTGCGTCAATGTTGGAAACGTCTCACTGACATTGGTACCGCAGATCATGACTACCTCTGCGTGTTTGAGGTCGGAGTAATTGTTCGATCCCCGATCCAGACCAAAGGCTTTCTTGTTCCCTGCGCCAGCACTGACCATGCAGAGCCTGCCATTGTAGTCGAGATTGCGAGTCTTGAGAGCCACTCGGGCAAACTTGCCGACGAGGTAGCTCTTCTCGTTCGTTAAGGAGACACCCGATAACATTCCAAAGGCATCGGGTCCATATTTGCTCTGAATGCGCTGGATTTCAGACACCGTTCTCTTGAAAGCGTGCTCCCAACTCGTGCGCTTGAAGCCGGCACCGTCGACCCGCTCCAACGGGAAAAGCAGCCTGTCCGGGTGGTTGTTTTGCAGGTAACGCTGAACGCCTTTCGGGCAGAGGCGTCCCTCGTTGAAGGGGAACTCTTCCCAAGGTTCGAAGCCGACGACCTTGTTGTCCTTGACCACAAGCTTGATGCCGCATTGCATCCCGCAGAAACAGCAATGGGTCTCGACGATCTTGTCCGGTTCGTTCCGTCCGGGGAAGCCTTCGCGCGGCGGATAGTTAAGGTGCGGCCCAAACTGGCTGGTCAGAGCTTCGTCGCTAGTGGGCAGTTTTGCCATATTGCCAACGCTTCCCGGGATCAGCCAAAGAACTGCCCGGCCTCCTTGCGCACAGCCAGATGCGCCTTTGCCAGCGCTGCGCGCTTGCCCTGCGGGCTCAAGTCAAGATGCGAGCCGCCGTTTTCCAGATCGAAGTTAAAGCCGAGTTCTTTGGTCACCACCTTGAGATCGTTGATCTGCATCTGCGACGCGAACTCCTGCCCGGTATGCGGACAGACAGCCTGCGGCCCCTCAGCACCTGCCTTGCGATAGATGGCGATGCCAAGCTGCGCCGGCCGCTGGATAATGTGAAAGAACTTCCCGAAGGGGATCCAAATAAGAAAAAGGATCACGGTAATCGCATGGGTTACCGCCATAAACGGGTAATACTTGCCGTGCATCAAATCATAGTCCCAGGTCAACCCGAGTCCGGTGACCGAAATTGCCAGGAGGAGCACTAACGGAAGCCAGTCGCCTTCGAACGTCTGCAAGGTGATTTGGCCGAGCTCCGTCAAGCGGCGCCGCATGAAGATGAGAACCCCGGCAATTACCATCCATGAACACCAATCCAAAATGTGAAAGATGTTGTAAGCGATGAAGCTGTTGAGCGGAAACTCCATGACCTCGTAGCCGAAGACGAACGCCTCATAAGTATCGATGCCGCCTTGCTTCAGCCCAAAATGGATCCATCCAAAGGTCAGCGGGATCGTCACCGCGAACGCGATCATGCAACCCCAAGACATCAGAAAGTGGCCCCAGAATCGACGTGGACCTCGGTGGGCAATGAAACGCTGGAAGGGAAAGTCCGCGATAAAGTGTTTGAGGAGTTCCCAGCCGTAGGAGAGGAACTTTCCGCTAAAGAGCAACTCAAGGCTGCGCCTGAAATAGCGTCGCGTCGGCGGCCGCTGAAGCCACACTACATAGCGATACACGATGCCAAAGGCCGCAAACAGGGTGCCAACGAGGTATGGCACGAGGGCGGCATCGAAGTTCTGCAGATTGCGAGAGCCGACGTATACCCCCACAATCAGGAGTAACGTGGCCAGGGTAGCCACCGCCAGCGCGCGGAGGTTCAACGTGGCAAACATCGCAGCGTAACTTAACAAATCTTGGAGCTTTGAGCCTTGATCCAAATCAAGCAATCGTGACATTTGCTCTAATTTCATTCAGCCTGTTCTCATGGCGAAGACTTCTCGTCTCGATCATCTTGTGGTTCAGAATTCTCTGCTCCGCTCACAAATCTTTGAAGGATTACGATCGCCTGAGATCACCGAGATCAGCTCGTTCTCAAGGGTCATCAGCCTTGACAAAGGGGAAACCCTTTTTCGCGAAGGAGAACCCTGTGAGGGTTTCTTTGTTGTGCAACGCGGAGCTATTAGCATCTATCGCGTGAACGCCGCGGGCAAGGCGCAGATTTTTCATGTCTTTCATCCCGGTGACTCCTTCGCCGAAGCTGCCCTGGCTTCGGATGATGGTTACCCGGCCAGCGCACGCGCACTTGCGCCGAGCGCTGTCATTCTGATTCCAAAGGCAGAATTTGTGGCGCTGTTGCGCAAGCGACCCGAACTCGCGTTGCGAATGATCGGTTCCATGAGCCGGCATTTGCGGAATATCGTCGGCCTTCTGGATGATCTTACATTAAAGAACGCCGAAGCGCGCTGCCTTAATTGGCTCTTGAGGCATTGTCCAATTCCGCGTTCAAGTCATCCCTGCGAGATCGAACTTGAAAGTCCGAAGCGCATCGTCGCAGCCGAGTTAAACATTACCAGCGAGACGCTCTCGCGCATGCTGCGCAGGTTTCGAGACAAGCAACTTATTCGCACAACTTCCAAAGGCATCCTCGTGCTCGATCCACAGCGAGCTGAATTGACGATGCACCAACTCTTAGGCGAGGCGGTCGAGTTAGTCGCAAGATAGCTTTACTCCTCTGGCTCGGACTCGCCGGTTTCGAGCTCTTGTCGCGGCCCAAAGAATTCGAAGTGAACCTGGGAGGCCGGAATGCCCCATTTGAGAAGATTGTGGAAGATCCCGACCATAAAGGGCTTCGGACCGCAAAAATAATAGTCAGCGTCGCGATCGGGCAGCATATCTTCGAGCAATTCCGCGTCGATGAGCCCTTCACTATCATGCCATCGCTTCTGACGGTCTTCGGCAGTCGCTTCGTTGTAGCGGTAGTGGACCTTAAGGTTCGGATGGCTGGCGGCGAGTTCGCGAACGAAATCCCGGAAGGCGTGCACTCGTCCGTTCAATGCACCATGAACGAAAAAGACTTCCCGCTCGGGCTGAGTCTTGAGCACGCCCAACAACATGCTAAGCAGCGGGGTAATACCGACGCCTGCGGAAAGCAGCATCAGCGGGCGCTCGTGTTTTTCGGTAAGATCGAGGAAAAATTCTCCACAAGGAGGCCCGGTTTCGATCTCGGTACCTTCGTTGGCACTTCGGTGCAGAAAAGTGGACACAAAACCTCTTGGTTCCCGTTTCACGCTGATGCGAAAGAATTCTTCACCAGGTGGATTGGAAAGACTGTAATTCCGCATCGTTGTCGTCCCGCGATCGTCCGGAATGCGGATGGTGATGTACTGGCCAGGTTTGAAGACAGGCATCCCGCCGCCATCCGCAGGCTGCAAATAAAATGAGGTGATGATCTCGCTTTCAGGCACTGTTCGAACCACCCGGAACGGCTTGAATCCCACCCATCCATTGCGGGCGCGCTCATGCGTGGAATATATCTGCTTTTCGCGGCCGATAAGAATTTCGGCGAGAAACCCGTAAGCCTCGGCCCATGCGGTGATCACCTGTTCCGTGGCTGCCGGACCTAGAACTTCGCGGATCGAGGCCAGCAGGTTTTCGCCAACAATCGGATAATGCTCCGGCAAGATGCGCAGTGAGGAATGTTTCTGGGCAATCAACTCGACCGCTCCGCCCAGCACTTCTAGATTTTCGATATTCGCCGCGTAGGCGCAAATGGCCGCGGCGAGAGCCTTCTGCTGCGAACCTGCCCGTTGGTGAGCCGGATTAAAAAACGGCGCGACTTCCGGGTTATGCGCGAACATTCGCTTATAAAAGTGCTGAGTAAGGGTCTCCCCATGCTCCTCGAGGACCGGAGCCGTTGCTTTGACAATGTCGATAGTCCGCTGCGATAACATACTGCCTCCTTGTTAACGGTGACGATTCGACTTCTAGACTAGCGAATCGCGCGGGGTCCTCCTTGACCTGGGTCAAAGATATCGGACTTTTCAGAAAAAATTGTAGCGGCGGCGTCCCCGCCGCCGGGAGATCCTCGCCGGTGGGGACACCGGCCCTGCAACTTTCATCCCCCGGCGGACGCGCCATCACGGCCTCCGCCTCCGCGGATGCTGCCAGAACGAGCAATTAGGGCTACGTTACTGAATCAGTGGAAGAAGTAACAAGGCATCGCATATCGCTCGCCGGGATGGACTTCCGTCTAACCTTGAGTATCTTCAACTTCGGGCACACGATTGGCAGCGCAGACGCCACGTTTCGAGCTGGCGATAAAGTCGAAAAAAACTTGCGCCTCCGCGCTCCAACTCATGGATTTGGAGCGTTCGAGTGCCTGGGAGATATTGATTCCACTCCAATAGACGAGCTTAAAGGCTCGTTTGATTTGCACGCGGGTATCTGCTTGCAAGCCGGCCCGGCGCAATCCGATGGCGTTGACTCCTGAGAGCAAGTTCTCGCCGTCGGCGGAAACGTATGGGGGAATATCCTTACCGAAGCGGGTCCCTCCGCGCACCATCGCGAGCGGTCCAATGCGCAGAAACTGATGAAATACGGTCCCCCCACCCAGCACGGCGCTGTCACCGACTTCCACATAACCTGCGAGCAAGCAGTTGTTGGCAATGACCACGTTATCACCTAGTCGGACATTATGTCCAAGATGAGTGCCGACCATTAGATAGCAATTGTTGCCGACCACGGTGGCGGAGCTCTCCTTCGTTCCACGATGGATCGTCACGTATTCCCGAAACGTGTTGCCGTCTCCGATACGGACTTGACTGGACACCGTCTTGCGGAAGGCGAAGTCCTGGGGCGTCGCCCCGATAACAGCGCCGTAGCCGATGAAGTTTTGCGCGCCGAAAATGGTCGAGCCTTCCAGAATTGCGTTGGCCTGAACGACGCATCCCGCGCCCAGCCTGACGCCTTTTCCGACTATTGCGTTCGGGCCGATCTCGACGTCTTCGGACAATTCCGCTTCGCGGTCCACGATGGCGGTGGGATGAATCTTCATAACACGCCTGCTTCGCGAAAGCTGAAGTAGGGCACTCTCCCGCCGTCCGGCAGACCGATGATGATATGATCAAGAAAATTGATCTGGAGAAGCTTCGCTGCGTCACCCAACTGCCTCGTCAGGCGATTGTCGGCCTGGCTCGGGGCAGGATCGCCGGAAGGATGGTTGTGGACAAGAATCGCCGCGTAGGCAGAGTGCATAATGGCGGGCCGGAAAATTTCACGAGGGTGCGCGATACATTCGTTCAGCGAGCCGAGGGCAACGTCCTCGCTGGCCAGCAGCCGCAATTTCGTGTCCAGCAACAGGACGCGAAGCACTTCGCGATCACGAGCCTGAAGCTCGGCGCCAAAGGTCTCGTAAATAACTGCGGCACTGTCCAGCACCGGTCGCTCGGCCCCTCCCCTGGCCAGGCGCTTGCCGAGTTCGAAAGCGGCGGCGAGCTCGGCCGCCTTTGCCGGGCCTATCCCCGGCGCCGCTTTAGCAAGTTCGCCCGCCGATGATCGCGACAGCGCACGTAACGATCCCTTTTTCCGCAACAGCTCGCTGGCGAGCGTGATGGCGCTCTTGCCCTTCACGCCGGTGCGAAGAAAGATCGCTAACAATTCGGCATCTGTGAGGCAGGCGGCTCCATGGGCAGCCAGCTTTTCCCGGGGACGGTCGCTTGGAGGGATTTCCCGGATGCGCATGGGAGAGCGTTCCTGGTGCGGCGCTGCTTGACTCAAAGCGCGCCTCACCCTAGCGCAACCGATCGACCAAACCGATTAGATGATCGGTGATCGCCTGAAGGCCGTTCACGTAGCGGTTCACTGGAACAGCATCAAGTGACTGGCGCGCCTCATGGAGCATCCGCTTAGCGACCTGAGCTGCGGCGGCAATCGAACCCGCTCGGCGTAAAAGATCGCCGAGAAGTTCCTCATCCACATCTTCCTCGCGTAGCAACAGGTCATGCAGTCTACTTAAGTCGAGACCCTGTCGATTTTGCAGCGTGAGAAGGACCGGAAGGGTAAACTTTCCTTTGCGGATATCGGTGCCAAGCGTCTTTCCGGTCTCCTCTTCGCTTCCGGTCAGATCCAGGCAATCGTCATAGATCTGGTAGGCGGTGCCAACCTTCAAACCGAAATTCTTCAGGGCCCCGATGACGCCTGGATTGGCTTCGCTGATGAAGGCCCCCAGCTCGGAGGCGACACCAAAGAGCGCGGCTGTCTTCATCTCGATGATCCGGTAGTAGTCTGCCGTGCTCAGTTTGAGATCATAGCGCCGCTGAGTTTGAATGATCTCGCCCGAGCAAACGTCCGAGGCGGCATCCGCTATGCGCCGGCAGATCGCATTGTTGCTGAAACCTGTCGCCAGTCGCAAGGCATGAGCGAAGAGGCAGTCTCCCAACAGAACACTGATAGAGTTGCCCCATTTGGCATTGGCGGTCGGCTGATCACGCCGTAACTCCGCCCCATCCATAATATCATCATGAACAAGAGTCGCGATGTGAACCATCTCAACGATCACCGCGAGATCGACGTGTCCGGAGGTAATGTGCCCGGAAGCCCCGCCCGCCAAGAGGGCGAGAACCGGCCGCAACCGTTTACCACCCTTTTCGCAGAGATACGCCACATAGCCCTCGACCGCCGGGTCAAATGCGCGCGCCTGTTCTCGAATTCTCGCTTCAACCGAATAGAGATGCGGATTGATGAGCTCGAGCGTCTGAGCGAACGCCGCACTTTCCCGTCGAACGCCGGACATTTTTGTGAGTTTATTCACAACAGAAGCATTTTGAGCGACAGCAATCTTGTCAATGGCTGATTCATGATCCACAGGGATTCAGAGCTTCTTCCGCAAAGCCCTGAGCACTTCTCGGGTAATGAAGAAAGGCACGACTGCCGTCAGTCCCATCGCAATGCAGAGGAGGAGCCCCGGCACCACACGCGCGCGGCCGCGAGAAACTGCCACCAGGGCCGCCCGCACCGCCTCCTCCGGCGTGACCACGAAGGCCGGCATCGAATCGACGTGGGATTCGGGGGTCCCGACGCCGGGGCGCCGCGCCACAGAATGAAATTCTGTGGCGACCGGACCTGGACACAATGCCGTGACGGTTATCCCCTTCGGACGCAGTTCGATCGCCAGTGCCTCCGACAAGCTTGTGACATACGCCTTGGTGGCAGCGTAAACGGCGATACTCGGCAAGGGAAGAAAGCCAGCCACCGAGCTGACATTGAGGATCGCCGCCCGACCGCTCAAGGTCATCGACGGGAGGAGCAGATGAGTGAGGTGAGTAAGAGCGGAGATATTCACCTCGAGCATCGCCCTAATTCTATTCCAATCACTTGAATCAAATGTCCCTTGGTCGCCCAAGCCCGCGTTGTTGATGAGGAAGTGGACCTTAAGGTTTTGCGAAGCGAGCCACTCGACGAAGGCGACACGCTGATCCTCGATACCGAGATCGGCACCGTAAATGTAGATCGTCAAGTTCTTATGGGCGCTCTCGAGTTCTCTTTTCAATCCGTCCAATCTCTCCAAGCGCCGAGCCACCAAGACGAGCGCGTGAACATCGGGTGCGAGTTGCCGGGCAAATTCCGCTCCCAATCCGGACGAAGCTCCGGTAATTAAGGCGGTGCAACCTTCGTAAAACTTCATAGGCGCGAACTCTCGATGATTGTCCTGAACGTATCCAGTCAAAAACCCTTTACGACCAAGGATGGTTCCCGGATTCGCAGCATCCTGGACAGCACAAATGCGCCGGTACGTAATCAAAGCCTCGCCGAAGCCAGTGTTGCAGCCGGTAGCTCAACCGAACGGCATTACCATATTCTAAGCGAGGAGTTTTATTTCCTTCTCGAAGGCGAAGGCACGATGGAGATTGATGGTGAGGCCCGTTCGGTCCTGGCCGGTGATGCGATCCTCATCCCGCCAGGTGCGTGGCACCAAATCACCGCCTTCAAACGTCTGCGCTTTCTTTGCTGCTGCGCGCCGGCGTACTCGCATGAAGATACCTATTTCGCGTAGAATTTTGAAAAGTCGCAACTACCCCCCGGAGCCGAGATGAGCGCGCTCTCGGGCGGCGATGTTGCATGGTCGATGGCCGTTGTAGCGACAGTGCCTTCACCGTCCGGCAGGCTTTCCGGCGGTGGCCTACCTAGGCGCGCCCTGACGGGAGACGGCGCGAGAGCGCTCTAGTTTGACTGATCCTGAGCAGGAGGCGGGGCTTCCTCTTCCTCCTTCTCTTGCTTCTCTTCCTTCTCTTCCTTCTCCTCGGCTGGCGCGGGGGTCTCCGCAGCTGTGCTATCGCGCGTCTTTTTCAGCTTGTAGACCTCACGGAATACTTTTCTCGCCAGAGGAGCTGCATGCGAGCCCCCATGCACGGAATCATCATTCGGTTCACCCTCGTAGAGAGCGGCAAAGGCGTACTCCGGATTCTCGGCTGGGACAAAGCCGGCGAACCATGCGGCGGTGCGCTGTTTGGCCTCCGGACCCCATTGAGCCGTGCCCGTCTTGCCGGCAACCCGAACGCCCTTGACCTGAGCGGAATGAGCGGTCCCCTGTCCGTCGTAGACGACGTTTTGCAGCGCACGCCGTAGAGCCTTGTCGTTCTGTGTCGAGACCGGAATGCTCTCTCGGAGGCGATCCGGATACGCGGCGACCACTTTGTTGTCCAGGCTCTGCACCTGCTTCACCAGGCGCGTTTGATGAAACTTTCCTGTGGAAGCAATCACGCTCAAGGCCTGCGTCATCTGCAAAGGCGTAATCAAGATGTCCCCCTGACCGATGGCCATGTTGGCAACGTCGCCTCGCTTGATGGCGCGTTTGTGGACGCGCATCATATACTCGTCGGTAGGAATGTTTCCCTCGCTCTCGGCATAGATGGGAATTCCGGTCCGTTTTCCGAGGCCAAGACGATGAGCGTATTCGATGATCGGATCAGCTCCAATTTTCAGAGCGACCTGGTAGAACCAAGTGTTGCAAGATTGGGTAAGCGCCTGGACGAAATTGAGGCTCCCCGCCCCGCTTTTCTTCCAGTTCTTGAAGGTATGATCGCCGATGGTGATCGCCGTCGGGCAATCGAAGCGGTTGTCGGGAGTGACCTTTCCACTTTCGAGAGCAGCGAAGCCCACGACAACCTTGAAGGTTGAGCCAGGCGGGTAGGCCGAGCGATAGGCTCGCGGGATGAGCGGCGCAGCCTCGTCATTGCTGTATTTATCGAACACCTCTTTCTTTACGACCGGCACGAACTCATTGGGATTGAAGCCTGGTTGCGAGGCCATTGCCAGGATCTCGCCGCTATTAGGATCCATGATGACGAAGGCGCCTCTTTTACAATTCTTCGCCAACACGTTTTCACAGATGCGCTGAAGATCTTCGTCGAGAGTGGTAATGACATTGTAGCCCGGAACGGGCGGGCGGGCGATTCGCTCCGAAGTCTTATTGCCGCCAGCGTCATAAGTGACATGGAGTTGACCGACTTGTCCGCGAAGTTCGTTGTCGAAAATCTGCTCGAGACCTTCCCGGCCCTCGCTATCAGAGAAGAGGAGATCGTTGTTCTCGATTGGTCGCACCGAGAGTGGCGCTTCACGGCCGGTATAACCGACGATATGGCCAGCGAGTGGACCGTTTGGATAGAAGCGCACGTAGGTCTGCCGCAGAACTAGGTTCGGAGTGACACCTCGCTGAACGACTCCAAGTTCCTGAGGACTGAGATCCTCAACAATGTCGAGTGGCAGCACTCCGCGATTCTTATAGTGATTGAGAACTACCTCGTCCGAGATGGGGACTACTCGCTTTAAGAGTCCGCTCGCGAGCGTAATCTGTTGCTTGGCGAAGGTGAGAATCTTGCTGTCAGGCCAATCGAGCGGCGCGGGAAAGCTAATCGCCAGGTTGTAGCTCAGCCGGGTTTGGGCCAGGGGCTTTCCGAATCGGTCGGTGATTTGCCCACGAGGAGCAGGGATCCCAAGAACGAAGGTTCGTGCTTTTCGCTGGGTCTCCCAGGTAGGTTTCGGGTTTTCGACGAACCCGCTGTTTTCGAGGAGAGGCGCGCTCTCCTGGCTCGAAGCGAGGGTCGCAAGCAAGAGGCTGGCAAATGCAATCCCAAGAATGGAGTAGCGGGGGGCCAGACAAATCACGCGCGGGCGTCGCGGTTGTATTTCAAAGCTGCTGCGGGACCTTCTCAAGCGTGTAGCACTCGATGATATCGTCAGGCAAATACTCCGAAAAATCACCCAGCTTGATGCCACACTCCAGACCGGCGCGGACCTCTTTGACGTCATCTTGGAAACGTCTGAGCGTCCCAATGCCGCCGTCATAAATCGGCTGCCGTTTCCGAAGCACCCGAGCACGCGCGCTTCGACTGATCCGACCATCGTTGACGTAGCACCCCGCCACCTTGCCCTTGGAAAGATCGAATACCTGACGCACTTCAGCGTGACCGATGACCGTCTCGCGCAGCTCGGGCTCGAGCATTCCCGCCATTGCTTCCTTCACCTGGTCGATCAATTCGTAGATGATGCTGTAGAGCTTGATCTGAACGCCCTCTCTCTTTGCGACGGTGGAGGCGTTGTTCTCCACCTTGACGCTGAATCCAATGATGACCGCATTTGAGGCGCTCGCCAAGAGAACATCGGACTCGGTGATCGGCCCGACCGCCGAATGGATGATATCGAGCGTAATCTTGCTCTGGGGAATTTCCTTGAGCGCTCCGACGAGCGCTTCCACTGAGCCCTGCACGTCGCCCTTGAGGACGATTTGCAAGGTCGGTTTTTGCCCTTCGGCGATATTGGCAAAGAGATTCTCGAGGGTAGCGCGCTGCGGCGCCGCGAGCTTGCTATTGCGAATGTCGAAGAGCCTCTCTTCGCTCAGGATTCGCGCCGCACGCTCGCTTTCCATGACCACAAATTCATCTCCCGCATTCGGCAGGCCGCTGAAGCCGAGCACCTTTACAGGCGTCGCCGGGCCCGCCTCCTTAATCGGCTTTCCGGTGTCGCTGATAAGCTGTTTGACCTTTCCCCAGTAATTACCGCAGATGAAGGCATCGCCCACCCGCAACGTGCCCATGCGCACAATGACGGTCGCGGTGGGTCCTCGACCCTGTTCGAGTTGGGCTTCAATCACCGTGCACCGAGGTGTCGCCCGCGGATCCGATTTCAGCTCGAGCACCTCAGATTGCAGGCTGATCATCTCGAGAAGACTGTCAATGCCGGTCCCCTTGGTGGCGCTCACGGGACAGCAAATGATCTCGCCTCCCCAATCCTCCGGCGTAAGACCCCTCTCCTGGAGTTGCGTCTTAACCTTATCGATATTCGCGGTTGGCAGATCGATCTTGTTGATCGCGATCATCAATTGAACTTTCGCGGCTTTGGCATGGTTGATGGCCTCAATCGTTTGCGGCATCAAGCCGTCGTCAGCGGCCACCACGAGCACGACAATATCGGTGACGTTAGCGCCGCGGGCTCGCATAGCGGTAAACGCAGCATGCCCCGGCGTGTCGAGGAAAGTTATCGTCTGGCCATTGCGTTGCACGCTGTATGCGCCGATGTGCTGGGTGATGCCACCTGCTTCGCCGGCCGCCACCCGTGCCTTGCGAATCGCATCGAGAAGAGAGGTCTTGCCGTGGTCGACGTGGCCCATGAAGGTCACAATGGGTGCACGCGGCTTGAGGGCCTCCTCACGAGGTTTCTCGGGTTCCTTAGGGACCTCAACCTTCACTTCCTGCTTGTGATGACCTTTGGAAGTATCCTTCTTCTCGCGCTCGAGAACGAAGCCGTGCTTCTCGCAAAGCTTCGCGACAGTATCGAGCTCCAGCGTCTGGTTAATATTGGCAAATATCTGAAGGGACATCAGGTCGGCGATAACCTGAAAGGGCTTGATGCCAATCAAGGGGGCCAGGTCCTTCACGGTGATTGAGGTCTTCAGGTGGATCACCTTCTTGTCGGTCTCCGGCTCAGCCGTGGTGTCTTGGACTTCGGCGGCCGGTTCAGGGACAGCCTCCTCCTTCGGCGGCACCGGCTCGGGCTCCTGTTGCACAACCGGTGTCGGCTTCGCTGGAGGTCTGGCCTGGATCTTCTGAATTGGCGGAAGAACCGGTTTGGAGGCACCCCCGTCCGTTTCGCGGCGCTTCACCTTCTTCTTTGGCTCGAGAAGGTCTAGCGTCTCGGCAGGCGTCTTTGGTGCCGGTGGAAG
Organism: uncultured Verrucomicrobiae bacterium; assembly: GCA_963706955.1. GTDB lineage: Bacteria > Verrucomicrobiota > Verrucomicrobiia > Chthoniobacterales > Terrimicrobiaceae > DASTFP01. The sequence continues at coordinate 95,310 of CAVPOC010000006.1, read as the reverse complement.
CTCCGTCGGTGCCTCTTCGACTGCCGGATTCTTGGCAGCGGCCGAGACAGACGGCGCCTTAGACTTGGTTGCTTTGTCCGCGGATTTTGTAGTCGCCATGCAAAGGAAAGTGTGGAGAATTCATGCCTACGAAGCAGCGGTCTCTTGGGGTTGCACCGAGGCGCGCGCGGCATCGAGGATCTTTTGGCCTCTGTCGAGATCGCACCCAAGTAATCCGGCAATGTCCTCGGCGCCCGAAGTCAAGATGACTTCGATCGAATTCATCCCGCCAGCTGCGAGAGTTTGCGCCTCGGCCTCGCTGATCCCGAGAGCCTCGGCCATCGAGTGAGCCGCCTGTGCCTTCTGAGATTCCAATACCTGTTCAGCCGTCTTGTCTTCTTCTATATCCACGTCCCAACCAGTTAGTTTCGAGGTTAGGCGCGCGTTCTGGCCGCGTTTTCCGATCGCCAAGGAGAGATCGTCTTTTCCGACGAGGACGTGGACGGTGTGAGTCGCGTCGTCGAGTGAGATACTGCGAATATTGGCCGGCTTCAAGGCAGCCGCTGCGAATTTGAGAGGGTCGGGATCCCAGCGGATAATATCGACCTTCTCGTTGTTAAGTTCCCGAACGATGTTCTTGACGCGGGCCCCGCGCATTCCGACACAGGCGCCCACGGGATCGACCTTGAGATCACCGCTGTGCACGGCAACCTTTGTCCGATATCCCGCCTCACGCGCGATCGCCTTCAGCTCGACGGTCCGGTCGGCAATTTCACTCACTTCGATCTCAAAGAGACGCCGGACAAAATTGGGATGACTACGCGAAAGAATGATCTCCGGACCACGGGAGGCATTGTCCACCGCGACGACGTAGGCGCGAAGCCGGTCTCCGACGCTGTATTCTTCGGTGACGACCCTCTCACGTGCGGGCATTGTCCCCTCGAATTTTCCGAGATCCAGGATGACGTCGGATTTTTCAAAGCGGCGGACGGTTCCGCTGACGATCTCGCCGGCCCGATCCTTGAACTCCTCATAGATCATATCCTTTTCGATCTGGCGGATCCGTTGGTTGATGGCCTGGCGCGCCGCTTGCGCCGCGATGCGTCCAAAATCCCGCGGCGTCACTTCGACCTCAATCTCGTCCCCGGGTTGAATGCCGGGCTTGAGCGCACGGGCCTTCGTCATAAGAATCTCATCGTGCGGATTTTGAACACGTTCGACCGCAATAAGCTTGGCAAGGGCGCGAATGGCGCCAGTTTTCGGATCGATATCGATGCGCAGCTCGCGGGTTCCAGAAGTGAAGTTCTTCTTCGAAGCCGTGAGCAGCGCGCTGGATATCGCCTCGACCAGCACCTCTCGCTTGATGCTCCGTTCGCGCTCGAGGTAGTCAAGCATCGCTATGAGTTCGGAATTCATAAATCGTCCTTCCCAAGATGAAAAAAGCGGGATGGGAACCCGCTTCTTCGCATGGTTGGGAGTGAAATAATATGGACGCCGCGCTAGGCAAGGTCAAGGGCGAAGCAGACGTCATTTTCTTCGACGCGGCTGGCACGTTGATCCACCTCGCCCGTCCCGTCGGGTGGCACTATGCCCTGATCGCGCGAAAATACGGCCTCGAGGTCGACGAGGCCCGACTGGAGTCTGCCTTTCGCGAGGTCTGGAGAGCGCGTCCAGCGCGCCCTCCCTCATCTGGTCCGCGAGACGACGACGATCGTCCCTGGTGGCGAGCACTCGCCCTGGACGTGCTGCGAGCCGCATCCCCCGCGGCTTCCAACATTGATGGCGAAGCTTGGTTTAGCGAGCTCTATATGCATTTCGAGCAGCCGGGGATCTGGCTCCTCTATGAGGATGCGAGAAGATGCCTCGACCGACTGCAGGGACGCTCTCGCCTGGCCGTGATCTCGAATTTCGACGGACGGCTGCACCGTGTTCTCGATGACCTCGGCGTCTTGGCAAAGTTTGAAAGCCTTTTCATCTCGAGCGAACTCGGCTGCGAAAAGCCCGATCGCGCCATTTTTCGAAAAGCGCTGGAATCGATGAATGCGGAACCCGGACGGTGCATTCATGCGGGGGACGATCCCGAACGTGACTGGGCCGGGGCGGAGGCGTTTGGCCTCCGAGTTTTTCGAGTGACGCGTCCGAGCGTGACACTGGACGCCTTGCAGTCGGTGCTAGGACCTGAACCTCGCCGGGGTTGATGCAACCGACGAGTTTGGCAGGCGGGCCGCGCTCGTTACCATGTTTTCCAGCGCTCCTGGAGAGCTGTGGCAGGGCGACTTTTTTCCTGTGGCATTGCGAGGTGAAGCAGCGTAATTGCTCTCTCATTCCATGAATTGGCTGAAATCGTCCCTACTCTTCGGGGTCCTGATAATGCTCCTCTCGGTTGGATGGGCGCAGGCTCAATCGAAGGGTGCAGCAGAGGCCTTTGCCGCCGGCTACGAGGTCTACTCAGCCGGTGATTACAAGAATGCGGCGGCCATTTATGAGAAGCTGCTTAAGGACTATCCGACCGACCCGATTATTCCGGCGGCTCAACTCCAACTGGCATCCTGCTTTTACTTCCTCGGTCAGTTTGATCAAGCCCTGGACGTTCTGAGAAAGGCCGAGTCAGGTTCCGCCATGTCTGCCGAGCTCAAGCAGACACTTGATGGCCTGGTGCCTCAAATCCTCTCGGGGAAAGCTGCCGCTGTTCCGGCAGCCGATCCAAAGCGCAACAGCACCTTCGAAGAGGCTACCGCCAAATTCTCCGAATACATCAACAAATACCCACAAGCATCAGACCTTGAGAACGCCATCTTTGGTCGTGCCATCGCCGAATATCAGCTGAGAAAATTTGACGATGCCGTCAAAGATCTCGAACTCAACCTGCAGAAATTCCCGCAAAGCGGCACTCTTGCCAAGAGTAAGCATCTCCTTGCTGTCACACTCGCGACGCAGGGAAGCGCCCTCTTGGTGACCGGAGATCCCGCGGCCAAGACGAAGGCCTTCGACCTCTACAAGCGCGCGACCGATTATCTTCGCGAAATTATCAAGAAAAAGGAGGATGTCGCCCTCATCAACGAGGCAAACTTTCAGCTCGGAGAAATTCTCCTCAACCAAGCGACCTACACTTCCGAATCGGAGCGCCCAAACCTTTACGCCGAGGCGTTGGCCGCTTTCCGAAGGGTAGCGCCGAAGGAGGAAATCATCGCCCTGCAGCAAAACAAGATTCGGGAATTCGTCACCAGGAAAGCTGCCGCTTTGCGCGCCAATAATGCCTCACTCAAGAAACAACTCGATCGTGACAACGAGCGCGAGCTTAAGAAGTTTGCCGAACTCCAAGGCAAGCCCGACCAAACGGCCACAGCCCAGCTGAAAATGGCCGAAATTTATTTCCAACAAAACAAAAACAACGAAGCCCGCGTTGTCCTCCGCCATGTCGTCCCTTTTCTTGTCAGCGAGGAAGATAAGAAGCGTGCACTTTATTTCACCACCATGACCTATGCTTTGCAGAATGCCGCCGATCCGGCCATTGCCGGATACAACGAGTTTCAGTCAAAGTATAAGGGCGACATGCTTGCGGATAACCTCCCGGTCGCCATGGGCAGCATGTATCTCACTCTGAACAACGCTCCGGAGGCACTCCGCTTTTTCAATGAAGCGCTGACTATCTACCCTCAAGGACGGTTCACTGGTCTCGCCGTTGTCCAAAAGGCCAACGCGGAAGCGCGCTTGGGCAATCTCTCCGACGCTCTCAAGACATTCCAAGACTATCTTGCCAAAAATCCGCCGGCGGAAGTTGCCGTCATTGCCCAGGCGGGGGTCGCAGGAATTCACAAGGACAATCAAAAATGGGATGATGCCATTGCCGCTTACAATATCGTCAAGACCAAGTATCCGGGAACTCCTCAGGCTATCGAGGCTGACTACTGGATTGGTATTTGCACCCAGCAGAAGGGTGACAACGCGGCAGCCGCGCCAATCCTCGAAGCCTTTGCAAAAGCCAACCCCCAGCACGCACTAGCTCCGCTTGCACTCTATGCCAAAGGTGGCGCGCTCATCGCCCTCGGAAACAAAGACGAAGGCATCGCCGCGCTCGCCTCGGTAGCCGAGCAGTTCCCGGAGAGTCAACCGGCACCGTTCACGTATTTCATGCGGGCACAACTGCGCGCGAGCGAAGGCAAAGCCAACGACGTCGTGGCCCTCATGAGGGAGTTTATCGAAAAGTATCCTACGAATGACAAAGTTTACTTCGCTTATGAATCGATCGCCCAGACAGCCGTCAATTCCGGGAAGACAGAGGACGCGGTCGGAACTTATCGCGAATTCATCGAGCGCTATCCCGACAGTCCACAGGCCGGTGACGCGCTCTTCAAAATCGCCGAACTCCAACGCGCCAAGGCCGATTCCCTGGGACGCTACAGCGCGCTGGCTGAGCAGGAACGCTCTCAGTGGAAAACCCTCCTCGACAGTAGCATCGCCTCTGCGGAGGAAGCCGCAAAGAAGTATCCGGAAAGCGTCTCACTCGCCCTGGCGCTGCAAACCCTCTTGCAGTCCCAACGCATGCTCTTGGGGGCCGAGCTAAAAACAGGGTCTCAAGTCGAAGAGTACTTCAAATCTCTGGCAGACTCCACCACTAGTCCAAGCGCGCGCAGCAGGATCCTCTTTGCATTGGCCACCTATGTTTCGGAACAGGATGAAGGCAAAGCTCTCCTTATCACGAACGAGGCCTATCGCACGGAGATTGTCTATTCTCCGAGGGACCTGGATTTTTACGGGCTGGCCTTGATTAAAGAGAAGAAACTCGACGAAGCCGCCGCGGTCTTCGAGAAACTCGCGAAGGACTATCCGGTGCCCCAAAATGTGTCGCCGAATCAGGCTTCGCAACTGGTCCAGGAGGCTCAAGCGATCGCCCTTTTCGGACGTGCGCGGGTCGCCCAGGAAGGAGGCCAAACGGGACCTGCCGGCCAGCTGTTTCAGGAATTAAAGGCGCTCTATCCGTGGTCGCCCAAAGTCCTCGAGGCCGATTATGGAATCGCTCAGTCGCTCAAGGAACAAGGTAAGCTCGATGAGGCGGTCACGCTGCTGACCGGCCTCATCCGCGCGCCAACTGCGACGGCGCAAGTTCGCGCCAAGGCGATGCTGCTTGGTGGCGCGATCATGGCTGAAAAAGCGAAGATAGCTGCTGACCAAACACAGAAGGATGAATTTCTCGGCGCTGCCATCGATTATTTTATCAAGATTGCCCAGTTCTACGGGGGCGTGCCAACGGCGGCCTCTGAAGGCCTCTGGATGGGTGCTCAATTGCTCGAACAGCAGGCCAACGGATCCAAGGACACCAAGTTCAAAGAGCAGCAATTAGGAAAGGCCAAAGCCTCTTACCAGCAGTTGCTCAAAGAATACCCGAACAGCGAGTTTGCCTCCAAAGCCCAGGAGCGGCTCACCGCGCTGGGCGGGTAAGCGGAAGATCGGATTTCCGCGCGTATAATCTCGAAGCTTGAATCGCAAGCCAATAGGCGTGTATTCGTTCGCACACCTGCCTCGGTTACATCAAATGAATAAGACTCTCTTACCACTAAGTATTGCGACTGTTGCCCTCTCGATCACCGGCGCCACCTTCGCCCTGGCCCAAGTAAATCCAGACGATTTCACCGAGGAACCCGACAAAACCATGGCAGCCTCTCATGCATCGTTCGTGAAGGGTGACACGGCTAAGGCTTCGCAAGAAATCCGGAAGGCGGCGACCTACGTAAGAAATGAATCGAGCGAAGTTGCGACCAGCGCAAAAGGAGATGTGGAGAAGGCTGCCGCCTCCTTGGAAAAGCTCGGTCGCGAAGTAAAGAACGGCACTGTGAAATCCGGAGACGACCTAAGGAAGACCTTTGCTCGTGTGGACCACGCCCTCGCCGTCGGCTGGCACACAACCGCTGAAGAGGCCAAGAACTCCGGCCAAGACGCCGGCGCTGCGCTGAAGAAGGCTGGCGCCGCTCTCGACGGAGCTGCCAAATGGTCCGGAACCAAGCTCAAGCAGGGAGCTCAAGCCTCTATCCAAACTCTCCAGAAAGCCGGCAAGAAAACTGGCGAAGCGATCAAGGGGAGCGCCAAACAAGTCGAAGAATGGTTCAACGACATCGGCAATGGCATTAAGGACGTCGGTCGCAAACTTTAGCCAACCTCCTTGCGAAGGACGATGTCGCGCCGGTCTCCCCACGACGAAGATTCCCTGACGATGGAAACATCGTCGCTCCAGGCCCTCGACCGTGAAGACACGGTCGCTACAAATCGAACTACTGCAGTATTAGAAATTATGTAGCCGCAACGGTCGAGTTGCAGAATTTTCGGTTGGTGTAGCGGACGAAAAGCTCTTAGGAAGCATTCCGCGAATACCAGCTAAGCTGGGGTAATTTCTCCGTCTACGTCCCAAAGGGCCTCCCACGTCTGGTTCTCCTTCCACAGGAACACATCACCCTTGATCAGGCGACAATTGCGATCGATTCGTGAAAGCGCGTCCATCTCTTGATCGGTCAGCGGATCCTCGACGACACTACGTAGATTGCTAAGGTAGTTCCGCCGATTGACTGAGAACGGAATTGGTATCTGTCCCCGCTGCACAGCCCATTTGACACAAACGACGGCGGGATGAACTTTCAGCCGATTGGCGATCTCAACGACGACGGGATCCTCTGTGTCGACCGTATCGCTCGGGGTTCGATCGCGATCCGGACGCGCTGGGGATCCGATCGGACTGAAGCCAATCGGGATCATTCCATTATCCAAAACGAAATTGAACAATTCCGGCTGTTGAAAATGCGGATGCAATTCCATTTCGTTGCAGACCGGTTTGATCCTCGCATCGCGCAAGAGGAGTCGAAGTTTTGGTATGGTCATATTTGAGGTTCCAATATGTCTCACCAAGTCAGCTTCGACTAAGTGCTCCAGTTTGCGCCACGTTTTCATGTAATTCTCATGAATGTACGGCTGCGCATTCGGACTCCGCGAACTGACGTCGCACCCCGGGGGGTGGTAGTTGGGGAATGGCCAATGGATCAAGTAGAGATCGAGATAGTCAAGTTGGAGGTCGGCGAGAGATTTCTCGAACGCCGGAATCACGTCATTCTCATCATGTTTGTCATTCCACAACTTAGAGGTGACCCAGAGCTCCTCGCGTGGAATCCCGCCGGCAATGATTCTACGTAACGAATGGCCGAGGAGCTCCTCGTTGCCGTAAACGGCCGCGCAATCGAAATGCCGATAGCCCACGGCCGCGGCCTCCAAGACTGCCTCAGCAACTTGCGGACCGGATATTCTGTCGGATCCAAATGTCCCCAGGCCGATGGCCGGTATCTTTGCGCCAGTAGGCAGAACTTTCTGCGGAACCCGTTTCGGGTCCACGCCATCGTTTGCCGGAATAAATATTTCGGGGGATTTTGACACTGTCATAATTGTATCGTCTCGGCGGAGATTTTCCTTTTTGATGAGGGGAAAGACAATCCCAGAACATGCCCTCGACGGCGAGCATGCAGTTGCTTCTCAGTTGCTAATGAGGCTCGAGATCGGAATGAACCCGCGAGACGAGACGCGTCGCAGGCGCAGCCGATCTGGGTATTTTTGGATCGCTCTCTGTCTCCTGATCGCCTGGGCTATGGCGGCGTACCTCCTCGCTCCTCTAGTCTGGAAGCTCTATTTTCGGCATCATCCCTCCTTGGCCAATGTTGACCGAATTACACATACGGCGGACGGCCATCCGGGCGATCCTCTAAACATCGCCATGCTCGCCACCGAGGAAGAACTGGTTCGCGCCATGGTGGCTGCCGGGTGGTACCCAGCCAATCCAATCACCTTCGAGAGCAGCCTTCGCATCGTGGTTGATTCCGTTTTGCGGCGCCCTGACGACGAGGCTCCGGTAAGTAGTCTCTATCTGTTTGGTCGAAAGCAGGACCTGGCCTTCGAGCAGCCCGTCGGAAACAGCCCGCGACAACGGCACCATGTCAGATTCTGGCGCTCGGCCGAAAGAGAAGATGACCGCCCTCTCTGGTTCGGCGCGGCGACCTTCGATCGAAGCGTTGGCCTCAGCCATACCACCGGAGAGGTAACTCATCACATCGGACCTGATGTCGACGCCGAGCGCGATCGTATCGCGCAACAACTCGCCAGAGAGAATTTGGTTCAAGAGGAGTATTGGGAGAATCATTTTCATAAAGAGCTCGAAGGCCGCAACGGCGGCGGCGATCCATGGCAGACCGATGGAAGGCTAGTGATGCTCGTGCTCGACGATCGGCACAACGAGTCCCCACAGAGGTCCAAAGCGAAACCGTGACAAAAAATGCCTTCTGGATCCCCTCTCGAAAATGGCCTCGACCGAGCAGCCAAGAAAACTCACTTCAGGTAACCAAGAGATGAAAGCTGATGCCCCAGTGGTTTTCCTGGTCGACGTGGACAACACCTTGCTCAACAACGACCGCATTCAAGAGGATCTCAAACGCCATATCGAACGAAAATTTGGCCGTGAATATCGAGATCGCTTCTGGGCGATCCAGGAAAAACTGTTCCAAGAATTAGGCTATCGCGACTACCTCGGCGCGCTCCAACGCTTTCGCGTGGAGAATCCCTACGAGCCGCATCTCGTGACAGCGGCCACGTTTTTGGTTGATTATCCCTTCGCCAATCGCCTCTACCCGGAAGCGCTGGACGTGCTGGAGCAATTCCGACACTGGGGACAAACTGTGATTCTCTCCGACGGCGATGTTGTCTTCCAACCTCGCAAAGTGGAACGCTCCGGCATCTTTGAGGCGGTGGACGGTCATGTGCTCATCTACATCCACAAAGAGGAATCGCTCGAGGATGTGGTGCGACGCTACCCGGCTGAGCACTACGTCATGGTGGACGACAAGCTCCGCATCCTGACGGCCATCAAGAAATTTTGGGGCGATCGCGTTACGACAGTATTCCCAAGACAAGGGCAGTTCGCTTTCAATCCGCAAGTCATCGCTTCTTATCCGCCAGCGGATGTCACCGTCGATCGCATTGGCAGTCTTCTTGGAATGGATCTCGCCAATTTGCTCGAGAGCCGTCAACCGACGCAGCCCACCGGTGCAGTTTGATACCGAAACTCAGGTCAGGGTTCAGGCTGCAATCATGATGGCATTTGGACAGAGGCCAAGAACCGTGCGCAGCGCAACTTGTGGCGCCTAGTTAATGAAGGCGCGACATTCCACTCTGCTTGCTGGCAGCCCGCTGCTACTGGTCCCGATCGCCATCATGGCGGCGGCGCTTCACGTCAACCCGCTCCTCGTCTTTGTGGTCGCGTTTGTGGCGCTAATTCCCCTGGCTCATCTTCTGGCAGAGTCGACGGAGATCCTTGCCCTCCGCACCGGACCGAGAATCGGAGGCCTGCTCAACGCGACTTTTGGAACCCTGACCGAGTTCATTATCATGTATGCATTGCTACGTGCCGGTCACACTGACCTGTTGAAAGCCTCCATCGTCGGATCAATTCTCATCAGTCTTCTTCTCACGCTCGGCGCCGCCATTCTCTTTGGAGGAATTCGCAACGGTATGCAACGCTTCGACCAGCAGAGCGTTGGCATGGCGACCACCACAATGATCCTGGCGGTGGTCGGTCTCATGGTACCGACCTTCTTCTCGGCGATCACCCAACGACAGGAGGATCGGATCTATGATCCCGGGTTTCAAACCGAGGCCGTCGACAAGATCAGTCAAGCGGTGGCTCTCATCCTCTTCCTCTTATATGTGCTGACGGTTGTCTATCAGCTGCGCGCTCCAGAAGGCGAAGAGTTGACGCAAAAGCCGTCCGCGATCCGTGACCCGGAACAACCTGGATGGAGTCTCCGCGGCGCCATCGCAATCCTGATTGCGGCAACCCTGGCCATCGCTGTGCTTGGCGAGATCATTAGCGAATTTGTCGGCCCTTTCGGCAGCTCACTGGGAGTGACTTACCTCTTTGTCGGAGTAGTCATTCTTCCGGTCGCCGGAGCGGTTTCCGAGTTGGTGGTGTGTGTTCGCATGGCCCGCCATAATCGAGTGAATCTTGCCATTTCGATTCCAATGAACGGAGCACTTCAAGTCTCGCTCTTTGTCGCTCCCTTGCTTGTTTTTCTGAGCGCACTTGGCCCGACGCCCTTGACGCTGTCTTTTGGAGTATCGGAAGTGATCTCCCTGGCGATCGCGGTGGCCCTCGCTGCCTACATGGCCATCGACGGCGTCACCAGCTGGCTCGAAGGGGCGCAATTGCTCGCTTTGTGGGGCATGCTGGCCCTCTGGTTTTACTTTTTCCAACCTTGGCCGCACCTCATCCGCTGAGGTCGAACCCCGGCTGCCGGGATCAACTCTCCATGTGAAATCTCCTTGATTTTGTTTGATCAACGCGACCTAAGTAATTTCCGTTAGAAACTGCCATTCGTGAAGCTGCGTCGCATCATGCCTCCTTCTCTTTCCATCTTCAAACGCGCAGGAAGCGCCGCAACAGCCCAGGATGTCCAATTGGACGACGACAAACTTGCTGCCAGGATCACCATTTTTCTAAAGCCCTCGCAGGAGCCGCCCTGAATCCAGAAGAAATCCCAAATCCGCCGCGATTCATGCTTCCGCTCGGCGCAATCCTCTGAATCCTTTCCGTCGATGAAGCGCACGAATTGGACAGTGCTCACCGCAGGATTCATTCTGGCGGCGGTTCTCGGGTATCTTGTTCTTCGCCACTGGGTGAAGGTCGAGGCACACGATCTTTACATCGTTGGCCTGCTTCTGCTGGTCCTCATTTTCACGTTCATCAATCGGCGACTTGCCACATCGGCTCGGGAGTTGCGTGCCGCGGCTCAACGCGCCGACGAGTTGCTGGCCGCGGCTCGTGCGGCGGAAGACAAATACCGGAGCATCTTTGAAAACGCCGGCGAAGGAATTTTTCAGACCGCGCCCGACGGACGCTACCTCTCAGCTAATCCGGCCCTCGCTCGCCTCTACGGCTACGCGCAGCCGGCGGACCTCATTCGCGCAGTGACGAGCATCGGCACTCAGATCTATGTCGAACCAAACCGGCGCGAAGAGTTCCTTCAAGAAATGCAAACCAAGGGCGAAGTCTCCGACTTCGAGTCCCAAGTGCGGCGAAACAATGGAAGCCTCATTTGGATCAGTGAAAATGCCCATGCGGTTCGCGATGAACATGGGCGCGTCATCTACTTCGAAGGGACTGTGGAGAACATCACCGAGCGCAAACGCAGCGAGATTGAGCGCGAGGAACGGACACAACGTGAGCTCCGCCACCAACGCTGCCTGCTCGATCTTGCTCAGTTCGACAAGAGCGACTTCGGGGCTGCCTTAAGCTTGCTTCTCGAGACGACCAGTCGCACCCTTGGGGTCGCTCGCACGAGCGCATGGCGCATCGTTGACAAGGACACTGCCAACGAAGCCATCGCATTGCTCGACCTTTATGATCTCGACAAGCATACACACTTTACCGATGAGTTAATCCTGAAAGGCGGCAATTTTCCGCGCTATTTCGCAGCGCTCCGTTCCGAAACTTATATCGTCGCACATGACGCCGTTGTCGACCCGCGCACCAGCGAGTTCACGGAAACGTATCTAAAGCCGCGGGGCATCACTGCAATGCTTGATGTCCCTACCTTCATCAAGGGTCAGCTTGCCGGCGTGCTTTGTCTCGAGCATGTCGGTGAACCGCGCGTCTGGAAGGATGATGAACTCGCCTTCGCAGCCTCGGTCGGCAACATGATCGCGGTCACCTTCGAGGCGGCCGAACGCCGGCGAGCAGAGGACGAAGCCGATCGGGAGCGAGAGCGCGCCGAACAACTGCTGCTCAATATCCTTCCGGTTACGGTCGCGCAGCGATTACGGCGGGGGGAAGGACTGATCGCCGACCACTATACCGAAGCGACCGTCCTCTTCGCAGACATCGTGGATTTCACTCGGCTCTCCGCCAATATCGCGCCCGAGGCGGTGGTCAGTTATCTCAACGTCATCTTTTCAGAATTCGATCAGCTCGCACACGATCTCGGATTGGAAAAAATCAAGACGATCGGCGATGCCTACATGGTTGTCGGCGGAGTGCCCACTCCGCGGCTGGATCACACCGAAGCGGTCGTCGAGATGGCTCTCGCGATGCTGGAAGTTTGTTCGCGGCTGAGTCGCGGCGCGGAAATGCCTTTTACCATGCGCATCGGCATTAATACCGGTCCAGTCGTCGCCGGTGTCATTGGAATCAAAAAATTCATCTATGATCTTTGGGGGGACACCGTGAACCTTGCCAGTCGTATGGAAAGCCACGGCGTTACTGGTGAGATTCAAGTCACCGACACCGTCTATCAACGGATGCGGCAGAAGTATCTCTTCGAAGCGCGCGGTAATGTCGATATTAAGGGCCGCGGTCAGCAGCAGACCTATCTCCTCAAGGGCCGCATCGATGTCCTGGAAGTCGCCATCGGAGAAACGGAATTGAACCGCGCGAGATAACTCGCGCGCCTCAGGAAGGCACCTTACATTTGCTCGGCAGCTCCGCTTTTGTTATGGTGGCAACTTTGCCGATTACTACCGGCGGCGTCGCTTGCTAAAGCAAAAACGTCTTCCCCAAAGTCCATTGTTTCTGCCACCATGCAGGCGCGGTGAGCACGAGCTCCTCCGAACATCGCCACTCTTCAAACCGAACACGTTGATTTCTTCCTTATGACTGCAAGCATCAAGCCACTTATCAAACGCCCGGCCTGGAAGGCCCTTGCGGCACACTACAAGAAGATCAAGGATGTGCCGCTTTCGAAACTGTTCTCCGACGATGCGAAGCGTGGCCAGCGCCTTACCGTCGAAGCAGCTGGCCTTTTCCTCGATTACTCAAAAAACCGCATCACAGATGAAACGGTAAACCTTCTCGTCCAACTGGCGGACGAATCTGATCTGCGCGGCCGGATCGCCGCGATGTTCAGCGGCGAGAAGATTAACATTACAGAAAAACGAGCCGTCCTCCACGTGGCCTTACGCGCCCCGAAAGGTGCTTCGATCCTGGTCGATGGCAAAAACGTCGTTCCCGAGGTGCATGCTGTGCTCGAGGCCATGTCCGCGTTTGCCAACCGTGTCCGCAGCGGTGCATGGAAAGGGTATACCGGCAAGCGCATCCGCAACATCGTCAACATCGGCATTGGCGGTTCGGATCTGGGACCGGTGATGGCGTATGAGGCTTTGCGGCACTATAGCGAACGCGGTTTAACTTTTCGGTTCGTTTCCAATGTCGATGGCATTGATTTCGTCGAGGCAACCCACGACCTGAATCCGGCAGAAACGCTCTTCATCGTCTCCTCGAAGACGTTCACGACACTTGAAACCATGACCAATGCCGAGAGTGCGCGCGATTGGCTGCTCAAGGGACTCGGCAACAACTCCAAAGCCGTGGCCAAACATTTCGTCGCTGTCTCGACCAATGCCGAAAAAGTGTCTGCGTTTGGAATCGATACTGCAAATATGTTCGGCTTTTGGGATTGGGTCGGGGGGCGCTACTCGATGGATTCGGCAATCGGGCTCTCCACGATGCTGGCCATTGGGCCCGAGAATTTTCGGGCGATGCTCGATGGCTTCCACGAGATTGATAGACACTTCCGCACGGCGCCCTTTGAGAAAAACGTGCCGGCTCTCATGGGCTTGCTTTCCGTCTGGAACACTGACTTTCTCGGGGCCGAGACCGTGGCAGTGCTCCCCTATGAGCAATACCTCAAGCGCTTTCCCGCATATTTGCAGCAGTTGACGATGGAGAGCAATGGCAAGCATGTGACCCTCGATGGTGCATCGGTAAACTATCACACTGGTCCGATCTACTGGGGCGAGCCTGGCACCAACGGTCAACACTCGTTCTATCAGCTGATTCACCAAGGCACGCGACTTATTCCCTGTGACTTCATCGCCTTCGGCAAAGCGCTCACTCCGCTGGGCCGCCATCACGACATGCTCGTCGCTAACGTGTTCGCGCAAGCCGAAGCACTTGCCTTTGGCAAGACCGCCGAGCAGGTCCAAGCCGAAGGAACGCCGGACTGGCTCGTCCCGCATCGGGTGTTTGAAGGCAATCGGCCCTCCAATATAATTCTCACGGAGCGGCTAACCCCTGCCGTGCTTGGAAAGCTCGTCGCTCTCTATGAGCACTACGTCTTCACGCAAGGTGTGATCTGGAATATCAACTCCTTCGACCAGTGGGGTGTCGAACTTGGAAAGGCGCTCGCCCAACGCATCATCCCCGAGCTGGAAAGCGAAACGCCGCCGAAGCTAAAGCATGACAGTTCCACCAACAATGTCATTCGGCGCTACCGAAAGTTGAGAGACACGCCCTGAATCGGTAGCTCCGGCTCCCTCCGTCCACTTCAGGAGAGCAACAAGAGCCGGCTCAAAAGAGATTCGCCGAGCGGCCGCCTATGCAACGCTTGCAGACTGCGCCGAGCGCTTCGGTGGTGAGCACCACTGCCGCTGCAACTGGAGCGCTTCTCGGGAATACCGTCCCGACAACAGCGCAGGGTGCGAGCCCCTTATGGAGATTTGTTGGTCCTCGAGGCGGACCACTTGAAGCCCAGATAGGTCCCATTACTAATGCCCATCAGCAGCAATTGATCACTGCTGAATTCCGGCATGGCCAACTTGTAATAGACAGCGCGTATGAAGATCACTCCGAAAGCAAGATTCCAACCGATCATTTGAAAGCGATGGAAGCTTGGCCGGCCGTCGTTCGATTCAGAAAGAAGGTCGTTGACCGAGCGGCGCAGCGCCGAGCGCCATCCCCTCTTATAATATGCTGCCCGGCGCTCAAGCTCGGCGACCCGCGCCTGCGAACGAAGAACCTCTGCCTCAGTCAAACCGGCCCGTTTTTGAATCTCTCGCTCTGAAAGCGCGAGGGCCTGTAGTTTGTCGGGGTCTTCCAGACTCAGCTCTTCCTTGGTCAGGACAGTTGAACCGCGAGGCGTGGCTGTGTCCGGCTCGTCAGTAATGAGAAATGCGCCCAGACCGGTGGCGGAGCTAAGACCGAGCAGCAGCAGTTCCTGAGCGGTCAGGGTTCGGTAATCGCCCGTGACAATCCAAAGAAAGATGTACGATCCCGCGACGATGAAGAACCAAAAAGCCATTTGGCAACGCCCGAGACTGAGGTGCCATAGGCCGTCAGGCGCCATATCGCGAAGGACTTTAGTGGCGAAGGCATAATACAAGAACAGCAAGAAGAGCAGGAAAAAGCACTCCAGCAGCAACCACGTCAGCCAATCGGTCGAAGCCTTTAGACTTACTCTCTGCCACTCCGGCGGATTAATGGAGGGGTTGATAGCCGTCGGCATGATCTCCGTGTTGCCTCGTTCAAAAAGATCGACCATCGCGATGGAAACGTTCATCGGCTTTCGCGCGAACCCGGCTCCGCCAAGCAACTCCAACCAGAGCGGCTTATTCTTCTCGGTCATTAACACTTTGAAGCGGAGGGCGACGTACTGGTCATGATCGTAATCGCCTTTCGTGTTCTTATGTTCAGAATACTCGTGCCAATCGTAAGCGACTTGTGCGTTTAGATCCTGAAACACGCGGCCGTTCACTACCAGGCAGGAGCGCTCCAGCGTGTCCTTGAGGAATTGATCCCACGCGGAACTCCGCCGGCTGAGCAAGAGTTGATCGACATCCTTATTTAGGGCGGCTTCGCGTGCGGCCAACTGGCCCAGACGAACTCTTTTCTCCTGGCCGTCAGGCATCGCTTCGACTTCTTGTCGTTCGATCCGGATAGCGTCTCGCTGCTCACGCAACGCCTGCAATCGCGCATGCTCTTCCTTTTCCGTTGTCGGATCAAAGACCACCGTATCGAGCGTGACCTTGCCACGTGGATCGAGGTCTTGTTTGCCCAGAGCGTTCATGAGCTGGAGCAGCCAAATGCCTGGCGATCGAACGTCCACGTAAACCTCTTGATTAAGCGAGAGCACGTAGGCGGAGTTTTCCGCCCGGGCCCCCTTGTCGGTGGCGCGCATTTGCATAACAGTGGGCGGCCCACCCGCGGTTACATGGAGGTTGTCTTTGGGCGCCTCCTTTGCCGATTTTTGGAAGACGCTAATGAATGGTATTCCTAGCAGCAGGAGGACGAGAACTCCCGCGAGCAGAAGCTCCGCTCGCCTGCGATTCGCAGGTCGCGATTTCGGATTTGGCGTGACTGGCTCAGGCATAATCAGGCGTCGCACATCCGCACGTATGACG
This sequence comes from uncultured Verrucomicrobiae bacterium, assembly GCA_963706955.1. Lineage (GTDB taxonomy): Bacteria > Verrucomicrobiota > Verrucomicrobiia > Chthoniobacterales > Terrimicrobiaceae > DASTFP01. The sequence goes on along the minus strand of CAVPOC010000006.1, from coordinate 79,137 downwards.
ATCTTCTCTGGCGAGCTCCCGCCTAAGTGGCGGCCGTTCGAAGAGGCATCGCGCCGGAGACCGCATAAGGCTGCAGACGAACAAATGCATTTGCAGCGCTCGGCCTGCCACGCGCCAGGCTCGTGGCGAAGTGATACAAGCCATAAGCTATACAGTTGTTTACCTGTCTTTTTTCAATAAGGCAAGGCGCCGCATGCGAATGACTCTGGCGCATGTAAATGCCGAGTCCAAGTTTCCGCGAAGTTCTGCTAGACCTAGGACGCCCATCTACAGGTGCCGTTCGTCGAACGACAAACGCTCGCCGTCCTCATAAACGGAGCGATGCGCGGAGCGTTCTATTTCGCCGCGAATGTCCAGACTCTGTGTCATCGCAGCAGCAATAAAGCGATCGCGTATTGTCAGATTGTCGCAGCCATCAAGCGTTTCATACTGGCCACCCCGACCAAACCTGACCGTGCTTTGATGTTTGACGAAAAATATTAGTTATGCTAATCGTCTGCGTTTATTCAATGCAGCAGAAGGTAAAACTCTGGGTGGCGGTGTGGCTGGCGGCTCGCATGGAGAAGCGTGCCCGGCGCTTGCGTCGTGCCCTTCGCGACTACGAGCGGGCTGAGTTGCGACGGATCCAGGCCGCCGATCGACGTGCTCGCGGTTTGCGCCTTTACGCGGCATGGTTTCGTAAGGACAGAGTGCGCCGGAGCTATCAGCCATTTGTCTCATTGCAAACGGCAGAAGAACTTGCTGATCCACCTAGCAAACGAGCCGCTTGATAAGCGTCAACTGCTCAGATCTCGCGAATCGTCATCAACCTGGTAGAAAAGCAGCAAAACGTGCTAACGCCATTTCGTGGTGAAACGGCCCTCTTAGATTTTCATGTGGCCGAGAACCATGAGCTTTTTCGCCACGTGTCGCTAGGTTGGACATTATCGGAAGGCCATTGACGCGAGCACGGCAATGTTCCGTGATGCGGCTACCCGGATCAAAGCAATTAGACCAAGCGCCAAGGTCATGAGCGTTGAAGCTTTGCCGTGGTGGGACCGGGCTCCGCTCGATCCAGGCGGCATCATTTACAAGACGATGATCCATGGAAACGTCGATCATCTGGATCGAATCTACGCTATCAGCGATATCATCGGGTTTAATTACTATTACTTCCCAGGCGCCTGGACCGCTCTCGCTCCTTTCCGAGCCTTACCGCCGCGGGCATAACTTTACAATGATGGGCGGCGTATCGATCCCGACGGACTCTACAAGGAAATCAAGCGAGTCGGTGATCGCTACGGCAAACCGATGATGATCACCGAAAATGACATCGCCACACCTGATGATGCCAAGCGAGTTTGGTACATGCGCAATCACATCGCTGCGATTGGACGTGCCATTCGCGATGGCTATGATGTTTGCGGCTATTTTGCCTGGTCGCTTGCGGACAACTATGAGTGGCATTATGGCTACACAGCCTTATTTGGCCTCGCACGCACGGACCCTCAGAACTACGATCGGGTATTCAAACCCTCAGCGGAAAAATTTCGGCGATCATCAAGGCTTGTCCTACTGTCCGGTCAGTGAGCACGATTGTGCCGCAGGATGACTTCTGAGCCCAACTCGCCGTAGACCCGATCCACTCTCGATATCAATGATCCAGCGATTTCCGAATAATCCTCTCATTTCTCCACAGGACGTGAAGCCTTCGCGCCCCGATTTTGAAGTCCTCTGTGCCTTCAATCCCGGAGCTGCCTCCTATCAAGGGAGGAAAGTTCTGCTTATCCGCGTTGCGGAACGCCCGCTTCAGGAAAAAGGCTACATCTCCACGGCTGTCATCGATCAGGTCACCGGCGAGTTGAAGATTCTGCGCTGCCCGCTTGATGATCCGGAACTCGACGCGCGTGATCCCCGCGTTTTCTGCTACCAGGGCATAAACTATCTCACTTCCCTGAGCCACTTCCGGACCGCCATCTCCGAAGATGGAAAGACTTTCTTGATCGACAGCAAGCCCTCCCTGAGCGCCTCCGGGCCGTATGAAACATACGGCATCGAAGACGCGCGGATCACAAAGCTCGAAGACACTTTCTACATCAACTACACCGGGGTATCGGAGCTTGGCGTGGTGACCTGTCTCGCACGAACGCGAGATTTCCGCGCCTTCGAGAAGCTCGGCGTAATCTTCGGGCCTGACAACAAAGACGTCGCGATCTTTCCCGAGAAGATCGGCGGACGCTACTACACGTTGCATCGACCGGCCGCGAAGTTCGTCGGCAGCTTGGCAATCTGGCTGGCCTCATCCGATAACCTGCTCGACTGGGGACGCCATCGGGCCGTCATCGGCCCCCGACGCGGGCAATGGGACAGCCAACGAGTGGGTGCCGGCGCCTCTCCGATCAAGACGCCCGAAGGCTGGCTCGAGCTTTACCACGGATGCGATGACAATACGCGCTATTGCACTGGTGCGCTCCTGATGGATCTCGACAAACCCTGGCGAGTCATTGCGCGTTCCCGTGAGCCTTTTCTAATTCCGGAAGCCCCCTACGAACGCGAAGGTCTCCTGCCAAACATCGTCTTTCACAGCGGGCTCATCGACAACGATGATGGCACGCTCGATCTGTATTACGGCGGTGGAGACTTGCAGACCTGCGGCTGCCGCGTGGCGATTCAGGAGATACTCCGAACGCTAAAATAGCAGCGTCCTCAGTAGTCGCTGCTCGATTCCCTGCATGGCGCCTCCTGCAAGAGCTCGTGAATTGGCTCGCCGTTTTCGGGAGGTTTATCCTGATGCCCATTGCGAACTCGATTTCAGAAATCCGCTCGAGCTTCTCGTCGCGACCATCTTATCGGCGCAGTGCACCGACAAGCGCGTTAACATCGTCACGAAGGCTCTTTTTGCGCGCTGCAAGAAGGCCAAGGACTACGCGGAAATACCGCAGGAAGAACTCGAGACAATAATCCGTTCAACAGGATTCTTTCGCAATAAGGCCAAGAATATCCGCGCCATGGCGGCAAAGCTCCTGGCTGAGCACGGGAGTCAGGTTCCACGCTCACTCGACGCCCTGGCCGCGCTTCCGGGAGTCGGCCGCAAGACGGCGAATGTTGTCTTGGGCAATGCCTTTGGCATTGACGAAGGAGTAGTCGTCGATACTCACGTGGCACGCGTTTCCGCTCGACTTGGTCTCACGAAAAACCGCGACCCAATAAAAATCGAGCAAGACCTAATGAGGTTGTTCCCGCGTGATCAGTGGACTTTGCTCAGCCATTGGCTCATCTGGCACGGCCGTCGTCGATGTTTCGCTCGGAAACCCGACTGCCCGCACTGCGAGTTGCTTGATATCTGCCCGACGGGACCGGAGTATCTTCAGGCGCTCCCGCAATCTCGCTAGCCGACCTTTTCTCTGTCACGAATAAAAATATTACGTAACGATTTCCACTGGAGTTCCTTCAGGTATTTGCTCAAAGCACTCGGCGACGTCGGCATTGCTCATGCGGACACATCCGTGGCTGGCTGGTGTGCCAAGCAGCCCCTCTTGATTGGTTCCATGAATGTAGATATAGCGCTCTTTGGTGTTGGCGTTACTTTCGTCCAGACCGGCCAGCCAAAGTATGCGCGTGAGGACCAGATCCTCATCGCCGCCTTGTGAGGCAATTTCCCCGGTAGCCAGTCGGCTCTTGAAAACAGCGCCTGGGATGGCATCCGCGCCGATTTTTTCACTAACGACAAAGCGCCCGAGGGGAGTCCTGTTGCTTCCTGGTTCGAAACCAAGACCGAACTTCGAGGTCGAGATCGGGTAGCTTTTCTCGACCCTGTCGCCGCGGATTAGCTGCAGAATCTGGCGCGTCGCGTCAATGCGAAGATGCAATGGATCGTGGACATCCTTCGACGAGATGTTACTCATTATGTTCTCTCCCTATGACCCGACAATATCGAGTTGCAATCGTTGGCGCAACTGGCGCCGTGGGTATCGAAATGCTTCACGTGATCGAGCGGCGGAACTTTCCCGCCTCGTCAGTGAAGCTTCTCGCCTCCGCCCGTTCTGCCGGCAAGACTTTCAAGTTCCGACGCCAAGAACTTGCCGTCCAAACCCTCGGTGTAAACTCCTTCGAGGATGTCGATCTGGCGTTTTTCAGCGCAGGGGCAGCTATTTCGCTGGAGTACGCGCCTATCGCTGTGCAGTCGGGCGCTATTGTTATCGATAATTCCTCTGCCCATCGAATGCAGACTGAGGTGCCCCTGGTCGTGCCGGAAATTAATGGGGGGGACGTCGCGGCTCATCGAGGGATTATCGCCAATCCCAATTGCACGACGGCAATCGCCTTGATGGCGCTGTATCCATTACATCGCAAATTTCGAGTCACCAGGATGTTCGCGGCGAGTTATCAGGCCGTTTCGGGAGCGGGCGCGCTGGCGATGGAAGAGCTCCGCCAGCAGTCGAAAGCGATGATCTCCGGACGGCCGATCGAGCGTGAAGTATTTCCACATCAAATTGCCTTCAATGTCATCCCGCAGGTGGATTCCTTTCTGGACTCGGGTTACACGAAGGAAGAACTGAAGTTGCAGAACGAAGCACGGCGAATCATGCATCTGCCCAGCTTCAAAGCATCGGTCACATGCGTGCGGGTCCCGGTCTATCGCGCTCATTGCGTGGCTGTGAATGCGGAGTTTCAAGAGCGCGTGACCGTGGCGGAAGCTCGGCAGGCCATTGTCAATTTCCGCGGGATCGAGCTGCGCGACGACCCGACCGACAATGTCTATCCGATGCCGATCAATTATGCCGGCGAAGACGTTTGCGCGGTCGGCCGGCTGCGGATTGACTCTACGCTGGAGAATGGCCTCGCGTTTTGGGTGTGCGGTGATCAGCTTCTCAAGGGGGCAGCACTGAACGCGGTGCAGATCGCCGAGCTTCTCTAGGGTTGCGCTCGGATTGGGTTCGTTTCTCTGACGCGCGAGATTTGCAGCACGCCAGAAACTGGCTTCACTTGCTCATCGATGATCTCGCGCCTCTTTATGCTCGTATTTCTGCTGGCGGCAGCCTCGGGTTGCGGTCCGCGACAGGAGCGTGCCGACTTGATCTTCGTTAATGGCGCGGAGCCGGAGACGCTCGATCCCTCCATCATCACCGGTCAACCGGAGGGTCGGATTGTCAACGCCCTTTTCGAGGGCCTAACCACCTTCAATGCCCAGGGAAAGTCCGGTCCGGGAATGGCCGAATCCTGGAGCGTTTCCGAGGACGGAAAGACCTACACTTTCAAGATCCGTTCGGATGCGAAGTGGAGTGACGGACGGCAACTGACTGCTCATGACTTTGTCGAGTCTTGGAAACGGACGCTTTCTCCAGAAACCGCCGCCAGCTATAACTACCAGCTATTTTACGTGAAAAATGCGCAGGCCTTTGCGGAAGGAAAGATCACGGACTTTTCTGCGGTCGGCGTCCGAGCGCTCGATGACCAAACACTCGAGGTTAGCCTAGAGAACCCGACACCATTCTTTTTGGATCTCTGCGCTACACCGCCGTTGCAGCCGGTGCCCGTTGATACCATCAAAGAATTTGGAGATAACTGGGTAAAACCAGAAAAGATGGTCTCCAACGGCGCCTACGTTCTCGAAGATTGGCGAATCAATGACCGAATTCGCCTCCGCAAAAATCCCCACTATTGGAATGCGAAGAACGTGGCTCTGCAGAGTGTCGAAGTCCTTCCCATCAGCGTGGCAACGGTCGCTTTCAACTTTTTCGCTGGCGGCCTCGCCGACCTGATCGTCGACAAGAATCTCACTCCGAATGCGCTGCTCGATGAGCTTAAGAAGACGCCGGCTTTTCATTCGGCGCCATTCGCGGGCATCTACTTTCTGCGCTTCAATTGTTCAAAGCCCCCCTTCGACGACCCGCGCGTGCGCCGCGCGTTCGCCATGGCCGTGGACAAACGCAGAATCGTCGAGAAGATCACCCGAGCCGGAGAATTGCCCGCAACGAGCTTTGTCCCGCCCGGTATGGCTGGCTATGCGTCTCCGGACGGACTTCCCTACGATCCAGAAGGGGCGCGCCGTCTTCTCACAGAAGCAGGGTTCCCAGACGGGAAAGGTTTTCCGTTAACCACGTTCCTTTACAACGAGAGCCAGCAAAACCGCGACATCGCCGTCGAGTTGCAAGCAATGTGGGTTCGGCATCTCGGCGTCAACGTGAACCTCGCCCTGCAGGAGTGGAAGGTCTATCTGAATTCGCTTTCCTCCCTCGATTACGGCATCGCCCGATCGAGCTGGGTCGGCGATTACCCGGACCCAAACACGTTCCTCGACATTTTCGTCACCGGCAACGGGAATAACCGAACCGGTTGGAGCGATGCGAACTACGATCGCCTGATCGCGGATGCGGCCAAAGAGACCAATCCTGAACGGCGGTTGGAAATTCTTCGTGAGGCGGAAACCATCCTCATTCGCGAGCAAGTCCCGGTTTGTCCCATCTTCTACTACGTAGGAATTCAGCTCTATGATCCGGAAAAGCTGGGAGGCATCGAATCTAATCTCCTCGACGAACACCCGGTCAAAGCCATCTACCGAAAAGATCGCTAGCGACCCCCATCCCGATGCAAACTTTCTTCTCCGGCCTAGATCTACGCCGCAGCCTTGCTGGCGTTTAATTGGCTGCAGAACTCGCCGATGCGTTCGAGAGCGATTTTGATTTGGTTGAGTCCGGTAGCGTAACTGCAGCGAACATGCCCTTCCCCGCTGGGACCAAATGCCGTCCCTGGCACCACCGCCACTTTCTTTTCACGAAGGAGCTGGAGGGAAAATTCGCGACTGGTCAGCCCTGTGGAACTGATCTTGGGAAAAACGTAAAATGCGCCGCGCGGTTTGAAGCACTCCAGACCGAGTTCATTGAAGCCGCGCACGACGTAGTTGCGGCGGAGTTCATATTCTCGGCGCATGCTCTGCATGCTCTGCTCGCCGCGTTCAAGCGCCTCGATGGCTGCCTCCTGTCCCATGATGGGCGCACAAAGGATCGCGTACTGGTGGATCTTCATCATCGCCTCGATGACCGGCTGGGGCGCGCAAGCAAAGCCGATTCGCCATCCGGTCATAGCATAGGCTTTCGAAACTCCATGAAGCAAAATGGTGCGCTCCTTCATCCCGGGAAGGGCCGCTACCGAAGGATGCGCTGCCGAGTCATAGGTTAACTCGCTGTAAATCTCGTCCGAAAGCACCGTCAGATCGTGCCTGATGCAAACCGCGGAAATTTTCTCGAGCTCGTCGATCGGCATCGTCGCACCGGTCGGATTCGTCGGAAAATTCAACATCAACACCTTGGCGCGCGGCGTGATGGAGCGTTCCAGCGCTTCAGCCCGGAGAACGAAGTGATCCCCAGCCCGGGTGGGAATTGCACGAGGCACTCCGCCGGCCAGAATCACGCTTGGGCTGTAGGAGACGTAGCACGGCTCGTGATAAAGGACCTCGTCCCCCGGATTGAGAATAGCCCGCAGGGCCAGGTCGATAGCTTCGGAGACACCAACTGAAACGAGCACTTCGCCAAGCGGATCGTAGTGAACGCCAAAGTGATCGGCGACGTACTTGCCGATGACGCGTCGGAGCGCAGGAAGGCCAAGATTGGAGGTGTAGCCGGTGCGCCCTCTTTCCAGCGCGTAGATGGCGGCCTCACGAATATGCCATGGAGTCACGAAGTCCGGCTCGCCAATTCCCAACGAAATGACATCGCCCATGCTTTGCACGATTTCGAAGAAATCCCGAATGCCTGAGCGCGGAATGTCGCGCACGTGGTCGGCAACCCGAATGCTCATGGCGAGACGGAGAGGCGTTCGGGCGCCTGTTCGAAGTGATGAAAAGCTCCGTTCTCCTTATAGGTTTTCAGGCGGAAGTGTGTAGCCGTCGCCTGCACGGCCTCAATCGTGCTCAATTTCTCGGCGACGAATGCGGCCACGCCGCGAAGATTTTCAGCCTCGACCACGATCAGAAGATCGTAACCGCCGCTCATCAGATAACAGGTTTGCACCTCCTCGAACTTGGCGATGCGTGAAGCGATGCGATCGAAGCCGCCATCGCGCTCGGGCGTGATCTTCACTTCGATCACGGCCGTGACGATGTCAGTATCCCATTTTTCCCGGTTAATGATAGTTTGGTAACCAAGGATCACTCCTTCGCGCTCGAGGCGCGAGATCTCCTGCTCAACCTGGTCGGTCGTCAAGTCGAGCAGGCGCGCAATATCTTCACGCGGAATCAGGGCATTTTTTTGAAGGAGGTCGATAAGCGCTTCCATGCAATCTCATAATTGCGCTAGCGGTCCTTCTTGGCAAGTGCCCTGCTTCTGACTAAGATTACTTTATGGCTACCACCAAGAAGAAAACTACCCCCAGGAAGTCTGCCACCGGCCGAGCCAAGTCACCAACCTCAGCGGCAAAGAAAGTCAAGCCCGCCGGACCGCGCGAGGAGGCAATAGCTAATGACGCGCTGAAACTGGTCGATAAGGCTGCGGGTCTCTTGCGAAAAGCGATTCGTAGCGGCGCTGAGACTACCCGCACCACACGCCTCGAAGCAAAGCAACAGGCCCACACTCTGTTGACGAAAGCATCGTCGACCCTCGGGAAAGTTCTCGATCAAGGCGCGTCAACGCTGCACAACGTCATTAATAAAGTTTAGGAGCCTTACCGACTCTGCATCGCGGTGCAAACCAGGCCGCGGGGCATAGCGCGGGTTGCGAATCACTCAGCGAGATGTCGCAGGGCTTCGCGGATCGCCGGAACCAGCGGAGGCAGGCATTCGGCTACAGCCTTAGGATTTCCGGGAAGATTAAGGATGAGTGACCTTCCGCGGACACCGGCCGTCGCTCGCGAAAGAATGGCCGTCGGCACACTGCGAAACGAAAGGGCTCGTTGAGCCTCGCCAAAACCTGGCAATTCCTTGTGAACCACGTCTAGGGTCGCCTCAGGAGTGACATCCCTCCGTGCAGGACCCGTTCCGCCGGTGGTTAGAATTAGGTCGCAGTGCTCCTCGTCGGCCAGAAACACGAGCAGGCGGCTGATGTCCTCTCTCTCATCGGCGATGATCTTTGAGATCATCTGGACGGGTTCCGGCCACACTTCACGGAACACCCGCTCGAGCTCCGGACCTCCCTTGTCGGCATAGATGCCGGCGGATGCTCGGTCGCTGATCGTTAATCGCGCCACTTTCATTTCTTTGTCTTGCTGACCAGCTCGACTCCTTCGATACGCATGGTTTTGTCGGCGGACTTCATCATATCATACAAGGTGAGCGCAGCTACCGTCACTCCCGTCAAGGCCTCCATTTCCACGCCGGTGGGAGCGCGCGTGGCCACCTCGCATCGGATCGAGATCGCTTTTTCTCCCACCTCGAAATCGACAGCGATGTAGTTCAGCGGGAGCGGGTGACACAGAGGAATCAACTGCGCGGTGCTTTTTGCCGCCTGGATCCCCGCGATGCGAGCCACGGCGATGACATCACCTTTCGGCAGAGCCTTGGATTTCAGCGCCTCGAGTGTCTCGGGCTGGCAAAGAAGTCGACCTGCGGCGACGGCCCTGCGTTCTTGCTCAGGTTTGTGACCGATATCGACCATTCTGACGGAACCTTCCGGTTGCAGGTGGGAAAACTCGCTCATCGCTCGAGATTGCCAAAAAGCAGAGCCTCGAACATGCCGTTTGTGAGAGAACTGCCAACTCTGAGCAAAGCGTTCGCCGGAGCCAGTCCCGTGATATCGGACGAATCTTTCCATGGAAGAGCCTTCGCGATCAGCGATCCTCCTTCTGCGCGGACTCTCGCGGGCCACCATGTTTCTCGCGGATCAGTCGGCGGGCGATCGCCATCTATGTGGACACGCATCATTCTCTGCGGAACGCGTCCTGACATGATGTCGAATGCTCGTCGGATGAACAAATGGAAACAAACAAAATGAGAGAGCGGATTGCCCGGCAGCCCGAAGGCTGCGCACCCCTCACGAGTCGCAAAAAGCAAAGGCTTGCCGGGTCGACTCCGAACTTTCGAGCAGTGGACAACGAAGCCGAGTCGCCGCAAGATCTGCGCCGAACCGTCGTACGCGCCGACACTCGCGCCGCCGCTGATCAGCAACATGTCACCGTCAAAGGTTTTCAGCGCGTCAACGGCTTCATCAACGTTTTCAGAAACGTGGCGCTGAAGGAGTGCCGCTGGCCCTGCCTCTGAAATCAAAGCCGCTACCAGAGGAGAGTTACTATCGCGAATGTAGCCTGGCGGCGGATCGACATCTGCTGGCACTAACTCGCTTCCCGTCACCAGATGCATGATTCTCGGGGTGTTTGAAACGAGGGGGCTCGTCACACCCACGGATGCCAGCAAGGCGATGGCGCCTGGATTGACCCTGGTCCCAGCCTGCAACAACAGTTCGCCGCGCTTGGCCTGGGATCCTCTTGCACGGACATGCTGACGCGAGGCGGCCACTCGTGTCAGCACCCTCTTCCCTTCGCTCTCGGTCTCTTCCACCATGACCAGGCCCACCCCTGATCCGGGAAGTGCAGAGCCAGTGAAAATTCTCACGGCGTTTCCTGATACGGGGGCGGAAAATGGCGGCATGCCCGGCGTGACTTCTCCGGCGATGTCAAACCATCCGGGGAGCGCATCCTCGGGCAAAGCATAACCGTCGATAGCTGATCGGTCGAATGCCGGCATGTCCGCATCAGCGCGGACCTCCTCCGCAAGATTGTGGCCGAGCGCCTCTGCCAACGGCAATCGAATCGCCGGCAATGGGCGAACTTCGCGGTCGATCAGCGAGCAAACCTGGTCGACACTCAACATGGCACTGTGCCGGATTTCCAAATTGGAACTTCGCCTTTGAGACGATTCATGAAGTGTTCCAGCATCTTCATGGCCTCTAAACGATGGCTTGCTTCTATTCGAACATAAATGGCGGCCTCTCCTACCGGCACGAGCCCATGCCGATGAACAACATGGAACGCCTGGCACGGGTGTTGGCCATCGATTTCTTCCACGATTCGCCGAATCATTCGCTCCGCCATTGGCTGATAGATCTCATACAACAATCCGCCGATGGTTGCGCCATGTTCGACGTCACGGACAATCCCCTGAAACTCAATAAGCGCACCGGCTCCGTCACAAGGAGAAACATTCTCCATCCGAATTGGCAGGTCCGTGAAGAGAATCGTCATCTGCATCCACGCGCACGATCATACAAATTTGGATCGGTCGAAAGTCCTCAAACGACCAATTCTTCCTCAGACGGGCGCAACTCCCTCTTCACAGCCGCTGGTCTTGGCAGCTACCCGCCTGAGACCGGTGGAATTAAGGCCGCCTCATCCTGAGGCGAGAAACGTTCTCCCGCGGCAAGATACTCGCAGTTCCTCGCCAATCGAACGGAGCCTCGCAGCGAAGCGAGCGCAGGAAAATCGCCAAGCAACCTTTCCCAAAATACCGCCTCGCTGATTCCGCTCTCTTCGCACTGGACGGTTGCGTCGGACCGTCCGGCCGCTTGGCGGGCGGAGGCAAAGAAGAGGACGCTGAAGCTGACCCATAGATATCAGCCACCAATCGCAGTCATGGGACGACCCGGCTGGTAGCACTCACGGAACTCATGGTCCTTCGGCTTGGCGGCGATCGCACGTTCCAGCACCTCCTGGATGCTACCGTGGCTGTTGCGCAGCGTGCCGACGAGGTCAAGCTCATTATGGCGGCCGAGGCAGGGACGGATTCGACCATCAGCAGTCAGCCGAATCTTGTTGCACCCCGCGCAAAAGTCAGTATCCGTCAGCGCACCAATGAAACCAACGGTCGCTCCGGCGTGCAGCAGCTTGTAGTAGCGGGCAGGTCCGTGACCGAGACCCGAATCTTTCAAGGGTACAAGGTTATCTTCTCGCCCCAGCCGATCCACTATTTCCTTGGCGGAGAGAAAATTCTCCTTGGTTATGACGTGAGTAGTGGAAATAGGCATTAGCTCGATGAAACGGAGCGGGAGATTCCTCGCTGCGGCAAACCGAATCAGTGGCCAAATCTCCGCTTCGTTGATGCCGCGCATCAGAACACAATTTAGTTTAATGCGCGGAATTCCGGCTGATACGGCCGCATCTATCCCGGAAAGCACCGCCCTGATATCTCCGCCGGTAACCTTGCGGTACTGCGCGGCGTCGAGCGTATCAACGCTGATATTCACGGAGTTCACTCCAGCTTCCTGCAATGGCCGCGCAAGTTTCGCCAGATGAGTGCCATTGGTCGAGACCCCGAGAGAGCGGACGCCGGGCTGCTCCGATATCCCGCGGGCGATTTGCACCAAGTCCTTGCGGATACAAGGTTCGCCGCCGGTGAGCCGAAATTTACGAAAGCCCAAGCTACAGGCAGCGGCGACCACCCGAATAATCTCGTCGGCGGTGAGGTGATCTCCCTTTTGCGCCCACCCTTTATAGCCCTCCGGCATGCAATAGAGGCAGCGCTCGTTGCACCGATCGGTTACCGAAATCCGCAGATAATCGATGACGCGTCCAAAGCTGTCCATTGGCAGTATTATATCGCCGAATGCCGCGAGATCCAGAAAAGCGCGTATCTGCTGCGGCGTCGCCGGCGTTTTGCCCCTCTCGCTAGAGACCGCCGTGTTTCCAGATCGAGAGGACCAGCCGCAGGCACATGAACGTCCCCCAAATAAGGCCGGCGAGCCCAACAATAGGAACTCCCCAGAGTTTCGGGGGAAGGCCGGAGAGAACGAGGATGCTCGAGCAGATCAGCACAGAGGCAGTCACGATGGCATTGGTCAGTCGGTTGGCGATTGAATCGAGAGTCTTGCGCAATGGCTCGAAGCCTTCCGGATCGATCTTGTGCTCGAGTGGAATATTGATCTTGCCATGCTTGATGCGCTGGTAGAGCTGGCGAAAGTCATGCGGGAAGTCCTCAAGAAAATCGAGGCCTTCGCCAAAGAGCTTGCGAGCAAGCAAAAAGATCCGGGTGGGGTGATATTTCCCCTCGATCTGCCGCAGTGCATAGGGTTCGCCGAGTTTGACGAAGTTAAGATCGGGGTGCAATGAACGGCCGATTGCTTCCACTTGTGTAAGCGCCTTGATCCCGAGATAAAAACTCCCCTTCATGCGGAGCCGGTTGTTTCGGAGCATCTCGAGGAGCTTGTTGAGGACCTCGCCGAGGTTGATATCCCGCAGAGGCTGGTTGAGATGTGCTTCGGTAAAGGTTTCCACGTCGGTCAGCATCTTGCCAGAATTGCTCGCGAACCCCTCTTCACTCATCTCGAGAATCGAGTCCATCACCTGTTGGTGATCGCGTTCAGCCAGGCCTGCAATGAGGTGGGCCACGCTTGAACGAAAAGGAGGCGAGAATGTCCCCATCATCCCATAGTCGAGCAGGCCGGTGACGCCGCCGGGTAGAACCAGCATGTTGCCCGGATGTGGATCGCCATGAAAGAACCCATATTCGAAGATTTGCAGATAAATGAGCTCGGTGATGTGTTCGGCGAGCTCGGCCGGATCGATACCCTTCCGTTCCAATGCGGCGACATCCATGACGTTCCTGCCTGACAAGAACTCCATCGTCAAAACGCGTGGGGTCGTGAGCTCGCGATAGAGCGTGGGTACTTTGATCCACGGATTATCCGCAAACTGCGCTCCGAATCGCTCGATGTTTAGCCCCTCGTTATTGAAGTCGAGTTCCTTGCGCAGAATGGAAGAAAACTCCGCGACCACCGCGATCGGGTTGACGCCCGAGATTTCGGGAACGTGCCGCTCCATGAACCGCGCCAGGTCGAGAAGCATAGCCAGATCCAGCTCGATGACTTCCTCAATATTCGGACGTTGCACCTTCACCGCCACTTTGGTGCCGTCGGACAACCGCGCGGCGTGGACTTGGGCGATCGAAGCGCTCCCGACCGGTTTATCCTGGAATCGCTTGAAGACTTCCGAAATCGGCCGGCCCAGCTCTTCGGCGATAATTGCCTTCGCTTCGGCGGCCGGAAAGGGCGGCACCTGTGTCTGCAGTTTGCGCAACTCGACGTAGTACTCATCGGTGACAAGATCGCGACGCGAGCTAACAATTTGACCGAACTTCACAAAGGTCGGCCCCAGCTCGCCGAGCGCGAGGCGGACTCTCTCGGGAACCGGCTTTGCGAGCAAGCCTTCCTCATGAACAGCAATCGTGGCGTCCTCAATGCCGAGGACACGTTGAAGCGCCACGAGTCTCAACACGTCGGCAAAACCATACTTCCAGAGGATGGCAATGATTTCGCGATAGCGCGGCAGATGCGAAGCAAACTCCACCGCGCCTTTGAGCTGGTTGAAGATCACGCTAGGAGCCTAACTCTTCACAGTTACCCGCCAAGCTCATTGCAAGGCATGCACGACCAATCCAACGACGACGCCGTAGAGGATGTGCGCCAAGAGCTGCGCCAGTCCAGTCATGGGGCCTCTTTCATGGTAGCGGGCAATCGGGTGGTGTTCCATCACCGCAATGCAGACCAGGAGCATAACGATGATGCCATGGATGAATCCGGCCATGCCAAACGTCCACCAGACGATCGGCAACTTCATCAGAAGCAGCAAGCCCCAGTAGACGTAGGCAAAAATGATTCCGGAAGTGAAATGAACAACGTAGCCAATCGGCAGCGCGTTTTCCGTCTTGCCCGTAATGAGCGCTCCGACGGCCGGGATGACATCAATCTTCCCGATGCCGAGCCAGCGTGGCAAAAGGAGGAGCGCGCTCATGGCTGCCGTCCCCACAATACCTCCAATCAAGGGAGCCAACGCGGAAAGCACAATTGGACGCTATCTGGCCTCACGCTCTTCGGCAAGGCGGAAAGGGACTTGGTAACGGCACGCAGCGGCCGTCTCGGTGGGCGCAACCAGCGGCCAAAGCTAGGCCGCAACTAAGCTACGGCCTTGGCCTGGTGACAAAAAACGACATGATTGCGCCAAAGCCACACAGTGATCCAATCATCGCGACGGTGGGCCAAAGATCTGCCCGATTATTGGTGAGCAAGAGGATGCAAACTGAGGCAAGAACAACAAGAGCCGTGATGGCGATATAGGCGGTGTTGGCGTTTGGACGGCTAACGACTTCGTTTTCCGGGTAAACGCGAACTGATGGTAACGACTGTGATTCCACACCAACACGTTATCGAAATCTGGAGAAGGTCAAGATGGATTTCGCCCGTCGGTCGCAGAGCCCTGCTCGAGAAACCGAACGCGTCGATCGACACGTGGCAGCCGAATGGTGAGGATGAGTCCTCGATTGCGCTCGCTTTCAATGATAACTTCTCCGCCATGGGCGCGCACGATTCGGCGAACGATCAAAAGCCCGAGTCCCGAGCCGCTCGACTTGGTTGTAAAATACGGCTCGAAAACGCGACTGATATCCTCGGGAGGGATTCCGCCGCCTGTATCGGAGAAGGAAACGAACTGGTGGGTTTCATCGGCTCCTGAGCGTACCCTGAGGATCCCGCCGCTTTTCATGGCTTGAAGAGCGTTGCGAATGATGTTGTAGCACGCCTGTTTGATTTGTTCGCGGTCGATTTCGAGCGGAGGAAGAGACCTGTCCAGCTCGAGTTCGACGAGGATGTCACGATCCTTTAGCTCGGCATCGAGAAAGGCGACGGACTCCTCGAGAACCGAATTGACGTTCTCCATTCGCGTGGTCAGTTGCTGAGGACGAATCGCGCGAAGGAATTGCGTGATGATATGGTCCAGACGGCCGACCTCCTGTCGTGCGATCTGAATCGACTCGCCGAGTTCCTGACGCGTCTTCGCAGGCAGTTTTTTGATTCGGCGCTGTATCAACTGCAGATGAATGTCCAGGGAGTTAAGAGGATTGCCGATCTCGTGGGCGACACCGGCGGCCAGAAGGGTCAAGGCCGAAAAGCGCTCGCTCTCGATCGTCTCCTGGGTGGCGCGGCGATTCTGAGTGATATCTCGTAAGATGATCGCGCGGCCGGCCAATTCTTCGTGTGTATCCTCGCTCATCAACGGCACGACATAAAAGTTCAGGAATCGATTTTCCGGATAGAATACCTCCAGATCGCGGCTGACGACTTCGCCTGGTCCCGAGGGTTGCCCCAGATCCAAACCTCGGACCACCTCCCCGAGTGGCTTGCCGATACTGCTTTCCGGATCGACCCCAAAGAATCCACAGGCCGCACGATTCAGGTAAATGATTCGACCGCCTGGATCTGTAACGATGACTCCCTCCAAGATGGCGTTAAAGATTGTCTCGAGAAATCCTTTCTCGCGGGCGATCTCGACGAGGTAGTTCTGAACGTCGCCGGGTTGGACGAGCCCGATGCGCTCGATCAGTTTTTCCAGAAATCCTCGCTTCATATCAGATCACGGGACAGTGGTTGCCGCGCTGCGCATTGAAAATTCCCATCTCAGGCGCTCGACTGTCTCGCCTTGTTCGTCCGCGGCGAAGCACCACAAATCCTCGATCAGCGTCGGAGAAGACGAGGGTGCATTCTTTCCACCAGACGGTCGGATCCGAATTCATCGAGATTTCTTCAATGGACAGGCGAGACTGGCGGTGGCTACTCGTAATCGGCTCCGCCCCTAAGCGAGCAACCTGCTTAGTTCCTCGATACGCCGCTCGAACAATTCAAGCGCAGCCTCGACCGGTGCTGGAGAGGACATGTCGACCCCCGCCTCCGCGAGCGTCTCAATCGGGAATTTGCTGCCACCGCTTCGCAGGAAGTTCAGGTAACGAGTGGCGTCCCCAGTTTCAAGCACCTGCCGAGCGAGCGCGACTGCCGCGGAAATTCCGGTCGCATACTTGTAGACATAAAAGGCGCTATAAAAATGCGGAATTCTGAGCCCTTCGAGCTCGAGTTCGGGATCGATGGCAAAGCTGGGCCCAAAGTAGGCATTCAATAGTTCGCGATAGACTTTCTTGAAACCTTGGAGAGTCAATGGCTCCCCAGCTTCCTCCGCCGCATGCGTCGAGCGCTCGAATTCGGCAAACATGGTCTGGCGAAAGAGAGTTCCCCGCAGATCGTCGATCTGACGGTTCAAGACATAGGCGCGCATCCGCTCATCATTGGTCGTCGCCAACAAGTGCTCGGTAAGCAGAATCTCGTTGAAGGTGGAGGCGACTTCCGCGAGGAAGATCGGATAGTGGGCGTTTTGATATTCTTGCGTCCGGTTGGCATACCAGGTGTGCATGGAATGCCCCGCCTCATGCGCCAGCGTATAGACGTCGGAAAATACGTCCGTCTTGTAGTTCATCATGATGTATGGCGGACTTGTATATGTGCCGTAACTAAAGGCCCCACTGCGCTTACCCTTGTTCTCGTAACGGTCGGACCATCGGCCCTCGCGTAACCCGTGACCCAGCGTGGCCAAGTATTCCGCACCCAAAGGAGTCAGCGCCGCCAGGACAAGGTCCACGGCGGCGTCCCAGTCCACATTGGTCTGCATCTCGCCGACAATGGGAACATACGTGTCGTAATGATGAATCTCGGGCAACCCGAGGACCCGCCGTCGCAATGCGAAATAGTCATATAAGGGAGCCAGACGGCTGCGAACGGTAACGATAAGATTGTCGTAGACCCGCAAAGGCACGTCGTCGGCAAACAGCGCCGCATTGATTGACGAGGGATAATTTCGCGCGCGTGAATCAAAAACATCTGCCCGAATCGAACTTCCGAGCGAGGATGCAAGTGTGAATTGATGGTCCTTGAACTCCGCGTAAAAGCGATGAAACGCCTGCCGTCGAACGTCAGGGTCGCGCTGCTGAAGAAAGGAAGAGAGCGAGCTTTGCGTCAACTCGCGCTCTTTTCCCGAATCATCGCGGACAAAGCCAAACTTCATGTCCACGTTGGTTAGTTGAGAAAAGGTTTCCTGGTGGCCGCGCAGGGCGGACGAACCCAGGGCCAGAAGACGCTCCTCACTCGCCGATAATGTGTGAGGTTTCAACCGCCGGAGCTTCTGAAGTCGAATGACCCACTCAGCAAGCGTTTCGTGCGAGAGATAGCGGTCGAACGTCTCATCGGATATGGCCTGAATCTCCGGCCCGAGAAATGAGAACGCTTCGCCGATGCGAACACGCAGGCTGTCGAGCCGCGCCTCTCGGGAAAGAGAAGCGTCGCTGGAGGAGTCTTCAGCGACGCGCAGACTCGCATATTGGATGAGGCGCTCCACTCGGACGTCGATCTTCTTCTCGAATTCAAGAGCCTCGCGCAGTTCTTGCGCGCTTGTCCCGACCTTGCCGCGAAAACTCAATACCTGGAGGTAGTCTGCCTGGAGCGCCTTAAAGTCATTCTCCCACGCGTTTTCATCGCGGTAAAGGGGCGTCAAGTCCCAGGTGTAAGCGGGAACAACTTCAGGGCGATGCGGAACAGTGCGCGGAGCAACTTCGGATTCTGTATGATGAGTCAACGGCATCCTTTCACCATATCAGGCCGGTGAGAGCAAACAACCCTCGCCCTGGCAGAGCCTGGCGCCTTGGCTCAGTTCTTGGCCACGAGCTCTGAGGGATATCCAAAGAGTTGGCGTTCCTTGATGATCTTCGCGACCTCCGGTGAAACCATGTTCTCCCAGCCCGCAGTTCCGGCCCGGATCTTCGCCAGAACACCGGATGACTTGATCGGCAAATAGCTCGGGTTGTACCCATCCATAGACTCAATAAACCCGTTATCCAGGAGGTGCCGATACAGGTGGACAAGGTTTGGCGCCACCTCGAAGTTATCGGCGGTCACCAAGTCTCCGTTTGGATTCATAAACGGATACACGTAGAGTTTGACACCGGTCTTGAAGAGACGCCCCAGAGCTTCCAGAATCCCGCCTTCGAGATCCTTATAATACTCCTCTTCGAGAATCTCAGCCATCGCTGGAATTCCCAGTGGCAAGCCGACCATCCGATCGGTGTAACGCGTCAGATAATCCACCAATCGGTAATAGGCCCCGTAATTCGAAATCAACACCGTCCGGCCCATGGCGCCGAGCATATCGACCCTGTCCAGAAAATCTCGCAGGTCAAGCTCCCCGCCCGCCAGGAGGTTCTTCGTCGTGATCTCCATGAGAATCTCCGGCTCGGAGTCCTGCACCCCCTCCTCCCGCATGAACATTGCCTTGCCACAATTCAACATGTCATCGGCGAGGAGCGTGACCGGGCGGAAACTTCCCCGCTCCACGAGCAGTGGCTTTTTATAGAGCGCATCGGCGGCATTCACAATGTCGCCAGTGGCCCGAAACAGCGCCGCATTGGTAAGATTCTGCGTGACCAACTGCAGCGCCATGATGCGATCATCCACATCCGCAAAATCGGGACCAGTAAAGCGAATCATGTCGATCTCAATACGGCCCGGAGCTAGATCGTCGACAAGGGACTCAACTAAAGCTTCGGGATTCTCGGTGAGAAAGTAGGCTCCGTGAATAAGGTTTACTCCGACGATCCCGAGAGCTTCCTGTTGCTGGAGATTGCGGGGATCGAGCATCCGAACATGAATAATGATTTCATTGGTTTCTGTCCGAGGCTGTTTCTGAAAACGGATGCCCATCCAACCTTGCGATTCCGCATGACGACGAAAACTGCGGGCGGCCACCGTATCTGCAAAGGCAAAAAAGGTGCGCGATCCGCCGAACTTTTCGTCGAGCCTTTCGATCAGCAACTTGTATTCGTGAGTCAGCATGCTATCGAGCCGGGCTCTGCTCACATAGCGCCCGCATGCACCATAGATCGCGTCCGAAAAAGTCATGTCGTAGGCCGAAATTGACTTAGCCACGGTGCCCGCAGCTCCGCCGACGGCGAAGAACCGGCGGGCGACATCCTGCCCGGCGCCAATCTCCGCGAAAGCGCCATAAATGCGCGGGTCCATATTAATTTGAAAGGCCTTCTTCTCAACCTTCAGTTCGGACTCGAGGGGCATAAAGAGAGTTTAGCTCCTAATCCTGGCTTAGAGCAATATCGGGATTTCCAATTAAGTGAGCAAAACTGACCGAGTTTTGCTCGGTGGAAAGTGAACTCTCGTTGCCCGCTCCAGTGCTCCCTCCCCCCGCACAACTCGGTTGCGCCCGCCCGTAGCTGCCCTAGACTTCGCCCAGTGAAGCGCACTTCTCTGTTGCTGGTCTTAAGCGTGGCCTTCGCTTTAACCGGCTGCAACAAAAAGCCGGCCGCACTTGCTGAAGAACAGCCCGTCGCCGCACCAACAACGCGCAACCGCAGAGCAGGCTCCCCAGCAAGCCGTCGCGGCGCAGCAAGCCTCCGTGCTGCTGCAAGCTCCGGTCCGGCCACTACAAGCTCCCGTTCCGCCGCCGGAAGCCGCGGCCTCGCCCTCGCCTGCCGTCGCGCCGGCCGTGGAAGCCACAGAGTCGCCGCCGCACACCGCTGAGTCGCCGCCGCACGCCACAGAGTCGCCACCGCACACCACAGAGTTGCCGCCGCACAACCGCAGAGTTGCTGCGGCCAGCCTTAACGCCAAACAGTGTCGAGCCTATCCCGGCGCCCGGACCCCTGACACTGCCCGAATCTCCGCAAGATCCGCTGGCCACCCGGGTTGGACTTTTTATCCCACTGACTGGTTCGCACGCGTCTTTCGGCATCGAGGCTTTAAATGGAGCGAAGCTGGCCGTCGATGAAATCAACGAGCAAGGCGGCGTTCTTGATCATCCGGTGAACCTGATCGTCAAGGATACTGAATCACAAACCGAACGGGTCGCCTCGGTCGTCGGCGAATTGATCGACACGGAGAAGGTCGTCGCGCTGATCGGCGAGATCACCACGGATCGCACGCTCGCCGCTGCGGCGGTCGCGCAGGAGCGCGGCATTCCTCTGATCACTCCGAGCGCAACCAACGAGAAGATCACTGCAGTCGGCGACTATGTCTTTCGCGTCTGCTACACTGATGCGTTCCAAGCTGCCATGATGACGAAATTCGCTCGCTCCCTCGATGCAGAAAAAGTGGCCATCCTTTTTGATGGGGACAACCCTTATGGCACGAGCTTGGGCAATGCCTTTAAGGTTGATTTTGTCAAACAAGGGGGATCGATCGTGGCGGAGCAAACCTTCCGGGCCGGCGACGTTG
The DNA here is from genome assembly GCA_963706955.1 of uncultured Verrucomicrobiae bacterium. GTDB lineage: Bacteria > Verrucomicrobiota > Verrucomicrobiia > Chthoniobacterales > Terrimicrobiaceae > DASTFP01. The sequence goes on along the minus strand of CAVPOC010000006.1, from coordinate 58,147 downwards.
ACTATGCAACCCAGCTCAACGCCATTAAGCTGAGAAATCCCGACATCGTTTTCCTCCCGAGCTACTTCGCGGAGGCTGCGGTCATCATTAAGCAAGCGCGCCAGCTGGCCATCGAAGTTCCATTCCTTGGAACGGACGGTTGGGACTCCGGCGAGCTTCTCAAGTTCGCGGGCCAAGCCGTGAACAACTGTTATTTCGCAAGCCATTTTTCCAGCGAGCGCCTCTCCGATAGAGCCAAGCCCTTCAGCGAGTCTTACCGGGCCAAGTTTCAAGCAGCCCCTCCTTCGCTCGCCGCGCTCACCTACGACGCCGTCTGGCTCCTCGCGGATGCCTTGCGACGCGGCGGCAGCACCACTTCAACTGCGCTGAGAGATGCCCTTGCCGCGACGAAGGATTTTGCCGGCGTGACTGGAACAATCGCATTCGATCAAGATCGAAATCCCCGAAAGCCGGGAATGATTCTCCGGATTCAAGATGGCAAGTCTACTTATCTGGAGACTGTCGAGCCGTAGAAGAGGCCGCCTTCTGTTGCTTCGCCTGCATTCTATCGAACCGCTTGGCGATGTTGGCGTAGAATGGATAGCGACCGCTCTTGTCGTCGGATGGCAGGAAACGCCAGTGCTTGTAGGCCCAAAGCCAGCATTCGGGTTGTTGGTGAATCGACGGCTCCAGGACGTTCCAGCAGAGCTGGGTAATCTCTGCCGCGCTGGTCTCCGCTGAGAATTCTAGCGGTTTGTGATACACCATTCGGTAAGTCCCGTCGGCCTCCGGCCGGCATTCGCAAGGAACGATTTTGGCGCCGGTGCGGAGCGCCAGCGCGGACTGCATCTGTGTCACGCAGATCTTAAGGCCACCGAAGGTATCGATGATCACGCTGGTCTCGCTGGGATCGAGATTGAGGTCACAGAGCATCGCGAATTTGCCACCGCTCTTGAGATGTTTGAGCATTCGAATCATGGCACGCTCTTGCGGGATCACCCAATGGCCGGTACTGGCTCGGAGGCGATCGAAAATCTGACCGATGAGGGGGTTCTTGAATCGCTGCGCGATCACCGCACCATTCCCGACCGTGTAAGCGGCGAATTGGCTGAACCACTCGAAATTTGAGTAGTGCAAACAGAGGTAGACCGCCGATTGCCGGGGATCAGTATGGCAAGGCTCGAGACCTTCAAACCGTGCAATACCGCGGGCGACACGCTCGCTAAGATTAGGGGACCAAAAGAGCTCGAGCATCGTGCGCGCAAATGTTTGATAGCTGCCCACGGCGATTCGCCGCTTCTCTTGGCGCGTGCGTGCGTCACCGAAAGCGGAGTCCAAGTTTGCCAGAGCCACTTCCCTTCCGCGTTTGTCGAAAGCAAAGACAAGGGCGCCAAGCACCCCGGCCATCCGTCGCAAGAAACCATAGGGCAGGCGACCTACCATCCAGACCAGGAGGGAAAGTCCCCAAAATTCCAGCCTTTGTCGCAACGTTGGAGTGAAATCCGACACTGGTCAAATTGCGGTGGAGACTATTCAGCAGTTCAGGCTAGTCCACCTTGGCGGTGGCTTCGATCCTTGGAAAAATTGGGTGCGGCTCTCCGAGTTGATGACGCTCAGGCAAAATGCCCCAGGACGTTTCCGTCAGCGCCCACCGGCCAGTCCAGTTCAGTTGTTGGAGAATGTCTGCCGCGGCCTTTGGGATTACCGGCGAGATCATGATCGCGATCAACCTGATGACTTCTGCCAGGTGATAAAATATCGCGTCGAGCCGCGCTTCATTGTTTGCTTCCCGGGCGAGCTTCCAAGGCGCACTTCTTTCCACGAACTGATTTGCCTCGGTCACCAGCTCCGCCACTTTCTCCAGAGCGAGGTTTATCGATTGGGCTTCCATGGCTTCCGCATACGAGCTCGCGGCGGAGAGCGCGCGGTCGCGCAAGCCATCCTGCAGTGACTGTGATAAGCGGCCATGGCGATATCGATGCGCCATGGTGAGTGTTCGATTGACAAGGTTCCCGAGACCGTTAGCGAGTTCGCTATTGAAGCGCTGAATCAACCGTTGGTCGGTGAAATCCATATCCTGGCCGACAACACAATCCCGCATGAGATAATAGCGAAGCGCTTCGGCGCCGAAGGTATCGGCGAACGTATTTGGGTCACGAATGTTGCCCAAAGATTTGCTCATCTTGTCGCCATCGACGAGGACGTAACCATGGACTAGAAACGTCGGCATATCGTCATCGGCAAAGCCCATCGCCTTGAGCATGGCCAGCCAGTAGATGCCATGCGCCGGAATGAGGATATCCTTGCCGATAACGTGCAAAGCAGGCCAACGCTCGCGAAAAGCAATGTCGTCCTCAAGATAGCCGGCGAAACTGATGTAGTTCACCAAGGCATCGAACCAGACATAGGTCACACATGAGGAGTCAAATGGCAGTTCGATCCCCCAGGCGAGACGAGACTTTGGGCGCGAGATCGATAAATCGCCGCTCAGCTTTTCGGCCGCATTGCGTAATTCCTGCTGACGAAAGGCTGGCGAAACGCAGGTCGGGTGGGTGTCGAGAAAGGCCAGCAGCCAAGCGCGATATTTTGCCAGCCGGAAATACCAATTTTCCTCCTCGAGTTCGATAACCTCGCCCCACTCAGGGCCAAAGACACCCTCAGGTCCGCGCTCCTTGTCGGTAAGAAACTGCTCCTGTCGCACGCTATAGAAGCCCCGATAGGTCGCCTTGTAGAGCTCACCCTTTTCGTAGAGTGTCTGCAGAATTTTCCTGACACAGGTCTTGTGCAAGGGATTGGTTGTGGCGGCCCAAGCATCATAGCTGAGATCAAGTTTCTTCCAGAGCGCCACGAATTTCTCTGTGGTTTGATCGACGAATTTCTCGACGGGTATGTCTTCTCGTTGCGCGGCCTGCTGGACCTTTTGGCCATGCTGATCCACACCGGTGAGAAAGAACGTCGCCTCTCCCTTTAGGCGATGGTAACGGGCGAGGACATCGGCAAGGATCTTCTCATAGGCGTGGCCGAGATGCGGCGGGGCATTCGTGTAGTCGATCGCCGTCGTAATGAAGAACGCCTTCACCGCTCGGTCTCGTCCTTTCTAATCTTTCCTCCCCAGGACAAGATCCTCGCCTTAGCTCCGGCCGCCTCCGCCTCGGGCACCTGGCCGTTTTTTACATAGAAGATCGAGAGACTCGACCAGGCGAGCTGGTCATTGGGATTGATCTCGACCGCCTTGAGTCCGGCCTCGATCGCCTCACCGACGCGCGCCGCCTTCATCAGAGCCATCCCCAGCGCATGCCAGGCGTCGAAATACTCCGGATCAAGTCGAACACACTCCCGATATTTGGCGACAGCCGCATCGATCTCGCCCAGCGCGATATCGCCGGTCGCCTCTTCGAAAAGTTCGACAGCTCGAGGATGGCGAGACATGTCACTCTCGGACGGAAGCAAGCGTCACTTTCGCGGCATCGCGAGCCGAAGATAACCAGGTCTGAAAAAGCAAACGACGCTTGCTTTCCAGAATGCGCGCCGTCAATTCAGGCTTCTTTTCCAGAGCAGCCGCAGCGAGGGGAGCGCGTTCGAAGAGAAAGACAGCGAACCCACCATCCGCATCGGAGATCAATCCGGAAAACTGTCCAGGTTCCATGAGCAGCGTGGCCGCAGCGATTCCCTGCTCTTCCGCGGAGAGGTTTTCACCGCTCGGGTCGAGGTGGTCAAAGCTCTTGACCGGCAGCCCCTCTGCCGCAGCTGCATCAGAAAACGACTTCCCTGCAGCCATGGCCTCGCGAATCTTAGCGAGCGCTGGTTCGGCTTTTTCGCGAAGGAGACGCTCCGCCTTGCGTGCGCCCAGTTGTTTCTCGGCCAGGGGTCGCACCTCCTCCAAGGTCATCGGACGCTGCGGATTTACCTTCGCCAGTTTCAGCACGAAAAATGCGTCACCGGACTGAACGACGTCGCTCACCGGATTTTTGTCGGTGAGAAGAAACGCGGTCGGCGCCAGGTTCTTGAGATCCGCGGCGATGGCCTGATTGCTAGACGAGGTGGTCGAGCCATCTCGGTCAAATTCTGCGGTTGTTTGGCTTGTCAGACCCTGCGTCGCGGCCGCGTTTTCGAAGGAGGATGCCGCAGCTTGCTCGGAGAATTGCGTGGCCGCGTCGGCCAACTTCTGGAGCGCTTCGACTCTCTCGCGCCCCTCGAGCGGCTTCTCGCCCGGCACGAGAGGGAATTTCACATATTCGACTGCGCGTGTTTCCGGGATCGATAAGGCCGGGCCATATTGCCGATAAAAGTCGGCTACTTCCTCCTCGGTGACGCTCGCGACATTCGCAACCGACGCCAGTGGAAAACGAACCACCTGCGCGCTGAGTTCCTGGAGCACCCGTGCGGTGTCTCGAAAATCCAGATCGCTAACCGCGGCGGGAGAAGAGACAATTTCTCGGATGCGTTCGACCCGTAGAGCATCGCGAATGACGTTCTCGAGCTGGAGCTCGGTGAAACCACGCGGCCCAAGTTGCTCGAGGACGAAGACCTTGTACTTCGACGGATCGAACTGCCCGCCCGTCTGGAAGGTTCGAACTGCTTTTATGCGGTCAGCAATTTGCGAGTCGGTCGGCTCGACACCGAGTTCTTTCGCCTGATGGTGCACGACGAAAAGGTTCCAGATAAATTCATCCAGAGCCTGATTCTCGTCTTGACTCATTCCGCCCAGGTTTTCGAGCAGCGAGAATTGCCCCATCGCCAGAGCGAGTTGATAAGTCTTGACCTGACGCTCGACATCCGCCTGGGAAACTTTACGCCCGTAGATGGTGGCGACCGCGCCTCTCCCCAGTTGATAGGTATCTGCGGGATTGTAGAGCCAGATAAAGGCGATAATCGTCAAGACGGCGACCACCAGCATGAGCACGCGCTGGTTTTTTCGAAGAATGGTAATCATGAAAGAGCGGCGAAACTGTTGATTTGCCGGGCGGATGTGATTAAAGCAGATAAGAAATGAATGCAAGTGTGTCCCGGCGTTGCTGCCTGGCTCTGGTGACCCTCTGGGGGACCCTCAGCATGCTAATTGCCCAGGATTTTATCGTCCAAAAGGATGGGCAGCGTCGTGAGGGAGAAATCCTCGGCGTCATCAATGGCAAGCTCAAGATCAAGGTCGGACCAGCCGAGACTAGCATCGCGATGGATCAAATTGCCTCGGTAACCAAGGATCCCCCCAAAGCATATGAGGACGCGATCAAGGCTTGGCAGGAGGGCAACGCCAACCAAACTCTGAGCTTTTTGAAGCCTGTGGTGGAGGCCTTTCGCGGTCTGCCCACCGAGTGGGCGGAGCGAGCTGCCGCTATGCTTGGCGACGTTTATCTTTCGCTGGGCCAACTTCCTGGTGCGGAGAGCGCTTTCGCCGAATTCACAAAGTCCTACCCAAATGCCACCTCGCTCTCGGATATTGGCTTGGCGAGACTGGCTGTCTCGAAGAAGGATTTTGCAACGGCCAAGGCGAGGCTTCTGCCGATCGTCTCAGAAGCTGACAAGGTGATGGCCGCGCCCGCTGGGAAAAGCGCGGCTTACGGGCAGGCGTTCTACTTGATGGGAATGGTGCATGAAAGTGAAGGAGCCTATCCCGAGGCGCTCCGCGACTACTTAAGCGCGGTTACTCTTTTCCACGACGATCGAGCCGTTGTTGCCAAAGCGCAGGACCGCGCTGACGTTCTCGTCAAAGAGAAGCAGGTGATTGTTCCCTGATTGATTGCCCATGAAGAAAGTTAATTCGTTGCTGTCGCGCGCCCTCGTTCCCTCCTGCTGGCTGCTCCTTCTTTCGCCTGGAGCCTTCGCGCAAGAGGCCACCGGAGAGACCAGTGCCGCCGCAGAGTCGCACACCATTCTGGAGACGATCGCCGATGGCGGACCTCTCATCATCTTGATCTGGGTCGCGATCCTGGCGACCTCCGTCATCATGGTGACGTTCATTATTCAGCTGTTTCTCACCCTGCGCGATGAACAACTTGCGCCGAAAGCTTTACTCGACTCCCTTCAAGCGACTATTCGGGCCGGCAATTACCAAGAGGCTTGGGAGATCTGCCACGCCAACAAAGCATATATCGCCCGTGTCCTTAAGGGCGCTCTTGAGCGCATCGGTCGCGGGAAGGACGCCGTGGAAAATGCGTTGATCGAACACGGCTTGCGCGAAGCCCAGGTGCTCAGGACAAAGAATAGTTATCTCTCCGTTGTCGGCGTGGTGGCGCCGATGATTGGTCTGCTCGGAACGGTCATTGGAATGATGGGGGCTTTCGCCGTTCTTGGCTCCTCAGGTGTGTCGGACCCGAGAGCTTTGGCTTTGCGTATCGGCGAGGTTCTCATGGCGACAGCCAGCGGCCTGTTCATCGCCATTCCGGCGTTCATTTTTTATTACTACTTTCGAAACCGCTCGACCATTGTCCTCGTCAATGCCGACGACAAGCTCAACTACCTGGTGGAAGACATCCCCTTTGACGAGCTTGCGGGAATCAAGATCGGCGAAAACTTCGAAGCCGGCGCCAGCGTCCCTTCTTCGTCGAGCTCGTCCCGAAAGGTGTCTGTGGCCTTGACGACCAACTGCCCGATCTGCAACGGAACGATCCAACCAGGACAAAGTCCCTGCCCGCACTGTGGAGCCTCGCTCGAGTGGGCGTAAGGACTTGTCTGTTGCCAAGGAATGGTCGAACGGGAACTTCATAGACCGGGCCGGAAGAAGCGCGTTAGGAAGGCAGAGCCTGAAGTCGATCCTGAGTTCCAGATCGCGCCGATGATTGATATCCTGCTGGTGCTGCTCGTTTTCTTTATGTCGATTAGTTCCACGGAAATGCTGCAGTCCAATCAAGACGTGGACTTGCCGGTTGCCCGAGAAGCGAAGGAATCAAAGAAAAATCCCGGCCAAGTCATTGTTAATGTTCTTCACAATGCGATCAACAATCAGACGGTGATCGAAGTTGACGAAAAGGCCATCAATCTTGGCCAACTCGCGCCGATGCTTCAGGCGAAGGTGGGTGCTAACCCTTTCGTCCGAGTCCTTGTCCGCGCCGATAAGGAGGTTCGTTACGAATTCATGCGGGGCTTGCTCGAGGCGGTTGGCAGATCCGGGGTCGGCAACGTCACGTTTTCCGTTGCGGACAAGGAAAGATAATTCAATCTCGAGAGCAGATCTATGGCAGCCGGAACGAATCAAGACGGAGACATCGGCTTTCAGATCGCTCCAATGGTCGATGTGGTCTTCGTTCTCCTGCTCTTTTTCATGGCCTCAGCGGGCTCGCAAATCATTCCGAAGGAACTGACGATTAACCTGCCGAGTGGCCGCGGCGAAACCAAACCCGGACCTCCTCCCACGCCGATCATCATCGATATCTTTCCGGATGGCAAAGTTCAGATGAACAACAAGGTGTATGATACTCCGGGGAGTAAGGAACTTCCCGAGCTGCGCGGTTGGCTCCGCGATACCATCGCCAAATTTGGAGACAAGGACCCGGTGATCATCCGCCCCGACCCCCAGACGAAACACGAGCGCATCATCGACGTCCTGAACGCGGCGGCGGCTTCCGGCGTCAAGAACTTGACCTTCAGCTAAGCCCTCGCTTGCGCTCGCCCAGCGGTGCCGCTGCCCTGCGCCTGTATCTGCGAATTTCCAATTGATCAGACGTTTGGACGACTTCTTCCAAACGAAACGAATCCTCAAAGGCTGGAAAGAAAACATCTCCGGAGACCTCGCGCTTTATCAACGTCAAGAGGAGCTCCGCACATCTTGGCAGGAGCGCCGCGTAAAGCTGGGCTCCGCCGATGACGAAGATCTCGCGGCCGTCACGCGGTTCGGCGATTTCATCCAGATCATGGATGACCCGCACTCCCGTAAGCGGGCGGTTTGAAACCACCCAATTTTCCCGACTGGGCAGAGGTTTGCCAAGAGACTCATAGGTCTTTCGTCCCATCACCACGACATGACCTAGAGTCGTTCGCTTGAAGAATCTGAGGTCCTCCGGCACGTGCCACGGAATCTTTCCCTCGGCTCCGATCACGCGGTTCAGAGACATCGCCGCGATCGCCTTCACACCGAAATAGGCGCTCTGATGGCGGGATGTGGATCGTAGCCTTCCAGAACGAAATCCTCGTAGCGAAAGTCCTCGAGGGACTTCACCGCGGGATTGAGGCTCATGCGCGGCAGCGGACGGCACGCGCGCGAAAGTTGTTCGCGCGCTTGTTCGAGGTGGTTCGAATAGAGATGCAGATCGCCGAAAGTGTGAATGAATTCCACCGCCCGCAATTGACACACTTGCGCGATCATCAAGGTGAGAAGCGCATACGAAGCGATGTTGAACGGCACGCCCAAAAACAAGTCCGCGCTTCGTTGGTAGAGCTGACAGCTCAAGCCCCCATCGACCACATAAAATTGAAACATCGCGTGGCAGGGCGCCAGCGCCATGCGGTCGAGCTCGCCCGGATTCCATGCGCTCACAATCAGCCGGCGGCTGTCAGGTGTCCGTTGGATCTCCTCGAGCAAGCGGGCGATTTGATCGACGCGCCCTCCATCTGGACGGCGCCAGTCGCGCCATTGGGCGCCATAGATCCTGCCCAGATCGCCGTTTTCATCGGCCCATTCATCCCAGATGGTCACGTTGTTTTCCTGGAGATACCGGACGTTGGTCTCCCCCTTTAGAAACCAGAGCAGTTCGTGGATGATGGAACGCAGGTGAAGCTTTTTGGTTGTCAGCAGCGGAAACGAATCGGCGAGATCAAAGCGCTCCTGGGCGCCAAAGACGGAATACGTTCCAGTCCCAGTGCGATCGGTCTTGAAAGTCCCCTGCTCCAGAACAAGACGTAGAAGGCGATGATATTGCTGCATGAACCCTCCTCGACGTTGCCAGTTTCCACAACTGCCTGCAATTTCCTTGTCGCGAAATCCGGGCAGCGCTGGCATAAGTGACAGATGTTCGAGGTGATCACGCTGGCGAGTGGCAGCGAAGGCAACTCCACTCTCGTCCGCAACGAGACGGCCTCGTTTCTCATCGACGCGGGTCTGAGTGCCAAGCAACTGAGCGCCCGCCTGCTCGCGATGGGGTTATGCCCGGAGCAACTGTCAGGCATTCTCCTGACTCATGAACATGGCGACCATACGAGCGCGTTGAAGGTAATGCTGACGCGTCACCAAGTGCCGTTATTTTGCAACGTGCTCACCGGCCGAGTTCTTCAAGATTTCGGTTTGGTGCATGGCGACTGGAGATTCTTCCAGACGGGAGCGGAGTTTCGGATTGGAAGCTTTGTCATTCGGGCATTCTCTGTTCCGCACGACGCGGTGGATCCCGTCGGATTTCGAATTTCCTGCGACGGATCTTGTTTCGGGGTGCTTACGGACCTCGGTTATGCAACCCGTCTGGTTTTTGACGCACTTCGCGGAGTTCGCGCGATCCTCATCGAGACAAACCACGACGAAGCCCTTCTGCAGAATGACTTCCGTCGCCCCTGGTCGGTTAAACAACGTATCCTCTCGCGGCACGGACATCTTTCGAACACCGCCGCCGCTCGCGTCCTCGCCGAGCTTGAGGCTCCACTCCAACATATTATTCTCGGTCATCTCAGCCGCGATTGTAACTCTCCCCACCTGGCGCTCGATTGCGCGCTGGAAGGTCTGGCAAACTCCCCAAGCGCTGCTCAAGCCAGCGTTCAGTGCGCTTGCCAGGACGCTCCCGGGCCCATCCTCCGGATCATTTGAGCACGCCCTGCGCGACAGCGCCTCCGGCTAAAGTGTAGGCGGCCCAGATAAACCCGCAGCATAACAAGGATGGCACCATGACACCGATGGTCGCTCGTGCGCCGTCAACGCGCAATGTTTCGCGAAACGAGAAGACCAGGAGCACAAGGGCCGCAACAAAAAACAGAACATCCCCGCAAATCGGAATCAACCGAAATACGGAAGCCGGTGCCACCGCGTAGCAATAGGCACGGAATGTAACTTCGAAGGGCTGGCTGCTGCTGCCAAGAAGTTGAAAGACGAGATGGAAAATTCCCGCAGCGCAATAGGCCACTAAGATGAGAAGCATCGGAAAAAGGGCCATCAAGAACACGTGGATCCCGATAATTGAAGCGCTATCCAGGGATTTGGCGAGGGGGCCGAGTATCGCCTCAGGATTCATCATAATGAAGGTGAGCTGATATGCGATGGCCGCCCAAGTGGCGAAAGTCGTCACTAGCAAGTAAAAGAACAATGGCGTGGCCTGACCGCCCTCGCGTTTCATGGCTTTAAAGGTCGCGACAGGTGCGGCCAGGACCTGACGCACGGTCTCGACGAGTGCCGAAAACGCGCCGAGTTGCTTGCGACGTTCCCAGGCGGGCTCGACTGCCATTTCCGAATCTGCCGATTGCTGCGGGAGCGCCGGTGGAACGAGCGAGCGCGTTGCCGGCGGAAGATCCGTGAACTCATCAAGAGGTTTCCAAGTTTCCATCGGCTCGCGCCAGGCAAGGTCGGTTGGCAGGAACTCTCCGGAGGCAAGTCCTTCTGCCACCTCCTCAGGAGAAAACTGGCCAAGGGCCTGACGATTTCGGGCGATATAAATTCTGTTCATCGGCCTGCGCTGGCTACACGAAGTTTTTGGGAGGATTAACCCGCCGCACTGAGGTTGCCAAGGCGCACTTGCGGGCACAACATGCAAATATGGCAATAGAATCACTCACCTCTATCCCGCTGAGAACGCCGGCGAAGGAATTTTCACTACCGAATGTCGTCACTGGAGAAACGGTCTCTCTCTCTCAGGTGCCGCAAGCCAAGGCGCTCGTCGTGATGTTCATCTGCAGGCATTGTCCTTACGTGGTCCACGTTCGGGACGAGATTCTGCGGATCGCGCGCCATTACCAGCCTGAAGGCGTCTCGTTTCTGGCGATCTGCTCGAATGATTCTGCCGCTTACCCCGACGACTCTCCGGAGAGACTTCGCGAAATGGCCATTGAGTACGATTTTCCCTTTCCGTTTCTCCACGATGAGACGCAATCGGTGGCCAAGGTATACGATGCCCAATGCACGCCTGACTTCTTCGTCTTCGATTCCGATCGACGACTCGCCTATCATGGCCGTCTCGACGACAGCACTCCACGGAATGGCGTCCCGATTTCCGGGCGTGAAATGCGCGCCGCACTTGATGCCGTAATCAGCGGCCGTGAAGCGTCAACGGTCCAGAAACCCAGCATCGGATGTTCCATAAAATGGAAGTCGGCATAGCGAGGCTTCGTGCGCCAGCCCCGGGCCATCCTCTCGGGCATCTATCTATGCTCTCAATAAGGTGACGGCGAGGCTCCGAAGGCCAGGAATACCGCCAGAGCGACTGGCACGGCGACGAGGATAGCGCGCAGAAGGAGGCCCCTTCTCGGACTTCCGCTTTCATCAAACAGGACGAGCATCAGAGCAGGAATCGGGGAGACTAAAAGCAGAAATCCGCTCACTGCCGGCAGCTCTGAGAAAAAATAGCCGCTCAGCCAAAGACCGGCAAGCAAGGTCGCGGATACCGGCGCAATGCCGCGCCCGTTGATGGCGTTCGGGAGCAGCGTGCCCACGATCACAATGGCTCCAAATGCGCCTGCCAGAACCAATGCCAATTGCCCCAGAAGCATGCTCCCCGACAGCATCAAGGCAACACCTGTCCCGCCAGCGACTATGGCTAGAATAAGCGGAAGGGAAATTGACGCGTCGCGTTGCGCCGTCCTGTCAAGGAAACTGGTGAGTACCAGCATGGTCGTTGTCAGGCCCACAATCCATACCACCCCTGCAAAGAGGGACCAGCCATACTGGAATTTAGAAGTCAACAGCAGCGACAAGATTCCTGCGCAGCAAAGAAACCATATACACGGCACGGAGCGTTCCCGGCGGCCGCAGCAGCGTATCGATCACTGCCAGGACCGTCACCGCAATCCCAAGATAAGGGAGCCACTGTGTCGCTTCGATTGGCGGGAAAGCCGGCCAACCGGCGGTTACCGCATGACCGGCGGCGTAGCCAACTCCAACTGCGATTGCGTCAGCCCAGCTGTTTGCTTTCCAGAGGCGTCCAACAACAGAAAAGATGCCGGAAACCAGCAACGCGACCAGAATTCCTGGCAAGAACTGTCGAACGAAAAACACGCTTATTGCTTCACGCCTTCGAGGCTGAGAAGGACGGTTACTTCGTCACCAAGACCTCCCTGCATGAAATTCATGCCGAAATCACTTCGCTTTATCGTGAACTCTGTCTCGCCGCCCGCACGGATTTCGCCCTCCATGCCCTTGCCTTCCGGCCCTCTCTTGATCTCCAACGTCAAAGGCTTGGTGACACCATGCAAGGTCAGATCGCCGGTCGCCTTGTAAGTGTCGCCACCCCCTTCGACGCTCTTGCTCTTGAAAACGATCGTCGGAAACTGCTTGGCGTTGAAAAAGTCAGGGCTCTTCAAATGTTGGTCACGCTTCTCATTGTGCGTATCAATGCTCTCGACCGGGATGGTGACCTCGACTGAACTCTTGGAAGGATCGGCCTTGTCGAAGACAACTTGTCCGGAAACGTCGTTGAATCGACCGTAAAAATCAGTCACTCCCAGATGTTTCACGCTGAACCCGATCGAGGAATGCACCGGATCGATCTTGAAGGTGTCAGCGTGTGCAGTCAGGCCTGCCGAGCTAAGCAGGACAGCTAGGATAAATTTGGGTGCTTTCATTGTGTGCAGTTCTTATTGGTAGTTTTCCTTGTTTTTCTAAAATTTCGCAACTGTCAGCCGTGGTGGCAAACCGTCCCTCCCCTCAAAATGTGGCTGACCGTGGTCACTCGCATCAAATCGGCCGGCCCGAAAGGGGAAATTCTGCCGGTCTCGATGAATCTCAAGCTTCTTTCGAGCGGTGCGCTCACATCTCACTTCTCTGTTCGTTCGAATCGAGTTACGCGATCAAGCTGATATCCGCACGGCTACTCCAAGAGCAAGCACATCTTTGATTGGATACTCGGATTGTTGTTGAACATCACCTAGATCGTCGTTTTTGCGGCAGGAGATTACCGAAGAAAACGCGCTATTCCTCTTGCTCAGGTTTAGAGCCGATGCGAGGCTGTTTTGAGCCGTACAAATCAACCTTCGCCCGGCAAAACTAAATGATCACAATCGTCGGAATATTCGACAATGCACGAGACCTGGATAAGGCCGTGAACAAATTGGCACGCGCTGGCTTTGACGAAACAGTTTATGACGAGTCGATCGTGGCAGAAGACGCGCCCAAGGGGGACCCAATCGCGTTTGCCTTGGGTCATACGCCGGCGACTTTTTGGGACAATGCGAAACCGGTTTTGCCATCCAAGCGCGACCACAGCGCCATCGTCCGCTCGTTTAAAGCACATCTTGCCGATTACAATCTTCCAGCCGACGTAATCGAGGGCTACGCGATCACCCTGCATCACAGCGAATTCGTTCTAGTGAAGACTGAGGCCAGTCGCGCCGATCAGGCTGGAACAATTATGAAAGAATGTGGCGCGATCCGCACAGACCGTCACGGATAAGCGCGCGCTTAGACCGCACCGCTAGACTTGCATCGCGTCAGCGCCCGCAACTGACCTGTTCTCTTCGTCGCATATGAAGCATGCCGCCTCTCGATCGGTTTGTTGAGCGCCAAAGCGCATACGTCGCAATCCTCCTCAGGGAACCCACGACCGCAAAATAAGGAATCCCCCGACTGACTTGCGATAGCAAGCCGTGTTATCTATTTACCGACATATAGGGCGGCTCCACCACAAGCCTTCATTGTTTTGGGGCGAGCCGCCCGCCTCTGTCAACAGCGGGCTGCCCAAGGATCTGCGGGGAAAGAAGTCGGTGGGCTTAACGGCAGCCCGCCGCTACTCCTGGGATTAGCATCGCCTGCATCGACTTGGTCGCCCGCGCCCTCGGATTGCCATACACCTGATTCTCTGCATCTCAATCTGCGGACATTTTAGCTGAAGAGTGCGAAGCAGAAAGGAGGTCGCTAGGCCGCGGCCCTTTTCCACCATTTGCTGGATCAATGGGCGGCCATACTTCCCCGAAGTGTAGAGTAGGCAAGTTCAAAAGTGCCTTAGATCCTTCACGCAGTAACGCGACAAGCCAGGAATTTGCGGAATTCCCACCAAATCAAAGAGAAACTAGTGCTGCCGGGACAGACTTCATGGCGCGTTCAAAGCCCGCTTCGTAAGTCTATGGCTCCTAGATTTTTCCCACAAGTTCGTTCGAATTACGGCTATCCCCCCTCATCGATGGCACGTATGGCCCTCGCTCTCAAACTTTTACGACTTTTTTACCTTCTATGCCCGCATTTTCGGACATATGGCAGGGCCCACTCGTAGTCATACGCGTTCCGAGCAATGACAAGAATACTTCGCTAAATCAGGAGCTTTCAGCCGTCGTGTTCCTCGGCGGACCTTCTCTCCGACATGTGAACCCTTGGGCCACGGTGCCCTCACCACGCGTACGGCAAAACCAGTATTACACCTGACTTGTCTAATTTTAGGTCACATGTCATAGAAAACCAACAAGCCACCGAAAGTGGCCTGGTAGGCAGCCGTGACGCATCAGCTAGTTGCCTACGTTCGTTCCGAGGCGGGCTGTCGGAATCCTGGTCGAACATGGAAGACAGCCCGCTTCCGGTTTGGGTTGTCGGCGATCTAACTGCTCGGTCGCACAGAATGCAGGTCGCGTGCCGATCTTCAGGCGATTACAAGCGGGTAATCGGGGATCTCTTGAATCGATGATATTGAAGTAAACCTTGCCTTGAGGATGATCGCCTACCGCAGGGGAAACGTTGATTTCGCCGGAGATTGTTTGGCTTCACCATACATGTCGAGAAGCATTCTTGTGCGAACTCGCTTCGGTGATTTACCAAAGCTTAGCGAACCAGGCGCATCTGCGATCGGGTCAGAATTATCTAACCTGTCCCCCGGCGCATGCTTCTTGAACCGGCGTGGAAAAGTCGCTGAATAAGCTGGTGATTCGAAAAGCCGTTGGGGAACTGGAACTTGGTAGCTGGTGGTCCTGATGTTGTTAATCGAACCGTCGACTCCCGAGAACTCGGCGCAGATGGTTTAGAGCATCGGCTGCCCGAGCAGATACACCTAATTTGCGCCCGACGGCAGGTGCCTTTGGGAAAAACGTTGCCGATCTAAGGCGATACACCTTCTGGCAACCGAGGACCCTTTCAAGGGCTCGCCGTCACTATGTGATTGATTCCAGCGCCTCTTGATGGCATCATTTCTATGCCATGGGTCACTTCTTAGCCATTGGCATCCATCACGTGCTCAGATGCAGGCGCGCGTATCGTGAACGGGCGCAGACTTCTGTCATTAAGTCAAAGTCGTTTGCTTTGAACAACTATCGGGAAGGGTCCCACCGTTCCGCTGACTTCCAGCCGATGGACGCTTAATTGTCAAATCAGCCACATGAACAAAGAATCCATAATCCGTGTCAAAATTGAGGGCCCGACATTGGCCGATCTGCGAGCCTTTGCCGATGAATTTAAGCCCGATCTAGGGTGTCGTGCCACTCCTCGACAGAAAGATGGTAGGTTCTCCATAGATGCTTACCTTCCCGAAACTCAGTTAGAGGTCGCTCGAAGGAGTCGCGCAGCATCTCGCATCTCTATTCGCGTTCTCGAGAATGCAACCGAAGTGGGCCGCGAACGCCAAAAAGAGGTGGGAGGAACAAACCGCTTCTCAGTTAGGGGCCAAGTGCCTCGAGGTCTGGGGCGTAAGGAGTAAAAACTATGGCTTATCTAAACGTCGGCGAGATCCAGTCAGCATTGCAGAATCTGGCCGCAGCCTATCCGGCAACGACAGAGTTGCTCCGAGCGCCAAATCTTAGTCATGAAGGTCGCCAGGTTCATGTCCTTCGCATCGGGACGAAAAGCAGCGACGAAGCCGATGGAATTCTAATCCTAGGCGGCGTCCATGCCAGGGAGTGGGTTCCCCCCGATGCCCTCATCTCGCTGGCCGCTGACCTCGCCGAGGCATATCAGTTGGGGACAGGCCTGGGATATGGCAGTAAGACATTCACGGCGAATGAGATTCGGCAAGTAATGGAATCTCTGAATCTCTTCGTCTGCGCATGTGTAAACCCCGACGGGCGACACTACAGCCAGACCAACGATCCCCTCTGGCGCAAGAATCGTCGGCCACATCCTAGCAGTGGAAATTGTGTCGGTGTAGATCTCAACCGCAACTTCGATTTCTTGTGGGACCATTTGACGAAATTTGCTCCGGACTCGGGAGTTAGTGCCTCAGAGGATCCCTGCGATAAGAACGTATATCGAGGCCCCACAGCGGGCTCGGAACCAGAGGTTAGAAATGTCGTCTGGCTACTCGACGCGTTTCCACGGATTCGTTGGCATCTGGACGTGCACAGCGCGGTCCCGGTCATTCTACACGGCTGGGGTAGTGACCAGAATCAGACGACAGAGCCAGACCAGACTTTTACTAACAGCACCTTCGACGGAGTCCGCGGCCGTGTAAACGATCGAATATATGGTGAATACCTCCCCCCGGAGGATCTTGAGACGCTAGAAACACTAAGCTCTCGAATGAACGATGCTGTGAAAGCAGTTCGTGGTAGTGACTACGGTGTTGAGCAAGCTTACGGGCTTTATCCGACGTCGGGTGCGAGCGATGACTATGCATTCAGTCGCCATTTTGCCGATCCGTCAAAGACCAAGGTCTACGGCTTCACTGTCGAATGCGGTGATAGCTTTCAACCTCCTTGGTCTGAAGCAGAAGAGGTCATTCGTGAGGTCTCAGCGGGTTTGATTGCGTTCTGTCTCGGAGCTGCCGGCGAATGATCATCGCTTCGATTAAGCAAGCGGCTCGCGTAAGTATAATATTGGCATTCGACTAAACTTCGCTTATGCAGCGATACAGGAAGTTGCCAACGAAACCGAGAGTGCTTGTTGAACCGCATGCGGGCGAGGCCGATCGTTTCGCGAGCCACCTCTCTGGTTGGCCGCTTGGCATTTTCATGACGTGTGTCTACTCTCGGACCTATCCGGTAGCCGGCAGACTCCATTTACCCCGCCGAAACAAATACCATCTATAACACTATGAGTAACAACGAAGAGAACTACTACTGCATGTGCCCCGGGATCGAGAGCTTAACCGGTGCAGATCGTGCAAAAGCGCAAGGAACGAAAGCCGCACTGCTCAGCGGATTGAAATGGACTCCCGGATCAACCGTCACCGTAAAGTTCCTCGACGGCGGCCCCGCCCTGCAGGAGCGCGTGAAGAATGTCGCCTTGGTCTGGACGACCATCGCGAATCTGAGGTTCGATTTCGTCCAGGAGGGCGACGCCGATATCCGGATTGCCTTCGAACCGGGCCGGGGATCCTGGTCGTACCTGGGCACGGTCGCGCGCCAGATCGACGCGAGTGAGCCGACAATGAACTATGGGTGGTTGACAGACGAGTCCACCGACGACCAGGTGCGGCGAGTGGTGCTGCACGAGTTTGGTCATGCGCTCGGGCTGATCCACGAACACCAAAACCCGAATCGCGCCATCCAGTGGAACCGCGACGCCGTGATTCAAGACCTGCAAGGCCCGCCGAACAACTGGGATCTCGAAACGATTGAGAACAACATGTTCAGGAAGTATGATCCCGCCTCGGTTCACAGCTCACCAGTGGACGCCGAGTCGATCATGATGTATCCCATTCCGCTCGCATGGACGCAGGACGGCTTCTCGGCCGGCCTCAACACCAATCTCACGGAAACGGACAAGCAGATCGTCCGGGAAGCCTACTCGTAGCCGAAAAGCTCTCCTGCGAGAGAGTAACGCTGCTATGGCCGCGGACGACTACGCAATCGTCGTCGGTATCACAAAATATCCCGGCCTGGGGATTTCACCGGACGACCCGGCGGACTTAAAAGGTTCCGAACGGGACGCGCTCGAGGTCGCGAATTGGCTTAAAGCCAAGGATGGTGGCGACCTGCCGGACGATCGTGATCACATCAATTTGATCTGCACCTCCGACTTTCGGGGTGAGCCCACAGCGACGAAGGGCGAACCACAGCAGCAGCGATTGCGCGACGCATTCGACGCGCTCGTGCAGGCCGGTAAAGAGAAGCCGCGAGCCTCCCGGGATGACCCGATGCTCGGACGGCGGCTTTATATATATATGTCCGGCCACGGGTTTTCGCCGAGCCGCTATCGTGGAGCTCTCTATGTTGCGAATGCGACTCCAGATAACGGCTGGCATTCCTATGCCTCGGGTTGGCTGGAGTGGTTTCAAGACAACTTCTACTTCAAAGAATACGTTCTTTGGATGGATTGTTGCATGGACCGTGAGTTCGGCATCGACCCGGAGAATATCATGAAGAAGACGGCACGGTTCGGCCGAATGGGAGGCACGTTCATTGCATTCGCCGCTCCACGGCAGTTCAAGACGGTCGAGCGGCCGATTAAAGCAAAAGACGACGAGATTCACGGGGTCTTTACCTGGGCGCTTCTGGAGGGCTTAAAGGGAGGAGCGGTCGATTCCGAAGGTCAGATCACGGGGCGAAGCCTAGCTGACTACCTCCTCAATGGGATGTCGGCTTACCTGACAGAGGACGACCTGAAAAACCCGACGATCGCCAAAGAGCCGGAGGTGGTGAAAGCCGACCGAACGCTAGTCTTTGCGACCGGACGGCAGAAGCAGAGCACCTCCGTAACTTTGACATTTCCCGTGGATGCAGTCGGAAAGCAAGCAACGTTGTGGGGCGGTCTGCCAGCAACCTCGCACAACTTCCCCGTTCAGTCGGAGGTGAACCGGATGCTCGAGAACGGGTTATATGTGGTCGCGATACCTGAGCTTCACCTGCGACACGGTTTTGAGGTCACCGGCCCGCAGAGCCATCTGGTCCAGGTCAGCGGCAAAGGCGCGCCGGTCGCACCCGGCGGCCCTGACGACAACTTCGTCTTGATGGTGAATCCACGTCAGCCCACGGCAGAGATATTTCTGATCGACCAAACACTGAGAAAACAGGCGCAATCGCGGGGAGTCTTGACGGCGGGATTTCCCTTCGGCGTGTATAAACTCAAAATCCGTGTGGGGCACACGGTGACCGAATCCATCATCTTGCTAGATCAGGATCTGGATTTCTCCACGCTCCAGGAGGGTTTCGAGGCTCTTCCGGCGCTCGCCGATCCTCTGGCTGATCTCTCGATGGCGTCGGCGGCAGTCAATTCCGCCGCTCCGCTGCCTGGCACCGGCTTGACGAGTAAAGCCCACCGGGGCGTGCTCAAGACATGGCAAAGCGGGTCACCGGTCCCAACCGCTTCTGCGTCCGGCGATCCGCCACTCGCGGCCGAGATTCGCCTGATGGCGCGCGTCTGGAGCGGTCAGCAAGCTCCTCCCTATCAAGCTCGCCCCTGGCAAGGGACCGAGTTGCTTGATTCAGCTGGTCAGGTCGTTCGTGCGCTTAAGGATTTGCCCGAACAGTCCACCGATGGCGACCCCTACGTAGAGGACCAGGTTCCCGTCGCAGCAGGAACCTACTTCGTGCGCTACCCTCACGAACGAGATAGAATGCTAGCGGGCGCACTTACGGTTCCGGAAGGTTGGACAGTGGAGCTATTCTTGCTGGCCCTCGCCGCCGGTAAGACTGGCGCCGATGTCCGTTTCAACCGCATGACGGTACTGATGAGACGAGTAGGCGACAGCCAGCGCGACGTTGCATTGGAGCAAACGCTCGAGTCGGCACGCATCGCCATGGTCAACGAGCGGCGAGTTCTAAATCGGGAGCTCGAAGAGATTCTCGTGCGCAATTTTCAGAATCCGATCGCCGGTATTTTAGGTGGACATCTTTTGTTGCAGGAGGAACGACGCCGACCCAACCCATCGTCCAAGCTCAATCTGTTGGACGGCGTGGTCACAAATCTCCGCGCGCTGGTGGGTGATGACCATCCCGATGTGGAGGCGCTCTCCCTGCACTGCCCTGCGGCAAGCTTACGGGCGAGGAAGCCTTTTCGACAGCCGCCACTCTTTGCCCGCAGCTGGGAGCTCATCGTCGAAGCAAGCCAGACGCAGCCCGAGTTGCTGCCCATCGAGCTGTGGGAGCGCGTCCGCGCGGTCGTTCCAGTAAGCGGCTATTTCGTTTGGGGCTACGATGAAAAATCGAAACAGGCTCGCAGCAAACAACTAAAGAGCTGGCTGGAAACCGCCTCCAAGCAAATCACCAAAGCGGACGATCCGAGCGAGCCCTTCGACGTGTCCACCGCATCTTTCGGTGGCGCGGCGTCCACGGCAGCTCCTGACAGCGCGACCGCGGACGGAGATCAGCGAACAATGATTTCCACTTTCGCGAAACAACTGCGAGTCCCTCCGCACGCCCTGGCATCGCTTTTGAGTGAAGCGGGCTCGTTTGACGAGTGAGCGGAGACGCACCGGAACCAGGCGCGGCTCGCCTGGAGGAAGGCGCGCTGCGTCTATTCGGGATGATGCGCGTCAGTTTCCAGCGTTGTCGCCTCCCGGCCGAAGGCATTCACCGCACCCCGATACGCAGCCTTGGGATGCTGCCGGTCGCCTGCGACCAGGAGGGAACCTTTTGTGTGCCCGTCGCCGATCAAGAATCATTTTGGTTGGGCCTGAGCACGGAAAAGAGTGGCGGTTCGTTCAGGCTCTTTGCGGAAATGAGAAATAAACATCGACTCAACGTCCATTCGGGGCGCCCGGCCGCCGAGGATGCAGAATCCGCGTTCCACTTCTCCGGTTTTGGTGCGATCTACGGCATACCGCGAGATGCCGAAAGCTGGTGGAGCTTTCGACGTGTGGAGACCGAGCCAATGCGCGCCTGCGAGTGGCTCATTTTCGCCGAACCGAAGCCACCTCCCGTCGAGAAAGCGCTTGTGCAGGCGAGCGTCCTGCTGGTCAGCTATGAGACATACGCGCAGCGAACTCATCAGCGCGCACCTGCGCCGCTCGATCCCAGCGCCGGCTACGGAGGGTGGCCGCTGCCTTAATAACTAAGAAACTCCCAGCTGTGCACAGCAGCGCAGGACCACTGTCCCAATGAGAGCCGACGCTGACATAATGAAGCGGAGCCTACGGGGCTCGAACCCGCAACCTCTGCCGTGACAGGGCAGCGCTCTAACCAATTGAGCTAAGGCTCCTTTGAGGGTGGGCAAATATGGCTGCCGGACCCTCAAAAACAATCTCTTTTTTGCCGTCCCCAGTCAAAGAGAGCCACGCGAGCTTCGAACTGTGAGTTTCGTTCGGAATAACCACAGAGGACACAGAGAACTCAGAGGAAATGCTATAAAATGACCTTGGTCCAAAGCTCCGCTGTCATTCAGCCAGATTTTCGAACGATCGCGTCCCTGACCTTGAGACGATCGTCTCAGGAGGTCTCTTGTCTTTCCAGACTCTGTCCCTCCGTGTTCTCGGTGGTTAACCGTGCGCTTACGCTAGCGTTTGCGCTGAAGTCCAGCGAGCACACGTTGAACCTCCCTTTCTTGCACGCGTTTTTTGAGATCGGCTCGCTTATCTGCAGCCACTTTGCCCTTGCCAATGCCGAGGGCAACTTTAACACGCCCTTGCTTCCAATACATTTTCAAGGGAACGAGCGTGCAACCAGCCTGTTCCGTTGCGCTGGCTAACTTGTCGATCTCCACTCGGTGCAAGAGCAGCCTTCGACGGCGTCTTGGCTCATGTTGTTCGTGGCTCGCGCGCAAGTATGGCTGGATGTCGCTATCAAAGAGAAAGACCTCTCCACCTTCAAGGCGCGCGAAGGAACCTTGCAAGTTTACGAGTCCAGACCGAATCGACTTAACCTCCGTGCCCTTGAGTTCGATACCCGCCTCGAACGTTTCCAAGATATGATAATCTCGGAGCGCCTTGCGATTGGTTACGATTTCCGCGGACATCGGACGCCCGCCCGTTGGGATTACTCTTCGGGCTCCTGGCCGTTGGACGTTTCGGCGAGGACTAGTTTGCCTTGAGCGATCTCGGCCAAGGCGATATCTGCGAGACCCATGCGACCTTCCACGGGAACCATTGCGCGGCTGCCCGCGCTCAATTGGCGGACCCGCTTCGACACCATGTTGATTAAAACTTGAGGCTCGTGAATCACTTTGGAAGCTTCGTCAAGAAATTGGCTGTTCATAGCACCCGCGCCCGGCGACTGAGTCGCAGGGAACGGTGACAAGAAGATAGAGGTGACAGTTTGTCAACAACAAAAAGCAATCAACCCGGTTTAAGTTGAAATGTCAACCGCCGCGGGAACGAGGATGGCGTCGGTCATCCCGTGCAAGAGCTTCTTATCGTCCGGGCAAATCGTGGCCAAAGCCCCACCGCAAACCGCGGTCTTTTCTCCGACAAAGTAGTAGGGGCACAGCCGAACGCGCCCTCGCATTCGGCGAAGCTCGCCAGCCGCGGGATCAAGGTAGTCATGGCCGATCAACCGCCCCTGGTGAAATTGCTGCAATATATGTGGGTGGGTGCTGAACTCAGCCAACGCGCTTTCGAGTTTAGCTTTCCACGCCGTTTGCGACATATCTTGTGCCACCACGACACCACGGGAGCCCCAGGCGTGCTCCGAAAAGCCGCTAATCTTAAGAATAAGAGTCCTCTGTTTCTGGCTGAAGTGGGCCACCTCGGCCCAGGTATGCGTCTCCAAGCGAGGAAGCACCGCATGCCTGGGTAGCGGTTCAGGGTCCACCAACCAGGTGTACGGAATAACCTTGCGCAGAGCCAGCATTGCGCGTTCACCGAGTTCTCGTCTCCAAAACGACTCCAGGGGCTTCAGCCAGAAAAGAGCAAACCACATCTTCTCCTCCAACGCAGCCTTCATGGGAGGTGTCACTGACAGCTCACCGGCGAGTTCCTTCTCCCACAGCTGTCGGGCGCAACGAACATTGGCGAGGTCATAGAGCTCAAAAAAACGATAGACTTCTGATTGCCAGTCTTCGCGCGGCAAAGTGTCCACCACGCGCCAGTGGCCAAGGGTTGAACGCGATTCGTTGAGTCGAGCCGCCAGCCACTCCATTTCGGGACGGTAGGTCGCCGCTTCTTCGGAAACGACGATATCGCCGCCGGGAAGGATCGAAGCAAATCCATCGAGCATGCCTTCGGTACCGCCGAGTATTCTCGCACCATTGTCCGAATAGACCTGATCCAGCCACGCGGTCAGACCGATGCCGCCGGGAACGTTGTCGAGCTCGGCGATTACATATCCTGAGTCAGTGAGGATGAGATCAGGACGAATTACCTTGGGGATTGCGAGTGCGAGAGACCTTTCTCGCTGCATGGCTACCAGTTCGCGAGGTTTGCCGCGGTCTAGGAGCTCTGCAATCCAGGTAGGCTGACGTCCGCTGACACTGAAGCGATAGAGTTGATTACAGGCGCGGACAAATCGCAGGAGACGATACCCAAGCTTTCCAAGCTCTTCAGCAAACTTCCGGCCGATTACAAAGGCGTCCGGAGAGACCCGCCAAGACTTTTCGTGGAAGAGGCCACCTTCCGGCAAGGCGGAGTGAATGGCTTCCGCACGCTGCGCCTTCTCCACATTCATGCCAAAATCTTTAAAGCCGTTCTGACCAACTCGTCGGCTCCGAGCGGCCCGGAGGCCTCGGCCAGGCACTGCTTGATTGCCTTGTGGGCTTCCACTTGCTTGTAACCGAGAGAGATCAAGGCCAGCACCGCGTCGTGCATAGCTTGATCGCGCTCACTCGGGGCGGTGGCCGCACTCGCCGCTTCCCACTCTGCGGCGACCCCAACTTTGTCCTTCAGCTCAAGAACGACTCTTTCAGCCGTCTTTTTGCCCACGCCTTTGATGCGCGAGATCGCTGCAATATCGTTGGAAACGACAGCGGCCTTAAACACTTCAACCGCCATGCCGCTGAGTATCGCCAGACCCAGCTTCGGCCCCACGCCAGAGACATGATTCAACAAGAGCCGGAACAGGTCACGCTCTGCCAAAGTGCCAAAGCCATAGAGAGTGTGGGAATCTTCACGAACCACCAGGTGGGTAAGGATTTTTACAGGAGAACCCGGCTCGGAAAGCCGCTCAAAACTTGAAAGAGGGATCATCACGTGATAGCCGACGCCGTGCACATTAACGATGATCTGCGTGGGAAGCGCTTCCTCCAGCACGCCTTCAAGAAAAGAAATCATAGTCTCGCCCTCTCTAGCAGACCAATGCGAAAACTCAAATGCGCTCTCAGCTTTCTCATCGTCACAGCAGCGGCGCATTCCGCAGCCGCCGAGACATGGCATCTTCTCATCGAGCCGACTTTTATGCACTACGAAGCGAGTTGGCCGATCGAGGGCGCCGAGAGGACGGTTCTGGTGCCGGCCCGCTACGTAAGCGGCGAAATGCTTCCGTTGAAGAGCGACGACATCCTCACCTTCGGCGCGACTCGAGACACAATTCTGGCGTCGGCGACGAAAGCTGCTTCCGAGGTGCTCGCCACGCTGACTCCCCGCTTCATACGCGATGAAAACAAAGTCATCCAATGCGCAGTGCTCGAGTCGACAAGTCCCTTGACGGCATCGGCAGTGCTTGCGCCTGAGTTCGGGACACTTTTTCACGAGACTCTGGGTCCAGATATTCTGGTCGCAATTCCCAACCGTTTCCGAATCTTTGTTTTTCCTCGGGGGACCCCGGCCTTTCAGCGCTTCTCGGAAATCGTTATCGCTGAGTACGACTCGTCTTCGTATCCGGTCAGCAAGGAGCTCTTCGCGCTACGAAAAGGAAAGCTGACCGCGATCGGCTCCTATCGCTGAAGTGCCAGCGCCTCCGATGTTACAAGACATCAAGAAGATTCTTTACCATGAGTCGGCTATTCTGAGCCGGCTTGATGAACTCGCTCGCGAAATCACGGAAGACTACGAAGGCAAGGACCTCACCGTGTTCGCTGTCTTAAATGGCAGCTTTATCTTCATGGCGGACCTGCTGCGGCGAATCCCGCTCCAGCTGCAAGTGGATTGCTTGAGCGTCTCAAGTTATCACGGCACCAAGAGCATCGGTCGACTAAACATTCGCCAGACTCAGTTTGCCGACATTCGTGGTCGCCATGTTTTGATTTTGGACGACATCCTCGACAGCGGGATGACACTGCACACCGTTCGGGAGCGACTGGCTGCGGAGGGCGGTGCGTTGAGCCTCGCGGTCTGCGTTCTCCTGCGAAAGAGTGTCACCCGCGAGCGGCGCGTCGAAGCCGACTACGTCGGCTTCGACATTCCCAACGAATTCGTGATCGGCTATGGCCTGGACTACAACCAACGGTATCGCAATTTGCCTTTCATCGGTGTGCTCACCGATGAGGCAATTCGGAGGCACGCACCGCCACCTGCGCCTGAGGCGCAGCGCTTGGCCTCACCAAGCGCAAGACGAGGACAATGGAAATCAAAACAAGCGCGGCGCTGAGCCAAAGGACCACGCTCAGACCGGAGTGGTAAGCCCGCTCAACGATTTCAGCCAGATCGCCCACTTCCGCCGCCGTCCGAAGCGGAAGCGTATGGACGGTTCGGGCGCCGGAAATGATTTCTTCGACCGCCTGACGTTGATCGGGCGCGAGAACAATTCCGTCGCGAGCGAGAGAACCCTGCAAATTGCGGGCACTTACCGCAGAGAATACTGCCGTGCTCACCGCGAGCATCAGAGCGGCGCCCGAAAGCTGGCACATGAAGACGATCCCACTCACGAGGCTTGAGCGATCCAGTCCGACGGCCTCGATCGCCCGTGTCGTGACCGTGGGAATAACTGCGCCGACGCCGATGCCGAGCAGCATGAGCGATCCATTAAAGGCCAGCCATCCCGCTCCGGGGCCGAAGATTCCAAGCAGCGCACTCGCTACGGCCGCACAAACGAGGCCGCCAAGGATCAACCTCCGCGCGCCGAAAAATCCGTAGAGCACACCACCGAAGTAAGAGACCACCCCGTAGCTCAACATGAACTGAACCACCCGAGCACCGGCCCACATCGGATCGTCGCCGAGGAACTTCATAGCATACTGGGTGAAGTAGAGCAAAACGATGAAGAACAATTGACAGATTGCTACCGCGCAGAAACACAGGACCAAAATCTCACGGTTCCGCATGATGTCGCTTGGGATCAGGGGCTCGCGAGCGCGCTTTTCCACGACGGGAAACAGCCCGAGAAGAACGATCGCCAGCGCAGACAATCCAAGCGTCTTCAAATTAGTCCAGCCCCAAGCCTCGGCCTGGTAGACGACGATCATCAGAGCAACCAGCCCGGAGGTGAGGACGATCATTCCCGGGTAGTCACTGTGGGGGCGCTCGCCCTTTGATTCATCCCGAGGAACCTTCCAGGCCGTGATGAGCATGGAAAATACTGCCATCGGCACATTGATCCAAAGCACCCAGCGCCACGAGAACCATTCCGTCAAAGCGCCGCCCACGACCGGCCCGGCGGAATTGCCCAACGAGCAGGTTCCAAAAATCAGACCAAGGGCGAATCCCTGGTTCGACTGACCGACGACCGCGGTGGCCATCCCGATCATTGCCGGCCAGAGCAACGCCGCGCCCACGCCTTGTAAGACCCGGAAGCCGATTACCGAGCCGCCGCTCCAGGCCATGCCGCCGAAGAGCGACGCGAGCGCAAAGATGGCCATGCCGACGAGGAAAACATTCCTTCTCCCATAGCCGTCTGCGAGCCGCCCACCCGCAACCATCAAAACCGCGAACGCGAGAACGTAACCGTTGATGACCCACTGGACGCTTGCCAGATCGAGTCCGTACTGCGCTTCGAGTGCAGGCAGCGCGAGGTCCACCGAGGCAAAGTCAAGCGAGATGGCCAAAGTGCCGACGATGATTGCTGCATAGACGAAAGCCCGATCGCTCATTTCCGATCGCTTCCGCAGAGCTCCAGCGGTCGAGTAACCAATCTGGCGCTCATGGATCCACAGGCTAGTTCAACATCCACCGCTCGCAAGAAACATCGATTTCTTCGAAGCATGGTCCGCGCAGCAGCGACCATCACTTCATGGAACGGGAGCTAAGGCTCGGCTTGAATCCCTGCCACCGGCCCCGCATATCCGGTCATCTCAAGGTAGCCGGATCCGGCAATTTGCTTGTCGCCGCCGGTGCCCTGCGCGCGAATAGCACCTTCCCAGTAAGTGATCGGTTTGAGGACCAGTTCTTGGTTGTTGAGAGCGGCGCTTACATCGAGGCGCATATTCAAGCGTGGAATGGTGATCCTCCACGCTATCGGGTAGCGTCCGTGGGATTGCGGGCTTATCCAAGTATCAATCGGTTCAAGGGTGAACTCGGATCCTTCCAGCGGAATGGCCACGCCTTGGGGATCAACAAAAGTTCCTGAGGAATTGGGATCGCGGCCGCCATCTTTGGTCCGAATTTGGTAGAGCATCAAGTCGCTGCCGTCATCGAACTGCAAACTAAACCAGTCCCAACCAGCTTGGTTGCCAGCAAGTTGGTTGCTGGACCACTCGCGGTCGAACCAACTCAAGCCGGTAACCGGGATCTCGCGGTCGCCGATTCGCAGCACGCCCTCGCTCGAAAGCCGGGTGAAGGAGTAGTAGTGCGAGGCTCTTCCAACACCCTCGGCCTTCCGGCTGATCCCATCGCGTCCGTGAATTACAACGGCTTTTGCAGGTGTCAGAGCAAGCTGGAGGGAAAGATCACCAGCATTCGCCTTGATGGTGAAGGTGCCATTATCCGCGAGCTCGCACGACCAGTCTTCTATCCACGCCAATCGAGGTCGCCTCCCAAATCCCGCCTCGCCATATGCACCTCGAGATAGTTTTTGAAAGAAATGAAAAGCGCCGGTGGAGAGGTCGCTCACGGCAAAGTGCGCGAATTTCACGCTGCTGGTCACGAAACGCGAAAGAGGAATTACATCAGAATCCAGGGGCAGCACTCCCTGGCGAAAGAACGTCAGCTGATAACCAAAATGAAGACCGTCAGCCGAACTGAGGTTGCCGGTGAAATACCACCACTCGGTTTTGAACTCCGGATGGTTTTCGTGGTCTGTCGGAAATTGATAGTTCCACCCGGGCAACGCCAAGCGCCAATCAGCTTGAACGTTGGTGGCGAGGAGGCACAAAGCGATCAGCAAACGCATCAACTGCCGGCGACAACAACATTCACACTCTTGGTGTTATTGAGGAGCGCTTTGATGTTCCAAAAGATAACGCCTCCCCTCAACCGAGATCCCACCGATTTCTCCACCTGCAACTGGCGGGCGATCTCGCTGGAAGGCCATCCATGCGAGCTGAGACGATCTAAGGCGATACCCGGCCAAACCGGCACACCCCGCGGGTTTGCTTGAGGGCTGCGCCACCAGCGAAGCAGCGAGGAAAAGCTCTGTGGGCCGCCATCGCGCCAATACAATTGCGGCGCGAGGTAATCGATCCACCCTTCGCGCATCCATCTGACCGGATCCCCATAGAGTTGTTCGTATTGGTTCACACCCGCCTGAATGCCCGCCGGAACGCCTGGCATATAGATGCCGAATGGACTGATCCCGAACTTAAGACCGGCTCGCTGCGAGTGGACCACCTGGGCAACTCGGCGAATGAGCGTGTTAACGTTGTCCCTCCGCCAATCGGCTTTTGAGAGCGTGCCGCCCCGCGCCCGATAAGCTGCATACGTGGCATCGTCGGGGAATGGATAAGCATGGCCTTTGTCGGTCGGATACGGATAGAAGTAGTCGTCGAAATGGATGCCGGCGATGTCGTAGCGTTCGACCAACTCATGGACGACATTGACAATGTTTTCCTGCACAGCCGGCGCACCGGGATCCATCCACAGAACGGTGCCGATCCGGTAAGCATACTGCGGATATCGCCTGCTGATATGGTTGGCGGCTCTGGGCAGCGAGGCGTTTGCCGCGCCGCGATAGGGATTAAGCCATGCGTGCACTTCGATCCCGCGGTTTTTCGCCTCACTGATAAAGAAAGCGAGTGGGTCATAGCCGGGCGAGACCCCCTGAGTTCCGCTTAGATACCGACTCCAAGGCTCAATGCGCGAGGGATAGAGCGCGTCACTTTCGGGTCGCACCTGCACCATCAGTGCGTTCAGGCGGCACCGCTTCGCGGCGTCAAGAAGCCGAATGATCTGCGCCTTTTGGCCATCCCCCGATAATCCCTGGGTGGAAGGAAAGTTAATATTGTGAACGCTGGCGATCCAGGCGCCGCGAAAATCGTCGGCGGCCAGGGACAGCGGCAGCAGCACAGTGGTAAGCAGCAATCGCTTTCTCATCAGTAAATGAATGTTTCTTCTGGCGGGTCGCACGGAGCAACGCTGTTTGCGACCAAGAGGGGAACTCTGCGTCCGCTTTCAATCGGAAAAGATGCTCTCCCGGTGACTCTTATCCAGCTCATCTCCGGGACCCCATGAGGCTGGTCCGTTTGAACCGTAATCGCGACAGGTCGTGCATCGGCAGCGCAACAGATGATAAACATGCGCACCAGATTAAAGCGATCTTTTTGAGTGTTGTTTTCACGCGCTGGCATGAACTGGCCGATCACTTCCACTTCTTTGCCCTCGAAATCCAAGCGCATGGTGGGTTCTTCAGCCGCGTAGAGCAGATCGATCGTTTGCGCCTTGATCTGGCCGGCCGCATTTTTTGAAATGTAGCTGCCATCGCCCTCATTGCCCATGGGCGGTGATTCCTCCGATTCTGGCAGCGCCGGCTCAATATACGGCTGGTAGCTTGGAAGATCGCTGATGCTCCCGATGTAGCCCCGGTTGCTGACCGTAACCGCGCCGAACTGGTCGGGTGAGATCGTCGCAGCCAAGACGATCGGCAGGACGAGAACCGCCGCAGTAACGCCACTTTTTACGGGCCTCGGCTGATCGTGCATGTGATCGCAGCACGACTCACAATCGTGATGGCTTTGTTCGGGAAGGAAAAGCAAACCTGCGGCAAGGAGCACAAGCACTACGGCACTGACGGCTGTCCACACATGGAATGAGGGATGAAGATAGGATGCGAGGCGCCCAGAAATCACGAAGTAACCGAGCGTGATCCCCCAGATGGTAAGCACTCCGGCGGAGAAAAAGCGCTGGAGCGATCCTGTCATAGTCCAAAGATTCTCAATCGCACGCAAATCATTCCGATCAAGAGAAAAAGGCTAGCACCCAAGCCAGCGACAAACCGCTTTCGAAAGACGACGCCGTAAATGAAGAGAAGTTTCAGATCAAACATTGGGCCAAAGACCAGAAAAGCGAGCTTCGCGACCGCTGGGAATGAGATCAATGTGGCGGCAATAAACGCGTCGGAAGTACTGCAGAGGGAAAGGATCGCAGCAAACACCATCAGCGAAAAGGTTGCCACCCAGTCATTGAGCGCCAGCGGCATGATCAACTCCTGATTGAGCGATGTGCTGAACAGCGCCGACACCATCACGCCGAGGATAAAGAACACCATCACGTCGAGAAAATCGGCCACCGCGACGCGCAACGCATTGCCAGCCCGAACCGGCAAGCGCTCGGTCCCGATTCCGGTGTTCGGAGTCGCGACCTTCGAGAGGACGCCGCGGCGCAAAAGCAAATGCTGCGGGAGGTGATGGACAGCTAGCGCCACTATCACTGCAACGAGATAACCGACGCCGAGACGCAAGAGCGTAAACTCCATCGGATTCTGTCCGCGAAAGGCGACATAGGTGCTAACCAGAACGATTAGATTTACAATCGGCGCGCCCAGCATGTATGCGACTGCATTGGATACAGGTAGGCCCTTGTTGATAAGTCGGCGAACCACTGGGACTACTCCGCATTCGCACATGGGGAACACCAGACCCATTGCTCCACTAAGACAAATTCCAAAGAAGGCGTTTCTGGGAAGAAAGCGCACCATCACGCGGGAAGGAAGGAATTCGTCAATGATTCCCGATAAGAGAGTGCCAATCAAAATAAATGGCACCCCCTCAAGCAAAACGCTTAGGAATGCATAGGAGAAATCAGGGAGACTGAAAGTAAACCAGGGATTTTCCAAGACCGCGCGCGATCACCCTACATCGCTGCAGGTCGAATTCCAGAGCGGCTGTCCCGCGTGTGCGTAAACGACTGTCGCGCGTTACAATGATCGCCGCTTATTGTAATTGGCGCTCGACCGATTTTTTTTTGAGAAGTGCTTTTGAGAATTGCACTAAGCGAGTGCTCGCGCAGCTTCAACCACCTTCGCTGGAGTCATGCCGAGCGCTTCCATGACTTTCGCGCCGGGTGCGCTCATGCCAAAGCGATCGATGGAAACAGTCTTGCCATCAAGACCCACGTAGCGAAACCAGGGATCGGAAACACCGGCTTCAATTGAGACTCGGCGCCGGATCGCATCGGGAAGCACGCTCTCTTTATAGGCGGCGTCCTGCCGTTCAAACCGCTCGAAGCAAGGCACAGAAACGACCCTCGTGCCAGGACCAAGCTCCTCCGCTGCCTTCAAGGCATGCTGGAGTTCGCTTCCACTGGCAAGCAAGATGGTGTCCAAGGCGGCTGTCTCTTTTCTTGCGACATAACCGCCTTTGCAAACGCCCTCTCGTCGCGTTTCGACCGGTATTTCGTTCAAGGTCGGCAGGTTTTGGCGGGTGAGCGCCAGCAGCGTTGGTCCGTCGGCTTTTTGGAAGGCAGCCGCAAAGGCGCCCGCTGTCTCCTCGGGATCCGCCGGCCGGATCACATCGAGTCCCGGAATTGCCCGCAATGCGGCGACAGTCTCCACGGGCTCATGGGTCGGGCCATCTTCGCCGACACCGACCGAGTCATGGGTGAAAATGTAGACGACGGGAAGCCTGGAAATAGCAGCCAGTCGGATCGACGGCCGACCGTAATCGCTAAATACCAGGAAGGTCGCTCCGCTGGGCCGAAAGATACCATCGTAGGCAAGCCCGTTGAGAATGCCACACATGGCATGCTCGCGTATGCCGAAGAACAAGTTGCGCCCACCTCGATTCTTCGCATTGAAATCCCCGCCGTCTTTTATGTAGTTGAGCGTCGACCCATGGAGGTCGGCGCTGCCGGAGATGACGAGCGGCATCGCTTGAGCAACCGGCTGCAGCACCTCGCTACCGGCCTTGCGCGTCGCAATATTGGCCGCCGGATCAAAGTTCGGGATCACACTGAGCAGATCGGGAGTCGTGCCCGAAAGCACCGCTTCGAGTTCCGCCGCCAGATCTCCATTCGCCTTCTTCCATGCTTCAAAGCTGGATTTCCATTCCTCATAAGCGGCCTTTAATTTTTCCTTGTGTCCCGCGAAGTACGACTGTGTCTCGGGCGAGATATAGAATTTCTCATCCGGCAGGCCCATGGCTTTGCGAGAGGCCTCGACAAACTTTACGCCAGCCTCGCCGTGAGCCTTGTTGGTGCCGGAAATTTCTGGAATGCCTTTCCCGATGAGCGTCTTTGCGACAATGAACTGCGGTTTGCCGCTCGTGGCCGCTTTCGCTTTCTCGAACACGCTGAGGACTTCGTGAAGATCGTGTGCGTCGATGGAATAAACGTCCCATCCGTAAGCTGCAAAGCGCGCCGCAGTATCCTCGCTTTGCGTCACCGGCGCCAAGGCATCTAGCGTCACGTTGTTCGAATCGTAAAACATGATCAGATTGTCCAAGCCAAGATGCGCGGCAAGGGCTGATGCTTCTTGTGAGATGCCCTCCTGCAGACACCCGTCCCCCGCCAGGCAGACGATATGGTGGTCGAAGATCTTGTGCTCGGGAGTATTGAAACGGGCTTCGCACATTTTGGAAGAAATAGCATAGCCGACGGCGTTCGACACACCCTGGCCGAGAGGACCAGTGGTTGCTTCGACTCCGGGTGTTTCATGAAATTCCGGGTGTCCGGGCGTAATGCTGTGGAGTTGCCGGAAGTTCCTCAACTCGTCGATCGACAAAGCATAGCCGGAAAGATGCAACCAGCCGTAAAGGAACATGCTGCCATGGCCGGCCGAAAGAACGAACCGGTCACGGTTGACCCAGCGCGGATCGTCGGGATTGTGTTTCAAGGCATGCCCGTAGAGAACCGCACCGATCTCGGTGGCTCCCAAAGGTAGACCGAGGTGGCCCGATTTCGCTTTCGCCACGGCATCCATTGCCAGTCCGCGCGCGTCGCGAGCGGCCAATTCGAGTGCAGGAACATCAAGACTCATATCAGTGAAGGTGCGAGCGAAAGAAGCGTCTTAACCCAGGCTTGGCAAGACTAGAGCCGCGGGTGCGACATTTTTCACGATTGCAGACCGATTACTCCGCCCGCTTGAGCGTAAACCTGATGCGGAAGTCGAAGGCGCTCACAGAAGACACGGCCCACCCGCGGCGAGGTCCCCGCATACCCTTTTCAACTCTTATGTAGCAAACAGTCTCTCCGCCTGTCCGGGGAGTCGAATTAGAATCCGACTGCGGTCAATCCGTCTTCGGGGTGAGACAGTGTTCCGATGCCCGAAAAGCAAACGCCTTCCGGGAAGGAAGCGCGGACAGGCCGACGATTGAGTTGGCTGACCGAGCGCGCGGTAGGTCGCTCGATGCGATCGACTAGCTTGGCAGTATTTCCGCCAGGCCGGTTTGTGCCGCAAAGGATTGCTACCTCAGCATCGAGTAGCAGCAGGAAACACCTCAGGCGGCGGCGCCAATCAACAAAAACACGTACTCGTAGCTTCCTCCAGCCTGACGCTGCTCACGCCGGATCGGCACCCCGAGCACGCGCTGAAAGAGATCGCGTTCCATAGATGCCGCTTCTGGGAACGCCTCGAAGAGCGCGTGCATCGGATGATGGCGCTCGACAATGCGAGGGGCGGGGTCCGCCTCGAAGTCGGACATGTGTCCTTCGCGGTCCCGCAGCCGAGCCAGAGATTTTGCGCGATCCGAAATCGTCTCCCCTTGTAGCTTCTGGGTGTAGCTCTTCGCCTTCTCCTGAAAATGAAGAAAGAGAATTTTTTCGGCAGCGGTTCCGCCGTAGAGCTTCCGTGCCTGTTCGAGTAAGGAGATCGAGAGGAGATTGTCCGCTTGGGGGAACAAATCCTGTGCCTTGGCGGTGAGATTGTAGAGCAACTCTGGCCGACCCACGCCGCGATGCCTACGGAACGTCCCAAGATATCCATCGCGCTGCAGATTCAAGCAATGCTGCTTTACACCCATGTAACTCATCCCAAGCCGATCGGCCATTTCGCGCACCGTCAGCCCCTGACTTCGTTTGAGCAAGTTCACGATCGAGAGCCGTTGGCTGCGGCCTATTTGGGAGATGAGACGCTGCATGAAACGAACGGATACTATCCCGCCGTTCGATACAGATTTTCCGAGGTTTTCCGAGTAAAAACTTGCGAAAAATACGCTGGGAGAGGCGCAAAGAAGCGCGGATCATTTCGCGGCCGCCTTGCACGCCTCGGACGAGCGTCCCGGTAGCGCCCGTTTGACATCCCGCACCAAATCGTTTCCGAAAAGCTGGGTTGTTCCCTTCCGAGGATTGCTCGGTGAATCTCCGGAACTAGCCCCTCCCGCAATCGTGCTGCGGTGCTCGGCAGATATTACAGGCCGAGCACCGCGAAAACTCCCACTTAAGAGCGCCTCCTCTTAAGGCTTAAGGATGGCGAAGGTTCGCTGCCCCGCGCGATCGATAAGCAACATCACGCCGCGGCTTAAATCAGCGCGGGCGATGGCTGCATCGAACTCCCCTGTGCCTTTCACCGGTTTGCCCGCCACTTCCGTAATCACGTCACCACGCAGGAGCCCGGCCGCATCGGCAGCGCTGCCAGGGGCAATATCGGTAACTTGGACTCCTCCTACCGACGATGCGGGCGGTAAGTCCTCGACGACCAAGCCGAAATTCGCCGGTGCTGACGGTGGTTGAGGTGACCTCGACGGTGGCTCGGCAGGCACCGGACGATTTGAAGCGCGCATCATCCGATCAGGCTGCTCGCCGGTCTTCACCGTCAGCGATGACACCTTGCCGTTTCGCCACAATTCGAGTGTCACGCTTTGACCCACCTTCTTGCCAAGAATTTCGCGTTGAACGTCGCGCGAGAATGAGACCGGAACGTTGTCAACTTTCAAAATGACGTCCCCGGCGCGAAGATCGCTGCTCGCCGCTGGGGTTCCAGGTTGGATGCCATTAACAACAACTCCCTTCTTCAAATCGGGAAAGTAATTTTGCAACGCTTCGTTTTCCTCAATGCCCACGATCTCAATGCCGAGCCAGGATCTGGAGACTCGGCCGTTCGTGATCAACTGCTCGCCAACTTCACGTGCGAGGTTGATCGGAATGGCGAATCCGAGCCCGCGATTCATCCTGTAAATCAGAGTGTTTACGCCGATAACACGGCCCTCAATGTCGCAGAGCGGACCTCCACTGTTGCCAGGATTGATGGAAGCGTCTGTCTGGATGTATTCCTCGTAGGACCGGCTGTTCGTCAGATTGTTGCGTCCCTTGGCGCTAATAACCCCTACCGTAAACGTGTAGGGAAGTTCAAAGGGGGCACCGATGGCAAAGGCAAACTGGCCGACCTTCGCGGCATCACTATCTCCCAACTCCACGGTGGGTAGATCCCGCGCCTCAATCTTGATCACCGCAAGGTCCGACTTGTCGTCCATTCCGACCAACGTCGCAGGAAACTTGCGCCCATCCTTCAAGCGAACGCTAATTCCCTCGTTGGCACTGTCGCCGACCACGTGGTCGTTTGTCAGGATGTAGCCGTCTGAGGAGATGATGAAACCTGAACCTTGATTCGTCTGCAAGGGCGCCCCATCGGGCCCTCGAAAGAAGAACTCCAAACCTTCTGGCAAGCCGCTCATCGAAACATCCGAAGAACGCTTGACCTCAACAATAACCACTGCTGGCGCCACTTTCTCGTAAACTGCCGCGAAGGCATCGTTGAGTTGGTGCGCAAGCGCATTGCTCGTCACCGCATTCTGTGCGAACGCGGATCCCGCGATGCTCATGGCCAGAACCGTAGCAAAAACCCTAATTTTCATATGCGCAGAAATTACGAAGCCAAAACGGATTTTCAACTAAGGAACCGCTGGGAAAAAAGCGTTGCCAGCAATAAGGTCGTGTGATTTATCTGCCCAAAGGAGTATTCAAGCAATCATGAGCCGAAAAAATGGGGGGGGAACCAAAAAAAAGACTGGGTTCAAACTGCGCGAGACACCCGCGGCTCAAGGCGAAACGGAAGGACCTCCGCCGACCCCGCCGCCTGAAACAACTCCGGTCAATATCGACCAACTAGGAGAGCTGCCTCAGGGTTACGGCTCAGATACCATATTTCTTGTCGCTCAGGAGCCTCATTGGCTTTTTACGTATTGGGATATAGATATTTCCCGGCATCCCGGTGGGAAGACCTTTCTGCGCGTATATGAGAATGAAAGCACCGTTGAGGCCGAAATCGAGGTCCCATTCGAAACCCGCAATTGGTATATTCCGGTAAAGAACGCCGGCTCGAAGTATACGGTCGAGATCGGCTATAACCGTGGCGCGGTGTGGAATGTCATCGCGCGGTCCTACACCATTGAAACTCCGAGTGACCGGCTCTCGGAATCCGATCAATTCAAATACGCGACTATTCCTCTCCACCTCAGCTTTCAGAAGCTGATGGACAGGATACAAGAGGCGGTAAAGTCCGGCGAGACTCTGATTGCCGCTCTCTCGCGGCTTCAGATGGAGGGCAAGCTTTTCGGGTCGAGCCCGGCGCCGGGCGTCTCGTTGGAAGAGCGGCTGGTTCTGGAAGCCCTTCTGGGACGTAAATTTCTCGAGGAGATGGCCAGCGGCGGGCTTAGCTCTCAGGAGGTCGAAAGTCGCGTTCGCCAGCATCTCGAAGAGCGGCTGACCAGCCCAGACTCAATCAGCTCTTTTCCTCGGGATCACTGGCGGGCGATCGAGAGCAGCCTGTTTGGTGCGCTTGGCGCCATCTCCAGTGAAACCGTCTCGAGCTGGAGCCCTTCGGAACTGTCAAGCTGGGCTGCCGCAGTCCTGTCGAGCTGGGCGTCCGCGGGCGAAAGCTCCGGCGGGTGGAGCGGCGAAGCGCTCAGCAGTTGGTCCGAAACAGCGCAGTCGAGCTGGGGTGCAGGGGCGCTCTCGAGTTGGCTTAAGGGAGCCGAAGGCAGCTGGGCGCAGGCGGCCATTTCCAGCTGGTTGCAAGGCGCTGAAAGCAGTTGGGCGCAAGGCGGGGAAAGCAGTTGGGCGCAAGCGGCCATTTCCAGCTGGCTGCAAGGCGCTGAAAGCAGTTGGGCCCAGGGAGCGATCTCGAGTTGGCTGCAGGGGGCGCAAAGCAGTTGGGCGCAGGCCGCCGTCTCGAGCTTGGGTTCGGGGGCAGTTACCAGCTGGGCAGAAAGTGCCGTCACGAGCTGGTCGAGCGCCTCTGAATGGGTAAGTTCTTTTGGCGCTCCGCGCAGCTTCTTCATGCATGTCAACGCGGAGGTGATCTTCTATGGGGGAACCGATCCACGTGCGAAGGTCACGATTGACGGTAAGCCGATCACTCTTAATCCGGACGGCACCTTTCGGTATCACTTCATCTTTCCGGACGGTGTTTACGAAATTCCCATTGTTGCGGTTGCCCCAGATGGCGTCGAATCACGATCTGCCATTCTGCGCTTCGAACGCGGGACGCAAAAAACGGGGAACGTCAGCGACACCTCGCAACCGCCCTTGCCCCCCCCGATGGGGTCGGTCTCCTGAAAGAGAAATTCCTTCCGTCCCGGTCACGGCAGCGTCACGCTGGGTCGGAGGACCTGCTCACGCGACAATTCCTAACCTATCTCGAGGGCGAAAAAAATGCTTCTCCGCATACCCTGACGAGCTATCGTCATGCACTTCGCGCCTTCCGGCAGTTTAGGCCTGGCCTCGGCTGGAAAGATGCGAACGCTGACGATTTCCGCGCTTTTCTTTTCGAGCTCATGAAGTCTGGCCGAGCGCGCTCGAGCATCCGGCTGGCTTTCGCGGCCCTGCGCAGCTTTTATCACTTCTTGGTCGTTCGCAAAGTCCTGGACACCAACGTTCTAAAGGCGGTCAACATTCCTAAACCTGAAAAAGGGCTTCCAAGATTTCTGACGGTCTCGCAGGTGGAGAGCTTGCTAGAAAAACCTTCGAAAATCGAGAGGCAAAAGCAGGCTCCTCTCTGGTTGGCTTGCCGCGACGAGGCGATTTTTGAGCTGTTCTATTCGAGCGGGTTACGGCTTTCGGAATTGGTCAGACTGGAGGTCAGAGATCTCGATCCGATCAGCGAAACGGTTCGAATATTCGGAAAGGGTGCGAAGGAGCGGATTTGCCCCGTTGGACGACCGGCCCTGGAGGCCATTTCCCGCTATCGCCAGAAAGCCGGCGTGCATGCCGGACCTCTCTTCATTAGCAAGCTGCGTCGACGGCTTTCCGCCCGCTCGATCTGGCTCGCGATGAAGAAGTATCTTCGTGAAGCGGGTCTCTCTGCTGATCTAAGCCCACACAAGTTGCGCCACAGTTTCGCGACCCATCTGCTTGACGGTGGTGCTGATTTGCGCAGCGTCCAGTCCCTTCTCGGCCACGCCAGTCTCTCAACCACCCAGATCTATACCCATGTCACCACCGAAAGAATGAAGCGCGCCTATGCGCGCGCCCATCCCAGGGCATGACAATTTCGGCGGTGCTGAGCCTATCCCTTCTTTAGGAGCGGCAGACCGGTCTTCTCGTTTTCGGAGACTTTGTATCCGGTCGGCAGAGCGTCAATCGCGCCAGAGCCCGGCTGCCCGGCGAAATAGTAGAGGGTTACTTCCTGCCCGCCCCGGAGTTTTTGAAGACGCGCATGAAGATAGTACGTCTTGCCCGATTTTTTGCTGACGACACTGAAGGCCATAACTGAATTGTGAACTGGAGGACGATCGCTTCTTAGCGCACGGCACGCGCCTTGGCGAGAGTTTTGTATGTGCCGTTTTTTGACAGAGTCTTGAAGGCGCGCGCGGTCGCCTTGACCGTGACGAACCGCTTTAGCTCAGGCACCCATACTTTCTTGGTCTTGAGATTGGGAAGATGCCACCGCGGAGTGACCTTAGTCACGTGCATGCCGATCCCCCCCTTTTTCTTCGCGAGTCCGCGACGGTGGATCTTGCCTCCGCGCTTAGGGCGTGCTCCGGTGATGTCACATTTTCTAGACATGGTCTTGGAAAAGCGGAAATACTCGAACCGACCGAGAAGACCGTCAAGCCCGTTTTTGCAGGGTGGCCAGGTCGGCGTCGACCATAATCTCTACCAATTGGGGAAAACGGACCTTCGCCTCCCAATCGAGGACTCGTCGTGCTCTAGTGGCGTCACCCACCAGCAGATCCACTTCCGCAGGTCGTTCGTAGCGGTCGTCGTGTCTGACAAACTCTTTCCAGTCGAGGTCGACACGAGCGAAGGCGTGTTCCAGGAATTCCTGAACGCTATGAGTCTCTCCCGTGGCGATGACATAATCGTCGGCCTTTTCCTGTTGCAGCATCAGCCACATCGCCTCGACGTATTCAGGCGCATACCCCCAGTCACGCTTCGCGTCGAGGTTTCCCAAAAAGAGCTCCTTCTGCAAACCGCATTTGATAGCCGCAACGGCTCGCGTGATCTTGCGCGTTACGAACGTTTCGCCTCGTCGCGGGCTCTCATGGTTGAAGAGGATCCCGTTGCTCGCGTGCATCCCGTAGCTTTCTCGGTAATTTACGGTGGCCCAGTAGGCGAAGACCTTGGCCACTCCATAGGGGCTACGCGGCCAGAAGGGGGTCGTTTCACTCTGAGGCACTGCCTGCACTTTGCCGAACATTTCGCTGCTCGATGCCTGATAAAAGCGAGAGCCAACTCCTGCTTCTCGCATTGCTTCCAAGATGCGGATAGCTCCCACGCCCGTGACATCCGCTGTGTATTCGGGAATATCGAAGCTCACGCGCACATGGCTCTGAGCCCCTAGGTGGTAAATCTCATCGGGTTTGAGCTGGTAGATCAATTTGACCAGGTGGACGGAATCGGCCAAGTCTCCATAGTGAAGGAAAAGCTTCACCCCATGAACGTGGGGGTCTTGGTACAAATGCTCGATTCGATCGGTATTGAATGTGCTGGCGCGCCGGATGATGCCGTGGACCTCATAGCCCTTCTTCAGCAATAGGTCGGCAAGATAAGATCCGTCCTGTCCGGTAATCCCGGTGATGAGCGCTCTCTTCATTGCGTAAGAATCGATTGCTGAATGCCAACCAAGTGGCGAATTCCAGCCTTTCCTAGTCCCAACATCGCTGCCAGCTGTTCATCGGAAAAGACGGCTTCCTCGCCGGAGCCCTGCAGTTCCACGAACTCCAATTGATCCGTCATCACAAGATTCAGATCTACGGAGGCAGCCTTGTCTTCGTCGTAATTGAGGTCCAAAAGCGGCTGGTCCTCGACCAATCCGACGCTCACTGCGGCAACTTTACGCCGTATTGGAGAACTGGTGATTTTTCCTGCATCTATGAGGGTGCGGCAGGCCAACTCCATGGCTACACACGCGCCGGTAATCGCCGCTGTCCGAGTTCCTCCGTCAGCTTGCAGAACATCACAATCGACCCAAAGCGTCCGCGGGCCCAAGGCCACAAGATCAACCGCTGCGCGCAGAGAACGGCCGATCAGACGCTGGATTTCAGTTCCCCGGCCGTCCGGCCGTCCCTTGGTGATATCGCGCGGTTTGCGTGGTGATGTCGAATAGGGAAGCATCGCATACTCCGCCGTGATCCAGCCTCCTTCAACACCCTGCTCCTTCATCCAGCGAGGAACGCTCTCCTCCAGCGTCGCCGCGCAGATCACTTGCGTGCGGCCAAACCGAATCAAAACCGAACCGTGTGCCAACGGGGCCACACCAGGCTCGATCACAACCTCACGTAGATTCGAAGCTCCCCTGCCATCAAGACGTTCCATGAAGCGCGCCAGAGTGGTGCCTCCCCGTCATCGCTGCAAGCATTTAGCGCTATGGCAGCGTTCCCCTAATCAAGGCGAACTCTGTAGCGACGGTGTCCTC
Organism: uncultured Verrucomicrobiae bacterium; assembly: GCA_963706955.1. Lineage (GTDB taxonomy): Bacteria > Verrucomicrobiota > Verrucomicrobiia > Chthoniobacterales > Terrimicrobiaceae > DASTFP01. The sequence continues at coordinate 17,293 of CAVPOC010000006.1, read as the reverse complement.
ACCGTCGAGGGCCCCAGCGGCGGGGACGCCGCCGCTACAGAAACTGCTCGCGCCCATCACCGGGCAGTCGAACTGAAGTTCGAACCTCGCCGGCGCTGCCTCTAAGACACACATGGGTATTGGTCGGGCCGGCGAGATTATCTCGCCTTCGGCGAGCTCTGCTAGTTTGGCTGGCGCCGGGCTGGGCGCTTCGCGCCGGGCAGTCGAACTGAAGTTCGAACCTCGCCGGCGCTGCCTCTAAGACACACATTGGGTATTGGTCGGGCCGGCGAGATTATCTCGCCTTCGGCGAGCTCTGCTAGTTTGGCTGGCGCCGGGCTGGGCGCTTCGCGCCGGGCAGTCGAACTGAAGTTCGAACCTCGCCGGCGCTGCCTCTAGAACACATTGGGTATTGGTCGGGCCGGCGAGATTCGAACTCGCGGCCTCCTCGTCCCGAACGAGGCGCTCTACCAAGCTGAGCCACGGCCCGATGAACAATGCCCTGCAGAGCCGGAAACTATCTCCCAATGGGATCAGGGAGCAAGAGGTTTTCGTCGACAACGCCTCAGACGATCGCAACGGGCGCTGAGATGAAACTATTGCCGGCAGATTTACTGCTTTCGCTTGGCGCGGAAAAACGGCTCACACTCGGACACAGCGCCATTCCGTCGTCTCGTAGTAGGCAGTCAATCTGTCCAACTGGTCCGTTCGAGTGATTCGCGATAGCTGGGAGTATTTTTCGCGAACGAAGAGGCCCTCTGGCAACTCTCCATTTATTCGAATCGCCCGGCCGACAAATTCGAAGCACTGCGAGTGGATCTGAGTCGGAAACGGGGGCGGATTCTTGGGATAGGCAAAGTAACGTGCCTCCCGAACAACAATTCCCGATGAATCGACAAACTCTATTGTCTCCACCCAACCGATTGCTTCCGTCCTCATGTCACTAAGCAAGTCATCAACTCACGCACTAACGACTCGCCGAATCCGCGGGGAAAGTCTCTTCTCACCGTCCAGTATCGAAGGGCGGGGTATCGTGGTCAACCGGATGTTGCGAGTTCGGCGTAGTGCTCGGCTAAAGCTTGACTTCAGCTGAGCTCAAGAGGGCGACAAAACGATCAGGGTCCTTTGTCGAAAGTATCCGGTCGAGCTGACGTTTATTGCGGCAGATGCGAACAATCGCGCCAACGATCCTCAAATACTCGGAGGTAAAAGCTCCGGGAATTCCTGCCACGAAGACGAGTTTCACGGGGACAGCAAGCTTCGGAAAAACGATACCCTCAACGGATCGTCCGGCCGACATGACCAGAGAAGCAACCAACTCAGTCCGGCCATGGGCGATGCAAATGCCACATCCGTTCTCGGCGATAGCCGGGGCTGGTTGCGCATAGACGGCCGCGCGCAGCGCCGCAAAATCTCTCACCCGCTCGTCGCCCTCGAGCGTGGCCATGACCTCGTCGATCGCCGCTGACGGTTCCTTCGCAGACAATCTCAAACGCACGTGATCGGGCTGAAGAACATCGGCGATCGGTGTCATACATTGCTCCCACTCCATTTGAGCTTCTGGCGAAGGACCTCGGGGAATGAACGCTCCGGAAGCATGACGAGAGGCAATTTGCGATTGCTCTTGGCGACGCGAAGAACGTCCCCCACCTGCATCGGCCGCAATGAGCGGCCATCCACGGTGACGAACACCTTTTGATTCGGAACAATGGGATGGACTTCAATGGGCGAGCGGTCGCTGACAACCGTCGACCGGTTGGTCAAAACATGAGGGCAAATCGGAGTGATGACGAACGCCCCCGAATCGGGCATGAGAATTGGACCTCCGGCCGCCAGCGAATAAGCGGTCGAACCCGTCGGCGTGGCAATGATCAAACCGTCGGCGTTATAATTCGTAAGGCCGGCGCCATCAATCCGAACCTCAATCCTGACCAGCTGTGAACGCTCGCCACGACTGATAACAACATCGTTCAGCCCGTGAAAGCGTTCCTTTTCGCCAGTAGAGGCCGTTATCTCCGCGATGAGAAGATTTCGGTCGCTTAGGATGAAATCCCGATTCACGATGCTCTCAACAGCTCGGGGAATTTCACTTAGGCCAGCACAGGTCAGAAAGCCAAGCGAGCCGATATTGACTCCCAAGATGGGGCGGATGTTTGCACCCAATCGGTGAACTACCCGCAAAATGGTCCCATCGCCCCCCATAACCACCAGCAACTCCGCTTTTCGGGCGAGGGAGACCTCATCCAGGGATGACTCGACCCCTGCCAGGGTGGCGGTTTCTTTCTCCAGCTCAAACTCGATCTTTTTCTTCGTGAGTTCTTCGATCATCCCACAGACGGCTGCGTGGGCTTCCGGTTTCTGCGAATGAGCGATAAGACCAATCATGTCGTGATGTGCACCAGAAATTCGACATTCCCTTCTCGCCCTCGCAGGGGCGATTCCATCACACCCAACCAGTGCTTACCTTGCCCCTCGACAAAGCTTTGAATCCTCTCGATCGCCTCGACGTGCAAAGAGGTTTCGCGAACGATACCCCCGCGCCCGACCTTGCCGGGTGAGAGTTCGAATTGCGGTTTGATCAGGACGATCATGTCGGCGGCGCTCGGCAGTAACGCAAACACTGCAGGCAAAATCAACGTCAACGAAATAAAACTCACGTCTGCCACGCAGATCTCAACCTGCTCTCCAATATCGGCAGCCCTCAAATACCGGGCGTTTATGCCTTCGCGAACGACCACGCGCGGGTCGTTCCTCAGTCTCCAAGCGAGCTGCCCGCGTCCGACATCAATCGCATAGACCTTTGCTGCGCCGCGCTGCAGAAGGCAATCGGTGAACCCGCCAGTCGAGGATCCCACATCGAGGCAGGTCTTACCTTCCACCGGCACCTTGAAATGCTCGAGGGCGGCCTCCAGCTTGAAACCACCACGTCCGACATACTTTTCCGAACTCTGGACTTCTATGGCAGCTTCCCGAGAAACCAACAGACTCGCCTTGTCTGCCTTTTGACCGCCAACGAACACCCGCCCCGCCATAATGGCTCGTTGCGCCTGCTCGCGGGATTCGCAGAAGCCTCTCATCACCAGAAGCTGATCGATCCGCGTTTTGTCGGTCATCCTTCGAGCATAAAAAATCCTGTTCATCTTGAAAATCCGGTTTAGTTCCTTCCCGGATCATGTCGGAAACTGAACTGAAATCCCGTATCAAGAGCATGATGGTCGAGAATCTCATGCTAAAGATGGCGCCAGAAGATATCGGGGATGACACACCTCTCTTTAGCCCCGAAGGCCTGGCGCTCGACTCAATTGATGCGCTGGAACTCGCCGTCGGCATTGAGAAAAACTTCGGCGTCGCCACACCAAACGCCGAAGTCGCGCGCGAGGCGTTCGTGAGCGTCAATACCATCGCTGCCTACATCACCGCCAAGAAGAGGGCTTGACTGTGTAGAGAAGGCGGTCTCGCCGCCGCCGCTTTTGCAAGCTTCCCCTGCAAGTCGTTGCAAAAGTTCCGGCTCACCTTTGCTGGCGCGATTATTGCTCTGCGTGCTTGCTCTTTCCTGAGAGCCTATTCATACGAAAAGACACCAAACATGAGCGAGTTCCATTCCGCGCTGGACAGGTCCGTCCCTGGCCTTAAGGCATTGATCCAAGGTAGTTTGAAATTCACATTGGCTCGAGACGCGTCCACGGCCACGAAGCGCGACTGGTGGCTAGCCACCTCCAAGGCCGTTCAAAGCATGATTGTGGAGCGGATGATTGCTACTGCGGCGGTCCACCACAACAAGAACGTCAAGCGGGTCTACTACTTATCGCTCGAGTTTCTGATGGGGCGTCTTTTTTCCAACAGCCTTTACAGCGCAGGAGTCAACGAAGATATGACCGACGCGCTCGAGGAACTCGGGTTGGATTACGAGGAGCTTCGCCACGAGGAGTACGATATGGGTCTTGGCAATGGCGGCCTCGGCCGACTCGCCGCCTGCTTCCTGGACTCCCTGGCAACCTTGGATTATCCGGCAATCGGCTACGGGATTCATTACCAATATGGCCTCTTCAGGCAGGAATTCCGCAATGGCTATCAGGTCGAACTCCCCGACGCCTGGATGCTCTATGGAACACCCTGGGAAATAGTCCGACCCGAACACGCCACCGAGATCCAGGTCTATGGCTACGTCGAAAACGTATTCGATGACCGTGGAAACTACGTTCCACGCTGGATGGGATGGAAAAAGCTCGTTGGCATTCCCTACGACATTCCGGTGCCCGGCTACGGAACAAACACAGTCAATTTTCTGCGGCTCTGGGAATCGCGAGCGCCGGAGGAATTCAATTTCGAAGCGTTTAACCGCGGCGGCTACGAGGAAGCCGTCCGGGAAAAGAACAATAGCGAAACCATCTCGAAGGTCCTCTACCCAAACGACAAGACGGACAGCGGAAAGGAATTGCGCTTGCTGCAGCAGTATTTCTTTGTCGCCTGTTCGCTCAAGGACATCATCCGCCGCTTCCGGCGAGCAAACGAGGATTGGCAGGACTTCCCTGAGAAGGTCGCGATCCAACTCAACGATACCCATCCGGCGATCGCGGTGGTCGAACTCCAGCGCATCCTCCATGACGAATATGGCATGCCTTGGGACGAGGCATGGTCAATCGTCACGCGCACGTTTTCTTACACCAACCATACGCTGCTGCCCGAGGCGTTGGAGAAATGGAGCGTCGGCCTATTTCAAAAGGTCCTTCCCCGCCACCTTCAGATCATCTTCGAGATCAACAAACGCTTTCTCGAGCAAGTGGAAGCGAAGTGGCCCGGGGATACCGTGATGAAGCAGACCCTCTCGCTGATCGAAGAGGGTGGGATGCAGATGGTGCGGATGGCGAATCTATCCGTCGTCGGCAGCCACTCGGTGAATGGCGTGGCCGAGCTTCACACCAAACTTCTCAAAAAGCAGCTTTTCCCGCAGTTTGACATTCTTTATCCCGGCAAGTTCAACAACAAGACGAACGGGATAACCCCGCGCCGCTGGCTGCTGGCCTGTAATCCGCGCCTCAGCGCGCTGATCACCTCCAGAATCGGCCATGGTTGGGAGACCAATCTCGACAAGCTTCGCGCCTTGGAAAGCTTCGCCGACGACCCGCAGTTCCAAGCAGATTTCATGAATGTCAAGCAGGCCAACAAACTTGATCTTGCCCGAATCATCAAGAGAGATTGCGCAGTCGAAGTGAATCCGGCGGCCCTCTTCGACGTGCAGGTCAAGCGCTTGCACGAATACAAGCGTCAGCACTTGAATTTGCTGCACATTCTTGCCCTCTATCGTCGGTTGCTACAGAACCCTGAACTTGAGATTACCCCGCGGGTATTCGTTTTTTCCGCCAAAGCCGCTCCTGGCTACGACATGGCCAAATGCATCATCAAGGCAATCAATGCCGTGGCGAAAAGCATCAACAATGACAAGCGCATCGAAGACCGGATCAAGGTTGTCTTTCTGCCCAATTACCGCGTTTCGCTGGCGCAGCGCATCGTCCCGGCAGGCGACTTGTCCGAACAAATCTCGACCGCTGGCAAAGAAGCCTCAGGCACCGGGAATATGAAACTCGCGCTCAACGGCGCTTTAACCATCGGCACGCTCGACGGAGCCAACGTCGAGATAAAAGAGGAGGTCGGCGAGGAAAATATCTTCATCTTTGGACTGACGGTTGAGAAAGTAAATGCCCTCGTTGCGAAAGGCTATAATCCGCAGGAATATCTTCAAAAGAACGACGAACTGCACGCCGTTGTCGACTGGGTAGGATCAAACTATTTCACGCCCGACGAACCGCCCAACGTCCTTAGCATGCTTCGCGATAACCTCTACTATAGCGACCCGTTCCTCTGCTTGGCGGACTTCGAATCCTACAGCGAATGCCAGAAAAAAGTGGATGCTGCCTTCCGCGACAAAGCGCACTGGGCCAGAATGGCCATTCTTAATACCGCCCGGATGGGGAAATTTTCGAGCGACCGGGCAATCCGTGCCTACGCGCGAGATATTTGGAAGGTAGACCCTGTCAAGGTCTAGTCGCGAATCAGGACGCCCGCCCCTCACGCTGAAGCTGGAAACTGGGGGTCGATTCCTGAGCGTCGTGGGCGAGCCCGGCAGGGGTAGATGGAGCGTTCTCCGTTGCAGCTGCGGACGCAGGTTTCGTCGTGCCAGTCGCCGCTATTCCCGTTTGCGTTGAGGTCATCTCCTGTTCCGGGGCGGCTTGGCGGACGATCAGGGAGACAAGTTCCTGAGGATCATCGAAAACGAAGTCAGGTTTCATGGCGACAAGCGACCGCCGGCTGTTGTAACCCCACGTCACCGCCGCAATGCGAATCCCCACCTTTTGACAAGCTTCAATATCGCGCGTTTCGTCGCCCACGAAGAGAATATCCACAGCGTGAACATGCTGTCTTCGGATGACGCTTCGAATCATGCGTGCCTTGCCGAGCAGCTTCGAAGAACAACGAATAAAGTCGAATAATTCGAGCCCGTGATTTCGCAGAAAGATCTGCACGTTAAGCTCGGTATTAGACGTTATAATTCCGAGTGAATAGCCGAGCCGACGGAGTTCGTGCAAAGCTTCCGGCATCCCGCGGAGTGGCTGGATGGCGTCAATGCAGCTCTGCAGTTCTTCACTTCCGCGCCGCGCGATGCGACTCATCTTGCGCGCTGGAACACCCAGAAATCTGACGAGCTGATGCGTGCGCATATCTCTGGCTTTTTCGAGGTCTCTTGGATCCAAGGGGCGAAAGCCAAACTCCCCCGCGAGTTTATTCAAGATCCTCACGCCGGCATCAAAGGTGTCTGCAATCGTGCCATCGAAGTCGAAAATCACCAGCTTCGGCGGGCCAGTTGGTTGAGCCCGCTGTCTCCGGCGCCTCAAGCGGCTACGCTTTAAAACATACCGAGCGAAGCGTCTCACGTTGTCACAAGCTCCTCGCCCAATTCCATTGTGCCTTTGAATTTTGGTTCCTCGGGCGACAGTCCGAAATTGCCCGACACCAAGGAGGCCACGTGGTCCATCTCATCGGTTGTCAAGGCAGGCTTATCCGGCGCGTCGGCGAATTCGCGAAGCTGCGCAGAATTGTAGATATTCGGCAGCACGGAGGCGACTCGACCATCCGCGAGGAGCCAGAGAATGGCCGCTTGCCCGAGCGTTCGCCTCTCCCCGGTTTCCAAAAATCTCAATTGTTCGACTTTCTTAACGCCATTGAGAAGCCATGAGCGCGGACGATGGCTCCGATGATCACCAGGAGGGAACACCGTTTCGGCGGTGTATTTCCCCTCAAGCATTCCTGAGGAGTGCGGCACTCTGATCAAGAACATCGTCCGGGCGCCACACTCGCGAGCGACATCGTGTATCCTTCGGCCGGGATACTGCTCAAGCAGGTTGTAAATGTGCTGGACCACGGCGGGATTACGCTTGCGAATCGTTCTGACCGCTTCGCCGAGCCAGCCGATGGCCGGGCCGAGAGCGACGCCGTATCGGTTCACCTTCCCCTCGTTGTGAAGGTCTTCAAGTGTCCGCCAAAGGTCGTCTTGGTCGACCTGCTCCAACCGAATGTTATGTAACTGAAGAAGATCGATGCAGTCGGTCGAGAGACGTCTGAGCGCGGCTTCCGTGGCGGCACGGATCGCATCCGGGCGAAAATCTTGTGGAATCTCACGCTGGCCGCGACGTTCATCCCCGTAGTTCTTGAAATCGTAGCCGACTTTCGTCGCAATGACGATCCGGTCGCGCCGGCCCCGAAAAGCTTTGGCGATGAGCTCCTCGCTCCGCCCGTTTCCATAAGTATCGGCGGCATCAAAGAGCGTCACCCCAAGATCGAAAGCCTCATGCATTAAGGCAATTGCTTCGTCATCGGTATAATTACCCCACCAACCAGTGGAAACTGTCCATAAGCCGAATCCCACCTCGCTAACGCGCAGGTTTGTTCCGGCAAAATTGCGATACTGCATACCGACTATAGGATGACACCTCTGATGTTTCTTTGCCAAGGTTTTCGCAGCAGCAAATCGTCCCATCGAATGTCTTGCTGGCCGCGCGAACAGCTTTCCTGCTACGCTCAGTCCGCGATGATGAGCGCGTCCAAACAAGACCAGACCTGCTGCCGATCGTCGCGAATCATGACCTGATCGGCGGGAAATCTTAGCATGTTATCATTCTCGACGAGTTGGAATTCGGAGCGCAACAAACCAGCTAAAGCAATCGTTCAGGAGATCTTAGAGCTTGGTTTCGATGCCGTCGAACTCGGTCACGGCCTGAGCGCGCCCGTCGTTCACGAAATCCTCGAATTGCGCAAAAAGATGCCCTTTGTGGTCTCCAGCCTGCACAACTTCTGCCCGCTTCCTCCCGAGGTGCTGGTCGATCAACCTGACTGCTACGAGTTCACCTCTCCGAGGGAAAGCGATCGAGAAAGGGCCATCCGCCTGACTTTGCAAACCATCGACATGGCAGAACGTCTCGAAGCGCCATTTGTCGTTGTGCATACCGGCCGAATTCGTGCGCTCAACCTGACCCCGCGACTTCGCCGCTTGGTTGAAGGTGGCGACTTTCTCAGCAAGAAGTTTGCCCGCCAAAAACTCGATGCCGTGAAAAGGCGTGAGAGCGTCGGGCCAGTGTATGCGCGTCGGGCGCTGCAATGTCTCGTGGAAATTCTCGAGTACGCCTCGAAAAAGGGGGTCCGAATCGGGGTGGAGAATCGGGAACATTATGAAGCGGTTCCTTCGGAGCGGGAGTTTGAAGATTTCCTGCGGGTTCTCGACTCCCCCAGCGTCGGTTACTGGCATGATTTTGGGCATGCGCAGATCAAGCAGAATATGGCGTTACTCGACCACGCTGATTGGCTCGACCATATCGGACAGTGGGCCCTTGGCTGCCATGTGCACGATGTCAAATGGCCCTTTAAAGATCATTGCCCGCCCTTCACGGGTGAGATCAACTACGCCCAGCTCGTGCCCAAACTTCCAAAAGATTGCCTGTTCGTTTTTGAGCTTCGTCCGCGAACTCCGCGCGAGCAAATTCTCGTCGCTGCCGAGCGATGGAAAAAGCTATTTGGGTCATGAAGCGCATCTTCTTCACCGCTTTACAGGTTGGGATCACCGCCTTCCTGCTCTGGTGGATCTTTCGCGATCCGGCCAAGCGAACACAGATGATCGAAGCGCTGCAAACTGCGGACTACCTTTGGCTGATTCCAGGGGTGGTGAGCCTGGGCTGTGCTTTCCTGCTGCAGACAGAACGCTGGCGTCGCTTGCTCAGTGTGCAGAAGATTAACCTCGGGTGGTGGAGAACCTTTCGCGTCTACCTAATCGGCGCCTTCTTCAACCTCTTCCTTCTCGGCGCCACGGGCGGAGATATCGTTAAGATCTACTATGCGATGCGGGAGACCGCTTCCAAAAAGAGTGCCGCGCTGCTCAGTGTGATCGTCGATCGGATGGTCGGCATGATTGGCCTGGTAGCGATAACGGTTGTTCTTTGTTCTCTTCGACTCGACCTCCTTTGGTCCCATCCGCTAACTCGCGCGCTGTTGACGGGCCTCGTCTTCATCATGCTCGCCTCGCTGGCGCTCATCGCCGCCGGCGTTTTCGTAGAACATTTCCATCTCGCGCACAAACTACCAGACCGGATGCCCATGCGGGTAACCATCCTCGAACTGTCCGCCGCTTTCTCCACCTATGCGCGTGATCCTCGAACCCTCGCCATCACCTTCGGCCTTTCCATCGTGGCCCATTTCTGCATCTTCCTCTCCTTCTACTTCAGCGCGCGGGCCTTTGGCCAATTCGCCGGCCTGAGTGGCATGATCGAGATCCTTGCCGTGCTCCCGGTGATCCTGACCATCGCGTCCCTTCCAATCAGCCTGTCCGGAGTCGGGGTTCGCGAGGGATTGTTCCAGAAAGTGCTCTCGATTCTTTACGGAACCCCCGAAAGCCTCGCCGTGATGATTTCGATCACCGGCTTTCTCATGGTCGTTTTTTGGGGCCTTGTCGGTGGTTGCGTGTATCTGGTTTATCGTCCCACTGGCGGGCTGCGTCTTGACGAGGTCCAGGACGAAGTTCAGGCCATTGAAGGATCCCTCGAAGACAAAGTGTGATCAAGGCAACCAAGCGGCCACGCGTAATCGCGAACTTCGCTCTCACGGCGGATGGAAAGGTTTCGACTCGCAATCTCACACCGACGGGTTTTACCAGCAAGACCGACAAGCGAAGGCTTCTGGAGATCCGGTCTCTGGGCGATGCTGTGCTGGCGGGCGCCAGGACGGTCAAAACAGATCGAATGAGCATGCGGATCACAGCCGAAGATTTGCGGAAGCGGCGTTCCTCGCTCGGCAAACCGCCTGAACCTCTTCGAGTAATCGTCACCAACAGCGGCAGGATCGACATTTCTTGGAAGGTCTTTCAGACGGCCGGAGCCGCGATTCTGGTTTTCTCCGGCGCACGGATGTCGGAGGCTGCGCGCGCGTCAATCGCCCAACGTGCCGATCTTTGGGTCTTCGATACTCCCGAGGTCGATCTCGCGGCAACACTCCAGATCTTGCGCAGCGACTACCAAGTTAGAACACTTGTTTGCGAGGGCGGACCGAGACTGTTTCGCAACCTTCTCGAGATCGGCGCAGTCGATGAGCTGCATCTCACCTGGACTCCGCTCATCTTCGGCGGGTTAAAAGCGCCGACCCTCATCGGAGTTTCCGACGAATTCCTGCGTGCAACAATCCGGGGGCGCCTCAAAGAGATGCGCGTCCAAGGCGACGAGTGTTTTCTGACCTACTCCCTCTGAGTCATCTATTATCCAGTTGGACAGCGTGGTTGAACGCCTGGAGGAAATCGGGCAACGCCGACTCGACCCGGTTCCAGTTCGGAATCATCGGATTTCCCAAAGGATCACTGAGATAATCACGCCCCGCGGTGCGGATGCTGCGAACAAATGTCGCGACGGCCAACTCCTCCTCATGCCGGTCATACTTTAGTCCGTTAATCTCAGCGTCGGCAGCGTAGAAACGCATGGTATCTTCTGCTTTGCGAACATAGGCGCTCAGGAGGGTGTCGAAGATTCCCCGGTCCAACTTGACGCCGATTCCCGCCAAGGTCAGGAAGAGACTTTTCACGATATCGACCGCCATCTTGTTGAGGCCTTTGCTGACGTCACGGGAGGAGAGTTCCTGATGCTTGTGATCATAGCGCTCGGAGATATCCACCTGGCAAATGCTTTTCGGGGAAGAAACTCGGAAAACCTCTGCCAGAATTCCGACTTCGATACCCCAGTCGGAGGGAATCCGTGCTCGTCGAATGATATCATGATCGAGGCTCATTTCGCCGCTCAGCGGATACCGGAAGGTGTCCAGATAGACGAGGAAGTCGTTTACGCCGATGATGCTTTGCAGGGAGCGAATCAGCGGGGTCACCAGGAGGCGCATGACACGGCCGTTCAGTTTGTCAGTAAAGCGCGCACTGTAACCTTTGCAGAAATCGAAGCCAAGGTTGGGATGCGCCACCGGATAGCAAAGCCTGGCGAGCAAGTCGCGGTTGTAAGTGAGAATGTCACAGTCGTGCACAGCCACCATGTGCGATTTGCCGCTCGCCAGCACGTAACCAAAGCACAACCAAAGATTGCGACCCTTGCCCGTGGGACCGGGATCGAGATCGGACTCGATCAATTGCTCCATCAGACGACGCACACGCGGGCCATCATTCCAAATCAGGACAGGTTTTTGGGGAAGCTGGCTGAACATTTTCCTCGCGCGCTGCCAATTGGCAGCGTTGGCCCCATCGATGCCGACGACGATCTGTTTGATGTATTGGATCGACTTCAATTCCTTTATAATTCCGCGCAGCGCTGAAGTGCCCAACTCTTTGACGTGACAGGGAAGCGTCAGGGCTATGGGCGCTTGGGCCGAAAATTCAAGAAGCTCCTGCTCGAGATGTTCCAGGTTGGGTTTGCCCAGCCGATGCAAGGTGGCCATCGATCCGTCCTGATAGAAATCCGCCATGAAGGCCAATACTCCGTTGACCGATCCAATTGAGCAACCCAAGAAATCTGCTAGTCTCATGGGCTTGCCGACGCCCGCTCCGATTTATCGTAACCTTGTCGTTGTCCACTATCATCTGCGTCCCGGTGGCGTCCGGCGAATCATCGAACTCGCCCTGCGGCATATCGCGTTGGCCACTCCCAATCCCCTCGCCGCGATTGTTCTGGCCACGGGCGAGAAGCCGGAGCCCAATTGGCGCGAAATCCTGACGCGAAGCCTGCCTGGGACGCCGGTGCACTTCTTTTGGGAACCCGCTTTTCGCTATTTGTCGGAGCAGCGATCATCCCACGAGGTGATTCGCGGAAAAGTGCGTTCGGCTCTCGACAAGTTGGCGCGAACCTTTTCACCCGCTGAGACACTCTTTTGGGCGCAAAATCTGGGACTCGGGCGCAATTTGATTCTTTCCGATGAACTCGCCAAGTTTTCGGCGCGGACGGTCTGGCGCTTCTCTCGCATCATCACGACCTATGGTTCGAAAATCGGTGGGCGCGTTGGAGCGAAATGCGCGCGTGCGGATTTCGTTCGCTCGCTGCGGTCGCAAGGGCCTCCTTTGCGGCGAAGGCGCGTGTCTGCCATGTTACCATCAACAAGCTCGACCATGCCGTCTTGAGCAAACATCTCGGTGGACAGGCGAGATACCTGCCGAATCTTTCCGAACGCGGCGGACGACCATCTCGCACGCGGATTCGCGCCGCGCGCGGTTGGTTGAAATCTCACCTGGGGAATGATTGCCCGATTTGGATTTTTCCGACGCGATTTCTGCGGAGGAAAAACCTGGCGGAGGCAGTCTTGTTGGCGCGATGGCTTCGTCCGGAGGGATGGTTCGTTACCACCGCCGGGGTCAGTTCACGCGAGGAGCAAAACTATGCGCAGCGACTCGAGAGCATGGCGCTGCGCGAAAAATGGAAAACTCGGTTCCGCGTCCTTGATTCGAAGAACTCCGGGCCACCGATTGAAGATGTCGTCATGGCCTCAGAAGTCATGTTGCTAACATCCGCCCAGGAAGGATTCGGCCTTCCTTACTTGGAGGCGGCTGCTTTCGAAAAGCCGCTCATCGCTCGTCACCTCCCGAACGTTGTTCCCGATCTATTAGAGTTGGGGTTCTCATTTCCGCACCTCTACGAGGAAATCTTGATTGCTCCGGATCTTCTGGATCTGAAGAGGGAGCGCAGCCGCCAGCAAAGGCTGTGGCGTGAATGGAAGGCGGCGATGCCGTCGCTGTGCCGCCGCCTTGCCAAGCGCCCTGTCCTCCTGAATCTTGCGCCCGGCGAACCAATCCCGTTCAGCCGTCTAACCCTTACGGGTCAGCTCGAGGTGCTGGCGATCGCGCCCGAGCAATCGTGGGAAGCATGCGTGCTGGCAAACCCATTCCTGCGCGACTGGCGCGCTCGCGGCGAGACGAAACGACTGGAGGCGATGCGATGGCCCAGAGATGCGGAAAAACAGGTGGGCGGCCGCGCCTACGCCTCCCGCTTTTGGGATGCCGTCGCCAGCATCCCGCAGCGGCCGGTAAGAGCGCGCGCCGTAGAACGGGCACAACACGATTCAATCGCGCAGCGGCTGAAAACGAATTTCCTCTACCCCATCCTTTTCGGCGAGGAATGAACCCTGTTCGCGCTATCATCTTCGACGTCTATAAGACCATTCTGGACGTGGCCGAGGCACCCTTGGATGCCGAGAAGCGCTGGGGCAATCTCCTTATCCAGACGTTCGGAAGCCCCCTCGACGTCGGCCTCGACGAGCTCGCCAATCGATGCGCAGGCATCGTCGACGAAGATCACAGTGAAGCTCGCCGGCGCGGAATCGATCATCCGGAGGTCAATTGGCCGACGGTGATGAAGCGGGCATTGCCTATCCTCGATTCTTTGTCTGAAGCCAAGCTGGCGAACTTTATCTTTCAGCACGCGCAGCTTTCCCGAACTCTCACGCTAACGCCTTCATGCGGCTCGCTTCTTCGTCGGTGCGTAGAAAGTGGGATTCTGCTGGGTATCGCTTCAAATGCCCAGGCCTATACGCTCCGCGAGCTGCAGGTCGCCTTGAAAAAGGCGCGTCTCGATCTGGCGATCTTCCAAGCAGATCTGACATTTTGGTCGTTCCAGCATGGTTTCAGCAAACCGGACCCCTATGTTTTTCAGACTCTTCGTGCTCGCTTGCTAAATCGCCGAATCGCGAGCGCGGAAACGCTCATGGTCGGTGACCGGGAAGACAACGACCTCTTGCCGGCTGAGACCGTAGGTTGGCGAATATGGCAATTCTCACAGGACTCAGAAAACGCCAACCGTGGAAATTGGGAAGCTCTGGCCCGCTTCCTCTTCGAGGCAAAGGCGTCGACCAAATGAGCTCCTCTAAAAAGTCGATTTGCTCAGGAATTCTGAAACCAGGCCACACCGTAGGGAGGCAGAAACACCTGCTTGTCGGCTGAAGATTCAGCGGATCCAGTAAGCGGCTTCCAGCCTGAACTATCCGCCGGCAACGGAAAGGAAATGGCGCTGGGTGTCACATTCGTTGCACAAATCACCCGCGTTCCGTTGGCTGCCTTTCTCGTGATCAAGAAGAGGTCAGGCGGGGCATCGGGGATCTCCTGCTCGGCAAAAGGATTAAAGGCGGGATGCGAGGCGCGAGCCTTCAGCATGTCTTGCATGCCCGCGAATACCTGAGCGCGCAGACTGTCAGGCTGATCGAGCTCAGCGTCGAGCGCACCGACTTCCAGCTTCTTTCGATTGATCCGGCGTGGAATTCCACTCTCCTCGGCTCCTTTGCGATCCCCTCGAGATCCGAAGAGCGAATGGAAGTATATCCCTGGAAGTCCCCGTAGCGCCAAGACGATTGAGTGCGCGGCGAGAAAACGAGCGGCCTGCGTGTGCAGAGATTCCCCGGCAGTCGGACTCGAAAGTGCGTCGAAAAAGCTAATATTAAGCTCGTACGGGCTCTTCGTCCCATCGGGATTGTTTTTGTAGGAGACAAAGCCGTTGTGATCAACGGCCGTCTGCACCAAAGCATCGATCTCTCCTGGATCGAGGATCCCTCGCGCGGGGTTCAATCCGATCCCGTCATGCGAAGCGAGGAAATTGAAGAAGGTGACACGCTCTGAAGGAAGCACGAGGGCTTGCGCCCATCGGCGAAGCCGCGTGGCATCCCCAGTCCGCATGGTGTGAAAGACCAATGGGGGCAGGGCGAAATTGTAGACCAACTGGGCCTCATTTGATCCGTCGCCGAAGTAGGAGACATTATCGGAGTGCGGGACATTCGTCTCCGTGATCAGCTGGACTTCCGGAGCGGCTTCATCGAGCACGGCTCGCATCAGTTGAATCGCGCGATGCGTCTGTTCCAAGTGGATACACGAGGTCCCTGGGATCTTCCAAAGAAATGCGATCGCATCCAGTCTGATGTAGCGGGCACCCTTGCTGACATAAAAGAGCAGCACCTCGAGAATCCGAAGCAGCATGCGCGGATCCGAAAAATCAATGTCTGCCTGGTCGGCACTAAATGTCGTCCAGACTCGTTTCCTGCCGGCAGCCGTTTCAAATTCCGTCAGCAGCGGGAGAGTTCGCGGACGCACCACCTTGGAAAGGTCGGGCTCGCCGGAAACCGTAAAGAAGGCCGACTCCCAGCCTGCCTCCTGCCTCAGGAATTTCTGAAACCATACGCCTTGGGCAGAGGCGTGATTAAAGACGGCGTCAAACATCATGTCGAAGTTGCGGCCGAGCGACTCAATATCATCCCACGTCCCCAAAGCTGGATCGATCGAATAGTAATCCATTACGGAAAATCCGTCGTCCGACGAACTGGGGTAGAAAGGCAAGATGTGGACGGCGCTTATCGTCCTGGCGACGCGCTTGGAGAGAAAATTCGTCAACGTGGCCAATGGAGATTCGCCAATTGACCGCACCTGATCACCGTAGGTGATCAACATGCAGTCTGCTTCGGTCAGCTCGTTTTCCTTGGCGGACACCGCCGAAGAACGGTTTTGGCGCGATTTTCTGGCCAGCATTTCGATCGCCTCCTCGAGTTCAGGTGCTGCCGCCTCTCCATAGAGGAAGGCCAGATGGTGCTTTACAGTTTCCTTCATCGACACATTTTACTCACAAACCAATCGAAAAAGTCCATGAAGTTACGTTCGTCACTTGCTCATTTTCCCAAGCGAATCGGATTTATCTCGACGCGTTTTCACGGTACCGACGGCGTGACCTTGGAAGCGGCCAAATGGGCGCATATCCTGGAATCGGAGGGCGCCGATTGCTTCTGGATGGCCGGACTGCTCGATAAGCCCGAGTCGGTGAGCTACCTCGATCCGCTCGCCTTCTTCAATCATCCAGCCATTCTCGATGTGCAAGGCTATCTCTTCGGGAAGACAACCCGGCCGCGCAATATCTCCGATCGTGTGCACGAACTGAAGACCGGACTAAAAACGTCCATTTACCAATTCATCGAACGCTTCGATCTCGAGCTTCTCATCCCTCAAAATATCCTGGCGATTCCAATGCATGTCCCCCTGGGGCTGGCAATGACCGAAGTGATGGCCGAAACAGGACTTGCTTCGATCGCGCACCATCATGACTTCACGTGGGAACGCGAGCGATTCACGATTACCGCCGGTGCGGATTATCTGGCGGCCGCATTCCCTCCCACGCTGCCGTCGCTGGTGCATGTGGTGATCAATTCCATGCAGCAAAAGGACCTGGCGCGTCGATATGGACAAGCTTCCACGATTATCCCGAACGTTATCGATTTCGAAACGCCGCCGCCCCAGCTGGATGAATACTCGCGAGATTTTCGCCAGGAGATCGGACTTCGCGATGACGATATTCTCGTGCTGCAGCCAACCCGCATCGTCCCGCGAAAGGGGATCGAGCACGCCATCGAGCTCCTCCGCCGCTTGAAGGAGCCGAAAATCAAGCTGGTGCTTTCACATCCAAGCGGTGACGAAGGCGATTCCTATGCCAGGCTGTTGCACGACCGCATCGCGGATGCCGGCATTGACGCGCTCTTTGTGGCGGACCGGATTGGGGAGACCAGAGGTTTTAACGCCGCAGGCCAGAAGGTCTACACTCTATTTGACATCTACCCTCACGCTGATCTTGTCACCTATCCGAGCTACTACGAAGGCTTCGGAAATGCCTTCCTCGAAGCGGTCTATTTTCGAAAGCCAGTCGTCGTCAATACCTACGCCGTCTATGCTCGAGACATCGATCCGCTCGGATTCAAGACAATCGAGATGTCGATGCTCGTCACCAACGAAGTCGTTGAGCAGACCCACGAGATTCTGCATAACCCTTCGTTGCGC
>CAVPOC010000005.1:0-184476 GCA_963706955.1 uncultured Verrucomicrobiae bacterium | reverse complement strand
CTAACGCCACTGCCGCCAAAGTCTGGGCCGGTTGAGCCCTAGAGCCTAAGGCACTTGGTCGCGCGCTCGCGCGACTTGGCATCCAAGTTGGAAGTAATCCGAAAGCCGCGACGGCGTTGACCGCTCGCTCAGACGGCGCTCTCTTCCTCACCTACACTCCGACGGGTGAAGAGATGTAGGACAATGCCACTCTCAACGAAGAATCGTCATCTCTTCGGGCTGATCACCTTGAGAGCCGAATGGGACGCAGCGTGGCATTTCCGCGATAGGAAACGGGGTGGCAAGATCGCAGCAGTTGAGATTGTAACGGCACGCTCCGGATTCAGAGCCAGTGCACCGACGGAGAACGGCAAGCGCGGCGCGCTTTCGCGGGCAGAGCGGCTACTTAGTGCGCCTAACAAAACCGCGGCGCAAGTAGGCGAGAAAGCAGGATGGTTGCGAGCCATGGGATCGAGTCGAAGGAGCGCCTAGGGCGCCACCGGTTTCTCCGAAGGCGGTGAACGCTTCAGAAGAGTTCCTCGGCCAGCGCGACGATGATGCCCGCAGGGCCTCGCATGTAGCAGAGTCTGTACTTGTCCTCGTACTGGGCCACCTCGCCGACGAGTTCGGCGCCGTTGGCGCGCAGGCGAGCGACAGTGTCGTCGACGCTTTCGACTGTAAACATGACGCTCCGGAGGCCCAGCGTGTTCGGCGGTGCGATCGCCGGTTCGATCTCGACCAGTTTTGGATTGCGAAACTTCGTCAGCTCAAGCCGCCCGTGCCCATCTGGGGTCCGCATCATAACGATGTCGACTTGGACACTTTCGAGCCCGTTGACGCGGTCCACCCACGGGCCCTCGACCGGCATCTCGCCTTCGATCGTCATGCCGAGCGCGGTGAAAAAAGCGATAGCGGCTGCAAGGTCGTCGACGACGACGCTGACGTGGTCCAATCTCTTGATCGTCATGTCCCTAGATATAGCAGAGGCCGTGCGCGGCGGTCCAGGCCGACCGTTCTCGCGAGTTGGACGTGGTTAGCCGAGGAAACGCAGGGAGATGAGGGCGCAGCCAAGCTGCAAGAAGGCCAGATGGATGTCAGCCCGGTGCTCGTAGCGGATCTTCAGGCGCCGGAAGCGGTTGAGCCAGGAGAGCGTCCGTTCGACCACCCAGCGGTAGCGTCCCAGGCGGTTCTTGGGCTCGACACCACAGCGGGCGATGCGGGGGATGATGCGGCGCTTGCGCAGGGCCAGACGGAGGTGACGGTAGTCGTAACCCTTGTCGGCATGGAGCTTGTGCGGTCGGCGACGGGGCCTGCCGCGCGTCTTGGCGCGGATGGGCTCGATGGCGTCGACGGTGGCGAGCATCATCTTCGAATCGTGCACGTTCGCGGCGCTCACCAGGACCGCGAGCGGGATGCCGTGGGCGTCGACCACAAGATGGCGCTTCGTGCCCTGTTTGCCGCGATCCGTTGGGTTCTTGCCCGTTTCTTGGCCCCCCGGGGCCGGGCACCGCGGCGGAGTCCAGCGCGGCCCGGTCCCAGTCGATGCGATCGGCCTGGGCCAGCTCTTCGAGAAGCACCTGGTGCAGCCTGCGCCAGACGCCCGCTTGGTACCAGTCTCGCAGCCTGCGCCAGCACGTCATCCCGCTCCCGCACCCCATCTCGGCAGGCAAGTACTCCCAGGGGATGCCCGTCTTCAGCACGAACAGGATCCCCGTCAGCGCCGCCCGGTCCGACACCCGGGGCCGTCCGCCCTTGGGCTTCGGCGGCTCCGGCGGGAGCAGCGGCGCGCTCATATCTCCCTGGCCTGCTGGCTAAATGCGGTGCATGATGCGCTTCCTGTGGTAGGCCGAAAGCACTCGGCAGGTTGTCGAACAAAAGCGGGCCCACGGCATTTTTGCCCAAAACTCACTTCTGCACTGTTCGCAATTTCTGTGCACAAAGTTGCCATCCTTGCGCCAGATGTTTTGGCCCTTCCATCGCGTTCTCATAATCCGGCCTTTTTACGCAGTGATGTACCTGTGATGGTTTTGGGGATTCGCGGCTTCAGCTCCTGCTGAGCCCGTCATGCAGGATGTCGCACCGGCGCCTGCGCCACAGCCACAACCGTCCACTGTGCATCCAGAACCGTTAGAGGCCAGCCCTGAACCGGTTACCGAAACTTGGCACTTGCAAGACGAAGCGTCTGCACGCTATAACAACACCTGTGAGCAGGAGACGCGGTTGTCGTAGACCAGCGGCCTGTGCCACAAACTGACGCGTCAGTCTCTCCCCAGCGAAACACTACTGAAGACGTGGTCCTAATGATCATATGGTGCGGCATTACGCTTGCGGCATTATTTGCCGGATTCTGTCTTGGACACTCCCCGCCACAGATGATCAAGAAGCGCATCAGGCCTACCGGCAGAACCAGAATGGAATACTCATGAAGCTATCGCCGCATCAGCAGCGCGTAATACAGCTCATCCAAGAGAACGGCGGCATCACGTACAGGCTACACGGTGGGTTCTGGGTGACACCTGGCACCATACTGGACGGAAGATCTGTCCCTAGGTTCGGTCAGAAGATTTGGAGTATCAATACCATACGTTCACTTGAAAAGCTTGGTTTACTTGAGCGGACACGTAAGCACCAGGATGAATGGCGCGATGTAAGGCGAGCAACTGGCGCTTCTTACGCAGAGCATCCACCTTCGTCGCAAGCGCCCTGACGCCGTCTTCCCGCTTGGTCAGCTTGATTCCGACCGACGCCGGGTGCTAAGCATTCTAGGCTCGTGTTCATGGCCTACCTTTCCAACACAAGAGAAAGCTCCACTGACTCCGCCAGTCTCGCCGGACTATTGATAGGAAATCGCTTTTGCGCTGAGTCACTAGCCAGTGACAGCACAACCAAAGGCAGCCGGTCGAACGTGTAGGCATTCCAAAGATGGGCCGCTCTCTTGTACGAGCAAAAAGTGCGGGCGCGGTGAGATTCCCTGGGCTCGCTCGTTGAGTCCTTTCCTCTTGACCATGCCCGCTTCGAAAATCTAGTCCAAGCGCCTGTTCGTCCAAACCAATGGAGAGTGATTCGATCTACCAGCCGTCAGAAGACGAATGGCACCGAGACGTTCAAGTTGCAGAAAGGTTTGCTGAGGCCGGATGGAGACGCGGGTCGCTAATTTTCAATCGCCAATTTCGCAACAAGGTACTCCCACTGCCGGAAGTCGCCTTTAAAGCAACATGCTCTCGGCGATCTGGAATGACTCGCCACGGAACTGACCCCTGGCGCGTCCCCGGAATTTTCTCAATGTTCGTCTGATGTGAAGGCGGGTGTTCCCGCTTGCACCATCAGGGATCGCTCGTCACATACGTCTTTAGATCCGCATGTTTACAGGGTTCCCAAGCCGGTCACAGAGAACGGTATGCCCTGAAGGAGCATTCTGCAATTGCCTGCCGAGGCTGTATTTATCAGGCTTTTCGCTGCTTTGCGGCCCCGCGCCGACGCCTACTGGGAAAAGTTCTCCTAAATTTCAGGATGTCCGCCAGTGCCCTCAGCGCGCTGGAACATGCGGGGCCCTGCTATCAACTCCTCGTTATTCCCAAGCGGCCATGTAAGAAAACGAGGCACTATGACCAGCACCGCGCTATTTTTGTTCTGACAGACGATAGAGAGTTCATCCTTTCGCGCGAGCAGACAGTCGCGCTCCGGAGGACAAGGTTTCTATGAGCGAGGTGTTAATGAAAATCGGCGGCGTCCCGGTATATCTGGACCCGGATGGCAGCGTGCATTTTGTCGGAGAATTTACCATCGACTGCGACGGTTGCCCCATGGCTTACGGGCCGGATGGCTGTCTGCCGGAGCCTTACGATTATCTGGCAAATGCGGGCTACCCAGGGAACTGGTGGGGGATCGTGACAGACGAATACGGCAACCCGTATGAGCAGAAAGAAAGCGACCCCCGCGAACGCGCACCTTATCCGGGCTTATATGTTTCCACGACCGCTTATGTGAACCCGGGCTACGACAAGTATGATGTCCGCAGATACGTCGACAGCGAAAAGGTCAAGTTTTGCGTCATCCCGAGCAACGTGAAAATGAGTGTGCACCCGAAGTTCCTAGGCTGCCGCACCGTGATCACCGACCAACTGACCGGCAAGACGCTCGAATGCGCTTGCTGCGATATCGGCCCCACCGACCACCTAGGCGAGGGCAGCATGGCCGCAGGTGTCTACTTCGGCTTGGACCCCAGCCCGAAGTACGGCGGCAGTTACGACGACGATCGTTTCCATTACCGCTTCTTCCCCGGAGTCCCCGCGCCAGCCTTCGAGCTCCAAGGCTAATTTATTGATTATTTGACTGGGATAGCGCGACGTACTTCTATGATGCGATGGTGTATCCTTTCCAGATCATCGTAGGAAGGCTTTAGTTTGTAGCCTTCGAACTGTAATGCTGCCTTGCGCTCGCGTTCGATTATCATTTTTCAAATGCTTCCCGTTTGGCTTGTTTTTCCTCCTCAAACCGCTTGTTCCATTCAATCTGCTCAGGTGTAGGTGGCCGGTTTGCGCTCCCAACACTAGCATGGGCGCGAAGAGTCCGCCGGGCGTTCGCGCCGCATAAGACACGGCCCCGAGGCCGAATCGAGCGAGGAAAAAAACCGGCAACAGACCTAAGGCATAAGTCCCCGACAGCGTGCTCTGCGTGATACCTTCGCCTCCTCCAACTATCCCTGGAGAAAACCATGCCAGCAGCGCAACAGCACTCCCGATGCTCGCCGCTCGCAATTCAACCGGCCACTTTTCAAGACGACCAGCTACCTCGAGCACGCCAAGTATGACGCGGTTGTACGCCACCCCTAGAACGCCCGACAGGGCGCCAACCTTTGCTTGCAACCGGGACGCGCTGCCGCCAATTCTTCTGGCCAATCCGACGCTCTACGCGGTCTGCCGTCACGGCGGAAGCTCCATCATTACTTAACTGATAGGAAATCGCTTCTGGCCCTGAGTCCGACTGATAGGAATCAACAAGCAACCGGAACGACCTTGCAACAGCAGTGAGTATTCACCAGGTTCCCGAGTTCCAAATACTTGGGCTCTAAACCTACCGAGGTGTTTCAGCGTCGACGGTGTAATCGATGGTCTTATTAGCCTTCGACCATGTCATCTTGCCGGTAAGCTTGTCACCGACAACAGACCCGCTCCATTCCGCCTTGTTCCCTCCCTCAGAATCTGAATTAGGCACTACTGCGCTCCACTTGATTCTGTCCCCGTCCCTGGTTGCCTTGTAGGGTGCCTTCCCAAAGCCGTAGGGAATACAAGCCTTCGAGAGGAATTCACCGTTCTCGAAGATTAGCGTCTCTTCGAACGGGGCGGCTTGCGACCCATCCTCCGTCAAAGAACCTTCGAACTTCATGCCATCTAGCAAACCGGGCTCTTCCGCCTGCGCGGGGCACAACTCGAAGCCAAAGAACAGAATGGCCAGGACGCTAAGAAATGTTATGGCGGGCATTTTCTTCATACGACTGATAGGAAATCCATCCTGCATTTTTCACAAGTCATTGCCCGACAGCCAGACACACAATCAGCTCTTTTTTCGTTGCCTCGGTGTTGCCGCTAAAAAAAAGTTTCACGCTAGCAAACTCGCCGAAATGCTCGGAGGTGGCAAGTTTCCTCCTCGCTCTCGAAAAGCATTCCTTGCCTCGATCTTGCCCATCAATCAGGAGCCGAGCCCGATATGGGTTATCCGCGTCCCAATTCCGCCGAGTCGCCTGCGTTGCTTACGATCCTCTTCCGGTCCCTGGTGGCTTGCTCCCACGCCGCCATCTTCGTCCTCTTTCCGGAATCTTTCCCCACGTTGCCGATCGCGAGCCTCTTGGTCTGGATCTTTTGCCTCACTTTCTTCTTTCACATCTAGAGTGTATCAGGTTTCGGCCGACTCGCCAAGTTCTCATGGCGAATCGGCAGTCCGAGGTATTTGACGTCCCGAACGTGGCCTCAACTTGCGCGTCTGCAGCACCTTCCAACACTTCTTCAGACGGTTGCCTTGCCCATCAATCAAGAAGCCTCTGCTCGGGCAACCTGGGCGCACCCCAGGCGGCGTCAAACGTAAGTGACACGAACCTCGTACTCGCGCATTTTCTTCAACTCGTCGAGCCCTTGCCGGATCGGATCACGGATTGCACTCCTCACCGATCGAGCAACCGCGTATTCTTTTCCCTGTGCGACTCCATTGATCGTGATCGGCGAACTCATGTTAAGGGTGTTGTTGGCTCCGCCAGTCCCCGCTCGTGAACCCAAAGCAGAAGTTGTCTGCTTCAATCCTCCGGCACCACCTTGTTGATACATTTCATAAGCTTCTCGCCATTGCGCACCACTCAAAACTTTATGCCCACCGGGAGCTTCTCCGCTGGCAATCGCCCGCATGAACGGAATCATGAAATTCGGATCATTCAGCATCGCTTCCGTGATCTTCATATTCGCCGGATCATGCGCCAATTGCGCCTGATAAGCCGCATCAATCGATTCTCGCCGTCCGCTAGCTGATCGCTTTGAGAGCCGGTCGCCGGAGCCGCTGAGGCGAGGACGTTTTCTTTCAGCCTTGGAGTTTTCCGACTCTGTTGCGGGGATGAGGCAATATGAGAGGCATTTTGCGTCTGCAGTCGGAGGAACTGTGGGCGCGATTCCGGTTCCCCAAAGATTTCTTTCCTGACATGCATCTTTGCCGAAGTATCTCGCGCATGAGCGCAAAGGAGGAACTGAAAAATAAAGCGACTCCTGCTTTGGGCGAACCGAAGCGGACGCCCCTAATTCCAGGCGCTGTCGCTTCCCAGCCTACGGATCGGACGAGGAATGCTAGCAAGCCCGTCATCGAGATCGCGCACCTTCCGAAAGCTGATGGCCGTGCGAGCAACTCCCGAAAGCTGATGGTCAGCGCGTCGTCGCCACTGACAGAATCCAGCAAGACAGTCAGGACATTGCCAAGGTCGCGCGAGCTGCCCGTGACGAACCGAAAGTCGCGACCTCCGGACCAGATTGGAAGAAGCGAGAGTTTTATGTCCAATGCCTGATTGCCAAGATTGCCAATGAGTCAGAAAATTCGGTGATTATGGAATGGGATTCACAACACGATGTATTGGACATCAGGGATCCAAATCTTCTTTTCTTAGATGGGCATGAGGAACTATTGGACAGCCGCTGCACATAGCGGTGCCCGGACTGCAACGCTGAGCCACGACGCCACTCCGCAGTCGCTGAGCTGTTGGTCCGTAGGCCATAATAACATACCATTAAGAAAGCTAACTATTATGATCATATTGGCGCTCTTGCCATTTATTGGGTGTGAAGATAAGCCCAAAGCAGTTGAATCCAAAGATAAGGATGAAGGTCGCAGGGACTCAAAAGTCTTAGAGGCTGTCGATCTAGTCGGATATGACGGCAAACGTCTCAAAAAAACTACCGATGGGGTCCGCCACGCAAACGATAAACGCAATCAGGAAATTCGAAAGGCAATAGATAATGAATGAGGGCATGGATCGCTGAATGCCTTGCTATGGGTCACCCTACGAGAGTAGGCAACCTTATCCGCGAAACTACGTCAAATATGCGGGCTGTTGCTCAAAAAGATGGCCCTATGGCCAAAAATTAGGCATCTGACTCTAAGGGCCGCTCGAAGGGGTCGGCTCCGCTAACATATGACATATGGACCTCCGCAAGGGTTAGAGCGGCTATGGTAGCGGTAGCAGAGGGGTACGGTCTTGAGCCGCTTCGCTCGGCGATCGGAGCCTAGGAAGCCGAAAATGAAACCGCGAATGAACGCTAATGAATGCGAATTAATTCTGAACGAGGAGGGTTAGGCTACGCGGGCGGCGATTGGCTTTCTCGCACCGCGCACCTGAGAGCCATGACAGCACTTCTATCCTCTCCATTCGCGTCCCTTCGCGTCCATTCGCGGTCATGCGTTTTTGCTCGGCTCATAGGATGGCCGCCCTACTAAGAAGAACTGGCAAGACAGAAAAGGATCGGCTGGAGGCCGCAAAAGCGCCCAAATGGAAGGTACGCATAGCCCGGGAACTGCGGGCACGCACGACGGCCACAAACGCATGGATCGCTGAACGCCTGCTATGGGTCACCCTACGAGAGTATGCAACCTTATCCGCGAAAATATGTAAAATATAGGACTTCTCTGAAAGAATGTGAAAGTGGCTGTCAAGGGCGAATTTCCAAGCGAAGTGCTAGCTAAGGGACGTGCGAAGACTAAGGGCGAAAAAATAGCATGTTCTGCTCCTGCAGAGGCGAGGGATGAGCCTGGGGGGAGGGACGATACTGGGATCACACTTCTCTTTGGGGCGGGCTGTGCAAGCCTCCCTGCCATTGTGACAAACAGATCCCCAGCCCTCCATCCTGACCCAAGGTGCGCCGTCTAAGCTTGGAGCTTAGCGACCAACCAGTCGTGTATGGGAGCGGCTGGGGAAAGTCTGTGGTGAAGAAATTAGCTTCTTTGGTGTACGGAAATCCTTCCTTTCCTTTGCCGGGCCTACCGGGGAGAAGCTCCGCCGGCGGGCCGACATCGGAGTTCTTGTTCCACGGGAAAGCTCGCGTAGTCGCGTTCCTGCGTCAAGAGTTGCCAGGTAATTCGGCCCATCAGCCGGGCGGTGGCCAGGATGGCGCTGTTGGCCTTCTTGCCCACGGAGCGCTTGCGGCGATAAAAGTCCCCAAAATAGGGCGAGCAACCCACCGCCACCCAAGCGGCCTCAACAAAAGCCAAGCGCAGCCATTTGTTGCATCGGGGCAGCAGTTTGCCCTGGAAGGTCTTGCCTCCGCTGCTGCTCGTCGAGGGACACAGCCCGGCATATCCACAGAGCTTCTGCGCGGAAGGAAAGCGCTCGATGGTGTCGATCTCGGTCACGACCACCGCCGCGAGGATCGGACCCATGCCCGGAAGGCTGCGCACATGATGGAGCGCGCGGCTTACCTGGATCATGGCCTCCAGAGCCTTTTCATCCTCCCGGATGCGCAGAGCAGTTCCGCAGCAGCGCGAGTTGCTGGGTGAGAAGGAGTCCGGCGGGCGCGGCAAGCTCAAGCTTGTCCAAGAAGCTCAGGCCCTTGGCGCCGAAAAGATCGCTGCACTGGGGCAGTTTCAGCCCGTGCTGGGCGCCAAGGAGTCGATGAATGCGATTGCGGACCATCGTGCGCTGGCGCACAAAGAAACACCGCTGACGCAGCATCTCTTTGAGCTCTCGGGTGGCCTTCCCGCAGATGTGCACCTTTGCAATCAGGTTGGCGCGCAGCAGATCGGCCAGAATGCGGGCATCCACCTTGTCGGTCTTGATCTGCGCCTCGGCGATAATGCGGGTCTTAAATGGATTGGCTAACACGATGTCCTCTCGCGGCATCGCCTCTTCCAGAATCTCAAGCAACCAGTGCCAGTTCATGCAGGCCTCAAAGACCACCCGACATCCAGGCCATCGTCGCACCAGCGAAACAAATTGCTCCGGGCAGAGGTGATCGATGCGTCCCCTTTCCAGAATCATTCCCTGCGCGTCGAGCACACAGAAGACACTCTAGCGCTTGTGATAGTCGATGCCGATGAAGCTCAACTCCGCTTTGAGGATAGATTGTGTTTTCATCACACAATCTACACCCCTCGATTTTATGCAGCTCCCCAGACCATCCCGCCCGCAGATCAAGCGGCTATCAGCCTTTCATGTCACCTGACCCCGTTGGTGTGTCCTCGACATGGTCGCCGGGGACGAGGATTTATGTTTTCCGGTGTCCTGGTAACTGGCGTTCACCGGGTCAAGTTACGGGAGGCATTGCGCAAGCTTTGAGCGGTGGTTCTAGATTCATTTTGTGCGAACTGATAACGGCACGGACCTCTGCTTCTGGCTTGCCAGAGACGCGCGCGAGTTCAGCGAAAGTCGACCCGTTTTTCCGAGCACTAATAATTTGGAAAGCTTCCATCACTTGATATATACGCACGATACGTAAATGCTTGCGTTAGGCCGCCCTCCTAGTCGGACGCCTTGCCGCTCGAGAATGCTTCCCGAAATGTGAGAAAACTGCTGACAAAACTGCTCGCTTTGCTCCTGCTCGCGAGCCCCATGTTCGCCGACACCCTCTGAGTCTACTCCTCAGTTCGCGACAGCGGTTCCTCTGTAAAAGACTTGATAACAGGACAATGTGTCGGATTCTTTCGGATGGTAATCGATCGCCAACAGATTGGCTATATTACCCTTCGCAAGCAATCGGCACCCAAGCTCAGGTGGCCGACCTTCTTGCCGTTACGGCCCGCACCGTTCAACGCCGTGAGAGAGGCGCAATGCCAATCACAAGGGAAGCTTGGCTCGCTATGGAGATGCTCTCAGCGTCGCCTCTATGCGCCAGTGCGCCATCCGGTTAACGCCTAGAAGGACTAGAGCCACCTCTCAATTCATTTCCCGCCGGCGATAACCTGATCCAAAAGCGGCACCAAGAACAGGCCGTGGGCTGGCTGCTATTGCGGCGTCTTGTCGTCGCTCCGCGATCTACTTCGACGCCGATATGTAGATTCCGCGCCAATCCGCGGGAGGCGGCACTTGCAAAAAAGCCTTGCACCGTTCGATCAATACGGTGCTCGGAGGGTCGCTCGCGTTATCCTGCAGGACAGCGAGCGCGCGTTCGAAATTTCCGGCTGCATATGCTGAGAATGCACTCTCGTAAGATACCGCCTGGCGACAGTGTTCGAAGGCGCCCTTCATTCCGAGCAGCTCGTAGATCTTGATCGGGTCAGTCTTTCCCTTCACCGCGACGACATCCAAAAGGCGAAAATCGAAAACCTCATTTGCGCGCTCGACGATGGTGCCACTGGCGATAATCGAGGTACCGTACAACTTGTTGAGTCCTTCGAGCCGAGAGGCGAGATTGATCGCATCACCGATGGCCGTATAATTCATTCGGTCGCGCGCGCCGAAATGCCCAACCAGAGCCTTCGCGCAATGCAATCCGAAGCGTGTCTCAAAGACGGGAAATTCGCGCCATTCGGGTGCCTGCGCGAGACATCGCGCCGCGTCGCGGCAGCGTAGCGCCGCGAGGCACGCCATTTGCGGGTGATCGGGAACCGGTTCGGGCGCGTTCCAGATCGTCATGATGGCATCGCCGATGTATTTGTCGATCGTGCCCTGGGTGTCTCTCTGGATAATGCATGAGAGCGTATCGAGGTAGAGACCGAGCATCTCAGCAAGTCGATTCGGATCGAGTTGCTCAGAAAGCGTCGTAAACCCCTTTATGTCGCTAAACATGATCGAAATTTCCATCAGCTCGCCACCAAGGACGGGTTCGCTTTTCTCGCGATATAGTCTTCTAACGAGATCCACGGGCGCGTACTTGCCCAAGAGGCGCATCGCGGCCATTTCGGCAGCGCGTTTCTTCTCGGTGATGTCGTGGGAAATGCCGAAGGTTCCGATGATGTTGCCCTGTGCGTCCCGCCACGGCATCTTTGTAGTCGAGGCCCAAGTGTCTTCGCGATCCGGCCAGGTCTCCTTCTCTTCGTAGTCGATGATCGGTCTACCAGTGCGAATGATTTCACGCTCATCCGCTAGGGCGCCCTGCGCGTGTTCGCTGGAAAACAGGTCTCGATCGGTTAGGCCGATCATCTGCGCAGGATCCTTTCTGCCGTGGTATTCAGCCAGGGTCCGACTCACTGCGACGAAGCGGCTGTCTAGGTCCTTGAAATAGAATGTGTATGGCAGCTTATCCATCAACGTACTCAATAAACTGCGCTCTTTGTTTGAAGCCAGATTGGCTTGGCGACGCTCCGTGACGTCCCAAGCTACTCCGGCGATTCGCGAGATCTCCGTGTTGTCGTCACAGTGTACCCCTGACCGCATCCTCACCACGTGCTGGCTTCCGTCGGGGGGCCAGGCGACCTGAAATTCGGTATCCACGGCGGCGCGGTCCGCAATCGCGCGCATGAATTCGCTGCGAATCCTCTTACGATCCTCTTCATGAATCAAACCAAGAAACTCCTCGTAGCTCCCTTTGAATGCGCTTGGAGCCAGTCCGAAAAGAACATGCATCCTCTCATCCCACCAAAACACACCAGTTGGCAGATCCCAATCCCAAGTCCCCATTTCTGCCGAACTCAGTGCCAGATTTAGTTGATCCAGCTCGTTGTCGCGACGCGGGTTGCTCATGAAGGATAAACCGCCGTTTATTCAAGGCGAAACCTATGCATAACCCTAGGCGAACCCAGCCTTAGGGGAAATTTTTTTTCAACCGGGAAGATGCCGCGGGCGACAATGTTTTCAGGCCGAGAGTCCACCCTTGTGACAGTTGAGATGTCGGAAATATCGCGCCCAGGCGCTGGTCGATAGTGTCAACCAAGTGCGCAAGCTGCGCGCCTTGATGTGGAGCATCCATGCCGAGCAGTGCGATACGGCCGGTATGCGCAAACATTCCGAAGTCTTGGCGGCGTCGCATGGGCGATGCTGAGTCTACCGTGGAACGGTTTTGCATGCGGACGCTGGAGCCTGGGGTGGGAAAGAAGTGGTTTAGTGCAGACTGTCTTGGACGTATATCCATTGGTTCTGAAAGCAGTCGCAGAAGATCCACCGCTTCTAACCTTTAGCTATCAAACGTTAACTGATCGAATTGAATCAATTTGCGAAGGGATGGACCAGCCGGCTCAAGTGTGCCTGTCACCACATGGCCAAAATTCGCTAATGAGTCAGAAAATTCGGAGATTATAGAGTAGGCATTCAAACACGATGTATTGGACATCAGGATCCATATCTTCTTTTTCTTCCTTAGATGGCATGAAATATTGACCGCCACTGCACCCAATAGCGGTGCCCGACTGCAACACGAACCATAACGCCACTCCGCAGTCGCTGAAGCCGCCGGTCCTCAGGTCATAATAACATACCATTCAGAAAGCTAGCTATACGATCATATGCGCTCTGCCATTTAGCGGTGTAAAGAGAAGCCCAAAGCAGTCGAATCCAAAGATAGTATGCATCGCAGGACTCAAAGTCTGAGCTGTCGATCTAGTCTGATATGACGCAAACGTCTCAGAAAAACTACCGATGGTCCGCCAGCAAACGATAAACGCAATCAGAAGATTCAAAAACAATAGATAACGAATGAGGCCTAAGAAGATGCTCGTTATCCGTTCGTGCACTCCCACCTATGTGCTGGCGCGCCTTGTGATACGACGTCGCCGTTATGCGCGATACGCAATAGATGCACGTGAAGCGAAGATGTTAGCAGATCAGCTTTCCATGAAAAGATATGAGCCGAATGTCCCTCCTCACCAACGTCCCACCAAT
Organism: uncultured Verrucomicrobiae bacterium; assembly: GCA_963706955.1. GTDB lineage: Bacteria > Verrucomicrobiota > Verrucomicrobiia > Chthoniobacterales > Terrimicrobiaceae > DASTFP01. The sequence goes on along the minus strand of CAVPOC010000005.1, from coordinate 171,221 downwards.
CAGAGCCACTTGAGCTCAGTTAATGACACAATCAATGACTATGTAGGAGACTTGTAAGGGAGCTAGCCTTTCCGCCTGGCACGTTTAGATCATTTCCGCCAAAATTAATACCCTGACACTCTATCACTACTTGCGCGTGATATTGATCGCGCAGAATCCCCCAAAACGCAGGACAGCCGAACGTAAGGGCACTCTCACGGAGAGGCTCACGAATGTGCACAGACGAGCGCTGACGCCTCTCAAGACAGCATAGCGAATGTCATGGCTGGCGCGAACTGTGCAAAAGAATGAGTGCGGTGGCCGGAGAATTGCTTGAGGAATAGATACGCGCCGGCATGCGCAAACATTCCGAAGTCCTGGCGACGTGCAGCATGGGCGATGCTGAGTCTACCGTGAAACGGTTTTGCGTGCGGACGCTGGAGCCTGGGGTGGGAAAGAAGTGGTTTAGTGCAGACGGCGCAGGACGGGAAAGTCACTGATGCAAGCGCTCGCGGCCGTAAAGCAGAAGCATGGCGACGATGACAACCCCATAAATAATCTGACGCCCAGCTTCCGGCACCTGGACCACTGAAAGTATTGATTGCAGCAGCGTGATTAGGATTGCGCCAGCGATCGTGCCGAGGAATGTGCCGCGGCCGCCGAGGATACTCGTGCCGCCGAGCACCACGGCGGCGATCGCCGGGAGGAGGTACGGGTCTCCCATCGCCTGATAGGCGTGGGTCGAGTAGCCAGCGAGCAGAACGCCGGCAAAAGCCGCGCAAGCGCCTGAAATAGCGAAGCATGCGAGAGTCACGCGACGTGTATCAACACCAGAGAGGTAAGCCGCCGACTCGCAATTGCCGATGGCGTAGACGCGACGGCCGAAGATCGATCGGGTCAGGCACACTACCACAAAGAGGCCGACTGTCAGCCAGACCCAAACCGTATTGGGTATTCCGGCCAGTGATCGGCCAACAGCGATCAGGTGCATCGCGTCGGTGGCCCGATCCTGGGGGGCGAATCCACTCGTGTGGACTATCATCAGTCCCTGGACGATGACATTGGTAGCAAGAGTAAAAATCATGGAGGGCACGCGAAGATAGGCGACGCCAAGGCCATTTAGGAGACCGATCCCAAGGCCAGACGCGATGCCGATCGGAATAGCCAGCGCCGGACCGATTCCGCCCCAGCCGCCCGCCGCGGTTGACATCATACCTCCCATCGCCACTACCCAAGGGATTGACAGATCGATATGGCCAAGGAGGACAACCAACATGAGACCGCAGGTGATGACGCCAAGGAACGAGGCCACTTGGAGTTGCTGTACCAAATACGCCGGAGAGAGAAAGTTCGACGAATACAATGAGCCGATCAGGAGCAGCGCGACGATGCAGCCGAACGCCGCTAGCACCACCGGATCAATTCGTTGGCGAGTCCCGACCCGCACCGCTCGCTCGCCTCCTCCTTGGTAGACGTCGAGCCTATTTTTGATCCGAAGTAGCCGAACTGAACCGAGGCTGACGGCGACGAGGAGGACAACGCCAAGAAATAACGGCTGCCAGAGCGGCTCTAGATCGAATACCAGGAGCAGATTACCAATCGTCCTCAGCACGAAGGCACCGAAGATCGAGCCGATCGCGCCGCCGGAGCCGCCAAATAGTGAGGTTCCGCCGATTACGACCGCTGCGATCGAGTTTAAGGTATAGCTGCCGCCAAGAGTCGCGTTGGCTTCACCAGAATAGGTGATACAGGTCAGGAGCAAGCCAGCGACCGAGGAGAGAAGCCCAGCTAAAACGTAAGCGAGGAACTTGGCGCGGGCGATTGGAATACCGGACATATAGGCGGCCTGCTCCGAGGAGCCGATCGCATAAGCCCCGCGACCGAGAACCGAATGGCGGTAGGGGAGCCAGATGAAAAGCACGATCCCGAGGAGAAGAACTAGGGACACCGGGATGCCACCGGGAAGCGAGCTGACAACGACGTCAGCGAAATCCGTGTTCACCGTACCCCCTGGCGAGGGTCTTAGCCAGAGTGCAACGCCATAATAAATCGCGCCGGTAGCGAGGGTCGCGATGATTGGTTGCAGGCGGCCATAGACGACGATACTGCCGTTGATCGCACCGCATAAGAGGCCAACAACGAGGACCGCCACGACCCCGGCCGCCGTCTGAAGCGGCGAACCGTTCATCAGCGTCGAGGCCACGCAGTTTGCGAGCACCAAGACCATGCCGACCGAGAGGTCGAGCCCGCCAGTGAGAACCGGGATGGTCTGTGCCATCGCCGCGAGCGCGAGTAAGGTTCCCGTGTTGGCCGCCGTATTGACTACTCTGGCGCTGAAGCCTGCTGGATGCTTCGATAAGTAGAGCGCGAACATCGCAATAAACAGCGCGATGGCGAAGAGCAGTCCGCGCTGCTCGGCAAAAAAAAAGTTCCAGTCGCGTTTCCGTCGATTGACGGCGCGTGGGCTGCTTGGCGTGGCTTCGGCGGGCTGGGAGCCAAACCTCTCGGTCGACGGACGCATCTCTGTGATCGCCACCGGAGCGCTCTCCGTCGCAGCCGTGGGCAGATTGAGCGCGCTCGCGACGAGATCTCGCTCGGTAATGGCGGCACCTTCGAGCGTTCGGACGATCGCGCCGTTATAGAGAACCAGGACTCGGTCGCAACAGCCGATCAGCTCATCGTAATCCGTCGAATAGAACAGGATGGCGGCACCTTCGTCGGCCAACCGACGCAGGCATTGGTAGAATTCCTGTTTAGTCGCGACGTCGACGCCCCGAGTCGGGTCGTTCAGGAGGATGATCCGGGGCTCGATCATCAGCCATTTGCCGATGACAACTTTCTGCTGATTGCCGCCAGAAAGCGCACCGACTGGACCGTCGGTGCCATCCGATCGGATTTGCAATAGCTGGATAACCCGATCAATAGCAGTTTTTTCGGCAGTGCTGTCGATCAGGCCAAAGCGGCAGAATCGCTCAGCGGCGGCAAAGGACAAATTGTCGCGAACCGACATCGGCAACATCAAACCTTCGGTTTTGCGATCTGCAGGAATGAGCGCCATGCCGCCTTTCCCCTTGGCCGTGCGTGGGCTTTTCAAAGTAACGGGTTTGCCCGCGACCTCAACCGTGCTGGAGACTCCGACCAGAACGCCGAATAGGGCGAGCAAGAGCTCGTGTTGGCCTTGCCCATCTAGTCCACCGAGGCCGACCACCTCCCCTGGCCTGATCGACAGCTCGATCCCGTTGAGGCGTCCCGCCCAGGATAGATTTTTAACCTTGAGCGCCGGTGCGCGCTTTGGCATCTCCGCCGCCTTCGGCGGAAACACGCTCTTATATTCCCGCCCGATCATCAACTCCACGATCGCTTCATCGCTCTTCGTCCCAGCATCGAATGTCGCGACGTACCGACCATTGCGAAAAACCGTGCAATCGTCAGCGAGCTTGGCGACCTCGTGCATGCGGTGTGAGATGTAAACGATAGCCAAACCCTCCGAGCGAAGTTGTTTGAGAACGCGGAAGACCCTCTCGACGTCGCCGGCGGTCAGCGCCGAAGTCGCCTCGTCCAGGATCAGGATCTTAGGCCTCCGCGAGAGGGCCTTGGCGATTTCGACCAATTGCCGGCGTGACAGAGGCAGGTCCTTCACCGGCGAGAGCGGATGAATGTCACGCGCCCCGGCGCGGGCAAGTGCCTCTTCCGCGACGCGGCGTTGAGCTCGGCTATCAATCAGGCCCAAGCGCGTCGGCGGACGGGTGATCGCGATGTTGTCGGCGACCGTCAAGTCGGGAATCAGCGACAGTTCCTGAAAAATGCAGGCAATCCCCGCCTCCGTCGCCGCTGCCGGATTGCGGAATGTGACAGACTGGCCCTCCATTCTCAATGTACCCGAATCTGGCTGGACCACCCCAGCCATCACCTTTATCAGCGTTGATTTTCCGGCGCCGTTCTCGCCGAGGACCGCATGAATTCGGCCCCTCACGCACTCGAACCGAGCTTCCTCAAGTGCGCGCACGCCGCCGTAACGCTTAGAGACACCCTCCATTCGGAACAAGGGTTCCCCCGTCACATCCGCCGGACTGGTTGCGTCGCGGGGAATATCTCCCGGGACGCCAGTCCCTTCAGGAAACGTCACTCGTTCGACTCCGACTTACCCATGATCTCTTTGGCAGTGAAGCCGATGTTGCAGTCTGGAAAGGAATTCCCAACGAAGAAGTTGTCGGCGAGGTCAGGATAGTAGTCCTGGCCTTCCTTCATATTTGGAAACTCGACATAGGAGACCGGTAACGCTATCGCCTGCGGAATCGCGTTACCCTGGAGTGCGGCGATAGCCGCCTTGATAGTTACCGCGACTTGGGCTGGCCCCGTTCCGCCCGACGAACCGTGGAGACCTTGGTCGGCATATTTTGCGCATAACTTGCGGTAGCCATTTTCGGTTTCGCCGGACACCGGGATCATCGGATGTTTCGCATCAATCAGGGCCTGGACCGTGCCAGTCGAACCACCCTGCGTATATATACCATCGAACTTTTTGTGGATCGCAATGGCGTCGGCCGTCGCCTTCTGGGCGGTGCCGTCATCCCATTTTCCTACGACTTCGACTACCTCGAACTTCTTACCGGATTTATCGAGGACCTCGTGGAAACCGTTGTGCCGATCGCGATCGACCGAATTACCCGATGGTCCCCGGACCTCGAGGATCTTGCCCGAGTCCGCTTTGATCTCCTTTAAGAGCCAGCGAGCAGCGAGGCGGCCTAGTTCGACCTGGTCGACGTTGACTATGACCGCATCAGGCGACTCGATAACGTTATCGAATGACAATAGGACGACACCGGCGGCGTTGGCGCGCTTGACGACCGGCGCGAAGGCGGCCGGATTTAGCGCGTTCACGATCACTGCATCGTAGCCGGAGTCAATGAAGTTATTTGCTGCGGCGATCTGGGCGGCAAGGTCCTCACCGGTCGATACCACCTTGAATTCCTTCAGTTGGCTCTTCACATTGGGCTGGTCGGCGTAGGCTTTGGCCGTTTTGATCATCTGGATACGCCACGTATTTCCGATGAATCCATTGACCAGTGCGATGCGATAGGGACCATCTTTTTTTGGCCACTTGAAGTACTTTGTGTCGGCATTCCACGGCTTGAAACAATCGGCATCGGCACCAGGACCGGTGACGACTTGCGGGCCTGCCGCAATCGCCGTCATCGAGATGCCGCACAGGAGCGACAGGGCGCCGGCCATCGTCAGCAGGCGACTCAGGAGGGGATTTCATCCGATTTCCTTTCAGTTGGGGCGCGTTTGGTTTTGCGACGAACTTGGGCTGTTGAATGTCTTCCATGGATTGTCTCCTCGATGTTATTTGATAGGTAGGGTTGAATTGTGAAGGATCCGTCTAACGACTTCGGGTGAAGCAGCAACGGTCCTTGGGCAAGCACGGGGAGAACCTCGAGGGTCTCTGGGGGGAGCTTGCCTCATCTTTCACAAGTTTGGGGGGTTCCGGGGAAGCTACTCTCCTTACCTACAATCTGCAACCAACTGATGAATTCTGTATGAAAAGACTTACGGCAATTCCTTTCGACACTGCGGGGTCCGCGGTGGCAAACGTTGCCATGGCAATTCACGGGTCGCGAGTGCTGTCTACAACAAAATCATGATTTTCGATTTATTGACCACGGCGAATCAAAATTCGGACTATCGTCAACCAACCAAATGGATCATGTGGTCTCCACCAAGTTCTTCGATCAAAAGAAGCCCTCGAAGTCGAGTTCAAGCAGCTTTGGCCGGATTCAAGCGCTGCTCGAGTTCACAGGACTAGCTACGAAGATTTTGGCGAAACTTGAGGCGAAAATCCAGTGAGGCTCGTAACTAAGTGGCTGATGCTTTTCCCAGCCAGAGGGTAAATCGGGCGCTCTCAAACTTCCCCAAAAGACGAGAGGAGGCTCGGCGTGCATATCGCAGTGACCGGCGCTGCCGGGATGATCGGCCGCAAGCTAACCGATCGGCTCGTTGCCGACGGCTACCTGCCGCGACTGGTGTTCGCGTTCCTCGATCGCGGTGTATGGCGCTCCGTTGCCCGATCTCATCCCGGACGAATTTCCGGCGACGCCCCGGACGAGCTACGGGACCCGGAAAGCCATCGACGAGTTGCTGCTGACGGACTTCACCCGGCGTGGGTTCGTCGACGGGGTTGGCATCCGGCTGCCGACCATCTGCATCCGTCCTGGCAAGCCAAATGCAGCGGCATCCGGGTTCTTCTCCAGCATCCTGCGCGAGCCGCTGGTCGGTCAGGAGGCGGTTTTGCCGGTGCCCGAGTCCGTCCGGCACTGGCACGCCTCGCCGCGCTCGGCGGTCGGCTTCCTGATCCAGGCGGCGACGATCGACTCCGCCTTGATCGGGCCGGACCGGACCCTGTCGATGCCGGGGGTCAGCGCGACCGTCGGGGAGCAGATCGAGGCGCTGCGTCGCGTCGCAGGTGATTCGGCGGTGGCGCTGATCCGCCGCGAGCCGGACGAGACGATTATGCGCATGGTGTCCGGCTGGGCGCCCGCCCTTGAAGCGACCCGGGCCCGTGCGCTCGGCTTCACCGCCGAAACCTCATTCGATGAGATCATCCGGGTCCACCTCGAGGACGAACTCGGCCACTGACGACCGTTTCGGATTCCCTGTGCAGGTTCGCTGACCGGTGCTCTCCCTTGGGGTTTCCTCATCCCTGATCCTACAGCCTGACCTCGTGGCTCGATTTTGCCAACTACTGCTGATCACCTGCCACGAAGCTTGGTTCGACGTGGCAGTCGAGCACAATGAACGTCGACCGGACCTGGGAGAAAAATATCGCTCCTAATACGATTGCTGTGTAAGCGGATCAACGATGCCTGAGATCGTCGAGCACATCATCCTGGTTATCGGTGTGACTGTGATTTTGCGGGGCGTTCTTCTCGGCGTGTTGCGTCTCGTGCGTCTTGAATGGGCGAGCATCAGCGGACGGGATACTCTCGTCGAACGTGAAGATCTGCGGCATCATCTCAGCTTAGACGGACATCTGCATCGCCAAGTACGTTCAGACGCGACGACGATGCGAGGCGAGAGGCAGCTCCCGCCTCTTTTGCAGAGAGGATCAGATGACCGACCGTTTCTCCCTTAAGGGACGCATTGCGCTGGTGACGGGCGCCTCGCGCGGGCTTGGCTTGGCAATCGCCGAGGCACTGGCCGAGCATGGCGCGCGGGTGGTGCTCAATGGTCGCGATCCGGAGACACTACGAAGCGCCGCAGCCAGATTGACCAACGCCGAATTCGCGGCGTTCGATGTTTGCGATGCCGAGGCCGGCCCGGCTGCTATCGCCGATATTGTCAACCGGCATGGCAAGCTCGATATCCTCATCAACAATGCAGGAATTCAGCATCGCCGCCCTCTCACGGAATGGGAAGATGGCGATTTCGAGCGGATCCTTGCCACCAATCTCACCTCCTGCTTCCGACTTGCCCGCGAGGCGGCACGCGTCATGGTGCCTCGCGGTCATGGCCGCATCATCAATACCGGCTCGATCGTCGCGATCCTCGCTCGCCAGACCATTCACGGCTACGTCGCGTCGAAGGCGGGGCTTCATGGGCTGACGCGCTCAATGGCCGCCGAGATCGGGCGTCACGGCGTCACGGTCAATGCCATCGCCCCCGGCTTTTTCGCCACCGAACTCAATCAAGCACTCTTGGCCGACAAGGAATTCACCGCTTGGGTCGAGCGGCGCACACCGGCGGGACGCTGGGCGAAACCTGAAGAGGTAGGCGGCGCGGTAATCTTTCTCGCCTCGGACGCGGCAAGCTATGTCAACGGGCATGTGCTATCCGTCGACGGGGGCTTGTCGGTCTCACTCTGACAACACGGAACCGGGGCGCCTTGCGTTGGCTGCCTCGCATGGATTCGAACCATGACAAAATGATCCAGGTGTCTAGTGGTCTCGCAACGATTCGCCAGACGGGATCCATCACACTGCGCCGTGAGGTCGAGATAGCGGGTATCGTCAAGCCGACATCGCTCAGCACACTCTTGAACTCGGCGAGCCGCTCCGGACTGAGATCGCCAACCCGAACCCAGGTATCCGTGGGATCGACTTCGGTGGAGCCGATGCGCCGCACGAGCCGCAGGTGCTTGGCCCATTCCTCAGGCTCGGCGTCGTGAATCGCGCCACCGCGGGAATCCTTGTTGCCAAAGGGCAGCATCGCGGTCGCGATCGGCCCAGTCCGCGGCGCGGTAAGGAGCACTGATCATTCGTCGCCTGCCGTTGGGGGCGGATCGAGCTCCTTGAGCAGTTGCCCTAGCCGGGCATAGGCGGTGTTGCGATAGGCGACCAGCGATGCCTGGTCGCCGGCTGCGGTCACGAAACCTCCGCCTTGCTTGACCCAGTAATGGCAGCTGCGACTAATTCGATGAGCATCTTGGGCGCGCCGACACATTTTTGTTACGACGGTCGAAAGAAGATAAGTTGAGGCTCGGTATGGTAGTCTGTTTCAGTGATGAAGGATGACACGGCTGAGGTTCTGTCGATCGGCGGACGGGAAGTCCGTGTGACTCACCCGGACAAGCTGTATTTCTCTAAGCAGACGAAGCTCTCGAAACTCGATCTGGTTCGCTACTATCTGTCAGTTGCCCCGGGTGTCCTCACTGGCATCCGCGATCGTCCGCTGGTTCTCAAACGCTTCGTAGACGGCGCCGAAGGCGAGGCGTTTTATCAGAAGCGCGCCCCCGTCAAGCGGCCCGCGTGGTTGCGAACCGTCACGCTGTCATTCCCTTCGGGCCGCCAAGCGGAAGAGGTCGTCGTCGATGACGCGGCGGGGCTCGCCTGGATCGTCAATCTGGGCTGTATCGAGCTACATCCCCATCCCGTGCGCTCCGGCGATCTCGAGCACCCCGACGAATTGCGAGTCGATCTTGATCCCGGTCCTGGCGTAAACTGGCGGGACGTCCGGCGTGTGGCTCTTGAAGTGAAATCGCTTCTCGAGGAGATGGGGCTTCGTGGCTGGGCGAAAACGAGCGGTTCACGCGGCATGCACGTAAATGTGCGTATCCAGCAGCGCTGGGCCTTCGACGAAGTGCGCCGCGCCGCGCTCGCGTTATCGCGTGAAGTGGAGCGACGCCTGCCGGGCCTGGCTAGTTCGAAGTGGTGGAAGGAGGAGCGTCACGGCGTTTTCCTCGACTATAACCAGAACGCGAAGGATCGGACTACCTGCTCGGCGTATTCCGTGCGACCGCTTCCCGACGCCCGTGTGTCCATGCCACTCCACTGGCATGAGGTCCCCGACTGCGACCCAGCCGACTTCGGTGTCCTCACGGTTCCGAAGCGCTTCGCCGAGTTCGGCGATCCACACGCCGGGATGGACGCCGAGCCAGGTTCCATCGATAAGCTGCTCGAACTCGCGGCAAGAGACGAGGCCGCGGGTCTTGGTGACGCGCCCTGGCCGCCGCATTTTCGTAAGACCGAGGGTGAAGCACCGCGCGTGGCGCCTTCGCGCGCCAAGTCCGCCAAGAAACCGCGGGCGAAGATGCCACTTCTCGTGATCGCGAACTCTCCTGACAAGGATGTCGCTCTCGCGGGTCTGGAAAGGTGGAAAAGGAGATATCCAGAAGTAACCAAGCTTCTCGCCGTGGACGACGTGCTGATCGACTCGATGCGAGGCAGGTCATCCACCTGGACCCGCATCCGAGTGAACCTACGGAACGTGCCGGAAGCCCTGCGGCCATCGCAGGAAACTCCCGACCCTGATGACGATCCCACTCGTGAATGGCGTAACTGGCGCGCTTCGAAGCAGGATCAGAGATAGCGAATTGACGCGGCCGCTACCGAAGATCTCCGCCAGCTCCTGCGGCGGGACAACTTCGAGTTGGGCATAGGTGCACTCGCTCGGCTTCTTGTCCGGACGCCACCTTCGAAACTGCGCTACGTGACGGAAGCGGCTGCCCTGCATGTGGTCGTAAGCGACTTGGACGATCAGCTCAGGACGTAGCGGTTCCCAGGACAGGTCCTTGCCATGGCTCCAGCGGCTTTGGCCGCCAGGCATGCGATGCTCAGCTTCATTCGCGACTCCATGCTCGGCCCAATCTTTCCATGGGTGAGCGGCGAGGGCATTCTTGCGGTATGGCGCGAGGAATTCCACAAGCTCGCGTCGCTTCTGTTCCGTGAAGCTCGCGCAGACGCCGACATGTTGCAGCGCACTGGAGTCGTCGTAGAGGCCGAGCAGGAGTGAGCCGATAGCCGTGCGCCCACCCTTCTTGTGCCAGCGAAAGCCGGCAACGACACAATCGCAATCGCGCTCGTGCTTGACCTTGAGCATCACGCGCTTGTTAGATTCGTAGATTCCCGAAACCGGTTTAGCGATGACGCCGTCGAGACCGGCTCCCTCGAAGCGACGAAACCAATCCGTCGCTACGCTTGATTCGCTGGTGGCGGGCGTCAGGTGTATTGGCGGCGCTGCAGATAAAAGCAGCGATTCCAGCCTTCGGCGGCGCTCGCTGAACGCCGTGTCCCGCAGATCCTGGTCTCCCTCCGAGAGGAGATCGAATAATACGATCGATGCCGGAATTTCCTGTGAAAGTAGCTTTACCCGCGACGCAGCGGGATGAATGCGCAACTGCAGGGCATCGAAGTCAAGCGCACCATTCTTTGCGACAACGATTTCGCCATCGAGCACGCAGCGATCGGGCAACTGAGAGCGGAGCGGCTCGAGTAGTTCCGGAAAATAGCGGTTGAGCGATTTTCCATCGCGGCTCTGGATCAGGATCTCGTCCCTGTCGCGAAACACCAGCGCACGAAATCCATCCCATTTCGGTTCGAAGATCCATGTTCCGCCTACCGGCAGTTCGCCGATTGGCTTGGCGAGCATCGGCAAAATTGGCGGGTTCACAGGAAGGTCCATACCTCAATCTAATACTGCAAGCCACCCCGCCACCACTGAGGACGTGACGGAGCCAAGTCAAGTTATCCGAAGTTTGCCCAGCGCAAGCCGAACTTTCAGCGAATCCCGAGAGTGGCGACTTCATTCGGCATTCGGGAGGATTGCGCAAGGCGCGAGTGAAATTGCCAGGGCGCGGCAAAAGTTCGGGTGCACGGGTGATCTGCCTCTGGTTGTCGGACACGCGACGTTTCGTCCTTTTCATGCTCTACACGAAGGGCAACCAAACGGACATCCCGCCCGCGATCCGCGTACGCCTGCGGATCGCGTAGAAACGATCAAAGCCAAATACACCACCCGCGCGTTAGCGCCATAGCCAGGCGCAGCGAATTTCGTGGAGCCCCGCTTAGGTGGGGACGATCCCTATGGCTGCGGGTCTTCACAATCGCCATTCGCCTTGTCAGTAGTGTAGTAGTCGGCAAAGGGTCTCTCCGCGTGTCCTTCCGCTTACTGCACCACCCGGCCGTTCAATCTCGCGGGGGCACTATGATTTTGCGGACGTTTCTTTCTCTTCTTTGTGCAATTGGTCTGGCCGCTTGCGCGAGTCCGATCAAGTCCAGCCAGCCGATTTCGAGCACGTTCGGTACAGCCACGAAGACTTCACTCTCGCGCAGCGTGCGATTTCTGGATTGGAACGTCTACAAAGGCACACGGACGCGCTTCGGTAGCGAATTCGCACGGTTGACTCGAAACGCTGACGTCATTGTCCTGCAGGAAATGTCGACTCATGGGGCTGGGCGTGGCCCACAAGGGACCGTCACCGCGATCAGCGGTCACCACTACGTCATGGCGCACGCGATCCGCTATGGTGACGGCTTTGCCGGCTGCGCGACCGGCGCGACTGCCAACCCAGTTCGATCGAAGGTCATGCTGACGAGCAATAGCGAGCCCATCGTTGGCACTCCAAAGAGCAGCATCGTCACCGTCTATCGCATTGCCGCCAGCGGCGATGAACTGCTTGTAGCCAACACGCATGGGCTGAACCTCGCGGGCAAATTCACGTTCGATCTAGAACCGTTCAGGCGCCAGTTGGCTGCGGTCGGCGAAGAAATCGCACGCCATCGCGGGCCAGTCGTATGGGCGGGTGATTTCAACACCCATGACCGTGAAGAAGACGGACCTTTTGTTTGCCGAGACTGCCCGGCTCGGGCTGGCGCACGTGGATGTGGCCGAGTCCCACCATTTGACGAAGTGGCCCGATGGATTTGTTCTCGATCATGTGTTCGTGCGCGGCCTTCGTGAAGTTCGCGCCCGGGCGATCCCCGGCAATGGTTCCGATCACACGGCGATCGAACTCACGTTTCGGCTCCCTTGAACGCGGCGCTCTGGGTCAGTGACTCCGAGGAGCGTAGAAATTGGGCACCGTCGAACAACATCAACCAACCTTGATCGTCGATTTGTTTAGGGAGCCTTAAGAGGTAACTCCATCGTGAAACCTCGATTGATCGCTTTGTCAGTGGTTAGGAGCGGTCACATCACTAACCCTCCAAGTCGAAGCACCGAACGCGCCGAACAGATCGGGACTTAAGGCTTGGCAGCCAAATTCTATGCTTTTCGGCCCCGCGCCGGCGCGTGTTCTATCGCTATTCCTTCGGCTGAAGCTGTTCGACTAGAGCTACTCGGGAAGATTATGGTCTCCTCGGCGTAAAGTATTTGGATTCTATCTAATACAGCTTCTCCTCGGTCTGGATAGCACTGAAAGGCAGCAGACGCCTTCAAGGATGCCAGCAGAGAGCTTACGAGATGGAACCTCCCAATCTAATGGGTGATGCTTATGAACAATCAAACCGCGCACTCTCAAACTCCGCCTAAAGACGAGAGAAGGATCGGAGTGCATGTCGCAGTGACCGGCGCGGCTGGGATGATCGGCCGCAAGCTGACCGATCGGCTCGTTGCCGATGGCCACCTCGGCGGGGTCGCCCTGGACCGGCTCAGCCTATTCGACGTCGTGGAGCCTGCGACACCTGAGGCCTGGACGGGCGTGCTCGACCGCGCCGTGCTCGACCTGGCGGGACCGGGGGCGGGCGACGCTGTGGTGGCTCGCCGGCCGGAGGTGATCCTCCACCTAGCCGCGGTCGTCTCCGGCGAGGCGGAAGCCGACTTCGACAAGGGTTATCGGGTCAATCTCGACGGCACCCGCCACCTGCTGGAAGCGATCCGTCGCACTCATCTCGTGGACGGCTATCTGCCGCGGCTGGTGTTCGCGTCCTCGATCGCGGTGTACGGCGCTCCGTTGCCCGATCTCATCCCGGACGAATTTCCGGCGACGCCCCGGACGAGCTACGGGACTCAGAAGGCGATCGACGAGTTGCTGCTGGCGGACTTCACCCGGCGTGGGTTCGTCGATGGGGTTGGCATCCGGCTGCCGACCATCTGCATCCGTCCTGGCAAGCCAAACGCAGCGGCATCCGGGTTCTTCTCCAGCATCCTGCGCGAGCCGCTGGTCGGTCAGGAGGCGGTGTTGCCGGTGCCCGAGTCCGTCCGGCACTGGCACGCCTCGCCGCGCTCGGCGGTCGGCTTCCTGATCCAGGCGGCGACGATCGACTCCGCCTTGATCGGGCCGGACCGGACCCTGTCGATGCCGGGGGTCAGCGCGACCGTCGGGGAGCAGATCGAGGCGCTGCGTCGCGTCGCAGGTGATTCGGCGGTGGCGCTGATCCGCCGCGAGCCGGACGAGACGATCATGCGCATGGTGTCCGGCTGGGCGCCCGCCCTGGCAGCGACCCGGGCCCGCGCGCTCGGCTTCACCGCCGAAACCTCATTCGATGAGATCATCCGAGTCCACCTCGAGGACGAACTCGGCCAGTGAGAGCTAAGTTCCAGTGGTCCGGCGGGCCTAGATGACCGCGACGATCTTCGCTCCTTCGCTCAGTCGATCAAGGTGGCGAGGATGTCCCGGATATAAGCGCGGTTCTTGCCGATCACAGTGATCGCATCGCTGCCGTAGTGCTCGCACATGAAGGCACCGCGGTAGCCGAGCTCGAGGGCCTGGCTTATGGCGGCACGGTAGTTGATCAAGCCAAACTCCATCGGCACTGGGAAGCTCATCACCTGGCCGGTCGTCGGGTCCTCGTCGCGCAGGTAGTTTTTCACGTGCCAGTACCTGGCGTACGGCAGGACCTTGTCGAGCATGTCTTGCACCGGCTCGATCGGACGATGCAGACGGATAAGATTGGCGATATCGGGGTTCAAGCCGCAGGCGTCGTGTCCAACTTCCTTGAGGAACTTCACAGCCCCATCGCAAGTCCCGACGTAGGTGTCCTCATAGACTTCGAGAGTGATCTGCTGGCCATTTTTCGCTGCGTGCTCCGCCAGCTCGCGGATCAACAAAGCGGCCCGACTTCGCACCTCCGGCGCCTCGTCGTCGTGCCAGCCGTCGGCCAGCCAGAACCATAATACGCGCTGTTGTTCAGCCGTCAGCGCCTGGAAGAAGCCAAAGTTGACCAGCGGAACGCCGAGCTCCGCCGCCACATCGAGCAGCCGGTGACTGTAGGCGAGGTACTCCTCGCCGTGTTCGCGATCCATCACGCTGCGACGTGCGCTCGAGATAGCGGGTATCGTCAGGCCGACATCGCTGAGCACGCTCTTGAAGTCGGCGAGCCGCTCCGGACTGAGATCGCCAACCCGGACCCAGGTATCAGTGGGGTCGACTTCGGTGAAGCCGATGCGCCGCACGAGCCGCAGCTGCTTGGCCCATTCCTCAGGTTCGGCGTCGTGAATCGCGCCACCGTGGGAATCCTTGTTTCCAAAGGACAGCATGGAGGCGGCGATCGGCCAGTTCTCAGCGGTGTAAGGAGAACTGATCATTCATCGCCTGCCTTCGGGGCCGGACCGAGTTCCTTGAGAAGTTGCCCTAGTCGGGCATAGGCGGTGTTGCGATAGGCGACCAGCGGTGCTTGGTCGCCAGCTGCGGTGACGAACCCGCCGCCTTGCTTGACCCCGTAATGGCCAGCCGAGACCAGTTCGATGAGCATCTTGGGCGCAGCCAACCGCTCGCCGTAGTGCTGTTGCAAGGTGCGGAAGCCGTCGCGGTAAGTGTCCAGGCCGGCCATGTCGGCGATGGCAAAAGGCCCAAAGAAGGGCAACCGGTAACCGAAGGTGGTGCGGACGATAATGTCCACGTCCTCTCGCGTGGCCACGCCCTCCTCGACTAGGTTGATCGCTTCCTTGAGCAGCACGTACTGCAGCCGGTTGAGCACAAAGCCGGCCTTGTCTCCAACGCGAGCGGTTAGCTTGCCCGTAACAGGCACGAGAGCTTCGACCGCTTCGATGACGGCCTCGTCGGTTCCGGAGTGCGCAATCAGTTCTACCCCCGGGATAAACGGCGCGGGGTTGGAAAAGTGGATGCCGAGGAAGCGCTCCGGGTGCACCAAGTCGGCAGCAAGATCACCAATCGGCAGGGTCGAGGTGTTGCTGCCGATCACTGCTTCCGGGCGAGCCGCAGACTCGATACTGCGCAGGACTGGGCCCTTGACTTCAGGCCGTTCGAATACCGCCTCCTCGATGAGATCTGCTTCGGCGACCGCCTCGGCAACGCTATCGGCAGCGCGGAGGTTCTTTCGCACCAGTTCCGCCGAGCCCGGCTCGAACAGCCCTCGATTCTCGAAATCCTCGGCCTCTTGGCGAAGTCGATCAAGATGGCGCGCTGCGAGGGTGGGATCGGCGTCCGCGATCACCACATCCATGCCCGCCATCGCGAAGACCTGGGCGATTCCGCCACCCATGTATCCGGCGCCGACGACGGCGATGTGTTCCATCATCGGGTTAGTCCGCTCCGCAAGACCAACCGCACCTTCAGATTCACGGTGGACTGATAGGAAATCGCTTTTGGCCCTCCGGGGCGTTGGCCCGAAGTCTGAAGCCGAAAGCGTGCGTTTCCATGAGCGCAGAGTGACAAAGCAAGCCCGGAAGTCAAACACGGATGTTTCTGGAACCTCCGCTTCGACCACCTGCGCGTTAGCGCTCTACCGGGCAAAACCATTTGGTGGAGGCCCGCTTGGTAGCGACGAATTCGAAGCCTGCGAGGCTGTCCCCATCTTAACAGATATTGCCGCGAGACTGGCTAGAGAATCGCGAACGCCGCGCGATAGGAAAACCTGATCGCCTGCTTCTCGGAAGCGTTCCAGCCGCAATCTCTATCACTATGAGATGAGTGGCCTTCAACCGGCGAGTGGCACGGTGGGGGGAGCATCCTGACGTTGAACCGATGATCGATAAGCAGCAACCCGATCTGAATCGGCCAAGCAGCCCGGCTATTCACCTACCCAAAAGTCGATCTCTCGGAGCGCCTCGCTTCCGGCCTTGAGGTAGCTTTTCTGCCAGGCGTCGTCGTCCTTCAACCCTTTCCACCGTTTGCTCTTCGGCTGAACCTGTCGGCGGAAGCGCCAGCGATACTGGTTGTAGATCGCCATGATGTTCGTCGCGTAGGCCGCCGCCAGTCCGGGAGCGTCCCGAATGATTAGGAAATTCTCGTCATTGATGCCACTCGCCTTTGGTCCGAGGTTGTGAGAGCCGGTGAGGAGCACCGGGTTCTCGCTGAACGGATCAATTAGCACGACCTTGCTGTGGACCATCGCAAAGGTCCCCGGCAATTTTCTCAACTCTTTTTGCCAGAAGGTCGTTATCTCGTCGATAGCTGCCGGAAGCACGACCTCGAAATCCGCTTTCTCCGAGTTGGCGTGCTCGAACAACTCCACCGGATTCGCCGAGGTGCTCGGATCCTGGTTGATCGCCCCGTGGATGTAGAGCCGTTTTCCCGCGCTGCCAGCGCGAGCCGCCTTGATGATTTCGTTGAGAAGCGTGTCCTTGGGCCCCGGATTGAACATCAGGAACAGGATGGCCTGCTTCGCTCCGGTGATGATCCCGCGCGCCTCCTTCAAATCGACCTGCCCGGTCGTAGGCGTAAACCACAACCGCACCGGCGTCCGGCTCACCTTCTCGTCGCGCGGCTGACTATTGCTCGTCTTCAAATCGTCCGGCGTCGCGTTGGCGGCCTCCTTCAATAAGGTCCACTGCGACCTGTATTCGGCGGCGAGTTGAGGATCGTCGATCAGCAGGGAATTGTTCGCCTGCGTGCAAAGCCCCGTCTTCGTCCAGTTCTGGCTTCCCGTCCACACCCAGCGCGGCTTCCCGTCCTCATCGCAAATGACCAGGAACTTGTTGTGTCCGAGAGCGCGCGGCGAAACCATCCGGTCATGCAGATCGATCTTCTCGCGCAGCCGATCCCGCGCCTCGCTGTTCTGGTCTTCTCCCTTCTTCTTTACACTGCCATTGGCGAGGACGACATGCGCACGCCGGCCGATCTTCTCGAGCGCCGCTTCCAATTGCTCGTCGTCCAATTCGTAGAGCACCGCAAAGATTTCCCGGTTCTCCTTGGCCACGTCATCGAGCAGGGCGAACAGCCGCGCGCCCAGCGGACCGGTCAGGTAGTTGCGAAACGGATCGTCCGGCGTCTCGATAACCTTCCGCAGCTTCGCCGCCTTCGAGTCCTGCTCGGTAATGCCCAGGCGGCGCGAGACCCACTGAGCGGCCACGATGCCGCGGTTGAAATACGCCTCGATCTTCGGCGTGACCACGTGCGTCAGGATGATCTCCGGGGTCCACTCGCTCGCCGTGCTGGCGTCAGCCCGCAGGCTCCTCTTGTCCGGCCCAACCATTGGCAGCACGCGGTATTGAACCTTGTCGCCTGGATTCGCCATGTAATCGGTCCACTGGTATTTCTGGATCGGCCAGTTGATCGAGGCGCGGCGCTCGCCCTCCTCGTGCTCGTCGTCCTCGAACCCAACCCAGGTGCTCACGACTTCCTCAAGGCCGTTGCGCCTCCGAAGCAAAGCGAATCCGCGGCAAAACGGGATGAACCCATCCGGTTTCCAGGCAATGAAAACGTCGTCGCCGTTATGATAAACTCTGACTTTCATATGTGATTTCCCGATCTTGAAACTTTTGGGAATGATGTTGTGCAAGCATCTCCAGCGCGTCGCCCCCTTACAAGGCATTTGGCGGCGTCGAATGTTACATTGGCGTCACATTCCGAAGGCTTGCGGGCCGTGCATCAGCAAAGTGGCGGCCGATAATCTCGCCCACCGACAAATTTCGTCCTCGCTCCCGACGGCGCGCGCGAAACCATCCTGATCAAGGCGGAGAGGGAAAACACGGCCGTTTTTAGCCCCGCCTTTGGCGGGATAGTCCCTACGCAGCGCAAGTCACGATCGAGTCGTGACTTTCGCGCGCTCAACAACCGCTTATAGCTCTCATGGGTTTACGAGATGATGATGTCCGTATTTCTCCGCAAGCCCTATTATGCGGTTCATGTCGCGCTCAGGTTTCGCCCATTCCTCGGCTGCTTCGGCAAAGAAATGTTCAATTCCCGAGGGGGAGGCAGTGGTCAACACGCGAATAAGTTGATCGGTGTTATTCTTGAAAGCGTGCACCGAGCCGCGGGGGGAGTAAACGCAATCGCCCGGGCACAGTTCGGTCCAGCTACCGTTTAGAAGAAAACTCACCTGTCCTTCTACGATATAGAACCATTCATCTTCGTGTTCATGGTAATGCGGACCCGGCCCGCCGCCGGGCGGACTGGTACTGAGAAAAGCCGTGAACTGCTCTCCGGTTCGTTTGCCGTCAACAAGAATGACGAAGGTCTCGCCGAATGCATATAACGTCTGGCCTTCGTTGGCGCGGACCAGAAGAGAACTGCCGAGCGGTGAAGCGGGCGAGTTAGTTTCGACCTTCGATGTGCTCATAGACGAATTGTTAAAAGGGAAACAACCCGTATGCAAGCACCTTCCACGAACCCCGCCGGAGCCCCCTGCCGCACGCCCTTGAGGTCTTGGTCTCTAGCACATCAGGCGTCCGGCGCATGCGGTCGAGCTAAGTGATTTTAGAAAGGTTGCGGGTAACAAGGCGTCGCCGTGAGGTTTTTCTAATCGCTGGAGTCTTTGGCGCCAACACTTGATGAATGGGACGAAGTAAGAGGGTTGGAATCACCCCTTTGAGCAAGTTTCGGCAGGGTAGGTATTGCCCGCCGAACGAATTTTTCCCATGGTGATAGTCAGTTGAAGCCACACGAATGCGATCCTTCGACTGAAGGAGCCGATGACGCGAAGCGATCCGGACTTAGCGGGCTGCCTTCTCACTTTCAGCGGTAGCCGACCATTATGCGGTGCTAGCACGATACCAGAGTGAAAGATCAATTTTATGGCAACGAAAAAGTCGAAGGCAAAACCGGATGAAAATCTGCCGGTCACGAAGCAAACAGCCGGTGGAGTTGCGGGAGCAGTAGTCGGAAGCGCGATTGCAGGTCCAGTCGGAGCAATCTTAGGTGCCGTCGCGGGGACCGTGATGGGCAACAGAGCGGCCGAGGGAAAATCCCTAGTATCCCCGCAGGCTGTCAAATCAGTAAAGGATGCTGCGGCCGAGTTAAAGACCAAGGCAGGTTCTTTTACTCCAAATCGTCCCGCAAGCGCTTCCAGGGCGAAGCAAAATCAAGGGAGTTCGCCAAAGAAAGCGGTCGCCGGAAAATCCGCCGAGCGGACAGCCAGAGAACGTCCAAAGTCGAATTCCAAGAAGAAGAGAGCTTCTTAATTGACGCGTCGACTAGTCGATGGTCGGGCCGGGCGGGATCGCCGCCGCCTGCGTCCGGTTCGTATCGCTGCTGGGCTTGCTTCTAAACGTCATTGTTGCGGCTGAGATGTCCTTCAGTAGGATTGGGTGCATCTGAGATGAGCTGCCGGGTGCTTATTAACCCTCTTCTCTATTGCCTGGCTATCGCGACCGGTGCGGGTTCTGACCTCAAGCCTCGCATTGCTTTGGATATCGGGCACAGCGTCAAGCGTCCCGGCGCCGACAGCGCGAGAGGAGGTGGGGAATACTCTTTCAACAGAGTCATTGCCGCGGCATTCGCTAAAAAAAGCCTCCAATTCTAAGCGATACGCTGCCTCGAACCGGTCGGGGAACGATCGTTACGTCGCCATCAATTCGGATGTTGCGATCCCTGACAAGTTCGATGAGGTCGACGCCTTTATCATCAGTCCTCAAGGCACGTCCATCTCGTTAGCAGAGCGCACTCGACAGGCTGCCAGTCGGCGCGCAACCTTATTTCTCTCCATCCATCACGATTCGGTCCAGTCGAATTCCCTGAACCCATGAGCACCATTGCTCCGGCGACGATGACGAGCGACGGAAAGGAAACGTCCGACTCAGCCCGTGCTCTGCGCCACGGGCATAAGCCCAGACCGCCAGATGCCCCATAATTCGTGCGAAACAAGAGAGCTCATAGCGGGACGATGCGCCTTGGTGACTTATGTGCGAAGGCGAGGAAAAAGAAGCATCCAAAGAATCGTCGGCTCCGTATCTTAATATTATGCAACACCTGGCACTCGTCGCGGCTTTGGCCTCTTTGTTTCTCGGATGCGCTCCGAATGCGCGGGAATCTGCGAGCTCCGACCGCATGTGGGCGAAGAGCTGGCGTGGCAGCAGGAAGGTGCGCGCGAAAATGGGCGCATCGGTTGGGTTGGCTATGACGGACCAGGTAGTCAATGAAAAACCAACAGCGGGAGGTAAAAGCCGCATTGGAGGAAGCGCTCGTGATCGACGTGGCGGTGACCTACGTCGACCGTGAGGCAACCGCCCAGTCGTTTCCGTAGGCTTCTCACCAAGCGGAATTGCGGCGCGGCCGGACCAGAGCTCTGCTCCGCAGGAGACGGCTCTCCCTCCGCGCGAGAATTAAATTCCTAAGTTTCGATCGCGTCACGCATTGCCAGGAAGGTTCGCCAGAATTGATGCGAGCCATCGGGCGCGTAATTTGGCGGACTCCAACTTGGCATGATTAAACGGATACGATGGACATAGCTCGCTAATGACGATCTTGCGGCTGGCTTGTCCTCCAGTAGGGTTACGCGCATCTGAGATGAGGTGCGTGCTGCTTGTTAATTGGCTGGTTTTTTGGGTGTCGGTCGCGACGAGTGCGGGCTCTGACCTCAAGCCTCGCGTTGCGTTGGATATCGGGCACAGCGTCAAGCGTCCCGGCGCCTACAGCGCGAGAGGAGTGGGCGAATATTCTTTCAACAAGACAATCGCCGAGGCGCTGTTGCGATCCCTGACGAAGTCCGGTGAGGTCGACGCTCTTATCATCAACCCCAATGGCAAATCCATCTCGCTCGCAGAGCGCACTCGACAGGCGGCCAGTAAGCAGGCGACTTTGTTTCTCTCGGTCCATCATGATTCGGTCCAGCGCCGCTATGTGAAAGAATGGAGCGTCGGCGGGAAGACGCATCTATATTCGGACAACTTCAGTGGTTTTTCGGTGTTTGTTTCTCGAAAGAATCCCAAGTTCGCGCAAAGTCTGCAATTTGCGCGTCTGCTCGGTGAGGCAATGATTGCGCGAGGGTTCCCTCCGACGCTGCATCATGCGGAGAAAATTCCTGGCGAGGGCCGAAACCTTATACGAAAAGACCTAGGACTTTACGAGTTTGACGATCTGATCGTTCTGAAAACGGCGACAATGCCGGCGGTGCTCCTCGAATGTGGCGTGATTGTCAATCGCAGTGAGGAAGCTTCATTACAGACACCTGAAACTCAGCAGCGCATCGCTGATGCTGCCACCGAAGCGATCATCAAATTTAAACATCTCGGCTCGGCCACTGCGGAGCGAGAGTCGCCCAAATCAACACAGCGGTAAGTCCGCAAATATCGTGAAACAGATGGGCGGCAAAAGGAAAGTTCGTGCGCGGCCAAACTGAGGAGACGATCTGCACCACCCTCGAGCAGACGCCGATGTGACGCGATCGTGACGTCCTGTCACCCCTCTTAATCTCGGGAATCCGAACAGAGGAGTGCTCTGAGCCTTGCAGACTCCCTTCGTAAAACGACGGCAATGATAGCGGTTCAACCCAAAAACGAAGAAAGTTATTGACTTTTTGTCTCAGTTGAGTCTAGTTCAAACAGTCCTCCACTAAATGAAGGTCGCTGAGCGGCCGGCGTAATTTCCATTGCTCGACCGATTTGGTAGCCGTCGTTTTGGATGAGCGGAGATCATGTGTGGGTCCGAGATTCCTCAGAGTATGCTGCTCAAGAGCCGCGTCAAAGCTGCGTCGCTGTTTGCTATTTTAATTTTTGCGGTAGCGGCATGTCTGGAGTTTCCCCGCAGCGTGGAGACAAATCCAGCGGTGACGACCCAGCAGATCCCGCGCCCATCATTCCAAGGCAAGATCCGCTTGAACTCGCACCTCCTGTTGGGCAGCGGGCAAAACATTTTTCGCTTCGATACCTTTGGCAGTGAGCGATTCTGGGGAGATCAAGTGCGGCTTCACGAGGCGATCCTCGGCGAAAAACTCGGCGGCGTCGGGCCTGGATTAACACCGACACGTGCGCTTGAGCTCGGTCTCAAGGTTGATTCGGGAATGTTGCCGAGAATTCTTTTCGAGGCGCTCCGCGGCGGCTCGGTCAGCCTCGAGGATCCGAAGACCACCGTCGAGCTGCTGCGGGCGAACTCGGTTGTGGGTGTCACGGGATTCTTTGAGCAAGGTAAGCTACGCTCCGTTGGCATTCAGTGCGCACTGTGTCATTCGACCGTGGACAACTCGTTTGCCCGCGGCATCGGACGCCGGCTGGACGGCTGGCCAAACCGTGATCTCGATATCGGCGCCATTATTAATTTAGGTCCGAATCTCCAGCCGTTCGCCAGCGCTCTGCGCAAGGACGAGGCGACCGTGCGGAGAATCTTTGCCGCCTGGGGTCCGGGAAAATATGATGCCCAGCTAAACATCGATGGGAAGGGTTTTCGGCCCGACGGACGCTCCGCGGCGACGGTCATTCCGGCCGCCTACGGGTTAGCCGGACAAAATCTGCATACCTACACCGGTTGGGGCGGCGTGCCGTACTGGAACGCCTATGTGGCCAATCTTCAGATGCATGGGCAGGGGACATTCGTTGATCGCCGGCTACGGTCCGGTCAATTTCCATTGGCGGTCAGCCAAGGCTTCGACAATGTCCGTGGGCAGCCCGATCTGATCACATCCAAGATGGCGGCGCTGCAGTTTTATCAGCTATCTATTCCCGCTCCCAAGCCTCCGGCTAATTCCTACGATCATAAGCTTGCGGAGGTGGGCAAGAAGGTCTTTGGGGGTGCTGGGAAATGTGCGACGTGCCACGTTCCCCCGCTGTTCACTGAGCCGGGATGGCCAATGCATACCGGCGCCGAGATCGGCATAGACGATTTTCAAGCCAATCGCTCGCCGGATCGCCGGTATCGAACGACCCCGTTGAACGGACTTTTTGTTCGAGCGAAAGGAGGTTTCTATCACGATGGTCGCTTCAAGACGCTTGGCGAGGTCGTCGACCACTACACGGAGCCTTTACAGCTAAGTCTTAGCGAACCAGACAGGGTAGCACTGATCGAGTATTTGAAATCGCTATAGTCTGTTCGGGCCAAAACTTCGGCCCTTTAGCTCCGCCGGATAACGGTGAGGACTCACTTTCGGTAGGCAGTGTAACAAATCACGTTGTCCAAAATTGGCAGAGTTGTAGCGCCTCTACAAATTTTTTGGAGGTGGGCGCAGGCAGATTACAGTTCGCATTCTGGCACTGCATGGCAGGCCCTTTCATGCAGAGTTCGTAAGCGACCTGTGGTAAGGTTTGTATAATTCGGGCACTGCCATCGGCTCGCACGGGGACCGGGGTGCCCTGCGCCATTGAGAGCAGGACAGTTTGCGCGACGAGCGCCGCACGGTACCCATCCCAGGCGTCGGGACCATCGACCGGACCCACCTTATTCTCGACTTCCCCTGAACGCCAACGAGTGACTGCATCAACCCAGGTTTGCAACTCCCGTCGATACGCGTCCGCAAAGCGTCCACGCCAATCAGGGGGAAAGTCCCGGCTGACTTTCAAACGCGAGCG
Organism: uncultured Verrucomicrobiae bacterium; assembly: GCA_963706955.1. Classification (GTDB taxonomy): domain Bacteria; phylum Verrucomicrobiota; class Verrucomicrobiia; order Chthoniobacterales; family Terrimicrobiaceae; genus DASTFP01. The sequence goes on along the minus strand of CAVPOC010000005.1, from coordinate 147,413 downwards.
CGTACTCAACTCGCGACGTCGGTGCCAACTCTATTGTGCCTGCTGTGCCGACAACTTCGCATCGGATTTCGTAGCCGTATCCGGACCTCATAAAGAGCTCGTCAAAGACAAGAGCGCCGCCCTCGAGTTCCATTATTATCACTTGAGGGTCTCGCAGAGATGCAGGGGGAGTTTGCCTTGGAGAAAGCCAGGTGACTTCGATGATGTCCCGCCCGAAAACCCAGGGCATCACGTCGATCTCGTGTGAAGCAGCGCTGACCACAGTTGTCTCGGAAGTCCAACCTGCGGGCACATCGACGTTGCGATGCACGCAATGGGCGAGCACGGGAGTGCCCACTTCCCCGGCGGCGATCCTTCTATGCAATTCCACATAACCGGGATCAAATCGACGCATAAATCCTACCTGGATCAGCCGCACACCGGCCGACTGCTCCAGGCGAAGGATCCCCTCGCATTCCGCCAAGGTCGGTGCCAGCGGCTTTTCACACAGCACCGGCTTTCGGACGGAAATACACGCGGTCACGTACTGAGCATGTGTCGCATCGCTGGATGCGATAATGACGGCATCGACCTCGGGCGACTCGATGAGGAGCTCGGCCGATGCGAAAGCCTTCGCGCCAGGGACGTGTGCGGCGGCGTTCTCTGCACGTTTGGGATCGATATCAGCGACAGCGCAAATCTCGGCCCCGGAAACTGCCCTCGTAATCGTTTCTACGTGATCGGCTCCCATGATTCCCGTGCCGATAACTCCAACGCTAAGCCCGCGGTCTTTGCTCATATTTTAAGTAGATATCGGTCCTACGAGCTCGATTTGGCCAGCGCATATTTGTGACGAGCTCCACATCTGCAACCACGGGAAGAAACCGGCGTGGCCCGCTCGCTTGAACGAAGGAGAGCATCGCCTTCGCAACAAGCCTGCCAACGGCCCAGGAACCGCAACGCGGTCCCCGAGCCGCTAAGCTTGGCCACGTGACCGCCCCCTGCCGGAGCTAGCTGGAACTCCTGCATGTGGACACACCCGACCGCGCGTCGATTTAAGCTAAGATTATTCTGGCAAACCCTGCTCCTTGAGAATCTGCGCCGCGTTCGATTTGTCGATCGTCATTGTCGGCAGGATAATCTTCTTCTCGACCTTGTCGCCGTTGACGATCTTCAACCCTTGGCGGACACCTTCCGCTCCAGGTGTCGGATAGAGGAAGGTTGCCGTCAGCTGTCCCTTGTTGACCCAGGTGACACCTTCCCCAGGCAGAGCATCGATGCCGAGGAACTTAATTTCCTTTTCCCGTCCGGCATCCTTCGCCGCGAGGTAGGCTCCATAGGCGACCGGATCATTGTGCCCGTAGACGACATCGATCTTGTCGAACGATTTCAGCGCCGTGGACATCACGTCATATCCTTTCGACTGCTTCCAATCGGTATCGATCGGCTGGAGCAGCGATTTGATGCCGGGTTCCTTGTCGATAAATTCGTGGAACCCCTTGCTGCGATCGTGGGCTGGCTGCGTGCCCATCCCGCCCCAGAGCTCAATGACGTTACCTTTGGCATTGCCCGGACCGCCGAGCAACTTGACGGTATACTCGCCGGCGGCGCGGCCTATCGCTACATTATCGCCGCCGATGAACTGCGTGTACTTGTCCGTGTCAACATTACGATCCAGAATGATCGTCGGAATTCCGGCCTCAATTGCTTTGAGGGTGACTCCGGTGAGTCCGGCCGATTCTTTCGGGCTGATTATCAAGACATCGACGCCCTGACGGATCAGGTTCTCGATATCGGCGACCTGTTTCTCGGTCTTGTCCTGTCCATCGGTAATGATCAGTTCCAGGTTCGAGTGCTTTTCCGCCTCCTTCTTCATGTCCTTGTTGAATTGAACGCGCCAGGGTTCAACGATTGTGACCTGCGAGAAACCGAATTTATATTTCTTATCCTCGGCTAGCCCATCCGACGGTTTAAAGACCGCACTCATCGCAGCCACGGCTGCGCTTATCTTTAGGAATGTTCTTCTTTGCATAGGGGGTTTTGTTGTTATGGGGTTTTGTTCTTGTTTATCTCATCGCTGCCATGTGACAGGATAATTCTAGAGTCGTAAATGCTGGGGTTGAGTTTTGCGAGCCTGTCGCGGAGCGGAGGCGTTCCGCTGCCTGAAGTCGCCGGAGCCGTGATAGCCGTCTCCGGCCTTGGGAGAATCTGTCTTGCATATCCGTTTTCATCGTTGAGTCCCGACTGCTTCCACAGCGGGCTTTTTCTCGGGCGTCTTGTCGACGCGTGGTCGAATTCGTCTCAGCCAACCAGCCATCTGCCCTTCCTGAAGCAGCACGGCTCCAAGGATGATCAGCCCTTTGAGGACCAGCTGCGTGTTGCTGTCAATATTTTTAAGCAGCAGAATGTTGCCCAGAAAGCCGAAGATCAGCACGCCGACGAGCGTGCCAGTCATGGATCCTCTGCCGCCCATGAGGTTAGTCCCGCCAATCACCACGGCTGCGATGGCATCCAGCTCTGCTCCGACGCCGGCGTCTGGCTTTCCCTGGCGGTACTGTGCGGTGTAGAGAACACCGGCCAAAGCTGCCAGCATTCCCGGAGATCGCGTAGACGGCGATCTTGACATGATCGACCTGGATACCGGCGAGTCGCGCTGCTTGTTCGTTGCCTCCAATGGCATAGACGTACCGGCCGAAAGTACTTACCTTTAAAACAAAGCCGAAGAGGAAAACGGCCAGCAGAAAGAAAATCCCAGGGACAGGCACAACGTTAAAGACCAGCGCCCGCAACACGTCAAAGTCTTCGGTCGCATTCGAACCCGTATAGACGGGATAAACCGCCGCATCCTGGCCGGCCAGCAATCGCGCCAGTCCCAAAATCGCAACCATCATCGCGAGGGTGACGATGAACGGTTGGAGGCGGCCCTTGGCGATGATGACGCCGTTCAAGGCACCTAGCGCAAACCCCACAGCCGGCACGGTAATGAGCACGCCGAGAACACCAAATTTCGGCTCGAGCTGTCCGATCGTCCAGGCAACCGCGAGAGCGGCCAGAATAATACCCACCACAGCCCCCGCAGCGACGATCTTGGTGGGCGGTTTTTCGCTGCTGCGATGCGCCGCGCCGGGCATATTCATCGCAACCATAGGGATCAAGTATAGACACAGCAGGACGCACATCACGGCCAGGATCGGAATGGAAAACAACGATGCGTTCGTCCATCCCTGCTGAGTCAGAAGCATGGCGCAAATAACTGAACCCAAGCGCCATCATTGAGCCGACCGAAAGATCGATTCCACCGGTGAGAATCACCAGTGTCATCCCGACAGCGATGATGCCGTTGTTGGAAACCTGTCGCAGCACATCGGCTTGGTTACCCGGACTCAGGAAGATGTTAATTCCTTTATTGTTTACCGGCGACAGGATCACCCCGGTCGCGTAAAGGACAGCCAGACCCCAGAAAAGCTTGGTCGTCAAAATAAACTTGAAGATGCGCCCGACCATCGTGTTCATGCGGCTACCTCCGCAAATTCGGGTTGGACCGGCCCGCCGGGCGAAGCGTATTCCAGAATGGTCTCATGGAGAAAATCCGATCGATTCAACCGTGCCGTTGGGAGACCTTCTCGCAAGACAAGGATATGGTCGCTCAACAGGATTAGCTCGGGCAATTCCGACGATACGAGCACGATCGCCAGGCCCTCCTCGGCGAGTTGTTGGATCAGGCGATAAACGTCTGCCTTAGCGCCCACATCGATCCCGCGGGTTGGCTCGTCAAGAAGCAGAATTCTTGGAGCAGCCTGAAGCCATTTTCCGATAACCAGCTTCTGTTGGTTACCACCGCTGAGCGTGCCGGCGACCTGCTCTGGGCCTCTAGCGTGAATGCCGAGTTGCTGGATGGTCCGCAGGGCAACCTCGCGCTCGTCGCGTCGGGAGACGATTCCGAAACGCGACACCGAACGCATCACCGTCAGCTCGGCATTTCGATCGATGCCGGCGCCAAGGATCAGACCGTCACGCTTGCGGTCCTCGGTCACTAATGCAATCCCGTGCTGCTTGGCTTCGATCGGATTTCGCACCGACACTCGCCGGCCATTGACGAAGATTTCGCCGTCGGCGAATTCCGGATGGAGGCCGAAAAGCACTTCCAAGGTTTCCGTTCGCCCGGCCCCGAGCAATCCGGCTAATCCGAGCACTTCGCCAGCTGCGACGGAGAACGAAACCCGATCGACTAGCATCGGCCGGCTCGGGGTCGGGGCTGGGTGCTCCAGCCGGAGGTTGCGAACTTGGAGAACCGGTTGCCGAGTAGACGCGTCGGCTTTGCCGGAGGCGAGAACCTCCTGCAGTTCGCGGCCCACCATCATGCGGATCACTTCCCGTCGGTTAGCTTCCCGGGCGGCCAACGTGCCGATCAAGCGTCCATCGCGGAGAACAGTAACCCGATGGGCCAGGGCGAAGACCTCTTCCATGCGGTGAGAAATGTAAGCGATGGCAACACCCTCGCCGGAGAGCCGTCGGATTACCGCAAATAAACGCTCCGTCTCGTGAATCGATAATGCCGAGGTCGGTTCGTCCATTATCAAGATCCGGGCTTTCGATACGAGCGCTTTGCCGATCTCGACCAATTGCTGTTCACCGACGCGCAGCCGGGTCACCGGCTGATCGATACGCGCCTGGAAATCCAACGGCGCGAGAACCGCCCGCGTCGCTTCGATCTGGCGGTGCCGATCTACCAAAAAAAATAGGCCACCTCGTTTCTCCTGGCCGAGAAAGATGTTCTCGTCCACGGCTAGCTCCGGCACCAAGCTCAGTTCCTGTTGAATCATCGCGATGCCCGCCCGCGTCGCCGCCCGCGGAGAGTTCAGGTGCACGGGGCTGCCATCGACCGCAATCTCGCCCTCAAAATCGTCGATTAGCCCGGCCGCGATCTTCATCAAGGTCGACTTACCTGCGCCGTTCTCGCCCATCAAAGCATGGATCTCGCCCCTTCGCAGAGCGAAGTCCACTTCGGTCAAGACCTGAGTCGAGCCAAACTTCTTGGTAATCCGGCTCATCTCCAGGATGACCTCACGATCGGTCTCCGGTCCGTTTGAACCGGTCACATCAAGGGGGGGCATGCTCCTTCATTAAAGCACTCTCTGAACGGCTCGCAACGTGCTTCTGGTCGACGCTTCTGACCTGCTCTTGCCTTGGTTCGGGGAGCACGCCCGTCTCGGGTGTGGTGCCCGGCGCCCTCGCCGGGCACAATCTTCACTGGGTGCAAAACCGGACTCCCAAAGGCGATTGGTTTTTGGTTTCGGCGTTATGGTTAGTGCAGTATGGTCTCGAATGAGGCTTCGGTTTACTGGGTCCACGCTTGCGATATCTTTACTAGTTCTCGGATGCGCGAGCAGCAGCGCACCTCAATCCGCGGGCAGCGAACGGATATGGCAAGCACAGCTGCAACGCCAGCAACAAGTAGTGCGCGATCAGGGTCGCATTGGCCACATTGGCTATGAAGGGCCGTCATCGAGGTAACAGCTCGGGTGTTGGTTGATCCTCCTACGCTCCGCGAGCTACGGCGGACAGGTGGTTGATGGAGCAGAAGGGTTTTTGTAGCGGCGATGCCCTCATCGCTGCCGCGGCGTTTCGGCGGCGAGGACGCGCGAGACGCGCGCGCGCCCCGATCCTGACGCTCCTACCTCGTAGAGATGTCTCCCTTTGGCGAGAACTTAGCGTTCTTTGCCACGAGCGCTGTCGTCCGTCGTGGCGGAGCCACCAAACGCTGAGGCCCGGCTCGTTGCGTCCGTTGCGTCCCTTCGGGGCACGGTTGAGCCACTGGTACATGCCCCAGAGGCTGTCCAGTCCGCGCGCGTAGGTGGAATAGGTGTGGTAGACAACGCCGTCCTCGAGCGCGAACGCGCTCATGCCCGGCCTCTCGCGCGAGTAGGTGGCGGGTCGGTTCCAGTCATGGCCGCGTTTTGCGCGTCGGGCAGCGGGATCTCTGTCGCGTCCAGCGCGGGACTGCCGCGCTCGTAGTTGTATTCGATGCTTCCCTCGTGTTGTTGTTCTTCGGTGATCGAGACGTTGAAGTCGAAGTTGAAGTCGCCGCCGTGCGAGGTTTCCGCGAACTCAGGCTCTAACGCACGTAGGCGCGCCGCTTGGCGAGCGCGACTTGGAATTCCTCCCAGGTCACGTAGCCGTTATGATTCACGTCGGCCTCGTCGAATGGCGCCGCGACCCGATTGCGAATGAACGCGCTCTTCATCGCCTCGTCCTTCGTGAGCTTGTCGGTGCCGCTGACATTCAACTCACGGAACATGCTCGGCGTGCCGCCGTCGGCGACAAACTCCGCCTCGGTGATGTACCCGTCGCCATTTGCATCGTAGATCGCGAACATGTCGCGGGTTTATCCTCAGACCCGCCTAACCCGTTCACCACCGCGAGCTATTCTCAATCTCTAGCAGGGTTTCTGGACGTTATCGGGATTGAGCGGGCGCACATCCTCGGCTTGTCTTGGGGCGGCTGGCGCAGGAGTTTTATCGTTCGCATGCCGAGCGATTCAGCCATGTCGTTGTCGTCCGCCGAGGTCGATACGACAGATCTGCTACCGAACATCGACGTGGCTACACTGGTGCTGAAGGGCGATGATGACCGTCGCAGTCCCTTGCACATCGCGCGGCAGCTCCATGCGTCGATCCCCAATGCGCAGCTTGCCATCATCTCGAACGCTGGGCACGTGAGCAACATGGAGCAACCCGATGTGTTCAATAGCGAGGTCCGCCGTTTCTGCCTTTCGGCCGATGTCGCGTAAGGTATACATAGAAGAGTCTTCGATAAGAGATACGCTGATTCGCGGGCGGGTACTTGCGCCGTTGTTAGATGGCATGCGATTCAATGAACCCTAGTCGAGGGGCTCACCTCCACATGGTGCCCCTAACCACCCCGGCGGACCTATCGGTCGCTGTCATCATTATCCCCACGGTCGCTGTTGCTAGCATCACACTGCGGGCCGAGTTCGATGGCGAGGCCGGTGAGTAATTCGCCAACTCGGCCTCGGTCCGTTGCCCGGCCTGATATCAGGTCGATGCTGACAAGCCTCGAGGAGCTCTGGCCCTCCTGCAGCGCCGCCAACGCCACGTTCCGGTGGCTGATGTCAAAACCGACGATGTCGTCCGTATTGATGCCTAGCCGACCGACGGTGTTCAACTGTCCACCGTTAGGGGGGACCTGGATGGCTAGGACGTCGCCGCCGCCAGGGGCGGGATCGGTATCGCGCCCTGAGTCGATGTCGTAAAGCACGGTGTTCGTTTGCAGGTCGTTGTCGGGGTTCGTATAGGCGACGCCGACGACACTGGGTAGGCCGTTCACATTCGGGTCACCGAGCGCGTATGCGAGATTCACGTCCATACCCGCAATCGCACCGTTATCCGGGTTCAGCCGAAGGTTCTCGCCGGCGTTAGAGACGACCCGGATGCGGTCGGGAACTGGATTGAAGTCGAAGCCAAATGAAGTGCCGCCCAGCACCGCGTTGGGCCCACCGACACGCGTCGCGATCGCCGTCTCAGTGTCGATGATGTAAAGTTGCGCCGAGCCGGGCCCGCCGCCGGGGGTGCCCAGGCCGTAAAGCTGACCGGTGGCTGGACGGAAGTCGATGCCAACCAGGATCTCGCCTAGAGTGAGGCCGTAAATGGGCAGGCGCGACTTGATCCTTACTCTCTCATGATCATCATCGTCATCGCCCCTGCCCCGCGTTTGCGCCTTAGCATCGAGCCGCAACAACTCGTTTTTTGGGTTAATTGCGAACACTCGTCCGCATCGGCGTTTATCACTATCACGGTCTCGCGCCCGGCTGCTCGTTTGCGCCTCGCTTGTGAGCACCATCGCTTCGATTCCAAAGATCAGCGCGACCGGTGCGACGATCAGTCTCATTTTCGTTCTCATGATCGACTCCTCTCGAAATTATAAAAATTCGTTGTGTGTGGTTGGTGAAATACATGCGCTCCCAATTGATGGAGACGCTTTATAAACGAAGATTACGCTCCACCCCACCGGATGGAGCTTTGATTTTTTTCGTCAGTATAAGTTAGGCGCGGAGCAGGACCATCGGGATCGGCAAAGTCTGTTCCGTCTGACTTAGTAGCAATGTAACGTGGAAAGGAAGCAAATCGGGTCCGAGGCCTTCGGCTGCGCCAGTTAGAAAACGGAGTTAGTTAGTGACACAAATTCCCGGTGCCATTTTCCGCTTGGCACTACGGACAGCTTTCTCGTTTGCGGATCGATTCGGTGCAAACCCCGCTTTGGGATTCCTTAGACGCCATGGCGCTCGCTTCGGCACGCCACGTTTAGATGCAATGCAAAGCCCTAGTAGGTGGCTTGATGGATTTGAGCCTTAGTTACGGGTGGCGGCCGCTGATTAGGTCGAGCCTTTGCTCAGGCCTCGCTTGCCACCGGCTGGTGCGTCGCAATTACAGCCTGCTCGGCGTCTGAGCGAGACGACACTGCGGCGCAACTCACCTCTGCGGCAGATCAGATCGTTGCTATTCCAGACGATGCGACCGATCCGGTGGCTGCCGCGGAAATTGTGACCAAGGTAGAACAGCAGCTAGGACCGATCACGCTGCTCCTTAACAATGCAGGGCAGTTGCTCGCGTTTGGGCTAATCGGAACGGTCGAATCCTGCTGCATGGTGGAAATGTTTAACGTTTGATCGCCGAATCGTTTAGGCCGTCCATGCGCATGCCGTGAGTCCGGAAAATTTTGGTGTCCTGAAAACGATGGCTTGTTCGTCAGACAGTTAAGCCAATTGTTAAATTTACCATGAAGAAAGTAATACCCAAAAACACCATCTGCCTGTGGTTCGACAAGGACGCGGAGGCGGCGGCGCGGTTTTATGCCGCCACGTTTCCGGATAGTGAAGTGACCGCGGTTCATAAAGCGCCGAGCGACTATCCTTCGGGCAAAGAGGGAGATCTGCTCACGGTTGAATTCACGGTCCTTGGCATTCCCTGCTTGGGCCTTAATGGTGGGCCGGATTTTCCGCATAGTGAAGCGTTCTCGTTCCAGGTCGCGACCGACACCCAGGAGGAAACCGACCGTTATTGGAACGCGGTTGTCGATAACGGCGGCCAGGAAAGCGCCTGTGGCTGGTGCAAGGACCGCTGGGGCCTCTCCTGGCAGATCACCCCGCGCACTTTGACAGAGGCCATGGCCGCCGGCGGCGCCGAAGCCCGACGCGCTTTCGAGGCGATGATGGAAATGGGGAGAATTGATATCGCGAAGATCGACGCCGCGCGTCGCGGGTAAAGCTGCGCGGCGACAAGGATCCATGAGGCCCGGCGTCGCGCCCGGCCGGTGAAAATTGTGCCGTCAAACTGGCTTCGCGGTTGCGCGAACTCGGTTAGGTACCTCCCAATCGCCCCGGCGCCTTGGGCGCCTATGTCACGCTTTCCGAGGTCGGCTCCCTGCTGTTTCTGAGCGGGATGCTTCCGGTAGTGGATAAGAAACTTCCCATCACTAGACGGCCCGGAGGAAACCTCTCTGTCGAGCACGCCGCCGTCGCTGACGGTGCACCAGATCTGTTCGTGCAACTCTTTGGCGACGAAAATGGTCATGTACGAGGGTCGTCGGCGTTCAGAGTTTGCCAATCGGGACAGCGGCCATCATTCAAGTTATTTTGGAGATCAACGAACGTCATAAAATACGCACAGCCGACAAGTCCTTCAAAAAACATCAAACTCGACCAGGAAAGGAATTTACCGTGACGAAACTCGAAACAGTGCTCTACACCGCCAAAGCTCATACCACCGGTGGCCGAGAGGGCGGAGCCTCGCGCACCGACGACGGGCGACTCGATGTTAAGGTGTCGCCTCCCGGCACTGCGGGCACTGGCACCAATCCCGAGCAGCTCTTGGCCGCGGGTTGGTCGACCTGCTTCCTCAGCGCGTTAAAGTTCGCCGCCGGCCAAAAGAAGGTCGCTCTCTCGCCTGACGTCGCAATCGACGCGGAAGTGGACCTGGGTACAACCAGCGGCGCTTACGCCCTCGCGGCCCGTCTCAACGTCAGCCTGCCGGGTCTGGAGCGCGAACTCGCTCAGACGTTGGTGGAAACGGCGCACCAGTTGTGCCCGTATTCCAACGCAACTCGCGGCAACATCGACGTAGCGATCAATCTGGTCTAAGCTCCTCTGTAACGGATCGACCCACTTGGGGTGACCCCACTTAGCATTTAGGGTCACTTAGCACCTGGGGTCAGCTCTTGACGGGCTGTTGCTCAAAAAGGATGAGCTTGTGGCAAAATCTTAGGCATGGAGTTAGCTCTGATGGGCCATTGAGCAGAAGCAGACCGAGCTGTGGGTCGGAAGCCGATAAAGCTTAGGCAGACGAATTTGGCCTTAGCCAGTATCCGATTAAGCGCTAAGAATAGATGCAATCGTGGTTTTTGGCGATGATCCTCGGGTTTTGATGCGCCGCGATGAGGTGATCCTGAATGCTTTGTACGGGAGCAATCCGCGCCAGCGGGCTCGGTCGACCCCGTGATGCATGGCGGCATCAAGCTGATGTTCCTGCTCTTTCGAAACCATGTGCGCAGCGCATGCGGTCAGAGCGAGCTATGCGGGGATTGTGCCGCTGCGCTTGGCTTTATCTAGTGGTTCCTAGGCCCGCGTACGCGCTTGAGGATGAGATCCCCATTCACAGTGTATTGAGCAAAGCGCGCAAACTGTTGGGGATCCTGCAAGTCTTTGAGCGGCTCTTTACCCGGAGCGTCGAGCAGTGTGTTGCATGCGGAGCCTGGTCGATGGCAACAAAGCTGGTATCTGTGATGCCTCTCTCGTCGCCGAATGCGTCCGCAACCAGTCATCGAGGTGGTCGGCTTCGGCGCAGGTGAGTAGAGCTTGAGTGAGCAGGAGCAAGATAGAAGACCTTGGACTCCGCGCATTGCAGCGGGGGCTCGCGTCAGATCGAAAGCTGCGCATGCACCACCGACCCTGACTCGACGGTGGTCCGGCACCAGTCAGGGCAGGCCGTACTCCCTCCTATAACGACTCATCGGGCTACCTGACGACCTAGGCTTGGCAGTGGTGACGGCGATCACGACTAACGACGGGAGCTGTCGATGAAGCTCAGCTGAGCTTCATCGACAGCTCCCGTCGAAAGACATGAGCGGCGTCACCGCTGCCAAGACCAAGGTCGGCAGGTAGCCGACGAGCCGCTACGGCAGGGAGTACGGCCTACCCTGATTGCTTTCGGACACACCGTCGAGTCATGGTCGGTGGCGCATGTGCAGCTTTCGATCTGACCGCAGCAAACTGCTGCAATGCGCGCAGCCATGGTAATCTATCTCGCTCCAGAACACTTTAGCTCTACTCAGCCTCGCAGCCGGACTACTACCTCGATGCCCGAGTTGCGGGAGAGATTCGCCGCGACTTTACAGGCACCACTTTGATGCCAAGCGTGGCTGCTATCGAATATCGGCCCGCAGCGGGGACACACTGCGCGACGCTGCAGGCTGCGACAGTTCTGCACGCGTCATAAGAACTTGGTCGCATCCCTCAAGCGCTATGCGCGCTAGGCTCAGGATACACTGTGAGCCAGCAATCCCATTCCTCGCAAGCCCGCTCTGACCGTAAGCGCCGGCAGATGATTTCAAGCGCAGCGGCACAATTCGCATCGAGCGCGCGCTCGCTGCAGCACATCTTTAAGCGAGCCCGCTGGAGCGTCAGACTCTGGTGATAAAGCATTCAGGATCGACCTACATCGTGGCCATTGCTCCCGTAAAAGCCTGAGGATCACTTCGCGGCAAACGAACCACAAGCATCGAGTACTCCATTGCTCTTTCTTAGCAAACTGATCTAAGGCCAAATTCGTCTGCCTAATCTTTTTCGGTTCCGACCCACAGCTCGGTCGGCTTCTGCCATTGACCCACTCATAGCTCACTCCATCCCTAAGCATTTTTCACGCCAGAACTCGTCCTGTTTGGGCAACAGCCCGTTGACATATGACATTCAGCGGATCGGCGGCCAGTATTTGTGGTTCATCTTGCGAGCGCGCAGGACGGGCCTGGATGTTATTTCAAGTGACTTCTTCGGTGGGCTACCACGGTTGACCTGATGCGCGGTCAGGTGCCGATCGAAACGTCTTTCGGCCGATCAAGGTATTACTTGTCATTCTAACCGACGATTCTTACATTCTTGTTATGAAAGCGCAGGTCACCTCGAAAGGTCAGGTTACCATTCCCAAGGAGTTGCGAGACCGGTTCGGTATTGAACCTGGGGCACAGATTGACTTTGCCGCCAGAGAGGATGGAATCAGGCTGCGCAAGGTGGTTGATCGTCGGAAGCAAAGGAGGGTGCTCGGTTGCCTTAAGACGGAGCTTGAAGGTCGCAGCGTGACTGATCTTCTGGAGGAACTGCGCGGCCCGGTCGAGTTGCCCAAAGGCCGGCGGAAAAGAAACCGCCGGTGAGCGTCATCGCGGTTGATACTTCCGTCCTGCTGGCGATCTTCAAGGGTGAACCGACAGGAGAGCGCTGGCTCGAATGTCTGCAAACCGCCGCGGAAGCTGCCTCTCTGCTGGTTTCCTCGGTGGTGCTTGCGGAGATCCGGTCGTTCTTCCCATCAGACGGCGCCTGCCGGACCGCCCTTAGTGACCTTGATCTACGACACAGCGCGCTGAGCGAAGAGGCGGCCAACCTGGCTGGACGCATCTTCCGGAATTACCGGAAGGAGGGCGGGCCACGGACAACGATTCTGCCGGATTTCCTTGTTGGTGCACATGCTGCCACCCAAGCTGATTTGCTGGCAACGGACGACCGAGGGTACCTGCGCGACTATTTTCCGAAGATCCGAATTCTTTCTCCCAACCGTCCTGATTTTTAACTTGCGTGAAGCAAAGATGGGACGCGGTTTACTTTGCCAAAAGACAGTGCTCTCTTTCGCGAGTTCTGTGAGTCAATTGAGCCTCCTTCGTCTGGAGGGCTTCGGCGTCCAGTCTCCTTCGCTGAAGCTACGGCGGCCAAGGGGAGATGATTGACCAGAGACGCGCGAAACGCTCCTGTGCCGGGCGGGACGCCCGGCACCACACCTGAGACGGCCCGAGACGGGTATGCTCCCCAAAGCCGCGCCGATGGTGCTCTGGAGCTAGTTGATGGTTGATTGTTGATGAGCAGTCGGCGTTCTTTGTAACGGCGATGTCCTCAACGCCGTCGCGGCGTATCGGCGGTGAGAACACCGCTGCTACCGTGTTTGCCGTTGCAACCGTTCGTGGCGCTTCGACCTTCGTAGCAATTCTCCGGACTTTGAAACTCGCGTCTTTGAATGTCGTTGTAATTAGACAGGGAAGCATGAAGGCCTTAGGGGACCATTTGTTTCAGAAAAGGACAAAAGTTCTGGCTGGCCAATTTATGTTTCGCCGCGTTTCGCATTAATAAGCAATCAATTCATTGTTAGGCGCCACGCGAAAGGCGCAAGACATCCAAAATAGGAATTATATGGCAAAGTCTATCGATTACGCGCCCAAAACCTTCGAGGGCCCGAAAGGACAAACATTAACCCTCCGCGGTAAGGCGCAGTTCGTTCGGAGTTCTGTTTATCCACGCATCATCCCACCGAGCGGAGAGGAGTTGGCACCTGCTCTGGATATGAGCGATGAGCAACTTGCCGAGGCTCTCCGTCCAGTCGTCTTGAGAGGAGGCTACGAGTATGTAGGCGAAGCATCCTCAGGGGCCGTCGCCCGCCTTCGCAAGGCCGACCCGTATCGCCGAACTCAGTCCTTTTCGCCATTAGGCAGATCGGAGGGAGAGCGACTGGAGGCCAGGATGCTGCGCCCCCGGTCAGGGATCATTGGCGCCGACAATCGCGTCGTCCGAAGGGACAATACATCCTATCCTTGGAGTACTGTCACCTATCTGCCACGCGACGGCGGCGGATACTCGGGCTCTGGCACGATGATTGGTGCATCGACCGCTCTCACTGCCGCGCACGTTGTCCACAATGGGACCAACTGGCTGGAGCTACCGTGGTTTGCTCCAGGCTCCGACTTCCAAGACGCGACCAGGTTTCCGTTTGGTCAGTTTGGCTGTTATACCGTCTCGATTCCAACGGCATTCATCAATCAAAGCGGCGGCGACGCGCGCTTCGACTACGCGGTCGTGGAATTTGCGGGCTGTGGCGATTTTCCGGGCCGAGCCAGCGGCTGGAAGGGGCTCTGGGAAGCCCCGGACTCCGTAATTACTGGCAACACGATGTTCGTCTACGGTCATCCGAGCGACAAACGACAACCACAGATTTGGGGAAACGAGGGCAATGGCATCCGCAACGGCGACTATATCAACTTCTTTATGGATGCTTGGTTCGGCGACAGTGGATCCGGACTCTATGTCTATGACACCGATGATTGGCCGTATGTCGTGGGCGTGCTACGCGGAGCTGCGGGTGCGCTCGGCGACGACTCGCGGCCGAATTTCGGCAGAAGAATCACGCGCGAGGTGTTCGACTTCATCGTCGCCAATTCGGAACTCTGATAAGAGGCGGAAGGCTTATTCATCGGGCAATACGGCGTAACTTCGTCGCCGAGATGCTCTGACCTTCAACCGTCAGCGGTCCCCCAAGCCTTAGCAATGAAAGCGAGCATCTCGCGATTGAAGTGTTCGGGTCTTTGCAGAGGTGCGAAATGGCTGACGTCGGGAAGGATGAGCAGTTCCGCCCCGGGAATATTTCGCGCGAGATATTCGGCATGTTCGAGTTTGATAAATTCGTCGTGCTCGCCCAGGACGATGGCGACTGGCACGGTGATAGCAGCCAGCTGCCGCGCAGAGTAATCGGGCTGCGTCTTCTGCATCCGACCGACCGCCTCGGTAAATGCTTTGAATTCGTCCGGGGTGGCGGATAGCGCGGCATAGTCTTTGGCGTGCCGCCGGAAACAACGGTCGAGGAGCGGATTGGGCTGGGCGATCTCCTTGAGCCCGCTCGGATCCATATTGCAAGCAAAGAAGAATATCCCGGCAAGGCGGGCCGGAACCTTTGTCGCGAGAATCAAAGCGGTGCAAGCGCCATCGCTCCAGCCGACAACGGCCGCTCTCTCAAGATGCAATACATCCATGACCGCGATCACGTCGGAGGCCAGCAACTCGTAGGTATAGGGCCGTGAATCGCGCGTGCTGCGGCCATGGCCTCGGCTGTCGATAAGCACGGCGCGATAGCCCGAGGCGATCACCGCCGGGACCTGGTAACCCCAGTTACCACTGTGCCCGAGACCGCCATGCAGCAGGATTACAGGGAGCCCGAGCCCGTAGCTCGCGTACCAGATTCGAGCGCCGTCGTGCTCCATGTAGTCCTGAGCGGTCGCCGGAGGCAAAGGCGCAGCGCCCTCCGCTTCGAATATCTTCAGGTCGTCGTCGTGTGCTTGCATGAGGGCTAGACTACGTCCGGAAGGCTGTCCCCGCCATGCAACGCAGCTGAAAGTTGAGAGTTGGTTACGAGCTCGTCGGGACCCTTTCAACATCACATTTTGACCAATCACTAGGACTTTGAGCCCGTTAGATACTTGCAGAGCAGGCCATTTGAATGCTATGAGATACTTAGCTATGGTCGCTTGCGGCGCTCTGCGGGGCATTTTAAGCCTGGCGTCAAAACGTGTGCGATCTGCAAAAACACGTCGATGCGTAGGACAGACGTCTCGATCTTCATCCCTGGATCCCAATGATTAGCACAGAGTTGGGCGTTCGAGATCTTGGGGTATTTCATGTTGGAAACAAGACGATTACCATGGACGACGTCATTTGCGCGGCTCATTTCCGGGGTGACCTCGAAAAGAGTTGGAAGCGCGTGTGCGACTATGTGAAAAGCGGGGCGAGCGGTCGTGAAACGGACGAAGCGGACCTGCAGGCCCGCTCAGAGGAGTTCCGCATCAACCGTGATCTGATCAGTGCTGAGGAAACCGAGCGATGGCTGGACGAACGTGGCCTGAGTCTCGACGACTTCAGCGATTTCCTCATCCGAGAGCAGGTATCTGCTTCGGCTCCCGCCAGCCCAGACCGGCAAGTGGAAGAGTATGCGTTCGCGCCGGCGGATCTGCGTCATTTACTGCAGATCGACCTGCTGTTTACCGGGGACTTTGATCGCCTCGCAACTGCGTTAGCGTGGCGCATCGCGGCACGCGAGGGGGTGGGCCATGCGCCGACCGCAAAGGCGATCGAAAGCGAACGCGCGCGATTCTTGGAACGCAGTGGACTGGGCGGCGACGGGCTCGACAGGTGGCTGCTCGGGCTTGGGCGGGAGGTTGTTTGGTTCAACGAAATGTTGGAACTGGAAGCCCTCTTCCGAGGCCAGCGCGAGGAGATCCTTAGTGTTGGCTCGCGCGAGCGGGTGCTGCACACCTTGAGAATGCCTTTGATGAGATTCGATCTGGAGCTCATTGAAGTCGACTCGCGCGATGCGGCATGTGAGGTCTTCGAATGCGTGAGCGCAGACGGCGAGCCGATGGAAGAGGTCGCCTCTGGTGCAGGCTATCCTTATCGGCGCAGCCGTGTCTTCTACGAGGACCTGCCGGAAGATCTACAGCCGAGGCTTCTCAGCGCCAGGCCCGGAGAAATCCTCGATCCGATCGAACACGAAGGGCACTTCGAGCTTTGCCGATTGCTGGGGAAGACAGACTTCGATCTGACCGATGATGAAGTGCGGCATCGTGTGGAAGCGAAGATCGTGGAGCGCTATTTTTCCGAACTGGCCGGGCGTTTCGTGCGATGGATTTTGCCGCCGATTGGCGCCCCATGACGCAACACCAAAACGAAGTCTTGGATCGCTCGTCTTTTTTCCGCTTTCTGCCGGAAGATCGGGCTGACTGCCTGCGTGCCGTGCTCCAGGAGGAGCATTTCGAATTCGGCGACGTGATCGTCAGAGAAGGAGACGAAGCGGATGCCTGTTACATCCTCGTCAACGGCCGGGCTCGCGTCGTCAAGGAGATCAAGGAGGGTCAAGAGGTTGCCTTGGCCGTTCTTCGCCCGGGCGACCAGTTTGGCGAACAGGCCCTCATCGCGGGCGGTTGCCGAAATGCCACTGTCCGGTGCAGTACTGCGGTGGACGCTCTCCGGCTCAACCGGGCCGACTTTCTCTCATTGTTGACTGAGCATCCCGACTTGAAGACCGCGGTCGAGCTGACCTCGCGGCATCGCACTTTGCATGGCTTTCTGCATGAGTTTAGCAACTTCGGGCGACTTCCAGAACGCGCTCTCAGGACACTGGTCGAGAAGATGACGCCGGTCGCTTATGCGCGCGGCGCGACCATCCTTCGTGAGGGCGATCCTGCCGGACCTCTCTTCGTCATCGAGTCGGGGCGAGTTCGAATTTTCACGCAATCGAACGGCCGTCAGAAGAATGTGGCTTTTTACAGAGACGGCGACTTTTTCGGTGAGCTCTCCATTTTGAATGGGTCACAACGTGCCGCCTCGGTCGAAGCAGTCGCGGATTGCCGCCTGCTCGCGCTGCAGCCCGAAAGTGTGCGCGAGATGAAAGAACAGTTTCCCGAGTTTCGCAAATTACTTGAGGAACGTCTTGCGCAGTATCAAGCCGATGTCGTTGCGCGTGTTCCGCTTGATTTTGCGGAAGAGCTGCTTCCGGCTGAGACGCGGGTGCAGGACAAGGTTGCGTTGGATGAGGAGCAGCCGGAGCCCTCAGACGACAGGGAAGGCCTGTTCCGTCCCCGCGACAAGAGACGCATCCGCCGCATACCGCATGTGCAGCAGATCGACGAGATGGACTGTGGTGCAGCCAGCCTGGCAATGATTTGCCGGCACTTCGGTCGCAAGGTAAGTCTTTCGCGTATCCGCGAGCTTTGCCACACGTCACGGGACGGCACCAGCCTGAAGGCAATCTGCCATGCAGCCGGCGAACTGGGGCTTGCCGCCCGCATGCTCAAGGTTTCCCCACGGAATCTTCCGAACCTTCCGATGCCGGCGATCGTCCATTGGGAAGGGAACCACTGGATGGTCCTCTACGATGTGACGCCTTCGTATGTGAGAGTGGCTGATCCTGCGGCGGGTCTTCGGCGCATCTCTCGCTCGGAATTCGCCGCCAAGTGGTCGGGTTACACCGCCCTGTTCGACTATACCGAGGCATTCGCACAGGCTCCGGAAGCACAATCAACCGTAAGACGTTTCGCACCCCTGTTCCGGCAGCACCGAATGATCCTCCTGCAGGCGCTAATCCTCGCGGGCATCGTCACCTTTTTGCAGCTTCTCTTCCCAGTCTTCACGCAGATTGTCTTGGATCGGGTGGTCGTCGAAAACAACGCCGATCTCCTCCATGTGGTTTTGATCGGGATGGGAGCAGCCATCGTCTTCACCCAGCTTGCCAACCTTCTCCAGCAATATTTCCTCAGCTTCGCGGCGGTCCGGATAGACGCGACTCTACTCGACTTTCTCACTCGTCAGCTGCTTTCCCTGCCGATGTCATATTTTCACAGTCGACGGACCGGCGACATCCAACGTCGCCTCAATGGCGCACGGGAAATAAGACTTTTCGCAGTCGAGCATGGCATTGGCGGTCTTTTCTCCATCATCACGCTTGCTGGCGCGCTTGGCATGATGCTGGTCTACAGCCCGGCTCTAGCCGGCGTCTTCATGATCACGATGCCTCTTTACACGCTCCTGATGATCTGGTCGGCCAAAGTGCTGCGCCCGCTCTTCTTTGACATTGAGGAGAGTCAGGGAAAGTACGCCTCGCAACAAATTGACGCCATCAAAGGAATTGAAGCCGTCAAGGCGTCCGCCGCCGAGCTCAGCTTTCGCAATTCGATGCTCAACGAATATCTAAGCGTCTTGCGAAAGATGTTTCGTTCGAACTTCATTCTCATGTCCTATGACGGAGTGATTCAAACAATTGGATTGCTCTCAACGGCGCTTTTCCTGTGGGTGGGCGCCAGTAAGGTCATGGAGGGACAACTTACAGTGGGCGCATTTGTGGCCTTCAGTTCGCTGACCGCGATGGCGTATGCGGCCATTTTACGGACACTTGGCATCTGGGATCAGTGGCAATGGATCGCTGTGCTTCTCGATCGTCTTAACGACATCTTCGAGCCGGAGCCGGAGCAGGGGAGCGATCGCGCGCGCCTCATCCCTGTGCATTCTTTGGAAGGACATATCGAATTGCGCGGCGTTGGCTTTAAATATGGCGGCCCCGAGGCGCCTGACATCTTAAAAGGCATTAGCATCGAGTTTGTTCCCGGCAAGATCGTCGCGATCGTCGGCCGGAGTGGCAGCGGGAAGACTACGCTCGTAAAGCTGCTCGCTAGTTTAATCGAGCCCACCACAGGGACGATCCTCTTCGACCGGCGGGACCTCAAGGAGCTCAACTTTCGTGATGTGCGCCGGCAAATCGGAATCGTTCTCCAGGATAATCATATTTTTAGTGAAAGCATCTCCCGCAACATCGCCTTCGGCGACCCCGAGCCGGACTTCGACCGCGTCCTTTGGTGTGCCCAGGTCGCCAATGCTCACGACTTCATCATGCGGATGCCCATGGGCTACGAGACGAGCATCGGTGAGACTGGCATCGCCCTATCCGGCGGACAGAAACAACGCGTCGCCATCGCGCGCGCACTCTATACAGACCCACCAATTCTCATTTTCGACGAGGCGACCAGCGCGCTTGATACCGAATCCGAACGCGCGATCCAGGACAATCTCAGTCGCATGATGGTTGGGCGGACCTGCATTGTCATCGCCCATCGCCTGAGCACCATTCGCGAGGCCGATATGATCGTCGTCTTGGAGAAAGGCGAAATTGTCGAGACCGGCACACACGATGGGCTCATGGCAAGGCGCGGTCTCTATTTCCATCTCTCCAGCCAACAGTTGGGTATCTGAATTTTGCTCATGAATTCGACCCTCCCGCAGAGCAAACGCGAGTCAGATGAGCAGGCTGAAATGCTTCCGGTCGAGCCACCGCCTTTGATCGTCTCGGGCACGGCGTGGCTATTGGCACTAATCTTCGTTGTTGCGCTCATCGCGGCCCTTGTCGTTCAGGTTCCGGAGACGGTGCGCTGTCAATTTGTGCTCGCGCCAAGACATGGTGCCGATCCGATCCAAGCGCCCTATCACGGTGTCGTCAGCGACGTTCGCGTTGTCGAGGCGCAAGAGGTCGCCGCCGGCGCGGAACTCTTCGTCCTCCGCTCCGATGAGGTTCGCGCGAAACATACGCAGCTTCAGACGTTGACACAGGACCTCCGAACCCAAGAGGACACGATCGTCAAAATGGAGGCGGCCCATATCGCCCAGCGAAGAATCAAAAGCGAGGAGATCGCTCAGTTCGAACGCGAGCTGGAGTTTCGCGGGACACATACCGCAACGAGTCGCGACTTGGTGGAGCGGCTCGACAGACTCGCGCGGATGGGCGGCGTCTCGCACCTCGAATTGACACGCGTGCAGTTGGACCTCGCTGAATCCGAGAAAGATTTCCATGTGGCCGGAAGATCCTTGGAGGCACTGAAACTCGAACGCAGCAAGCTCGATACCGAGCGGGCGCGTCGTCGAACTGAGGAGATCGCGGATGTGCAGAAACTCAAGTTGCAGATCGATGCTCTGCAACGCGATCTCCTTGGCACGCGCAACGACCTCCTGTCGATCCGCGCACCCTATGATGCGGTGGTCATCTCGCTTGCCCAGCGAAACGCGGGCAGCGTCGTGCCAGCGGGGGCGGAACTTTGCCAACTTGCCCCGATCGATGCCATCCCATACGCCCGCTTGGTCGTTCGTGAATCTGGCCTCGCGCGGCTGACCATCGGGCAGCATGTCAGATTGTTCTTCGATGCATTTCCGTATCAGCGTTACGGCACGGTGACAGGCGAGCTAAAATGGATCAGCGCCGCGGCTGTTGCCTCCGAGCGCAGCCGACAGTTCACCGCCGCGGCGTCGCTCGATCGGCCCTTCATTCGCGTGAAAAGCGAAGAGCGCCCTTTGCGAGTTGGCATGCAGGGTGAGGCGCGTGTCACCGTCGGCAGTCGCACTTTGATCGAGCATGCCTTTGAGCCGATCCGCCAGCTGCGGGAGAATCTTCAACCGTGACCTCATGATGCGGACCATTACCGATCTGCGTTTGGAGGAACTCACTTCGCGTAATCCCGTCATGCGACGGTGTCTCCAACTGGCATCCTTTGCTGCCAAAAGCGACGCTCCGGTGCTCATTCTCGGCCGGACCGGAACGGGCAAGACCCTGCTGGCGCATGCTATTCACAATTCTTCGGCGCGAGCGCACGGACCATTTGTTTCCTTCAACGCATCCTCAATGAGTGACACGCTGCTCGAAAGCGAGCTTTTCGGCCACGAACGCGGCGCGTTCACCGGAGCAATGCAGGTGCATCGAGGAAAGTTTGAGACGGCTCACACCGGCACGCTTTTCCTCGATGAAATTGCGGACATGAGCCCACTTGCCCAAGCGAAGATCCTGCGCGCGGTGGAGTATGGCGAGTTCGAGCGCGTCGGAGGTGAGCGCCTGCACCGTTCGAATGTCCGCATCATCTCCGCAACGAATTGCTCGCTGCGGGAGCGTATTGCCGCGGGAAAATTTCGCGAGGATCTCTATCATCGCCTTGATGGCCTCGTGCTGTTCATCCCTTCGCTGTGCGAGCGCCAGGAAGATTTGCCCTCTTTGATCGCCATGGAACTTGAGGCCGCAGCGGCTGAGATCGGGAAATCGCATCACATCCATTCATCCTGCGGCCATGGAGATGCTGCTGAATCATGCCTGGCCGGGAAACCTACGCGAACTCTACCATACCATGCGTAGCGTTGCGCTCTTTTGTGATGGCAACGTGGTTCACCCTAAGCACGTCTCGTTTGAGCGCGATCTCGCAGTGGAGCGACCACTAAATGGTGCCAAGGGAACTGCCGCGCACGAGGAAGCTGCAAACCAGTTTGCTCTTGACGCCATTATCCGTGAGCACGTCCGTCGCGTCTACGAGATGTCGGATTGCAACCAACGCGAAACTGCCCGGATCCTCCGGATTTCGAGAGGGAAACTTGCGCGGCATCTGCGCGGCCTGGCTCCAAACTAAAGCGACCGGAGCTATTTCGAAGCAGGGCTGCGCTGATTCGTTACCAGTAGAATCGTTTGTCCTTTGCAGGCGTGCTTCGATTAAGCGCCTTGGAATTAGCCTTTTCCCTATTTTGCTGGGTCCGCGCGCGAGGTGGCATGAAATTTGATCTTAGACGTCCGAGGCTTAAACGTGAGTGATCAACCGCCCAAGCATCGCTCGACCCCTGCCCGCGCCGAGAAAACGTCGCCGATGAATCAGATTCGGCTCGACGATCTCATACCCAAGAAGGACGCCAAAGCGGGCCGCCGAATGGTGTTTGGTGCCAAGCCGCAAAACCCAAAAAAGAGTGAACCGTAAGCATGAAAGAGAAATCATCCAAGCAGTCCAAGAAAGATAAACCAGCTGTCCAAATCAAAGACCTCAAGCCAACCAAGGATGCTCAGGGGCAGAGGCGAATGATGGCCTCTGAAGAGATTTTTCGGAGACCTGGAGGCTTCTGAGGGGTTAAAGGTCGAACCGCGCCTAAAGGCTATTCGTTGCTGTTGAGGCGGCGTGGACGAGTTGCAAACGCGTATCCATAGTCGCAGCTACGTTAACGACCACAGCTTAGTGCCTATACGCCTTTCGTGAAGAGAAAAGCTCATTGGCCAAACACATTCGGCTCAACGAATCTCCTCCCGAGAGCGAGGTGAAGCCGCACGCCGGACCGACTTTGGAAGCCAAGCCGCAGAAGTCAAAAAAGAACCAACCAAACGCATGAAAGAGAAATCATCCAAGCAGTCCAAGAAAGACAAACCCGCTGTTCAAATCAAGGACCTCAAGCCGACCAAAGATGCCCAAGGACAGAAGCGACTGATGCCTTCTCAAGATATGAGAATGCTTTCTCCAGATATAATTCAACTTCCTGGAGAACGCTTTCCGCGCCGTTGAGGTCGATCGCGACTCAGCGGTCAGTCGTTCAATGTCGCTACGAAGTGGGCGAGTCTGGGGGCCATTTTTTTAAACGGTAGCCGTTATTAGTTAACACGCCTCGGCGAACCGAGGATCGGCCGCCGGGACGAGAAGGGTCATCGGCAAGTCAAATCGATTCCACGATTCTACACCCAAGGGGGACACTAAGCTCGGCAACACAACTTCGCGTCGTTTGAAATCGCGAGAACAACAGTAGAACAAACCACAACCATGAAAGAAAAATCGACGAACCAGTCCAAAAAAGAAAAACCCGGCGTCCAAATTAAGGACCTCAAGCCGATCAAAGATGCCCAAGGGCAAAAGCGACTGATGGCTTCTCGTGATATTCTTCGAATTCCCGGAGGTCTTTCGCGGTTGTAAGGTCGAGATCCCGCTTATTGAACGTTGCCGCCTCTGTCTCGCTCGCGATTTGCTGACGGACGCCGAGCTCGCAAGGGGATCCTCGACCGGGACGTCGCGGTTGTTAGTGCACTCTTCCAGGCGAAGACATCACCCAGGAATCAAGTCCGACTCAGCAAACTTTTGTAAGAACAAGCGAAAGCAGGCGCCAAACGGTGTTTTGGCGCTAAGTCGCAAGAACAACAACAGAACGAACCACAAGCATGAAAGAGAAACCAACGAAACAGTCCAAAAAAGACAAACCCGGTGTCGAACTCAAAGACCTTCAACCTACCAAGGATTCAAAGGGGCAACTCCGACCTGGTCGGGAGTTACCCATGCGTCGTCCCGGACCCCTTCGCCCTTTGGCATTCTAGGGCATGCGCAGTGATGTCTTAGAAGCCGCAAACGCACCAGCGACATGAAAGAAATGTCATCGAAACAACCCAAGAAGGTTAACCCCACTGTTCAACTCAAGGACCTGGAGCCAACTAAGGACTCGAAGGGGCAAGGAATACGGGGTCGGGAGATGCCTGGTAGACCTCTTCGCCGACTTGGAGCCGGCGGTGGTTTCGCATAACGTTATTGCCTAAGTTCGATAAGTCGGCCCATTAAGCCGTTCCTGCGGGACCTGATGAGCTAAGCTGAACATCGGCGAATTATTCCGACCGGGAGTTCAGCACACGGTCCCTCTCGTTAGCAGGATTTTATTAACGGCCTCAAGCCACCATCAAACCGCCAGAATGAAAGCCAAATCAAACAAACAGCCGAAGAAAGAAAAGAGCACAATTCAAGTCAAGGACCTGAAGCCAAGCAAGGACCCAAAAGGGGCAACGGCCAGACGACTCTTTCGGGATTACACTTGGAGATAAACTAGTCCAGCGGAGATTCGATCCGGCGAACGAGCTCGCCTGGATTCTCTCCCCTTGTCGAAACTGGCAGCCGAGCTCTTAGTGTCGTTTCATGGCAACAATGGCGCCGACGTAGCAAAGTGCGATGGCGAACAGTAGTGTGCCGAAGCCGGTGACTAAGGCGAGGTATTCACTGACTCCGCCGAACATCGCGCCGAGAAGATTGGTGCCATAGTCCCGAGCGAGCGCCGTCGATCGCTTAACGGAAGAACCAAACAACAGTCCCGCACACAAGATCGGGCTAAACATTAGGCCGGCGTAGAAAAGCGATTCGACGATACGGGACTCAAAGCTGATTGAGCCGACAGGAATCAAGAAGTTCACCGCCAGGAGGGTGAAAAGAATACCTCCGACCAACCATAATCTGACGATCTCAACTTTGGAGACAATGAAGTTGGCCACGAGCGCCATCGCCAGGACAGAGGCAATGGCGAGCGATGCCACTACCCACGTTGATCCCCACAACAGCGCAAACTGAGTGATCGATCGGGTCTCGAGGAGCATGAATCCAGCTCCGAGAAGGAAGAAGTCCCATGCCCATCTCCCGGGATGTCCCCGAAGAACGAGGAAAACGGCAACCGTAGATACTGCCAGGATGAGACCCAATGCGGAAAGATAGTGCTGGGGGATGTGGCGGTCACGAAGGTAAAGAAACGGCCAATCGTCACTTGCCGGTTCAATGGTCGCATCGCGTCTATGGATACGTGCCGGACTTGGTGCGTGCGACTGCCCATACGCAGTAACGCGCACCGGGATCGATGGATCCTTTGTCAACTTGGATAGTCTCGGCCCAGCCATTAAGACCCCAAGATAGGCACGCGCTTCATGGACGTGCACACGTGGTTCCTGCCCAAAGGCCGCAGCCGAGATGTTTGCCAGCCGATCGACGAGCCATGGTTCGCGGAAGTAGTTGTAGACGACCAGCAACCCGTCTGCGGCGAGGCGATTCTTGACAGCTTGGAAGGCTTCCTCCGTAAACATATAACTCTCCAGCCGGACGCCGGAGAAGCTTGATTGCAGCGTCAGCGAATCGATCAAGGCAAAAACTACCAGATCATACTTCTTCGTTGTTGTCCTGAGAAAATGTCGTGCGTCGTCGATGATGACGTTAACGCGAGGATCGGAATAGGGCCTATCAGGATGATATTCACGCCCGAGCTGGACAATTACGGGATCAATCTCGACGGCATCAACATGAATGGCGCCATGTTTCAAGGCCGCGGCAACATCCGTTCCCGAGCCTGCGCCGAGGACGAGAACGTTTTGAAACGTGTCCCCAAAGGCCATGTAGGGCCATTGGTAGAAGTATTCTTTCTGGCCTACCGGGGCCATTGATTGGTGAAAAATGTTGTTCACCTCTATCACCGCGTCCCCATCTGCTCGTCCAAAGGTAATTTTGTAGTATGGTGACCAGCGTGCGCCTCGTGCGAGGAGATGAACACAAAACAGCGCGGCGAGCAGGAGAATGATGTTCGTCGTGAGTGCGACGCCCTTAGGCGCAGAGTGGCCCGTGCCCGGCTCGGAGGTCAGCAGGAGTGGAATTGCCGCGGCGAAGCCAATGGCGAACCACCAGGTTGGCGAGAGTTGCAACCAGGAAATGAGCGCAAAGAGTCCAACACCTGTAAGGCTGCCGAGCAGATTTAGCGTGTATCCGCGGAGCGGCGGAAGTGTGCCCATCTCCTTTCCCATGCGCTGGGCGAGAGTGGTAAACAGGGCCGCCACGACCACAAATATCACCGGCAGCAGCAATGTGCTTTCCACGGCCACGACCTGCTCGGCAGTTCCGCTCGAGAAGTAGAGGCTCCCGGTCGGGGCGACAGCTACTTCGAGCCGGAAAAAGTAAACCATCGCGATGACGAGCGCTTGGATTAGTGGAAACAGTGTGAAGAGCTGTTTTCGTGACGACGCCAGCAGGCAGCCGACCCCGATTCCGAGAAAGCTGGCCAGGAGGATAAAATTCGAAAAGTAAGCGAGCAACCGGATGTAAGCTGGCATCCAGCGAATCAGCGCGATCTCAAGGAAAAGTACAAGAAAGGAGGCAAGAAAAATTCTCGCCCCAGGTGAGTGGGCTCCTGGGATCACCGGGTGGTCTTTATTGTTACAGGTTGCGCGACGGGCTCCTTCAACTTGGCCCTGCGGGCGCGAGGCAGATTCCTCCCTCGCATGCGCTTTTCAAGACAGGCATACAGGTTATCATCCTTGATTGGCTGTTCTGCCATCGAGACGTCGGCCGAGCTTCTCGCTCAGCCGGCCCAATGAAGAGGAATTCGAGAGCGGTCGACGAGCCCCTTGTAGAACTTGTGAGATTTTTCTCTGTTCGATGTCCTGTCAGACATTTTTGGTTCGTCGTATCTTCGGACAAGCATTGGTAATGAGGGACGCGCAGATTTCATCAAGGAAGAGTCTTGGTGGCACGAAAAGGCGTTGTCAGCCGAGGGGAAGCGCATCCTCACGGGCGCGAGGGTTGAATGACACCATGCCATTGGGTCAAATATCCCCACCGCAAACGCCGACGCAGGGAGGCCTTCGCGTCCCGGCACGCACCGAGTCGAAAACATTCTAAATCGTGTCGTTCATTGAAGTCGCCTGTCGAGATTCGCATGCTTGACCTAATCGAGCGTGTTCCACTGTAACAAACCAAAAGGAGAAAAATATGGCACAATACGTTGACGGATTCGTTCTACCGATCCCGAAAGACAAGGTAGACCTCTATCGGAGCATCGCGGAAGAGGCCGCGAAGATTTGACGCGAGCACGGCGCGCTTGAGTATCGCGAATGCATCGCAGAGGACATGGATGCCAAAGAGATGGTGTCATTTCCACGATTGGCGAGCGCGGGTCCCGATGAAACGGTTGTTTTCGCCTGGATACTCTTCGAATCGAGGTCCAGCCGCGACGAAGTTAATGCGAAAGTGATGGCTGACGAGCGCCTCAAAGGTATGTGCGAAAAGGGCCAGGTGCCGTTCGACTACAAGCGCATGGCCTACGGTGGATTTCAGACGTTGGTCACAGCGTGATCGGGTGCCATTCGAGTATGCCACGGATGCGTTCTCGTTTTGAGAGCGCCTTATTTGACACCGCGGGAGCGGGCGGATCACGCTTTCGCGTAAATGTCTCGGATGGTAGGACCAGAAGCTGAGGTGTTACGAATCTGGCGAGCCGGCTTCGGCTTCCACTTCGGGAAGGCGCTTGAGCAGTGCTTCGAGCTCATCAAGCGCCTCTTTCTCATCGGGCCCCACTGCCTCGATGATAATCCTTGTTCCACAATCAAGATTGGCAGCGAGAACTTCCAGGATGCTTGCCGCCGAGTAACGTTCGCCATCCTTTTGGATAGAGACGGTGCTTCGAAAACGTATCACGCATTGCACGAAAAGCGCGGCCGGGCGTGCATGCAATCCAAGCTTGTTGATGATTTCGACTTGCCTCTGCATAGGAGTGAGCTTTACGCGGCGAGAGTGTGACGAATGACACGAGAGGCAGAGCGACCGCGCCAGGAATTTAAATCAGCAAATCTTCTCCGCTCCGAGCCTGGCAGTGGGTGTGGCGCTAGACCGCGCTTGGACCCACATCTTTGCACAACTGCTGCTCCCCAAGCCTCAAGTGCGCGTTCCGCTGAAATCGAACCATTCATCATCGCCAATACCAATTCGAATTCCACGATGACGATGGACGCTTCACGCTGCAAGAAGCGATTCCGAATCTAGCCAAGTACCTGGGCCGGATCCTCTGTCACCGTAAGGCCACCACACTCCAGTAATTGCGTCTGGATCTTGGCCGTTTGAGATGAACTGCGTCCTCGTTCTCTCGAGAAGCATCAAGCGAGACGACGCGTTTGACGAGTCGGCGTTAGCCAAAAAGGAATATCTTGCGACGCGACGGCCGGAGTCGACGGAAACCTGATCATGGCGGGAGCAATGTTGGTCAATATCATCGACGATTTTGAGACTACAGCTCCGCCACCCGGTCCGGCCCTTGCCACGTGACGACGGCAAAGTGCTTGAGTCGTTTGATCAAGGCTCGCGCCTTTGCTCGCGTAGAGCAGAACACATCGATGACAATGGCGCTGCGCTGCTCGCGCGTCCGACCGGTGAGTCGTGCCGCACGCCTCGAAATCACCGCTCTGCCTGTGTCGACTGCAACCAAACGTCCCACTCCGGGAACCTTCACCACGCTTCCATAAGGGATCACCTTAGGATCCACCGCACAGTGGCCATCCCGGAGGCGAGTGCCCGTGGAACTTTTCCGGTTCCTTGTATAGAAATCACCCTCCTCGGGCCAATAGACCGTTACACGTGCAAGGCGTGATGCCAGACTCGCATTCTTGCGATTGGCCTTCTTGCCGAAATTGATAAGGTTCTCGGCGACGGTCAAACTTCCGAGATTGACTTTGACCGGATACTCGAGGTGGAGCCCCGCAGGTTGAAGCGCGTCCAGCAGCGCCACGTTTTCAGAGGCAAGGAGCGACTTCGCTCTATTTAAGATATTCCCGTGATACGAGAGGATTGTTGGTGCAAAAGACTCTTCTCCGAGCGCGAACATTCGCGGCGCTTCCACAGGGTATGGCGAGTCAAACAGAATCTCGACAGCGGTCTCATATGCTGGTTCATCCCTGTCCTGGTCGACATTCCGACCGAAAAAAAGGGTGGACTTATTGCTTAAGAGGGCAGGGACGACAATGACCAACACGGCCGCGAGCAGCGTCCATAGCCAAGCTAGGCTTCCCACGACGATGCTCAGTCGTCTTTGGTGGGGAAGTTTGCCTGATCTTCGTCGGCCTTGATCTTCCGAACAGTTCGAGACCGTCGGCGAAGGTCGCCTCAAAACGTCAAAGGGTGCCAATAGGAGGGTCATACGTCACCGCCTTTGCTGGTGATCGGTGGCGCATCGCCACCGGAACTCAAATCTTGTTAGACTGTGAACTCAACAAGGCTTCGTCTCCGCTAGGACACAGTGCTGTCAGAAACCCAACTGAGAACGCGGTCGGGGTTTCCCCCATTCTGGAAAACCCGTTATTTTGGGACGTCAATCCGAGAAATCATTTAATTGATTCAGCGAACATGTTCTTGCAGTCGGGAGTTCGGCGATGGAGATCCTGCTCCAAGTCAAAATTGCCTGAAGTTTGGCAGGTGGAGTGCGCCGCGGCAGCAGGCGGATGGAAGTTAGGTGTAGTCCACCCAGTCGACACAGCGTAGCTGCCAACCGAACCAGAGCGCGACGCCGAAAGAACTGATCATGATGAGCAGAGTCAAGATCAAGAAGGACACCTGAGGAGCGAATTGTGAATCCGCGAGGTTCCAGGTGGTGAAGCAGAAGGGAACGGCTATCGCCGCGACAATCATCAGCAGAATGCTGCTGAGAAGAGCGGTAGCAGGTTGACCTCCACGAATCGGTTTACCGCCCAAGGAGATAACTGAGAGTGCAGCCAGGGACATGCCAAAGCCGGACCAAAAAATTCCCCCGAGGGCGTCCGATGGTCGGTGCCAACCCACGAAAAGAACACCGGTAGCGAAAGAGGCGCTGAGAAGACCGGCGACCACCGCCATCCGTAGTCGCCATCGCGTTGGGCTTACCAAAACCAATGCGATTGCGAGTGAGGTTCCGATCGTGGTATGTCCGCTCGGATATGTGTGCCGCTGGAGATCGAGCGGCAGCTGGATGTCGTTAAGGACGAGTGCGTGCCACGGGAGCCCATGCTTCAGGAGCTCGCCTCCGGCCACCGTGCAGGCGAATCCGACTGCGATCATGGCAGCCGCGGTTAAGCAATGGCGCAAAGCGCCCACCACGAGAATGAGGATGATCGCGACGACGAGAGTTCTGACGCTCACCGCATTCAAGAGCACATGGTCATATTCGATGAGAGCAGGCCTAATGATGTTCCTTCCGGAATAGGCCGCATTGTCGACCATTTGGCCCCACCGCGTGTTCACGAACAACAGATATCCACCGAGAACCAACAAAGCGCACACGAACATACCTCCTATCAAGGTCCTATGAGGGACGGACTCGCCCTGGTGAATTTGATTGCTGGAGCGATCGGATGGTCTAAGCATGAACTGCGCTGCCTTACAGTTAAATTAGAGGTGTCGTCCGCGTGCGTCTCGACCATTCGAAGCGCAGTGAAAACCTTGGAGGGTGCAGCTCAGCGGAGATGTGATCCGACGTCCTGATGCGGCCGCAGCAGATCACCTTCTACGCGGAGGCGCCGGCAGTTCGAGTGCGAGCTCAGCATCGAGTGAGCGCCACAAATACCAACTGGCGAGCGAGCGGTATGGTCGCCAGCGCTTGGCGTGCTGAAGAATCGCAGCGGGGGTTACCGGGCGGCCGCGTCGGTAGAGAAGGCCAAACGCTTTTCGAATACCAAAATCGGACGTCGGCATCACGTCGGGACGGCCTAAATAAAATATCATGAGCATTTGCACGGTCCAAGGTCCAATGCCGCGCACTTGGGTGAGGCATTCGATGAGTGCATCATCGCTTAGCTTAGCGGCCATCGTGATTGGGGGGACAGTCCCCTCGAGGGTCTTTGAGGCGAGGTCGCGCACTGCCAGCAACTTGTTCGCCGAGAGACCTGCCGCCCGCAGGGACGCATCCGGTAAGGCCTGCAAGGCACTGGCGTTGGCTTCCGGCATCAGCGCGATAACCCGCGCGTGTATCGCCGTGGCTGCCTTGCCGTGCAGTTGTTGAAAAATGATTGAACGCAAGAGCGCCTGGAAGAGATCGAGTTCACCTGTCGGCTCAAGCGTAGAAGGCCCAACGCAATCAATTACGCGTGCGAGCACAGGATCACTCGCCGCCAGCGCGCGTGCGGGTTCGTCGACATTGCCACTGGCGGCGCTCATTCCGCAAACAATTGCGCGCCCTCGAGCGTCAGGAGACGCAACTTCGTCTTGATTCCGCCAGGTGAGGAAAATCCTGTCATCCGCCCATCAGCGCCAATGAAACGATGACATGGGATGAGGAGTGGCCAGGGATTTTGCCCCAAGGCGCGGCCGACTTGCCTTGACATGGAAGGATGGCCGGACGCGGCGGCAAGCTGACCGTAGCTCGCCGTCTGTCCCGGTTTCACCGATAATGCTGCTCGATACACCTGTTGCTGGAATTCCGAAACCGCGGCCCAGCAGTATGGCAGGTCGGCAAAGTCCTGCATCTCTCCGGTGAGATGGCGTTGCACGCGGGCGATGATCCCGGTCACCCACGGCGGCGGCGGCTGAACTCGGCAACGGTTTGGCGGCAATGAGAAGCCAGTGATCACGCTTGGTTCCCACGCAATCGCGCAATGACCCAAAGAGGTATCGAAGCAGGTTGCGGCCATGCTTGCAATCTGGCCCACTGATGGGCAGGGGTCCAGCTTGTTTGATTCAGCGGAACGCGGTGGCGCGATCTCCTTTACCCGGCGTCGTCAGCGAGGCGATTACCTGCGAGTCATCGTCCGGAAATCAAAGCGTCACCGAGATTGTAAAACGTCCCGAGCAGTGACATCCAGCCTCTCCAGAAGCTAGAGGGCCCCGTTGGCGAGGGTAAGAATTTTTCTCATTAGACGGAGGTAAATATCTGTTCTACGCCAAACTAGGGGGTTGTCGCTGCGATCTGGAAAGTTCCACCAGGGCGATGGAATCGCTGTCCTGAGGTGATCCGGCTTTCCTCTGGCAGCTGGATGGTTTAAGGGCGCTCGTGCTTTGGCGGTATTTGCTTTTCATTAGCTTGCTGTTGTTCCACGTGTCGTTGGTTCCTGCCGCGCCGGAGGAAGGTTTGCGCGAGTGTCTGCTCATTTCGGATATCCACTTTGATCCTTTTGCCGAACCGAGCTTATTCGAATCTTTAGCCAGAGAGCCGGTTTCAGAGTGGGGCCGGCTGCTCACGTCATCATCCGAGCGTGGCGTAAGCCAACTCGGAAGCGATAGCAACTATGTGCTTCTCGAGAGCTGCTTAACGGCAGCGGCGCAGACATGTCCACGTCCGGAGTTTATTTTGTATCCGGGCGATAGCCTGGCGCATAATTGGCGAGCACGCTACGAAAAGGCTTCGAAGCGTTCCAGCCGCGACGGCGAAGAGGCGTATCGCGAGTTCACGCGTAAAAGTATTCAGTTCCTTGCCCTGGAGTTTCGAAAGCATTTTCCCAACGTTCCCGTTTTGCCTGCTCTCGGCAACGAAGACGCCTTTTGCGGCGACTACCAGATCGAGCCCGCGGGAAAATTTCTGAAGATGTTTGCCGAAGCGTGGTTCGGTTGGTTCGGTCCGGATGTGAAGGCGGAGTCGCTGCGCGCAAGTTTCGCGCATGGTGGGCACTATAGCGTGCGAATCCCGACGCTTTTCAGGCACCGCATCGTTGTTGTGAACAGCGTATTCTTTTCCAATCTGTATGAGAATTCCTGCGGATCGGAAGCGCAAGATCCTGGTGGCGAGGAGATGTCCTGGCTGGCGGAGGCGCTCGCTGAAGCCAGTAACGCGGGCGAACGGGTTTGGTTGCTGATGCACATTCCGGTCGGGATAAATGACTACAATACGGTCAAGAACGAGGAAGCTGGCTCTCTCCCGGTTGAATTCTGGAAGCCGGTCTATACTCGACATTTTCTCGATCTCATCTTGCAGCACAGGAAGACCCTCCAAGTGGTCTTCGCCGGACATACACACATGGATGATTTCCGCATCGTTGGAATGGGAGAGACGCCACTTGTCGTAAACAAGCTGGTGCCGTCAATCAGTCCGATCTTCAGGAACAATCCTGCTTTTCAGGTCTATCGATTCAACGGAAGCACCGGTGCAATCACCAGCTATCAGACCTACTATCTGGCGAATCTCGCTACCGCGGAAAGACCGACAGAACTCGAGGACCTGCAATGGTTACTCGAGTATGACTTTGGTTCGACATATTGCCAAGAGAGGCTGGACATCTCTGCCGTACGTTCAATTGCCCGCGACTTGCAGACGAATACCTCTGTGCAGGATCTTTATATGCGCTTTTACTCGGTGAGTGCTCCGCCGGCGTTCGATAAGGCGATGCTGCCCGCCTACAGTTGCGCAATTCTCCATACAAGACTTGAGGAATTTGAGAAATGTCAGAAGACCGGCGATGCTGTTCCTGCGGGATCGCCGTGTCCTAACGAGACAAAATGAGCAAGACGCACATAAGCCGGCGCCAAGCCGTGCGCATGGTCCTCGCCGGCAGCGCTGCCCTCGCGAGCGCCCGATTTGGCCAGGCATGGTCAGCGGACCGTAGTTCCGCGCCCCCGATGATCAGTCGAGAAATTCCATCCTCTCGCGAGGTGCTCCCGGTGATTGGCTTAGGAACCTGGCAAACCTTTGACATCGAAAGCGGGTCTGCCGAGCAGAGAACTCTCCAAGAGGTTCTTGAGAATTTCGTCGACCTGGGCGGCCGACTTGTCGACAGCTCTCCGATGTATGGCAGATCCGAAGCCGTCGTGGGCGAAATATCCGCGGCTCTCAACCTTCGGAACCGACTCTTTCTCGCGACAAAAGTTTGGACGACGGGAAAGCAGGCGGGGATCCGGCAGATGGAAGAGTCGTTCCAGAAATTGCGCGCCAGTCGCATCGATTTGATGCAGGTGCATAATTTGGTGGATGTGGCGACGCAGCTAGAAACCTTGCGAGAATGGAAACAGCAGGGTCGAATTCGATATCTGGGAATTACGCACTACACCGCCGGGGGTCACGATGCGGTGGCCCGTCTCGTCGCGTCCGAACCGCTTGATTTTATCCAGATCAACTATTCCGTAGGCGAGCGCGAGGCGGAGCGCAGTCTTTTACCGCTGGCCAGGGAACGAGGTGTCGCCGTGCTTGCGAACCGGCCTTTTGCGGGAGGAGACCTCTTCCGGCGGGTGCGAAATAAGCCGCTTCCTGAATGGGCCGCAGAGATCAACTGCACGACATGGGCACAGTTGCTCCTCAAATTCGTTATCTCAAACCCCGCGGTTACTTGCGCGATCCCGGCGACATCAAAAGTGTCTCATTTGCGCGACAATATGAGAGCGGGATCGGAACCTCTTCCAAACGGTGACCTGAGAGAGCGAATTGCCGCGGAGTCGGTGTGAATACGACGGGTTCGTTCCTCGCGGTTGGTGTGTCAATGTCCAGCGAGCGAGGCAAGCACGTTTTTGAGGAGGGCTGCTGAATGGATTCGTTGACGCAAATTGCCTTGGGAGGCGCGACGGCGGCGGTGATCGCCCCGAGGCAGCATCGTCGTGCGGCATTGGCGGCAGGCGCGGTCCTTGGCACGCTACCCGATCTTGACATTATTCCGCTGCTCCTTTCTCGGGCTGATGCAGTTGCTTTCGTTACCTGGCATCGAGGTCCGTCGCATTCCTTGCTGGTATTGGCGGTGACCGGGTGGCTTCTCTGGTTAGTGCTGCGGCGAACGTGGGGACCCGTCCGGGAAGCGCCAGGACGCTGGTTTTGGGCAATCGAACTGGCCCTGCTGACTCATCCACTTCTCGACGCCTTCACTGTCTACGGCACGCAGCTCATCTGGCCGCTGCCGGCCCGACCGACAATGGTGGCGAGCATATTTATCATCGACCCGATTTACACCGTTCCGCTGCTCGCGGCTTGTCTGGCCGCCTGGTGGTTACGAGCGCGTCGCTCCGCGACTTGGTGCTTGGCCGCGGGCATCGCGCTCGGTTTGATTTACCTCGGGTGGTCTCTGACGGCAAAGGCGATCGTCGAACGGGACATGAGAACGGCCCTGACCAGCAAGGGTCTACAGGGCTCAGCTCATTTCTCAGTGCCTATGCCGTTTACCACACTGCTTTGGCGTGTCGTAGTGCTAACACCAAATGGTTTCCTCGAAGGTGAACGCTCCCTCGTCGCTGACAGCACGCCGATGAGTTTTCGCTCGTATGCAAGTGATCACGTCACCTTGCAGAAGGTCTCCGCGCTTCCTTCGGTCCAGCGACTTACCTGGTTTACTCATGGATTTTTAAAGGCAGAGCAGCACGATGGCCGGTTGGTGCTTTCCGACCTGCGAATGGGATCTGAACCGGATTACGTCTTCCGGTACGTCGTCGCGGAAATCGACGAGAAAGGCAACTGGCGACCTATACCGGTCAAACGTCTCCACTGGGCGTTCGAGGACCGCTCGCGTCTCGGAAAGATTTGGCAGCGCATCTGGAACAAGCCGAACCCGGAAACATCAAGAATCGACGGCTGAGTCGTCGGATCTCTGCGGCAACGCCTCGCGGCTGACAACCCAAGAGTGAATCAACCCTGAGCGGAATTGGCGGGGTTGGCTCCTCGGTCGCCTTGCGAACCTACCTCTGCCATCAGGCCGGCCAGATCTTGTCCCTGTTTAAGCCGGCCAGACATCAACTGCTGCATCGTCTCATTGAGTCCCGGTAGATGCATCAATAATTGTTGGAAAGCTTGTCGCGAAACGACGACCGTATCGATAGGCGTGATGGCACGAATTGTTGCATTTCGCGGCTGATTGGAGATGAGAGCTGCTTCGCCGAAAACGTCGCCGCAGCCGAGGGTCGCCACGTGAAGACCTTCGCGCTCGACGACCGCTTCTCCCTTAACCATGAAATAAACTTTATCGCCAAAATCGCCGCTCGAGAAGACGCGCTCTCCGGTCTCAAAGTGCTCCCGATGGACGGCCTCATCATTAAATAACCGAAGCTGCGTGATGTCTCGTGGAAGAAAAACGTCCAAGATCCAGTCGGCGATCAGGCGCAGCTGACCGTCTAAACCCGGAAATTTCGTCACGTAGACGCCGCGCCAAAGCAGCCAGGCGAAGAGCCCCTTAAAATGGAGGCCAAGAATTTCCGCCACGGCAGAGCGCCTTCCGAGCGAGCCAAGTTTTCCAAGTCCTGTGAAGGCGAAGTTAGTTTTCTTCGTGCCGCGCATCACCGCCGCAATATTTTGGGCGCAGGTCTTGGCCTGGCGGAGGGCGTGTTGCGCGGTTGGAGGTGAGATGTTTCCATCGACCTGCTTAATCGCGGCACAATCCCCGATCGCCCACATCCCGGGCCAGCCAGGGACCTCGGTCGTTTGATCGACGACGATTCGGCCTTTATCCTGCGGGATGGGCAGTTGAGTGAGGATTGGATGAGGTCCTGCCGGCACCGTGGCGACAGCTGTGCGCGTGGAGATGGTTTCCATCCGTTGCGTCCGGTCTTCCACGACTACGGCATTCGCGGTAACGGCCCGCAGACTAGCACCGAGCCGGATTTCCACGCCCCGGCCGACCAGCAGACGATGGGCGAAAGCGGCCAGAGAAGCCGTTACCTCGGGAAGAATCCGTTCGCCGCGCTGCAGCAAAATCAGCCGCAAATCGGCCTCTGTGATGTTGTGGTAGGCGCGGACAGCTTGGCGCAAAAAGTCGTTCATTTCCGCTATGCACTCGACCCCAGAAAATCCGCCGCCGGCCACGACGAACGTAAGAAGCCCTTTGCGGCGTTCCGGATCGCTCTCGGCCTCCGCTTCCTCCAACATCCGCACCAGCTGATTGCGCAGGTAAAGTGCGTCTCCAAGATACTTGAATGGACTGGCATGTTCGCGCATTCCGGGAATCTTCGAGTGATCTAGCCGGGTTCCCATGGCGATGACCAACTGATCGTAATCGAGAATCAGGGTCGTCGGCCGGATGCCCGGGGTGAGAGTGACGGTTCGTGCGACGGGATCTATCGACTCGATGTCACGGGTGTAAAGGCGCGTCCGCGGCGCCATGCGTCGAATCGGAGAAATGACATGGTTGAGCTCGACGGAGCCCGAGATTACTTCCGGAAGCAGCGGCTGGAAGACGATATAGTTTTCTCGATTGACCAGGGCGATCTCGGTTCGTTCAAGCTCTTCTCGGGAGAGGATCCGTCCGAGATGCACTGCGACGTAAACGCCGCCGAATCCGCCGCCAAGAATAAGGATGCGCTTCTTTGTCACGCCAGTGTGTCGGGGGTGGCCGAGAATACCTTACACTAAACAGCTAAAGACGCCACCCAGCGCCTGCGGGAAGGCTACTTCGCCAGCGAGATGTGAACGCCCTGCCAATCCGCTGGCGGCGGCGTGTGCAAGAAAGTCTCACAACGTTGTCTAAGCACAATGCTCGGCGCATCACTTTCATTCCGGGAGAGGATCTTCATTGCCCCCGCGAAATCTCGTGCCAGGTAGGCCGCGAACGCAGTTTCGTAGGTTTTGACGAGTTCCCTCTTGTCCGCGGCCGTGTGGCTGGCACCGAGCAGTTCGTAGACTTTGATGGCCTTGCTCTTGCCTTTTACTGCGACGATATCCAAAAGGCGGAAATCAAAATTCTGCCGCGCACGTTCAAAAATCGATTCACTCGCAATGATCGAGGTACCATATTGTTTATTCAATGTCTCGAGTCGGGAGGCGAGATTGACGGCGTCACCGATGGCGGTGTAGTTCATCCTATCGCGGGCGCCGAAATGGCCGACCAGCGCGGTGGAGCAATGGAGACCGAAACGCGTCTGAAAGGGGGAAAGATGCCGCCAGTCTGGGGTGCGACCTAGCGCCGCGGCCGCATCGCAACAGCGCAACGCGGCCAGGCATGCCATTTTGGGATGCTCTGGCACCGGCTCGGGCGCGTTCCAGATCGTCATGATCGCGTCGCCGATGTACTTGTCGATGGTCCCGTTCGTCTCTCTTTGGATAATCCGCGAGAGCTCCTCGAGGTAGAGACCAAGCACGTGCGCCAATTGATTGGGGGTAAGAGTTTCGGAGACCGAGGTGAATCCTTTGATATCGCTAAACATGATCGAAATCTCGAGGAGTTCTCCGCCGAGGGTAGGTTCCTTCTTGTCGCCGTAGAGCTTCCGCACAAGATCGACGGGTGCGTACTTGCCCATCGCTCGCATCGCCGTCTTCGCCTTCTCCAGACTTTCCAGCACCTCGTTGACGTCCCGAAATGCGGAAGTTGTTTGAGTGGGCGAAAAGTCGAAGGCATTCATCTTCAGGCTTTCTCGAGTGATCTGCTCCTGAGCGTACTTGATGCTTCGCAAAATGGCGATAGCACCTGCCGAGAGTAGCAGCATGACAACCGAAAGCGCGATCAGCATGTGGTTACGGATTGTGATCAGCTTTCCAAGATAGAACTCGCGCGGGACGACGATTCCAACGAGCCAGTCCTGTGTTCCCGGTAACGCTCGAAACGTTGTCAGGAATTCACGCCCGTCTTGTCGAAAATGCCCTGAGATCACCCGGTTATGGCCGTCGATGGCGTTCAACTTCGAATCGGCGAGGGCGTGAGCGATCTCAGAGGGGAGGTCAGGCGGAGTCAGACGCAAATCATCGCCCGACAGCGTCACCGTGTCGGAGCTGACCCCACGCGTGATTAAACGACCCTCGAGATCACAAAGAAAGATGCGGTGCGGATCGTGCTCACGCATTGAGGTTAGGCGCAGCTGGACGACGCGATCGAGTTGTTCGGCAAGCAGGCCGACGCGCGCCACCCCGGCGAATTTTCCGGCAGCTTCGGATATGGTCTGTTGCACACTGACTTCGACGGTCCTCTCTTCGTCTCGCTGCGCCGTATCGAGCTCGGACCAGTGGAGATCGCTCCATAAGAGCTCGCCTTGAAACTCCTTACTCGCGGGAGTGGCAAACGTGAGGTGGCTGGTCGGGTCCATCGCAGTCATTTTTGTCGATGGAGGCATTGTCGCTGAGCTCGCGGGTTCAAGAGTCTGACGCTCTGCGACAAAACCGGAGTTCTCCGGGTAAACATGTCGGCTCCAGAATTGCTCTTCACCGCTCGCGGTTTCCGAGCGAACCACACTAATTTGCCAGCGCGGTCTCGCCGCTAACTGGGCTGCTCCGTTCTCATCAAATCCGGTCTGGTCAGCGCGGGTGAAAGAGATCTCCCCGATCTGCTTTTTAGCCAGCAGCAAGGTGAACAAGGCGGTCTCTACGGCTGTCGGATCATTCGCATCTATCAGCCTCAACTTAATCTGTTCCTGCAAAGCCGCGACGGTATCTGGCGCTGTCGCAAGAAATCTGACGACACGTTCGCCGATCTCCCGACTGGCCTGCTCCCGCACGCGCTCCGAGCTGGTCATAATCGACGCACGTGTTTCGTTCAGGACAATTGCAAAGACGAGCCCCAGCGCCGCGGCGAGCCCGAGGAAGCTCAGCAATAAGATTTGTCCGAGTGTTGGTTTGGTATGGAAGATCCGTTTCTCCAAACGAGTACTCTTACTACACGTGAATGTGGGGCTCGCCGAGGACCAAATCGCGGGCACCGCGGGCCCAAATTACTGCGCTGGCAATGCGTTGTTGAGCAGCACCACGCCCTCGCGCGTCCGCGGCCGCAAATAGTCGAGCGGGTTTACAAGTTTGTTAAGATTCGGAGGAATTCGGAGGTGCGGAGGCGATTTTGCGGGGTGCTGAAGATCCGCCAATCGGCGTCTGCTACGAATTTCTCGCCGATGCCCGACCGGCGATTCTCATCCGCACACCTATGTCACGAGGACAGCTGCGCCGGTGAGCTGACCTGAGCGCAGGCGGGCAAGAGCCACATTCGCTTGATCGAGCGGAAAAGTTTGGGTCTCGGTGCGGAGAGGAAGATGGTCTATTATTTTGAAGAACTCCTCGGCATCCGAGCGCGTGAGGTTTGCCACTGAGCAGACCGTTTTTTCGTGCCAAAGTTCCCGGTAGGGGAAGCTGGGTATGTCGCTCATATGAATGCCCCCGCAGACGACAACGCCGCCTTTATCGACGGCACGTAAGGCGGCTGGAACCAAGGCGCCAGCGGGAGCAAAAATTATCGCAGCGTCGAGCTTGGCTGGGGCCGGCTTATCGGAATCGCCAGCCCAGGCCGCGCCGAGACGGCGGGCGAATGTCTGGGCGCTCTCATCCCCGGGTCGGGTAAATGCAAAAACCTCGCGTCCCTGGAAGCGCGCGATCTGGGCAACGATGTGGGCAGCGGCGCCAAACCCATAAATCCCCAGGCGATGCGCATCGCCGGCCTTCCGAAGAGAGCGATAGCCAATCAGCCCGGCACAGAGGAGAGGAGCTGCGGAGACATCGTCGAACGCGTCGGGAAGTCGATAGCAATAATCAGCATGGGCGAGGGTGAATTCGGCGTATCCTCCATCGATCGTGTAGCCTGTAAAGCGAGCCTGCTCACAGAGATTTTCTCGATGCGATCGGCAATATTGGCATTTGCCACACGTCCATCCCAACCACGGAATTCCGATGCGGTCGCCAACCCGGAAGCGTTGACTGGCCTGGCCAAGCCTCTCAATCCGACCGACGATTTCGTGGCCGGGAATTAAGGGAAGTTTTGGATCGGGCAGCTCGCCATCAACAACGTGCAGATCGGTTCGACATACGGCACACGCAGAGACGCGCACGAGCACTTCCCCTGGATCAGGATCTCGGATTGGCACCGAACGAGCCGCCAGCGGCCGGCCAGGGGTTTCGAGGACCATCGCGTGCATGGAAGCTTTTCGCGCAAAATGTTCAGGGCCGCAACACCCGGCCGCTTAGTTATTAACCACAGAAGACACAGAGAACTCAGAGCATGATTCTCCAGCTGGCGCCTCTCTCAGCGATCGGACACTGAAGCTGATGCACGCAAATCGCTGAGCCGATAATAGCGCGGTAACTTTTTTGGTTTAGCAAACTTCGTGTCCTCTTTGTTCAGGATTTTGGGTCCGAGATGAAGTTGTCTTCGAGGGGTGAGATGAACTAATTTGAAAGCGGGGCTAGAGGTATAGAGATGCTGGCATCGATTTCCATCGCGCGCGCGACCACGCCGCGGAAATGGTATTTGTGCGCGCTCCTGGTCGCTGGAGTGAGCGTCGTCATCCAGTTGGCTGTCGGGGTTCTCGCGCATCAGCCCAACCAAGCACTTTGGATTGCCGGAGTCGCGGCCGGTCTGCTGGTGTTCGCGTTTCTAGTGCTTGATCGCTCTAAGCACGTGCGCTTTGAGATCGCCGATGGTCGTTTGTTTGTCCGCGGAGACATCTTTTGCTGGCGATTTCCGCTTTCTGCAATGAATCTCGGCCCATCGGTCGTCTTGGACCTGACGCAGTGGCCTGACTTCAGGCCCCGCCGCAAGATCATTGGCACCAGCCTGCCTGGCTATCAATCTGGGGAGTTCATGCTGCAGAATGGCCGACGAGCGATTGTTTTTCTTTCCGACTTTCATCGTGTTCTTTGCATCCTCATGGATGACGGCAAGTTTTTACTCCTGAGCTGCGCCGACCCTGAGGGATTGCTAGCCCTGCTTGTCGCCGAAAAGCGCGCCTAAAAAAGGCGACCTTGTCGCTGTTTGTTGCTGGATGCGGCGAGTCTTCGGGACTGAGCTGGATATCTTGTTCGGTAGAGGGCAATGATTAGCCCCCAAAACAGGGATCAAATTCGGAGAATTTGGGGGGAGAAGGGTTGCGTGCCGCGGGCGAAGGCGTTCACCCGCAGCACACAAAGCATTCGTGGCTAGGGAATGAGTACTCCGTCGACCACGTGGATGACGCCATTGCTGGCCGGAACATCCGCCTTCACGACGTTCGCCTTCCCTACTTCCACCTTTCCGGCGTCCGCCTTGATCGGAAGTTTCTTACCATTTACCGTCTTGGCATCGGTGGTGACCACATCGGATGCCATGATCTTGCCCGGGACGACATGGTAGGTAAGAACGGCTACCAGACGCTCCTTATTTTCCGGCTTGAGCAGATCCTCGACGGTGCCTTTTGGCAATTTGGCAAAAGCTTCGTCGGTGGGTGCAAAGACCGTGAATGGCCCTTTTCCGTTCAGAGTTTCCACCAATCCCGCAGCCTTGATAGCAGTGACAAGCGTGTTGAACTGCCCTGCGTCGGAAGCGACGGCGACA
The DNA here is from genome assembly GCA_963706955.1 of uncultured Verrucomicrobiae bacterium. Classification (GTDB taxonomy): domain Bacteria; phylum Verrucomicrobiota; class Verrucomicrobiia; order Chthoniobacterales; family Terrimicrobiaceae; genus DASTFP01. The sequence goes on along the minus strand of CAVPOC010000005.1, from coordinate 105,375 downwards.
ATGGTTTTCTGTTCGGCTGAGTGCAGAGGAGCCTGCGTCAGCAGCAGAATCGCACAGAGGAATGATGCGAAATGAGTTATTTTCTTCATAATGTATTGGATGTTTTCTTTGTGTTCTCGCAGAGCGAAGTGCTCATGTCTGAAAACGGAACGCCGGAGGATCATCGTTGGGTGCAGAATCTATTTCGTTAAATTTGCCGCTCGGCTGCATCCAGTCAGGCGCGGCAAACGTTTCTCGTATCCTTATCGGCTCCAAGAATCCAAATCCGGCTTGCAAGCGTATTAACCGTCAAATAGCTGAATTCTTTGCACACCGATGCTGAGTGAACTTCTTCAGGAACAAGCTGCACTGTACGCCGCCGGCGTAATGACGAGCAGGCAGCGTGAGCAGTTCGAGGTTGTGGTGGAGTTTCACGATGAGCTTCGCGAATTCGTTGGCCGTATGGTCGAAGTGGGGGCTGCGGTGACTTTGGCCGCGCGGGATCGCAGCGGAGTTGGCCCCACTCCAGATGCCAAGGCACGGATCTTTGCGGCCATTTCGAACACTCCGCAGGAGTTCCAGCCGGAGGCCATGGTGATGTCCGGGCCAGACGGCCTAGTGCAATGGGTCAATCCAGCCTTCAGCGCAATGTGTGGGTACACGCTGGAGGAACTTCGCGGGAAAAAGCTGGGCCCGATTCTACAAGGCGAGAAGACCGATCGCGAAACGGCCGCCCGCATTCGGGAGGCGGTGCACGCATGTCGCGCCTGCTGCGAAACGATTCTGAACTACCATAAGAGCGGTCTTCCCTACTGGGTTGAGATCTCCATTACTCCGATTCGTGACGAATCGGGAGAGCCGCTGTGGCTGGTGGCGCGTGAACGCGAGCTCTCTGGTCTCGAGCGAGCATAGGGAAGCAGGGTTGGCAGCGCCTCTTGAGCTCCGGCTGTTTACAGCTGGGGCTCGATCATCTCGCGAAGCGCCAGCATCCCTCGACGGATGCGGGCTTTGATGGTGCCGAGCGGCTCGTCAAGGTGCTCGGCGATCTCTGTTTGGGTCATTGAAGCAAAGAAAGCGAGTTCGATCGCTTGCCGCTGCTCTTTTGAGAGTTTCTTGACGGCGTCGCGCACCAACTTCCACATCTCGTCCGAAGCGACCGCATCGAACGAGCTCCGATCGTCGAAGCGGCTAAAGGTTTCGTTCTCTTGATGCATGGTCTCATGTAAGCCGGAGCGCCGCTGCGCGGAACGCATCAAGTCGATTGCCTTGTTGCGGGTAAGAGTTACTGCCCATGTCATCGGCCGCCCCCGAGCAGGATCGAACAGAGGCGCCTTCTTCCAAATTTGAACGAAGACGTCCTGCAAAACATCCTCGGCCGCTTCCTGACTTTTGAGCATGCGATAGGCAATGGAGAAGAGGACTCCGGAAAATCGCTCGTAAAGTTGCTCGAAACTGCGGCGATCCCCCTGGCCGACTTTCCTTAAGAGTTCGATTTCGGACTGGAGTTCATTCGCACGATCAGATTCCACAAGCGAAACGAGGTTCCGGCATGCCCGCCAGCTAACGGTAAATCTGCACCGGTGTTCCTACTTTAACGGCGTGGTAGAAGCGTTTTGCCCATCGAGCCGGCAGCCTAATGCATCCGTGAGAAGCCGGATATCCAGGAACGTGGCCGGCGTGCAGTCCGTATGAAGGCGCAATTTGAAGATAAAAAGGCATTGGCGCGCCAACGAAGACGGCGCCGGGCGGCTTGGGATCTTTCCGCACATCCACACCGGCCTTGACCACCTGACCATCGCGAACATACGCACCGTAAATGCTAGAGCGATGGTCAATATCCTTGCTGATCACGCGGTGCCTGCCTATGGGCGTATTATAGCCTTCTCTTCCGGTCGAAGCGGGAGAGATGGCCACGACTTCGCCCCTCTTGTAAAGAAATGCTCTTTGATCGGAGAGGCGCACGCTAATTGACCGGCCAGAGGTGCCCTGATCCGTAACCATGCCCAGCTCGGGCACCGAGCGTGTCACACTATTCAAGGACCGCCTTCCGAACTCCGGGACCGACTGGGTCATCGACGAGAGCGAAGTTGTGTCGAGTTCGGAAAATGAGGAACAGCCAATCAAAGACAGCACAGTCAGGATCAACACGAGTCTTCCGCCACGCAGGACGTGGATCAACAAAAAAGCGCAGTTCATCTTTCGGGTTGGGAACGATACTATGAACGAGGATGATGCCGAGGCAATTTTGGGACGCGATTTTCCTTTCGTCGCTGCCGCAACTGGTCGAGCTGGACCGCCAAATGAGCAACAGGCCTGTGCACGGTCGCGATCTCCCGCCCGAGACTTGCAAGAAAGGCGGTGGAAGCTAGGCTTGTTCATCAGGAGAAATTTCTCTGAGATTCCGGATCTGAAGCCAACAAGGTGGAAGCACTGGCTCTGGAAAAAGGACAATGGCAACAGAGTTACGAACTTGAAAATGGCAATCGAACGGGCCGCAGGATTTCCAACATACGAAGGCAATTTGTGGCCAAACTAGAATCATCTCTTGGAAAAAGTCGTTAAACTTAAATGGTTTCACAACCAGTTGGAAGGTCTTGCCTACGAGCTTTCCAGCGCTCGCTACACGCAACCGGAGGGCTGGAAACCGCCCATGAACGCCTATCGCTGCGAAGGTTGCATTCGCATTTGCTTTGAGCTCGCTGGGGTGCCGAGGGCGGATATCGATCTCCGAATCGAACCCCGCAGGCTGCTTCTGAAAGGAACACGGCGAACTCCCGAACCGGTATCGTCCCGTCCGCAGCAGATACTCGCTCTCGAAATTGACAACGGGCCTTTTGCCCGGGAGGTCCGTCTTCCGGCGGACGTAATTCCTGAGAAGGTCACCGCCGAGCAGCGCGACGGCCTGCTCTGGATCGAACTTCCATTGCGCCTTACTTCATGATCGAGGAACCGTTTGTGGTTAAGGAAGGTTCCGGGACACCTTCGCCCGGAGGGCTGCCGTCTTTGCCCGGAAATGTTCCGAAAGATGAACAGCCGGCCATCCCCGACACTTTGCCGATTCTGCCGATCAGGGACATGGTCGCATTTCCCGGCACAGTGGTTCCTCTGACGATTCGCCGAGAGGCCTCACTCAAACTCCTGGATGCTTCATTGCCGGAAAGCAAGGTCATCGGGCTGGTCACCCAGCGCGATGCTATCAAAGACGATCCGGCTCCTGAAGAACTCTACACGGTCGGAACCGCGGGCAACGTCATCAAGCTTCTCCGGCAGCCCGACGAGACAATCCTTATTATTGTCCAGATCCTGCAGCGAATTGAGATCACTCGATTCATCTTAACGCATCCATTTCTCAAGGCGGAGATTCGTGTTCTCGAAAGTTCCGCACCGCCCGCGGATAGCAAGCAATGGGAGGCCGAGATCAAGAACTTGCGCGAAAACGCAATGAAGATCATCGAACTTTCGCCGGACATTCCGGATCAGGCGCGGGCTGTTCTGCTGAACATCACCGATGGCGGACAGCTCGCTGACTTTCTGGCTACCAACCTGAACGTCGATTCGGCGCAAAAACAAGCTCTCTTGGAGGAGGTGGACGTTGCCCGGCGTGTCACGGCGGTCCAGACCCACATCGCCGCCCAACTCGAAATTGCACAGATTCAGCAAAAGTTGCAGAAGGATTTGGCATCTCAGTTCTCAGAGGCACAGCGACGGACGTATCTGCGGGAGCAGATGAAGGCCATCCAGCGGGAACTTGGCGAAGGCGAGACGGGCGGGGAAGCCATCCAATTACGAACCCGACTCGAAGCGGCACATCCGCCCGCCGAGGTCATGGCGCAAGCCGAACGGGAGTTGAAACGTCTGGATCTCATTCCACCGGCAAGCCCGGAATTCTCAGTCATTGTCAGTTACATCGAGACGTTGGCCGATCTCCCTTGGCAAAAGATGAGCGAAGACGTCATCGACCTCGATGAAGCGCGAAGAATCCTCGATCGCGATCATTACGGCCTCGAAAAGGTGAAGCGTCGGCTCATCGAATACCTTGCCGTTCGCAAACTAAATCCCGAAGGCCGCGGACCGATCCTTTGTTTCCTTGGTCCCCCAGGCGTGGGAAAGACCAGTCTCGGACAATCAATCGCTGATGCTCTCGGGCGCAAGTTCTCCCGCATGAGCCTGGGCGGAATTCGCGATGAGGCTGAGATCCGCGGGCATCGTCGAACATACATTGGTTCCATGCCAGGTCGTCTCATCCAGGAGCTGCGACGTGTCGGAACACGAAACCCAGTCCTTATGCTCGACGAAATCGACAAAATCGGAGCAGATTTCCGGGGCGATCCAGCGAGCGCTCTCCTCGAAGTTCTTGATCCGAGGCAGAACCATTCCTTCGTCGATCACTACCTGGATGTGCCCTTCGACCTTTCCCAGGTCATTTTCATAGCGACGGCGAACTACATGGATCCGGTTCCACTCGCCTTGCGTGACCGGATGGAGGTGATTGAGATCCCTGGCTACACGGAGACGGAAAAGCTGGAAATCGGCCGACGGTATCTCGTGCCGCGTCAGCTTACCGAGAATGGGTTGAAGCCTGAGCAATGCCAATGGGATGAATTAGCGCTCAGACGCGTGATCAGCGATTACACGCACGAGGCTGGCGTGCGTGAGCTCGAGCGCCAGATTGGGGCTGTCTGCCGTGGGGTAGCTGCAGAGATCGCTCGCGGCGAGCAGGAGAAGGTGGCGGTCACCCCGGAGGTCGTGACGGTGCTCTTGGGTCCTCCCCGCTACGTCCGGGAGCAGGGGCTGAAACCTGATATTCCCGGGGTGGTCACAGGACTTGCCTACACTCCGACGGGCGGCGAAGTCTTGTATATCGAGGCGATTCGTTACCCGGGCAAAGGTGGCATCACCCTCACGGGCCAGATCGGCAACGTGATGAAAGAGTCGGCGCAAGCCGCCTTGAGTCTTTTGCGAGCTCGGGCGGAAACGCTGGGCATCGATACGGAGGTTTTTAAGGACACTGACATCCATGTGCACGTTCCGGCCGGAGCTATTCCCAAGGACGGTCCCTCGGCCGGAATTGCGATGTTCACGGCCCTGGCGTCGCTTTTCACCAATCGCCGTGTTCGTGCCAACGTCGCAATGACAGGAGAAATTACCTTGCGAGGGTTGGTGCTCCCGATCGGAGGTCTCAAGGAGAAAAGTCTCGCGGCAATGCGGGCGGGTGTGGATACCGTGATCATCCCCAAGCTGAACGAGAAAGATCTCATCGATGTGCCCACTGAAGCGCGCGAAAAAATGCGTTTCGTGCCGGCTGAAAACGTCGATCAAGTCCTCGGTCATGCTTTAGAGCAAAATCCTTGAGGCGTCGAGTCCTCCACACGTCCAGGGCTAAGTTACGCTACGAAGCCGTTGTAGATGCCCTCAATTCACAAGACCCGGGCGCCTGGCGAGGACTCGACACGCACTCTGCTCCGTTCGCTCGTTGGCGCCTTGGGAGGCGTAAGTGCCACCGGCCCGATGACGATTGGCATGATCTGGTTGCACCGGCTGCTTCCTCCAAAACACCGCTATTCACTGCCTCCCCGGGAAATTACCATGAACCTGATGGAGAGCCTGGGTATCGACAAGAAGGTTGGCCCGGATGCGCGGGCGGCATTAACTCTCATCAACCACTTCTCTTATGGGGCGATGGCTGCAGTTCTCTATTCACTTGCAGAATGGCGGGTTCCCGGGAGTTCGCTGATTAAGGGGCCCATCTTCGGGGCGCTTCTCTGGCTTGCAGGCTATTTCGGACTCCTTCCAGCCCTTGGAGTGCTGAATCCTGCAACCAAACACCCACTCTCACGCAACGCATTAATGTTCCTCGTGCACCTCGTCTGGGGTCTGTTCGTGGGTGTGTTTGTCGAAGTGCTTTTGTCCGAGAAGAGGCGCGTGTTCGGCGCGATCCTAAAGGCATCGCCTCTGCCGCAAAGAGATCGCGCGTAGGACAGATGAGGGAGTCGGCTGTCCTGGGATAATAGCCGTCGTCAGTGACACCAGAAGCGCAACTTTTTCTGGAGACCCTCGGCCCGATCTGCCAAGTCTCCCTGAATTGAGCGCATTTGCTTCTTGGAGACGGGCGATTTGGCGATCAACTCTTCCAAGGCTTTTTCGAACCATTCCCGCACTGCCTGAGCGGGATCCGGCGGCTTGGGAGGAGTTGGTCGAAGAAGAAAGCCTAGAATCGCTCCTGCGATCAACGTGCCTAAAATGATTGGAATGGGATTTTCGCTAAGATACTTCCTGCCAGCGCGCAGCGCGTCTTCAGTTGCTCCTTGAGCAATCTCGAATGACTCTTGAGATCGTTCGTCGTCTGGCCTGTCGATGTTATTTGTCATTGCTTTTCACGGGTTACTTGGAATCGCATCGCAGCACGCTCTTGATTGTATGGCAATACTCCAGCTCCGGCATTCGAAATAAGATTCGTGCAACGCGGTTTAAAGGCGACCGTGGCTGCGGAGGCACCTGCCGATCCGCCAACGCGTCGGTACAAGCAAAGGAACGGCCGAAGGCGTCGGGAATTGCGAACTTTCAATAAGACACCTAACAAGCTCTTATCGCGAAGACAGGCGAGCCTCAGCAAAAGCTATCGACGACTATCGCTGACTTCCTCGATCAAAAGCAATGAAGACCCAGGTCCAAGAGCCGATAAAAACCACACGATTCACTGCGATCGTTGAGGCCGCCGGTCGCCCTGACGTTCACGTTCTCCTCACAGCGCCTGAAAACGACAAAGTGCTTCAGAGCGCCATCAAACAGAATCGTGTTATGACTATCGAGCAGGGGCGAACTCGCGGAAAGATGGATCGCGGCTCGATCGGTTTTAGTGCGGGCCAATCGAGACAGTTTCTCATTTTTCCAAAGTCCTTGGCTCGGTTTGCCGGCAGCAGCGTGGTTGCCATAAAGTATGATCTCCTGGAGCAGGGTGACGCGCAGGTTCCTTCGCGCACCGTCCCGAAAGCAACAGCGATCAAGAAGAGAGGAACAAGCGGCTGACAACAGGAAAACTCAGTCGTCCTCGCCGGCGAAGATAATTCCGTTCACGAGCCCTGCCCCGCCACCCCCTCCAGAGCCAGTCAAGCCCGCCCAGGATCTTCAGAGCGAGCTGCAAGATGCCATTGAACTGCTGCACCAAGGGCGACATGACGCTGCCCTCAGCCTTCTTAGACGCATCCTTAAAGATGTCCGGCAGTCGCAGCCGGAGTCTTCGAAATCAGAAGGGCAGAGAAAATGAGACCACTTTGGAAGGGGGCAATTAGTTTCGGGCTGGTGACAATTCCGGTGTCGCTATATCCGGCCATCGCGAGAGAGGAGCTAAGCTTCCGGATGCTGCGTAAATCTGATCATAGTCCGATCAACTACAAGCGAGTGGCCGAAACCGATGGCAAGGAGGTTCCGTGGGATCAGATCGTGAAGGGATACGAGTACCGAGAAAGGAAAGTATGTCGTTCTCAAGGAGGAAGACTTTGCGCGCGTTGATGTCGAGGCGACGCAAACCGTCGACATCATCAATTTCGTGGCGCTAAAGGAGGTCGATCCACTGCTCTTTTACAAGCCGTATTATCTGGAGGTGGGGAAGGGCGGGCAGAAGGCTTACGTCCTTCTTCGAGACGCGCTTGTTGAGGCTGGCCGCATCGCCATTGCGAAAGTGGTGATTCGCGCGCGCCAACACTTGGCTGCCGTAAAGCCGCAAAATTCAGGCCTGATGTTGGAGTTGATGCACTTTCCAGACGAATTGATCGATGCCTCCCAATTCAAAGCCCCGACCCAGAAATCGGTGGGTAAATCCGAAATGCGCATGGCCTTGCAGCTGGTCGAGAGCATGTCCACTGGCTGGAAACCTAAAGAGTATACCGACGACTATCGCGAGGCTCTGAAGGACCTGATCGAGGAAAAGATCGAGCACGGAGACAAGGCAACTCCCACGCCAACCAAGAAAAAGAGGCCGTCCAACGTGGTCGACCTGGTGGCTATACTGCAAAAGAGCATTCAAGAAACTGGACATGCGGAAAAGGCGCGCAAACCTAAGGCCAAGAGCGCGAGATCCAAGACCGCTTCAAAACGCAAGAAGGCGGCCTAGGGCAGTTCTCCAGGATTGTCAGAGCCCCGGCCGGTTGGCGAACGACCGTGCGAGATCGGCAGTGACTTTCCCCAGATGTGGCGCCGGGTGAAAACAAGCGCGCCGTGCATCTGAGTTCCGATGTTCGATTAGACCGAGGAGGATTTATGCCCGTTTGCGAAACATGTGGAAACAACTACGACAAGGCCTTTCAGATCCTGGTCTGGGGCCAATCGCACACCTTTGATTCCTTTGAGTGTGCCATCCAAGCTCTTGCGCCCACATGCGCGCAATGCGGATGTCGCGTCATCGGACACGGGGTGGAAGTCAACTCGACCGTATATTGCTGCGCCCACTGCGCGAGCCAGGCTGGTTCGAAAGAAATCCGCGATCGCGCGTAGGGCGCCGGGTTGCCTGCTCTCGGAAAGTGCGCGATGGCTAGATTGTGGCAAGGATGCGGCCCACCGCTGAGATTCAGCAGTGATTCCCAATTCGGTTCTCGAAAGCAACAGCCTGTCTGCGATCAAACGGGCGGCTGCGGATTGCAAGAATTGTCCTCTCTGGAAGAGCGGGACTCAAACCGTCTTCGGCGAGGGGAAGCCATCCTCTATCATCATGATTGTCGGCGAACAGCCCGGAGATCAGGAGGATCTCTCCGGCAGGCCATTTGTCGGCCCAGCTGGAAAGCTGCTGGACCGTGCCTTGGAGGATGCCGGCATCGCCCGGAGCGGTACCTATGTGACCAACGCAGTAAAACACTTTAAGTGGGAACCGCGTGGCAAGCGTCGGATTCATAAGAAACCATCGGCAAGGGAAATCGCCGCCTGCCGTCCGTGGCTAGAAGCAGAACTGCGAGTTGTCCGGCCAAAGACGGTTGTCTGCCTTGGTGCCACTGCCACGGTCGCAATTCTGGGCCCAAAAGTGCGTGTGCTGAGAGATAGAGGACGCTCGTTCTCCTCACCGATCGCGGCGAGAGTATTTGTCACCATTCATCCCTCGCTTCTCCTTCGCCTCACTGACCGAGGTGATGCCAAGCGCGAGTATGACCTCTTCGTCCGCGATTTACGCACTGCTGCCACTGGTTCCCGGGTCGCCGCTGAGGAAAAGCGAGACGACATCCATCAGGCTAGTGACTAACGATTCCCAAGTATGAACAAACTCCAGATCAAAGGCAGTTGGAACGAAGTCAAGGGCAAGCTGAAACAAAAGTTTGCCGACTTAACAGACGACGACCTCACGTTTGCCGAAGGTAAGGAAGACGAAATGCTGGGGCGCTTACAAAAGCGACTTGGCAAAAGTGAGGAAGAAATCCGCCGCGCAATCGAAGAACCATGACAACCGTTGTCGCAATATTTGACTCGGCCGAGCAGGTCGAAGATGCAGTCAATCGCCTTGCTACTGCGGGGTTGGACACGGCGGTTGTTGATGAAACCGGCCTCGCCCAGGAGCCGGGCAGTGTAGACCCGGTCGGGCCTGCGCTGGTGCCGGGTGCCGCCGCTGAGATTGTCGCAGGAAGAGACGAACCGAACTTAATGCCAAAGCGCGATAAAAATGCTCTCAGCAGGGCATTCAGGGCCCGGCTCGACGAAGACTACGGATTGTCCGAAGACGTGATCGATGCATATGCCACGACATTCGCGCACAGCGGACGGTTTGTCCTCGTGCGCGCTAGCGGTAAGGACGCTGACCGGGCGATGGAGATGTTGCGGGCCGCCGGCGCCAATCGCGTCGACAAGCACGATTGAATGTCGCTAGGCTTTCTTCCGGGGTCGTCGGGAGAGCGTCTGTTGGAGAAGCATCAGCACTGCCGCCTCATCCGGCGGGAGTTTTCGGATTCCGCTGATCAGTTTTTGCTCGGCCCGACGCTTTAGTTGGTCCACAAGCGTTCCATCGAGGTAACTATCCAACACTATGGGGTGAACGTAACACCTTCTGCAGATGGCGGGAGTGTTTCCGAGCATCCGGGCGACGGCTTCGACCGCTTGCAAAAGATTCCTCTTCGCTTCGGCCTCGGAGGTAAATTTCTCAAATTCTTGCAACGCTCTTGCCGCCAGGACTGTTCCCGCCCAAGTCCGAAAGTCCTTGGCAGTAAAATCCGCGCCTGAGATCTCGCGCAGGTAGGCATTTACATCGCTGGAGGTGATGTCCACCGGCGCACCTGAATCGTCGACGTATTGGAAAAGCTCGTAGCCGGGAAGATCGCGACATCGTTTGACGATATTTGCCAACTTGCGATTACGAATGTCGAAAACGTGATCTTTGCCAGACTTGCCGCGAAATTTAAAGATGACCTTGCCCGAGCGAATTTCCGCATGGCGGTCCTGGAGCGTTGTCAGACCGTAAGATTTGTTATCGCGCGCATACTCCTCATTGCCCACGCGAATCAGCGTCGTCTCGAGCAATCGGACGATGGTCGCGAGCACCTTTTCGCGCGGCAAGCCGCGGCGGGAGAGATCTCGCGCGATCCGTCGGCGAATCTTTTGTAAAGCACGGCCGAATCCGATCACGCGATCGTACTTGGTCTCGTCGCGGGTCCTGCGCCAATTTGAATGATAGCGATACTGTTTGCGACCGCGCGCGTCGCGTCCGGTGGCCTGAAGATGCCCTGAGGCATCCTGGCAAATCCATACGTCCTGCCAGGCGGGCGGAATTGCCAGCCGCTTTATCCGCTCGAGCGGCTGTGACTTGCGGATCCGACGGCCCTGAGGATCGAAATAGTCGAATGCTCCTCCGCGATTGCGCGCGCGAACTATTCCTGGTCGACGGTCGGTGACATAGTGCAGGCCAGCATTACGAGCTGAAATCGCCAGCTCAGACGAGGTGTCGGATGCTTGAGTCGCGGGCCGATTGGCCATTCCCGGCAATAGAGACGCAGGATTCGTGAACGGGCGCTAAACTAATACAATCCGAGAAGCTTGAGAATCAATGCGACGACAACGATCACGCCAATGATATAGAATATATTGTAGCCCATACCCTCTTATCGCGGGGCGGCCGATCCTCGCGCGTATCCACCACCGATCAGAACGCAAGTTCCATCGTCGCCGATCACGACTTCACTGCTTCGAGCTCGGAGACCAGCGCACCTCCTGACCCCGAGGTGCCCGATAAGCCGTTCCAGAAAATGGGGCAAGGAGGCAGCCTCCTGGCCGCATGCCACTGGAGATCGAAGCACCATTTGCTTTCTGTTTCATTGTATCTTGCCTCGCAGGAGTTAATCCTGTGGGCATCTGTCTCAATGATTACCGCAACCGCAGTGTGAGAGTCTTTCCAGTTCGCCCAAGACCCATCAGAGTGGCTACCTACTGTCGTTTTCAGCGGATCCACTGGATGCACCGCACGAATTCGCCCAAGCAGAGCATCTAAACGCCCAAGACAAGCTCGCCTGCACCAAAGGAATGTCTACGGTGCCGAGCGCGAGGCCTTCGTAGCTGCTGCTTGGTTTTTTGACCTCCCGGCAAGAGCCACTTGCGGCACAAGGCGGCTACCTACGAGGCGGGCGGCGCGGCTGGAGTCGTCGCAGGAGTTGGTGCGGGCGCGGCGGGTGCGGGTGCAGGTGCAGTTTGTGCGGCCGGAGGCGCCGGGGTGGGTGTCGCGGCGGCGGGCGGGTTCGAGCCGTCGCAACCCATCAAAGCTGTAACTCCCAGGGAAAGGCAGATTATTTGGACAATTTTCATGGAGATGTTGTTTAAGCAAAATCGTTCGCCATACGGAGCGCGTCTCTGAGAGATTACCTGACAAGCCCCTCAGGGTATTCACCGACCTCCAGGAGGCGAGTCTCTGGAGGACAATTCCGAAGGAGCTTTCTCGAACCCTCCTATCGCGGGAGTTTGTTGATGACGTTGGGCGCGATCCCTGGCAATCTCATCTCCATAGTCTCGTTCCAGGGCCTCCTCCTCCGCGGATTCGATCGCCTTGTCTTCGGGGCGCCAACTGTCCTTGAAAAGCCTCTCAGGACGTGGGCGTTTCGTCTTCATCGCTTCGCTCATTGTTTCGCAGCGACCTCCCGACATGGATGCCACCTGCTGAGGTCACAGAAATGTCAAAACGGGAGACCTGAAACATCGAGGTCGCCATAGCGTGTCTTTCGAAAGTTTGCAGAGGCAGCCCCCGCACGCGCATTCTTCAGTGTATCAGCTGAGGATGGACGCCTTCTCCGATCTCCTCGATCATTTTGCGGTTGAAGGCGGGCAGGTCATCCGGCTTGCGACTGGTGACAAGACCATTGTCCACGACGACTTCTTCATCCACCCAGCGACCGCCAGCATTGCGCACGTCCGTCTTAATCGCCGGCCAAGAGGTTAACTTTCGACCACGCACAACGTCTGCTTCGATCAAGAGCCAAGGGCCATGACAGATTGCTGCGATCGGCTTCCCTGCTTGCGCAAAACTGCGGACGAAGTCGACCGCAGCCGAATTTGCTCGCAGGGTATCCGGGTTATAAAGTCCTCCCGGAAGAACTAACGCGTCGAAATCCTCAGGGTTCGCTTGATCAAGGACCAGATCAACATCGAAGTTATCGCCTTTTTCGCCGTGAACGGTGGCTTGAATTTTCCCAGCTTTGAGAGAAACGATTTTCGGCAGGGCCCCCGACGCTTTCAGCGCCTCCAGCGGGCTTTCCAGTTCAGATTGCTCAAACCCATCCGTCGCCAGGATGGCGACTTTCTTGTCAACAACACTTGCGTTCATAACTAAGTGATCGATGTAGGCCGGTTTTGCGAGTGTAGGTTTTGCGTTCACCTGTTGACTAGTCTGAGATCGTTTCAGCAACGCGGTTCTCCAGAGCGAAGAGCGGCAGGCTACTTTGCAGTTTGTAGCGACCCTGTGGGTCGGGCCCCACGTCCGAGGGCTCTTTTGACGGTGCAGGACACCGTCGCTCCAGAAGCGATGCGAGCCCTTCGCCATGGGACTGCTGTCAACGAAAATCGTGGGAAGTCGGTGCGCCGAGGGTTTCGTAGGGCAGGGGATCGATGAGTCGAGCTTGGACTATGGTCGTGTTTCTCGTGTTTTGAACTTTACCCTGGATGGAGAGGAAGGGTTCCTGGGTAATAGTGAGCCTCCGCCGTTCGAAGAGTCGCGGATCGACAATAACATTGGAAACACCAGTTTCGTCTTCGAGGCTTATAAAGACAAATCCCTTAGCAGTTCCTGGTCGCTGGCGGCAAATGACCATTCCCGCGACATGAACAGGCTTTCCATTCCGGCACCGAGGCAAATCGCTCGCCAAGGTTACGTCCCGAAGTCGCTCACGAATGAGGGCCATCGGATGCCTTCCCGTGGTGACGCCGGTGCCAGAAAAATCGGCCTCGAGTCGTTCAAAGGCATTCATGCAAGCAAGAGGTCGAGGTGTGCCCGAGGCAGCAGTGAGACCTGGCAAATCTTCAGGCCGATGGGTCGACTCGATTTTCCAAAGTCCGTCCCGACGATGTTCGACCAAGCCATTGAGAGCTCCGATTCGAGCCAGGATGCGGAGCGCCAGCTTGTCAGTCGTGACGCGATTCTGAAAATCCTGCAACGAGGCGAAAGGCTTTTCCAAAGCGATGCGTTGGCCGATTGCAGAATCAAATCCTTTGATCATCGAAAGTCCCAAACGGACGGCGCCATCATTCTCGATCGTGCAGAGCCATTCAGAAGACAAGACGGAGATCGGCCGCACGATCACGCCATGTGCCTTGGCGTCACGAATCAGTGTGGCATTGCTGTAAAAGCCCATCGGTTGGTTATTGAGCAGGGCGCAATAAAATTCCGCGGTGCGATGCACTTTTAGCCAGCAACTCGCATAGGCGATCAGGGCAAAGCTGATCGCGTGACTCTCGGGAAAGCCATAGACAGCGAAAGATTGGACGGATTGAACAATCTTTTCTGTTACCTCGGGATTGACATTTTTCGCTGCCATCGCGCGGCGCAATTTGACGCAGACTTTTTCCATCTTCTCTTGAGAACGATGAAAGCTGAGCGCGCGGCGGAGCTCCTCGGCTTCGCTGCCGCTGAAATCCGCCATCACCATGGCCATCTTTAAGAGTTGTTCTTGAAACAGGGGAACGCCGAGGGTGCGCTCCAGAGTTGGGCGCAGCCGCTCATCGATGTAAGTGACTGGCTCGGTGCCTTCGCGTCGCGCTAAGTAGGGATGCACCATGCCACCCTGGATTGGCCCCGGACGGATGATCGCAACTTCGACGACGACATCGTAAAAGCATCGGGGTTTGAGGCGGGGGAGGGTGGCCATTTGGGCGCGACTTTCAACCTGGAAAGTGCCGATGGTATCCGCGCGGGTCATGAGGTCGTAAACCGCGGAGTCATCCTTCGGAATGGCAGCGATATCGACAGGGTGTTTGCGCTCTGCGCAGAGAGTTATGGCGTCCTGCATTGCCGCCATCATACCGAGACCAAGAAGGTCCACTTTAATGATGCCGAGATCCTCGCAATCGTCTTTGTCCCACTGCGCGACAACGCGGCCGGGCATAGAGGCATTTTCGAGAGGAACTATCGAGCTGAGCGCGTCCTGACAGATGATCATGCCCCCGGAGTGTTGGCCAAGATGTCGCGGCAAACCGTAAATCTGAGCGTAAAGCTCGAGGGCAGCTTCCGCGCGAGGATGGTCAGCCGAAATCCCCGCTTGCTGCAGTTGATCTCTCAAGTCGAGCGTGTGCGGAAAATCACCGTGCCCGTAGAGACTCGAGAACCGATCGATGACATCTGGTGAGAAGTTAAGCGCCTTGCCGATTTCCCGCATGGCGCTGCGGCCTCGGTAGGTAATGACGTTGGCGGTCATAGCCGCCCCATGTTTGCCATAACGGCGATAAACTTCCTGAATTACGCGTTCGCGACGATCACCGCTGGGAAGGTCCAAATCGATGTCCGGCCATGTTTTTCGGCCTTCGCTTAGGAAGCGCTCAAAGAGCAGATTATTAGCAATAGGATCGCAAGCGGTGATGCCCAGGCTGTAGCAGACGACGCTATTGGCTGCGCTGCCGCGCCCTTGCATAAAAATGTCATTCTGGGTGCAATAGTTGGCAATGTCCCAGACAATAAGAAAATAGCCGGAGAAGCCGAGCCGCTCGATCAAGTCGAGCTCGAAGTTCAATTGCTTGAGGACCTTTGCGCTGAGATGAGAATAACGGGCCCGCGCCCCGGCAAAGGCAACCGTGCGCAAAAAGGAATCCATTGTTTCCTCGGGAGGCACCGGATATTTTGGAAATTCGTAGCCTAAATTCTCGAGAGAGAATTCGAGACGCTCGGCAATCTTCGCGGTATTTTCAACTGCTTCGGGCAGATCGGCAAAGAGCCGCTCCATCTGCGCAGCGGATTTCAGATAGCGTTCGGCGTTGATGCTTAGAAGACGTCCGGCGGAATCGAAAGTTGTGTGATTCCGGGCACACGCGAAGAGATCAAGCGCGCGGCGCGCATCCGGTTCTGCATAGAGGACCCCGTTGGTGGCGACGAGAGGAAGTTTGTGTCCTCGGGCGAGGTCCACGAGCTGTTTGTTGCGCCAGGTTTCGCCGCGACGCAGGTGGCGCTGAATTTCAACAAGAACATTCCCGTTGCCAAAAGCTGTCCTCAGCTGCTCGAGTCTTTTTGAAGTTTGCGGATGGCAGGGATCCTGGAGGATCCCTTCTTCGTCTCCGGTCAAGGCCAGGAGTCCTTCTGCGTAAGCGGGGAGTTCGTTCCAGAGCACCGTCGATTCTGTTTTGCTGCCTCGCAGGCGGGAATTTGTCACCAGGCGACACAGGTTTTGATATCCCGTGCGAGTGGCAACCAGAACCGGAAGAATGCATTTGTCTTCCATGGTGAGCTCTGCCCCGACCAGCGCGCGAATGCCCTGTTCTTTTGCAGCCGCGTGCAGGCGGGGAGAGCCATAAACTCCGTCGCGATCAGACAACGCAATTGACGGAAGGCTAAGCCGTGCTGCGGCGCAGGCCAGATCTTCCGGATTGGAGGCGCCGCGCAGAAAGCTGAAGGCGCTGCGCGCATGCAGCTCATGGTAGATCATGGTACCTTGTAAGACCTTTTGAACAGAAGGACGCCAGAGGGGAGCCAACGGATGAAAAGATCTTGCTTGGGAAAAACGCTTTGCTTCCTTTGCGGCCCGGCAGCCGCCGGATGAGAGGCGCTTCTGGTTTGAACACCCATGGCGACCATATCAGGGTGGAAAAATGATTCCCGGAATTGTTCGGACTCTCGCAGCCATCGTCTTCATCGCGCAAGCTGCTCCGGCGGCTGACCCAGCTCCTCCTGAGGACCGTCCCGCCACGAACAAAGAACGCGCGCGGGTCACCGAGGCGCTCGAGAAGCGCGGTTATCAAAACGTCAACGATATGGAGGTCGATGACGGCCGCTTCGAGGCGGATGCAACGTCGCCGGATGGCTAGGAGGTGGATATGAAGTCGCTCAAGATCCTCCGTGAGCGCCGTGACTAATTTGCAGCAGGGTTTGAAGGTGTAGCTGGCCGCCCTGTCGTTGCTCACGAAGAGAAGAAGAACGCTTAGCTCCCTTTGCGACCTTCTGTGAAAAGCGGTGTAACGTTCCCGCCGGTCAGGTTTCATAGCAACCTTCGATGTTCCAGACGGCTTCATGACGTGAGAGTCGGTAGAGTCCGCCCTTAGCCAAGGCGACATCCCATTCTTCCTGCTCCCAGCATTCGCAATCCCACCAATTGCCGGACAGCCTGTAGGGGCCGGCGCAGCTGCGAATGACGCCACGCAACGCTGAGGATTTCACCGAGATCGGACGGCCCTCTAGGACACCCACCAAGCTCGAGATGGCTGGACGAAATCGTCGCAAGGGAAGCCCCCGAAGCGATTCGAGGGCCACGCGGGGGTCTTCTCGCTTTTGCTTTGAAGCAGGAAAGCATTCTTCCAAAACATAGCTATCCGGCCGGTGGGTGTTGCTTCTCGCAGGCACACCGACATGTTCATTGCCGAGAAACGCTTTTAATTTGGCAAGCGTTTCGCCAAAGCGGTTGGGATCGCGAAGT
The DNA here is from genome assembly GCA_963706955.1 of uncultured Verrucomicrobiae bacterium. Taxonomy (GTDB): domain Bacteria; phylum Verrucomicrobiota; class Verrucomicrobiia; order Chthoniobacterales; family Terrimicrobiaceae; genus DASTFP01. Next base: position 88,333 of record CAVPOC010000005.1, on the reverse strand, counting down.
GTGCTTTCGAAGAGTTGAAGCTGATCCCTTGTGGGAGCGACTGCCTGAAGGCTTAGCCGAACACCCACGGGACGCTGGGGAAGTTTTAAATTTTCCAGATGTGTATGGAGGATGCGGAAGAGCACTTCCACATCAGCCGTCGGTGCTGGAATGGAAAAAGCACGGTCATGGCAGCCACCATTCTCAAGCGGGAGACGGAGGACCATTCGTTGAGCCACCCGATAGACCCCCCGCAGCCGCCCGCACAACTCATCCAGAAAGCGGCGAAGCAAAAACAAGAGCGGTTCAATGGTTTCGATCTCGCAATCGAAATCAAATGCCTCCGCATATTCGGGCATGGGACGGACCAAACGAAGCAAGCGCTTGTGGCGTCCGGATACCTTCCGGCGCAGGGTTTCGGCGATAGGGCCAAGGCGCTCGATTGTTTCCATTTTTGGCAGGGCAAGAAATTCCCCCACGCGACGAATCCCCCAGCCATGCAAAATTCGCAGAAATTCTTCGGGAGGTTCGAGAGTCTCAATGGGCAAGGAGCTGGCGAAAGCTCCAGGATCATAAATAACAGCCGAGGGGCGCGCTCCGCGGGCGGCAAGAAAGGCGAGATCTGGCGTGGGAGCAACACCCATCACGGCGGACAAACCATGGGTGCGAAGGTGAGCCACTTGTTCATCGGCCAGTTGCTGCCAGCAGGTTCCCTTCCGAACACAGCAAAGATCAGCTATGCATGCGCCGTCGCAGCAAAGTTCCACATCCGGGGAGAGCGCCAGAGCCGTTTGCACGAGGATTTGGTTCAAGCATTGTTCCTGTGCGGGGGAGCGCGAGCGAATGACCAGCCCTCTTACACGCGCCATGGCTTGGGCCGATGTCATGCCGGCAACGATGCCTCGGGCGGCGGCTTCTTCGCTCGCCTCCGCGACAATGCCTTTCAGGGTGGTTTCATTGACAACTACAGACGGCCCACGAACATCATGCCAGCGCAAGGCTGCCTGAAGTCGAAATCGTGGCAGGAAAATGCAGCCAAACATGATACCTCATGCGGATTTTTGAAGCACCGCCAGCGGGGCGGCACCGCGTTCAAAAACCTGCACCTGGAGGTGTTCCCAGAGTGCAGCCCGCGGGAGATGCATGGCTGCCAAGCTCACATCTGTATGGATGGCCATGCGAACTGGCACGCTTTCGACGAGTGGATTTGGGCAAAGCACCACAAAGACTGTGCCAGTAGGCTCGAGCACTCGTTGAAAGCGATGCCAGGTGCTTACCGGAATGCGCCGCAATTGCGCGGCCGGCAACATCTGCAGATCTAAAATTACTACCGACAAATTGCCATCCCGCAGCAAAATGTCCGCTGCCTTGATTGCCGGGGCCGCCGCCCCGCACATCACCCAGAGGATGCGGCGTAAATGTTCATCCGCCCAATCGGAAGGCTCGAATGAATTTGCCGCGTCAATAAACCCAATAAAAAATCCATCGCGCCCCGCTGCATTCACCATCGCCGCCAACAGCAATGAACCTCCCGCGCCGGAGCCGCAGACCTCCGTAATCGCTCCTTGGAGAAAACCTCCCTTTTGATCAAAAGGGAGGCAACCTGTCAGGAATCGGCCATTACATCTGCGCGGAGATGGAGGGAATTTTTCCGCCACCAAACTGCGTAATGCTTCCAGTTGAATGAGTCTGGAATCATGGGATTGCATGTCGGATTAGCCCTCGAAAAATGCCAGCCACTTTCACATCCTGCGCATTTACCACGAGATCAGGATAGCGCGGATTACTGGCGCGCAGGATGATCTCCGCCTGCTCAGGGAGAAAGAATATCCGCTTGAGCGTGGTTTCATGCGCTTCTCCCACAAGAAGAGCGGCGATCTCGCCATGCTGCACCTCAAGGTTTGGACGCAAGAGCACCCAGTCGCCATCCAAAATTCCATCGCCAATCATCGAGTCTCCTCGAACGCGCAGGAAAAAGTCTCCCTCTCTGGAAGGGAAAAGGTTGTTCGTCTCGATAATCTCATCAGCTTGCGCGAAGGCTTCTTGCAAAGGACCAGCCGGGATCGTTCCCAAAAGCGGAATACCACCGACCCCGAGCGCAAACCGCGCCTTCGCTGTCAATGTCACCACACGCGCGCGCCCTCGCTCTCCTCCGCCTTGGATAACTAAAAAGCCATTTCGTTCCATGATGCGAAGTGTTGCGGTGAGACTGCTTTCGGCCGCATATCCCAATTTCGTTACCAAATCCGAGACGAAAGAGGGTTCCTTTCTTTGCTCAAAGCCTAAGATCGCTTTAGCAATGCGATAGTGAACAGGAGAAAGCAGACTTTTCATATCGTGTAAATTCACGATTCGCCGTAAGTTTCGCAATCTCTTTTTTCACACTGACCATCATCTTGTTTCATCCGAGGGATTTAAAAGGAAAGAAAGTTTTGGCGTGACGCTCGCAGATCTCGGAGCGGCCATCAATGCTTGCCCCTTATCTCTCATGGAGAAAAGCGTGTTTTTCTCAGAAGCGACTGCTCGCATTCAAAACCGTGTTACACGTAAAATGGAGTACAGGGGACTACCCAGTAATAAGTTATAGAATCTAACTGCACGTTATATTCGCGTCGAAAATTCTCACCCCTCGACAACCAGTTCCCAAAGTCCCTTCCAGGATGTTACAAACTCAATTCTATGAGGAACCGAATTACCGGCCAGCTATTGAAAGCCTTCCTCAACCACAAGATCAAAGATTTCGGAAAAATGACGACTCTTCATATCGATACCCAGGAAAAGCGTATTCAACTCACGGCCAACCTCCTTGGAGAAACAGAGCCGATTGATGCGAGCTTGCAGTACATACTCGAGGAAAGCGACGGCCGAACATTCTTTGTTCCGACGGAGCTCACTTGCTCACGGCAGTGGCTCTCATTGCTAGCTCAACAGATGCTCAAGGACAATGTCATACGATTCGAAATTCCCAGCGGTATCGCGGCGACGATGGTCAAGGTTTTGATGGTTTAAACAGATCGAGAGCGTTGCCGAGGTTGAAACTGTTTCCAGTTACCGGCTGAGCATCGCCAGCGGTGCGATGAACCCCCCCTCCGAGCTCGGCGGCCCGGAAAGCTGTCGTGAGGTGGGATGTCGAGGCATCCGCGGACGTGCTGAACGACGAACCCATGAAGGAATTCTATGCTTTGGACTGCTCTTGTTGTTCTCCTGATCCTCTGGATACTGGGCTTTAGCTTTCAGGTAGCCGGAAATCTGATTCACCTCTTGCTGGTGGTTGCGCTCGTCGTCTTGGTTTTGCAATTCTTCTCGGGACGGAGGCTTCCGTGAGAGGCATGAGACCGGCGCGTGTATCTTGAATCCGAATTCCCGACTGTTGATTGGAAAGGCTAGATAGGGCGCGGCGTCGAGCGCTACACGTCCTAGGAAAGTAGGTTTGCCGTGAAGCGAGCGCGCCTCATTCTTCTTCTTAGCTTCGTTGCGCTTGTCGCTGTCGTTCTTCTGGCCGTTCCGCTCGCGAATCGCAAATTGACCGAGTACGTCGAAAGCGATGCATTTCGCAGTGAACTCGATAAGCAAACGTCGAAAGGACTGCATTTCGAAGGCGAGTACCAGAAGATCCGGCGGACAGGTCTTCTCACCGTCGAGACAGACGGCTTCAAAGCACGCAATGGGGTGAAGGCTTTCAAGACACTCTCGACCGGGCAGGTGGATGCGAAGTTTGATCCATGGGGGATCTTTTTGCGACGGTGGGAGCTCGAATACATCCACATCCCTTCAGGCAAAGCGGAGATCCAGACGTACGAACCCAAACCCGAAAACAAGCCGCCGAAACCATGGTATGCAATCTTCTTACCGGAGCGCGTGCACCTGAATCGGGTGGTTTGTGATTCCGCGGATGTGACCTGGCAATTACGCGATCGCAAGGCAGGATTTTTTGAGACCCACCTGTTGATCACACCCTACGGCCGCGACTTTGAATACCGTGCGGAGGGCGGCGTGATGAAGACGGGTATGGTTCCCGATCTTGTGCTGCGTCAATTACACCTGCTCATTACCAAAGAACTCCTGACACTTTACGACCTTGAGCTTGCTCCCAGCGCGAAAAGCAGTGGCCGAATTCGTGTCAGCGGATGGGCTGGGATGAAAAACGACAAGAGCGTTTCCGCCGAGATGAATTTCTCAGAAATACCGGTTGATCCCTGGATACCGAAAGCCTGGGCAAGGCTGATCAGAGGAAAGGCCTCCGGGAACGTCGCTTGGAAGGGCACAGACATGCGGATGGAGAGTTCGTCCGGCTGGGGAGAAGTCCGACTCGAAGATGGCCGCGTGGCCGGGGCGCGATTTCTCGAGGATGTCGCCAGCCTCATCGGCAAGCCGATCGACACAGTAAGCCTGAGTCGCTTTTCGTTGGGATTTGAGTGGAAATATCCCCGCGTGCAAGTCAAGCAGATGGATATTGAGGCGGAAGGCGTCTTCCGGCTTCAGGGAACTGCAACAATTAACAAGAAGAGCTTAAGCGGAGAGCTCCAGCTCGGGGTCACACCAGGGTATCTCGAGTGGCTTCCCAAAGCGGAACGAGTCTTCACCCGGCAACGTGATGGCTATCTCTGGACCACAGTGCAGTTGGGTGGGACGATGACCAATCCGCGGGAGGACCTTAGTCCGCGGGTGGCTGAGCTGCTCAAGAAATCGCCGGCCGCGGCCCTTGGTCTCTTTATTCGCGGCATCGGAGAGTGGTTCGAGAATTCTGTCGCCGAGTAGCCTGCTAAGCCTGACGGTCGGCTCTTAGGTGGCGAGGATGGCCATGCTTGGCAAATTGCATGCAGATCCAGGAGACGAGAAGGAGGGGACTAAGGGCCAGGAGGAGAGCACAGCCAAGAATTGTCGCGAGGATCAGGTTCAATCGGTCAGCCCAATCGAGTTGCCGGAAGCGTTTCATCGAAGCCACGATTGCAAAGCCGCCAGTGCCGTGTTTACCGGGCCTAAGTTGGCGGGACGGCGGTGGGTCGGCGATTTTTTGGCTCCTCGGACTTTCAACACTGTCTGGCTTGTGCATTTCTCAAACTGATTCGATTCTAGAAATCGCGCCGCGTTTGACTAGCCTCGATGCTTGTCATCATTAGGTATCAGGAAGCAACGAGCGAGCGGCATCGCTGGGCCTCCGTTGTCGGCCAAGCTCCGCGCATTTAAATAGGCGCTTCGTTTCCAGGCGCGAGTCTTTGTCCCAGGAATGCTTGCCCAGCCACAGTTTGCTTCTGCCGGGAAATTCGGCTTGTGTTTTGCCCATGACAAGACTTCGTGAACTGCTGAGCTCTGCCGGGTGGCGCGAGTTTGTGCTGCTGTTGAGTGTGGGCGCGCTCTTCGGTGGAATCTTGGTATTCGTCGGCGTCACTGACTTGGTTCTGGAGGGGGATCTCCATCAAACTGAGATCCGATGGATGAAAGATCTTCGGTCTCCCGAGGACCTCGCACGACCGATCGGTCCGGCGTGGCTGGAGAGTGTGAGTCGTGAAGTTACGGTTCTCGGTGGGGGCGTAGTTCTCACTCTGATCACCTTGGTGGTAATTGGTTACCTGTTAATCGAGCGATGGTACGCTTCCACCCTTTTGCTCGTGATAGCTGTTGGGGGAGGAATGTTATTGACGAACGTGCTCAAAGGCTACTTCGACCGCGATCGGCCAACCGTGGTCCCACACCTTGCCGATACGCTGTTCAAGAGCTATCCGAGCGGCCACTCGATGATGTCCTCGGTGGTATATCTCACTCTGGCCGTTCTCCTCGCACGAGCTATGGAACGGCGACGGGTAAAAGTCTACTGCGTGGCCGTGGCCCTGCTGCTCAGCCTGATGATAGGCGCAAGCCGCGTCTATCTCGGGGTGCATTATCCCACTGACGTCATTGCCGGCTGGGCCGGCGGAACAGCCTGGGCGCTGCTGTGCTGGCTGGCGGCCTATTGGCTGGAAAAGCGCGGCAAAGTCGAGCCTCAGCGCAAATGAGCGTATCGCCTGCACGGAGCGCCGAGTTTAGAATAGGCGGCGGCGCAACGCCCACTGACCCGATAAGGGTTCAGTCCGCTCTTGAAGGCCTTTGCCAGTGCGATCGGCTTGGACTATAGAGGCAGATGTTCGCGGCGGACACGAAGCGACTAATCGGACGCATCTGGTTTTTCCTTTTTCCCTACCGAGGTTGGCTCGTGCTGTCGCTCGCGTTTCTCTGCATTGCTGCACCCTTGGCTCAAGTTCATCCCTTGGTTTGGAGATACGTGGTCGACGACGTATTGCTTGCAGGAAACGCGGGCGGCCTGTGGGTTGCCTTAGGAGTAATGCTGGCGTCGCAACTGGCCGCGACATTATTCGCTGCGTTGCAGAGCTACTTCATCGAGAAGGCGGGGCAAGGCTTCGTGCGCGATGTGCGCAACGCGGTTTTTTCACATCTCGAGGAGCAATCGATGAGCTATCACTATGAGCGGCATACCGGTGATTTGGTCGCGCGGGTGATCAGCGATGTCGATGCGATGGAAACCTCCGTCCTGGCAAACTTGAGCGACCTCCTGGGCGAGTTGGTCACATTTGTCGTCGTGGCCGGGGTGGTCATCTGGCTGCAACCGATAATCGGTCTTTGTGTGATGATCCCGTTGGCGCTCTCCTACCTTGTCGTGCGGCGATTTAGCGACCGCGTGAAGCGAGTCTACGAGGCGGTCAGAGCTCGTTTGGGAGATATCGGAACTTTCGTGCACGACCGCTTGGCCGGCATCCAACTGGCGCAAAGCTTCGCGCAAATTGATCGCGAAAAGCTGGCGTTCCGCGCGGTGACGCAGAGCCACTATGAACAGAGTATGAGGGCGGTGCGCGCGAGGAACGCGTTCTTCCCGGCGGTAGGAATGCTCGGATTCTTGAGCAATATCGTGATGCTGGGAATGGGTGTCTGGTTTATCTGGAGGGGAGAGTTTACTGTGGGAGGTTTGATTGCCTATCGCGGCTATTGGTGGCGGCTGCAAAGCCCGATAAGTACGCTCGCCCGAATGACGGATATCCTTCAGCGGGCTAAGGCCGCTGCTCGCCGGGTGATTGAGGTGTTGGATACACCTGTGGAGGTTGCGAATATCTCGGGCGCTGTGTCTCTGCAGGTTCGCATCGGCGAAATCGAATTCAGGAACGTTGCCTTCCGCTATGGCGCCGGTCCCTTAATTCTGGATGGAGTCAGCTTTAGAGTTGCTCCTGGCGAAGTCGTCGCGATCGCCGGGACGAGCGGAGTTGGAAAGACAACTTTGGTCAGCTTGGTCGCAAGATTTTTTGATCCGATCGCTGGAAGGATTCTCGTGGATGGCCAAGACGTCCGCGAGGTAACGCTTAATTCTCTTCGCGCTGCCATCGGCATGGTCCTGCAAGAGACGTATCTCTTTAACGCGACGATTCGCGAAAATCTCTGCTACGCTCGGCCTAACGCGACGTTTGAAGAAGTCCAGGCGGCGGCGCGGCGTGCGCATGCCGATGCCTTTATCCGGAACTTGCCGCAAGGCTATGAGACAATCGTTGGAGAGCGAGGAGTAAAGCTGTCGGGCGGTCAAAAGCAGCGGCTCTCGATAGCCCGTGTCTTCCTCCATGATCCGCCGATCCTCATCCTAGACGAGCCTACCTCGTCGGTCGAACCGGAGACGGAGGCGCTGATCCAAGCGTCTCTCGAAGAACTGAGCGCATTCCGGACCACCCTCGTGGTGACGCATCGAATCGCCCTGCTGCGCAGAGCGCAGCGGATCGTCTTCCTTCGGCATGGGCGCGTGGACGCCGATGGGGACCATGAGATGCTTCTCCTTACCTCTTCCGCGTATGCAGCAGCCTACGATTACTGGGAGGCGGCTGAGCGTCAGGAGGGGAGCATCATATCTCCCTCCTTTCAGTAGACGGTCACCAGGGGTGTCCAGCCGACTGGCTCGCAATTGCGACTGGCCATACGCGCGGGAGCGTCCCTGAAGGCGATTCAAGAACATGAAGTATCTCAGCCAACGTGCAGCGCAGTCCGGAAAACTCGGGTGGATTCTTCTCTGGCTCCTCGGAGTTCCGATCCCTGTGCTGCTGATCCTCTTTCTGATTCGAGGTTGCACGTGAGTGCCGTTACCAGCGAACAGACCGCGGCATCTTGACGGGACGCACGAGCGTCTCGCGGCGTGCAGCCGGGGCCGAATCGCCGAGAAGTTTTGACGTGACGCCAGAAGCATGGCACTACGCCGATGGCATTAGCTCCTGGCACGTATGCAGCATCACCCGCCGGCCCGTAAATTCGCGGCTTTTCTCGTCTTGGTCGCGGCGGCATGAACGCGTCGAGCAATAAACCAAAGCGTCGCGGCAGATGGCTTCGCTGGATCGGCCTTGCATTGCTGCTTCTTCTCGTCTTATTAGCCCTTTTCCACCGGCCCATATTCTTTGAGGGCACGCGCTACTTTATCGTGCGTGCAGCGAAACAGCAGCACCTCGATCTCTCCTACGACGCGAGTGGATCGATCTTTACGACGTTAACGATTTCAAACTTGCGCGGAACTCCGACGGAGCAAGGCCCAATTCAACGCCTGGAGATCGGCACGCTTAATTTGCGGTACAGCCTCATCGGGCTAATCCGCGAAGGCTTCCCGGGGTTGCTCAAGCTGGTCGACATACGCGATGCCTATATTGAAATAACGCCCGCTGAACCCTTGCCTGCCGATAAGGAACGCCAGCCACAACAGTTCAAATTTCCAGCGCTCTTCCCCGATATCCTTAACCTCGAGAACATAAATTTCATCGCGCACGGTCCGAACGGAAATACTGAGTTGAGTGGCTTGTTTCTAAGCCTACTACCGGATCGTCCCGGCGTCCTGAAGATAGAAACACTGGATATCCCCGGAGTGCGCCGCTGGACAGAAATCTCCGGTGCGACAAGCTTTCGGGACCGTAATCTGATAATTACCGATCTGATCATCGGGCCCGAGATCTCGCTGCGAAAGTTCAACCTGAATGTTTCAAAACTCAGTGAAGCCGAATTGGGATTGAGCCTGGACGGCTCTCTTTTCGATGCGCCGGTCAGTCTCAGCGCGCAGGTTTCCGATCTGAATGCGAGCAACCGACTTAACCTGAAGGCAGAGAGCTCAGCGCTGTCTCTCCAAAGGATCTGGGAGTATCTCAATCTGACTGTCCCGATTACTGGAACTCTCGACCGATTGATGGTGTCGTTTCAAGGTGAGCCGGCCAAGCCTTCCAGTTGGACCGGGCAGGCCAATGTGCTTCTCTCGGGCGCGACCTACGACCGCCGGGCGCTTGGCGGGATAGCACTGCAACTCGATATGGCGGATCAGCGGGTTAAGGCAACGCTCGTCTCACAGCTGGATCCCGAAAATCGCATCGACGTCGAAGCAGACTCCACCTTACCCGAGACTTTCGACGACTTTGACAAGGTTCGGCTCAACCTGAAGGCGGAGACTTCAGCGCTGTCTCTCCAGAGCATCGCGGAGCATCTCAATCTAAATGTCCCGATGACTGGAACTCTCGACCGATTGGTGGTGTCGTTTCAAGGCGAGCCCGCTAAGCCTTCCGGCTGGGTTGGACAGGCCGATGTGCTTCTCTCGGGCGCAACCTACAACCGCCAGCCGGTTGGTGAAATAACTCTGCAGCTCAATATGGCGGACCAGCGGGTCAAGGCAACGCTCGCCTCACAGTTGGATCCGGAGCATCGCATCGACGTCGAGGTAAACTCATCCTTACCTGAGACATTCAACGGCTTTGATGAGGTTCGGCTAGACGTGAAGGCCGAGACTTCAGCGCTATCTCTCCAAAGGATCGCGGAGTATTTCAATCTGAATGTCCCTGTAACTGGAACTCTCGACCGGTTCGTGGTGTCGTTTCAAGGCGAGCCCGCTAAGCCTTCCACTTGGATCGGACGCGCCGATGTGCGTCTCTCGGGCGCGACCTACGATCGCCGGATACTTGGCGACACAACTCTGAAGCTCGATATGGCGGATCAGCGGCTCAAGGCAACGCTCGCCTCGCAGATGGATCCGGAGAATCGCATCGACATCGAGGCAGACTCTACCTTACCCGAGACGTTCAACGATTTTGACAAAGTTCGACTCAACCTGAAGGCGCAGAGTTCCGCGCTGTCTCTCCCAAGGATCGCGGAGCATCTCAATCTGCCCGTCCCTGTGACGGGAACTCTCGACCGGTTGGTGGTGTCGTTTCAAGGCGAGCCCTCTAAGCCTTCCAGTTGGGTCGGGCAAGCCGATGTGCGTCTCTCGGGCGCGACTTACGACCGCCGGGTGCTTGGCGACACAACTCTGCAGCTCGATATGGCCGACCAGCGGCTCAAGGCAACGCTCGCCTCACGCTTGGATGACGAGAATCGAATCGACATCGAGGCAAACTCCACCTTGCCGGAGACTTTTAACGATCTCGACAAGGTTTCTGCGAGTGGTCATCTGCAAGTTTTCGCTCCGGACCTTGCCGCGCTCAACCTGCCGGCAATCGGTGATCTATCGCTGAACACGGAATTTCGCTTCGAGAATAGAAAGCTTTCTACCCAAAGCGTGCTCGATTCCTCCAGTCTGGCCTTTTCGGGAACCGAGCTCACGGAGACACATCTTCGTCTCGACCTGGCGAAGGACTTTCAAGCGCAGGCGGACGAACCTCTGTTTAAGGATCTCATCAGCCGGGTCGAGGGATCCATCAAGGCTGTTCGCTTGCAAGACTATGTTGTCGAGTCGGTGAACCTCGCGTTGTCGAGCAATGATGCAAAAGTTCAGCTCGAGGGGCTGACGCTCGCCAAAGGTGCGAACCACGCGAGCCTGCAGGCGGATTATATCCTTCCGCCAGACTTGAAATCTTGGGAGCGCCAACCCTTGGAATTCAATCTAAGTGTCGACGCTCCCGATTTGAGCGCGTTTGTCGCCCCGGAGACCGGAGCGACTCTCAAGGGCACGCTGAAGATTGCGGGAAAAGGCAGCGCCAAGGACGGGGCATACGACGGAAACTTTTTCATCGAGGGTCGGGGGATCGAAACCATGGGAATGACGGTGCGCAGCATCGACGCGCGCCTGGATGCGGCTGAGAATCAGGCGCGTTTATCACAACTTCAGGTTGTCTTTAACGAGAAGAATGTGATTCGGGGCGAGGGAGCCATGCGCCTGACGGATCCTTTTGACTACAGCGGATCGCTAGACGTTCAGTTCGCGGATCTTTCGATCTTTCAACCTCTGCTGGAACAGGAAGCTATGGCGCCTGCCCTCGGCGGTGCGTTAAGTATCGCGTGGAAGGGCACTGGTGATCTTCGCGCTCCACAGCATACCGGTGATGTCGCCATTGATTTAAGAGGCGGAGAATTCGGCGATCTTCAAAACCTCGCTGCGCATGCGAAGGGCTCGTATTCCCCACAATTCGTGAACGTGCCGGGTCTCACCGTCTCCGCCCGCGGACTTGGAGAGGCACTGCTGTCACTTTTTTGGAAGGATAATCGACTCAGCATTTTTGACATCTCAGTCCGTCAAGAGAAACTAATTCTGGTTCAGGGTTCGGCTGAGCTACCCTTTCATCTCGCCGAGGTGCAACATCCCGATCGGCTGATTCCCAATAACGAACCTCTGAAGCTTGCTCTGCAAACGCGAGAGCTCGACCTCCGAAAGCTTTTTACCCAACTCGGACAAAAGAAACCGCCGGTCACCGGAATCGTCAATCTCGACGTGAACGCCGGCGGCACGCTCGATGAACTGGCCGCCAAAGCGACAGTGCGTGCAAGCCGCATCCAATCGCCCGATGCCTCGCAACTCGATCCTGCGATGATCTCGCTTGATCTCGATTTTCAGAATGATCGGCTGACTCTCAATGGGTCAGTTCAACAAAGGTTAATCCAGCCATTGCGGATTTCCGGCAATCTTCCGTTCGATATCGTCGCCTTCAGGAATAACGCAAAGATCGATCCTCAGACCCCCGTGGAGTTGCAGGTAATCATGCCGCGTTCCTCGCTGGCCTTTGTGAGCACGCTCGTGCCGGCTATTCGTCAAAGCCGTGGAACCGCTGCAATTGATATAGGCGTCCGCGGAACTATTGCGCAACCGACTCTGTCGGGCGAGATCACGGCAGATCTTTCTGCGTTGCGGTTCACGGATCCGAGTCTTCCGCCGATCGCGGATGTTGCATTGCAAGTGGATTTCACGCGCGATCGGGTGACCATCAAACGAGGCACAGGCCGGATCGGCGGCGGATCTTTCGCCGCCAGCGGCAGCGTCATCGTTCAACCGTTGGACAATCCGACCTTGGCTTTGCGTCTAACGACGCAAAACGCCCTGATCTTGCAAAACGATGATCTTAGCGTTCGCGCCAATAGTGACATTCGCGTCGAAGGGCCACTCAATGCAGCCAGCGTTACCGGAAATGTTTTCGTCACCAGGAGCGCATTCTTCAGGAACATCGACATTCTGCCCATCGGCCTGCCGGGGCGGCCTGCCCCCCAGCCCCCGCAGGAGCCGGTTTTCATTAGCTTTCCGCAACCTCCCCTCCGCGACTGGAGATTCGACATCTCCATTCGGACACAGGACGCCTTCCTCATCCAGAGCAACCTTGCCAATGGTCGAATCACCATGGATTTAAAGCTCGGCGGAACTGGTCTGCGACCATGGATGGACGGAACGATCTTTATCGAACAGCTCATGGCGACCTTGCCTTTCAGTCGGCTCCAGATTGAGTCCGGGTTCATCTACTTCAAGCGGGACCAGCCTTTTGTCCCGATCCTCAATTTGCGCGGAACCTCGACGATCCGTGACTATAATATCACTGTTTACATCACCGGGCCGGCGACCGCTCCCGAAGCGATCTTCAGCAGCGATCCGCCACTGCCGCAGGCCGAGATAGTCTCGCTCATCGCCACCGGCGCAACCACTCAGGAGCTCTCCCGCGATCCAAATGCCCTGGCCGGCCGGGCCGCCATTCTCTTGTTTCAAAAAATTTATCGGAGCGTGTTTGCCCGCAACAAACCGGCACCAGCACAAGACTCCTTGCTGAGCCGTGTTCGACTGGATATTGGCACGATGGATCCCAAGACGGGGAAGCAAGCAGCCTCCATTGGTATTCCGCTGACGAATCAAATCGTCCTGGTAGGTGGACTGGATGTCGGCGGCAACTTCCGTGGCCAGATAAAATACCTCGTGCGATTCAAATGAGACGCTTCTGGCTGCTTGTCTTTGCGCTCGCGCTGATCTCGACGAGCGGGATGCATTCTCAACCTGAGGCGGAGTCGGTGCACGAAATGCCGCCGCCGCCTCAGGGCTTGCAACCCTCGGTGACGCCTGCGCCGAAGAAGCAAGGCAAGCTTCAGGTCGAATTTCAAGGCACATCGGCCTTCAGAGAAGCCCAGCTGCGGGAAGGCATCGCCCGCCAAATTCAAGCGATCGAAGAATATGGCCTCGATGATGCCAATGCCTATGATGCGGTTTTTTTCCTGGAGTCGTTCTATCGAAAACATGGGTATTCTCAGGTCGAAGTAAGCTCACAGATCCTGGGCCCGTGGCGGCTGCGGTTGACTGTGGTGGAAGGTCCACTTACGCGAGTTGGCACGATTACAATCATCGGCAATGAGGCTTATGACACGGCCGCATTGACCAACTATCTGCTCGGACCGACGCGCGAACGCTACCCGCGCATCCGTCAAGATACCGGCCTTCCCTTCATTGAGACGGATATTTACAGCGGAGTGGACTTGATCCGTCGCCTCTATGCAGCCGAAGGCTTCCTCGACGCGCAGGTTGATCCCCCGGAGTTCACTCTGAATGCTGATAAAACATCCGCGACCATCACCCTCAGACTGAAGGAAGGTATCCAATACCACTTCGGCGATATCGAGCTGAAAGGGCCGATCATCTTCCCTCGTGAAACCCTCCTGGCAGAGATCCTTGAGGAAACTAAGAACATTTATACCGAGGGGAGGCTCGCCGCAGCGCAGCGCAAGCTTGAGGACTTCTACAAGAAACGCGGCTACTTCATGGCGAGCGTTGAAGCCACTGGCAATGTTGAGGCTGCGCGAGGCGGCAATGTGCCCGCGACGTTCAAGATTGCGCCGGGTCCCTTATATCGATTCGACGGGATCACTGTCAGTGGCACGGAAGGCGTCAGACCCTCGTTCATTCAAAAACGGCTCCAGCGCTTACAGGGGAAGGTCTATGATCCTGCGTTGATCGATAGTCGCTTTCGTGAGCTGATCGAGACCGGTCTATTTCGGAACTTGCGAATCACCCCTGAAGCGATCGCGGGGGACCAAGTGCGATTGGACGTGACTGTGGAGGAGGCCCGCGCGAAGGAACTCGGTCTCGGTATCGGCTATGCCAGCTTCTACGGCCTGATTGTTAATCTTAGCTACGCCGATCGAAATTTCCTGGCTTCCGGCCGGCCGATAAGTTTTAGCGCGGAATGGAACCAACGTGGCTTGAGTGGAGAATTCAGATACACGAATCCCTGGCTCTTTGATACCGACTACCGATTCGAATTACGCCTCTACGCTTTGACCTCTGAGCTTAAAGGTTATTCGAAACGTGAGTTCGGGGTGCAACCGACCTTCTCCCGAAAGGTAACTTCCCATTGGGAAGTGTCAGCGTTCATGCAGGCAAAGTATGTCGTCCTAACCGACATCCTGATAACGCCCGAAACGTTCGTTGGACCGGAGGATTATTCGGTAGTGGGGCTGGGAATCTCTCAAACGCTTGATTACCGCAATAACAAGGTTCTGCCCACCAAAGGCTTCATCTTTGCGAGCTCGCTGGATTTTGCACCCGAGGGGCTGGGAGCAATTCCCTTCATTCGCGGCAACGCTCGTTTCTCCTACTACGTTCAGGTGACGTCAAAATCTTCGCTCGCCCTCGGTGCCCGGGCAGGAATCATCTCATCCCTAAGCAATGATCAGCTGCCCATTGACGAGCTCTTCTTCAATGGGGGCGCCACCACGGTGCGCAGCTTTTCGGAACTGACTCTGGGTCCGAAAGATAGGGTCGGCTATCCGATTGGGGGGAGAGTTTCACCGTGTTTAATATCGAATATACATTTCCCATTTGGGGTGATTTCTATGGAGCGCTTTTTGCAGACGCGGGTAACGTTGTGCGAGAAGCTTCCCACTTCGGAGTCGAAGACATGCGCTACGCCGTTGGTGGAGGACTTCGTTATAACCTGCCCATCGGCGCAGTTCGCTTCGACTACGGTCTGAACCCCTCTCCAAAGCAAGGGGAGGCGCAGGGTGCCTTCCATTTCGCCATCGGAGTAGCCTTTTAGTGACTAGCGCGTCCCAATGGTCGGAGCAGCGGTGGTCCCCATGCCCCGTGTGGGTAGATCCACTCTCGGGCACCAACGACCACTTGATTCGCGCATGCAGCTTGCGATATCTGATTATTAGCATATTCCAGTTGTTATTTACTGTAAATATGTACATAGGAATCTGTCCGCATTCACGGAAGTCCAACGCGCTATCGACGCGCGAACTTCTCCGATGAGCGAGGAACTGACCAGGATCCCGCTTTCTGTTCTGGACCTCTGTCCGATCGTCTCGGGGGGATCAGCCGCGGATGCATTCGCCCGATCGCTGGACTTGGCTCGCCATACGGAGCGGCTCGGTTATCGACGTTTCTGGGTAGCCGAGCACCACAACATGCCTGGCATCTCCAGCGCTGCTACCTCGGTGGTAATCGGCCATCTGGCGCAAGGCACGGAGAAGATCAGAGTCGGCTCGGGAGGTATTATGCTGCTAAACCATGCTCCGCTCCTGATTGCTGAGCAATTTGGCACCCTAGAGTCCTTGTTTCCGGGGCGAATTGATCTGGGTCTAGGCCGGGCACCTGGAACTGATCAGACGACCGTCCGACTGCTGCGCCAGAACCCCGATCTTACTGGAGAGGACTTTCCAGAGAGGCTCGCGGAATTGCGAACGCTTCTAAATCCTCCCTTGCCCGGGCAGCGGATCCGAGCCGTCCCGGGCGCCGGGCTGGACATTCCTATCTGGCTATTGGGCTCTGGCGGGTTTAGCGCGCAACTGGCAGGTCAGCTTGGGCTGCCGTTCGCCTCTGCGGGCCATTTCTCACCGGACAACATACTTGGGGGACTCGAGCTTTATCGACGCGGATTTCGGCCCTCGGGAGCGCTGTCCGAGCCCTACGCAATGGTCGGAATCAATGTTTTTGCTGCTGAGACCGACGAGGAGGCAATTTGCCTGGCGACCTCGCACCTGCAGGCGCACGTGAGTCTGGCACGAGGCGTTCCAATTGAATTGCCGCCTCCGGTTGGCAGCTTCGAGGAAGTGTTCCCGGGAAGAATTGAAAATTCATCGTTCGTGCGCGGTTCAATTATCGGAAGTCTCGCGACCGTGCGAGAAGGATTGCAGTCACTGCGCCAGCTCACGCGTGCAGACGAGCTGATGATCCACTCCATGATCTTCGATCATCAGGCGCGACGCCGCAGCTATGAGATCGTCATGGAAGCCTTTGACGAAACCTAGCCGCCGCCTCGCTGGACAATTTTCCTGGTCCGCCGCGGGAATTGGGTGCGATATTTTCCTCGATCGCGGGCGTCGGCAAGCTGGTTCGGATGGTGTAAGGTGTCTCATGCAGCTTCACGGTATCCACCATCTCACAGCAATCACGGCGAACGCGCGCGGTAACTATGATTTCTACACGGACGTGCTTGGGATGCGTCTGGTAAAGAAAACTGTCAATCAGGACGATGTCTCTGCCTACCATCTTTTTTACGCGGATGGGAAGGGGAGTCCAGGCACTGATTTAACCTTCTTCGTTTGGCCAGCCACGCCTGAGGAAAGAGGCACCCACAGCATCGTCCGGACGGGGCTGCGAATAGCGGGAGAAAGCGCCTTCGAATGGTGGCAGAGCCGCTTTCGAAGTCACAGTGTGAAGCATGGCGTTGTTACTACACGTGACGGGCGACTGACCCTCGACTTTGAAGATCCCGAGGGGCAACGTTTTAATCTCGTTGAGGATGGTCGGGCCGGCAGCGTCTACCCATGGGAAGAAAGTCCCGTCCCGCCCGAACATCAGATTCGCGGGTTGGGCCCGATCACGATCAGTGTTCCGAGGCTCGATCGCACCGCGCGCATCCTCGAAGATGTTCTGGGCATGCATGCAGTCCGCCAATATAGGTTAGGTGAGAGCTCGACGATCCACGTCTATGAAATGGGTTCCGGCGGCCCCGCCGCGGAGTTGCATGTCGCCGTTGAACCGGAACTGCCATTTGCGAGGCAGGGCGCTGGGAGCGTCCATCATCTCGCCTTGCGCACGACTGACAAAGAACACGATGGGTGGGTAGAGCGCCTCGCGGAAGCACGAATTGCCTCGAGCGGTCCGATAGATCGCTTCTATTTTCGGAGCCTTTATTTCCGTGATCCGAATGGCATCCTCTTCGAGATCGCCACCGACGAGCCGGGCTTCACGGCCGACGAACCACTCGAGACGCTTGGGGAAAGTCTCTCACTGCCCCCCTTTCTTGAGCATCGCCGACGCGAGATCGAGGCAAGGCTCAAGCCGCTCAATGGGAGCTCGGGGACGAAGAGAAAATCATCCCACACGTAATTTCCTGAGCAGTGCTGGAACATCTGCTCGAGACTGAGGTGGTCGTTCCCATCGCGCGTCGGGAAATTTTTGCATTCTTTTCTGATGCCTCCAATTTGATGCGAATCACTCCTCCGTCCCTTGGCTTCAAGATCCTCACCCCCATGCCGATTCGCATGGATGAAGGAACACTGATCGACTACACGATCCTTCTTCACCGTCTGCCCTTGCGGTGGCGGACGCGAATCTGCCGCTGGAACCCACCGCTTGAGTTTATTGATGAGCAATTGAAAGGCCCTTACCGAAAATGGGTGCACCATCACATCTTTGACGAGGTGGACGCGGGCACGACGCGCATCCGCGACCGCGTCAAGTACGCGCTGCCTTTTCCCCCCCTCGGCGAACTGGCCCTGCCGCTCGTGCGCGCCCAACTTCATTCCATTTTTCAGTTTCGCCAAAGAACCATTCTTGAGATCTTTCCGCATGCGTGATTGGCATTCGCGCACGCAGTTCCGGCGCAGACTGACGTGAAGGCTGGGTAAGTTTGGCACAGCCACCTCTCCCGAACCCTGACCCAAGTGGACTAGCGTTGAAGCCAACTACTAGAACGGCATGAGAATCTGGTTGGATTCTTCATCGTGCTCCTCTTCAAAACGCACGCCGACGCCGAGAAGACGCACATGTTTCTCCTTCCGCGAGTATGCCACTTTGAGCAGAGCATGGAAAACCTCCCGCGTCGCTTCATGGCTGAGACACTCCTTGGTCGTGCGCGAAAAATCAGCAAACTTAACTTTTACGAAAGCCTTTCGGATCTGGCGCAGCGATGCTTTTTGCCCGAGCTCGGCCTGCAGATCGGCAATTAGTTCGTCGATCGCGTTCTCACACGCACCGAGGGATCTAAGATTCTGAGAGTAAGTGCATTCATTACTAAGAGACTTGCGAATGCGATTAGGCTCCACGGGACGATCGTCCTCGCCCCGGCAAAGCGCGTAAAGCTCGCGTCCCCATCGACCAAAGGCCTGGACCATTTCGGTGAGCGAGTATTTCTGAAGATCTCCGCACGTCTCGATGCCAAGGCTGGCGAAGCGCTCGGCCCCTTTCGGACCGATGCCCCACAACTTCTTCACCGGCAATGTCCTCATAAAGTCTTCAACCTTGCTCGGGGGAATGGCGAATTGACCGTTTGGCTTTCGCCAATCGCTGGCGATTTTGGCCAGCATCTTGTTTGGTGCGATGCCAGCGGATGACGTGAGGGCAGTCTCATCAAAGATGCGTCCGCGCAGCTCCTTCGCGATATCCCATGCGTAGCGGCCCAAGGCGCTCACGTCGAGGAAAGCCTCATCGAGAGAAAGCGGCTCGACCAGTGGCGTGTAGCTCAGAAGTATCTTACGAATCGCCGCAGAGCTCGCTCGATAAAGATCGAAGCGAACGGGAAGGAAAATCAAATCGGGACATAGTTCACGCGCCTTGAATCCTGGCATCGCAGAACGAACGCCAAACGCTCGAGCCTCGTAATTGCATGTCGTAATTACTCCACGCGGGCTGCCGCCGCCGACCGCAACCGGGTGGCCGACGAGCTCGGGCCTTTCTCGAAGCTCGATGGCCGCATAAAAGCAGTCCATATCCAGGTGAATGATTTTTCGCAAGGGCAAGAGATGACGGTGAAAATCTAAAGAAGACTCCGCAGGCGATCAAGGACGCGACCCATGGGTGAAGGAGAACCTGTAAAAAGTGCGCGCAGGGGACTCGATTGCGCGATAATAGAGTGATCTCATGCAGGAATCCTCGCTCCCGCCGGTCGTTTCGAGGACCTGCGCGCTGGTGTCGTTCGTGGTGATCGTTGGAATACTTTACTGGTTCCGAGAGCTCTTCATCCCATTGGCGCTGGCAGTGCTGCTAACGTTCCTGTTGGCGCCTGTAGCTACCCGACTCGAACGGTTAGGTGTGGGGTCCGTGGTAGCTGCAGTCTGTGCGGTTACGCTCGCAGTTCTCGTAGTGGGGGGAGTCGCCTACACCTTCACCGGCCAATTGGCGGATTTAGCCAACAAGCTCCCGCAGTATCGGGCGACCATTTCCAAAAAGCTTGAGACGATCAGGCACCCTGAAATGGGTCCGTTTTCACGCGCAACGGCGACCATCTCTGGTTTGCTCGACGAGATGGAAGGCAAGACAGCCGCGAGAGCTCCATTGCCCGAAACTCCCAAGCCTGCCCCGCCCACCCAACCTGCCACTACCTTTGAGTTCGTCCGAACTCTGCTCGGGCAAGCCATCTCGATGTTGGGAACCGGTGCGGTCGTTTTTGTTTGCGTTCTCTTTTTCCTGATCGATCGCAACGATATTCGGGATCGGCTTATTTCCCTCACCGGCAGGCAGCGCTTTCACACGACCACGCGAGCACTCAATGACGCTGCGAAGCGCGTGAGCAGGTACCTACTGATGCAGCTGATAGTCAATGTGACTTACGGCATTCCCATTGCCTTGGGACTGTTTCTAATTGGCGTCCCCAATGCGGGCCTATGGGGTCTGCTTTGCGCTATCCTGCGCTTCGTGCCCTACCTGGGTCCGATTCTCGGTGCCGCCCTTCCGATAGTCCTTTCCTTCGCCGTATTTGAAGGGTGGGCGCAGCCGCTCCTCACGCTGGCACTTTTTCTAGTGATGGAGATTATCAGCAATAATCTTATTGAACCATGGCTGTATGCCTCCAGCACCGGGTTGTCGAAAACAGCAATTGTCCTTGCGGCAATTTTCTGGGCATGGTTGTGGGGCGGCGTTGGCTTGCTCCTCGCCACGCCACTCACTGTGTGCCTTGCGGTGATGGGAAAGTACATCCCGCAACTGGGATTTCTCGATGTTCTTCTTGGGACCCGATCCGCGATGGCACCTTCAGACCAGTTCTATCAACGACTACTTTCGTTCCGTGAGGACGAAGCCGCCACAGTCGCACGCGAATTTCTCAAAGAACACTCGCTTGTTGAACTTTGTGATTTGCTGCTCGTCCCGGCGCTCATTCAAATCAAGGCAGGTTTGAATGAAGGCGTTTTGGACGAGCGACATCTCGAATTCGCCTGCGACACCATCGACGAATTCATGGCTGAGCAAATCGGCGAGATTCAGCCATCGGGAGGAATAAAAACCGACACGGGGCCGGTTGTCTTTGTGCCTGCAAGCGGAACCACCGACGAAACCATTGTCCGGATGATGTCTGGAATGCTGGAGGCCGAAGGCTTTCGCTGCGAAATATTGTCCTCACAGAGCCTGGCTGGGGAAATAGTCACCGACATGTCCGATCGTGCGTGCGCACAGATCTGCATTTCAGCTTCGCCCCCGCTAGCCCAGCGAAAGGCGCGTTACTTACTCAAGCGATTGACGGGCGCCATGCCGAACGTGCCAATCGTCACGGCGCTCTGGGGGGCATCGCAGGACCGTGTCGAACGCCTCCGCGCGGTCACATCCAGCGTCGTCGTCTCAAGCGTGCAAAGCGCGCTCGCCGAAATAAGGCAAAATCTCGTTTTTCCTAGCCAAGAGCGGATTTCCGGGTCACCTCCCTCAACGTTGGAGCCCGACAAAATTGCGGCCGGCGGATGAGCGTCACCCGCCGGCCACGAAGAGCGATCCCAAGTTGCCTTAGTCGTCTGGCGCTTCGGCGTCGGGATTCACCGCGCTTTCGGCAATTTTCGTAAGCTTGCGATCGGTTTCCGATTCCTCCTTCAGCGTTTGTTCGAGGAGGGAAGCGATGTTGTCCTCTCCGAGGCGCTGGGCGAACGTGCGCGCCATTCCGTAGGCTGCAATTTCATAATGCTCCACCTTTTGGGCGATACCTATGAGGAGTGCATCGCGGACCATATCGTCGGCATCGAGTTCGAGCGTGCTCTTACTTCCCTCGATGAGGCCTTCCATTGCCTTACACTTTTCCCCGCGCGGCGAGGCGTCGAGTCGTTTGAAAGCTTCTTCCAAGCGTTGAACGTGTCCCTTAGTTTGCGCGAGGTGCTCCTCAAACGCCTCCGCCAGCTGCTCGTGAGAGGCCGCTTTGGCCATCCTCGGCAGCGCTTCGGTGAGTTGGACTTCGGCGCTATAGAGATCCCGCATCTCATGAATAAGCGCATCTTGGAGTGTGTTTATTTTCATACCAATGGCTTCGCCGCTCGCGGGGACCTCGGCCCGTCATCCTCCTCGAATGCTCTCCCTGAGTTCAGGCTAGGGCGAATCATGAGGGAGACGTTGCGGAAAAGAGATTAGATCTCGGCAGAGTAATCATAGGGACTGGCCAACTGCCCAGACCGATTGCATCATGTGCTGATGTCCCTTAAGGATTACCAAAGAAAGCGTGACTTCTCCAAGACTTCTGAGCCCGAGGGCGAACTTTCCACCGCCGCGAGGCGCCGCTTTGTGGTTCAGAAGCACGACGCGACACGATTGCATTACGACTTTCGCCTGGAATTCGAGGGCACCCTAAAATCTTGGGCCGTTCCAAAGGGTATTCCCTTGAAGAAGGGAGAGAAGCGCCTCGCGGTGCAAGTTGAAGACCATCCCGTATCGTACATCAATTTCGAAGGCTCAATTCCAAAAGGTGAATACGGTGGCGGCACTGTGCTCGTGTGGGACCTGGGCACATTCGAGCCACTCGGCGCCGCTCCGCTCAAACAACTCTCGGGTGGAAAGCTGCATGTGATCCTGAGTGGCAAAAAACTGCGTGGCGAATGGTATCTCGTGCGCTTACGCGACGAAAAGCAATGGTTACTCATCCGTGGAGGGGAGGACATGGCGCCGATTTCCAAGAAACTTGACGATACTTCGGCACTCTCCGGCAAGAGCATGAAAGAGCTCGCCAAGGGGGACCGAATTTGGAGATCAGGCTCTCCCGTGAATCGAGCGGGCCGAAAACAGGCGCCGCCTGCACCGCTACCCGAGTTTGTCGAGCCGATGAAAGCGCTGCTGGTCGAATCGCCGCCGCGAGGAGATTGGCTCTACGAAATCAAGTTTGATGGTTTCCGTGCTATTGCTCTCAAAGGCGGCTCGGAAGCCCGCCTGCTTTCCCGAAACGAAAAAGATTTCGGGGCAAAGTTCCCGGAAGTGCTCGAATCAATCTCCGAATTGAACGCTAAAGACGCGGTGATTGATGGAGAGATTGTGGCGCTCGACCAGCAGGGCATTTCCTCCTTCCAGCTCCTCCAGGCATTCGAGCTTGGCCAAGAGAGACCTCCGATATTTTATTATGCCTTCGACCTGCTTCGTCTGAACGGAAAGGATCTCCGTGAGACGCCGCTGAATGAGCGCCAGGAAAGGCTAGGCCGCCTCTTGAAAAATCCACCAGGGGTCATCCGGCTATCCTCTTCCTTGGAAGGGAGCGCTACGCAGCTGCTGGAACAAGTCCGCAAGCTCGGACTGGAAGGCCTCATCGGTAAGCGCAAAGAATCCCCTTACGAATCCGGCCGCCGGAGCGGCGCCTGGATCAAGCTCAAACTCCAGTGCGAGCAGGAGTTCGTCATCGGCGGATTCACACCTCCCGGCGGAACAAGAAAGTACTTCGGCGCGCTGCTCGTGGGCGTGTATGAACACGGAAAGCTTATCTTCGTCGGAAAGGTTGGGACGGGCTTTGATAGCGCCTTGCTGCACAGCTTGCATGCGAGATTTCAGAAGATTCTCCGCGACACGTGCCCGTTTTCGAATCTACCGGAAAAACGTGGTGCAGGATACAGCCAGACGATCACGGCTGCGGAGATGAGACGCTGCCGCTGGGTCGAGCCGAACATTGTTTGCCAGGTGAAGTTTTCGGAATGGACCCGCGACAATCGGCTTCGTCAGCCAGTGTTTCTCGGATTACGCGAGGATAAGAATTCCACACAGGTAGTCCGGGAAGAGCCCCGCCATGCAGACCGCTCGAAGCGAGAGAGAAGCTTGTCTCGTTGATCCGCTGCCGGAGGTCTGCCATCCCGCATCGTGGATCTTCTGGCAACGACCGGAGCGCTCGACTCCGAGCTCGGTATCCTATTCCTGTGGCCTGGTTAAGACGGCGACCAACGCAGTTCAACGCGCCACCGCGGCCTGGCGATGCGGTTCGGTGATCAAGCGGAAAACACCGTCGTCGTCGCGATAAAAACCCTTCAGAATGACTCGCGCGGAACTTCCTTCGGCTCGGATTTTTCTGGAACGTTCAGCATCCTTGCGGCTCCACCCTCCTGAGATAACACGTCCCTTCCTATCGATGACTTCGCTGACAGGTCTGACGAGCCTTTGGTATTCGGCATCGCTGAGGCGCACCTTATTGAGTTCCCTGGGATTGTAGAGAGAAACCCACCAAGCACCATAGGCATCGAACGCGTTGGCCGGCGTGATTTCGAGGACGATGTTGCCGACTTGAGTTTTACCCTTGCTGAGACCGAGCGCATAGAGGGCGGCAATCTCTTCCCGCGTGGTCAGAAACCCCGCCAGGTAGGCGCGCAAGAGCTTACGCAGCTTCCGATCGATCGAGCGGGGACCGTAGATGCCAAGCTCCACACCGGCCGGATTCTCGGGGTCGCCATAGATGTTTAGCTCGACGTCTTCATTAACGCGAAAGGATTTGTAGGGGACGTTTTTGAAGTCGGCCACGTCGATCACCGTCGCCGGGATTTCCACGAGCGACTTGATGGCGTCATGTGTGCGAAGATCGTTGGCAATAACACGCCAGGAGGGCAGCTGACCCTTCCGATTCATTCCGGTATAGAGAACGTTGCTATCTGCATTGTCGATGATGCGCACGATCTTGCTTTTCGGAACGTCGAGCTCGTCGGTTTCCTGCTGAATCACCACCGAACCCCTGGTATTCTTAATAATCAGCCCACGCACCACGGTCCCATCGGCCAGGTGGAGACTATCCGGCGAACGGTAGGTGTCGTCGGCCCCCTGCAGGCCCACTGTCAGAGTCAATAGTGTCAGCAGGATTGCCGCATGCCGCAAAGTTGAATTGGTGATTAAAGTCCTCGCCATCGCTTCGTAACCGAAGCATCTTTCGAAACTCGCTTCAACATGAATATCTCCAAGCACCACCTTCTGTGCGTGGCCGTCATCCTTGTAGGTTTTTCTGGCTGTATCTTGCCACCGAAGCCCTACAAGAAGCGTGAGATAGCGGCGCCTGTGAACACAGGGAAGTTCTGGTGGGGCACCTCGACCGCTAGCTACCAGAATGAGGATCGGGGGGTCACGCCTGGTTCGCCTTACTACTTCAAGACCGACTGGGATGTTTATGCAGAGGAAGGCCATATCCCGCCACGCGGTGACGACGCGACCTTCTCATGGACGCACTTCGACCGGGACTTGAGAACTCTCCGCGAGCTGGGAGTTAACCATTACCGCTTTGGCATCGAGTGGGCGCGGGTTGAGCCAAAACAGGGCGTCTATAATGAAGCGGCAATCCAGCAATACGTGCGGATGGCTCGTAAATTGAAGGCCGCCGGGATCGAGCCGATTGTCACTTTGTGGCATTTTACCTTTCCCTCTTGGTTGTACGACACCAAAAAGAAGGCTCGCTCAAATTTCCTGCATCCCGATGTGGAAACAGCATGGCGCGCCTATGTGGAAAAGATGGTCGGCGCGCTTTCCCCTTATGTCCGAGTTTATGTTCCACAGAACGAGCCTAATGGCGACCTTTACATCGGCTATTTTGGCGGGCATTGGCCTCCCGGCCTATTGCTGACTCCGTTCAAGTTAAAAAAGGCGACAGAGATCAGTGTGCGGATGTATCGCGACGCTGCCGCCATCATCCGCCAAGACCGGCCAGACGCCATTATCATGGGAATCTATTCGATTCCAAATTGGAGACGGAAGTATTTCGCAGATCCCGCTGGGATGGTTTACAACATGATGATGCATCAGAACTGGGATCACCTCGATCAGGTAGCCGACGTCACTGACATCATTGGCCTAAACTATTACTACTCCCAAGATGCGACTCCGCTGCGCTTCATTCTTCGCGGCCATGGAGAGCAAAGCTCGAATTACACCCAGAACGGATGGGAAATCAACCCGGAAGGCTTTTATGAAAGTCTGGCCACCGTCTTCAAGCGCTATGGCAAACCGATCGTCGTCTCCGAGAACGGCATCGGGACGCAGAGTGAACAAAAGAAGATCCGTTACTATCGCGAGCACGTAAACCAAATGCGTCGCGCAATGTCAGACGGCGTGGACGTGCGTGGATACTTCCCTTGGACGCTCGTCGACAATTATGAGTGGGCGGAGGGTTACGCAGCTAATTTCGGCCTGACAAGTCTCAATCGCGAGACTAAGGAATTGATCATGGAGCCGACAGGCATTTGGTTTAGCAAATTCGTTAGGTCTCATCCAGCACCATAGTGCGCCGCAGCCGCGGCCAAGCAAGTTGCACCGGATATGGGATGGGTTGTGGACTTTGCGGGATCTCCATTAATCTTTCTTGGGCGGGCCGGCGCCCGCTAGCAAGCAGGCGTTCAACGCCCGCATTAAGCTCGCGTGCGAGCTGCCATGGCCGGTCCATTGTTTCGCGGGAAATTTAAGGCAGTTGGGAAAAAGAGAGGAGGCGAACGCCGCCGTCAGTAACAATTCGCTTTTTGAGCGGGTCATCGGCAGGGCCTGGTTTCGACTACTTTTCCGAACGGACCGACGTTCAGCGGCCGGGCGGACGCCAGGCGCACTCTCAAATCACGAGGACCGCGACTCCCGCCCGGTCCGCTGCAACGACTGGTTATCTCGCCTCTCGTGCGAGCGCGAATATGTTCTCCCATCGGTCGAAAACCGCAGGCTCAGGATGGAGCGGGTTCGGGTCCGCCCGTGATGTCCCCCTTGCGTTTTCGAGATGCGCGCTTCGAAGATGCAACCTCAGCGGCGCGCCGCCTCGATTGCAGCGATGTCGATCTTTTTCATCTGCATCATCGCATCGAAAGCGAGCTTGGCGGCAGCGATATCAGGATCGGTTACCGCTTTGGTCAGAGCGTAGTGTGACGCCTAACGCCTGAGCTCAGGGGCGCCGCGATAGCGGCGTCCCTTGAAGCGCGTTGTTAGCGCACAGCTTGTCGACAGCATATTCACGTCACATCTGTAGCCATCTTGGCGCGTCGGGTCAATTCCTTCGCGCTTGGCTCGGCCTGGCTAAGCGAACCAAGCGGAATATCTCCGGCTGGAACATAGGTGCTCATCACAACGCCAGTTGTTGAAACCTTCGAAGCCACGAGTCGCAGTGCACATGGCCTTGCACCATCTTCAAACAATCGCTTTCCACGGCCAAGAACTACCGGGTAGGTCCATATGTTGTATTCGTCAATGAGCGATGCGGCTTGTAGCGTCTGAATGAGATTGCCGCTGCCAATGATTTGAAGGTCGAGTCCGGGCTGAACCTTGAGTGCGGTTATGGCTGAAACGATGTCACCGCCAAGGACCGACGAATTGTTCCATTGCAATGACTTCAAAGTGCGGGACGCCACATGCTTTTTTGCCGCATTGAGCGTCCTCGCAATCGGATGATCCTCTGATTGGTAAGGCCAATATGCCTCGAATATTTCGTAGGTTTTGCGACCGAGGACAACCTCTCGATCTTTACCATCGAAACCTGACGCAGAAAGATCCACCCCTGCGTCCCCGAAAGCGAACAACCAACCACCTAACGTAAAATTTCCGGTTGGATCTTCGGTCGGTCCTCCTGGTGCCTGCATGACACCGTCCAGGGATGTAAATGTGGACGCAATAAGTTTCCTCATATGACTCTCCTACGATTGCATGACATTGTGCGCGCTAATGAGAATAAGATGAGCGACGGCTACCGGGAGCGAACGTCAGCCGCAGTGGGGGCGTACGAGTCATGCCAAGCGCGAACGCGCGGCGAGTGGCCGTTCGCTCCATCGCCTGGTGAGATGACTGGCGTGGCAACACGATCGACATGATCTAAGATTCTTCCGCCCACGTCAAAAACACCCCGATCATTTCCTGAAGCTTCTGCGGACCACATCTTCCCATGAATTTGCCATCGGGAAGAAAGCAAATGAGCCAATCGGTCGTGTCTTCGCAGCCGCGCTTGACCTCCGTGAAAGGTTTGTCGGCCAAAGCCGTGTCAGCCAAGTCGATGTCGAGCGCCCATCCCGGATTGTCCAGTGACTCGATGCGAACGCCCTGCTGGTGGTCCCGATCACCTTCGCATTGCGCCGAATAACAATCCTGAAGTCTCTGCAGCGCGTTCATTTGGAGTCCGAGAAGTCATCTGACGTTCGACATGAGCGGCAGCTGGAGGCAGGCGCAGCATGCCGGAAGCTGTCCGCTCGATGGAGGGTTGGGCGTCTGGCGGCACATGCTCGGCACCTTAGGGCGCTAGCCCTTCGACGCTGACCAACCGTGCAGAGCTGCATTCGTCACGGATGGCTTTAAGGCCCTGGTAGGTAGGCCCGTTGTAGAAACTCTCCCAAGCGGCTACGGACGGGAACTCAAGCAAGACGATCCTTCTGGGAGACCAATCACCCTCATACACCTTGTGAGCGCCTCCGCGAGCGAGGTACTTTGCGCCAGCGGCCTCGAGCGCAGGTTTCACTTGGCGCATGAAGTCTTGATAACGCTCCGGGTCGCGAATCTCAACATCGAAGATGACGAAGGCCGACATATCTCTCTCCCAGATGGCTCAAGCAATTCCAACCACACCGCGCCCAGCGCGCTGATGAGACGCCCAACAAGTGATTGAAGCAACCTGTTCATCTCCGGAATTTGCTTAGTTAGCGGACGTTTTCACGGTGGATGGCTGGGGTTGGCGTCCCACGAGATCACAGCAGTTTGGGTTCAGAGTGAAAAGAGAACGGGAGTGATTCGGATTTTTGCAAAGTGTGGAGGCGCCGCCCGGCTATCGTTCGCCCGTGAGCCTCCGCTCGTCCGAAGACCGCTTTGTAAACTTCGCAGTAGGGATCCTTAGCCATCATCGTCCCTAAGGCAGTGTATGTCCGCACGGGGCAGCCACCATGGCAGATCGAAAGGTAACGACACGAGAGGCAATCTTCGTGTTCAACGAGGTGCTTGGGACGCTCGACGAACTGGCGCCGCGCCGGGCTGGTCCTTAGCATTCGGGTAAGGTCGGGCTCTCGAAAGATATTGCCGAAGAAGCTTTCGGGATAGCTCGTTACCCAACAATCGCATTGAGCGACCGTCCCTTTGGAATCAATCGAGATGAATTGATTGGAACAATTCTCTTTCCAAATACACGGCAATCGCGCCGGCCTGCCGGTAAAGTGGTCAATCAATGCGTCAAACGGACCAAGCGACACTCCGACATCGAAACCGCGCTCCATCCAGATATCGAACAACCTCGCAAGGAAGCTCGCCAACTTGCTTGTCTCGAGCTGAAAAGCGCCTTCAACTTCCCCGGCGGGACCACCTGGAAATGGCGTGTTGACTTGGAAGTCAGTCAGCCCGAGTTCCTCCGTGAAATAGCGATAGAAGTCCTCCGGCACCCGCATCCAAACTCCCCTGGTGAAGCACGGCGATGACGCCGACCTTGATCCCGGCGGCTTGCGCGGCTCTAAGCTTCCGTGTCCACAAACGCGTATAGGCCTCGGGGCCGCCGTTGAACAACTTCCGGTGATGGTTGGGATAGTCCATGGAAGTTCCCAACGACCCCTGGAACATCGTTCGCAAGACTTCGTTCCAGGATTCGGTATAGCTGATGAGGTTGGTCTGAAGATAGTGGATGAAGTGACGTCCTCGTTCCGCGGCTGCGCGATCCATAAGCCGCCCGGCTGCGACGAACCACTCCGGTCCCATGATCATCGCCTCTCCGCCTTGCCAGTAAACTTCGCATTCCGTGATTCCCTCGTTCTCGAGATGATCGAGCAGGCGAGTTGTCAGCAATGGCAGCAGGTTCGTTGAAAGTCGATGCTTCTCCTTTCGCTCAAAGCAGTATTCGCAGGCGACATTGCAATCTGACGTTGGAAGAAGAATGACGCTGAAAACGCGACGATTCATAATGAGGATTGCAGTTCAGCAGTTGGCGCTGCAAAGGTCCGGAAGTCGTCCTCGATCTCTTTGACGGCCGCAAGCAGATTCGAAAAGAGCAGTTTAACGCCCGTGCAAGAATATTCAGGAGTCGGCCACTTAAAGTAGCCTGCGCAGAAATCACGCCAGCGACAGGTGGCACATTCGCCGCCCTGCTGTGTGAGCCGCTCTAAGAATAGGGAGCCAAAGTCTTGTGTAGGATCGATGGGGAGGTCCGAGAGTTGCGGCGAGTCCCACGCCGTGCTGATCGCCTTGCGTTGGTAGATCGAGGGATCTTCTTCAAGAACTCTCCAAAGCGAACCTGTCGGTGCCCCTCTGAGCCAGGCCAGGGCCGAATGGAAAAATTCGATGGGAGCTTCCACCAGCGGATTGCGCAGATAAAATGTCAGGGCTTCCTGAAGCTCAGCTAAGACATCGGCTGTTGGCTGCTGGGGAAGGAGTCGCACCGGCAGGCCAAGAGAGGCAGCCAGTCGGACTGCCTTGAGAAATCCGGGTCGTGCGGGCATGCTGACGCGAACATCGCGCGCCGAACGCACGTCCACCAACCGATAGAGGTCCGCGAACTCTCTGCCCGGGTCGATCAGGATGACATCGAGCGGCACTTCGCCAGGGTCTTCGGCAGCAAGGCGCCAGACGTCGTCATCCTTTAAAACTCCCTCGACCTGGATCCATTGAAGCGCCGGAGAACGATCGCGCAGCCATATGCCCATCTGCTGAGAATCTCTAACGACGACTACAAACGGACCGATGTCCGAGTTCTCTTTCGAGTCAGCCTCCCGGAAGGATAAGATCTCAGCTTCCTGAGGCATGGGACCGACCCTGGGTGCTTACCAGCGATTGATCCAGCCGCCGCCGCCGCCGACACGCCGATTGATCCAACCACCACCACCACCACCATTAATCCATCCTCCTGCTCGATTGACCCAACCTCCGCCATTGATCCAACCTCCGCCCCGAACTACTCCTCTTCGATTTAACCAGCCCGCAGCTGCCTTTGGCGAAGAGGCGATCCAAACTCCTCCAGCGACAGCCGCAATCGCCGCCGCACCCGACCACTTTCCGAGGCTCCGCAAGAACAATCGCCGATTCAACGACTCCTGGTTCTCCGCCTGCACGTTTCCCTCATTCGATGCTTCAGGGTTCATAACGTTTGATCAACTGCTCTTTTTCTCGTGGCTTCCCATGTCTCCGGTCAACGTGGAGAAGTGCATGGCGGCGATGCGCCATTCTTCCGATTTCTTTGCGACTGTCAGGGAAATATTCAAGGGAAAGGTCAACTCCTTGCCATCCTTCTTAGCGGCTACATTCCCGGACGCCATCAGCCAACCCATGTCGGTGCCGACGCCACCGATCCTGAACTGATACTGAAAATCCTGCGCGCCCTTGTCAAAGGTCTCAAAGAAATGTTCATAAGCTATTTTGATCTCCTCCGGCCCGACCCAAAACTCGCCGGGGCCGGTGCCCATGATAGCGGCCTTTTCGGTCAGACATTTCATGACGCCACCAAGATCATGGTTCGCCATGGCTTCGTCGTGTGCCTTAAGAAGCGCCCAGATTTTCGTTACTTCGGGATTTTGTTCCGCCGCCTCTTCGGCCCGCCCGGATTGTGCGGCCATCGCCAGAGCGGAGAGGCTGGCCGCGCCTACAATGATTGCTTCCTTTCGAGTCATGGCACGTGTCTATCGTATCGCTGGCCTTAACTCCAGCTGTTTTGTGGCAGGCGACCTTCCCCCGATTGCTTGCTCTGTTTGTATTGACCAGCCGCCTATTGTCTGGAAAAAGGAGATAAGCAATGGTGCGCTCGAACACTCTTTCGGATCGCTCGCCCTTCGCCGCATTCCGTTTGCCTTTGCGGACCACCTTACTCTTTTGGCTGGCGCTTGCGGCCGTAAGCGCTTGTAAGAAGCAGGAGGCGCTGGAGCTGCCACCGCCAATCGTCACCGTCACCCAGGCCGTTGAAAAGCAAGTGCAAGATTGGGACGAATATACCGGCCGCCTCGCTCCGATGGGAACGGTCGACGTCCGACCTCGCGTGAGCGGCTACATTACGGAGGTCAAATTCGTTGACGGCGACCTCGTCAAGAAAGGCCAGCCGCTCTTCATCATCGACCCGCGACCATATCAGGCGGACTACGAGCAAGCCAAGGCGGAGCTCGACAAAGCTGATTCCGCCTTGAAGCTGGCCTCCGCCGATTTTGACCGGGCACGACAACTGCGGGACAAAGGAGTCACGGCTGCGGGAGATTTCGATCAGCGCGCCGCAACCTTTCAGCAGGCCACCGGAGCTTTCCAGTCCGCCCGCGCAGCCCTGGAAAGGGCTAAGCTAAATCTGGAGTTCTGCACCGTGACAGCACCGATTGATGGCCGGGCGGGACTCGCGAATGTCACCGTCGGAAACCTTGTCTCCGCCGATGGCAAGGATCCATTGACGACGATCGTCTCGACGAATCCAGTTTACGCCTATGCGGATGTCGATGAGCGTTCATTGCTCCGTTACGTCCGCTACTACCAGAGTAAGAAAAAGGGGCCCGAAGATGCGGACGAAGTGAAGATCCCGATCGAGTTGTCTTTACAGGACGAAACAGGCTTTCCGCATACCGGCTACATCGACTTCCTCGACAATCGTGTCGACCCATCGACGGGCACCATCCGGATCCGAGGCGTCTTCGACTTCGAAAATGGTCTGCTTGGGCCAGGACTCTTCGTTCGGGTACGCATTCCCGCGGGATTGCCATACAACGCCATTCTGGTGCCGGAGCGTTGTGTGGCGTCCGATCAAGGCCAGAAGTATGTCGTCGTCGTCAACAAGGAGAATGCGGCTGAGTTTCAACCGGTCGAACTTGGAACGCTTTTCGACACCATGCAGGTGGTCAAGAGCGGAGTGCAAGTCGGTGAGACCGTTGTGGTGGACGGACTGCTGAAGGTGCGCCCCGGTGAGAAGGTAGATCCCAAGCCTGCGGATTCTGCCACGCCGGCTGCAGCGACGACCCAGGCTGCGAAATAGAACGTGAATATCAGTCAGTTCTTTATCGACCGTCCGATCTTTGCGACGGTTCTTTCCCTGGTCATCACGATCGTTGGCGGCATTGCTTTGCTGACTTTGCCGATTGCTCAGTATCCAGATATTGTTCCGCCAACGGTCCAGGTTTCGGCGAGCTTTCCCGGAGCAAATGCCAAGACGATCGCCGAAACGATCGCGGCGCCCATTGAACAGCAGGTTAACGGCGTCGAGAACATGCTCTACATGTCCTCGCAGTCAGCGAGCGACGGTTCGTATGCGTTGACGATTACCTTCAAGCTGGGCACCGACCTCGATACGGCACAGGTGCTTGTGCAGAACCGCGTCAACCTTGCCCTGCCTATCTTACCCGAGGAGGTTCGACGCACGGGTGTTTCCGTCAACAAGCAGTCTGCCTCGATGATCCTGTGCGTGAATTTGATCTCCCCAGACAATTCGCGCGACGAGCTCTATCTCAACAACTACGCGATTCTTCAAGTCAAGGACACATTGGCACGAGTCGAAGGCGTCGGCGCAATCAACATCTTCGGCTCCGAGTACTCGATGCGGATCTGGTTGGATCCGAACAAACTGGCATCGCTCGGGCTGACCGCCTCCGACGTAGTCGCGGCCGTGCAGGAACAGAACAGGCAAGTTGCCGCTGGCATAGTTGGCCAGCAGCCGGCTCCCCAGGGCACCGAATTTCAGCTGGTCGTCAATGCCCAGGGCCGCTTGATCGATCCGCAGGAATTCTCCCGCATTGTCGTCAAACGCGGCGAGCGAGGTGAAGTTGTCCGGCTGAGTGAACTCGGCTCGGTCGAGATCGGCGCCAAGTCTTATGCGGTTAAATCTACGCTCGACGACAAGCCCACGGCAACCTTGGCCGTCTATCAGTTGCCTGGCAGCAATGCGCTTTCCACCGCCGAGGCGATTCGCAAGACGATGGAGAGGCTTAAGAAGGATTTCCCGAAGGGCGTCGATTACAGGATCGTCTATGATACGACCGTCTTCGTCAGCGAGTCGATCTCTGCGGTTCAGCACACCCTGATTGAAGCTGTCCTCCTCGTCGCGATCGTCGTGATGTTATTTCTGCAAACGTGGCGGGCTGCAATCATCCCGCTTATCGCCGTGCCGGTTTCTCTTATCGGGACGTTTGCGGCCATGGCAGCTTTCGGATTTTCACTTAACACAATCTCGCTTTTCGGTCTTGTTCTTGCGATCGGGATCGTGGTCGATGATGCGATCGTCGTCGTCGAAGCGATCGAACATAAGCTTAGTCTTGGACTATCGCCACGCGACGCCGCCCGTCAGGCCATGAATGAAGTCGGTGGAGCTGTGATAGCGGTCGCCTTGGTCTTGTCCGCGGTGTTCATCCCGACGGCATTTATGACCGGAATCTCCGGTGAATTCTTCCGTCAGTTTGCTCTTACCATAGCGGTCTCGACAATCATCTCGGCATTCAACTCGCTGACAATGAGCCCGGCGATGAGTGTGATACTCTTGAAGCCGCATGGAGAGCAGAAGGACATCCTAACGCGATTCTTTAATGCGACCTTCGGCTGGTTTTTCAGGGGATTTAACCGCGGCTTCGATTGGATGATCGAGAGGTACGGACGATCAGTGGCCGGCCTGGTGCGCAAGGTCGTGATCGTCATGATCCTCTACGCCGGTTTGCTCGCCTTGACTGGCTACGGATTTAGGATCACTCCAACCGGCTTTGTTCCTCAGCAGGATCAAGGATACCTGCTGGTTGGCTGTCAACTTCCCGACGGCGCCTCGCTCGAGCGAACCCAAGCGGTCACCGCCAAAGCATTGGCGATGATCAAAGAGACTTCGGGCGTTAAGACGACCCTTATTATCAACGGATTTTCAATCCTCACCGGCACCTCGACGTCAAACGTCGCTTCGCTCTTCGTGATCTTGGATGAGTTTCACGAGCGAAAGGGTCCCAACCTTACCGCCGATGCGATTGTCGGTGATCTCAGGAAGAAATTTTCGACCATCCCGGAGGCTCTGATCCTGGCCTTCGGCCCGCCTCCGATTCAGGGCGTGGGCAGCACCGGCGGTTTCAACTTGATGGTCCAGGATCGTCGCGGCGGCAATTTCAAACAACTCGAGGCGGTCTCGCAAAGTCTGGTCGATGCTGGGGAAAAGCGACCTGAGCTGGTTGGCATGTTCTCCGGCTTTCGCGCGGAAACTCCCGAGATCTATGTCGACGTCGATCGCTCGAAAGCGAAAAGCATGGATGTGCCGCTCAACAACATCTTTGACGCGCTGCAAATCTACTTAGGATCCGCGTATGTGAACGACTTTACGTTTCTGGGACGCTCCTTCCAGGTGAACGTGCAAGCGGACAGCAAATTCCGCGTCACCCCAGCCGATATTCTCAAGCTGAAGACGCGGAACGTCGCCGGACAGATGGTCCCGTTGAGTACCATGGCATCGATCAAAGAGACTTACGGTCCGGCCTTTATCACGCGCTATAATCTCTATACCGCATCGGCGATCTCAGGAAGTAGCAGCCCTGGCTATAGTTCCGGTGACGCTATTAGCATTATGGAGCAGTTGTCTCGCCAATTACTTCCGCCGGGCTTTGGTTTTGAATGGACCGACATGGCGTTTCAACAAATTCTGGCAGGAAACACCGCCCTGTACATTTTCCCGCTTTGCGTCCTCTTCGTGTTCCTGACCCTTGCGGCGCAATATGAGAGCTGGGCCCTGCCTTTTGCTATTATTCTCATTGTCCCGATGTGTCTGCTCTCGTCCCTGGCAGGAGTGTTATTGCGGGGGATGGACAACAATATATTCACCCAGATTGGCTTCGTCGTCCTCGTCGGGCTCGCCTGTAAGAACGCGATCCTTATCGTTGAGTACGCCAAACAGATCGAGGACGAGGGCAAAGATCCGGTTTCAGCCGTAATCGATGCCTGCAAGCTCCGACTGCGCCCGATTCTGATGACTTCGTTTGCTTTCATTGCCGGAGTGATTCCGCTCGTAATCGGAACTGGCGCCGGCGCCGAGATGAGACAGACGCTGGGCACAGCTGTGTTCTCGGGAATGTTGGGGGTGACTATTTTCGGCGTCTTTCTCACGCCGGTCTTCTATGTGCTGATTCGCAGAATCTCTAAGCCACGAAAAGTGCCCGCGCCACAACCGACTTACCAACCGGTCGTGGATGTCCGATGATTCTTCCAGCGACAGCTCGGCGCGTCAAATAACAGCCGTCACCAGTCCGGAAACGATGAGGGCAACGGCCCAGGCCAGATCAAAATTGAACCAGGCGCGCTGGAGAATACGCACACCTAGTTTTTCATAAACGATCAACGCCACCATGCCCAGCCACCAAGAGGTGTCCAAGGGTGTGAACGATGACCGCCAGTGGCGGCCAGCCAGGAATTATCAAGGAGGTCCAGATGAGCGCCATGGCTCGAATGCGCGTGCGCAGTGTGTGCGTTGTCGACGCCCGCGAGATGTCTCGATCCAAGAAAAACTGGGACAAGCATAAGTCCCGCACCGTGCGCAGAGGCCATCAAGAATGACCACAACGTTAGGTCGCGAAAGCCCACGCGCATGCCCACCCATCGTGGGTGCCGCGCGCGAACCAGTCGATAGATCCCGAAGCTAACGAGTGCCAGGGCCGCCAGCCACCGAAGTGCGTCGTAGCTGATGCTGGCGTGCATGAGTGCGACGAGCACAACAATCAGGCCGACCGAGAGTGCATGGCCCACAGCGATCGGCGGCAGGGCATTCCAAACTGCCGAACGCCGCTGCTCTTGCAGACCCAAGGCGACCGCAAAGAGCCAGCCCATCCCCGGATTGATGCCATGAAAGGCGCCAAGGCCGAGCAGCGCCAGCCACGGCCAGGCACCGCTCACGGATAGCAGTAAGAGTCGGACGAGGAGTCGCCACCCTCCAGGCGGACTTGATGAACACGATAGTCATCCGACTGAAGGAAGAATCTCTTATCGAAGCTGATGCCACCTTCAGAGTTGACATCGAGCTTTGCCATCCAACTTCCCACGCCCGTGGGATAGAACTGCTCATCCCAGGCCGCGTAGAGAGAATTGGTGAAGTAGATGCGTTTTCCATCGCGGCTTACTTCGACCATTTGCGGCCCACCTTGCAACGGCTGCTCGGGTCTTGCCGGATGCGGTGTTTGCCGCACAATTCCACCAATCTGCACCGAGCCGGTCTTTTTGGGATTGAACGGATCGGAAACGTCATATTGCAGCATCTCTCCGGTCCCCCAGCAGGAGACGTAGAGAAAGCGATCATCGAGAGAGAGATTGATGTCGGTAACTAAAGGGGGAACCGCATTGAACCCCTTGAGCAGCGCGGGCAACTGATCGGCGTCTGCCGGCTCCGCCGGGATTTCGATGATTTTTTCAATTTGCCAGTTGCCGTTTTGGCGATGCCAAAGCCAAACCGAAGCACTGAGATCTTTCAAGCGAAACAACCACGCCGACAAACCCGTAGGTTTTCGTCGGGTCGTGCGCCGGGCGCATCTCAAGAACCATTTGATGCTCTTTTCCCAGGTCAAGAGCCTGAACGTGCCGTCTCTTGCGCAGGTCCCAAACGTGCAACTGGTGGCCGTATTTGCTTTGCAGAAGCTCTTCGGGAATGACGCCGTTCTCGATCTGGTTCGGTGTCCCCCATTCGCTGGTCAAGAGCGTGTCCTGGGTCAGATGCCACCAAAAATCGTAGCCGAGATACTGGGGTCCACGGTCCATTTCCCATTTTCCCAGGACATCAAAGCTAAAGTGATCCAGCAGGAAGATGCCGCCCGGACCATCTCCACTCGGTGAGCCGAGCGCGCTGACGTAGATGCCCTCGGGTCCGCAGTGAACGGTATGCGGACGCGAATAGCCGGTTCGAGCAAGAACCTCCTCAGGTTGGATGATCTTTACGATCGAGGGATTGCGAGGATCCGGCTTGGTATCCAACACGTAGATGCGCGAAGAGCGGATTCCCGGCACGACAAGATAGCGGCGTTCGACGTGTGGATGCGGCGCGTAGGGACAAAGTGCCGAACTGCAGGCATTCCACCCGAAGTGGTGCAATTCGTCTCCGGCATGGGGAAGAACGGTTTGCCCGATGCGCTTCCCATAGCTCGGCGATGCCGGATCCACATCGATCACAAGGATGGCATCGTGGAGCTTACTTCCGGGAGGATTGAGTGCCGCGACATAAGCGAGCGTCTCGGGAGGCGCCTGCATAGCGAGGCGGGGGGAAGGGTAAAAAGTGGGATCTGGGTCTGAGTAGGGGCATGAGCTAAGCGTACGGTCCGGCAACCTCGCCGTCAAGAATGCACGGCAAAAAACGCGTTGAGTCGAGAAGCCGCTCGGCTATCGAGTACTCTGAGCTTCCTCGAGAGCTTCCTCTCGGACGCGACGAAATACGGCGTAACTACCTTCCGGAGACGTCACGCGTCCACTATACTCGAAGTTTGTCAGGCGAGATCCTTCGGTAGCGGCGAGCGCAACAAACTCACCGGATGCGAGGACCAGTGGAGGATGGAGTGCCCGCGTCGCCAAGCTGCGCCCTTGAGCCACCATGGTTCCCTGCACATCCTCGCGTGCCAACGATGTCAGAGGAACGCACCTGCACGGGACCAGCCGTGAGAGCAATGCCGAACTCGCTCGGCCTCAGGAACAAAGTCTCGCTTGCAGACGCGTCAGTGCTCTCACCGCTGAAGTCGCTGAGTCAAAGAAGATGCGGAAATCCGCGTCGAGAGCTACCCTATGAAACTCGCCTGCGAATCGCTCCGAAGGAATCGCCAAATCGCGCGATTCAGACTTCCAAGATGCGGGAAACAACAGGAACATTCCGGCAGCGATTCGGCTCTCATCTGAGCGTCGATCGTTCAACGATTCGCTCCGCGGGCGACAAATCGCTTTCGGAGAAACCAGGAAGTTCCACGATTTCATCGCCCATCGGATCGATCACGTGCACGGTGAGACCGCACTGCCGGGCGAGCGCCACCATGTCAGCAGTGCCTCCCCGGCCATCGCCGCGCTTGCCGTCCCACACCGCGAGCACCTTTAACGGTGTCTCGAGTTCGCTCGCTCGCCGCAGCGCGTTTCCGAGGATCATTCGATTGCCGAAGTCCCAAAGACCGCCGCCCTGGAGGTCTTGGCGCGAAAAAGGCGACTCACTGACGAACGCCGCATTGGTTAAAGCCACGCGATACCGGTTCACATATTCTCCCCCTGATCCTTCGACGCTCCATCGACAAAATGTCTCCCGGTCAACCGGCAGGATGAGACAGGTCTCGCCTCCCAAAGCGTGAATCGTCTCGGCAAAGATTATGTCGGCGCCGCCTGCCGCTCCGGAATATCCAAGACCGACGCCCCAGCGTCTCAGCAGCGACTGAATGCGAAGGCGGACCGATGCCTCGCGCGTTGCAGGAAATCGAGCAATGGCTCGGTCCGGGGGATCGATGACGTGGCCCGTGGCGCAAACCACCGGCGGAATTTTAAAGAGATCCTCGAATGTATTCGGATCTTCACCCAGGTGCCGAAGAAGTAGCCTTGCCTGCTGCCGAGTCGTGAGCCTTCGCGCCGGCAGCGGGTCAAGCTCCATGGCCGTTGCATATTGCCCGCGAGCATCCTCAACGCGACGTAAGACGAGCAAGGCTTCCGCCAAGCTCCCTGCCTCCCAGTAGTCTCGCTCAGCAAGAGGAGTAAGTTGGCTGGTCACCTTCTTGGCGTATTCTACGGCTTTCGATTCGTCGCCGCCGAGAAGTGCGAGTGTGGCGACATTCACCTCCGGATAGTAAGCATCCGCACCTTTTCTCCTCTCAGCCGCTCTTTCATACTCGTGCAATGACTGCTCCAGCGCCCGTGATGATCCGGTCAGCTTCCAAAGGTCTTTGTAAATTCGAGCCCGCAGCGTCCAAGCATCTGGAATGTTCGCCAGCCATCCACTCGGCTGAATTGAGCAGCTCAAATGCTCGGTTCGGAGATCCGGTGCGCGCCAAAGATAACGCCAGGTAGAGGACGAGGTCGCCGTGCCTGGGGAAAAAGGAGAGTCCCTCGGCGCAGATTTCAATGGCTGCAAAGTTCTCCGAACGTTCAACCATCAGGCCGGCAAGGGTGGAGTAGAGCTCGGGATAGAGGCGCCAGAAGGCGCGAAGTCGGCCCTCCCAAATCTGCTTGAGTTCCGCGATGCCGACGTCCACCCCTTCGCGTTCCAACCGCTCGCGGAGTTGTCCCACGCGGTGCGCTTCGGCATCAATTGAACCCGGGAGTTCCTCCACACCGTCGTCGTATCACAAAATGAACTGGCACGAAAACTTTCCGCATTGTATGCGAGGGAAGACCCTATGGCCGCCGGTGATTCAATTTGGAAATACACCGCGGCGGGTCTTGCTTGGGCCGTCGTGACCGGAGCGTTGAACTTGCTTTTTCGTCCGAATGCCGCCTCAGCCGGGCTTTCCAGTGAGGAGTTTCGTGTTCAGCTCATGCGGCGCGTGCTGGGATGCGTTGCTCCAGCGCTTCTCTTCCTGGTCCTGCTTGGCGTTGGAGGATTCGTAAGTGCAGTGCTGGCGCCAGATCTTTCGCAATACCAGGAGAGCGCCATTCCCCGCTTTGGCAGAATCTTCCTTGAATATGTTATCCCCTACGCCGTGGCCAATTTCTTTTGTGTGCCTGCGGTCGTTGCAATCACCACAGAGATTGCGAGCATGCGGTTGTCGCGGGAACTTGACGTTCTCGAAGTCCTCGGCCTGGACCCTTCCGAGGTAGCCTTCGTTCCCAAAGCGGTGGCGCTGATTATTGTGGCTCCCTTCTTTTGCTTCCTGGTATTCTTTTGCGGTCTCATCGGAGTCTGGTTGGGGAGCAACTTCCTCCTGGGCCAATCATTACCGGACTTTGCGGCGATCTTTATTTCTGAAATTTCCTGCGGCTACTTACGCTAAGACGTTGTTCAAATCGGTCGTGATTGCCTTTTGCATGGCGACAGTCGCGGGAACCTTTGGTTTTTGGCCAAAACGCGAGCAAGCCCGCAATCTTGTCGGCTCCCTCACTGCACTCGCTCTGACGATCGGCAATCTCGCGGTCACCCTTGTCAATCTGCTTCTCTCCGACATTGAAGAATCATTCTAAGCAAATGCCCATGGAATTCGAGGGCCTGAGGCTTAACGTCGCCCGGAGCGATCCCATTTCGAACCGTCTCGACTATGGCGAGATCTTGGCCGTTGTTGGTCCAAGCGGTTCGGGAAAGAGCCAACTATTGTCTTACCTGGCGGGCTTGAGAACTCCCATAGCAGGCTCAATCCGGTATTACGGTCAGACGTTCTCGAATTCGCGGACGCGCCGCCAACTCGTCTCGTCGCTGGGTATTGCCTTTCAGCATAGCGGCCTGATCCACTCGTTGACGGTTTTCGACAACGTGGTGCTTCCCTATCGTTGTCGTCAGGCGCTCGGAGGCGAGAGGCTGTCGGATGAAACGATCAAGGAGCAGGCGCGGCTGAGATTGGCTCTGGTTGGCGTTGCCGACAAAGCCAACAAATACCCCCACGAAATCCTGGACGGAGAACGACGCTGCGTGGCGGTGGCGCGGGCACTCGCCCACGGCACCAGGATTGTCTTGCTTGAGGAACCGACATTGGGAATGTCTTCGCAGAAGCGAACGCGAATTTTGGAGCTCCTTTCCGCGGTCCTAAGAATTGGGGCGGTGGATGCGATTGCGCTCTTTACGGCCGATGCTAAAGGCTTAGACAACTTACCCACTCGCTATCTTGACCTCTCGCCCGCCCAGGCACCCCTCTCGTTACCATTGGGGCTGGCTCGGGAGGAAGTCCCTTCCGCGGCCGAGAGGCAATTGAACAGGCCGTGAAGAAATCTCATCCAAGGCTTAGAAGATGCGCTTGAGCTCGGTCCAGAAAAGCATTCTGATCAACCTGTTGATTGGAGCTTTCCTCCTGGCCTTGGTGGCCTATGTGCTCTGGGTGCGCAAATTGGAAGTTGTTAAGCAAACCGCGGTGGATTTCATGGTTCCGTTGGATGAAGACTCGATCGAAACTGTCTTCATCGCTGAAGACGTGACGGGCATCCGCAGAGACAAGAGCCCAGTCGTGTGCCGTGGCGTCAGAATCGGCGTCATCGAGCGGGTGGGTAAACCGCAATTGAAGTCAGACGGAACCATCGAAATCCGACTCGTCGCGCGAATTCAAAAAGATTATGGCGGCAAGGATTGGCGCTTCAGCAACGAAGCCAGACTGCAAACCAGCGCCTTGACCGGTGGGTTCCTTGCTTCCGGTATCGAACTCATCTTCGATCCGGTGGGCGGCTATAATCTGATTGGACACGAGTTTCGCATCGCGCCCGCCAAGCAATCGGTCGACGATGCGACCGAGGCGGTGAGAGACCTCTCGCGGTCAATTCAGAGAACTTTCGACCAACTCAATGCGCCAGCCGAGGACCTTTCGGCTGGACCGGACACCAAGCTCGATCGTCTTCTCGAAACGTGGCGGGTGGTCGCAGAGAGACTCGGCAATGAACTGGATCGGTCGGACGATGATTCGTTGATTGCCAAGTCGCGCCTACTGGTCGATCAGACGGGGAACTTTTTTCGATCTTCGGACAAGCGGTTTGACGAGGTTCACAATGATCTTCGCGACGTTTTCGGAGAGACGCCTTCGGAGCGACGTGCACTCCGGCGCAAGGCAAATGAACTTTTGAACTCCGCTGACGCGCTCACGTCTCGCGTCGGAGATACTTTTATGGGCAGACTCCTCATCCGCTCGGAACAAAAAAAAGCGAAAGAAGCCGAACGCTTGAAAGCTAATCCGTCGCAGGGGAAAAGGAAGCCGAATGCCAGCCGGTAATCTGCCGCGAGCGGTGAACTCGTGCAGTCAGCCTCTTCACGGACTCGCGACGGAGTCTTGGGGCGGCGCAATCGCCGGAGTAGTGAGAGCATCAAGCTGCCCCTGAAGCTTGATAATTTCTTCATTCGACCCGCTCTTCTTTCCGTCGGAATTGGTGAGAGCCTGGCGAATGTCGAGGCTTCTCTGATAGTGCTGTTTCGCAAGATCGATCTGCCCTTGTTTTTGCGCGGCTGCGCCGAGTTGCGCGAGGACTTGCGCGAGACCTTTCTGCCACTCAGCGTTGCCAGGCTCGCGATTAACCAACTCTTCACGGACCTTGAGCGATTCCGTGTATGAGCGGACCGCGTCCTGAACTTTATTTTGAGACAAAGACACGTTTCCAAGTTTCTCCAGCACACTCGAGAGCTCATGTCTTGCGCCCAAATTAGAGGTATCCTGCTCGGCGAGCGTCTTTCGAATCTCGCAACGCTTCGCCGTAGACTTCCTGCGCTTCGTCGATACTTCCGAGTTTCGTCAGAGCATCACCCATCTTCTCCAGACTCGAGCAGAGGCCGCGCTTCCAACCCGCGTTCGAAGGATCTTTATCCGCCAGTGTTCTGCGAATGGCCAAAGTCTGCTGGTATATACCGAGCGCCTGTGGGGTTTTGTTTTCTGCCATCAGAACATCGCCGACCTTCTCGAGATTAATCGCGATGCCGCTCTGCAGAATCGCATTCGATGGATTTTGGTACGCCAGAAGGTTCCTGATCTCGAGGGAATCGTAGTAAATCTTGACGGCCTCTTCATGCTTGCCTTGAGCTTCGAGTGCGTCTCCCAGTTTACTAAGACTTGCGGAGAGATCGTTCTGCCAAATCGAATTGGCGGAATCGCGCTCGACGAGCGATTTACGGATGGCATAACAACGTTGGTATGCCTCAAAGGCCTCGGAGAGCTTCCCTTGGCGAGTAAGCACATCTCCAATTCGGAGGAACGTTGTCGACAAATCACTCTGCCAGCTCAGATTATTCGGATCGAGCTTGGTCAATGAAACAATAAGTTCGTGTGAGTTCTTAAAAGCCTGATATGCTTCGTCGAGTTTGCCCTGCCTCATGAGAACTACCCCCAGCTTGGCATCGCTGATCGCAAGGTCGCGGCGCCATTGATTCTCGCTGGGATCCTTGTCACTAAAGGCCTGCCGGATGGCCCGGGCTCTCTGATGAGTTTGCAAAGCTTCGCCCAGTTTTCCCTGCCTGGATTGAACGTCGCCGATCTTCTCCAGCGCTCCGGATAAGTCTCGTTGCCAAAGAGAGTTGCTTGGGTCCTGTGCGATCAGCTTCTCGAGAAGCTTTCTTGAATCCTCATACGCCTCCAACGCTCTTGTTAGATTACCTTCCGCAGCTGAGACATTGCCAATCTGCTGGTAGCCGGTCCCCAAATTATGCTGCCATTCCGTTTGGGAGGATTTTCGGCAGCTAACTTCGTGGATAGATCCACGGCCTGTTCAAAGCTTTGCCGAGCTTCGGGCAATTGACCGGCAGCGAACAACTGAACGCCGCGATTGATCAGAGCGTCGGTCTTCCTGTCGAGACTCCTCGTGTCTGCCGTTTCCCCAACGCCTTCGAAATATTCGAACGCCCTTTGATGGATATCCTTCAAGAGCTCCAGCCGGCCGATGGGTTCGAGCTTCTTCTGAAGGTCATAAACCATGAAGGAGACGAGATTCTCAGCACGGTCCCGCTCCACGATTGCTTGCCTGGCGTTTCTTGCCGCCGTGAACGCCCGCCACCGTGGCGATGATGCCGAGCACAGAGAGGCCCGCAATGACCGCACCAATTGTGTAGCGCTTTCGTTGTCGCCGGGTGCGATCGTGACTGAGGGAAGCAGATATGTATTCGTCGAGATCGCGCGAAAGGAGCTCAGGGGCCTCTTTCTGCAGATTTTCGGCGAGGTTGAGGGGAAGTCCCGCGGTCAAAAGCAGCGAGGGGTGTTTTCCGTTGGCAAGCCAATCGGCCTGCGAACGGTCAATTTGGTTGCGGATTCGCAGCTTTTCACGATTCGAGGCAATCCAAGATTTCAAGCGCGGCCAGGAGCGCAACAAAGCTTCATGAGCGACGCTCACCGCGCGCTTGCCATTTTCTCCCTGGGTCCCCACGAGAAGACGGGCATCGATGAAGGAATCAACAAACGTCCGGGCTCCGGGCAACTCTGACGAATCCGTTTCGGATTTTCGATACGGGTTCACGAGGAGATCATCGTAGAGCGCTGTTCGACGCACGGGCACGTTCGCGCCGGCAGAAAGTGAAAGGAGCTTACCGAAAACCGCATTCAGACACGGTGCTTGACGATCTTGAGGGAGGACAGCGAGGCATTCGTCTGCCTTATGGGCAATTACGCCCTCCAAGCGGTTGAACGACTCGTAGTCTTCCCACCGCAGGATCCCGTCCCCACGTTGCGCCTGGCGCACGTAAAGCTCCTCGAGTG
Organism: uncultured Verrucomicrobiae bacterium; assembly: GCA_963706955.1. Taxonomy (GTDB): domain Bacteria; phylum Verrucomicrobiota; class Verrucomicrobiia; order Chthoniobacterales; family Terrimicrobiaceae; genus DASTFP01. The sequence goes on along the minus strand of CAVPOC010000005.1, from coordinate 43,549 downwards.
CAAACTCCAGCAAAGGCAGAACCTGGGGATCCTGCGCGGCGGCATCGCGAAGAGCTTCGTCAAGAGACTGGCGATTTTGTGGCTCGACGTCAAAGCGCAGGCCAGCCACTTGCGCAGGTTTGCGGATGATCTGGCCGATTTCCACAAGCGTGGGTGGCGCCAGATGGTAGGAAGCAGTGCCCTGAGCGAGTTCGAGGAGGACCGGGTATTCCGCAACCCGGTGATAGAAATCGCTGCGCAATGTGGTCAGAATCACGGCAAACCCCGAACGAGCCAGGCGGGCCATCATCTCGACAAAGGCTTTCGCGGTTTTCCGGAGAGACATCACCGGTAAAAAGCTCATCAAGCTGATCAATTAGCAGTGCCAAACATGGCTTAGGTGGAGCCAGAGTTCGGAGGCGACGCTTCTAAAGCCTGCGCGTCAGCGTTGCGATTTTCAGCGCGATATTTATGAATTAGCTCGCTGATCTCGACCTCCTGTCTGGCCCGTTCCCGTTCACTGGCAATGAGGAGTCCGCTCTGAATCTTTCTCGAGCATGGCTTCCGCTCCGCCTTGCTGAAATCGTTGTGCCAGTGTCTCCGCTGTCGATCCATGGACCACCAGCTCGGGTAAACCACTTTCACTGAGCACGGCTTGGGCCAGCCCCAAGAACACGTTGCCCTCAGCATCCGAAGGCTTCATTACCGCCCGCCTCCATAGGCCGATTCCATCGATGACGCCTGGTTCCACCAGCGTGGGCATCACACCGGCCCGCGCCAGAGATGACTTCCCCGATCCGGAGGCACCCAGCATCAGGAGGAACCCTCGCGGATCATCCTTATCGATCTGCGTTTTTCTCAGGCTCTCCAACGCCGCCCCGATGGCACCAGTGCGGCCGAAGAAGATCGGAGCGTGCTCGAACTCGAACGGTTCCAACCCACGAAACGGCGAGCCTGCGGTCCAAGTCGCTCGCACCGGAATCTCGCCCGTCGGACGCTCCGGAAGCTGGGGGCATCGACGCTCAACGATCTTGCGCAGCTTGATCTCGATCAGTTCCTCGAACTCAGCGAGAGTCTTATAGTCGGTGAAAGACCCGACAAAAACATCCTCGCTCGTATCACGCGTCCACCGATCAATAAATTGTTTGAGGGCGCGCCACTGAGCGATGCGTTCGTCGTGAACCTCCGGAGGGATCAGGAGGAAACGGTGGAATTGTTCGATTGATCCAGACATGAAGTTCCGGCACCCCGGCTCGCCGTTTCTGGCCCTCCAAGGCATGGGCAATTTCATATTCCGTCCCGGATTGGGCGGGGGAGCCATCGGGAAGCTTGCTGGCGGAGTGCAATCGCGAGCCAAGTCGTGACCATAAAAAACAGAGGACCACGTCGAAATCGGCCGGATTCGGTATCTGAGCTTGGAAAGATTTTGAAAAGTCGAAAGGTTCGTATTCCCAGAAGTAGGTCTCAAGAAAAACACGCTCGGCAAGCTCGGCGTTTAATCGGCTAATTACCTCACGAGCTATTCGTCGCTCATGCGCAACGTCGCCCGGCGACGAGAGAAAAATGCGGATTGCCGGAGCTCCTGTGGACGCTGTTTTCAATTCAAGTCAATCAGACCATCTGGAGCAGAAAAACGCAATTCGCCCGAGAAAAGTGCGAAGACTATCCCACTGCGGCAATCACCCGATCTTTTTGAATCAAAGCAAGTCATTATCCCCAAGATTCAGAAGGTCTTGTAGAGATTGTTACGCGCAACAAATAGGGCCATAATGTGCACGAGTTATCCGACGAAAGGTTACTTGAGCAACTCTTTATCGACCTGTAGATCTTGAAGTATGGATTTTGCGACATTAGATGCAGGTAGTTTGGAGATCGGGAGGGGGTTCGAAACAGGGTGACCGCGAGTTGATTGATTCGGTTCACTTGTTTGGCCGAGCACGGTGTAGGAATTGTCAAGCAGTCGGTCCGCGTCGCAGACCACGACGAAATCCAGCCTCCGCTCATTCGGAGAATGGACCTGGCTTCCTCTTCATCCTGTGAAGTGAAGAAGCGAGCAGTATCCAGAGTGCCTGCCAGACTTTCGTGTGAACTGCCCGCAACACCATTTTTTTCCGGACCAATAAACCAATTGAGGTGTCAGCCACCACGGAGCGAGAATTCCGTCACCGTCACGACTCTTGATGTCCTCGGCCGCACGACGAAGTTGCTGGGTTTCGTGGAGGTTATCCAATTACGGTAACGCGCGGTTTTTCCATGCGGAAATAGCTCATTGTCAAGCGTCAGAGCGACCGGCCAGAGACTTGCGATGAAAAGCGCGTAGCCAAGCCAGTGCTGGCGAACTATCGCCAGCGCAAACGGCATCGCAAGTGCCCCGCTCACGGCAAGAAAATAGCCCCATCTCGCATGCCAGCCGGTCAGTGCACCCATGGAGAGCAAAAGCACCAGCCACAGCCAGCAGATCGTTTCATTTCGCTGTATATGCCATCCATGCCAATCCGAATGGCAAAAGCAGAGATAGCCACCCGATCCAGGCGATCGAGGCGGAGACTGGATTGAATGATTGCAATTCGCCGATTCTGCCAGCCCACTGCAGGAACGAGGACATCGGATTTCGCTCAAGACCATCGCTAGGAAGCCCCTCAAGCAGAATCGCTAACAAGGCAATCGATTGCTGCGCATCGCCAGGGAGGGGATCCAGGTTTTCGCCAGGGCATTGACTGCGCCACACCACCACGCGGACACTTAGCACAAGTGCCAGAATCAGAAGCGGTTCAAACCACGATACCCAAAGCGCGCCACCCCAGGAAAGTCCCCACCATAATGAAGTCGCCGACGACCGGCTCGTCCACAGAACCGCTTCAGCCATTAGCCCGCTAGCGATCTAAGAGCAAGATTAGCGACTGGTGGTCGGGCCTGCCCACCGCGAAGCCGTGAAGGATCACTGGCGAAGTAGAGAGAAGCACCATCATGCTCCATCGATAGGGGATGGTCTTGCCTCAGCCCAAAGCCCTGCCAGTATGATGAGGAAGCCGCCCAAAAAGGTGAAATCCACGCACCCGCGATATCTAGATCTACTCCGGCGCCGAGAAGCCGACCGAATCCAACGATCAAGTAATCCATCGGTGCGGTCGTATGCGGACGAACTCCATAAGGATAGTTCTCGAACGCGTGCCGAGTGATCAAGGTGCCTGGTTGCGCCGAAATGATTCGCGCCCGCGTCATCCGTGAATAGCAGTCCGCATCGACGAAGTGCACCCCGTCCGGCAGGAAGATAAACCGAGCTTTGTGAGCTTGAAGAAAGCCAAAGATCCCCAGGCAAACGACAATTCCGGCTAACGGAGCGATTTTTTGCCTATCACCCCCAATATCTTGTGGGAGCGAGAGGCCGGCCCCACTAAATGCTGCATATTGGACCGCTTTCTAGGGTAAAAAAACATTGTGTATCAGGCCGAGCATTCGTATCTTCTGGGGTTTATAGATATTTGCAAATTTTGTAGAGATTTTGATGCCCCAAGATTTGACGCTTTCCCAAAGATCCGAAAAGTACGACGCTTCGAAAATAGATAAGCTCGAGGGCCTTGCCGGGGTCCGTCAGCGCCCGGGGATGTATATTGGGCCGACCGACGAGCGAGGCTTGCATCACTGTGTCTTCGAGGTGCTCGACAACTCGATTGACGAGCATCTGGCTGGCTACTGCTCTCGCATTGACGTTAACCCTGCATGTCGATGGGTCATGCTCGATCAAGGACAATGGGCGGGGCATTCCTGTGGATATCCATCCGAAGTTCAAGGTGCCGGCAATCGAGCTGGTGCTGACAAATTTGCACGCGGGTGGCAAATTTGGCCAGGGGGCCTACAAATTTTCCGGCGGGTTGCACGGGGTGGGGGCGAAGTGTGTCAATGCGCTTTCCGATTGGTTCAAAGTGGAGGTCTCTCGCGACGGGAAGGTCTATCACATGGCGTTCGCGCGGGGTGTCACGACACAGAAACTCATCGTTGTCGGCGATCTAAAAAACAAGAAACACACCGGGACGCTGATCACGTTTCTGCCCGATCTGACGATTTTCAACATCACGACCGAGTTCCAGTTTCCGAAGCTCGCGGCGCGATTGCGCGAATTGGCCTTTCTTAACCCCGGGCTGGAGATCAATCTCACCGACGAGCGCGCGGAACCGCCGAAGCACGAGCAATACTTGTATAAGCTCGGCATCGAGGAGTTCGTCAGGCAAATGGGCGAAAACAAGCAGCTCCTGCATGCCAAACCGATTGTTCTCGAAGGCAAGCGTCGGGTCCGCTTTCGCAACAAGGACCAGCAAGAGGTCGAAGACGACATGTTTGTGGATCTCGTGATGCAGTATAACGACAGCTACAACGATCAGATCCTCTGCTTTACCAACGCCATTCCCAATCCCGATGGAGGCACGCACGCGACCGGATTTCGCACCGCTTTGACGCGAGCAATCAATCAATATGCCCGCCAAAATAACTTGGTGAAGGAGAAAGATCCGCCAATCTCCGGCGACGACGTTCGCGAGGGGCTGATCACTGTTCTTTCCATCAAACATCCCTGGCCAGGTTTTGAGTCCCAAACCAAGGTGAAGCTGGTTACCCCGGAGGTTGAGGGCATCGTGTCGTCGATCACCTACGAAGGATTGATGACCTTCTTCGACCAGACTCCGTCGGTGGCCAGGCGAATTGTCGATAAAGGCCTGACTGCCGCCCGGGCGCGGGAAGCAGCCAGAAAGGCCCGCGAAACCGTTCGCAAGGGCGCACTGACCGGAGGAGGCCTTCCTGGAAAGCTAGCCGACTGTTCGGAACGTGATCCGATCGTTAACCGAGCTATACATTGTCGAGGGCGATTCGGCCGGAGGCTCTGCCAAGCAAGGGCGCGACCGTCGGTATCAAGCGATTTTGCCAATTCGTGGCAAACTGATCAACGTCGAGAAAGCGCGCTTGGACAAGGTCCTGCAGAACTCGGAGATCCAAACCATGATCACAGCGGTGGGCACCGGCATCGGTAGCGGCGATCAGGAGGGCGCGTTTAACATTGCCAAACTGCGCTACGGCCGGATCATTATCATGACAGATGCCGATGTCGACGGCTCGCACATCCGCACTTTGTTGCTAACGTTTTTCTACCGGCAGATGCCCGAGCTAGTCAAACAGGGCAAGATTTTCATTGCCTGTCCGCCGCTCTACCTCATCAAGCGAAAGAAACGTGAGGAATACGTGGATGATGATGCGCAACTCAATCGCATCCTGATTTCTCTCGGCGCGGAGGAGGTCAAACTAAAGAATCTTGCCGATGGCAAGGTCTTCACGGCATCGCAGCTGAAGGATATCCTCGAACTTCTGGAGCGGCTTTCCAAGTTTAGCGATGCGATTCGGCGGCATGGGGGCGACTTCGAGGAATACCTCCGGGAACGTGATCCGAAAACCGGCGTGTTACCCGCTTACCTGGTCAAAATACGCGAGGGCAATGTCGAATGGGTGACCTACTTTCCAGGCGAGGCCGAAATGCGGGCGTTTCATGAGGAAAATCGCGACCTGAATTTGTTCGAGGACGAGTTGGAGGGCGGAAATTCCGACGTGCCTCGGTCCGACGGCGACTCGGAGCAAGGGGAGAGACTGCGCAAGCAAGATGGTGGCATGCGACGCCGCGCCAGCCTAGTCGAATTGCATGAATCACACGCCGTCCAGAAGCTGATCGGTGAACTCGCTCGCAAAGGACTCAAGGTTGAGCACTTTGCCGACGGTGATCATCCGATCTTCGAGTTGATCGAGGGAGAAGGCGACAAAACCGTCGCTCACTCGGTATTCTCGGTTCCAGAGATTCTTGCGAAGGTGCTTGAGATCGGCAGAAAGGGCATGCAAATCCAGCGGTTTAAGGGTTTGGGCGAAATGAATCCGAAGCAGCTCTTTGAGACGACGATGAATCCCGACAAGCGTAAGCTCATGAAAGTGGATCTGAACGAGGATAACGCCGTCGAGGCCGATCGCATGTTCACGATCCTGATGGGAGATGTTGTCGAACCGCGACGCCAATTTATTGAGGACAACGCCCTCAATGCCCGGCTCGATGTCTAGGGCTAATCCGCACAGGAGCCTCGAAGCGGCATGATCGGTTTTCTGGCGATCGTTGCTTCGCAGGCAAAGGTCGCATCGCCCCACTAGTTGACCTCGCATGTATACGCACAACGAACGCGTCGAGAAAGTCGATGTCGCCGAGGAGATGTCGAAGTCGTTCCTCGACTATTCGATGTCGGTTATTATTTCACGAGCTTTGCCGGACGCCCGCGATGGGCTCAAGCCTTCGCAGCGCCGCATTCTCTATGCCATGCACGAGCTGAGTCTCTATCCGCCGCGCAAGCATATGAAATGTGCAAAGATTTGCGGCGATACCTCGGGCAATTATCACCCGCACGGCGAAGCGGTCATTTATCCGACGTTGGTGCACATGGCGCAGAATTGGGCGATGCGCGAGACGCTGGTGGATCCTCAAGGCAACTTCGGATCTGTCGAAGGCGATCCGCCGGCGGCCATGCGGTACACCGAGGCGCGGTTTACCCCGGTAGGTGGCACACTCCTTGACGATCTCGAAAAGGATACGGTGGATTTTGTGCCCAACTACGATGAGCGGCTGACCGAGCCCGTCGTCTTCCCCGCCTCGTTTCCCAACCTCTTGATCAATGGTGGCACCGGCATTGCCGTCGGCATGGCCACGAACATCCCGCCGCACAATCTAAGCGAAGTAATCGACGGTCTTTGCGCGCTGATCGACGATCCCGACATCGTTATCGAAGGCTTGATGCAACACATCAAAGGACCGGACTTTCCGACGGGTTGCCTTATTCAGGGCATGGCGGGCATAAGATCTTACTTCGAGACAGGCCGCGGATCGGTGCGTGTGCGTGCTCGCCTGGCGACCGAGGAAGTTAAAGGCGGTCGCGAGAATATTATCGTCACGGAAATTCCTTTTGGAGTGAACCGCGCAGAGCTCGTCAAGCGGATTGCCGAGCTGGTCAACGAAAAAGTCCTCCAGAGCGTCAGTGATGTTCGCGATGAATCGGATGAGAATACCCGCGTGGTCATTGAACTGAAGCGAGACGGTAACCCAAAGGTCCTCATCAACAATCTCTACAAGCACACCGCCCTCGAATCTTCCTTCAGCGTCAACATGCTGGCGATCGACGGAGGCAAGCCCAAGCTTCTCTCGCTCAAGGACGCGATGTCTTGCTACATTGAGCACCGGCGCGAGGTTGTCCTGCGCCGGACACGCTTTCTTCTCCGGCAGGCTGAAGTCGAGGCTGAAAAACTTGAAGGCTACCTCATCGCTCTGGCGAACCTCGATGAGTTCATAAAGATCATTCGCGATTCACGGGACCGTGACGATGCCAAAGCTAAGTTGCTGGCGCTCTCGTGGACTCGCAAAGCCGTCGAGCAGATTGGCATCCTTGTGCGCGATGAGGCTCGGATTGTCGAAGGGAGGTATCGATTCACCGAAAAGCAGGTCGGCCACATTCTCGACTTGCGCCTCTATCAACTCACCGGCCTCGAGCGCGAGAGTATCAAAAAGGAATACGATACCCTGCTCGAAACGATCAAAGATCTTTCCGACATTATCGCCAAAGAGGCACGCGTCTTGAAGATCATCAAGACGGAGCTACGGGCGATCCAAAGCAAGCATGGAGCCGGGCGGCGCACACAGATCGTGAGCGCGGAAGGCGAGATGGCCATTGAGGATCTCATCGCCAACGAGGGCGTCATCGTCACCCTAACGCACAATGGTTTCATCAAGCGCACCCTGGTTAGTGCGTATCGGGCACAGAAGCGCGGGGGAAAGGGAGTGATCGGGATGACCGCGCGGGAAGGGGAGACCATCGAAGACAGTGATTTCGTGGAGCATCTCTTCACTGCCACGACCCACGATTACCTGATGTTCTTTACCCAGAGCGGTCGCTGTTACGTCGAGCGAGTCTTCGAGATTCCCGAGGGTTCACGCGCCAGCAAAGGCCGTTCAATCGCCAACCTCCTCGAACTGCGCAATGAAGAAAAGATCGCCGCAACCATCCGCGTCCAAGCACAAAAGAGCGACGAGGAAACTTGGAGTCAAAAGTTGCACGTGGCCTTTTCGACGCGCAGCGGCATCGTTAAGAAATCCAATCTTAGTGATTTTAAGAACATTCGCAAAGGAGGAATCATCGCCATCAAGATTGAGGATGACGATCGCCTCATCGAATGCCGGTTGACGAATGGGCAAGATGAAATCGTGCTGATCACCCACGACGGAATGAGCATTCGCTTTCATGAGGAAGAAATGCGCGATCAAGGACGCGATACCGTTGGCGTGTGGGGAATTCGTCCGGAAAAAGGCGACTATGTTGTCGCTGCCGCGGTCGTGAATAAGGACGCCCAACTTCTCGTCGCCGGAGAAAACGGCCTTGGGAAGCGGACGAGTTTCGAGGAGTACCGGGTGCAGAGCCGTGGCGGGAAGGGGATCATCACGATGAAGACAAATGAGAAGACCGGTGGAGTCGCCGGAGCGCTCACCGTCCGCGACGCCGATGAGATCATGCTGATCACCAACAAGGGTAAAATGGTCCGGACTCGCGTTGCGGAGATACGCGAAACCGGGCGCAACGCCCAAGGCGTCAAGCTCATAGACTTACGTGAAGGAGAAAAGCTTCAAGACATTGCTCCAGTCGTCAGCGAAGCCGGGGAGGAGGAGTGAATCTGGAGAAGCCAGGGGCTCTCCTTTAGAAGTGAGGCGTTGGCTTAGAGCGAAGCTTCCTTTGGCTGGCCTAATCGAATCCGCGCGCCAGCAGGTCTTCCCGACGTTACAAAGCAGACGCGCCGTTGCCCCAGCCAGGTAATTTTGCGGCTTGCGAGCGCGATCTCCGCAGTTAGGGATCGACGACTTGGCGATTTTCCTTGCTAAGCGCTTTCGCCGTGACGAATCGTCCAGAGTTTGTGCATGGTATCTCCGCCTTGTCCTCGGTGTGGGGGAACACATCATTCGCCAGCAAGCATTGACAAGGCGGGCAAGAGACGATGTTTAGCGCGCTGACCTTTAACATGCAAAACGGGCAGGTCTGGAACGAAGAAGATCCAGACCAGGATGAGGTCAGTCTCGGCAGTTCCATAGCCTTTCTTGGTGAACAAGACGCCGACGTTATCTTTCTTCAGGAGGTCGAACGAGGCTATGACGGCGGCGGGCAGATCGAACCACCTCCGCACTATGAGCGACTCAGGGCGGAACTTACGGGATACGATTCCTGTTTTGCCTATCCGCGCCCGAATAAAATGGAGATTCCCTTTGGCTTGGGCCTGGCGATCTTTTCCAAGTCACCGCTAAAGAATTTTGTTCGCAAGGATCTCCCGCCTGCAGAGATTGCCTTTGAGTTCGGTGGAGTGATGCGCAAACCCTCGCATCGGCTGATGATTGGCGCGGAGACAGAGATTGATGGCTATCCTCTGCGGATTATTAACACGCATCTGCAAGCATTCTTCATGATCAACGCCTCGAGCAACGACCATCATACCCAGCGTGATCGGCTCGAGGTCGAGCTAAGAAGGTCTCAAGGGCCGACCCTGCTCGGTGGTGACTTCAATTGCGCACCCGGCGAGACATTGGTCGAGCAGTTCAAGCGGGCGGGCTTTCAGCCCTCCCAATATTCTCAGATCACCTGGCGCAGGATGCCCTTCGTGATCGACCATATCTTTTATAATCGGCGTTTGCGGCTGGAGGCGTGCTCGGTCATTCCCACGTCCGCTTCCGATCACCACGCCGTCCGTTCCCTGTTTTCCTTTATCGAATGAGGTCGGCTTGCGGGAGGGAATGATCCGCGGAATCCGCACGAGGGATTCGCCCAAATCTATAGGCGCTTGGCACAAGCGTTTCTACAAAGTTTCGAATCTGCGGAGCAGGCGCATTATCGCTTAATCGCCTAAGATCCCGTGCCGACATACTCGGCAGTGTAGGTGTCGAATTTGCTGGTCTGTCCGACTTGGGGCGCCGCCTTGAGATCATAGACATTATTTCCGACGATCTCGTTGCTCTGAGTGTCGAAAATCATCACCTGGTCTTTACCTTTGCTGTTCTCCTCCTTAACCGTCTTCACGGCGATATATCGGGGTTTGGACGGCTTTTTTCTAGCGGTCGCAGACGGCTGCGAGGCAGCCGCCTTGCGGGCAGCTTCCTGTCTGGCCATATAGAGGCGCGCGCGTTGTTCGGCAATTTTTCGCTGACGTTCAGTGGCCTGATGCTTTGCGATAATATAGGCGCCGACGGCGGCGACGGCGACGGCGCCTGCGGTCACCGGAATGGCAATATTCGGGTTGACGCCGCTGGCCACCAGAGGAATTCCCGTCGCCAGCCCCGCCGCGGTTCCAAAGACCGCAGCGTTCTCACCTGGCGTAAGGTTTTCACAACCAGAAGTGGAGATGGCCACAACAGCGATAGCTGCGCTCGCCTGCAGCAGTTTAGGTTTCATGGGCCAAGGGGCTAGCCTAGAAGGCAACCTCGAGCAAGTGCAAAGCCGATAGCCGGAATGAAGAAGACTTTTGTGGACGAAGCACCGCAAACTGCCTATCAAAAACTGCCAAATCCGCCGATGCTGACCTTTCCGGATTGATGTCGATGAATCTCGAACAGCTCCAGCTAAGTCCGGTTCCGCAAGTTCTAGTCGGTCTCGTGCTCGTGCTGTTGGGAAGAAAGCTCTTCTGGCTCTTCGTTGGTGTCGTCGGCTTCCTCGCAGGCATGCGTTTCGGAGCACAGTTGGTAACCGGCCAATCCGAGATCTTGATCTTGACCATCGCGATTGGCGTCGGGCTGCTGGCGGCCGTGCTCGCCATCGTCTTGCAACGCGTCGCCGTTGCGCTCGCCGGAGGGATCGCCGGTGGAATGCTCGCTATGCGGCTAGCCGTTGTGCTGGGAATAACCGCCGAGACCGTAGGCTGGGTCTTCTTTGCTGTCGGTGCGGTGCTGGCGGCAATCCTCGTTTCCGCGGTGTTCGATTGGGCCTTGATCATTCTCTCGGCCTTGATTGGAGCCAGCATGGTCAGCGACGTGCTCCCCTTTGATCCTACGGCGCGATTCATCAGCATGATCGTGCTCTTCGTTGTCGGCGCCTTCGTGCAATCCAGGCTCTCCGGTCTGGGCCGCACCTAGGCTACCGCCTGCCGCCAAAGTTCATTTTTGGTTTTGACAGCCAGAAGCGCTTTGTTAGGTTTGGCCGCCCTTCTATTATAGGGAAAAGACTCTAACCGTTTCTGCCGACCGGTGAGACGGGTAGGGTCTTACACCCTTTTACAGGCGGGTTAACGTATATGCGCCATGTTTCTTTCACTCGGCTTCGGCCGCCAATGCCCATGTAGCTCAGTTGGTAGAGCACGTCCTTGGTAAGGACGAGGTCACCGGTTCAATCCCGGTCATGGGCTCCAGCAGCAGGGCAGGCGCCTATCAAATTCAAAGCAATTCTAAAGATGGCAAAAGAACAGTTTCAGAGAACTAAACCGCACGTCAACATTGGCACGATCGGCCATGTTGATCATGGCAAGACCACGCTCACGGCGGCGATTACGAGTGTGCTGGCGAAGTCTGGCAAGGCACAGGCGAAAAAGTACGACGAAATCGACGCCGCCCCCGAGGAAAAAGAGCGCGGCATTACGATTAATACGGCGCACGTCGAGTACGAGACTGACAAGCGCCACTATGCGCACGTTGATTGTCCGGGTCACGCCGACTACGTCAAGAACATGATTACCGGCGCTGCGCAGATGGACGGAGCGATTCTCGTGGTCAGTTCAGCTGATGGTCCGATGCCGCAAACGCGTGAGCATATCCTGCTGGCCCGGCAAGTGGGTGTCCCGTCGATCGTGGTTTTCATGAACAAAGTGGACATGGTTGACGACAAGGATCTACTTGATCTGGTGGAGATGGAAGTTCGCGAACTGCTGAGCAAGTATGAATTCCCCGGTGATGCCATTCCGATCGTGAAGGGGAGCGCGCTGAAGGCGCTCGAGGGCAGCTCCGACCACGAAAAGGCGATTCTCGATCTTATGACCGCGGTCGACGAATACATCCCGACGCCGGAACGACCGAAGGACCAGCCGTTCCTGATGCCCATTGAGGATGTCTTCAATATAGAAGGACGCGGCACGGTGGCCACCGGTCGGGTCGAGCGGGGTGTACTTAAGAAGATGGAAGAAGTTGAGATCGTCGGCATCCGCCCCACCGCCAAAACGACGGTGACCGACATCGAGATGTTCCGCAAACTCCTGGATTCGGCCGAGGCGGGCGACAACGTTGGCGTGCTTCTTCGCGGCATCAAGAAAGACGATATTGAGCGCGGTCAGGTGATTGCCAAGCCAGGGACCATCAAACCCCATAAGAAGTTCAAGGCGGAGGTCTATGTATTGAGCAAGGACGAGGGTGGTCGGCACACGCCATTTTTCTCGAACTATCGGCCACAGTTCTATTTTCGGACGACCGATGTCACAGGAACGATCAAGCTTCCCGAGGGAGTTGAAATGGTCATGCCTGGGGACAATGTCTCGATCGAAGTTGAACTGATCACTCCCATCGCCATGGAGAAGACGATTCGCTTTGCCATTCGCGAGGGCGGGCGCACCGTCGGGGCCGGCCGCGTTGCTGATATTCTGGACTAAATTGGTGCTCTCCTTCGATAGGACAGTAGCTCAATTGGTAGAGCAGCGGTCTCCAAAACCGCCGGTTGGGGGTTCGAGTCCCTCCTGTCCTGTTTTGGTGAGCAAAGCACGACTATGATCGGAAAGGTCCGGAAGTTTATCGGGGAGGTTCGTACCGAACTGGGGAAGGCCCAGTGGCCTTGGGACCCAAACGAGAAGGGGTTCAAGCGTTATAAGGAACTCATGGATTCGACAATGGTCGTGCTGATTGCGATGCTGATTCTGGGCGGGTACATCGCTTTCTTTGACTTCATCCTCATCAATGTCGTCAGCTTCCTGACAAAATCCTAAGCAATGGCAATAGCGCCGCGAGATCAATGGTATGTCGTGCATGTCCTTTCTGGTTTGGAGCAGAAAGTGCAGGAGAATCTGCTTCGGCGGATCAAGCTCGAGGAGATGTCGGACTACGTTTATGAGGTCCTGATCCCCACCGAGCGGGTTCAGGAAATCAAGCGCGGCAAGAAGACCGAGACGACCCGGAAGTTCTTTCCCGGCTATTTGATTGTGAACATGAACCTTCTTGATGAGAGTAATCAACTCGTCGAGAAGACGTGGTATTTTATCAAGGATACCGATGGAGTCATCGGATTTGCCGGAACCAAAGACCGCCCGATTCCGATGCGGAAGAAGGAGGTCGAGAGTTTGCTGGCCCAGGTGCGGGAGCGCGAAGACTCAGTCAAACCGAAGATTAGTTTCGAAGTTGGTGACAAGGTCAAAGTCGCTGACGGCCCGTTCCAAAACCAAAATGGTGTCGTTGAAGAGATCGATCCCGAGCGCGGAAAACTGCGTGTCTCTGTGACGATCTTTGGTCGCGAGACCCCTGTGGACCTCGAATATTGGCAGGTTGAACGGGCTTAGCGCGGGCGCCAGCCCGGAGATTCGACTTGCTTTAGCCACGGGAAATGCGGTTAAATCCGCCATGCTTCCCCTCCTGATTGCCGCTGCTGCCGCCTTGCTGGGCGCGATCACGCAACCACCGCAAGAGCTCTATAATCATACGCTTCGCGGAGAGCGAATTCCGGCGAAGGAGGTCGTCTGTCGAAATCGATGGGGAACGCCGATGCTCCCTGACGGCAAGGGTGGCTACAGCCTGATCGCGCCGATCAATCCCGATTACATAGCGCAAAGCCTTATTCAACCTCCGATTACCGCAGCGCCGGTGTTTCGTCCGACGGTGGTGCGGCAGCAAACCCGGTAATCCTCGCCCTCCGAAAGCTCGCTTGCGAGCCAAGGCTATGACTTCCCTGCGATCTCTGTTTCCATTGCTTGCCTGTGTGCTACTCGGTGGCTGTGCCCATCGAGAAAAACCATTTGTGGGTGATCGGGTGCCGTTCGATGAGCGGCTCAGGCAATTTCAGTCACTGCACAATCGCTCCGCAACTGACGATTTGCGCTCGTTCTTTACCAAGAATGCCACCATCCAGTCACCAATCACTCCGCGCGGAGCGAGGGTGGAAAAATATCTCGAGGTGCTGAAAGGCGAGCCCTACCAACTTGTGTTTACGAGGATCGAAGTGGTCTATTCTCTGCCTCGGCGCGCAGCCACGCGAACCGATGCTTTGGCCACCGCTCCGGGTCGCTTCAATCTAAGGGAGCGTGTAACCATCGACTGGCAGGTCGAAGATGGCTATTGGCGAATTTCTCGAATCGCGTATTCCGACTGGTCGCCGATAGTTGGCTCCTGGCGACGAAGCGGCCTCAAACGCGAGGGTTCGATAGAACTTCGTATTCTCCCGGATGGCAATTATATCGTCTATGTTGGCGGCGACTACACGGCGCCTCAATTTCGAGGGCGTTATCGGCTCGAGGCAAACAAGATTGTTTTTACCGATACGTCGTCAATTGATCCGCAGCAACTGCAAGGCGGCGAGGGGAGCTACCTTTTCGTCCGCACAGCAGCAGGAATTGACCTGCGCAAGATCGAAGACGAGAACGCCTGGCGGGCCGAGCGCTACGAAGGCCTCTGGTCATCGGCTCACTAGGTGCGGCGAACCAATTTTCGCAATCGGGCCAACTCTGGGTAATTTGTCAAGGGCTCGGGCAGGTAGCTCAGCGGTAGAGCGGCAGTCTTACACACTGTTGGTCGGGGGTTCGATCCCCTCCCTGCCCACTGGTGAGATCGATGCCGCCGTAATGTTGCCACTTTCGAAGGCCTTGTTACCGGCTCGCAATTGACATTGTCGCTCTTAGCGGGAGAATCACGATATGAGGAGAAGGTGCGTCACCGTCCAGCGCAAGGGAAGCTATTCCCGGCAAGAGATCGCGGCGGCGGCGGTTGAGCTTAGAGAGTCGGCTGGCGGACCGACCGCTTTGGCATTTGCCTTCATCACACCCGACTACGCCCCGTACCTGGAAGAGTTTGCGGAAATGGTTCGGGTGGACGGACACGTCATCGAGTTGGTCGGCGCGACTGGCGCGGGACTGATCAGCGTCGGCGAGGAGAACGAAGATGGTGGAGGCTTTACTTTGCTGGCCCTTGCCGGCGATGAGGACACCTTTGAGGTTGCAGAATTCAATCAGGCGAAATTGGAAGAATCGACCGATCCAGGCTCTTGGCGAAAGCTGTGCCGGGCGAAGAACCCGTCCGCATGGATTGCTCTAACCAATCCCTTTAATTTCGATACGGAGCGATGGCTCGCGGAGTGGAATTCTGCCTGGCCGGACATCCCTTGCGTTGGAGGATTGGCGTCTGGTTCGAGCGAAGGAGAGGGCGTCGGCGTATTCCACAACGGCAAATTTTCCGATGCGGTCGTGGTAGCGGTGACTGGATTGCGAGTTATGTCGGTGGTGAGTCAGGGGTGCCGTCCGATTGGAGAACCGCTGACCGTAACCCGTGCGGAGAGCAACGTTGTTTACTCGCTGGGTGCTCGTCCGGCCTACGAGGCTCTTGAATCGGCTTTTGAAGGCCTTACCGAAGGTGAGAAAGCTGGAGCGAAAGGAAACCTTTTCGCGGGACTCGCCGGCACCGAGTATGTCGAAGAATTTAAGCCAGGGGATTTCCTGATTCGGAACATTCTCGGAGCTGATCCCAATTCCGGCGCGGTGGCCATTGGCGGATTTCCGCGAGTCGGGCAGACACTCCAATATCAACTTCGCGATAAGAACGCGGCGGATGCGGAGTGGCGCGCGGTGCTCCGGACAGCGGCCGCTGAGTCCGGCAAGCCACCGCTTGCCTCGCTACTCTTCGCGTGCACGGGACGCGGATCTCGATTGTTTGGCAGAAAAGATCATGATGCCCGCTTGCTAGAGGAGATCCTTGGACCTCATGCGAGCGCCGGTTTCTTTTGCAATGGAGAAATCGGCCCTCTCGGGGGTCGCAATTATATTCACAGCTACAGTGCGACCACCGCGCTCTTCTTTGATGAGGAGAGCGACGTGCACGGGTAAAAAAGGCTGCTCGAACGCTTCGAGCAAGACGGCGAGTAATCCCCATCATGCGGCCATTGAGTCCGCAGCGTCTGGGGCCTCGTCGAAGACCACGTCGCGACAATGCGGAACGGCCGGGCTGAGTCGTCTACGTTTCAGTTTACAAATAAGCCGGAAATGATGTTGATGCTCAGCGCCAGGATCACTGTGTTGAAGGCGAAAGAGAGAAGACCATGGATTAAGGCCAAAAGCCGCATGGAATGTGAGGCGACGCTGACATCGGACACTTGACAAGTCATTCCGATGATGAACGAGAAATACGCGAAATCCCGGTAATTCGGATTTCCTTTGCCGGGAAAGATCAGCCCACCGCCAGAGCCATCTACGTCAACTTCCTGCTTAGATCGGTAGAAAAGGTGGGCGTAGCGCAGTGTAAAAACCGTGTGGATCAGAAGCCACGATTCGAGGACCGCCAGTGCGGCCATAAACAAATGCAGCGCTCCAGTATTTTGGAGCGCCCTGTGCTCGTGGATAACCAGAATCACCGCCAACAAGCTCATGCATGCGGCGACGATCACGAAAACGAAGATCAGCGTTCGGCTTGAATCCTGCAATCTGGCTTGCCGTTGAATCGTTCGAGGGTCAGCGGTCCAAATCGTCACCCACGCCATCATAATGAGGATAATCGCGTAAATGTCCCAAATTGCGATGAAGTGGCTGACGGGAGCATGCCCATGTCGACTGGAGAGGACAAACGCAATAGTCGCAGCGATGAGAGCGATGATCTGTCGGACGTGAGAATCCAAGTGCCCGATGCGCCAGAGAAAGCGTAACAGTGGAGTGCCTGTGACCATCCCATTCGCTTGGTTCATCAGCTCTGCCGTGTTTGCCTACCTTCATCGACGACGCGCAGGAGGCGCTTAACCGCTGCCTCAGCGAGCAAATCTCTCATCTTTTTCAGCAATGCCGGGATGTCTAGTGGTTTCTGCATGAGAGCGGCGATGCCCCTGGTGGCCGCTTCGGAATGGGCATCCGCTCGCGCTGTGATGATTACGATCGGAAGGAATGGATTGACCGTCGTTAACCCTTCGAAAGTATCCCACCCGCTTTTGACAGGCATGTTCAAATCGAGCAGCACGATGTCCATGGATTCTTGGCGAAACTTTTGTAGAGCCTCGTGACCGTTTGCCGCGCGCACCACCTCGAAACCTTCCGCTTCGATCACGCCGCCGAGCGCTTCGAGCACCGACCGATCATCATCGACGAGGAGGACTCTAGGTCTTTTCATGGTGGCAAACTGGTCCCTGCGGAAGCTGGCGCTCCCGCAGGGCCAATCTACTGCCGATCAAGTATGCGCCGGCTTGCGAGACTTGGGAGCAGTTTTGTCGTTCGGCGAGATAGCGATGCTGGTTGCGACAAGTTGCTTGCCATTCTTAGCGTAGCTGACTGTCGCGCGCTCGCCCATCTTTAGATTGGATGCCGGAACCGGTTTTCCGTTTTCGAGAAACCGCGTGGACTCGTTCCATTCAAAGTTCGCCGAACGCTTCAGGGCTCCGCCCTTGAGGGCGAATTCCTTTTTCGCGTCATTGACCTTCTCGATGACGCCGCGCTCGGTCATCGTCTTTACTGGCGGAGCCGCCATGGCGCCGATGGGAATTGCCGCGCCGATGGCAAGCGCCACGACGCTTTTCATGAGTAGTGATGTTTTCATATGTATGTCCTTTCTCAGCTGTGCTTACTGGGCACCGCATCGGCAATGCGTTAGCTTCGCTCGTGCCAAAGTCTGGAGAGCGAGATTAAGTTGTTGGAAATCAGCGATCTTCATCATCCAATCTGTCTGACCGAGCGGTTGACGGTGGTAACTAGCTTGCCAATGGCTGGTAACACGCTTCTCTTTTCCCGTCCCCCTGTCGCGCGGCGCACTCATCAGCCTCGATGCGACATGATGGCGGCGTTGAATCACCAAGATTCAGTCAGTTCACGCCGACCCACTCTGCGTCTCGCGATAAGACTGCGTGCATCATCGATAAGGGATTTGGCCTTCCGATGATCGAATGGACCCGATGTCACTTCGCCCCGGTTGTCGCTTGCGGTTTGTCGGCGCTGGCCGAAATGTCGGGTAGGTAGCACGGCGGCGGCGCGAAAGCGCCGCCGCGTGCTATCCTTCCCCCGCAAATGTTACACGCAGCAATTCTCATGACCGGCATGGCATGAACGATACCCATGCGGTGCCAGCGCGGCTGCCATCCATAGCGAGACAGCGCTTATGCAAGAGGATTTGGCGCCGAGGGGCTCACCGCATTGATATCCTACTTTCCACGGCGAACCAGCCGGTCGTCCGCATTCGATGCACGAAGCGCCGCCGCCTTGTCGTTGGCAACAAGCCTGGCCGCCCATCCTTGGAGTTCAGCGCACATCAACTGTCCAACCAATTATGCGCGAAGTAATGTTTTCTGGAGGGGTGGACCTTCTCGATCGCGCTTGGTGCGCTCGTCTGTTTTGGTGTCGCTGCGGTGGCGCCCAGCGGAAGCGTCGCGACAATTGCCAAGGCCACAAAGGTGTGCATAAGAATTGATTTTTTCATTGTACTTCTCCTTTTCAGTCCCGCGCTTGCTGGGCGCGGTGCTTTCCTTTAGCTATGGCTATGCCAGGTTTGGCCGTAGAGCGTCGCACCTTGAAAATGAACAACTTCCAGCATGGGGCGAACCTGGTCGGCAGCTTCTCTATGGTAACAAAGTTGCCGGTCCTGGTAATCTGGTTCTCTTCCGTCGAATGAGCACCCAACAGATTCCGGTCCGCGGCGGCGGTCCTGACGTAGTGCAAGGCATCGTATCGACTGAGATCGGCGCTGCTCTCCATTTGGTCCTGCACACGGTCGAAATCACCAGACGGATTCTGGCCGACACTTGTCGCTTGAGCCAACTTCCCAACGACTTCGCCGCGCAAACACCGGCGTGCCGGTTCGGTCTTGAGAGAACGCTCCGGCGCCGCCGGTTGGACAAGGCACGGGGCATTCGATGAAAATCCCCGTCGCGCGGCAGCTGCTCCTATTTGCTGCCGTTCTCGCCTGTCTGGCACTGCTTATTGGCTGGTCGGCATTCGTTAGCTGGCGCGAGATCCGCGACTTGCGTCACACCTTGACGACCACACAGCTCCAAAGCTTTCGCATCGCCGATCAACTGCAGGCACGTTTGCGTATCCTCGGATTACATCTCCGGCAATATGAGGAGAGTCGCCGTCCGCTGGATTGGCGTAGCTTTGAGGGCGAGAGCCGACAACTGGCCGCTTGGCTGAAGGAACAGCAATCGGCACTCCGCACGTCAGAAGAGAAGGCGATCCTTTCCGAAATCAGCACAGTTTACGACGGCTATCTTACTGCCGCTCGTGAGATCGCTGCCGGCCCAGCTCCCAAGTTGAAAGTGGACGCCGCGGAAGAGCGGCTCGTCGGTCTCGGCCTGACTCTCGCGGAGGCTCACCAAGACGCGGTGGAACGGTTCGTCGCTTCGACCCAGCAATCGCTTTCGCTGCTTCAAGGGATCACCTTTACCGCGATGCTGGCGCTTGTCTTGCTCGTGGTCTGGGCCGCAGCGGTCGTCTACCACAGGATGATCGGACCCCTACAGATCAAGCTAATCGAAAGCCAACAATTGGTCGAGCGACACGAAAAGCTCGCCGCGCTGGGCGTGCTGGCCGCCGGCGTCGCACATGAAATCCGCAATCCGCTTACCGCCATCAAGGCCCGTCTTTTCACCCAACAGAAGGCACTCGCCCCGGGCTCGCGTGGGCGCGCTGACGCCGAATTCATCGGCCGGGAGATTGACAGATTGGAGAAGATCGTGAGCGACTTTCTGCGTTTTGCGCGACCCGTCGAACCAGAGCGCGTGCCGCTTTCACTGGCGGACTTGCTGCACGAGGTGAGCCAGCTAATGGCACCGCAGCTGCGCGAATCGTCGATTGATCTTACTGTAGAGCATGTCGTCGAGACAAAAATTCTCGGCGACCCCGAGCAACTCAAACAAGTCCTAATCAATCTCGTGCAGAACGCCGCGGACGCGCTCGGCACAGGTGGAACGATCAAGCTGCGAGCAATCCAGAGTCGAATGATGCTCGTCGACCGAATGCGCGAAATCGTCATCATCGAAGTTGAGGATAACGGTCCTGGAATGTCAGCGGAAGTGCGCAAGCGGCTCTTCGATCCGTTTTTCACGACAAAGCAGAGTGGCACCGGTCTGGGCCTCTCGATTGCCGCGCGCATCGTTGAGAAACACGCTGGCGTCCTGCGAGTCGAGACCACCGTGAACCGCGGCACGACCTTCGGCATCGTCCTGCCGCTCGAGCCATGAGCTGCACCTGCGTCAGCCCGGCGAGGATTTTCAGAATCAAGAAAGCGCGTCAGCTCCGAGCTAGGCATAGATTCCCAGCACGCTTTCGATATGGTGGTTCAGGTAAAACATGAGCCGCGCCGGAACAGTGCTGGTTGTCGAGGATGATTCTGGAACCGCGGAATCACTTCGGCAGGTGCTTGAAGACGAAGGCCACGCCGTGATTGCCGCGGCTACTGGCGAGCAAGGGCTGGCCCTGGCGGCTAAAAGGAACTGCGACGTGGTGCTCACTGACTTGAAGTTGCCAGACCTGAGCGGTCTCGACATTGTCAAGCGGTTGCGCACCGTGCAGGCGAGGCTGCCAATCATTCTCATGACCGCGCACGGCACGACCGACATCGCCATCGAAGCGACCAGACATGGCGCTTTCGACTATTTGCTGAAGCCGTTCGAGATGCCAGCGATGCTTCACGCAATTGAGCGAGCGCTCGCCGCCACCCGGCTGATGTCTCAGCCGGTTGAAATCGGTAACATCGTCGCTGGCCGCGACGCCATCATCGGCAATAGCCGCGCCATGCAGGAGATCTATAAGGAGATCGGACGCGTCGCGGCGACCACGCTGACCGTGCTCATCCGCGGTGAGACCGGAACCGGCAAAGAGCTGGTTGCCCGAGCCATCTATCAACACAGCGACCGAGTCGAGAAACCGTTCATCGCCGTGAACTGCGCAGCGATCCCGGAGACTTTACTGGAGAGCGAGCTCTTCGGGCACGAGAAAGGCGCTTTTACCGGCGCAGATGCACGGCGGATCGGTCGCTTTGAGCAGGCAGATGGCGGCACCATTTTCCTCGATGAGATTGGCGACATGCGGTCCAACACGCAAGCGAAGCTGCTGCGCGTGCTCCAGGAAAAGACGATTCAGCGTCTCGGTGGTCGCGACGGCCTGCGAATTGACGTGCGCGTTCTCGCGGCCACTCATCGGGACCTGGAGGCTGCGATGCGAGAAAAGGAGTTTCGGGAAGACCTGTTCTTTCGGCTCAACGTTGTCGTCATTGAAATTCCGCCGCTTCGCAAACGGCCGGAGGATATTCCCGACACGGTGAGATATTTCCTCGCCCGCTACGGTGCCGAGCTCGGACTGAAAGAGCCCTCCATCCATCCCGAAGCGCTCCGCTTTCTGCAGCAGCAGCCTTGGCGCGGCAACGTGCGCGAACTGGAGAACGCCGTGCGCAAGGCCCTGCTGATGGCGCGTGGCTACCCAATCGGTCTCGACGAGGCGTCCCGTGCTTGCGCTGGTTCGGCCCCATCCGGCGTCTCGGGCGAGTCGCTGGCCAGCTACGTCTCCGAGCTAATCGCCTCCGCCAGCCGAGGCGAAATTGCGAACGCCCACGCCGCGCTTATTGAAGCGACCGAGCGTGAGCTTTTTACCCAAGCGATTCAACTTGCACGGGGTAACCAAGCCAAGGCTGCGCGTTGGCTCGGCATCTCCCGTCTGACGATGCGTGAAAAACTCAGCCGATTCGGCCTTCATCCCGGTCGGAGCGAAGAGCCGGAATGACGATCGTGCAGGCAATCCGTGCTCCCCATCCCTGGGTAAGACTTAAATAGTCTCACCGGAGCACTGAGGGAGGCCGTATCAGTCGGGAAGGCGCGCGCGTATTCGCTTTAGGTTTCCTCATCTTCCTCCTCATCGGGATTCTTGCCGCTCTGATGCTGCATCGTTTCCAATACATCCGACATGTCTTCGACCTCGTCCCAAACTTCGCGGCTGACGAAGATAGGCGCCTTCTGTTGTGTGGCCATGGCAAGGCAATCGCTCGGCCGGGAATCAAGCTCGATGATCTTGCGCTGCTGAAGTTCATTTTCCGCAGTGATAATCAACCGTCCGAAATACGTTCCGCTCTTCAGATCATTGACAATCACCCGCTCTACTCTTGCTCCGACTGCCGCGAGAATCAAAGCCATCAAGTCATGCGTCAGCGGGCGCTCTTTCGCGGTGCCATTTACGAACATGTTGATGGCACTGCCAACGCTCGGATCGACGTAGATCACAAAGATCTTCTCTTCGTTGCCGAGAAAAACCGCCACTCCGGCGTTCGTGGGAATGAGCGCCTTGATCTGGACCTGGATCACATCCTTGCTCATGGCACAAAGGTATCAGCTCACGACACTATGAGCAACCACGTCACTGCCCCTGGAACGTGCCAGGTAGAGACGCGACAGCGCCACGTAGCGCTCGGCCCATCTTCGAATCCCAGCCTGTTCCTCTTCGCTTAGTATGCGTTTGATTATCGCCGGCGATCCGAGAACCAGCGACCCCGGCGGAATCTGCGATTGCATGGTGACCGTCGCATTCGCGCCAATAATCGAGCGCCGGCCGATCTTGGCTCCGTCCAAGATGATTGCTCCCATGCCGACGAGAACTTCATCGCCAATCTCACAAGCGTGCACGATGGCCTTGTGCCCAACGGTGACCCACTCGCCGACGACTGCCGGTAGATCATCGGCGACATGAACCACAGAACCATCTTGAATATTGGAATGAGCTCCGATTGCAATTGGCGCGATGTCGCCACGCAGCGAGCACCCGGGCCAAATGCTCGCTTCCTCACCAATGGTCACATCGCCAGCCACGAATGCCCCGGGTGCAATGAACGCCGAAACTGCCACACGTGGCGAGCGCCCCAGAAACATCGCAATCTGCTCGTCAAAGCTCATCCACGTTATATATCCCTCGCCGTCGTCGGCTGCAACCTTTGGCCAGAACAGCCTCTGCGGGACATTGCATTGAGATTTTGTCACGCTGAATTGTTGACACTCCGACCCGATCCCGGCATAGTGCCGCTGCCTTAGTTACAAGCCGCCAACCCTTTTTCCTCACTTTCTTGCCCAAATGAACAAAGTTGAACTCGTTTCCTCCGTCCAAAAAACCCTCGGAAGTAGTAAAGCCGACGCTGAGCGCGCCGTGAACGCCGTTATCGACGGCATCAAAGCCGGCGTTAAAAAGTCCAAGACCGTTCAGCTTATCGGATTTGGCACCTTCAAAGTCGCCTCGCGCAAGGCGCGCACTGGGGTAAATCCCAAAACTGGCGAGAAGATAAAGATTAGGGCCTCGAAGACGGTCAAGTTCGTCACTGGTAAGTCCTTTAAAGACCTCGTGTAGGGATTTCCCCCCCGCACCGAGAAAACCCGTTTGGCCAAGGCGCAAAACGGGTTTTCTCATTTTTAGGTGTCATTACCTGAGGCGACGGGCTAGGTAAAGGCGTCGTTAACTTGCTATGAATTCTCCCATTAAAGTCGCGGTGACCGGCGCTGCCGGCCAGATCGGATATTCACTTTTGCCACGAATTGCCTCGGGTGCGATTTTCGGTCCAGAGCAACCGATCGACCTGCATTTGATTGAGATTCCACCTGCCCTGAAGGTCCTCGAGGGTGTGGTGATGGAGTTGCACGATTGCGCGTTTCCGCTGTTGCACAACGTCCTGGCCACCGCTGGATCTCAATGAGGGCTTTCGCGGGGTGACCTGGGCCCTTCTGGTTGGGAGTGTGCCACGGAGAGCCGGAATGGAACGCAAGGATTTGCTTGGCATCAATGGGAAGATTTTCGTTGAGCAGGGCCGAGCGCTTGCCGAGTCGGCAGCGTCTGACCTTCGCGTGCTCGTCGTCGGCAATCCTTGCAACACCAACTGCCTCATCGCCATGAACAACGCCAAGCAGGTTCCCTCCGATCGATGGTTCGCGATGACGCGTCTAGATGAGAATCGTGCCAAGACCCAGCTTGCGCTCAAGAGCAACTCACACTGGCGACATGTCAGCAATATGGCCATCTGGGGAAATCATTCGAGTACACTCTATCCCGATTTCTTCAATGCCCGCATCGATGGCAAACCGGCTCCGGAAGTGATATCGGACTCGCCGTGGCTGGAAAATGATTTTATCAAAGCTGTGCAGCAGCGTGGCGCTGCAATCATTCAGGCGCGGGGCCTTTCTTCGGCAAAATCGGCGGCGCATGGCGCGATAGAGACAGTGAGATCGATCATCAATGCGACTCCGGAAGGCGATTGGCATAGCATTGCACTCTGTTCGGACGGAAGCTACGGAATCGAGAAAGGTCTGATGTGTTCGTTTCCGACAAGATCGGATGGCACGAAAATCGAGATCGTCCAAGGGATTCCCCTGAACGACTTCGCCAAGGCTAAGATCGAGGCGAGCGTCAACGAACTGAAAGAAGAGCGGGCAATGGTCGAGGAGTTGCTCGGATAAGCGAAGAAGAGTAGATCTTTGCGCCTCTTCCAGAGAAAGAGAAGCCGCAGAAGTCGCCAGCTATTGCGAAGATCGCTGCTCGGCGACCAACTCCTTGACGAAATCGGCGATCTCAACGATGTCGCCGCCATGTGGCGGTCGTGCGGGAAGCAACGAGTGCGCCCCAATTTGCTGCCGCCGAATTTGTCCGCCTTGCCAAATCCAGGCATCGTCGCTGAATGGGCCGACCAGCCGGGGATCGCTCCAGGTGTGAATAGAAAGCATTTTCGTGTCGACGGCCGCGGCGATGTGCATCGGCCCGCTGTCCACACTGACGACAAAATCAGCCGCGCGGAGAAGCCAAATCATCTCTCCGATGGTAGTTTGGTTGAGCAGATTGATGGTAGTTCCGGGCAATTCTCGCGGCAGCTTTCCGACGCCTGCCAGGACAGTTGTCAGTGGCCGGACGCTTTCACAAAACTGGATGACATGTTCAGCCGCAAGCGACTTTCCTTCGCCTCTCGCAAACGGATGCAGCACAACAAACGGCCGGTCGCGAAACGGTGCCGCCAAGGGGACGCCCGGCGGAAGCGGAAAGACGGGCCGCTCGATCTTCGGGAGCCCGAGGCTTCCAAGGATTCTCAGATAGCGCAAGACAGCATGCTCACCGCGGATCACCGGGACCACCTGGTGATAGAGCCGGCTGGCGCCCTCGCGCGCATCGCTGATTCCAATGGCACGCCCGGCGCGACTTAGCCTGGCCATGAGCGCGCTGCGGAGTAGTCCCTGCAGATCCAGGGCAACATCCGGGCGAATCTTACGGAGTTGAAGCGACCACGGAATCGAAGCTAGCATTCCGGCCAAACCTCGAAACCTTTCGCGTGGAAAAATCACTATCTCGTTGACAACCGGATTGTCCCTGAGCACGGCTTGCCAGCGCTCGTCGACTAGCCAGGTGATTTTGATTTCCGGGTAAAAGTCCTTGAGTGCCGCTGCGCACGGGAGAGCATGAATGATGTCGCCTAACGAACCCGGCTTTATGAGAAGGAGCGTCTTCAGCTCGCAACAATCTGTGAAGTGAGACGCTAGCGGCCAATGGCCAGACGTTCGGCCAGCCGTCGCGGCAGACCCGCATCGAGAATGGCTTTCTGGGCACCACCGAGATCATATTCCAGGCGGCGCAACTGAACCTCATTGCTGCTGGTATCGTAAATGCAATAGGCCGCCCGCCAGTCTCCATCACGGGGTTGGCCGACACTGCCAACGTTGATCAGGTATTTCTTTCCGCGCTGAAGTGCCAGAACATCCAGCGGAATAATTCTCACGCTGCCGTCGCGCACATAGGCCTTTGGCGAGTGGGTGTGCCCGATGAAGCAAACCGAGGTGTGCTGATAATTAAAGCTGGCGGCTGCGTCGAGCTGATTAAAGACATAGCCCCATTTGTGAGGTGTATCCAGAGTGGCGTGGACAATGGTGAAATCGCGGACTTGACGTTGAAGACGCAGCGCGCGAAGCCACTCTTTTTCTTCATTGGAAAGTTGCTCGCGTGTCCAGTTGATGGCTTCCTCGGCGAGGGGATTAAAGCCCTCTTGATCACCAGACATCGAGGCTTGCTCGTCGTGGTTGCCCTTGACGACGGGACAGTCCAGCTGGCGGACTGCTTGGATGCACTGCTTCGGGTAGGCGTTGTAGCCGACAACATCGCCCATGCAAACGAAATGGGAGCACATATGGGTCTCAGCGTCGGCGAGGACAACTTTCAGGGCATGAAGGTTGGCATGGATATCGCCAAAAATTGCGAAGCGCATTGGAGAGAGTAAAATCTATTCCACTTCTGAATTTATGCGCTGCCAGCTGGGGACATCCAGCCTCTTTTCAAGTTCCTTGAGGATTGTGATAAGCATTGGTTTACGTCCGCCAGGTTCTGCGTCGTAGAGCGCCCTGAGCAGATTGTAAGCCGCTTGCTCATGACCCGGGCACTTCGCCAATTCATAACCAGCAAACCGCCCGAGATAGGCTGGAGCGCCCAGGAAGCTGCGAGGCCTTGAGGAAAGCTTCGCCGGCCCCGCAATGATCCTCGAACTTGTCGCGCAGGAGAACTGCCAGGCTGCGATAAAGAAAGAAGCTCTCCGGGTTATTCTTAATGCCCCGCTCGAGGTAATTCGCGTCCAAGCCGAAAGTATTGACGTTGGTTGCGGATGCGAAAGGCCTCGCTGGGCTGGGACGTATCCTGGAGCGCGGCTGTGCTCGCGTTCCAGGCCATGTGCCACGCGGCCATATCCCAATAGAGGAGAGATCGGGGCTGAAGAGTAGTGACCGCATCGAAAAGCGCAGCCATGCGGCCCCACTCGGTTCGTTCCCATGCATTGTGGGCTTCGATCCAGAGAAAGGCAGCCAGCGGCGAGCGAAAACCGCTCAAAGCCGCCAGAAAGCTCAGCTGTCCGACCTTTTCGCGTAGATCGAGGTTGAGAGCAGTCCCCGCAGCCCTGCTTGTCTTTGGGCTGCGTCGAGAGATCTTTTCTGCCGGCATCTTGAGAATCCCAAACACCCCGAGCAAAGCAATGGCCATCGCCTGTCGAATCATAGTTCTCGTCCTGCGAAGACCAGGGCGGAGAAGAGCAAAATAGACCGCCGTGTATACCCAGCCGAAGGCAAATGTCTCGAGGAACATGTGCAGCGGTATGGGTGCTCCGGCGATCACGTCGTCTGTGAGGTTGAACGATTGAAGATCGGGAAAGAGCAGCGCCACCAAGGCAACAATCAGGCGCGTCCACCATTTGATATCGACTCCTTGCAACCAGTATTCACGTGCGGTCGATTGCAGATGACCGATGAAGTAAACGGCCGCGGCGATCATGACGGTGAAAAGTGATGAGGTGGCGAAGGTGGAGATAAAGAGGGTCAGCGCAGCGAGCAGGACAGCCTTTACGAAGATGATGAGGATGCCAGGAATCGAGGTTCGCGTTGAAAGTCGCGGCTTGGATGGCCGCGAGCGCGGCCGCCGATTCCTCAGGCGCGTCGCGAAATTCCGAACGCGTTTGCGCGAGAACGCTCTGTTCGCGCAACCCGAGCACGATGCCGAAGACGGCACTCATCAGAAGAGTGAAGAGCGCGAGCAGCAAGATGATTCCGAGAAGCTTGCCGAGGAGATAGACGAAGCGGGGAACCGGTTTCGACAGAAGATTGTAGAGTGTGCGATCTTCGAGATCCTTCGGGAGAAAATTCGCGGTGGCGAGAATGGCCAGCAGCGAGGTAAAGATCGACATCGCTCCCAGGCAGACATCCTTGAGCATCTGAAATTCCTCCTGAAAGGTAAGACGCGCCATGAAGACCGAGCTACCGATCGCACAAACGGCGAAAACGAGGATGATGTAAAAGACCTTCTGGCGGACGAGCTCGGTAAAGGTGTTCCTGGCGATGACCGCCACTTGGAGGCTCATCATAGGCCCTAGGTCCGCACCTGCTCGTTCTCACGTCGCGATGCCGGGAGGAACTGCGTGCCAACGTCTTCTCCGTTGAGCGCCGCGGAGATTCTGACCGGTTTTGCGACCGTCGACAATAAACGTAGTAATCCCATGCGATAGCGCGAAATCCACGGCTTGAAGCTTTGTTCGCATTCCACCTACCGACATTTCCCCTTTGTCGGGGCGGACATGTTGCCAAACTTCCGAGACCGCCTCGAGCTTTCGTAATCCGCCGCCCGTGCGAATCGATCAGCCCATCGGATGAGGTTACCAAGAGCAAGAGATTAGCATTTACCAGCTGAGCGACCTCCGCGGAAAGGCGGTCATTGTCACCGAAGCGAAGCTCTTCCACGGCCACGGTATCATTTTCGTTAATGACCGGGACGATGTTTCGGGTTTGGAATATCCGTTCGATCGTATTGGACGCATTCTGCCGCCGCATGCGGCTATCGATGTCATCGTGCGTCAGCAGCAGTTGGGCGACTTTGATGCCGTGCCGTTTGAAGGCCGTGGCATACATGCGCATAAGTTCCGGCTGGCCGGCCGCGGCACAGGCTTGTTTTCCGGGAAGATCTTCCGGTCGCTGGCCGAGACCCAGCATGTGGACGCCCGCCGCGATCGCCGCACTGCTGACGATGACGCAAGAATTCCCCTCCTTGACGCAGCGAAGCAATCTCGGCCGCAAAGCGACGAAATTGCCTTCCATCAAGCGCCCGCCCGCCGGCGCGCGAGAGGACGCCCGTGCCAAACTTGATTACGATTCGAGCCATAAAGCAGTTGGTCGATAGCCGCGGTTTTCCGGCGCCTCACTCTCGAGCAAGTCTCAGCGCTTGAGGGTCGCGGAACGAGAGGTTTCATGGACAGTGATCATTTCGAGGAATCCGCTTTCAAACGCAAGGGATTCCTGAACGCCCAAAGCGAGTCGGCGACGCAGCAGTTCCAGAGTGTCAAGGCATCGTAGCAGCTCTCTTGCCGAGAACTTTCGAGATAGAGCAGCGACAACTGGATTCTTCGACGGGCACGTCCATGCTGCGCTCGCAAGGCAGCAGCGACCGCCTCGAAGATCCGCCTGGAGCACGCGCTCGCGTTCGCGCAAAGCTCCAGCTTCCACCAGCGCCTTAACTTGCCCGGCGCGTTCTTCGAACCATGAAGAGTCATCGGCCGCCTGCCTATAGCGGGCAGTCTCCTTGCGGAGCAGATCTTCGTGTTCTGACGCGATCCTTTCGCGAATCTCCGAAAGAATCTCCTGAACCGCTCGTGCCAACCGGAATGCCGCCGCGACGCCTGGCCTCTCTTCGCTCGATCAGAGATTCTTGCAGCGCACTCAGAATGGCCTCTTCTTCCGGGGTTGATTCTTGTTTCGCATCAGGCCGCAAGGCAGTTTCCACGCAGCGGGACAAAACCGTTTCGAGAATTGCCTCGGGAACGGTGCTCAATAGCAGGATCAGCGAACCCTCTGGCGGTTCTTCCAAGGTCTTGAGAAATGCATTGGCGGCCTGGGGTTGCATCCGCTCGGCATCGTGAATGATAGCGACTTTGCTGCTCGCCAGCAGAGGCTTGCGCGTAATGGCATGCTCGAGCTCGCGAATCTGATCAATGACGATGCGTCGAGATTTCGATTCTGGCTGCACGACGCGCAAATCGGGATGAGTAATCACGCGTTCCGGTGCACACTCCAAAAGCGCGGCCGCGATCCGTTCCGCCAACCAGGACTTCCCACTTCCAACGGGACCCGTTAGCAGATAAGCGTGCGCCAATCGGCCGGCGCGACGGGCTTCGTTCAGCCGTTCAAGTGCTGCTTCCTTTGAAAATGGCATGAAAGCGCAGCGTTTCTTGGATTTCCCTGGCAATTTCCTCTTCCGGTTTGGACGCATCCAAAAGGCGAATCCTGTCTGTACAGTTCGACGCCGCATCCAAATAGCCACAGCGCACGGCTTGGTAGAATTCCGCAGGCTGTTCTTCCATCCTATCAGGATCGCCGGTCCGCCGACTACTGATCCTCTTATGGGCCTCGATCGCATCCATGTCGAGAAGGAAGGTAATGTCTGGCAGTCTAGGTCCGGTCGCAAAGCGATTGATCACCTCGACGATCTTCGCCGGGATCCTTCTCGCAACACCCTGATACACAGTTGTTGAGTCGAGAAAACGGTCCGAGATTACGATCGCACCTTCCGCGAGGGCCGGAAGAATTTTTTCGCGAACCAACTGCGCACGACTTGCCGCGAAAAGCAGGAGTTCACATTCTGCCGTCATCTCCCGCCCTTCGGCCGAGTGCTGCAACAAGTGGCGGAGGCTCTCCCCGACGGCCGTGCCGCCCGGTTCCCGGACCAGAACCGGCCTTAATCCCACGCTAGAAAGGTATTCGTCGAGCAACTGAATCTGGGTGCTCTTGCCGCTTCCCTCGGATCCTTCGAAACTGATGAAGAAACCTGTTTGACTCGTGTCCGACATGCCAGAATCATAATTGTTGATGAGCGAGACTTCCGTGCAAAGCAGGAAAATGTGCTTCGTGGAGGTCGAGAACGAGGCCAAAACTCTATTCGAAGAGGCGTTTGCCGAGCACGAGGTCTTGTTTGTCGACCGACTCGATGAGGTGCCCGAAGATACTGAAATAGTCTCGGTGTTCATAACGGAAAAAATCGACGGTTCCTTTCTGGATGATCACCCTCGCCTTCGTTTGATCGCCACCCGTTCGACGGGTTGCGACCATATCGATCTCGATGTTTGTGAAAGGCGCGGAGTTGGCGTTGCCAATGTAGGAAGCTATGGCGAGAACACCGTCGCCGAACATACTTTTGCGCTCATTCTCGCACTCTCGCGGCGTCTGAGGGATTCGGAACGAGCTGTGCGGACAGGGCGTTTCAGACGCGAACGACTGCGTGGCTTCGACTTACGGGGCAAGACTCTTGGCGTGGTGGGCGCGGGTCGGGTCGGGCTTCACGTTATCCGAATTGGAAACGGCTTCGGCATGCGTGTGCTCGCCTTCGACGACTCGGCGCATGCTTTTTATAGCGAACTGCTCGATTTTCGCTATGTCGACTTTGCAGAGCTGATGCGTGAGTCGGACGTGATAACTTTGCACGTGCCGCTTACTCCCACCACGCGTCATATGATTAACCGCGAGGCCCTCGCGCTCTGCCGACCTGGCCTCCTGCTTATCAATACGGCGCGCGGCGGGCTTATCGACTCGAGTGCACTTATCGAAGCCTTGGATTCAGGACGAGTCGCCGGGGTCGGCCTTGATGTCCTCGAGGATGAACGCGTCTTCCGAGGCGGAGCAACGCAAGTTCTCAGCGAGAAGATTGCGGAACGGGTTCGGAGCTCAGCAGGCAGAATGATCAGAGAAACCTCGGCGCAGCGGGTGGCGGAATTCTCCAAGCTGGTCGCGCATCACCGGCTCTTGAATCGCCCTGAAGTTGTGCTTACTCCGCACGTCGCTTTCAACAGCCACGAGGCTATGGAACGCCTTACCGGCGTGACGATGGAAAACATAAACTCTTACCTCGAGGGTCGCGCGGTCGCCCACACCTGCGCATGAAGTCCTGGCTCGTCAAGCAGGAGCCGACGGCTTATTCGTGGGACGACTTCGTTAAGGAGGGAAAGACCGTCTGGACGGGTGTAAGAAATTTTCAGGCTCGCAATAACTTGCGCTCAATGAAAGCAGGTGACCGCGTGCTCTTTTATCACAGCGTCATCGATAAGGCGATTGTCGGTGAAGCACAAGTTCTTCGCGAGGCTTTCGCTGATCCCACCGCGACGGGTGGAAATTGGGTAGCCGTCGAGCTAAAACCGCTGAAGCCGCTACGCCGGCGAGTCTCACTCGAGGAAATCAGAGCTGATAAGAAACTTAGCCAGCTTGCCTTGGTGCGCAGTCCGCGACTCAGTGTCATGCCCGTGACTGCAGACGAATACCGGGCTATCATGGCGCTAGCCAGAGGTTGATTTCCACTGGCGCTGAATGGGAAGCGGGGCGACTTTGCCGGTGATGAGGACCTATCGGCGCGTGGCAGTTGCTTCCACCTTCTCACCGACGTTTGAAGCGGTGCTTGCGGAGGCTGAATCCTTCGCCCGCTATCTGGGCGCCGAGCTGGAGATCGTTCATGCAGCGCAATTCGATGCCGAGAAGGAACGGCGTTTTCTTGAAGTGATGGGACGGGATGCCGCGATCCGCTGGGTCAATAGGCATCCGCCAGCCCAGGCGATCATTAGTGCCGCACAGGACTATGATTACGAACTGGTCATCGCAGGCGCCTTGCAAGTCGAGGATGCTGATCGCCCGTTCACCAGCAGTGTAGCTCGCGAACTGATGCGCGACGCGCCCTGTGATCTTCTCCTTGTTCCCCGGCCGCTCGATTCTCCAGACATCTTGCGTCGAGTGGTCTTCGCCTTGGAGCCGGGCGAGGACGTGGCACATTTTCTACAGAGGTCCTTGGAGCTTCTTCGGCCTGAACACGCCACCATCGCGGTCACCGAGACTCCTTTCGCCGCCGCTATCGCTGCATCCCGCGGAGAGGCCGCGCAGGATTTGGAGGTTTGGTTGGAGGAGCTCTCTGCGCCGCTCTTCGACTCGGGCGTTGACATCGAAACGCGGATTGTCACATCCAATACGGGATACGCGTTGTGTGAGGTAATTCAGGGGCTCGCAGCCGATCTGCTGGTCGTCAAAGCACTGCCAGACGCCCGCGGGGGGACTTTGCCCCTCCACGTTGACTGGCTCTACCAGATAATTCCCACGCGGCTGCTCGTGACGAAGGAAAGGGGCCCAAACCGGAAGTAGAGAAAGACGAGGAGCTTTTCTACTCGAGACAGTCGATAGCGCTTCGCGAAGACGCGAAAGTTGTCCGCCTCCATGCGGGAGAGGATGCGCTCATAGATCGTGCGCATAAGTTCGGCGGGTTTGAGGGAGTCTGCGTCGTCGTCCGGAAGAGCGTGGCGAGCGTCGGCAAAAAGCGCGCGGGCTCTGCCTGCCTCGAAGCGCATGAGAGCAGTAAAATTGCCGCTCGGTTTTCCAGCCAGGAGGCTGCTCTCGCTGACGTCAAACTTTCGCAGATCTTCAATTGGCAGATAGATGCGACCGACGGCGGCGTCTTCGGCGACATCGCGAAGAATGTTGGTCATCTGCAAGGCATAGCCGAGCAACTCGGCGTAGCTCTTGCTTGCTGGATTTTTGCAGCCGAAAATTTCGATACTGACGAGACCGACGGCACTGGCCACTCGCCAGCAGTAAGTGCGTAAGTCTTCATAAGTCTGAAAGCGGGTAGGCTCAATATCGGTTTCGACACCGAGGACAATCTCGAACAACAGCCGACGATCAATGCCATGGCGGACCAGCACCCCTATAAGGGGTTCCGGCAGGTCTCTCTCGCGGTTCAGGCATGTTTTCCAAAGTTCGAGAAGTTCGCGCTTTTCCTCAGAAGAGCGTCCGGGATCGTCGGCGATATCGTCAACTGCGCGACAAAAGTCGTAGAACACCAACGCGTCCCGCCGCCGGGCAGGTGGCAGACATCCGAGGGCAAACGCCAGGTTGGATTTCTTTGCGCCTACGGGGGAGGCAAGTTGCAGACGGGGTACACTCACATTTGCCGTTCACATAAGACGTAGCCGCCGCGCACCTGAATCTTTCTCTGCGCCTTTCCGCTGGCGGATCCATCCTGCCCCGCCCAAAGCACGCAAACGCCGAGCTCGTCGGCAGCTCGCCACGCTAAATCGTGGAGATCGCTGGGGGCAGACGGGCAGATGCCGACCAGGATTCGCGGACCATGAACCAAGGCACGCGCCAAGGCAGCCCGCCGCTGAGCAAATGAGGCCAGGCGGCCGGCGAGCTGATTTTGAAGTTCCGGGATGCCGCAAAAGTCGAGCACGTCATGAGTTCGCTCCCGAGCGGCATTAGCGTCTGCGCCACAGATGCGGAACAGGGGCATGGCCACATTTTCCGCTACGGAGAAGGACGGTAAGAGACAGGGATGCTCAAAGACAAACCCGAAGGTTTCGTTACGTAGCCGCCGAAGATCACTTTCCAAGATCTGGTGTAGGTTTCGTCCATCAAGCCAGATTGTTCCTGAGTCCCACGGCTCAAGAAGAGCCAGATTATTCATGAGGAGGTCTCTGCCAGAATGATCCGGCCCGCTAAACTCGTAGAACGTTCCGGAAAGAACGAGAGCGTCACATCGCGAATTGACACCTGGTCACACTCGTTCCAGTTGGTTCGCTGGCAGCAAAGGTCCTGGCACGAAAGAATCATCTCAGAAAGTAATGTTCCGCGACGCCTCGCATCTCTTATAAAAGCAAACCCAGGAGGCGAGAATCCAGCCTCCGATGATGGCTCCGCCGGTTTCCAGGACTAATGACCAGGCCTGCTTGAAGATGGGTGCGCCAAGCCAGGCACCTCCGCCCAAGCGCAGAATCTGCAGTAGGAAAAGGACGGAGAATCCAGCGAGCAAGAAAATCAGGCACCTTAGTCCATGCCTTTTTAGGAAGCGTCCATGCGCTGCGACCGCGCCGCGAAGAGAGTCGTTGTGAAGGACCAACCGGATCTGCACGGTGGCCATCAAGAGCATGATGGCTGCAAGCATTGGACGAGAGATTATTTCCACGAGGATCAAGGTCCTCCAGCCAATCGGATCTCCAGTAAGCCATGCCTCGAGAAGGAGAGGCAAATGAACGAGCGCGACCGTCGCAAGAACGATAACCAGTGCCCACTTGAGAACAAAACCCATGCGACGGACGGCAAATTGCAGCACACGAGCACGCCGAAAATGAAGACCCCGCACCCAGCCGTAGGCAATCAGAAGCAAGTATACTTGAAGGCAAGTGCCGAGGAGGTATTCGAAGGCAAATGAGAGTCCGTTTACGACACTGCAAACCAATAAGAGCTCGTGAAAGGACAGGATCCTGGCCAATTCCGGCAAGGTGAGAATTGTCAGAGGTTTGAGGAGCGAAGCCGAGGCGCATGCAGCGAGGAGACCAAGCCATAGCCAACCCCAAATTCGATATCGTCGCAACAAAGCGTAGCCCAGCTCACCAGTAAGACCACGATAGTTGGCGAGAAAGAGGAGTCCGCAAACAATCGAAACCGGAAATGTCGCCACCAGGCAATTTAGCGCGGCTGCCAATAACTCAGCGGCTGGAAGGATCGAATCCAAGGCGATCTGCCGATAGTCCAGCGGCATCCGTGCGATCAATGGAGCAAACTCCGGAACTCGCCCGATCCTCCACTGAAGCAAACAAAAGTCCAGCAGCTGGAAAAGGCCATACGCGAGAGCAAAGCCTCCCGGCAACTTCCAGAACGACGCGTGTCGCAGCAGGCATCTCCAGCCATTCGCATAGGAATCCCGCACCGAGGGGACGCACAGAGCGCGACCACCCAGATTGTCGCTAGTGACAGCGCAATCCACTTGAATTCCTGGACCACGGCGCAAGTTGAGCCAGAAATTTTCGCTGTGAACGAGCCTTTCCACGACACAGAGTTCTCATTATGACTTTGGCCAACAAGATCACGATTGCGCGCATATTGCTCATTCCGCTCTTCGTGCTCTTTGCGGTCTACTATGGCCGGAGTGTTGAGCAGGGACGACCCGAGGAGTGGCACCGCTGGGCGGCAGTGATCGTATTCCTGATTGCGTCGATCACCGATTGCCTCGACGGATGGGTAGCCCGTCGCTATGGCCAGCGAAGTCGACTCGGCGCTGTCTTGGATCCTATTGCTGACAAAGGACTGCTGCTCACGGCGATCATCACCCTAAGCTTGAGCAAGTGGACATATGCTTTTCCGCTTTGGTTTCCTGTCCTTGTGATCGCGCGCGACGCGGTAATTGTCACTGGTTGTGTCCTCCTCAAGCATCTTAATGGAGATCTTGAAGTCAGGCCCAGTTTCTGGGGAAAGAGCGCCACCGCCCTACAGATGGTGGCCATTGCGTGGGTGATGCTGCAATGGCCGTTTCATCTCTATTCCGTCTATGCCGCAGGGCTGTTTACGCTGATCAGTGGCATCGGATATCTTTTTGACGGTATCACTCGATTAAGGCACCACGACACTCCGCATGCGTAGCGTCGCAATCGTCGGAAGGCCAAATGTGGGCAAATCCGCTTTGTTCAATCGTCTCGCGGGTCGCAAGATTGCAATCGTGCATGATCAACCCGGCGTCACCCGTGATCGGGTCGTTGCGATTTGCCGCCTCGGTGTCGCGCCCTTTGAAATTATCGACACCGGCGGTATCGGCGCGAGCCCTGATCCAGATTTTGCGGAGCAAACGCATGCGGCTACTCAGATCGCCATCGAAAGCGCGGATTTGCTCCTCTTCGTGGTTGATGGTCAGCATGGTGCCACCCCGCTGGATCTAGAACTAACCCAGAGGCTCCGCCGATGGCATCAGCGCGTAATTCTCGTCGTCAACAAGCTAGACGCGCCAAAGCACGAGGATTTCACCGCGGACTTTGCCAAGCTTGGATTCTCCAAGACGCTCGGCGTAAGCGCGGCGCATGGGCGTGGAACCGGTGAGCTTGTCCAAGCGATTGAGAGCCTTCTGCCGGCAGAAGAGAGCATTACTCCTCCTGACGCTCCGAAGCTCGCATTCGTTGGCAGACCAAATGTCGGCAAATCTTCACTGGTGAACGCCATTCTCGGCGATCAACGCACTGTCGTGAGTGAAATCCCAGGAACCACGCGTGACGCCATCGACACTGCGGGCGAGTGGAATGGAAAACCCTTTATCTTCTGCGACACCGCAGGAATTCGCCACCGTTCAAAACATGATGCGTCGGTGGAGGTATTCAGCGTCATGCGATCCGAGGAGGCCATCAGACGCGCCGATCTTTGCGTGCTGGTCATCGACGCCACCGCGGGAGTTCTCACCCAGGACAAGAAAATTGCCGGGCTCATTCAGAAGTCTGGGAGGGCCTGCGTCATCGCGCTGAACAAGTGGGATCTAATTCAATCCCAAGCACGGCTCGATTCCGGACTCTTGCGAGAACAGGTGGCCCGCGTCCGCGAAAAACTATTCTTCCTGGACCACGCGCCGATCGTCGCCCTGTCGGCGAAGACGCGAGGGCAGGTAAACAGGCTCTTTACGACGATCGAAAAGATCCGACAGCATGCGAAGCCGACGAACAGGCACAGGCGAGCTAAATCGATTCCTTCGCGCCATCATGGAACGTCAAGCTCCGCCCTTGCGGGGCAATCGGCGCTTCAAGCTTCTCTATGCCACTCAACTCCTGCCAGAGAAGCCCAATCCATTTCAGCCACCAATCTTCCTTCTTTTCGTGAATGACCCCCGGCTCCTACCGGAAAGTTACTTGAACTTTCTTCGCGCACGATTGCGGGAAAGGTGGGAGTTTCCCGGTTTGCCTATCTTTTTGAGTCTGCGTGCGAGGAAGCGAAGTCCCAAAAGCACGTGATTTACTGCGATGCTTGCTGCAGCGCGGCCGTTCCCGAGATTGAGGGCGACATTAATTCCGATGCTCAGAACCAAAGCGATAATCGCTACCCAAACCGCGTAGGGCTGAGGTTTGAAATAGCCTGTGCGGTTTCGGAATTACATAAAGAGGGGTAGCAGATGCCGCCGCAGCAGACGAGTCCGAGAATAAAGAGCGCGGGATAGATTTTGCTGTAGTCAGTCTCTGGGAGTCGACCGGCAGCGATCGCTTTGCGGACCGCGCTAAATTCAAGGACATGAAGGACGATAAGCGCGATGTATACGGCCAGTCCGGCGCAGGGCAGGAGAATGCCTAATGCCCCAAGAAAGCAAATCGCCGTAGTCGGGCAACGCCGTCGCGTCGCTGGAGAGGGGCTGCGGCGGAGTTGGGGTCAGCGTTGGACTCGCCGGAACCTCGGCGACAGACTTTTCGACGAGAGGCTTCGAAACGCTGGAGAGCTAAATCCAATTGGCCATTCCTTGCTGCCAGACAAGCGTGTCATCGGTTAGCTGCCCTTCGGCACGAAGGGGCTCGATTCGGAGAACTGCAGCGGTCCGACCTGCTGGCCATCCTTCGCGTAGAACCAATTCCTTGGTCAGGCCGTGTAAGTTTTACGGACCCGGACGTCGAGCGCAAATCACTGCTCCGAATCCAAAAAGCGCTGGCAGATAAAGCGGGCGATCGGGTTGCGAACGTCGATGAGCTCTGGCTTCGCAGCGCGGATGGCATCGGCAATATGAACGATCCAGTAAAAGCAGAAGAACGCCAGCAAAAGCGGCAAAAGGGGTCGAATCCTTTGCGGCAACCTCCCCCAATTCGATCACTGCATTTCCACCGATGGCCTCGGACCACAACAAGAGGACGACGCTGGCCACAATCGCGATGGATGGCAGCGCTGCCATATTGAGATAACACGCTTGAGCGAAGTCGCCGCGCAGCACCGCCTGCGCCGCCCGGCTACCTCCGCAGAGGGCGCACGGAAGGCCGGTAGCGCCCTTGAACGCGCATGTTTGCACACTCACCAGGGGCGATCTCGAGGCAAATGGCAATAGCGCCACGCCTGCCAGCAACGCCATGAAAACGAAGGCGAGAACTGCCCGAGATTTCCGCTGATCCGGCCGCAAATACCGCGACCGGGGAGGCCGGGCTAAGTCCGACTGACCAGCTTTGTTATCCTGAAGGGCGTTCAAATGGATTTTAGGGCTTTCGCTCGTACCGAGATTCGAGGCGCGTATTTTCCTCTAGCAGCTTTCGGAACTTGCCTCAGTTCTATTTCCGCTCCCGCGAGACACGCGCGAGATCACGAGGGTGATCTCACCCTTCGGTCTACGGCTCTCATAATGGGCACAAAGCTCGGCTGGAGCTCCGCGTCGGTACTCTTCGAATCTCTTGGTGAGCTCCCTGGCGACACAGACATCGGATTCCGGAGCCACCTCAGCGAGAACCTGCAGCGTCTTCAGCAGGCGATGCGGCGACTCAAAGTAGACACTCGTTTCGGGCGCGAGACAGCCCGTTCGAGCTCAGCGCGACGGCGGCCGCTTTTTACCGGAACGAATCCCCCGAAGTAAAAGGCGTTGGTGGGAAGGCCTGAGCCCACCAGCGCCGTGATCACTGCACTTGGCCCCGGGAGGACATCCACACCGAGGCCACGCTCACGACACGCGCGAATTAGACGGAACCCCGGATCGGATATTCCCGGCATCCCCGCATCTGTGATTAATACAACAGACTTGCCGCCGGCAATTTCTTCGACCAACTCAGCCGTGCGCGCCTCCTCGTTGTGCTCGTGCAAGCTGATCATCGGTTTCTTGATATTGTGATGAAGGAGAAGAATCGCTGAACGGCGCGTGTCTTCAGCCGCAATCAGATCTGTTTCCCGCAGGGTCTGTAGTGCTCGCAGGGTTATGTCCTGCAAATTGCCAATAGGGGTCGGAACGACGGTCAGCAACGGCTCCTACCAGCCCTCTGACACTTCCGTTGTCAACTCAACGGCGGCGTTTCGAGCTGCAATCGGAATGGCCTGGCGCTCGGTGGTCTGGAGATCGGTATTGCTAAAGAATGTCGATCTACCGGTTACCCGGCCCTTTTTGAGAATGCTGCCAGTGACGCGGTCGGTGACCTCGTAAGCGATATCGAGATAAAGGCCGAACTCCGCGGTGGCCAGCACGTTGTTCTGGACAGAGCGGATAGAACGGCGCTCTACCCTGTTGAGCGTGCAGTTCATTATCGCATCTGCGATGTCGTCAGAGACGATCGTGTAAGTGCCATCCTCTTGCAGAGTCTTAATAAGTGTATCCGCCAGGAGAACCTCGACGCGCGGCTCATACGTCCGGTTCTTGAAGGTCGGCACCGCCAAGGTGCGAACAGAGCGCATCGGCGTCGGCCGGATCTCTCCCAATTTGTAGCCGCAGCCGCCAATCAGCCCGCAGAGAATGATGGCGGCAACAAGTCGGTTCATTGGGTGGGAAGCAGCGGCTCGATCGGCTGGATGTCCCGGGAATCGGTGCGAACACGGGGTCGCTTCACCACCGGCAACTCGTCAGGGGCAATGTCGCGTTTGGAGGGCCCATCAAAATTGGAAAGCGCGGAAGTTTCCACCTGCGCTTGCAGACGCCGACGCAACGCCAATTTTTCTCCCGATCAGCACGCTCCGATCCGACACGGAGCACATCATCACCGTACTGGCCGCGAAGCTCCTCGATGCGTGTCTTGGCCAACTCCGCGTCCGGCGTTCGCGGTTGTTTCCGAACCACGTCGTTGTAATAGATAATCGCGGCTTTGTAGTCTTTCGACCAGTCGTACCACTTCGCAATGTCGATCAGGTTTCCGGCCTCGGTGCGTCCGATGGTCGCGAGATTGTCTCGCGCTTGCGGCGCCTTTTCGCTGCGGGATACTGCAGGAGAAAATCTTCGAAAGTCTCCCTGGCAAGAACGAGTGCGGAAAGATACTGGGAGCTCGATGTCAAGCCCAGCTGCATGTAAATATAGGCAATCTGGTAGAGGGCGTCATCGCAGACATCGCTGTTTGGATACTTGTCGAGCACTTTCTGGTAGGATTCGCGCGCTTCCTTGATCTTCCTTCCGCGCTGAAAAGCGAGACCGAGATTAAACTGCGTAATCGGCGCGTAGATACTGTAAGGCGCATTCTTGAGAATGGTCTCATACATCTTGGCCGCCTGCTCGATACCTGTAATGCCAGGGACGGGCACTCCGTAGCCAAGAACCATGACTCTCCTCATATCCAAATAGGAATTGGCAATAAGGACCTGCCGCGCCACCGCCCCTTCGAACTCCGGCGTGTCAGGATAACGGGTAATCAGATTCTGATAAGCGTCAAAGGATGCTTTCCAGCGGCCCTGGATCAGCAGAATATCGGCGATCTGAAGTTGAGCCTTGGAGGCCAGCTTTGAAGAAGGGTAGGCCTTGAGAAAGCGCTTATAGGTGGAAAGCGCACTGTCGTAGTTTTTGGCGGCGTAAAAATCCTCGGCAGCCTGAAAGGCGCTCGCCTCGCCTGAATTCAGGCGCCCGAGAGACCGTGCCTAAAGACGACGGCGGCGTTACTTGAGTCGGAGTTTGCGCCACCACTGAATACAGAAACGCTAAAACAAAAAGGAAGGGCGCAAGAACTCGACAAAACATGCAGGGGGCGCAACCTAGAAAACAAGTTGCCTTCCGTCAAGTCGCTATAACTGGGAACGCACTGGCATCCTCGGGCTCGGAGGTGACTGTCGGCTCATGCGTCTGCTTCTCATCGATGGCCATTACTATTTGTATCGATCTTTCTTTGCCATTCGCGGGCTGGCCAATTCGCGAGGCGAGCCTACCAACGCGATCTACGGATTTCTGAAAGCAACGCGGAAGATGGTAACGGATCTGAA
The DNA here is from genome assembly GCA_963706955.1 of uncultured Verrucomicrobiae bacterium. GTDB lineage: Bacteria > Verrucomicrobiota > Verrucomicrobiia > Chthoniobacterales > Terrimicrobiaceae > DASTFP01. The sequence continues at coordinate 2,180 of CAVPOC010000005.1, read as the reverse complement.
GCCGGATCTTGGCGCCGTGCTGTGGGACCACGGATTACCAGACCGGCGAACCTCTCTTCAGTCTGGCTACAAACAACATCGCCCCGAGATGCCTCTCGAGCTCCGCTCCCAGGAAATCTGGCTTCAAGAGAAGCTACCCTTGACTGGTTTTTCCAGCTTGAGCGCCCCTGCGACAGAGGCCGACGATCTCATCGCTTCCTACACGCGCAAAGCTGTCGCGGCGGGGCAGAACGTTGTCATCGCGACCAACGATAAAGATATCCTTCAACTCACCAGCGAACATGTCGTCATCTATTCGACCGCCAAAGCTGACGCAGGCACCGATGCATTCGCTCTCCTCGGTCCGCGGCAGATCAAGGAAAAATGGGGCGTTGACCCGTCACAGATTGGAGAAATTCTCGCGCTGACTGGCGACAGCACAGACAATATTCCAGGTGTCCCTGGCATCGGAGGAAAGACTGCTGCGCAGCTCATTCACACCTATGGAACCGTCGAGAATCTGTTGAAGCAGTTAGCCACAGTCTTCCCCGAGAAATTAGAGAGCGGCTCGCCAACGCCAAGGACTTGATCCAAGCCAACCGTCGCATGATTGCTCTCGATGACGAGCTGCCACTTCCCAAACCGCTCGAGGACCTCAGAATTGTGCCGCGATACGATCCTCTCATCGCCGCCCTCCAAGAATGCGAATTCAGAACGCTGATAAAAGAGGTCGAAGCAGAATCCGAAAGGCGTGACACCCTCCAACAGGCAGAGCTACTTTGAGCAGGACAGCGTCGCGGAAGCAGATCTCGCGCCTAAGGAGACTGTTGAAAAACTGACGTATGCCAGGTTGCTGCCAAGTTTCGGAAGATCGCCAGGAGACAAGCGCAGGTCGTAGCCGCAGTGCAAGCTTGGCGATACCGCGAGGGCCGAAAAGTGGTGCAACCCTGGTGGAAGAAAGGGTCCCACCCCTTCTCGGCGCGAACTCCTTCGTCGCTCCACCGATATCCACCCCAGAGCTCGCGCGGGACATGCGTCAGTTTCTCAACAGTCTCTTTAAACGGATTTTGGCGCGAAGAATGCTTGCTCGCTCGACGTAAGTATTGAAATTTGCTCCGGCTATGGCGGGAATGGAGCAAACTCAGGGGCTGGCGTTACAGCAGACGCTTTCTCCGCAGATGCAGCAGAGCTTGCATATCTTGCAAGCGCCGCTGATGGAGCTTCGGCAGCTTGTTACGGCGGAGCTGGAGTTAAATCCGACCCTTGAGGAAGAGCCGCGGGAAGTTGCGCGTGAACCAGAAACCCAAGAATCCCAACGATCGGAGCTGACCGATCAATGGAACGAATATTACGCGCAACGGGCGACTTCGGAACCGTGGACCGCAGATGCCCAGGCGCGGCGGCAGCATTTTTTCGATTCACAAACGAAGCCCCCGACGCTCCAGCAGCACCTCCTCGAGCAGATGAACGGCTCGGAGATAAGCGCTCAAGATCGCGGCATTGCCCTGGTAGTAATTGGGAACATCGACGAGCAAGGATATTTGCGCGCGACCACCGGCGAAACGCTTCTCAAGCGGGATGCCGCGAAGAAGAAGCCGAGAAGGTGATTGAAATAGTATAGGGCTTCGATCCTGCGGGTGTGGGGGCGCGTAGCCTTTCCGAGTGCCTTTTTATCCAACTGCGCCGGAGCGGCCGGCAATACAGCTTGGAGAGTCGAATCGTGCAGCACTATCTGGAGGAACTCAGTCGCCGAAAGCTCCCCGAAATTGCCAAGTTGTGCCATGTCTCCCCGAGCGACGTTCAGAATGCGGCCGAAGCGATTGCCCGGTTGGAACCGCGACCAGGTCGCCCGTTCTCGTCTGAAGAGGAACAAACGATATTGCCCGACGTGATCGTTGAGCGAGATGGAGATGATTATACCCTCTCGCTCAACGATGACGAACGATTCCTTCGTTACGATTTGGCGATCGTTACAAGGATATGCTTTCGCAATCCGCTGCTGACCGCGAGGTGCGGATTACTTACGCGAAAAGATTCCGCGGCGGGAGGTGCTTTATCCGCTGTTCCAGCAACGCCAGCACACGCTCTTTTAAATATCTCGCGCGAGATCGTGGTGCGTCAGCGTGATTTCTTTTTGATTTGGGTCCGGCCCATTTGCGGCCCATGACCATGTGCAACGTCGCCCAGGCAGTCGGAGTCCA